>NZ_JAAVJH010000004.1 GCF_012035195.1 Sphingomonas corticis
CGCTCCGTTCCCGCGCGCCGGCTAGCGCGCGGTCGTGGTTGGTTCTGACGGCGCGGGCGAGCGCCACCGCGGCGCGCGCCGCCTGCGCCTCCGCCTGGAGCCGCGCGGCCTCCGCCGCTGCGGCCCGGCCGTCCGGCAGCGCGTCCAGCGCCGCGCGCGTCGCGGCGACCTCGCCCGCCGCCTCGGCCAGGTCGGCCTCGGCGCGGTCGGTGCGGCGGGCGATGTCGGCGCGCTGCGTCGCCAGTCGCTCGATCCGCGCGGCGACGCGGTCCTCGTCGCGTTGCGCGGTGCGCATGTCGGTTTCGCCCTGCGCCAGCAGCGCGCGCGCGCCCTGTGCCGCGGTACGCGCACGGGAAATCCGATCGTCGATCGCGGCGCGGCGCTGCGTGGCAACCTCCACCGCGGCCTCGGCGGCCGGGCGCTCCGCCTCCAGCGCGGCCAGCCGGTTGCGTCGTTCCAGCCGCTCCGCCGCCGCGGCGCCGCCGCCCTGCGTGGCATAGCCGTCCCACCGGCGCACCGCGCCCTCGCGCGTCACCAGCCGCTGGCCGGGCGCGAGCGGCTGGTCCGAATCGACCTCGACCAGGAAGATCTGCGCCAGCCGCCGCGCCAGTGCCGCGGGCGCGGCGACGCGGGCCGCCAGCGGAAGCGTGCCGACGGGAGCGGGCGGGTCGCCCGGCGCCGCGGCCGATCCGTGCCAGTCGGCGATCGAGGTCTCGAGCTCGTCGCCCAGCGCTGCCGCCAGCGCCCGCTCGAAGCCGGGATCGGCGCTGACCGCGTCGAGCAGCCGATCGCCCGCCTGCGCGGTGGCGCGGCGTAGCGCCGCGGCCTCGCCGTCCAGCGCCGCCAGCGCGGCGATGGCGGCGGCACGCGCGCTCTCGGCCGGGTCGCGGTCGGCGGCGGCTTCCGTCTCGCTCGCCTCCGCCCAGTCGAGTGCGGCGCGCGCCTTCGCCGCGGCGCCTCGCGCCGCCTCCTGCCGCGCCGCCGCCGCCTCGCGCTCCGCCTCCAGCGCTGCGGCGTCGTCCAGCGCGGCGAGCGCCTGCGCCGCCGCCGCCGCCTCGCGAAGCGCGCGGTCGCGGCGGGCGGCGGCGGCGGCGTGCGCGGCCTCGGCGACGCGGCGCTCAGCCGCCTCCGCGGCCTGCGCCGACAGCGCCTGCGACAGCGCGACTTCCATGTCGCGCGCGTGCCGCTCCGCCCCTGCCAGCGCCGCGTCGAGTGCGGGCACCTGCGCCGTCGCCGCGGCGATGTCGCGGTCGAGCGCGCGCGCTTCCTCGGCCAGCCGCGCGAGCGCGTCCGCGGCGTCCTGCGCCAGCGCATCCTCGCGCGCGCGATCCTCGGCCAGCCGGCGCGCGGTCGCCTCCATCTCCGTCAGCCGGCGCTGGAGGCCGTGGCGCTGCTCGCGCGTGCGGGTCAGCTGGTGGCCGGCGTCGGTCGCCGCGTCGCGGGCGGCGAGGGCGGCGGCGCGCGCGGTGGCGAGCTGCCCCGCGGCGGCGCGCTGCGCGGCCAGCGTGTCCGCCTCGGCTGCGCCGGCCGCCGCGACCGCCGCCTCCGCCGCGGCGGCCTCCGCCTTGGCCGCCTCCGCCGCCTGCGCCGCGTCGCGCCAGCGGGCGAAGATCATTCGCGCCTCCGCCACGCGGATCTGGTCGGACAGCGCGCGGTAGCGCTCGGCCTGCCGCGCCTGCCGCCGCAGCGCCGATGCGCGCTGTTCGGCGTCGGCCATCACCTCGTCCAGCCGCGCCAGATTCGCCTCCGTCGCGCGCAGCCGCGTCTCCGCCTCCTTGCGGCGGACGTGGAGGCCGGCGATCCCCGCCGCTTCCTCCAGCATCTGCCGTCGTTCGGCGGGTTTCGCCGCGATGACCGCGCCGATGCGGTTCTGCGAGACGAGTGCGGGGGAATGCGCGCCGGTGGCGGCGTCGGCGAACAGCAATTGCACGTCGCGCGCGCGCACGTCGCGGCCGTCGATGCGATAGGCGGAGCCCGCGCCGCGCTCGATCCGGCGGACGACCTCCACCTCCTGCGCCTCGGCATCCTCGGCCAGGATCGACACTTCGGCGAAATCGCGCGGGGGGCGTGTCGCGGTGCCGGCGAAGATCACGTCCTCCATGCCGGCGCCGCGCATCGACTTCGGGCTGTTCTCGCCCATTGTCCAGCGCAGCGCCTCCAGCAGGTTGGACTTGCCGCAGCCGTTGGGGCCGACGACGCCCGTCAGCCCCGCCTCGATGCGCAGGTCCGACGGGTCGACGAAGCTCTTGAACCCCGTCAGCCGGAGCCGCTTGATCCGCATCGCCCCCCGCCCGGCCGATGGGGGATCAGGCGCCGGCGTTCTTCAGCGCCTGCTCCACCTGCTGCCACGACACCGCGTCGAGCTTCTTGCCGTTCAGGAAGAAGCTGGGCGTGCCGGTGACGCCGGCCTTCGCGCCGTCGTCCATGTACTTCACCAGCGCGTCGATCGCCTTCTGGTCGGTCAGGCAGGCGCGCACCTGCGCCTCGGGCAGGCCGCGCTGCTTGGCGAAGTCGATGAAGCCCAGCTTCTCGGCCCAGGCGGTGAACTGCCGGCCGGGGGGCTGGTCCTGGATCGTCTGCTGGAACTGGCCGGCATCCTCCATCTTCGGCAGGACGGTCGGCTGCGCCGCGAACATCTCCTCCAGCATGGGGAAGAAGGGCTGGGTGCCGGCGCAGCGGCCGATCAGCGCGGGCGCGAAATCGGGTGCGCCGTGGACCAGGAACTCGCGGAACTCGTACGACACCTTGCCCGACTTCACGTAATTGTCGATCAGCGGGCGCATGCCGGCGTTGGCGAAGGCGCCGCACGTCGGGCACAGCCGCGATCCCCATTCCAGCAGCTTCAGCGGCGCGTCCGGATTGCCCATCACATAGCCGCCGCCCTCCGTCGTGCTGACGGTCTGCGACCAGTCCTGCCCGGCGGGCGCGGCCACGGCGGCGACCGAGTTGGCGGGCGCGGTCGGCGCCTCGTTCCCGCCCCCGCCGCAGCCGGCGAGCAGCACGAGGGGAAGGAGGGCGGCGGCGAGTGTCTTCACGATCATATCCTCACTTGGCGCCGGCGGCGCGGAGCATCGGCTGGAGCGCGGCCCAGTCGACATTCTCCACCAGCCGGCCGTTGATCTCGAACGCGGGCGTGCCGCGCACCTTGGACGTGGCGTTGGACACCGCCAGCGTCTTCGCGGCGAACACGTCCTTGGCGAAGCAGGCGTCGATCGCGGCGGCGTTGACCCCGGCTGCGCGGGCGATGTCGGTCAGCCCGGCGCCGTCCGCCACCGCGCGCAGCTTGGCCAGTTCGGGATAAAGCGCGAGACGGGAGGCGTTCGCCTGGTCCCAGTACATCGCACGTTGCAGCCACGCCTCCTGCTGCGCGAACAGCGCGTCGTGCACCGCGGGGAAGGCGGCGGGACCGGCACAGCGCGCGAGCGTGGCGGCGGCGAGATCGACGCGGTCGTGCACCTGGTTGCGCACCTCGATGCTGAGCGAGCCCGACCGAACCATCGCCTTCAGCGTCGCGCCGCCCTCGGAGAGGAAGTGCGCGCAATGCGGGCAGGTGTAGCTGAGGTACTCGACCAGCCGCACCTTCGCCGCGGGATTGCCGATCAGGTAGCTGCCCGACGCCACCGGCCGCGCGACCGCGGTCCACGGCCGCGCCGCGGGCTGGGAGGCGGCAGGAACGGCGAGCAGGAGCGCGAGAAGGGACAGGAGACGGATCATCGGACCTTCGGCAGGACGGGTGGCGGCGCGGGCGGGGCGGCGACGCCGGAGGCCAGCGCCTCCAGCACCGCCTTCAGTTCGGGATCGGCGATCGTCTTCAGGCTGCGGCCCAGATCCACCGGCGCGGGCGCCAGCGAGGGGGGCGCGCGACGCGGCGCGCGCGGCGTCACCTCGCCCTGGCGGATCGCCACCTTCGCCACCGCGGCATAGCCGAAGAAGCGGTTCACCCGCTCCATGATCTCCGGCGTCACGTGGCTCATCATCGCGGCGTGCGCGCCGCGCACGGTGAGCGACAGCGTGCCGCCCTCCTTCTTGCCCGCGGGAAAGCGGATCGATTCGGGTATACTGACCGCCGCCAGCCGCTCGCCGACGATCTCCGGCCAGCGCGTCACCACGGCGGACTGCACGAAACCGAAGCGCCGGAACGCCGCGCCGCCGACCGCCGGCAGGAGATCGGCGACCGCGCGCGAGCGATTCTGCCGCTCCGGCTCTTCCTTGGGGGCGCGCACGCGCTTGCTCATCGCCGCGCTCATGCCATAGCCGGGGCATGGACGCCAAGCGCCGGATCGCGCCTCTTCTGCTCGACTGGTACGATCGCCATCGCCGCGACCTGCCGTGGCGGGCGCGGCCGGGGGAAGCGCCGGACCCGTACCGCGTGTGGCTGTCCGAGGTGATGCTGCAGCAGACGACCGTCGCCACGGTCCGGCCGCGGTTCGAGGCGTGGGTGGCGCGCTGGCCCACCTTCGACGCGCTGGCCGCCGCGGACGAGGCGGACGTGATGGGGCAGTGGGCCGGGCTCGGCTATTACGCCCGCGCGCGCAACCTGTTGAAGGCCGCGCGGGTGATCGCGGCGGATCACGGCGGGCGGCTGCCCGATACGGAGGCCGTGCTGCGCGCGCTGCCCGGCTTCGGCGACTATACCGCCGCGGCGGTGGCGGCGATCGCGTTCGGCCGGCGCGCGGTGGTGGTCGACGCCAATGTGGAGCGCGTCGTGGCGCGGCTGTTCGCGACATCGGGCAAGGCCGCCATCCGCGCCGCCACCGGCGCGATCACGCCGGACGCGAGGGCCGGCGACTTCGCGCAGGCGATGATGGACCTCGGCTCGGCGATCTGCCGGCCCAGGCGCCCGCAATGCCTGCTCTGCCCGATCGCGAGCGGGTGCGAGGCGCGCGCGACCGGCGCGCCGGAGGCGTTCCCGGCGAAGAAGCCGAAGGCGGCGCGTCCGCACCGGTACGGCACGCTGTTCTGGCTGGAGCGCGGCGGCGAGGTGCTGCTGGTGAGACGGCCGGAGGAGGGTCTGCTGGGCGGAATGCGCGCGCTGCCCACCGGGCCCTGGGCAGACGCTCCGCCGGGGCTGGCGGGCGCGCCGGCGGCGGCCGACTGGCTGCTGCTGAACACACGGGTCGAGCACGGCTTCACCCATTTCACGATCGACCTTGCGCTCGCCGTCGCGCGCGATCATCACGCCGTGGACGTCGACGGGGGCGAGTGGTGGCCGGTGGCGCGGCTGGACGCGGCCGGGCTGCCCACCCTGTTCCTGAAGGCGGTCCGGATGATGAGGGAGAGAGCGGGATGAAGCGGTTGCTTGCCTTCGGTATCGCCGGCGCGCTGGTTGCGTCGCCCATGGCGGCGGGGATGGCGCAGCAGGCCGCGCCCGCTCCCCGGCCCGCGCCGGCCGCGGCCCAGCCGCTCGCCGCCACGCAGGCGCTGTTCGACGGCTATGTCGCGCAGAAGAAGATGCCGGGGATCGTCGGGGCCTTCGGCGTGGCCGACGCGCCGACCGTCTTCGTGTCCGCGGGCACGATCGCCGACGGCGGCGCGCGCGCCGATGCGAACTCGCTGTGGCGCGTCTACTCGATGACGAAGCCCGTCACCGGCATCGCCGCGATGCTGCTGGTGGAGGACGGGAAGATCGCGCTCGATGATCCGCTGTCCAAATACTTCCCCGCCTTCAAGACGATGCGCGTGCTCACGCAGCCCGACACGTCGCTCGACAGCGTGCCGGCGACGCGCGAGATCACGATCCGCCAGCTGCTGACGCACACCTCGGGCCTGGGCTACAACATCAGCGCAAAGGGGCCGCTGCTGCAGGAATACGAGCGGCTCGGCCTGCTGCCCGGGCAGGTGAACGTCGCGATGGAGGGGCCGGCCAGCCGCACGCGGCCGACTTCGCTGGCCGCCTTCGCCGAGGCGGTGGCGAAGGCGCCGCTGGTGAACCAGCCGGGCACGAAATGGCATTATTCGATCGGGCTCGACGTGATGGGCGCGGTGATCGAGAAGGCGAGCGGGATGCCGTTCGACGCCTTCGTGAAGGCGCGGATCCTCGATCCGCTGGGCATGACCTCCACCTTCTGGCAGGTGCCCGCCGCCGACGTCGGCCGGTTCGCGACCAACTACGCCATCGCGGGCGCGACGCGGGTGCCGCTCGATCCGGCCGCGACCTCGGTCTACCTGCGCAAGCCCGCCTTCCCCTACGGCGGGGCGGGCCTCGTCTCCTCCGCGCGCGACTACGACCGGTTCCTGCACATGCTGCAGAACCGCGGCGCGCTGGGGCAGGCGCGCTTGATGAGGCCGGAGACGGCGGCGCTGGCGATGTCGAACCTGCTTCCCGCGGGCGTGACGTTCAAACTGGACCAGCTGCCCGCCGCCCCGATGGGGTTCGGCGCGGGCGGCTTCGTGACGCTCACCGATTCGCCCGCGGCCGGACGCGGCACCTACGGCTGGGACGGGGCGGCGAACACCTTCGCCTTCGTCGATCCCAACCGCCGGGTGCGCGGCGTGGTGATGGTCAACTTCTTCCCGTACGGCGTCTATCCGCTGCGCGCGGAGGTCGCACAGGCGCTGGCCGCCGACGCGGCGCGGCTGCACGGGAAGTGACGGCGCCGGGCTTCACCGGCGGGCTGCTCGACCGCGCCGACCGGCTGCGCCACGACGAGGAGGCGCTGGCCGCGGCGATGGGCAATTGGCAGTCGCGACTGCTCCGGCTGCACGAGTTCGAGCCGGAAGTGACCGACGACGGCCGCCTCGGCTGGACGATGCTGACCGAGGCGCCCGACGAGGCCGAGTTCGTCCTGCTGGGCCTCGACGAGGGCAAGGCGCGGTTCGCCGCCTTCGTTCCCGGTGCCGCCGCACCGCCCGCGTTCCGGTCGCCCAACCTGTTCCGCGTGCTGGACCAGCTGCGCCCCGGCGAGGCCGCGACCTTCGCCACCGCGCGCGCGCTGCTCGACTGGCACGCGCGGCACGGCTTCTGCGCCAACTGCGGCACCGCCACGGCGATGTTCCGCGCCGGCTGGGGGCGCCGCTGCCCGTCGTGCCGAGCCGAGCATTTCCCGCGCGTCGACCCCGTCGTCATCATGATCGCCGAGCACGACGGGCGCGCGCTGCTCGGGCGCCAGCCGTCGTGGCCGGCGGGGCGCTATTCCGCGCTGGCGGGCTTCGTCGAGCCGGGGGAATCGATCGAGGAGGCGGTGGCGCGCGAGATCGGCGAGGAGGCGGGCGTGGCGGTCACGGACGTGCGCTACGTCGCTAGCCAGCCCTGGCCCTTCCCCTCGCAGCTGATGGTCGCCTGCGTCGCGACCGCCACGCACGACGCGATCACGCTGGACGAGCACGAGTTGGAGGACGCGATCTGGGTAACGCGCGACGATGTCCGCGCGGTGCTGGCCGGCGGCGACGGCCCGTTCATCGCGCCGCCGCCCTACGCCATCGCGCACACGCTGCTGACGTGGTGGGCGGAGCGACACTGAATCTTCTTCAGTGCTCGCGCCTGCGCGGGAGCACGGGTATGGAGGCGGCCGGAGCCTATTCCGCCACTTTCAACTGCTGCAGCATGAACGCCTGCCATTCCGCATTCTGGCGGTAGCGCTCGTACCGGCCCGACTTGCCGCCATGCCCGGCCTCCATGTTGACGCGGAAGACGAGCGGATTCTTGTCCGTCTTCATCTCGCGCAGGCGGGCGACCCACTTGGCCGGCTCGAAGTATTGCACCTGGCTGTCGAACAGCCCGGTGCCGACGTACATCGCCGGATAGCGCTTCGCCGCGACGTTGTCGTAGGGCGAGTAGCTGAGCATATAGTCGTAATAGGCCTTTTGTGCCGGGTTGCCCCATTCGTCATATTCGTTGGTGGTCAGCGGGATCGACGCGTCGAGCATGGTGGTGACCACATCGACGAACGGCACCTGCGCGACGATCAGCGCGTAATCCTGCGGCGCCATGTTCGCGACGCCGCCCATCAGCAGCCCGCCGGCGCTGCCGCCCATCGCCGCCACCCGGCCAGGCGCGGCGTACTTCTGCGCGACGAGATAACGGGTTACATCGACGAAATCGGTGAAGCTGTTCTTCTTCTTCAGCAGGTGGCCGTCGTCATACCATTGCCGGCCCATTTCCTGCCCGCCGCGGATGTGCGCGATGGCGTACACCATTCCGCGGTCCAGCAGCGGCAGCAGCCCCGCCTGGAACTGCGGGTCGCTGGAGACGCCGTAACTGCCATAGGCATATTGGAACAGCGGTGCGGTGCCGTCGCGCGCCACGTCCTTGCGATGGACCAGCGACACCGGCACCTTTGTCCCGTCGCGCGCGGTCGCCCACACCCGCTCGGTGACGTAATCCGCCTTGGTGTAGCCGGGCACCGGCGCGACCTTCAGCGTGCGGTGCTGGCCGGTCTGCGCGTTCACCTCGAACGTAGTGGTCGGCGTCACCAGCGAGGAATAGGTGTAGCGCACCCAGGGCGTGTTCGCTTCCTCGTTGGTCGACAGCGCCATGGTGAAGGCGGGCTCCTCGCCCGTCACCGGCACCCACTTGCCCTTGTCGGTCAGCAGGCGGATACGCTTGTTGCCGCCGCTGCGCTGCTCCACCGCGGTGAAGCCGGCGAAGGGCTGGAAGTTCTCGATGAAGGTCGTCGCGCTCGCCGGCACCAGGTCGCGCCACGCCGCGGGGCCGCGCGCCGCCTGCGCATCGGCGACGGTGACCAGCTTGTAGTTCGTCGCGCCGCCGCGGTTGGTGCGGATGATCCAGCGCCCGCCCATGTGGTCGGCATTGTAGCGGAACTCGCGCGCGCGAGGCGCCACGACGGCGAAGCGGGTGGGCTGGAGCGCAGGGGCGCAGCGCTGCTCGTCGCTGACGGTGCTCTGCGCGACGACGCAGACGTAGCGGCGGTCGCTGGTGCGCGCGACGCCGAGATAGAAGCTGTCGTCCTTCTCCTCGTAGACCAGCCGGTCGGCGGCGGCAGGGGTGCCGAGCACGTGCGCCTTCACCCGCTTCGACAGCAGCGTCACCGGGTCCTTTTCGACGTACAGGACCGTGCGGTTGTCGCCCGCCCAGACGATGTCGCCCTCCACGTTCCCGACCCGGTCGGCGAGGAGGCGGCCGGTGGAAAGGTCCTTCACCTTCAGCACGAACTGGCGCCGGCCGACCAGATCCTCGGTCCAGGCGACCAGGCGGTTGTCCGGGCTGACCGACCAATCGCCGATGGCGAAGAAATTGTGACCGTTCGCCATCCTCGGCTGGTCGAAGATCACCTGCTCGGGCGCGGTCTGCGTGCCCTTGCGGCGCACCACCACGGGGTAATCGGCGCCGGTCGCGAACCTGGTCTGGTACCAATAGCCGTTGTCGCGGTACGGAACGGTGCTGTCGTCCTGTTTCAGATGGCCCAGCGCCTCGTCGTACAGGCGCTTTTCCAGCGGCTGCAGCGGCTTCAGCACGGCGTCGGCATAGGCGTTCTCCGCCTTCAGATAGGCCAGCATGTCCGCGTTCTTACGCGTGTCGTCGCGCAGCCAGTAATAGGCGTCCTCGCGCGCGCCGTTGGGGCTGGTCACCTGGAACGGCCGCTTGGGCGCACGAGGCGCCTCCTGTGCGATGGCGGTGGTGGCCAGCAGCGCGACGAGGAACGTTCCAACCAGCTTCTTCATCATTTCCCCCTCCGTTCGTGGTGAGGAGGGGCTGAGCTCCGTCGACGCCCCGTCTCGAACCACCTGCCCTTCGGGACGCCGCTGCGCGGCCCCCGGGGGCGAACGGCCGCGAGCTTAGCCGCGTTTGCGCGCCTGGCGATAGGTGCCGAGCACGCGCACCCACTTCGAGTGGAAGCCCAGCTCCTCCAGCGCGCGGTCCAGCCCCGCGTCGCCGGGCTTCCCCTCCACGTCGGCGAAGAACTCGGTCGCGGCGAAGCTGCCGTTGCGCTGGTAGCTTTCCAGCTTGGTCATGTTGACGCCGTTGGTCGCGAAGCCGCCCATCGCCTTGTAGAGCGCGGCGGGCACGTTCCTCACCTCGAACGTCAGCGTCGTCATCCACGGGCCGTCGCCCGCCGCCGGCTTTCCGCCACGCGCCAGCACGACAAAGCGTGTCGTGTTGTGGTCCGCGTCGGCGATGTCGGTAGCCAGCAGGTGCAGGCCGTAGATCGCGGCGGCGCCCGGGGGGGCCAGCGCCGCGATCGCCGGGTCGCGCAGCTCCGCCACCATCGCCGCGGCGCCCGCGGTGTCGGGGTAGGCGACGGGGGCGATGCCGTGCGCCTTCAGCCAGTGGCGGCACTGGCCCAGCGCCTGCGGATGGCTCATCGCCCGGCGAACGGCCTCGCGCGGGCCGGTGGCCATCAGCGCGTGGCGGATGGCGAGGAAATGCTCGCCGGTGATGACGAGCCCCGATTCGGGCAACAGGAAATGGATGTCGGCGACGCGGCCGTGGAGCGAGTTCTCGATCGGGATAATCGCGCAATCGGCGCGGCCGTCCTTCACCGCGTCGATCGCGTCCTCGAAGCTGAAGCACGGGAGCGCCAGCGCGTCGGGAAACGCCTCGGTCACCGCGACGTGGCTGTTGGCGCCGGGCGCGCCCTGGAAGGCGACAGCGCGGGCGGGATCGGCGGCGGCGGCAGCGACCATGCGGTCGACGATCGGGCGGGCGGGGGCGGCGAAGTTCTCCATCGGCGCGCCCGCGGTTAGGCGAGTGCTTGCGGAGCCGGAAGCGCTTTTCTATGGACCATGCGACAAATCAGGGGCGGTTGCGCGACATGGACGATCGGAACAACACGATTGCTGGCTGGGTGCTGGCCGGCTGCGGTGCCGCGCTGGGGCTGTCGATCGTGGGCGGGATGCTCTTCCACGGCGAGGCGCCGGAGAAGCCGGGCTACGCGATCGAGGCGGCGGAGGAGGCCGGTGGCGGCGAGGCGGCGGCGGTGCCGATCGCGGCGCTGCTGCCCACCGCGGACGCGGCGAAGGGCGCCGAGGTGTTCAAGAAGTGCGCCGCCTGTCACACGATCAACCAGGGCGGGGCCAACGGCGTCGGCCCGAACCTGTACGGCACCATGGGCGAGGCGATCGCACAGGGGAAGGGCGGCTTCGCCTTCTCCGACGCGCTGAAGGCGGTGGGCGGCACCTGGACCTGGGACGCGATGAACGCCTGGCTGACCAGCCCGCGCAAGTTCGCCAACGGCACGAAGATGACCTTCGCCGGCCTCTCCAACCCGCAGGACCGCGCCAACGTGATCCTGTACCTGAACCAGCAGGGATCGAACCTGCCGCTGCCGCCGCCCCCCGCCGCCGGCGCGGCGCCCGGTGCGGACGCGGGCGGCAACGTGGCGGAGGCGACCGCCAACGTCGCCAGCGGATCGGATGCCAACACCGGCGACATCGGCAACCTGGGCACCCCCGCCAGCGGCGCGCCCTCGGTCGATCCCGCGGCGAAGGACGACAAGGCACTGGCCGTCACCCCGCCCGCCAAGCCGTAACCGACGGAAGGGGGCGGCATGGACGACGGCGCCCGCCATGCCACGCGTGAGCGGCTGAAGGCGATCGTCGGCGGATCGACGGGCAATCTGGTCGAATGGTACGACTGGTACGCCTACGCCGCCTTCACGCTCTATTTCGCGCCGCATTTCTTCCCCTCCGACGATCCGACCGCCCGACTGCTGGGCGCGGCGGCGGTGTTCGCCGTGGGGTTCTTCATGCGCCCGCTCGGCGCGTGGATCATGGGCGTCTATGCCGACCGCAAGGGGCGCAAGAGCGGGCTCGCGCTCTCCGTCACGCTGATGTGCGCGGGATCGCTGCTGATCGCCATCGCACCGACCTACGAGAGCGTGGGGCTGCTCGCGCCTGCGCTTCTCGTCCTCGCGCGGCTGATGCAGGGGCTGTCGGTCGGCGGCGAATACGGCGCCAGCGCGACCTATCTGTCGGAAATGGCCGGCCGGAACCGGCGCGGCTTCTTCTCCTCCTTCCAGTACGTCACGCTGATCGGCGGGCAGCTCGTCGCGATCGGCGTGCTGCTGGCGCTCCAGGCGTCGATGAGCGAGGCGGCGCTGGAGGCGTGGGGATGGCGCATCCCCTTCGCGATCGGCGCCGCGCTGGCGATCGTCGTCTTCTTTATCCGCCGGGGCCTGGCCGAGACGAAGAGCTTCGAGAACGCGCGGGCCGCCGACGCGCCGAAATCGGGCGCGCTGGCGCTGTTCCGCCACCACCCGCGCGAGGCGGCGGTGGTGATGCTGCTGACCGCGGGGGGCACGCTCGCCTTCTACGCCTACTCGATCTACATGCAGAAATTCCTGGTCAACACCGCCGGCTTCGGGCGCGAGGTGGCGTCGCGGATCAACGGCGCGACGCTGTTCGTCTTCATGCTGCTCCAGCCGATCGCGGGTGCGCTCAGCGATCGGATCGGCAGGAAGCCGCTGCTGATCGGCTTCGGCGTGCTGGGCGTCCTCTTCACCTATCCGCTGTTCGCCACGCTGGAGACGACGCGCGATCCGGTGACGGCGTTCCTGCTCGTGATGGGCGGGCTGGTGATCGTCACCGGCTACACGTCGATCAACGCGGTGGTGAAGGCGGAGCTGTTCCCGGCGCACATCCGGGCGCTGGGAGTCGCGCTGCCCTATGCGCTGGCCAACACGCTATTCGGCGGGACAGCGGAATATGTGGCGCTCAGCTTCAAGAAGGCGGGGTGGGAGCGCGGCTTCTACTGGTACGTGACGGCGATGATCGCCGTGTCGCTGGTCGTCTACCTGCGCATGCGCGACACCCGCGCCGACAGCCGCATCGTGGAGGATTGAGCCTCAGCCCGTCGCCGCGGGGTCGGCCAGCATCGCGCGGATGCGCGTCGCCAGCGCCTCCATCGCGAAGGGCTTGGTAATCATCTCCATGCCCGGTTCGAGGAAGCCGGAGGCCATGGCCGCATTCTCCGCATATCCCGTCATGAACAGGACGCGCAGCGCCGGGCGCAGTTCGCGCGCGGCGTCGGCGAGTTGCCGGCCGTTGAGGCCGGGCAGGCCGATGTCGGTGATGAGCAGGTCGATCCGCCGCGTCGATCGCAGCATCTCGAGCCCCGCCGGCCCGTCCGACGCCTCGATCGCGGAATAGCCCAGCTCGTGCAGCTCTTCGAGGATCAACCCGCGCACGACCGCCTCGTCCTCGACCACCAGCACCACCTCGCCTTCCTCGGCGAGGTGCGCCGGGCCGATCTGCGGCAGCGGCTCCTCCTCGTCCGCGGCGCCGCGGTGGCGCGGCAGGTACAGCTTCACCGTCGTGCCCTGGCCCGGCTCGCTGTAGATCTTCGCATAGCCCTCGGACTGCTGCGCGAAGCCGTAGATCATCGACAGGCCCAGTCCCGTCCCCTGGCCAATCGGCTTGGTGGTGAAGAACGGCTCGAACGCCTTGGCGATGGTGTCCGCGTCCATGCCGATGCCGGTGTCGCTGACGGCGATGCAGATATACTGGCCCGGCTTGATTCCCCGCTGCCGCGCGACATAGGCACGGTCGAGGTGCGCGTTGCACGTCTCGATCGTCAGCTTGCCGCCGTCCGGCATCGCGTCGCGCGCGTTGATGGCGAGGTTGAGGATCGCGCTTTCCAGCTGGTTGGGATCGCAGCGCGTGATCCACAACCCGCCCGCCAGCACCAGCTCCAGCTCGATCCGCTCGCCGATGGAGCGGCGGATCAGGTCCTCCATCGACGCGACCAGCGCGTTGCCGCGCACCGGCCGGGGATCGAGCGGCTGGCGGCGCGAGAAGGCGAGCAGGCGGTGCGTGAGCGCCGCGGCGCGGCTCGCCGCAGTGGAGGCGCCGGTGATGAAGCGGTCGAGATCGTCGACCCGCCCCTGCGCCACGCGCCGCTGGACGATCTCCAGGCTGCCGGTGATACCTTGCAGCAGGTTGTTGAAATCGTGCGCGATGCCGCCGGTCAGCTGGCCGACCGCCTCCATCTTCTGCGACTGGCGCAGCGCCGCCTCGGTCTCCGCCAGCGCGTCCGCGGCCTCGATCTCCGCGGTCACGTCGCGGCCGAAGCCGTAGAAGGTGTCGCTCTCCGGCACTGTCGTCCATTGCACGACGACGTGGTGGCCGTCCCGGGCGACCAGCGTGGTGCGATAGTCGAGCAGGGGCCGGCCGGAGCGCAGCGTGGCGACGCGGCCGCTCCACTGCTGCTCGTCGTCCAGCATGAAGTCGGTGGTGCGGCGGCCCAGCGTCTCCTCGCGCGTCCAGCCCAGCCGGCGCGTCCACGACGGGTTGATGTCGGTGATGTGGCCGCTGGTGTCCGTCACCACCTTCAGGACCGGCGACAGGTTCCAGATGCGGTCGCGGTCGCGCGCGATCCGCCGCTCCTCCGTGATGTCGCGGCCGACGGCGTGGACCCGCCCCGCCTCCGGCACCGCCGTCCAGGCGAGCAGGCGATAGTCGCCCGCGCGGGTGCGATAGCGGTTCTCGAACGCCAGGGTCGTCTCGCCCTGGTCGAGCCGGTCGAGCTCCGCGGCGGTGGCGGCGAGGTCGTCGGGGTGGAGGAACTCGATGAGGTTGCGGCCGACCATCTCGCTCTCGGCCCACCCCAGCATCCGCGTGGCGGACGGGTTCACCGCGGTGATCGTCCCCTCCGTCGTGCACACCAGCAGGAGATCGCGCGAAATGGTCCACAGCCGGTTGCGGTCGTCCTGCAGCCGGCGGCTGGCGAGCACCTTCTGCGTCGTCTCGATCACCACGGCGACCACGCCCAGCGGCGTGCCCCTTTCGTCGAAGGCGGGGGAATATTCGAGATCGGTCCACAGCACGCGCGGCGTGCCGTCGCGCACCAGCGTCAACTCCTGGTCCTGGTAGGACAGGGTGCCGCCCTCGCGGTACACCTTCTGCATGACGTTGGCGTTGAAGTCGGCGACCTCGTGCCAGCCCTCCAGCACGTTGGTGCCCAGGATCGACGGGTGCCGCCCGCCCGCGAAGGCGCGATAGGCGTCGTTGTAGATCATCACGCCGCTGTCCCCCCACAGCGTGACGATCGGCACGGGGGAGCGCAGGACGAAGGCCAGCATCGTCTTCATCGCGACCGGCCAGCCCTCGATGGGGCCGATCGCGGTGCGTGCCCAGTCGTGACGCGCGATCAGGTCGCCCAGCTCGCCGCCGCCCAGGAGAAAGGACGATCGGCCGGCGTCGCCCCTTCGCTCCAACTCAGTCACTGATGTCCACCCGCCCTTCGTTCCGGCCCGGTTCGCTACAAACGATCGGCCCGGCCGTAGAGGGCGGGCGAACGTCGCGCTACCGGCGACCATTCCCGTCCTTACCTATGTGAAGGATTTCATTCCCGAAGGGCGCCTTCCTTGATGCGGATCAGCGGGCCCAGGATGTAGGAGAGGATGGTCTGCCGCCCCGCCTTGATGTTGACCTCCGCGGTCATGCCCGGGATCACCGGCCTGCCCTCGCCGAAATGGGTCGAATCGGCCTTCAGCCGGACGCGATAGTAGCTCTCGCCCTTCGGATCCTGGATCACGTCGGCGGACACGTCGACCACCTTGCCGTCCAGCCCGCCGTAGATCGCCGAATCGTAGGCGGACACCTTGATCGTCGCCGGCAGGCCCGGCCACACGTCTCCGCGGTCGCGCGGGGCGACGCGCGCCTCCACCATCACCGTCTTGTCGATCGGCACGATCTCCGCGACCGGTTCGCCCGCGCGGATGACGCCGCCGACCGTCTGGAAGAACAGCTTGTTGACGATGCCGTCCATCGGCGCGCGAACCTCCTCGCGCGACTGCTTGTCGCTGTAGGCCGTCAGGTTCTCGTTCGCCTTGGCGAGCTCCAGCCGCAGCTTGGCGGCCTGTTCCTTCGTTTCCTCCATCGTGCGCGTCCATACTTCGCGCTGGCGGGCGGAGGATTCGCCGAGTTCCGCGTAGGTCGTCGGGATGGAGTTCTGCACGTCGTCCATCTTCGTGCGCAGCGACAGCAGCGCGGCGCGCTTGTCCAGCACCTCGCGCTCGGAGATCGCCTCCTCGGCATACGCCTTCTCCAGCTTGGCGAGCTGGCTCATCATCAGCGTCTCCTCGGCGCGCAGGTTGCGCAGCCGCGCGGCGGACGCGGCGATCTCCGCGCGATGGCCGCGGCCCTGCTCGGCCATGATGCTGGACGACTGGCCCATCTGCGCGCGGCGGGAATGGAACAGCGCCTCCTCCGATGCGGCGATGGCGGGGGCGAGCGTCGCCAGCGCCGCGGGCGCGCGAAAATCGCCGGCACCGGCGACCTCGGCGTCCATCCGCGCCAGCGCGATCTTCTTCGCTACCACGTCGGTCTGCGCGTTCTGCGCGTCCGCGGCGGTGAACTCGTTCGACAGCTGGAGCAGCACCTGCCCCTTTCGGACGCGCTGCCCCTCCTCGATCAGGATGCGCTTCACGATGCCACCTTCCAGGTGCTGGACGACCTGGTTCTGCACGGACGGGAGGACGCGGCCTTGCCCGCGCGTCACCTTGTCGACGGAGAAGAGCGCCGCCCAGCCGAGGAAGATCGCCAGCACCGCGCCGGTCACGATCAGGATGTTCGTCGGCCGGTCGGTGCGGATGCGCGCGCTCCATGGCGCGATGCCGCCGATCGGCGCGCTCGCGACGCCCGCGCGCCCGCCCAGCGCGGCGGCGAGCTCTCGCTCGTCCACGTTCTCGAACAGGCTGGCCCCGCCCATCCGGCGGATCAGGCGGTCGCGCATCGCGGCAAGGATCATCGTCACGTCCGTTCCATCGTTCGCGACGGCGTTTACCGATCATTATCCTTAAGAATGTTTAATCGGCACCGGACCAACCGACCGGAAGCCGACACGACATGGACAGCGGTGACAGCGTCAGGGGCATCAGCCTCGCCCAGCGGATCGCCGGGCGCATGGGCCGGCGCGCGGCGGCGAACGACGCCATCGCGGTGACGCCGCTGCCCGTCGTCGACGCGCTGGTGGCGCTGGCGGCGCTGTGCGGGCGCGAGAGCTCGGCGGAGATGCTGGTCGCGGCCCTGCCCGCCGCCGACGGCGCGCTGGACCCGCGACACGCCCCCTTCGCGCTCGCTCGCGCGGGGCTGGAGGCGAACTGGAGCGCGCGCCGCGCCGCCGCCGTGGCGATCGCCGACGTACCGCTGCTGGCGCCGCTGGCCCACGGCGGCTGCGTGGTGATCGAGGCGGTGGAGCCCGCGGGGGGCCTGCGCGTCCGCGACGCCGGCGGGACACGCAGCGTCGCCGCGCGCGACCTCGATCCGCTGCTGGCAGGCGAGATGCTGTCGTGCGGGCACGTCGATCCCGCCAATGGCGACGCCGCGGCGGAAGCGGGCGAACTGGCGCAGCGCAATCCGCGGCTGTGGCTGCTCGGCAGCTTCCTCGGCGAGCGACGCATGCTGGCGCAGCTGGTCATGGCGGCGGTGCTGCTGAACCTGTGCGCGCTCGCGATCCCGCTCTACATGCGCGCGATCTACGACCGCGTCGTGCCCAATCTGGCGATCGAGTCGCTGTGGGCGTTGTCCGCCGGGGTCGTGCTCGTCCTGCTGTTCGAATTCGGCTTCAAGCACGTGCGGCAGAGCTACGTCGACGCCGTCGGCGTGCGCGTGGGCCACGCGGTGCAGCACCGCGCGATGGCCAGCTTCCTGCGCGCCCGCAACGCGCGGACGCAGTCGTCGGGCGGGCTGATGACCGCGCTGCGCGACGTGGAGGGGCTGTCGCTGCTGGTGCCGCAGGCGGTAGTGACGTTCCTCGTCGACCTGCCCTTCTTCGCGCTCTACCTCGCGCTGATCGCGCTGATCGGCGGCTGGGCGGTGGCCGCTCCGGTCGTCGGCGCCGCGGCGCTGGCGATCGTCGGCATCGTCTGCAATTATGCGGTGAAGCTGTCGGGCCGACGCTCCTCGAAGCTGATGCAGGCGCGGCAGGACCTGGCCGTGGACGTCGCGGACGGCATCGCCACGATCAAGGCGAACCAGGCCGAGGGGCATTTCCTGCAGCGGTGGGACGTCGTCTCCGACCACCTGGCGATGAGCGGCAAGGCCACGCGCAAGTGGAACGAGCTGCCGGGCAGCATGGCCGGGCTGCTGGTGCAGATGGTGACGGTCCTCGTGATCGTGATCGGCGTCTTCCAGATCAAGGCTGGCGTCATGACCACCGGCGCTCTGGTGGCGGCGACGATGCTGACGGGGCGCGCGATGGTGCCCGTTTCCGCCGCGATCGGCCTCGCCAGCAAGGCGTACCAGAGCCTGGCGCAATTCGCCGGGCTGGCCGCGATCATCGCGCTGCCGGCGGAGCGTCAGGTGTCCGATCCCGCGGTGCGGCGCGCCCGCGTGCGCGGCGACTTCCGTCTGGCCGACGTGGGTGTCGTCCACCCCGGCGCGGCGGCGCCCAGCCTTTCCGGGATCACGCTGTCGATCGCCCCGGGGGAGAAGGTGGCGCTGATCGGCAAGTCGGGTTCGGGCAAGACGACGCTGCTGCACCTGCTGGCCGGCTTGGCCGAGGCGCAGTCGGGCCTGTTGACGATCGACGGCCATGCCGCCGCGCACTACGCCACGGCGCAGCTGCGTCGCGGCCTCGTCTACTCGGCGCAGGACGCCACGCTGTTCGACGCCACCATCTGGGAGAACATCCTGCTGGGCATGGACGAGCCGGACGAGGAGGTGGTGGAGGCCGCGATCCGCGCCTCCGGCCTCGACGGCTTCGTCAGCCGCACCGTGGAGGGCTATTGCCGCCGCGTCGGCCCGCGCGGCAGCCGCCTGTCGGGCGGCCAGCGCCAGTCGGTGCTGCTGGCGCGCGCGCTGGTGCGCGATCCGCAGGTGCTGCTGCTGGACGAGCCGACCGCGTCGATGGACGTGGGCAGCGAGCAGGCGGTGATCCGCGGCCTGCGCGAGGCGACGCGCGACCGCACGCTGATCGTCGCGACGCACCGGCTGGCGCTGCTCGACATGGTCGACCGCGTGATCTGGCTGGACGACGGCCGGGTGACGGCCGACCGCCCGCGCGACGAGGTGGTGGCGATGCTGAAGGCTCCCCGCGCGAAGGTGGCGTGATCCGCCGCAGCGCGCGGGAGGATCAGCGCGCCGTCACCGAGGCGATCACCTGGTCGCGCAGCGCCGGGTCGTCGAGATAGCGCGCATTCTCCAGCCGCACCTGCGCCGCCGCCTCGTCGTAGAGGAACGGCAGGATGCAGTGGCGCACCCCGGCCGTCACCGGCGTCGCCTCGTGCAGCAGCGAGCAGGAGAAGACCACCGCGCCCCCCGTCGGCGGACGATACGTGCGCCGGCCGAACTCGGGAAAGCGCAGGTCTCCGCCCTCGTGCGCGTCGGCGTCCAGGTTGATCGACACGGCGAAGCGGCGGTGCGCGGTGCCGCGCGTGGTATTGTCCTTGTGCGGGCGGAAATGTCCGCCGGTCGCACTGTCGTAGCGGCCGATCAGGTAGCGTTCCATGCGCGACACGCGGAACTGGAACGCGCGCTGGATCGCCGGCACCAGCCGCCGCATCACGCGGTGGCGCAACGCGGCGCGCAGCTCCTCGTCCTCGATCAGGCAGTCGCTGCGCCGCTTGTGGTGGTGATCGACCACCAGCACGGTGCGACCGGTCGCCGGATCGGTCTTCATGTAGCCGCTGTCCTCCGCCCCCTGCGACTCGCAATAGTCGATGAAGCGGCGGCACAGCGCCGGCTCCAGCAGGTGCGGCACGACCAGCACGGGGGCGAGGCCGTCCGCCGGCGCGGCGCCGAGCAGCGCGCGCATCGCGGCGTGGACGTCGGCCGCGTGGCGATCCGCGTCCTCCACCGGCAGGACCGCCACGACTCGCAGGCCGGGGTCGAGCAGGAACGTGGCGAGCCGCAGGTCGTCGCCGGTGCGGCAGCCGAAGGCGTCGGCCGCCGCGAACCCGTCGTCAGCCAGCGTGCGGACGCCCGGATAGCGGTCGGGCAGCGTGTCGAGGTCGGCAGGATCGGCGGTGACGACGAAATGGCTCGCGCGCTCGTCGTCGAACAGCCCGTCGTCCTCGCGCAGCGCGCGCACCATCGCGGCGACGCCGGGCACCGCCAGCCGTCCGATCAGCGTGACGGCGACGTGCCGCCCCGCCACGCTGTCGAAGGCGTAGGCGGGATTGCCGCGGGTGCGCGCCCTGAAGGGCGGGACGGGGTCGCCGGGACCAAGCACGTCAGTCACTTAGCAAAGCTGTCGAAGCGGCTCCATGGTTATCCGTCTCTTAACCATCGCTCGACTATCGCAGGCGCCGGGCACCGCAACTTGTGCGGCGCGAGAGGGGTGGAACGTGGCAGGCGGATCGGCCGAGGGCGAAGTCAATCACTGGCCGGCGTTCGTCGACGTGCTGACGACCGTCATCATGGTCGTCACCTTCCTGCTCGTCATCATGAGCGCGGCGGTGATGGTGCTGTCGCAGCGCGCGGTGGAGCGGTTCAAGGCGAATTACGACGCGCAGCACCAGAAGGTCGGCGAGGCGCCCAAGGTGCCCGCGGGCGCCACCGCCGCCGACGCGAATCGCCACGCGCGCCTGCGCTCGCCCGCCGATGCGCCGGACGGATCGTCGATCGCCGAACTGGGCGACGTGCTGAAGAGCGACACCGCGGTCGACGGGCAGGACCGGCTGTCGATCCGCACGCGCGAGACCCCGGAGACGCTGCGGCTGGCGGTAAAGGCGGACGAGCAGCCCGACGATACCAAGGGCGTGAAGGTGGAGACCGCGGACGTGCTGCTGCGGCTCGATTTCGATCCGATGGCGGTCAGGCTCGACGCCGACACCGAGGGCAAGGTGAAGACCTTCGTCGCGGGCAAGGCCGACGGCGGTGCCACCTACGAGATCTGGTCCAGCGCGCCCCAGAGCATGTCGGTGACCGAGGCGCAGCGCCTCGCCTTCTATCGCGCGGCCATGGTCCGCAACGTCCTGATCCGCGCGGGCATCGCCGGCGCGAAGATCAGGACGCAGGTCCGCGTGACCGATCCCACGTCGAAGGACGGGCACAACGTGCGCGTCGTCGTGAAGCCCTGAGCGAGCGAGAGCGCCCATGGAAAAGAAGATCCGTTCCGAACTGATGAAGATGACGGCCATCATGGTCGTCCTTCTCGGCCTGGGCGTCTACGCGCACGAATTCGTCATCGCCGGCATCCAGGCGAAGGCAGCGCTGAACCTGTCGATCTTCGCCACCTTCGGCCTCGCCGCGTGGCTGGCCTTCCGCCACGTGCTGAAGCTGAAGAACGAGGTGCTGGCGCTGAACGCGCTGAAGGTCGATTATGGCGTCCGCTCGCGTCGACCGCTCGATCCGTACAAGCAGCCCGCCATCGTCTTCCACGAGCCCGAGCTGCTCGGACAGGGCTATCGCATGATTACGGAGGAGCTGGGCAAGCAGGATTCGCTGCATCTCAGCAACTCCACGGTGCAGCTGCTGCTGCACGACGTCGACCAGCGCATCAACGATCGCAAGTCGACGATCATGTACTTCTCCGGCCTTATGGTGTTCCTCGGCCTGCTCGGCGCCTTCATGGGGCTGATGAAGACCGTGCACTCGGTCGGCGACCTGATCGGCAGCATGGACGTGTCGGGCGCGGGCGGATCGGACAGCTTCGGCAAGCTGATCGAGGGGATGAAGGGCCCGCTGAACGGCATGTCGGTGGGCTTCAGCTCGTCGCTGTTCGGCCTGATGACGTCGATGGTCCTGGGCGCGCTGGAGCGGTTCATGACCAGCGCGATGAAAACGCTGCGCAACGAATTCGAGCACTGGCTGTCGAACATCGCCGAGCTGGAGGGCGGCACCGAGCAGGCGGCCGCCAGCAGCAACAAGGTGGAGCTGGCCGGCGTCACCAAGGCGCTGGTGCAGGGGTCGAAGCAGCTGGACGAGATGCGCCGCGCGATCGAGAGCGACGCGCGCGCCGGCGACGAGACGCATCGCGCCGTCGCCAGCATGGCGACGCAGATCGAGGCGCTGGGCAGCCACGTCGGCAAGATGGCCGATCCGTCGCCGGTGCTGACGCCGCTGGTCACCACGGTCGCCGAGCTGGCGCACAGCCAGGCCGCGATCCTGACCCGCGTGGAGGCGATGTTCCGCACCGCGGAGCGCGATCGGCTGGCCATGGCGGCGATGATGGAGACGATGCTGGAGCAGGCCGGGCGGCAGCCGCCGGTCGACGCCGCGACGCTGCACGCGCAGCTGGAGCGGCTGATCGCGATGCAGGCGGAACTTGCGGAGCGCGGACCGAGCGTGGTGGGCGTGCCCGTGGAGACCGAGGCGCCTGCGCGCGGCTGGCGCGATCGTGCGGGAGCGCTGCTGCGCTGGCGGCGCGAGCGGGTGGAGGCGGCGCTGCGGCAGGATGTGCGCGCGCTGTCGACGCAGCAGGAGCAACTGGTTCAGGACGTGCGCGCCTCGTTCGAGGGCACCGTGGGCTGGCTCGCCGCGCAGCGCGAGACCGATCGCGCCCTGCTGCGCAAGCTGGCGGAGGAGCAGGCCAGCGCCGACGCGCGGCTGGGCCGGCTGATCGACCGGATCGAGGATCGCGATACCGCCACGTCCGGCGGCGCGCGCGCGGACCTCGACAAGCTGAGTCGCGAGCTGGGCGTGCCGGTCGAGGACCAGGCGCCCGCGCGACCGGAACCCGCCGCGCCCGCGTCGCGCGCCGCGGCTGGCGAATGAGAGGATTGCCAACATGAAGCTTCCCTCGATCTTCCCCTTCGCGCGCCGCCACCGGCGCGATTTCTCCCGCGCCAGCGCGCGGCACGCCTGCGCCATCGAGGGGTCGGTGATGATGATGGACCGGGTGGTCACCTTCCCCGGCCGCACCATCGACCTGTCGGCGGGCGGCGCGCTGTTCCGGCCGCGGCTCAGCTATCTGCTGTATCGCCGCGACGTGCCCGTGTGTCTGACGATCGGCAGCGAGGAAGTGTTCGGCCGCATCGTCGGCACGACGCCCAAGGGCTTCGGCATCCACTTCGACGAGCCGCTGGACGACGAGACGCTGGCGGCGATCCTGGCCGAGGCGGGCGCCGCCCCGGCTGCGGCGGCCTCGGCGGCCTGAGCGGAGCGGATCATGCGTCACGCGTTCTCCTCGCGCACCCTGGCAGGCGCGCTCGCCGGCTCGATGCTGACGGCCGCCGTGCCCGCGGGCGCGCTGCCCGTCGCCGCGCTGCTGCCCGCCGCGATGCCGGCGCTCCCCGCGCTGGCCGCGATCGTGCCCTCCGCGCTGCGCGCGCCGGCCCCTTCCGTCCTGCCGCGGCTCGGCGATCCCGACGCGCGTGCGCTCGACCGGGCGCAACCCGACGAGGTGACCTGGGCACGGATCAGCTTCGTCACGCCGGGCCGCCGGCCGACCTACGGCCCCGTGCTGCCCGCCGCCGAGGCGCTGCTGCCGGTGGAGGATCCCCATCGCATCACGTCCTTCGTGATGCCGGTGGCGCCGTCGCGCCCGCTGGTCCTGCCGGGCGCCGCGCTTGCCGTGAAGTCGACGGCGCAGGTTCCGGCGCCCGCGTCACCGCCCGCCCCGGCCGACCGGCCCGAGGATCTGCGCGCTGCCATCGTCGAGGCGCTGAAGAGCAATCCCGACATCCAGATCGCGCTCGCGCGGCAGGACGACGCGAAGTACGGCGTGGACGAGGCGGTGGCCGGCTACCTGCCGCACATGGACATCGCCGTTGCGATCGGGAACGAGTTCAACGATCCGCAGCTCGGCGCCGCCACCAACCTGCGCCGCGGCGAGGGGCTGCTGTCGGTGCGGCAGAACCTGTTCGACTTCGGCACCACGATCAACGACATCAAGCGCGCGCGCGCCAGCTATCGCGCGGCGCAATGGGGCACGCGCGAGAAGATCGAGGCGGTGTCCTACGACATCTCGACCGCGTACCTTTCCGTGCTGGAGCGGCAGAAGCTGCTGGCGCTGGGCGAGGAGGAGCTGGCCGCCGCGCAGAAGATCCTGAAGATGGTGACGACGCAGAACGAGCTGGGCCTTACCACGCCCGCCGACGTCAGCCGCGCCAAGGCGCGCAGCGAGAACGTGCAGGCGCAGATCCAGGATCGCCGCAGCGCCCTGGAGCAGGCACGCGAGAGCTATCGCCGGCTGACCGATCGGCTGCCGGCGCGCGCCGCGGACGTGCCGAGCGCCGCCGCGGCGCTGCCGCCCAGCGCCGACGCCGCGGTGGCGATGATCGCCGACCACAGCCCGCGCATGGCGCAGGCGGTGCAGGACCGCCGCTCGATCGAGCGGCAGCGCGCGAGCCAGACCGGCACCTTCTTTCCCAAGGTCGGCCTGCTGGCGCAGGCCAATTGGCGCGACGACGTGCAGGGCCGCACCGGCCAGAACCGCGACGCACGCGGCATGGTGACCGTCACCTATGGCTTCCTGAACGGCGGGGCGGACGTGGCGGTGCGCAACCGCCTGTCGGCGCGGCTGCGCGAGGCCGATTACGAGCTGGAGCGTCGCCGCCGCGAGGTGGAGCAGGACCTGCGGATCGACTTCAACGCGCTGGAGGCGGCGCGGGCGAAGACCGCCACGATCGACAGCGAGATCGCCTCGTCGCAGAAGGTGGTGCAGCTCTACACGCAGCAGTTCCGTGAGGGGAAGCGCACCGTCTTCGACCTGCTCGACAGCCAGCAGATCCTGTTCAACGCGCGCGCCAGCCAGGTGACGAACGGCACCGCGATGCAGCTCGCTGAGTTCCGCGTGCTGCAGAAGCTGGGCGGATTGTTCGACCTGCTCAGCCAGGGCGAGAAGCTGCCCAAGCTGGTGGTGCCGGCAAAGGACCAGCCGCGGCGGTAGAAGTCACTGCGTCCACGCGCCTTTCGTGGTAAACAATCCTTTACGACTTCGCGTGCATGATCCCCCGCAAAGGGGGACTGCCGCACATGGCGAAGTCGATGAAGCCTGGTAGGTCTGGTTCCGGCAAGACGCCGCTCGCGCCCAAGGCGGCGCTGGTGGCCGATCCGGCGGAAGTGACGGTCGGCAAGGCGTCGCTGGCGCTGCCGGCGGGCGTCTCCAAGGTCGTGCAGCTGGGCGCCGACGACAAGGCGCTGCTGCACATGCGCTACGCCCCGTTCAAGGTGGAGATCGTCGACATCGACGTCGTGCTCGTCTTCGAGGACGGCACGAAGATCGTCATTCCCGGCATGGCGCTGGCGGTGTTCTCCGGCCGCAAGGCGCAGTTCGTCTTCGACGACAAGCAGGTGGATGCCGAGGGCACCTTCTCGCAGGTGGGCGAGATCAAGGAGCAGCCGCTGCCGATGAAGCTGGCGCTGTCCTCCGCCGCGTCGGACACGCAGACCGACGCCAAGTCGCAGGGCGAGAAGCAGACCGACGCCGGATCGATCCAGCCGAAGGACGCACAGGCGCAGCAGCAGGCGGCGCAGGCGAAGGAGGAGAACCAGCACAAGTCCGACGGCGAGGCGCAGCGGCTGACGGAGAAGATCAGCAACACGCAGTCGTCCGCCAGTGCCCCATCGAACCCGCCGTCGGCGCGCGCGATCGAGCCGGCGCCCGACGATGCGATCGGCGCGGCGGGGATCGGCAAGCTGGTGCCTACGCTGAAGTTCCAGCTGTTCAACCAGGAAGGCGTGAAGACCGGCACGGAAGCCGGCGTCACGACGGTGAAGGGCGCGACGGGCGCGACCGGATCGTCCAAGGACGCCAGCTACGCCGCGCAGTCGGCGAAGGAGACCGTCACCGGCACCGATTCGTCGGAGACGATCTACGCCGACGATCCCAAGGCGGCGCCCCCGGGCGCGTCGCTGCGCGTGCTGCACGTCGAGGCGATGGTGCCGGCCAAGGGGCTGACGCTCACCTCCGTCCTGATCCCGTCGCTGCCCGACGGCTTCGCCATCGCCAACGCGACGCGCACCGACAAGGGGTGGCTGGTCGACATCGACCAGGGTTCGATCGCGAAGCTGACGCAGGTCGCCGACGCCACCGGCGTGATGAAGGCGGTGCCGGCGTCGCAGTCCGCGTTCGCGTTCGACCTGCAGCTGATCTACGCGGTGCCGGAAGTCGGCACGAAGGCCAATGCCAGCGGCTTCCAGGACGAGTTCTTCCTGCCGGTGCAGCTGGGCCTGTCGAGCGACGGCAAGAACAGCTCGAACAGCGTGGAGGTGTCGACCCACTTCGGCGTGAAGCTGGTGGCATCGCAGGCCGACATGACCGTGACCGATCCGGTCAGCGGCAATCCCGTCTACGTGCTGTTCTCCAACCCCCCGGGCAACGTCATCAACGCCGGCGGCGGCGACGACCGGATCGTCGCGGGGATCGGCGAGGACCAGATCGACGGCGGCACCGGCGCGGACTGGGTCAGCTACGAGCGGTCCAACGTCGCGGTGAAGGTGGACCTGGCCGCGGGCAAGGGCGAGGGCGGCTACGCCCACGGCGACACCTACGCCAATGTCGAGAACATCGCCGGTTCCGCACACGACGACGTGCTGAAGGGCAGCGACGGCGACAACGTGATCGACGGCGGCAAGGGCGCCGACGCGATCGACGGCGCCGGCGGAACCGACACGGTGGACTATTCGCGCGCGCTGGCCGGCGCGGCGGAAGGCAAGGACGGGATCGAGATCTTCCTCGACGGCACGGCGTCCAAGGGCGGCGAGGCGGAGGGGGATCACCTCGCCAACGTGGAGGTCGTGATCGCGACCGACCGCAACGACGTGCTGCACGGCGGCGCGGCGGCGGAGACGCTGAAGGGTGCGGCGGGCGACGACCGGCTGACGGGCAGCGCCGGTGCGGACCGGCTGGACGGCGGCGCGGGCTACGACGTGGCCGATTATTCCGCCTCCGCCGGCGGGATCACCGCCTATCTCGACGGGCGTGCAGGCGTCGGCGGGGATGCCGAGGGCGACACGCTGGTCGCGATCGAGGCGGTGGTCGGCTCCGCGCACGACGACGTGCTGGTCGGCGACGCAGGCGACAATCTGCTGACCGGCGGCGCCGGGGCGGACCGGATCGACGGCGGCGCGGGCGTCGACAGCGTCGATTTCTCCGCCAGCGCGGTGGGCGTGACCGTCTACCTCGACGGGCGCGCCGGCAGCGGCGGCGACGCCGAGGGCGACACCTATGCCGGCATCGAGAAGCTGACCGGATCGGCCCACGCCGACCGCCTGGTCGGCGGCGCGGCGGCCGAGGTGCTGGCCGGCGGCGCGGGCGACGACGTGATCGAGGGCGGGCTGGGTGCCGACACGATCGACGGCGGTGCGGGCTTCGACATCGCCAGCTACGACGGCGCGGCGGCGGGCGTGCGCGTGTCGCTGGACGGCGCCACGCTGGACGGCGCCGATGCGCTGGGCGACCGCTTCGTCGGTATCGAGGGGCTGGAGGGATCGCGCCACGACGACGTGCTGATCGGCACGGCGGGGGACGACGTGCTGCGCGGCAATGCCGGGAACGACGTGCTGCTGGGGCTGGGCGGCGCGGACCGGATCGACGGCGGCGCGGGCGTGGACGCGGTCGATTACTCGCTGTCGCGCTTCGGCGTGACGGTGCGGCTGGACGGTGGACTGTCCGAGGGCGGCGACGCCGACGGCGACCGGCTGACCAGCATCG
Source organism: Sphingomonas corticis (assembly GCF_012035195.1). Taxonomy (GTDB): domain Bacteria; phylum Pseudomonadota; class Alphaproteobacteria; order Sphingomonadales; family Sphingomonadaceae; genus Sphingomonas; species Sphingomonas corticis. The sequence continues at coordinate 27,440 of NZ_JAAVJH010000004.1, forward strand.
AACACGCGATCGGCTCGGCGCTGGACGATCGCCTGATCGGCGGCACGGCGGACGACCGGCTGGAGGGCCGCGCCGGCGACGACGTGCTCCAGGGCGGCGCCGGGGCCGACGTGCTGCAGGGCGGCGAGGGAGAGGACACCGCCGATTATTCCACCTCCGCCAGCGGCGTGACGGTGGCGCTGGACGGCAGCACCGGGAGCGGCGGCGATGCGCAGGGCGACCAGCTGTCGGGCGTCGAGCGGCTGGTCGGATCGGCGCACGACGATCGCCTGGGCGGCAGCGCGGGCGACGACGTGCTGGCGGGCGGCGCGGGCGACGACCTGCTGACCGGCGGCGCGGGCGCGGACCTGTTGCACGGCGGCGAGGGCTTCGACACCGCGGACTATTCCGCCGCGGGCGGCAGCGTGACGGTGCGGCTGGACGGCAACGCCTCCGCCGGCGACGTCGCGGAGGGCGACCGGCTGACCGGCGTGGAGCGCGTGCTCGGCAGCCGCTACGCCGACGACCTGCGTGGCGACAGCGGCGACAACGTGCTGGAAGGCGGCGCGGGCGACGACCTGCTGCGCGGCGGGCTGGGCGCGGACCGGCTGCTGGGCGGCGCGGGATCGGACACGGCGAGCTACGGCGATTCGAGCGACGCGGTGACGGTGGACCTGGCGCGCGGCACCGGCGCGGGCGGCACCGCCGAGGGCGACGTGCTGGACGGCATCGAGGATGTCGCCGGCTCCAATTACGGCGACCGACTGCTCGGCGACGCGGCGGCCAACCGCCTGTCGGGCGGGGCTGGCGACGACGTGCTGGACGGCGGCGCGGGCGCGGACCTGCTGGACGGCGGCACCGGTTTCGACGTGGCCGACTACTCCCGCTCGGGCGAGCGCGTGGTCGTCTCGCTGGACGGCAGCGCGGGCATCGGGGGCGATGCCGCGGGCGACCGGCTGGTCGACATCGAGGGGCTGACGGGATCGGCGAACGACGACGTGCTGTCGGGCAACGAATTGGCCAACCGCCTGTCGGGCGGTGCGGGCGACGACGTGCTGCGCGGCGGGCTGGGCAGCGACGAGCTGGACGGCGGCGCGGGCTTCGACACTGCCGACTACTCACAGTCGGCATCGAACGTGGTGGTCGCCAACGACGGCTCGCTGGGCGCGGGCGGCGATGCGCAGGGCGACCGGCTGAGCGGGATCGAGCGGATCGTCGGCTCCGCCTTCGACGACCGGCTGACCGGCGGGGCCGGTGCCGACACGCTGGAGGGCGGCGCGGGCGACGACCTGCTGGCAGGCCGCGGCGGCGCCGACCTGCTGGTGGGCGGCGCGGGGGTCGACATCGCCGATTACTCGCAGAGCGCGGCCGGCGTGGACGCGACGCTGGACGGCGGCGCGAATACCGGCGGCGACGCCGCGGGCGATCGGTACGACGGGATCGAGGGGATCGCCGGCTCCGCCTTCGCCGACCGTCTGCGCGGCTCGGCCGAGGCCGACGTGCTCCAGGGCGGGGGCGGCGACGACCGGCTGGCCGGCATGGCGGGCGCGGACCGGCTGGAGGGCGGCGCGGGCTTCGACACCGCGGACTATGCCGCGTCGGACGCGGCGGTCTCGATCGACCTGGCCGCCGGGTCGGCGACGGGCGGGCATGCGCAGGGCGACACGCTGGCGGGGATCGAGGCGATCGTCGGGTCATCGTTCGGCGACCTGATCCGCGGCGGGGACGGCGACGAGGCGCTGTCGGGCGGCGCGGGCGACGACGTGCTGGCGGGGCGCGGCGGGGCCGATCTTCTCGACGGTGGCGCGGGCTTCGACACCGCCGACTATTCCGCCAGCAACGCCGGCATCCGCCTGACGCTGGACGGCAGCGTGGCGACGGGCGGCGACGCCGCGGGCGACCGCGTGCTGGGGGTCGAGCGCATCGTCGGCTCGGGCTACGGCGACGTCGTCGCCGGCGTCGCGGCGGACGAGGTGATCGAGGGCGGCGGCGGTGCCGACGTGCTGTCCGGTGCCGGGGGCGACGACCGGCTGGACGGCGGGATCGGCGACGACCGCATCGACGGCGGCAGCGGCGACGACACGATCGACGGCGGCGATGGCGACGATGTGCTGACCGGCGGGGCCGGGGCCGACGACATCCGCGGCGGGGCGGGCGTGGACGTGGCGGATTATGCCGCGTCGGCCGCGGGCGTGACGATCGCGCTGGACGGCAGCGCGGGCGTGGGCGGCGACGCGGCGGGCGACCGGTTGAGCGCGGTCGAGGGAATTCTCGGCTCCGCCTTCGCCGACCGGCTGACCGGCGGCGACGGTGACGACCGGCTGGAGGGCGCGGCGGGCGACGACGTTCTGGCCGGCGGACGCGGCAACGACCGGCTGGCCGGCGGCGACGGCGACGACGTGATCGAGGGCGGATCGGGCGCGGACGCGATCGACGGCGGGGCGGGCTTCGACACGGCGGACTATTCCGCCGCCACCGCGGGCGTGCAGGTGGCGCTGGACGGCGCGACGGGCCTCGGCAGCGACGCGACCGGCGACACGCTCGCCTCGATCGAGCGCGTGATCGGCAGCGGCCATGCCGACGTGCTGCGCGGCGCGGGCGCGGACGAGGACCTGATCGGCGGCGGCGGCGACGACGTGCTCCAGGGCCGCGGCGGCGCCGACCTGCTGGACGGCGGCGCGGGCGTGGACACGGCGGACTATTCCGCCTCCGCCGCCGCGGTCGACGTGGACCTGGCGGCGGGCACCGGCCGCGGCGGCGACGCCGAGGGCGACCGGCTGGTCGGGATCGAGAACCTGACCGGATCGTCGGGCGACGACGTGCTGCGCGGCACCGCCGCGGCGGACGTGCTGGACGGCGGCGCGGGCGACGACGTGCTGCAGGGACGCGGCGGGGCGGACACGCTGATCGGCGGCGCGGGCCGCGACACCGCTGACTATTCCGGCTCGGCCGCGGCCGTGTCGGTGGGCCTGGACGGCACGATCGGCGCCGGGGGCGACGCGCAGGGCGACGTGCTGTCCGGCATCGAGCGGCTGGTCGGCACCGCGTTCGACGACCGCCTGTCGGGCGGCGTGCTGGACGACGAGCTGGTCGGCGGCGCGGGCGACGATCTGCTGGCGGGTGGACTGGGCAACGATCGCCTGATCGGCGGCGACGGAGACGACCACCTGACGGGCGGCGCGGGCGCGGACCGGCTGGAGGGCGGCGCAGGCCGCGACACGGTGGATTATTCCGCCAGCACCGCCGGAATAGACCTCCGACTGGACGGCACGGTGGGCAGCGGCGGCGACGCGCAGGGCGACCAGCTGTCCGGCATCGAATCGGTGATCGGCTCCAGCTCGGACGATCGGCTCGTGGGTGATGCGGCGGACGAGACGCTGTCGGGCGGCGCGGGCGACGACGTTCTGGCGGGCGGCGCGGGGGCGGACCGCCTGCTGGGCGGCAGCGGTGACGACGTGTTGCAGGGCGGCGCGGGCGCGGACGTGCTGGAAGGCGGCAGCGGCATCGACACGGCGAGCTACGCCGATGCCGCCGCGGGCGTGGCGGTGTCGCTGGACGGCAGCGCGGGCACGGGCGGCGACGGCCTGGGCGACCGGTTGAGCGACATCGAGCGGCTGGTCGGTTCCGCGCACGACGATGTGCTGGGTGGCGGCACCGGCGCCGACGCGATCCTGGGCGGCGCGGGCGACGACCGCATCGTGGGCAGCATCGGCGCGGACGTGATCGACGGCGGCGCGGGCTTCGACATGGTCGATTACTCGCAGTCCGCGGGCGCGGTGCGCGTGGTGCTGGACGGTTCGCTGGGCATCGGCGGCGACGCGGCCGGGGACCAGCTGATCGCGATCGAGGGCGTGATCGGCTCGACGCTGGACGACGAGCTGACCGGCAGCGGAGCGCGCGAGCGGCTGGATGGCGGTGCGGGCAACGACCGGCTGGCGGGTGGCGGCGGCGACGACGATCTGCTCGGCGGCGCGGGCGACGACGTGCTGGACGGCGGCGCCGGGGCGGACCTGCTGGACGGCGGCGCCGGGATCGACACGGTCGATTATTCCAGCTCCACGTCGGGCGTGAACGTCTCCGTCGACGGCAGCATCTCCACCGGCGGCGCGGCCGAGGGCGACCGGCTGCTCCGGGTCGAGAACCTGATCGGCTCCTCGCACGACGACGTGCTGCGCGGCACCGCCGCGGCCGACACGCTGACGGGCGGCGCGGGCGACGACGTGCTGGCCGGGCGCGCGGGTGCGGACCTGATCGACGGCGGCATCGGCACCGACACCGCCGACTATTCGGACGCGGGCGCGGGCATCGCCGTGTCGCTGGCGACCGGTACGGGCACGCAGGGCGATGCGGCCGGCGACCGGCTGGTTTCGATCGAGCGCGTGACCGGCTCCGCCTTTGACGACGCGATCGACGGATCGGGGGCGGCCGACGTGCTGGACGGCGGCGCGGGCGACGACCGCATCGCGGGCGGCGCGGGCGACGATCGGCTCGACGGCGGCGACGGCGACGACACCATCGACGGCGGCACCGGCGCCGACGCGATCCTGGGCGGCGCGGGAACGGACACAGCCGATTACTCGCGGTCCGACAATGACGTGCGCGTCGACCTGTCCACCGGCACCGGCCGCGGCGGCTGGGCCGAGGGCGATACGCTGTCGGGCATCGAGCGCGTGGTCGGCTCGGCTTTCGGCGACCGGCTGACCGGCGGCGCGGCGGACGAGACGCTGGTCGGCGGCGCGGGCGACGACGTACTGGCGGGCGGCGTGGGCGCCGACGTGCTTGACGGCGGCGCGGGGATCGACGTCGCTGACTATTCCGGCGCGGGCGCGGGCGTGGCGCTGGACCTCGCCACCGGCGGCACGCTGGGCGACGCGGCGGGCGACAGCTTCGCCGGGATCGAGATCGTGCGCGGCTCCGCCTTCGCCGACGCGATCGCGGGCGGTGCGGGCGCGGACACGCTGGAGGGGCGCGACGGCGACGACCGGCTGACCGGCGGCGCGGGCGACGACCTGCTCGACGGCGGGATCGGCGACGACGTGCTGGCGGGCGGCGCGGGGGCGGACGTGCTGGCTGGGGGCGCCGGGCGCGACACGGTCGACTATTCGACCAGCGCGGGCGCGGTGACGGTGTCGCTCGACGGGCAGACCGCCGCGGGCGGCGACGCGCAGGGCGACGTCCTGTCCGGCATCGAGCGCGTGATCGGCTCGGCGCTGGACGACCGGTTGACCGGCGACGCGGGCGCCAACGAGCTGTCGGGCGGCGCGGGCGACGACCGGCTGTTCGGCGCGGGCGGCAGCGACACGCTGGACGGCGGCGCGGGCGACGACACGATCGAGGGCGGCGCGGGAGCGGACGCGATCCTGGGCGGCACGGGCTTCGACACGGCGGACTATTCCACCTCCGTCGGCGGCGTGGACGTGCGGCTGGACGGCGGGCTGAACACCGGCGGCGACGCCGAGGGCGACACGCTGTCGGGCGTGGAGCGGGTGATCGGATCGGGGCTGAACGACGTCCTGACCGGCGCGGCGAGCGACGACGTGCTGGTCGGCAACGGCGGCGACGACCTGCTGGTCGGCGGGCTGGGCGCCGACGTGCTGGACGGCGGCGCGGGGCAGGATACCGCCAGCTACGCCGCGGCGGCTTCGGGCGTGGCGGTGTCGCTGGACGGCGGCGCGGGGACCGGCGGCGAGGCGGCGGGTGACCGGCTGAGCGGGATCGAGACGCTGGTTGGCTCCGCGCACGCGGACGCGCTGGGCGGCGGCGCGGGAGCGGAGACGATCCGCGGCGGCGCGGGCGACGACGTGCTGCTGGGCAGCGCGGGCGGCGACCTGCTGGACGGCGGCGCGGGGCAGGACACGGTCAGCTACGCCGCGTCGGGCGCGGGCGTCACCGCCTATCTCGACGGGCGTGCGGGCAGCGGCGGAGACGCCGCGGGCGACGTGTTGGTCGATGTCGAGCGGCTGGTCGGGTCGGCGCACGCCGACGGGCTGACCGGCTCCACCGCGGCCGACCTGATCGAGGGCGGCGCGGGCGAGGACGTGATCGAGGGCGCAGGCGGCGACGACCAGCTGCTCGGCGGCGCGGGCGACGACGCCATCACCGGCGGTGCCGGCGCGGACGCGATCGACGGCGGTGCCGGCTTCGACACGGTCAGCTACGCCGATTCGTCGGCGGCGGTGCAGGTGGGGCTGGACGGCCTCGCCGGCACGGGCGGCACCGCGGCGGGCGACACGATCGTCAATGCCGAGCGGCTGATCGGCTCCGCCTTCGACGACCTGTTGCGCGGCAGCGCGGGGGCGGACGTGATCCGCGGCGCGGACGGGGACGACATTCTGCGCGGCGGCGCGGGCGCGGACGCGCTGGACGGCGGCGACGGGGTCGACACGGCGGATTATTCCACCTCCGCGCTGGGCGTCACGGTGGGGCTGGACGGCAGCACCGGCAGCGGCGGCGACGCGCAGGGCGACACGCTGACGGGCATCGAGCGGATCACCGGATCGGCGCAGGCCGACACGCTGTCGGGCGGCATCGACGGCGAGACGCTGGACGGCGGCGCGGGCGACGACGTGCTGAAGGGCAGCCTGGGCAGCGACCGGCTGGAAGGCGGCGCGGGCTTCGACACCGCCGATTATTCCGCGTCGGCGGCGGGCGTGACGGTGGCGCTGGACGGATCGTTCGGCTCCAGCGGGGACGCCTCGGGCGACCGGCTGACAGGAATCGAGCGGCTGCTCGGCTCTGCGCACGACGACGCGCTGTCGGGCGGCGGCGGCGGCGACGTGCTGGAGGGCGGCGCGGGCGCGGATCGCCTGACCGGCGCGGCGGGCGACGACGTGCTGCTGGGCGGCACCGGCGACGACGTGTTGGACGGCGGCGCGGGCGCGGACCGCTTCGACGGCGGCACGGGGATCGACACGGTCACCTTCGCGCTGTCGGGCGCGGCGGTGACGGTGGACCTGGGCAGCGGCACCGGCAGCGGCGGCGACGCGCAGGGCGACACCTTCGCCGGCATCGAGCACCTGATTGGATCCGACCACGCCGACCGGCTGACCGGCACGGCGGCGGACGAGCAGTTCGACGGCGGCCTGGGCGACGATACCCTCTCCGGCGGCGCGGGCGCGGACCTGATCGACGGCGGCGTCGGCGACGACGTGCTGGCGGGCGGTGCGGGTGCGGACGCGATCGACGGCGGCGCGGGATTCGACACCGCCGACTATTCGGCGAGCGCGGGCGCGATCGACGTCGTGCTCGATGGGTCGAGCGCGTCGGGCGGCGACGCGCAGGGCGACACGCTGGTGCGGATCGAGCGCGTGGTCGGCTCCGCGCACGACGACGTCATTACCGGCATCTCCGCCGGCGAGACGTTCGAGGGCGGGGCAGGCAACGACACGCTGATCGGCAACGGCGGCGGCGACACGCTGCGCGGCGGAGCGGGCGACGACCTGCTGCGCGGCGGCACCGGCGCGGACGTGCTGGACGGCGGCAGCGGCATCGACACCGCGGACTATAGCGGGTCCGACCTGGGCGTCACCGTGGGCCTGGACGGCCGTGTGGGCGCCGGCGGCGACGCGCAGGGCGACACGCTGACCGGGATCGAGCGCATCATCGGGTCGGGCAACGGCGACGTGCTGACCGGCGGTGCCGGCAACGACGCGCTGCTCGGCATGGCCGGCGACGACGAGCTGAGCGGCGGCGCGGGCGACGACCAGCTGGCGGGCGGGTCGGGCGACGACCTGCTGTCGGGCGGCGCGGGCGCCGACGTCATCGACGGCGGCACCGGCGCGGACCTCGTCACCTATGCCGCGTCGAGCGCGGGCGTCAGCGCGTACCTGGACGGCACGATCGGCAGCGGCGGCGACGCCGCGGGCGACACGATCGCCAACGTCGAGGCGCTCGAGGGCTCGGCCTTCGCCGACCGGCTGGGCGGGCGGGCGGGTGCCGAGACGCTGATGGGCGGCGCGGGCGACGACGTGCTGCTGGGCAGCGCCGGCGCGGACGCGCTGGACGGCGGCAGCGGCTTCGACACCGTTGACTACGGCGCCAGCGTGGCGGCGGTGACGGTCAACCTGGACGGTTCCGTGTCGATCGGCGGCGACGCCGCCGGCGACACGCTGACCGGGATCGAGCGCGCCATCGGCTCGGCCGGCAACGACGTGCTGAACGGTTCGGCGGGGGCGGACACGCTGGAGGGCGGCGCGGGCGACGACCTGCTGTCCGGCAACGCCGGCGCGGACACGCTGCGCGGCGGCGCAGGCGACGACGTGCTGGCGGGCGGCCTGGGCGCCGACGCGATGGACGGCGGCGCGGGCACCGACACGATCAGCTACGCCGCCTCGGCCGCGGCGGTGAACGCGGGCCTCGATGGCGGCGCGCAGACCGGCGGCGACGCCGCGGGCGACACGATCGCGAACGTCGAGCGGCTGATCGGCACCGATTTCGACGACACGCTGCGCGGCGGCGCGATGGCGGAGACGCTGGAGGGCGGCGACGGCGACGACGTGCTGACCGGGTCGGCCGGGGCGGATACCTTGCGCGGCGGCGGGGGCTTCGACAGCGTCGATTATTCCGCGTCGGCGCTGGGCGTGACGGTGGGGCTGAACGGCGTGGCGGGCAGCGGCGGCGACGCCGCGGGTGACGTGCTGACCGGGATCGAGCGGCTGGTCGGCTCCGCGCAAGCGGACCGGCTGACCGGATCGGCGGGCGACGACGTGCTGGTAGGCATGGCCGGTGACGACGTGCTGCTGGGCGGCATGGGCAGCGACCAGATCCAGGGCGGCGCGGGCGACGACACGATCGCGGGCGGCCTGGGATCGGACACGATCGATGGCGGCGCGGGCGTGGACACCGCCGACTACACCGCCTCCGTCGGTGCGGTGACGGTGAACCTCGACGGGCTCGCCTCCAGCGGCGGGGACGCCGACGGCGACCTGCTGAGCGGCATCGAGCGGGTGCTCGGCTCCGCGCAGGGCGACACGCTGCGCGGCGGTGCGGCGGACGAGGAACTGTTCGGCAACGACGGTGCCGACGTGCTGGTCGGCGGGATCGGCGCGGACCGGCTGCACGGCGGCGCGGGCCAGGACACCGCGGACTATTCGGCCGCCACGGCCGGCGTCGCCGTGGCGCTGGACGGCAGCGCGGGGACCGGCGGCGAGGCCACCGGCGACATGCTCGACACGATCGAGCGGCTGGTCGGCTCCGACTTCGCCGACACGCTGGGCGGTTCGGCGGGCGACGACACGATCCTGGGCGGCATCGGCAACGACGCGATCGACGGCGGTGCGGGCAACGACGCGCTGGCGGGCGGCGCGGGCGACGACACGATCACCGGCGGCGCGGGTGCCGACGCGATCGACGGCGGCGCGGGGATCGACACGGCGAGCTACGCCGGCGCGGGCGCGGCGGTGACCGTCTACCTCGACGGCACCAGCGGCAGCCGCGGCGACGCGCAGGGCGACGTGCTGACCTCGATCGAGCGGCTGGTCGGCTCCGCCTTCGACGATCGCCTGAACGGCGGCAACGGCAGCGAGACGCTGCTGGGCGGCGCGGGCAACGACACGATCCTGGGCGGCGGCGGCGACGACGCGCTGGCGGGCGAGGCGGGCGACGACACGATCGCGGGGGGCGTCGGCGCCGACGCGATCGACGGCGGCGCGGGCTACGACATCGCCAGCTACGCCACCTCGCTCTCCGGCGTGAACGTGCGGCTGGACGGCGTCGCCTCCACCGGCGGCGATGCCGAGGGCGACGTGCTGACCGGGATCGAGCACGTCATCGGGTCGAGCCAGGCCGACACCTTCGTCGGCTCGGCCGGGGCCGACCGGGTCGAGGCGGGCGCGGGCGACGACACGATCTTCGGCTCGGCCGGCGCGGACACGCTGGCCGGCGGCGGCGGGATCGACACCGTCGATTATTCCGCCGGCGCGGCGCCGGTCACCGTCCACATGGACGGCGCGGTCTCGTCGGGCGGCGAGGCGCAGGGCGACGTGCTGAGCGAGATCGAGCGCGTCATCGCCACGGGCGGCGACGACGTCGTCACCGGCACCGCCACCGCCGACACGATGCTGGGCCTGGCCGGCAACGACCGGCTGTCCGGCGGCGACGGCAACGACCAATTGTCCGGCGGCGACGGCGACGACGTGCTGGTCGGCGGGCTCGGCCAGGACGTGCTGGACGGCGGTGCGGGCATCGACACCGCCGACTATTCCGCCGCCGCCGCGGGCGTGGCGGTGCGGATGGACGGGGTGGCGAGTTCGGGCGGCGAGGCGCTGGGCGACGTGCTGACCGGCATCGAGCGCGTGGTCGGCTCCGCCTTCGCCGATACGCTGGCGGGCAGCGGCGGCACGGACCGGATCGAGGGCGGCGGCGGTGCCGACCGCATCGACGGCGGCGATGGCGGCGACGTGCTGGACGGTGGCGCGGGCGACGACACGATCGCGGGCGGCGCGGGCGACGACGCGATCGACGGCGGGGCAGGCATCGACACGGCGGACTATTCCGCATCCGCCTCGGGCGTGACGGCGTGGCTGGACGGCACCGCCGGCAGCGGCGGCGACGCGCAAGGCGACGTGCTGACCCGCGTGGAGGTGCTGCGCGGCTCCGCCCACGACGACGTGCTGCACGGCGCGGGCGGGGCGGAGACGCTGATCGGCGGGTCGGGCGACGACGTGCTGGTCGGCGCGGCGGGCGCGGACGTGCTGTCGGGCGGCGACGGCGTGGACACCGCGGACTATTCCACCAGCGCGGGCGCGGTGACGGTGAACCTGGCCGCGGGCAGCGGCAGCGCGGGCGACGCGGCCGGCGACACGCTGTCGGGTATCGAGCGCGTGGTCGGTTCGGCGCAGGGCGACCAGCTGACCGGATCGAATGCGGCGGACGTGCTGGTCGGCGGCGCGGGCGACGACCTGCTGGTCGGCGGGCTGGGCGGCGACGTGCTGGACGGCGGCGCGGGCATGGACACGGCCGACTATTCGGCCAGCACCGCGGGGGTCGCCGTCTTCACCAACGGCATCGACCTGGGCGTCGGCGGCAGCGCCGCGGGCGACACGCTGATCGGCGTGGAGCGGGTGATCGGATCGGCGTTCGCCGACAATCTGACCGGCGCGGCGGCGGCGGAGAGCTTCGCCGGCGGCATCGGCGACGACGTGATCGAGGGCGGCGGGGGCGCCGACGCGATCGACGGCGGCGCAGGCTTCGATACCGCCAGCTACGCGCACGCCGCGAGCGGTATCGTCGCCAGTCTGGCCACCGGCACGGGCACGCTCGGCGATGCCGCGGGGGACACCTTCACCGCGATCGAGCGGCTGCTCGGCTCCGACCACGCGGACACGCTGGCGGGCGGCGCGGGTGCCGAGACGCTGGACGGCGGCGCGGGCGACGACCTGCTGATCGCCAGCCTGGGCGCGGACACCCTGGTCGGCGGTGCGGGCTTCGACACGGTCGACTATGCCGCGGCCGCGTCGGCGATCGCGGTGGCGCTGGACGGATCGGCCAGCAGCGGCGACCTCGCGGCGGGCGACCGGCTGACCGGCGTGGAGGCGGTGATCGGCTCCGCTTACGCCGACACCGTGACCGGCAGCTTCGGCGACGAGACGCTGCTCGGCGGCGGCGGCGACGACGTGCTGTCGGGCGGCAGCGGCAGCGACACGCTGCTGGGCGAGGCCGGCGACGACACGCTGCGCGGCGACGCGGGTGCGGACGTGCTGGACGGCGGCGCCGGCGTCGATACGGTCAGCTACTCCAATTCCGGCGCGGGCGTGACCATCGACCTGGTCGCGGGCACCGCCACCGGCGGGGACGCGCAGGGCGACACCTTCGTGGCGGTGGAGCGGTTCCAGGGTTCGCGCCTGTCCGACCTGATGATCGGCGGCGCCGGCGACGACGTGTTCGACGGCTTCGACGGCGACGACACGCTGCGCGGCGGTGCCGGCGCGGACCGGCTATCCGGCGGGATCGGCGACGACGTGCTGGTCGGCGGCGCGGGGGCCGACGTGCTGGCGGGCGGCAGCGGAATCGACACCGCGGACTATGCCGATTCCGTGGGAGCCGTCTCCATCCGCACCGCGGGCACGTCCGCCGGCGGCGACGCGCAGGGCGACACGATGACGGGCATCGAGCGTGTCGTCGGATCGGCCTTCGCCGACACGTTCGAAGGGTCCGCCGCGGACGAGGAGTTCCTCGGCAACGCGGGCGACGACGGCTTCGTGGCGAGCGGCGGCGCGGACGTCTACCGCGGCGGCAACGGCGTCGACACGGTCGACTACTCCGCGTCCACGGGCTCGGGGATGCGCATCTACATGGACGGCAGCTTCGGCGTGGGCGGCGATGCCGCAGGCGACCGGCTGTTCGACGTGGAGATCGTGATCGGCTCCGCACAGGGCGACGAGATCACGACCAGCGGCACGGGTGCGACGATCCTGGCGGGCGGCGGCAACGACCTCCTGTTCGGCGGTGCCGGCGTGGACGTGCTCGACGGCGGGGCGGGGGACGATCGCATCGCCAGCGGCGCGGGCGCGGACCAGGTGATCGGCGGCGCGGGCATCGACACCGCGGACTATCGCAACTCCGACGCGGCCGTCACCATCGGCAACAACGGCGCGGCGGGCGCGGGCGGCTGGGCTGCGGGCGACATCCTGTCCGGCATCGAGCGGATCGAGGGATCGATCAACTACGGCGACACGCTGCGCGGCGGCACGCTGTCCTCCACCGAGCTGCTCGGCTGGGGCGGCGACGACACGATCGTCAGCGTCGGCCAGGCGGACGCGATCGACGGCGGCGCGGGCATCGACACGGTCGACTATTCCGCCAGCGGCGCCGGCGTCACCGTCCGGCTGGACGGTACCGCGTCGAGCGGCGGCGATGCGGCCGGCGACACGATCGTCGGCGTGGAGCGGGTAATCGGATCGGGCAGTGCCGACACGCTGATCGGCACCGCCGCGGTGGAGACGCTGCTGGGCGGCGCCGGCGACGACGTGCTGGCGGGCGGCGCGGGCGCCGACACGCTGGACGGTGGCGCGGGCTTCGACACGGCGGACTATTCGGCGTCCGCCGGCATCGCGGTGCGCATGGACGGCAGCACCACGGGCAGCTTCGGCGACGCGGCCGGCGACGTGCTGACCAGCATCGAGCGCGTGGTCGGTTCGTCGCAGAACGACATCATCACCGGGTCGGCCAACGCCGACACGATCGAGGGCGGCGCGGGCGACGACATCCTGCGGCCCGGCCTGGGCGCGGACACGCTGGACGGCGGTGCGGGCAACGACACGGTCGACTACAGCTCGTCCTCCTCCGGACTGACCGTCAACATCGGCAACGCCGCGCTGTCCACCGGGCTGGCGCAAGGCGACACGTACACGGCGATCGAGATCTGGCAGCTGTCCGGATTCGCCGACACGTTCGTCGGCGCCGCGGCGGGTGAGTGGGTGATGGCGGGCGCCGGGGACGACACGATCAACACCGGCGCGGGCGACGACCGGCTGGAGGGCGGCGCCGGTAACGATATCCTGATCGGCGGTACGGGCGCGGACCTGTTCGACGGCGGCACGGGCATCGACACGGTTGACTACAGCGCCAGCAGCGCGGGCGTGACGCTGGACCTGTTCAACGGCCTGTCGAATCTGGGCGGCGATGCGCAGGGCGACGTGTTCGTCGTCAACACGATCGAGAATGCGATCGGCTCGGCCCAAGCCGACGCGATCACCGGCTCGAACGCTGCCAACGTGCTGACCGGCGGCGCCGGAGACGACGTGCTGCAGGGCCGCGGCGGCGCGGATGTGCTGGACGGCGGTGCCGGACAGGACACGGCCAGCTACGCGAGTTCCTCGGCCGGCGTCACCGTCTCGCTCGCCACGGGCGTGGCGACGGGCGGCGACGCGGCGGGCGACACGTTCGTCGGCATCGAGCGGCTGGTCGGATCGGGCCTGAACGACACGCTGACCGGCGATGTCAACGCGAACATGATCTGGGGCGGCAACGGCGCGGACACGATCGCGGGGGGCGCCGGTGACGATTCGCTGTACGGCGAGGACGGGAACGACACGATCGAGGGCGGCGCTGGCGCCGACACGATGGACGGCGGCCTGGCCGTCAACACGCTGAGCTACGCCGGCGCCGCCGCGGCGGTGGCCGTGTCGCTGGCGAACGGGACGGGGACGCTCGGCGATGCGGCGGGCGATACCTTCTCCAACTTCAGCAACCTGCGCGGCTCCGCGCATGCCGACACGCTGACGGGCGACGCCGGGCAGAACACCATCGCCGGCAACGACGGCAACGACACTCTGGACGCGGGCGCGGGCAACGACACGCTGCAGGGCGGCAACGGCGACGACCTGCTGCTGGGCGGCACGGGCACCGACGTCAACGACGGCGGCGCCGGCATCGACACGGTCGACTATTCCGCCAGCGTCGGGGGCATCATCGTCGATCTGAACCTCAACTACGGCACCGGCTTCGACGCGCACGGCGACACCTTCGTCGCGATCGAGAACCTGGTCGGCAGCAATTTCGACGACACGCTGGTGGGAACGATCGGCGCCAACGTGCTGTCGGGCGGGGCGGGCAACGACGCCCTGCTGGGCTTGGATGGCAACGACACGATCAACGGCGGTGCGGGCGACGATCGCATCAGCGGCGGCGCCGGGGCGGACGCGCTGGACGGCGGCGCAGGATCGAACATCCTGTTCTTCGGTACCAGCGCCGGCTCGCCGTGGAATTCGACCAGCGCGGCGGTCTCGATCAACCTGGACGGCGTGACGCTGGGCGTCGGCGGCGATGCCGCGGGCGACACCTATCGCAACTTCACCACCATCTTCCTCACCGCCGGCAACGACAGCGCGGTGGGGACGGCCGCGAACGAGTGGTTCCGCGGCCTGGGCGGCGCCGATACGATCGACGGCGGCGGGGGCACGGACACCATCTCCTACGACGGCGGCGGCGCCGTGGTCGTCGGCCTCGACGGCACCGTCGGCGCGGGCGGCGAAGCGGCGGGGGACCGGCTGACCAACGTCGAGATCCTGGCGGCGACCGGGTTCGACGACGTGATCTGGGGCAATGCGCAGGCCAACGTCCTGTACGGCGGCGACGGCGCGGACACGATCCGCGGCGACGCGGGCGCGGACCGGCTGGACGGCGGCATTGGCCGCGACACGGCGGATTACAGCGCGTCCTCGGGCGGCGTCACCGTCAGCCTGGCGACGGGCAGCGGCTCGGGCGGGGACGCGGCGGGCGACACGCTCGTCTCGATCGAGAACCTGACCGGCAGCGCGCAGGCCGACACGCTGACCGGCGACGCGGGCGACAACGTGCTGGTCGGCAACGCCGGCAACGACCTGCTGGTCGGCGGCGCAGGCGCCGACACGCTGAACGGCGGCATCGGCATCGACGCCGCCGACTATACCGGATCGGCCGCGGCGGTGACGCTGTACCTCGACGGTCGCGCCTCCAGCGGCGGCGATGCGGAAGGCGACGTGCTGCTGTCGATCGAGATCGCGACCGGCTCCGCCGGGAACGACACGATCATCGGCTCCAATGCGGATGAGACGATCAACGGCGCCGGGGGCGACGACACGATCGACGGCGGCGTGGGCGCGGACACGATCAACGGCGGGGCCGGCGACGACATACTGACCGGCGGCGCCGGCGCGGACACCATCGACGGTGGTGCGGGCACCGATACGGCGAGCTACGCCACCGCCGGTGCCGGCGTGACCGTCTACACCGACGGCGTCACCCTGGGGTCCGGCGGCGAGGCGGCGGGCGACCGCCTCAGCAACATCGAGACGGTGATCGGCTCCGCCTACGCCGACACGCTGTACGGCACGGCGGGGACGCAGACGCTGCGCGGCGGCGACGGCGACGACGTGCTGGTAGGCGGCGCAGGCGCGGACGTGCTGGACGGCGGCATCGGCATCGACTCGGCCTCCTACGCTACCTCCTCGGCCGCCATCACCGCCAGCTTCGCCAGCGGGACGCTGGTGGTCAGCGGCGCCGACGCGAGCGGCGACACCTTCGTCTCCGTCGAGGGCGTGGTGGGAAGCGGGTACGCCGACACGCTGACCGGTGGCGCGGGGGCGGAGCGGCTGGACGGCGGCGGCGGCGACGACCTGGTGAACGGCAGCGCGGGCGCCGACACGCTGATCGGCGGCGCGGGCTACGACACGCTCTCCTACGCGGCCTCGGCCGCGGCGGTGACGGTGCGGCTCGACGGCAGCGCGGGCGTCGGCGGGGACGCGGCGGGCGACGTGCTGAGCGGGTTCGAGGCGATCGTCGGCTCGGGCGGCGCGGACTTCCTCTACGGCGCCAGTGCGGACGACAACCTGTCCGGCGGCGCGGGGGCGGACACGATCGACGGCGGTGCGGGCGCGGACACGATCGACGGCGGCGACGGCGACGACCTGCTGTCCGGCGGCGCTGGCGCGGACACGATCGCGGGCGGCAACGGCGTCGACACCATCACCTATGCCGCCTCCACCGCGGGCGTGACGGTGACGATCAACGGCGCCGCCAACGCGGGTGGCGACGCGCAGGGCGACAGCCTGTCGGGCATCGAGAACCTGATCGGGTCGAACCATGCCGACACGCTGACCGGGGACGGCGTCGCGAACGCCATCTTCGGCGGCACCGGCAACGATGCGATCGAGGGCGGCGGCGGGGCCGACGCGATCGACGGTGGCGGCGGCACGGATACGGTCAGTTACGCCGGATCCTCCGGTGCGGTCACCGTGTCGCTCGCCTCGGGAAGCGGCAGCGGCGGCGACGCCCAGGGCGACACGCTGACCAATGTCGAGAACGTCACCGGCTCCGCCAACGCGGACACGCTGACCGGCGACGGCGCGGCGAACGTGCTGAACGGCGCGGGCGGCGACGACCTGCTGGTCGGCGGCGGGGGGGCGGACACGCTGATCGGCGGCGCCGGCATCGACACGGCCAGCTACGCGGCCTCGTCGCTGGGCGTGACGGTGCGGCTGGACGGCAGCGCCGCCAGCGGCGGCGACGCCGCTGGCGATACGCTGACGCAGATCGAGAACCTGATCGGCTCCGCCCAGGCGGACGCGCTGTACGGCGACGGGCTGGCGAATGCCCTGTCCGCGGGCGCGGGCAACGACACGGTCGAGGGCGGCGGCGGGGCCGACGCGCTGGACGGCGGCGCGGGGACGGACACGGCCAGCTACGCCGGATCGTCGGCGGCGGTGGTCGTCTCGCTCGCCTCGGGCACGGGCAGCGGCGGCGACGCGCAGGGCGACACGCTGACGGGGTTCGAGAACCTGACCGGTTCCAACCATGACGACGTGCTGACCGGTGACGGGGGCGCCAACGTCATCGCCGGCGGCACGGGCAATGACACGATCGTCGGCGGGGCGGGCGCGGACACGATCGACGGCGGCGCGGGCACCGACACGGTCAGCTATGCCGCGTCCTCGCTGGGCGTGACGGTGACGCTGAACACCGCCGGCAACAGCGGCGGCGACGCGGCGGGCGACGTGCTGTCCAACCTCGAAAACCTGATCGGCTCGGCCATGGCGGACACGCTGACGGGCGACGGCGGCGCGAACCTGATCCAGGGCGGCGGCGGCGACGACACCATCGTCGGCGGCGCGGGCGCGGACACGCTGGACGGCGGCGCGGGCACCGATACGGTCAGCTACGCCGCGTCCTCAATGGGGGTGACGGTGACGCTGAACGCGGCGGGCAACACGGGCGGCGATGCCGCAGGCGACGCGCTGTCCAACTTCGAGAACCTGATCGGATCCGGCCAGGCGGATACACTGGCCGGTGACGGCGGCGCGAACGCGATCGACGGCGGCGCGGGCGACGACGTGCTCGCCGGGCTCGGCGGGGCGGACACGCTGACCGGCGGCGCGGGCCAGGACACGGCCAGCTATGCCGCGTCGTCGGCGGGTGTCACCGTGCGGCTGGACGGCGGCGCGAACAGCGGCGGCGACGCAGCGGGCGACGTGCTGAGCGGGATCGAGCACCTGATCGGCTCGGGTTCGGCCGACCTGCTGTTCGGCGACGGCGGCGCCAACCGGCTGGCGGGCGGCGGCGGCGACGACGTGCTGACCGGCGGCGCGGGCGCGGACACGCTGGACGGCGGCGCGGGCATCGACACCGCGAGCTACGCCACGGCGGCCGGCGGCGTGGTCGCCAGCCTGGCCGCGGGCGGTAGCGGCGGCGACGCGTCGGGCGACAGCTACACGGGGATCGAGAACCTGACCGGCAGCGACCATGCTGACACGCTGACCGGCAACGCGGGCGCCAACGTGCTGACCGGCGGCCTCGGCAACGACACGTTGCAGGGCGGGGCGGGCGCGGACGTGCTGGCGGGCGGCGGCGGCTACGACACGGCGAGCTACGCCGGCGCCTCCTCCGGCATCGCGCTGAACCTCGCCAGCGGCACGGGGTCGCTGGGCGACGCCAATGGCGACACGCTGTCAGGGATCGAGCACGTGCTGGGCAGCGGCTACGACGACGCCTTCGTTCTCGGCCTCGCCGGCGGGTTCAGCATCGACGGCGGCGCGGGTCGCGACAGCGTGGCGATCGCCGCCAATTCCGGCAGCGTCGACCGCACCGCGCTGGAAGGCGTGCTGACCCGCACGGAGGAGATCGACTTCACCGCCGCGGGCGTCGACGCGAACTTCACCGTGGACGCGGGCTTCGTCCAGTCGATCGCGGGCGCGGGCAACGCCTCTCACCTGACGCTGAAGGCGGGGGCGGGCGACAACATCGTCGTCGACACCACCAACGCCACGCACACCGGTGGCGAGTACGTCTTCTACAGCGACGCGTCGATGACGACGGAGGTGGCGCGCCTGTCGATCACCGGCTGACGCGCGCCCCTCCGCCTCAATACGTCAGCCGTGCGCCGGCGTAGAGGTAGCGTCCGCGCGAGGACACGGGGAAGTCGTAGCTGTCCTCGTCCGGCCGCTGATTGGAAAGGTTGATGACCCCGCCGTAGAGCGAGAACGCCTCCGCCACCTGCAGGGACGCCTGCAGGTCGTGCTGCCACAGCTCCTTGTAGCGCAGCAGCTCGGGTGCGGCGATGTCCGGATTGGCGTCGGTCGTGTTCTTCGGAAAGCGGCGGGTGCGGTCGAACCAGCGCAGGTTGTAGCTGACGGTCAGCGCGTCCTTCGTCCACGTCGGCGAGAAGACGAAGTTGAATTTCGGCCGCCCCTGCTGGTCGACCTGGTCCTCCACCTGCGCACCCGGCGTGGCGACGATGTCGAGCCGGTGGAGGTAGCCGCCGACGAAGCGCACGTCGAAGCTGCCCGCCGTCCCCGCGTCCACCCGCCAGCTGACGTTGACGTCGAGGCCCGCGGTGCTGAACTGCGCCACGTTCTGCGGCTGGACGGCGTAGCCGTTGATGTAGCCCGTGCCCTGCCGCCGCCGGATCGCGGCGCAGAAGGCGTTGTCGAGCGAGGGCTGGTCCACGCACAGGTTCGCGATCGTGGAGGCGTCGGCGACGTTGATCGCGTCCTTCAGCCGGATGTCGTACCAGTCCGCCGCGATCGACAGGCCGGGAATGAAGCCCGGACGCAGCACCGTGCCCGCGGTCCAGGTGCGCGCGGTCTCCTCCTTCAGCGCGCGGTTGCCGCTGCGCTGGCCGTTGATGAGGCTGGCGGCGTCGGGATTGTTGGCGCCGGTGAAGGTCGCCGGATTGCCGCCGAGCGAGGTGATGAGCGCGACGCAGTTCGCCGCGCGCGATGCGGTGCCGCTGTTGCGGTTCTCCAGATAGCAGGGATCGACGAAGAAGTTGGTGGCCGGACCCACCGGGGCGAACAGCTCCCCAATATTGGGCGCGCGCACCGCCTGGCTGTAGCTGCCGCGGAAGGTGAGATCGCGGACCGGCGCCCAAAGCGCGTTGAACTGGTACGCCTCCGTCTTGCCCACGGTGGAATAGTCGGACAGGCGGCCCGCCGCGCCGACGGACAGCAGGTGCGCGAAGGGCTGGTCCTTCAAGAGCGGCACGTTCAGCTCGCCGAACGCCTCGTACACGTCGAAGGCGCCGCGCGAAGGCGAGATGAGATATTCCGGATTGAACTTGTCGCCCTCGTCATACTGGTACCATTGCTTGCCCGTCAGGAATGCGTTGGGCGAGAAGCGGCTGGTTTCGCGCCGGTACTCGCCGCCCAGCGCGAACTGCACGGGGCCGCCCGGCAGATCGAACAGCGCGCCGAAGTCCCCGGTCAGCGACAGGTTCGCCACCGACTGCGTCAGCCGTGCGGCGCTGACGTTGTCGCCGTTGATGGTCCAGGCGAGCGCCGCGGGATCGTAGACGTTGCGGCCGAAGGTGTTGAGCGGCAGGCACCCGCTGCTCGCCCCCGGCGTGAAGCTGGTCGCGCCCGCGGCGGCGGCGGGCGTCAGGTTCGAGCGGCACGTCGGCCGCCCGGTGGCGGGATCGGTGACGACGTCCAGCGCGGCGAGGTAGCGGTCCTCCCACCGGCTGTTCAGCTTCTCGATCCTGACATCGGTCTGTCCGTAGGTATAGGACAGGTCGTAGCGCGCGTGATCGCTGATCTCCCCCGTCGCGCCCACCACGCCGCGCCACGTGCGCCGCCGGTTGCTCTCTCCCAGCCGCGGGAAGTCCAGGTTGTTGCGGTTGGACGCGATCGTCGCCTGGCCCGCCGCCAGCGCGGCGTCGCGGATGGTCTGCGGCAGGAACGGATTGTCGAGCGTGAACGTGCCCGGATAATTGCCGGAATAGCCGCCGAACGTGGTGGCGAGCGTCTGCACGAACTTGCCCTCGAAGCTGAGCGTCAGCGCGTCCGACACGTCGTAGTGGGTCAACAGGTTCGCCGCGTGCCGCTCGATCTTCGGCAGGAGGTCGCCGACATAGCCCGCCACGGGCGTCGCGTCGCCGCCGCTGGCGTAGTAGCTGACGGGGGTGCCGGGATCGTACAGGCGCCCGTTGCCCTGGTAGAGCACGCCGCCGATGTCGATCACGCCCTCGGGCGATCCGCCGGGATAGCGCAGGTCGCCCGCCAGCACCTGCTGGTAGGTGCCCGATCCCGGCCCGGCATAGGCGTCGTTGGGCACCAGATACTGCCGCCGCTCGCGCCGCAGGTAGTCGCGGTCGTCGTTCGCCAGCGGATCCTCGGCATTGTACTCGTAGTACAAGGTGACGTTGCCGCGTCCCCCGGCGAAGTTGCGCCCCGCCGCGATCGAGGCGAAGCGGTTGCCCGCGTCGCCCTGCTCGGAAATGCCGAACTGCGTGCGCGCCGTCACGCCGTCCAGGTCGCGGCGCAGGATGAAGTTGACCACGCCCGACACGCCATCGGCGCCGTAGACCGCCGAGGCGCCGCCGGTCAGCACGTCGACCCGCTCGATCAGGTCGGTGGGAATGGCGTTCACGTCCACCGCCGCGCTGTCGATCTGGCTGGCGACGTGGCGGCGGCCGTTGACCAGCACCAGCGTGCGCGACGGCCCGAGCCCGCGCAGGTCGAGCAGGTTGAGCCCCGCGGCGCCGAACAGCTGCCCGCCCGGCCGGTCCGACCCGGCGGACTGCGCGCTGTCGACCGAATTCGTCAGCGCCGGTACGCGCTGGAGGAAGGTGGTGACGTTCGTGTTGCCCGATTGCTGGATGTTCTCCGCATCCAGCGACACGATGGGGTTCGGCGCGGCAAAATCCGGCCGGGCGATGCGCGATCCCGTCACGACGATGGCGGTGTCGTCCGGCGCGGCAGTCGCCTCCGCCACGGGTGCGGGCTCGGTCGGCGTGGTCTGCGCGTGCGCGGTGGCGATGGCGAGCGGCATCGCCGCTCCGCTCAGCAGCAGGCGGCGCACCTTCTGGTTCTTCGGCATCTCTTCCCCTTCTTCCCGGTCCCGCCGTGTCCGTCGCCGCGCGGCGTGGCTTTTCTTTCGGTCGGTTCCGGCCGATGAAACGTCCGAGCATCAAATACGTTGCTGATCTGTAATAAGAAGCAGGGGGCGGAGATCGACCGGTGGAGCGGCTTTTCGGCGGTTGATCGGCGCGGCGTGCTGGCGGGAGCGGCGGCCACGATGATGGCCGGGTGCGGCGTGCGGCGCGATCCGTCTGCGCTGCGGCTGTGGGCGATGAGCTACGAGGGCGATTATTCGCCACACCTGATGCCCGCCTTCACCGCGCGCACGGGTATCCCGGTGGAGGTGCAGTCGCTGCCCTGGACGGCCGCGCATGAGAAACTGCTGACCGCCTTTGCCGGCGACGCGCTGCCCGACGTGATGATGTTGCCCAACGGCTGGGTCGGCGAGTTCGCGATGGCCGGTGCGATCGCGCCGGTGGCCGAACGCGAGGTGGCGGACCTGTTCCCCGGCACGGCCGACACGGTGCGCTGGCGCGGCACGCCCTATGCCGTGCCCTGGTCGGTGGCGCCGCAGGCGCAGTTCTTTCGCCGCGACCGGCTGGACGGGCCGCCGGCGGAGGACTGGGACGGCTGGCGCGCGATGGGGCTGCGGCTGAAGCGGCGCTTTCCGGACAGCTACGCCTTCCTGATCCTGTTGAACTGGTGGGACACGCTGTTCACCTTCGCCGGACAGGCCGGCGCCGCGCTGCTGCGCGAGCGCGACACGCGCGGCAATTTCGCCACGCCGGAATTCCGCGCCGCGCTCGACTTCTACGTCTCGCTGTTCCGTGACCGCCTGGCGCCGGCGGTGCTGTCGACCGAGGTGCAGGATCCGGTCGCCGCCTTCGCGCAAGGATGGTTCCTGGTCTATCCGAGCGGACCGTCGCTGCTGCTGGACTTCAAGCGCCGCGCGGCGGAGATTCCGGCGGCGCGATGGGGCGTCGCGCGGATGCCGGGGCCGACGGGGCCAGGCGCGGTGTCGGGCGTCAGTGGCGCATTGGCGGTGGCGCGCGGCACTCGCCGGCCGGAGGCGGCGCGCGCGCTGGTGCGGCACCTCACCTCCGCGCGCAGCGAACTGCGCTTCCAGCAGCTGATCGGCAACCTGCCCGCGCGCGCCAGCGCGTGGGCGGATGCGCAGATGGCCGCGCCCGTCCTTGCCCCCTTCGCCGCGCAGCTGCGCCAGCCCGCGCGCGATCCCGCGGTAGTGGAGTGGGAGCGGATCCGCATCGAGGTGCAGCTGATCGCCGAGCGCGTGGTGCGCGGGCTGCTGACGGTCGGCGTCGCGGTGCAGGAGATGGACCGGCGCGCCGACCTGATCCTCGCCAAGCGGCGCGCACTGGTGCAGGCGGGGCGGCTGGCGTGACGCGGGGCGAGCGCACCGCCTGGCTGTTCACCGCGCCGGTGCTGGCGATCATCCTGCTGGTCTTCGTGCTGCCGACGCTGGTGGCGCTTGGCCTCAGCGTCACCGACTACAGCATCTACGCGCTGGCCGACTGGTCGAACCTCGGCTTCGTCGGCCTGGGCAATTTCGCCGACCTGCTCGCGACGCCGCTGTTCTGGCGCGCGCTGGGCAACACCGCGCTGTTCGCCGCGCTGGGCGTGCCGATGGCGATCGGCGCCTCGCTCGCCGCGGCGCTGCTGCTCCACGACGCGACCGTTCGGTGGAAGCCGGCGTGGCGCGTGCTGCTGTTCGCGCCCTACGTCACCAGCGTGGTCGCCACCGCGGTGGTCTGGCGCTTCGTGCTGAACACGCGCTTCGGCCTCCTCAACTACGTGCTCGGCGGCTTGGGCATTGCGCCGGTCGACTGGCTGGGCGATCCGCGCGCGTCGATCCCGGCGATCCTGCTGTTCGTCACGTGGAAGATCTTTGGCTACAACATGATCGTGTTCACCGCCGCGCTGTCGGCGGTGCCGCAGGACCTGATGGAGGCGGCGCGGCTGGACGGGGCGGGGCGGTGGGCGCGCTTCCGCCACGTGACGCTGCCCGCGATCGGCCCCACGCTGCTGCTGGCCGCGGTGATGAGCGTGGCGGGTTTCCTGCAACTCTTCGCCGAACCCTATGTCATGACGATGGGCGGCCCGGCGCAGAGCACGGTCACCGTCCTCTACTTCATGTTCGACGAGGGGTTCCGCTGGTGGAACCTGGGTCAGGCAAGCGCGGTGGCCTTCGTGCTGTTCGTGCTGATCCTGGCCGTCACGATCGTGCAGACCCGCATTGGGAGGCGCTACGAATGGTTGTGAGGCCAGCCCGCGCCCTGGTGATGAACGCCGTCGCCGTGCTGCTGACGGTGGCCACGGTGGCGCCGCTGCTATGGATGGTGCTGGTCTCGTTCATGCCGCGCGGCGCCTCCAGCGCCTTTCCGCCGCCGCTGTGGCCGGTGCGCTGGACATGGGAGAATTATCACGAGTTGCTCGCGCGACGCGAGTATGACGGCGTCTTCTTCGACTATCGCATCGTGCCCGCGCTGCTGAACAGCCTGTTCGTGGCGGGTGTCTCCACGCTGCTCGGCCTGCTGCTGACGGTGCCGGCGGGCTACGCCTTCGCCAAGCTGCGCTTTCGCGGGCGCGAGCGGCTGCTCCAGCTGTTGATCGCATCGCTCGTCGTGCCGGGGCAGGTGGCGATGCTGCCCTTGTTCCTGATCTTCAAGGAACTGGGCCTCGTCAACAGCTACGCCGGCGTGATCCTGCCGAGCCTCGCCGGCATCTTCGCGATCCTGTTCGTGCGACAGGCGACGCTGTCCATTCCCGACGAGATGCTGGACGCCGCCCGGCTGGATGGGGCGAGCGAAGGGCGCATCTTCGTGTCGATCGTGCTGCCGCTGCTGGCGCCGGTCACGGTCACGCTGGCGCTCTTCATGTTCCTGGGCAGCTGGAACGACTTCCTGTGGCCGCTGATCGTGCTGGCGGACCAGCACCTCTACACGCTGCCCGTCGCCGTCGCGGCCATCAGCCGGGAACACGCCGCGGACGGCGAGCTGATGATGGCCGCCGCGGTGGTGACGACGATGCCGGTGCTGCTGCTCTTCCTCGCGCTCCAGCGCTATTACATGACGGGGCTGCTGGGCGGCAGCGTGAAGGGATAGGCGCGGCCGTCGGCGGCGAAGACATGCGCGTCGCCCGGCGCGACGCCGACGCGCAGCGTCTCGCCCAGCCGCCCCGTGCTGTCGCCCGGCAGCTGCGCCACCACGGCGCCGTCGCCGCGCCCGTTCAGGTGCGCGAAGGAGAGGGGCCCCAGTCGCTCGAACAATTCGATCCGCCCGGCCAGCGGGCCGTCGTCGGCGGGGGCGAGATGCTCCGGCCGGATGCCCAGCGTCACTGCCTGGCCCAGCGTGCCGTCGGGCAGGTGCGCGCCGGTCGCCACCTCCACCCCGTCCGACAGCCGGACCCGCGCCGCGCCGCCGGTGGCGACCACGGTGGCGGGCAGCAGGTTCATCGTCGGCGACCCGATCGCGCTCGCCACCGCCAGCGTGGCCGGTGCGCGATACAGGTCCATCGGCGTGCCGACCTGCTCGACATGGCCGGCGGACATCACGACGATGCGGTTGGCCAGCGTCATCGCCTCCAGCTGGTCGTGCGTGACGTAGATCATCGTCGCGCCGAGCTGCTGGTGCAGCCGCGCGAATTCGTGCCGCATCCTGACGCGCAAGGCGGCGTCCAGGTTCGACAGCGGCTCGTCCAGCAGCAGCACCTTGGGCTCGCGCACCACCGCGCGCGCGATCGACACGCGCTGCCGCTGCCCGCCGGACAGCGCGCGGGGGCGACGGTCGAGCAGGGCGTCAAGGTCGAGCGCGGCCGCCACCGCGCGCACCCGCGCGTCCACCTCCGCCTTGGGCCGGCGCGCCACGCGCAGCGGAAAGGCGATGTTCTCCGCCACGGTCAGGTGCGGGTAGAGTGCGTAGGACTGGAACACCATCGCCAGCTCGCGCTCCGCCGGGGGCGCGGCGGTGACGTCGCGGCCGTCGATCATCAGGCGGCCGGTGTCGGGCGTCTCCAGGCCGGCGATCAACCGCAGCAGCGTCGACTTGCCGCAGCCCGACGGGCCGACGATGACGACGAACTCACCCGCCTCGATCGACAGGTCGGTGGGGTGGAGGACGGTGGTGGCGCCGAAGCGCTTGCTGAGGCCCTGGATCTCGACGCTTGCCACGCGTCGACCATCGGCGCGAAATCAGGCCGTTGCAAGCCGCGATGCGGCCTCGCGCAAGGTCGCGCGGATCGCGGCGGGCACTGCGGGGCTGGTGCAGACATAGGTGGGGGAGGGGTGCGGCATCTCGCCGATCCACGCACCCGGCCGCGCCGCCGCCACGATCGGGCGAGCCTCCCGCGCGACTCGCCCCGCGAGGACGACCGCCCGCAGCTGCGGCAGATGCGAGAGGAAGCCGGGAAGCAGCGCCAGCCCCTCGGCGATCTCGCCCCGTCGCAGCGCGCGGTTGCGCGCGCCGGGGGCGTGGACGACCCACGGCACCGCGTTCCACAGGATCGTGTCGCCCCGCGCGATCCCGGCCTCGGCGAGGAAGCGGGAGAGGTTGCGCGCGGTGCCCGTGGCGTTGTCGCGCGACACGAGCCGCGGCCCGTCGCCGCCCGGTCCCGGCGTCTCCAGCAGGATCAGCAGCCGCGCGTCCGCGCCTCCGTCCGCCGGGTCGAAACCGGGCACGCGCCGCCCGCCCGCGGCGAGGTCGCGACGCCAGGCTTCAAGCCGCGTCGGTGCGGCGTCCGTCATCGTTCGCGGCGGCGGTGGCAAGGCCGCCCTCGCGTGCCAGCTGTGCGAACACGCCGCCCTGCGCCACCAGCTCGTCGAAGCCTCCCTGCTCGACGATGCGGCCCTGGTCGAGCACGATGATGCGGTCGGCGGCGCGGATGGTCGACAGGCGGTGCGCGATGACGAAGGTGGTGCGCCCGGCGCGCAGCCGGTCCAGGCTTTCCTGCAATCGCGCCTCGGTGGCGACGTCCAGCGCGCTGGTCGCCTCGTCCAGCAGCAGGATCGGTGCGTCCTTCAGCAACGCTCGTGCGATCGCGATCCGCTGCCGCTCGCCGCCCGACAGCCCCTGGCCGCGGTCGCCCACCGGCGTCGCGAAGCCGGCCGGCTTGCGCGCGACGAAATCGTAGGCGCCGGCCAGCTTCGCCGCGTCCTCGATCTCCTCCATGGTCGCGTCGGGATTGCCCATCGCGATGTTCTCCGCGATCGAACGGTTGAAGAGGCCCGCTTCCTGGAACACCACGCCGGTCGCCGCCCGCAGGGACGCGAGCGTGGCGGTGCGGATGTCCTGCCCGTCCACCAGGATGCGCCCCTTCTCCGGATCGTAGGCACGCTGGAACAGGCCGAGCGCGGTGGACTTGCCCGACCCCGTCGGTCCGACGATCGCCACCGTCTCGCCCGGCTGCACCTCGAACGACAGGTCGTGGACCGCGCCCGAGCCCTTGGGATAGCGGAAGGACACGTTCTCGAACGTCACCCGCCCCTCGCGCACCGCCAGCGGCACCGCGTCGGCGGCCTCGGCGACGTGGCTGCGCTGGTCCAGCACGTCGAAGAACTGCGCCAGCGCCGGGCCACGCTGCGCCGCGTCGACGACGAAGGCGGTGACCAGCTCCAGGCGCGCGATCAGCAGCGTGGCGAAGCCGACGAACGACACGACGTCGCCGATCGTCGCCTGCCCCTTCGACACCAGCGACGCGCCGAAGCCGAAGATCGCGACGATCGCGATCGAGGAGGCGCCGCGCGTCAGCACCGACGACAAGGCCCACCAGTTCAGCACCGGATATTGGGCATGGAGCAGGTCGTGCAGCGAGGTCTTCACCGTCCGCAGCTCGCCCGGGACCGCGAGGAAGCTCTGCAGCACGGAGACGTTGCCGATCAGGTCGCCCAGATTGCCGGAGATGTCGGTGAAGCGGTTCTCCACCTGTGCCTGGCCACTGGCGGTCTGCCGCATGACGACAAGGTTCACCGCGCTATAGGCCAGCATCAGCGCGACCAGCACCATCGCCAGTCGCCAGTTGGTCAGCATCGCGACCGGCAGCAGCGTCAGCACGATGGCGACGTTGGTGATCTGGTCGCGCAGCAGCGGCAGCCACAGGTTGAACAGCCCGTCGCACCCCGCGATCATGATCCGCATCAGCCGGCCCGATCGCGCCTCGGTGTGGAAGGCGGGGGGCAGGGCGAGCAGGTGCTCGACGAAGCTGGCCATCGCGGCGAGGCGGCGGCGGTGGGTCATGCGGTCGGCGCCCAGCGAGATGACCATGCTCGCGAGGAACACGCAGACGCTGAGCCCGCACCACAAGGCGATATAGCCGATCGGGTCCGCACCCGAGGTGAGGCCGTTCACCGCCTTGCCGAACAGCAGCGGCTCGCCCACCTGGAGCAGCGCGACCAGCGCACCCGCGCCGAGCAGCGCCGCGGCCTTGGATCGTTCCGGACGGAGCAGGTGGAGCGCGCGCGCGAAGGCGTGCAGGTGCGGCAAGCGGCGGGACACGGCAGTGGCCATGGCGTCTCTCGAGATATCAATGTTGTCATGAATGCCGCCGACACGCGTCGCCCGGGCGAGAACCGGATAGTCGCGGCATGGTTAACGAGGAACTACCGGCAGCCTCTTGGATGTCGAACGTGCGACGAACCGTTCATTATCATCGGCGAGGCGATGGAACTTTCCTAATCGAAGACGATCGTCTGCTGACCGTTCAGCAGGACGCGATGGTCGACGTGCCACTGCACGGCTCGGGCGAGCACCGCGCATTCCACCTCCTGACCCAGCGTGACGAGGTCGTCGGCCGAGCGCGCGTGGTTCACGCGGCGCACGTCCTGCTCGATGATCGGGCCTTCGTCGAGGTCGGTGGTGACGTAATGTGCCGTCGCGCCGATGATCTTCACGCCGCGGCGATGCGCCTGGTGATAGGGCTTCGCGCCCTTGAAGCTGGGCAGGAAGCTGTGGTGGATGTTGATGCACCGCCCTGCCAGCGCGGCGCACAGCGCCGGCGACAGGATCTGCATGTAGCGCGCGAGCACGACGAGGTCCGCCTGACCGTCCTCCACCAGCCGCAGGATCGCCGCTTCCTGCGTCGCTTTCGTCTCCGCCGTCACGGGCAGGTGGTGGAAGGGGAGGCCGTTCCACTCGACGAAGGAGCGCATGTCGTCATGGTTGGAGAGCACGCCGACGACGTCGACCGCGAGCTGGCCGTTGCGCCAGCGATGGAGGAGGTCGAACAGGCAGTGGCCGAACCGCGAGACGAGGATCAGCACGCGTGGCCGCCGCGCCGCGTCGTGCACCCGCGCCGTCATCGCGAACTCGCGTGCGACCGGCGCGAACGCCGCCTCCAGCGCGGCGGCGGTGATCGCCGCGTCCTCGGCGCGGAAGGCCAGGCGCATGAAGAAGCCGTCGCCCTCGTGGTGCTGGTGCGCCTCGGTAATCGAGCAGCGGTGCGTGGCGAGGAATCCCGCGGTCACCGCGACGATGCCGATGCGGTCGGGACAGGTGACGGTCAGGACGAAGCGGCGGTGCATGGCGGATCCTCGCGCGGCCTAAGGGCGCCGCCGGGCGTACCGCGCGCCGCGCGCGACAAACAGGGCCGCGATCCTGACCCAGTTGAATTACACCGCGGCACCGCATCGGCATGGTGACCGTCTGACAGCGAGAGAGGCAGCGAGATGCGCAACGACCGATCCCGGGGAGCACCGCTGGCATGGGGTCTCGCCGCCGCCGCCGCGGCGGCGACGATCGCCTGGTTCGCCTCGCGCGGGCGGCAGGAGGGGGTGGACGCCCGCACCCGCGATCGCCTGGCCCCACCGGCCGCGGCACCGCGGGTGCCCAGCGCCGCCGACATCCACGTGGCCTGACCGGCGATGCGCATCCATCACCTCAACTGCGGCACCTGCTGTCCCGCGGGCGGTCGCCTGTTCGACGGCACCAGCGACGCACCGCTGGCGCACCTCGTCTGCCACTGCCTGCTTGTGGAGACCAACCAGGGCCTCGTGCTGGTCGAT
The DNA here is from genome assembly GCF_012035195.1 of Sphingomonas corticis. Lineage (GTDB taxonomy): Bacteria > Pseudomonadota > Alphaproteobacteria > Sphingomonadales > Sphingomonadaceae > Sphingomonas > Sphingomonas corticis. The sequence continues at coordinate 57,200 of NZ_JAAVJH010000004.1, forward strand.
ACCGGTTACGGCACGCGCGAGGTCGATCACCCGCGACCGCGACTGTCCCCCTTCTTCCTCGGCCTCAACAACCCGCAGCTGCGCGCCGCGGAGACCGCCGTGGCGCAGGTGCGGCGGCTGGGCTTCGACCCGGCGGACGTGCGCCACATCGTCATCACGCACCTCGATTTCGACCACGCCGGCGGGCTGGAGGACTTCCCGCACGCGACGGTCCACTTGACGGCGCGGGAGAAGGAAGTGGCGGACGCCGGGCGGGGCGGCGCCTTCGTCGGCACGCGCCGCTACCGCCCGTGCCAGTGGGACGAGGTGGAGAACTGGCGGCTCTACCCGTTCGGCGGGGGCGAGCGCTGGTTCGGCTTCGACGCGGTGCGCGACCTGGAGGGGCTGCCGCCCGAGATCCTGCTGGTACCGCTCGCCGGGCACACCTGGGGCCACGCCGGCGTCGCGATCAAGGCGGCGGACGGCGGCTGGCTGCTCCACGCCGGCGACGCCTATTTCTATCGCGGAGAGGTGGGCGGCGAGGATTATTCCTGCCCGCCGGGCCTGCGCGGCTACCAGCGGCTGATGGAGGTGGACCGCAAGGCGCGGCTGGAGAACCAGCGCCGCCTGCGCGCGCTGTCGATCGACCATGGCGACCAGGTGCGCCTGTTCTGCGCGCACGACGTGGTGGAGTGGGAGCTGCTGGCGGGAGCGGCGTGAACGAACCGTTCGCGAAGAGCCTCAGATCTCCAGCGCGACGAAGATCGCGCCGGTGCGCTCCTTGTCCTGCGCCACGTCGAACGCCTCGTTGATCCGCTCCAGCGGGAAGCGGTGGGTGATGAGCGGCTGTGTCTGCAGCGTGCCGTCCGCGATCAGCGACAGCACCTGTCCCTGCTCGGGATAGATGTCGTGCAGCGCGAAGCTGGCGCTGGGCAGGATGCGGATCTCCGACATCTGTATGCGCTGCCATTCCAGCGGGATCGCGGTTTCGCCGGCGTCGAATCCGCCGACGATCACCACCGCGCCGCCGCGCCGCGCCATCCGCGTCGCCTGCGGCAGCGTGGTCGGCATCGCGTCGCCGCCGGCGCATTCGAACGCCACGTCGGCACCGCGCCCGCCGGTGAAGGCCGTCACCGCCGCGATCGGATCGTCGCGCGCCGCGTTCACGACCGCATCGGCACCGACCGCGCGCGCGACCTCCAGTGAATGGTCGACCGTGTCGGCGACGATCACCCGCGCGCCGCTCGCCTTCGCCAGCATCGCCTGTCCCAGCCCGATCGGCCCCGCGCCGATGATCGCCACATGGTCGCCGATCGACAGCTTCGACAGGTGCTGGGCGTGGAGGCAGACCGAGTAGGTGTCGATCAGCGCGGCGTCGTCGAAGCCGACATGGTCGGGCAGGCGGTAGAATTTGTGCTGCGGCCCGACGACGTACTCGGCATAGGCGCGCGAGACGCTCTGCGTGCGCGTGGGGTAAAGCTGGGGACAGCGGTTGTACTGGCGGGCGTGGCACCATTCGCAATGGCCGCAGCCCAGCACCGTCTCGATCACCACGCGGTCTCCCACCGCCACGCGGGTCACGTCCGGCCCTGTCTCCACCACCTCGCCCGCCAGTTCGTGCCCGACGACGTGGCAGGCGAGATGCGCGTCCGGCTTCTTCCAGTGGCGCAGGTCCGTGCCGCAGATGCCGGCGACGCGCACCCGCGCCCGTACCCAGTCGCGCGCGGGCAGTTCGGGCGGATCGATCTCCTCCACGCGGAAGCGGCCGTCCTCGGTCTTCAGCGCGGCGCGCATCTCATTCCTCCATCAGGAAGGCGGCGCCGGGCACGTCGATCATGACGGGCGCGCCGACCGGGCGCCCGTCCGCGCCGCGGCGGACTGCGGCCACCCCGCCGCCTTCCTCGTGCGCGACCAGCACGTGGTCGGCAAGCGGCAGCAGGAAGCGCGGCGAGCGCCCGCCGCTCGGCACGTGGCCGAGGGGCCGCGGCATGCCCTCGCCGTCCAGCGCGAAGGACGCGATGCTGTCGTGGCCCCGGTTGGTGACGTGGAGCAGCCGCGCGCCGGCGTCGATCGCGATGGCTCCGCCAAGGCTGTCCGCGTCCACGCCGTGCGGAAGCGTGGAGAGGATCGCCGCCGCCTCCAGCACCGGGCCGGCGACGCGCAGCACCGTCAGCGTCGAGGCGAGTTCGCTGACCAGATAGGCGAGCGGGAGCGCCGGGTGGAAGGCGAGATGGCGCGGTCCGCTGCCCGGCGGGGCGGCATAAACCGTGCGGGGCACGTCCGGTCCGGTGGCCGGGTGCGCCAGGATGCGATCGGTGCCGAGGTCGACGCACAGAAGGTCGTCGCCCCGGAAGCCCACCCAATGCGCGTGCGGGCCTTCCTGCCGCTCGGCATCGAGCCCGCGGCCACGGTTGCGCCACGTCTCGCCCGCGGTCGGCAGGCCGCGCTCGTCGAGCGGAAACAGCGTCACGCTACCCTCGGCGTAATTGGCCGCGGCCAGCCGCCGCTCGTCGGCGGACAGCGCCAGGTGGCAGGGCGCGGCACCGCTCTCCACCTCGGCCAGCCGCGCGCCGTCGCGATCGTAGGCGGCGACCGTCCCGGCCTCCTCGTCCACCAGATAGCGGTGGCCGAAGCGCGCGGAGGCGACGCCGAAGGAGGCGTTCGGCGCGCGCGCCACCGCGTCGCTCGCGCTCCAGCGACCGGTGCCCGGATCGTGTGCCAGCGGCACCAGCCCTGCGCCGCCCTTCGCCGCATAGGTGCCGACGAGGACGCGCGTCACGGCAGTTCCTGCAACCGCGGCTCCAGCCGCAGCGTCACCACGTCGACGCGGGGTGGACGCGAGAGGATGAAGTCGACCGCCTCGGCCACATCCTCCGCGCGCAGCATCCGCGCCTTCGCGATCTCCTCGCGCTGTTCGTCGTCGGACGCCTCCTGCATGTCGCTGCCGGTGGTGCCCGGCTCCACCAGGGCGACGCGCAGCCCGCGTTCCTCCACCTCCTTGCGCAGCGTCTCGGCAAAGCCTTGCAGGCCCGCCTTGGTGGCGGAATAGACGCTCTCGCCCGGTGCGTGGATCTCCGCGCTGATCGACCCGACGATCACGATCTGCCCGCCCTTGCCCAGTCGCGCCAGCGCCGCGCGGGTGGCGGCCATGGCGGCGACCAGGTTCACCTCGACCACGTAGCGCCAGTCGTCGTCCGCCATCTCGTCGATCGGCTCGGCGCCGAGGGCGGCGTTGGAGACGAGGGCGTCAACCCCGCCCAGCCGCACGTCGGCCTCCGCGAACAGGCGCTCCACGCCTTCGCGCGTGGCGAGGTCCGCGGCGATGCCGTGCACCTCGCCGGGAAGGTCCGCCATCGCGTCCAGTGCGTCCTTCAACGCATTCTCGTCCCGGCCGAGCGTCACGACGCGCGCGCCCTGCGACGCGAGCGAGCGGACGATCGCGCGACCGATCCCGGTGGTGCCGCCGGTGACGACGACGCGCTTTCCCTGCATCCTAGGCGCTCCAGGTCAGAATGAGGCGGCCGCTGGCGGGCACGCGGAAATCGATGCGGTCCTTGTCCGTCGCGTGCGGACGCAGCACGTCGCCGTTCGCCGACGTCAGCGTCACCTTCTGCGGCATCCGCCGGCGCTTCAGCCGGACGAGCGAGAGGTCCGCCTGGCACGTCTCCCCGCCGTCGAGCATGAGGGACAGGGCACGCTCCCCGGTGCGCTCGATCGTGCGCACGAACAGGTTGCAGAACAGGCGGAACGGCGCGCCTTCCACGGAATGGTGCGAGCGGCTGGCGAAGACGAGCGCCGCGCCGGAGCCGTAGATCTCCTGCCCCACCCGTCCGGCAGGTTCGCCGTTGCCGTAGAGGTCCTCGAGCGGGAAGGCGAGCTTGCGGTTGATGACGCCGCTCTGGTGCGGCGGGCCGGCGATCGCCTCGTCCGGCAGCGCGGACGGATAGTAGAACCAGGCGCGGTCGAGCGCGTATTTGCAATATTCGCCGATCAGCATGCGCGCGGCGGGTTCCAGATCAGGTCCGCTGTCGGCGAGATATGCCTCGAACGCAGTGAAGGCGTCGAAGCATTCGTAGATCGCCATGTACGGGGCGTCGTGCAGGCAGGTCGCGCCCAGGAACGTGCGGTAATGCTTCGCCAATCGCACGTCGGATTCCCAGATCATGCAATTGTGAAAGAAGCTGGCGAGATAGACGTAGCTCTGCGCCAGGTACGTGCCCTCGTTGGTGATGCGCCACAGCCGCATGCAGGCCGCCGCGCCCCAGGCGGTGAGGTTGGCCTGATATTCCAGGTTGAAGCGCATCCCCACCGCGGCATCGATCGCGGCGCGCGCCTCGTGCAGGAAGCGCTCCTCGTCGGTCAGCTGGTAGCATTGCAGCATCAGATAGGCGTAGATGCCGCCGACGTCCGTCTGCCCGAAGCGATCGTCGTTGCGCGCCCGCGTCTTCACCGTGAAGTCGCGGATGTCGTACATGATCGGCCAGCGGTACTTGAAATGGTGGGCCGCCTTGATGCCATAGTCGACCGACCGCATCAGCAGCGCGCGCGCGTCCGCGTCGCCGTCCAGCGCCAGCCGCGCGAGGTTCAGCATCGGATGGTAGAGATACCAGCTGTCGACCGCATCGGCGTCCTTGTCGTCGCCGACGTTGGGCAGGTATCGCCGCAGCGTCTTCAGCTTCTCGTCGTAGAAGCGCGGCAGGCCGCGCCGCAACTCGTCCTCCAGCGGCAGCGGCTCGCCGCGCCAGCGACCGTAATCGTGGATCGCCGCCAGGACCGACACCTGCACCATCACGTCGGGATATTCCCCGTCGGGATAGGGCATGACGTAGCGATGGCCGTAGTGGCGCACGCTGGCCTGCGGCGCGGTCTCGAGGTCGGTCAGCGTCCGCTCCGCCAGCCCCGCCCAGTCGCGATAGTCGGTGCGCGGCAGGCTGAGCGCCTTGTAGGCGATGCCGAGCAGTTGGAGGAACTGGCGCGACAGCTCCTGCTCGTCGTCGTCGGCCTCGTCGCGGAAGACGAGGATCGCGTCGGACAGCATCACCCGCTCGCCCGCCGCCAGCGGATTCGTCGGCGGGGTGCCGCTCTGCGGCGGGGTGGGCAGGAGGTAGCCGAGTTCCGGCCACTCGCCGCCGACCGCCCCGTCCGGCACCGTGTCGGTGGCGGCGTAATAGTCGTTCAGCGCACTCAGGTTCTGAAAGTACAGGACGCTGCCGAACGCGGGCTCGCGGAAGCGGAAATAGAGGAGCCCGCTGTTCACCCCGCGCTGTGCCGCCTCCACCTGCCCGGTGGCGCCGAGCGGGTCGTCGTTCGCGTCCAGCGGATACAGGTCGCGCGGGTGGAAGGGGACCAGCAGCGGCGCGCGCGGCGTCAGCCACACGCAGACTCGCAAGCGGTGCAGGTCGGCCTCGCTGGCGGCGATCGCCACCTCGTGCCGGCCGAGCGCGCTGTTCGCCTCCAGCCGCAGCGCCTCGCCCGGCTCCGAAGCCACGACGCGGACCGTCAACGTTCCCGCCGGGGCGTGGATCGCGCGCAGCGCCAGGCCGCCGTTGCCGGGGCGCCGGACGACGACGAGCACGGAGTCGCGGCCGCGGCATACCGTCACGGTCAGGTCGCCGAGGGTCAGGTCCGCCACGCGCTCGCCGTCGCGCAGGTCGTCGCGCACGGCGAGCGCATAGGCACTGGCGCCGGGGGCATCGCTGGCGGGCCGTTCCAGTACGGCGTGTTTCGACGGTGCCATCAGGTCCTTCCCGAACCGTCCGGCGCGTGCGCAAGGATCATCGCGCCGCCGCGATGCCCCCGATGCGGTCGGATGCGATCAGGCGCGATCACTTCGATCCGCCGCTCGATCCACCACCGCTGTTGCCGCCGCCTCCGCTCTTGCTGCCGCCCGAACGACCGCCGCTGCCCTTGCCGCCGGTCGATTTGCTGGACGTGCCCGATCCGGCGTCGCCGCCCTTGGACGTGATCGCCCCGGGATTGCCGCCCGCACCCTTCTGCGCCATTGCCTATTCCTCTTTTCACCAAGAAAAAGAGAAACTTGGCCGCTCAGACAGGGTTCCGGCGGCTAACCTGGATGATGCACTCTCCTACCAGCTGAGGCCGGCGCGGACATACAGGTAGCGCCCGTTGAAGCCGAACGGCGAGTAATAGGGAAAGCCGATAACGCCGGTCGAATTGTTCGCCGGCACCGTCGCGTCGGGATAGACGTCGAACAGGTTGCTGACGCCCAGCGCGATCTGCCCACCCGGCGTCGCCTGATAGCGCAGTTCCAGGTCGGTGATCGCGTGGCGCCCGCTGCGCACGTCGGCCGCGGGCGTGGTGCCCGGCTGGTTGGTGTCGCCGTAATAGGTGACGCGGGCGAGCGCGCCGACGCGGTCCAGCGACCAGTCGATCGTGCCCGACACCTTCTCGCCGGGCGTGCCCTGCTCGATCGTCAGCACGCGGCTGCGCGCGAACAGCGTCGGCGCGGGGTTCAGCGTCGCCGTGGACGTCGGTACGCTCGTCACGTCCACCGTGTTGACGTTGCCCGCCACGGTGAAGTCGAACGCGCCCGCACTCTCCGTGCGCCAGCGATAATGCGCCACCGCATCGATGCCCTTCGTCGTCGAGCGCACGCCGTTGATGAAGAAGCGCGCCGCGGTGACGCCGTAGGGCGACAGCAGCGCCGCCACCGATGGGCTGAACGAGGCGTTGATGTTCTCCGACAGGGCGATCTGGTCGCGCAGCTTGATGTAATAGCCGTCGATCGTCAGATCGAAGCCGCCGAAGCGGATGACGGTGCCCGCGGAGAAGTTGGTCGACTTCTCCGGTTCAAGCTGCAACCCGCCGAGCGCGGTGCCGAGCGGGCTGGTCGACGGTGTGGTGATCGTCAGGAAGGGCACGCCGTTCTGCACCACCGACGCGGTGGAGGTGAAGAACTGCTGCTGAAGCGACGGCGCGCGGAAGCCGGTCGACACCGTGCCGCGCAGCGCCAGCCAGTCGGTCAGGTCGAAGCGCAGCGACGCCTTGCCGTTGGCGGTCGATCCGAAGTCCGAGTAATCCTCGTACCGGCCGGCGAGGCCGAGGAGGATGGCGTCGGTCAGCTGCGCCTCGACGTCGACATAGGCGCTGCCGTTGCGCCGCGAGCGCTCCAGCTCGTTGGCGGTGCTGAGCCCGGGGAAGCCCTGGGCACCGGCCGAGATGCCCGACACGGGCTGCGACGCCGCCTCCCCGGCCTCGATCTTGTAGCCCTCGCGCCGCCCTTCCAGGCCGAAGGCGACGTTCAGCGAGCGGAACACGTCGAAGCGGCGCGACACGTCCAGCCCGGCGACCCACTGGTCGTAGGTGAGGCGCCCGGAGTAGAAGTCGGTCTGCGACGCATTGCCCGCGGCGAAATTCGCGCTCTCCAGCGTGCGGAACGTGGCGCGATTACGACCGTAGCTGAGGCTGAGGTCCACGTTCCACCCCGCCACGTCGCCGCGCACGCCGACCGCGGAATTGAGGTCGATCGACTTGGTGTTGATGACCGGCAGGAAGCCGTCGGGATACAGCGTGCCGACGTTGTAGCCCGCGGTGACGCCGGGAAGCCGCGGGAAGGCGGTCCCGCGGGTGTCGCGGTCCTGATAGCCGGCATAGCCGTACAGGCTCCAATCGTCGGTCAGCGATGTGCCGGCGTTGGCGAAGATCGTATATTGCTCGACCTGCGGATCGCCGAAGCGGCCGGTGATGCGCGTCGGCGTGACGCGCGGATCGAAATCGGCGCGGTTGGTCGGCTCGCGCTTCGTATATTCGCCCGACACGGTGAGGAAGCCGTCCGTGCCGAAGCCGATGCCCTGCCACGCCGACGCGGTGACCGTGTTCTCGCCGGTGCGGTGGCGGCTGCCGCGGGCGGTATCGATCTGCGTGTCGTAGAAGCCGTAGGTGACGGTCGCGCCGCCGCCCTCGCGCGCCTCGCGCAGCCGCAGGTTGACGACTCCCGCGATCGCGTCCGACCCATATTGCGCCGAGGCGCCGTCGCGCAGCACCTCGATCCGGTCCAGCGCGGTAACGGGGATGGTGTTGAGATCGACCGCGGAGGAGCCGCGCCCGACCGAGCCGTTGACGTTCAGCACCGCGGAGGCGTGGCCGCGGATGCCGTTGACCAGCACCAGCGTCTGATCGGGCGAGAGGCCGCGCAGCGTCGCCGGGCGCACCGCGTCGGTGGCGTCGGTGGCGGCGGCGCGCGGGAAGTCGATTGAGGGCGCGATCGCCTGCAGCGCGGCGGCGACCTCGGTCGTGCCCTGCCGCTGAAGGCTGGCGGCACTCAACACGTCGACGGGCGACGCGCTGTCGAGGCGCGTGCGCCCTTGCGCTCGGGTGCCCGTGACGACGATCGCGTCGCTCTCCTCCGCCGGGGCGGCGGCGTCGCCGGTCGGTGCGGCTTGCGCCTCGGTAGCGGGCTGCTCCTGCGCGCCGGCGGGGGCGGCCAGCGCCAGCAGCGAGGCGGAGAGGAGGAGTGCGGCGTGGTGGCGGGTCATGCGGAACGTTCCCTGCGAGTATCAGTGGCGCCGTCGAATTACGCGGGCCTTTCCCGTCGCTTATCGCGCCGTGACGATCGCGCTGCCGCAATCTGTGTTGCAGGCGGGCAAGCAAATCTACGCAATCCCTACTTGTTCGGAGGGGGATGGATGCTCATGCCTTCAGGATGACGCGTTCCTCTCTTCGCCTGCCCTCTTTCGGCATTCAGGTAGCGGTCGGCATGGCCGCCGGGCTGCTCCTCGGCCTCGCCGCGCAGCGGGTCGGCGGCGATGGCGGCGGATTGGCCGCGACGCTGCGCACGGTCGGTCAGCTGTTCGTCCAGTTGCTGAAGGCGCTGGTGCCGCCGCTGGTGTTCACCGCCATCGTGGGTTCGGTGGCGGCGCTGCGCGACCTTTCCAACGCCGCGCGGCTGGTGGGGCAGACGCTGCTGTGGTTCGCCGTCACGGCGCTGATCGCGGTGGCGATCGGCATCGCGCTGGGCGTCACCTTGCAACCCGGGCTGCACGCGGGAGTCGATGCCAGCGCCGCGACGGCCCCCTCGACGCGCGGGTCGTGGATCGACTTCCTGAAGGGGCTGGTGCCCGCCAACGTGCTGGGCATTGGCGCCACGACGACGCTGGCGGACGGCGCGGCGACGACGGCGGTGTCGTTCAACGTCCTGCAGATCATCGTCGCGGCGGTGGCGATCGGCGCGGCGGCGGTACGCGTGGGCGAGGCCGGGGCGGCTGCCCTCGCCTTCAACGCCTCCGCGCTCGCGATCTTCCGCCGGCTGCTGCGCTGGGTAATCGCGTTGACGCCGATCGGCTCGGCCGCGCTCGTCGGCGATGCGGTGGTGCGTTACGGCTGGCACACCCTGTCCTCGCTGGGCGCGTTCGCGGGCGCGGTGTACCTGGGCCTCGCGCTCGTGCTGCTGGTCGTCTACCCCGCGCTGCTCGCCGCCAACGGCCTGAGCCCCGCCGCCTTCTTCCGGCGCGCCTGGCCCGCGATCCAGCTCGGCTTCGTCTCGCGCTCGTCGGTCGGCACGCTGCCGCTGACGGAGGAGATCACCGAGCGCGCATTGGGCGTGCCGCGCAGCTATTCCGCCTTCGCCGTGCCGCTGGGCGCGACGACGAAGATGGACGGATGCGCCGCCATCTACCCGGCGGTGTCGGCGATCTTCGTCGCGCAGTTCTTCGGCGTGGCGCTGGCACCGTCCGACTATGCGCTGATCGTGATCGTTTCCGTGCTCGGCTCCGCGGCGACCGCGGGGCTGACCGGGGCGACGGTGATGCTGACGCTGACGCTTTCCACGCTCGGCCTGCCGCTGGAGGGCGCCGGGCTGCTGCTGGCGATCGATCCGATCCTCGACATGGGGCGCACCGCGGTGAACGTGGCGGGGCAGATGCTGGTGCCCGCCATCGTCGCCGAGCGGGAGGGTCTGATCGCGGGCTTTCCGGCGGAGGACGACGCGCGCGCCGTCCCCGCCTGAGGCGTCAGCTGCGCCCCAGCTCCTCCTTCAGCGCGTCGATCCGCTGCGACGCCTCGGCCTTGGTCAGCCCCTCGGGCGGGGGCTCCTTACCGGCTTCCTCGCTCAGCGTCGTCAGGTAGCTGGCCTGCGCGCCGGTGATCGGTTCATCGCCCGTCGTCCACGTCGACGGGTCCTTCTCCGCGTTGGAGCCGGGGTGCTCGTCAAGCTTGGGATTGTGCATGGTCTCGGTCATCGTCGTTCCCTCTATGTTCGTGAAAGAACGGCCGATCCGCCGCGCGGTTCCGCCCGTTGCGGGTTCATGCGAAGAGGGGCCATGAGTTCGCCCGCCCAAATCCTGGTCGACGCCGACGCCTGCCCGGTGAAGGAGGAGATCTATCGCGTCGCCTACCGCCGCGAGGTGCCGGTGACGATCGTCAGCAACGCCCACCTGCGCATCCCCGCGCACCCGCTGATCGCACGGGCGGTGGTCAGCGAGGGTTTCGACGCGGCGGACGACTGGATCGCGGAGCGCGCGGACGCGGCCGCCATCGTCGTCACCGCGGACATCCTGCTGGCCGAGCGCTGTCTGAAGGCGGGGGCGACGGTGATCGCGCCCAACGGCCGCCCGTTCACCACCGCCTCGATCGGCAACGCGGTCGCCGTGCGCGCGATCATGAGCGACCTGCGCGCCGGCGGCGACCAGATCGGCGGCGCGAAGCCGTTCGCGAAGGAGGACCGCTCGCGGTTCCTGTCCGCGCTGGACGAGGCGCTCGTGCGGCTGGCGCGACGATCCTAGTCAACCCGAAGTACGAAGCGGGACTTGCGCAGCATCGACGCGCCCTGGCGCCGGTAGAAGCGGGCGGCGTCCTCGTTCCAGTCCGGCGTCTGCCACTGCACTTCCGACAGGCTTCGCGCCGCCGCGTAAGCGCGTACGGCATACAGGAGCGCCGCGCCGATCCCGCTGCCGCGGCAGTCCTGCCGGACGAACAGGCAGTCGAGGTGGAGGAAGCGGCGACCCGTCCACGTCGAGAAATCCACCGTCGCCGTCGCGTAGCCGACCGGTCCGCCGCGCTGGGTGGCGATCCAGGCGGCGAGCCAGGACGGCTTCCGCTCGAAGGCGGATCGTAGCGCGGCGACGTCGATGCCCGCCTCTGCCCGCTCGAACGCGGCATGGCTGCGAATCAGCGGTAGCATCGCGTCCGCATCCTTCCGGCCCGCGCGCCGGACGCGGACGTCCGGTGCGCGGGCCACGCCCGCCTGCGCCGGCTCAGTCACCCGGCTGCCCGCGCTCCAGCGCGAACCCCTCGTCGATCCAGCCTGTCAGGCCACCGACCATGATCTTCACGGGCCGGGAGAGACGGGCCAGTCGCACCGCGCCACGTGCCGCACCGTTGCAGTGCGGCCCGGCGCAATAGGTCACGAAGATCGTCTCGTCGGGCCACCCCGCCAGCTTCGACGCGACGATCTTGCCATGGGGAAGATTGACCGCACCCGGCACGTGACCGGCGGCGAACAGATCGGGTCCGCGCACGTCCAGCAGAACGAAGCCGGGGTCGGGACGGGACAGCGCGTCGTGCACGTCCCAGCAATCCGTCTCGAAGCGGAAGCTGTCGGAGAAACGGGCCTCGGCCTCGCGGGCGGAGGCCGGGGGAACGGCGATCACGGCATTGGGCATGAAGCGTCTCCTGCTGACGCCGCCGTGTGGCCGACCGGCTGCGTAGCTGGCCATCGGCACGATTGCCCTTTATCGAAAGGATCGTGCCAAACCGCCCCGCCTCAGCCAATCGCCGCGTCGTCGCGCTGGTCTACGACGGGCTGTGCACGTTCGAGTTCGGGATCGCGGCGGAAGTGTTCGGCCTCGCGCGGCCGGAGATGGGCGAGGATTGGTATCGGTTCGCGGCGTGCGCGGAGAACCCCGGCCGGCTCGCGACCAATGCCGGTCTGTCGGTACAGGTGGAGCACGGCCTGGAAGCCTTGTCGACCGCCGGGACCATCGTCATCCCAGGCTGGCCGGGAAACGGCGCACCGCCGTCGGACCGCCTGCGCACGGCATTGCTCGCCGCGCACGCGGGGGGCGCGCGGCTGGTATCGATCTGTTCGGGCGCATTCCTGCTGGCGGCGACCGGATTGCTGGACGGCCGGCGTGCGACGACGCACTGGCGCTACGCCGATCGCCTAAGGGCGGCCTATCCGGCCGTCAGCGTCGATGCCGACAATTTATACGCGGGTGACGATCGCGTGTTCACCTCCGCCGGATCGGCCGCCGGGATCGATCTCCTGCTCCATCTGGTCCGGCTGGACTTCGGTGCGGAGGCGGCGAACAGCGTCGCGCGCCGCATGGTGGTCGCGGCGCATCGCAGCGGCGGTCAGGCGCAGTTCACCGCGCAGCCGGTGCTGGCGCGACCGGACAGTCCCCTCGCCGCGCTGCTCAGCCGGTTGCGGAGCGATCCGGCGCGACCGTGGACGATCGCGCAGATGGCGCGCTCCGCCGCCATGAGCGAGCGAACGCTGGCTCGACGCTTTCGCGACGACACGGGCGCGAGCCCGCTGGCGTGGCTGACGACGCAGCGGATCGCGCTGGCGCGCGAACTTCTCGAAACGACGAACCTGCCGGTGGAGCACGTCGCCGACCGGGCCGGGATAGGAAGCGCCGCCAATTTGCGGATCCACTTTCTCGCGAACGTCGGCATCCCGCCCGGCCTCTATCGCCAGCAGTTTCGCCGCACTGGCGCCGCCCTGCCGGCATCGTGACGGGGCAGGGTTTGTTACCCTATCCGCTCCCGCGCCACCTGTTCCAGCACGGTCAGCGGCATCGCGCCCAAAGTCAGGATGCGGTGGAACGCCTTGGGATCGTAAGCCGCGCCGGCCTTCGCCTTCGCCTCGTCGCGCAGCTTCGTCCAGACGGTGTGGCCGATCTTGTAGCTGCACGCCTGCCCCGGCCAGACGGTGTAGCGGTCGATCTCGCCCTGGCTGCGCCCGCGCGCGATGCCGGTGGTGGCGATGAGGTAATCGGTCGCCTGCTCCCGGCTCCAGCGCTTGGCGTGCATCCCCGAGTCGACCACCAGCCGCGTTGCGCGGAACAGCAGCGACTGGAGGTACCCGACCTGACCGAGCGGATCGCCGTCGTACATCCCCATCTCGTCCGCCAGCTGCTCGGAATAGAGCGCCCACCCTTCCGAATAGCCGGAGTAGAAGCCGCGGCGGCGGATCAGCGGAATGTCCTCGCTTTCCAGCGCGCTCATCACCTGGAGGTGGTGACCCGGCACGCCCTCGTGATAGCTCAAGGTCGCGAGGCCGAACTTGGGACGGTCGAACGTGTCGCGCAGGTTGATGAAGTAAATCGCCGGCCGCGTGCCGTCGAGCGAGGCGGACTGGTAATAGCCACCGGGCGAGCCCGCCTGGATCGCTTCGGGCACGCGGCGGACCTCGACCGGCGCGCGGGGCAGGATCGCGAACTGCTCGGGCAGGCGCTTCGTCATCGCCGCCACCTGCGCGCGCAATTGCTCCAGCAGCGCCTCGCGACCGGGATCGGTGTTCGGATAGAGCTGGTCGGGCCGCTTGTTCAGCGCCACCAGCCGCTCGCCGACCGTTCCCTGCGTCATGCCCTGCTTCTTCAGGATGCCGTCAATCCGGGCGCCGATCTCCGCCACCTGGTCGAGGCCCAGGCGGTGGATCTCCTCGCCGGTCAGCTCGGTGGTGGTCGCCGCGCTTGCCGCCGCGGCGTAATACGCGGCGCCATCGGGCAGGCGCCACACGCCGGCGTCGTGGGTCGCCTTCGCGCGCAGCTCCGTAACCAAGGCGCGCTGCCGGTCCAGCGCCGGGAAGACGCGCTCCGCCATCAGCCGCGCGGCGGCCTGCGCCTGCGCGGGCGGCAGGTTGGCGGCCTTCAGCTTGGCGGCGAGATCGGTGACGGGGCCGGTCGCGTCCGGCGCCTTGTCGCGCACCGCGGCCAGCTGCTTCAGCGTGGTGTCGAGAATATAGTCGGGCGCGAACACGCCCTTCGCCGCATCCTCCTTCTGCCGCACCGTTTCCGCGTCGATCGCCGCGGCGAACGCCTCCACCCGCGCGACATAGGCGTCTGCGTCCGCCGCCGTCTTCACGCGGTGCTGGTTCGCCAGGAAATCGGGCACGTCGCGATAGGCGCCGGTCAATTGCGTGAGGACGTAGGGAGTGTAGCGCCCGGCGTTCGAGCCATAGGCGAAGCGCTCGCCGGCGATTACGCGGTCCAGGCTGTAGCGCACGATATCGTAGTCGAGTCTCGCCGCATCGCCGAGCGCGTCGCGCGGGATCGCCGCCAGCGCGGCGAGCTCCCGCTTCGCCCGCGCGTAGTCGCGCGCTTCGCCGGCGCGGGAGGCGTCACCCAGCTTCGATCGCAGCGCCGCCCGCGCGCCGGTGTCGAGGCCCAGCGACGTCGCCTGTTCCGGGCTGTCGTCCAGCCGCGCGTAGAAGAAACGGTCGAGCAGCGCGCGCAGCTCCGCGTCGCGGCTGCCCGCGGCGGCGAGCGCGACGCGGGGGAGGGCGGCGGCGGTGCCGGCGAGGGCGGCGGAGGCGAGGAAGTGGCGGCGGCGCATGGAGGCTCCCGGTGATGATCTTGTTCAAAGACTGACGGGGGTTAGCGCGATTGTCGAGGCCGGCGAGGTCCTTGGGGCGGAACGGGGCGGCGCGGCATCCGTTCGCCACTACCCTTGCCCCGGAGTGATCGCCCCATGACGGCCCTTGCCGACCCCGCCGTTCGCGCGATCTCCTCCACGCGTCTGGCGACGCCCCCCGGCGTCGGCGAGATCGCCGCGCGGCTGGCCGAGGCGCTGGAGCGCGACGATATCCTGTTCGCAACGCTGGACGAGGCGCGCGCCATCGCCGTCGCGACCGCGCTGGAGCGGATGAGCGCGGCGGTGGTTGTCTTCTGCCCCGGCAGCGATGCGCTGCCCGGCGACGAGGCTCCCGCCTCCCCCGCCAACGTCGGCCAGCGTGTCGCCGCGCTGCGCCGCGTGCGGCTGGCGCTGGCCGGGGGGAAGTCGCGCCGGCGCGTCGCCTGCATCACCACGGGCGAGGCGCTGGCCCGGCGCTACGCCACGCCCGACGCGTTCGAGGCCGCGCCGCCGCGCGTGGCGGTGGGCGAGCCGGTGGTGCTGGCCGACCTGTTCGCGACGCTCGAAGAGGCGGGCTATGCCGTCGACGAGCGTGTCGACGAGCCGGGCGAAGTGGCGCTGCGCGGTCAGGTGCTGGACGTCTATCCCGCCGACGCCGCCGAGCCGCTGCGGATCGAGGAGGCGGACGGCCGCGTCGCCTCGCTGCGCCACTACGACCCGGGCACGCAGCGTACCACCGGGGAGCGCGACGCCCAGGAACTCGGACGCGTGTCCGAGCCGCCGGTGGACGCGGACGGCGGCGTCACGCTCGCCGCCCACTTGCCGGGCGCGCTGCTGGCGGTGGAGGCCGGGGCGGAGGACCGCCGCATCCGTTTTCTGGCGCTGGCGGCCGATGCGGCGAAGCGGCGGCCCGGCCGGGCGATCCGCGTCATCGCCGACGATGCCGCGTGGAAGGAGGCGACGAAGGATCGCGGCACGCTGTCGCTCGATGCCGTCGAAGCGCCGCCGCCCCGCTTCGTCGAAGGCAAGGCGCCGCTGCGTGCGCTGGCCAAGGCCGCCCGCGCGGCGTGGGCGGACGGCGAGCGCGTCGTCCTGATCGGCGGCGCGCGCGACCTGCGCTTCCTGCGCCCGCGCGTAGCCAAGGCACTGAAGGCGGAGGTGGCCGACGTCGCCGACTGGCGCGCGGTGCGAAAGGCGAAGCGCGGCAGCCTGCTGGCGCTGGAGGCACCGGTTGATCGCGGCTTCCGCTTGGAGGGCGTGCTGGCCGTGGCGGCGGGCGACCTGCTGGGCAGCCGCGCGGAGCGCGAGGAGGCACAGACCGGCGCGGCGGACACCGCGTTGTTCTCCTTCGGCGAGATCCGCGTCGGCGACGTGGTGGTGCACGAGGATCACGGCATCGGCATCGTCGCCGGGCTGGAGGCGATGCCGGGCGAGGAGGGCGGCGACGCGGTCGCGCTGACCTACGCGGACGAGGGCGTGCGGCTGGTGCCGGTGGCGGAGGCCGACCGGCTGTGGCGCTACGGCGCGGACGCGGACGCGGTGAAGCTCGACAAGCTGGACGGATCGACCTGGGCGAAGCGGCGCGGCGCGATCGACGTCGCGATCGCGGAGAGCGCGCGCGCGATGACCGCGCTGGCGGCGGAGCGCGCCGGGCGCACCGCGCCCGTGCTCGATCCCGATCCCGCCGCCTACGAGCGATTCGCCGCGGGCTTCCCCTTCGGCGAGACGCGCGACCAGGCGCGCGCCATCGCCGCGGTGCGCGCGGACCTCGCCTCGGGCGCGCCGATGGACCGGCTGGTGATCGGCGACGTCGGCTTCGGGAAGACCGAGGTGGCGCTGCGCGCCGCCGCGATCGCCGCACTGGCTGGAAAGCAGGTTGCCATCGCGGCCCCGACGACGGTGCTGGCGCGCCAGCACCTTGAGACGTTCGCGTCGCGGTTCGAGGAGGCGGGCGTCGCCGTCGCCGGCCTGTCGCGGTTGTCGAGCGCGGCGGAGAAGAAGCGCGTGAAGGCAGCGCTGGCGGACGGATCGGTGCAGGTGGTGATCGGCACCGGCGCGATCGCGGGCAAGGGCGTGTCGTACAAGGACCTGGCGCTCGTCATCGTCGACGAGGAGCAGCGCTTCGGCACGGCGGACAAGGAGCGGCTGCGCGGCCTGGGAGCGGGTCACGTCCTGACGCTGAGCGCCACACCGATCCCGCGGACACTGCAATCCGCGCTGGTCGGCATCCAGCAATTGTCCGTCATCGCGACCCCGCCCTCGCGGCGACAACCGATCCGCACCGCGGTGGGCGCGTTCGACAAGCAAACCGTGCGCAGCGCACTGCTGCGCGAGCGCAGCCGCGGCGGACAGAGCTTCGTCGTGGTGCCGCGGATCGAGGACATGGCGGCGATCGGCGCGATGCTGTCGACGCTGGTGCCCGAGCTGGAGGTGCTAGAAGCGCACGGCAAGATGCCCGCTGAGGAGATCGACGAGGCGATGGTGCGGTTCGGCCGCGGCGACGGCGACGTGCTGCTGGCGACGAACATCATCGAGGCGGGGCTGGACGTCCCGCGCGCCAACACGATGGTGATCTGGCGCGCGGACCGCTTCGGCCTCAGCCAGCTGCACCAGCTGCGCGGGCGCGTCGGGCGCGGGCACCGGCGCGGGCAGGTGCTGCTGCTGACCGAGGCGGAGAAGGAGATCGCACCGCGCACGCTGAAGCGGCTGCGCACGCTGGAGGCGTTCGATCGCCTGGGCGCCGGCTTCGCGATCAGCGCGCGCGACCTCGACATGCGCGGCGCCGGCGACCTGCTGGGCGAAGCGCAGGCCGGGCACATGAAGCTGATCGGCATCGACCTCTACCAGCACCTGCTGGAAGCTGCGCTACGCAGCGCGCGGGGCGAGACGGTGGAGCGTTGGACGCCCGAGTTGCACCTGGGGGTCGAGGGGCGCCTCCCCGAGGCGTGGCTGCCCGACGCGGAGTTGCGCATCACCTTCTACGCGCGGCTGGCCCGCGCCGAGGAGGCGGGAGAGATCGACGCGCTCGCCGCCGAGCTGGAAGATCGCTTCGGCGCGCTGCCGGCGGAGGCGGAGACGCTGCTCGCCATCGCGCGCGTGCGCAGCGCCGCGCGGGCGTGCGGTGTCGCACGTATCGACGCCGGCCCCGCCGCGATCGCGTTCACCCCGCGCAAGGACTTCGCCGGCGACGCGGATGCGGCCGGACTGGTGGAGAAAGGCGGAAGGCTGCTGCTGGCCGAGCGGATCGCCGATCCCGCCGAGCGGCTGGCGCGGGTGGAAGCCATGCTGGAGACGCTGACGGGGGACTGACGGAGCCGCCGGTGCTCCTGCGAAGGCAGGAGCCCAGAGCCACGAACGCCGCCGCCCGTGATCCCGTGCTCCTGCCTTCGCAGGAGCACGGCTATCGCGGATGGATTCAAGTCCTAACCCGTCGGCAGCGCCTTCAGCGCCCCCGACACCAGCGGCGCGACGCGGTCCGCGATCCGCTGCACGCCCTGCGCATTGGGATGCACCCCGTCGGGCAGCATCAGCGCGCGCCGGCCGATCACGCCGTCGAGGATGAACGGATAGAGCGGCGCGTCATGCTGCTTCGCCAGTGCGGGATAGATGGCGTTGAAGCGGCCGGCGAAGTCGGGTCCCAGATTGGGCGGCGCCATCATCCCGGTCAGCACGACCGGGATCTTCCGCTTCGCCAGCTCGTCCAGCATCGCGGTCAGGTTCGCGCGCGTCTCCGCCGGGGGCACCTGTCGCAGCACGTCATTGCCGCCGAGGCCGAGGAGGACGAGGTCCGGCGCGCGCTCCAGCCGGTCGAGCGTGTACGCCAGCCGCCGCCGCCCGCCCGCGGTGGTGTCGCCGGAGACGCCGGCGTTGACGATCGTGGCGTCGATCCCTTGCGCACGCAGTCGCGCCTGCACCGCGTCGGGCAGGCTCTCGCCGCGCTTCAGTCCGTAACCGGCGTAGAGGCTGTCGCCGAACGCCAGCACCAGCCGTTTCGGCCCGGCGACGGGCACGCTCGCCGCCGGTGTGGCGCCGGCGGCGTCGGCCGTGTTGGTGGCGGTGGGCGCCGCTTCCTGCGCCTGTCCGCACGCCGCCAGCGACAATGCCGCTTGGAGCAGCGCGCCATGCACCGCATATGGTCGGTATGACTTCGTCACTGATGCCCCTTTTCCGCTGATGTCCCAACCCGATATGGTCGTCGCCGCGCGCGATGTAAGGCTGACGCTCGGCGGGAAGGCGACGGGCGGCGAGAAGCCGGTCGAGATCCTGCGCGGCATCGACCTCTCCGTCGCGCGGGGCGAGAGCGTCGCACTGCTCGGCGCGTCGGGTTCGGGCAAGTCGTCGCTGATGGCGGTGCTGTCCGGCCTGGAGCGCGCGACCTCGGGCAGCGTCACCGTGCTGGGGCAGGATTTCGCCGCCATGGACGAGGACGCGCTGGCGCTGGCACGGCGCGGGCGGATCGGCATCGTGCTCCAGGCCTTCCACCTGCTGCCGACGATGACCGCGCGCGAGAACGTGGCGGTGCCGATGGAATTGCAGGGCACGGCGGACGCCTCCGCGCGCGCGGAGGCGGAACTGGCGGCGGTGGGCCTGGCGCATCGGCTCCACCACTATCCCGCGCAGATGTCCGGCGGGGAGCAGCAGCGCGTGGCGATCGCGCGCGCGCTGGCGCCGCGTCCCGCGCTGGTCTTCGCCGACGAGCCGACCGGCAATCTCGACGCCGCAACCGGTGCGGCCATCGTCGACCTGCTGTTCGCGCGCCGCGCCGCGGCGGACGCGAGCCTCGTGGTCATCACGCACGATCCCGCGCTCGCCCGCCGCTGCGACCGGGTGCTGGAGCTGGCGGACGGGCGGCTCGTCGCGTGAGCGAGTGGCGCCTTGCCTGGCGGCTCGCGCGACGTGAGCTGTCCTTGCGCTTCCGCGGCCTCCGGCTGCTGCTCGCCTGTCTGTTCCTGGGCGTCGGCGCGCTGGCGGCGATCGGCAGCCTGACCGGCGCGATTACCGGGGAGCTGGCGTCGCGCGGGCGCGTGCTGCTGGGCGGCGATGTCGAATTTTCGATCTCGCAGCGCCGGGCGGAGGCGGACGAGCGTGCGGCCATGCGGGCGGCCGGGCGGGTCTCCGAGACGGTGCGGATGCAGTCGATGGCGGTGACGGCGAGCGGGGCGACCGCGCCGGTTCAGCTGAAGGCGGTGGATGCCGCCTGGCCGCTCTACGGCCGGTTGACGCTGGCGGACGGCCGCACCGCCCGCGCGCCGGGCGCGGAAGAGGCGTGGATCGCGCCCGCGCTGCAGGAACGCCTCGACTTGCGCGTCGGCGATCCGCTGCGGCTCGGCACCGCGCGCTTCCGCGTCGGCGGCATCATCGCCGACGAGCCCGACCGGCTGGGTGAGGGCTTCACGCTCGGTCCGCCCGTCCTCGTCTCGTTGGCGGGACTGGAGCGGACCGGGCTGGTCCAGCCCGGCAGCCTGTACGACACCCGCTACCGCGTCGCGATCGGCGGGCGCGATCCCGACGCGGTGCTCGCCCGCTTCTCGCGCAGCTTCGCGGCGGCGGGGTGGGAGACGCGCACGCGCGACCGCGCCTCGCCGGGCGCCAGCCGCTTCATCGCGCGGATGGGCGAGTTCCTGACGCTGGTCGGCCTCGCCGCGCTGGTTATCGCGGGCATCGGTGTCGGCAACGGCGTGTCGTCCTATCTCGACCAGCGACGCGGCG
The DNA here is from genome assembly GCF_012035195.1 of Sphingomonas corticis. GTDB lineage: Bacteria > Pseudomonadota > Alphaproteobacteria > Sphingomonadales > Sphingomonadaceae > Sphingomonas > Sphingomonas corticis. The sequence goes on from NZ_JAAVJH010000004.1 coordinate 77,420, forward strand.
GCATCGCGATGCTGAAGGTGCTGGGCGCCACATCGGCGCTCGTGACGAAGGTGTATTTGTTTCAGGTGCTGGCGGTGGCGGGGGTGGGCATCGCACTCGGCCTTGCCGCGGGCGTCGCGGCGCTGCCCGCCATTCTGGGCGCGGCGGGCCGCGTGCTGCCGGTGGCGCCGGGCTTCTCGCTCCAGCCGGTGCCGCTGGCGCTCGCCGCCGCCTATGGCCTCCTCATCGCGCTCGCCTTCTGCGCGCCCGCGCTGCTGGCGAGCGGGCGCGTGCCCGCCGCGGCGCTGCTGCGCGGCGCGCACGAGCGGCGGCACGGGGCGGGCCGCGCGGCGGCGGGGTGGATCGCGGCGGCGGCGGGGCTGGTCGTCGCGCTGACGCTGGCGTCGAGCGAGCGGCCGTGGTTCGCCGCCGGCTTCCTCGCCGCGGCGGCGGGGACGCTGGCGCTGCTGGTCGGCATCGGCCACGCGATGAAGACGCTGGTGGCGCGGCTGCCCCGCCCTCGCCGTCCGCTGCCGCGGCTGGCGGTGGCGGCGCTCCACCGGCCCGGCGCGGCGACGGTGGCGCTGACGGTGGCGCTGGGCCTCGGCCTCACGCTGTTCGTGCTGCTGGCGGCGATCCGCACCAGCCTGGACGCCAACATCGCGAAGAGCGTGCCCGCGCGCGCGCCAGCGCTGTTCGCGCTCGACCTGCCGCCCGACGGTGAGGCGGACTTCCGCCGCATCGTCGCGCGCGCGGCCCCGGAGGCGCAGGTCGCGACGGTGCCGCTGATGCGCGGCACGATCACGGGCTACGGCCGCACCCGCGTTTCCGACCTGAAGGATATACCCGAGGGCGCCTGGGCGCTCCGTGGGGAGCGCGGGCTCACGTTCGCCGCCGCGCTGCCGCCGGGCAGCACGCTGGCCGCGGGGCGGTGGTGGACCGCGGCGGAGGCGCGCCGGCCGCTGGTGTCGGTGGACGAGCGGCTGGCGCAGTCGCTGAACCTGAAGATCGGCGATCCGCTGACCGTCTCGGTGCTGGGGCTGGAGCGGACCGCACGCATCGCCTCGTTCCGGCGCATCGCCTGGGACACGCTGGGCTTCAACTTCGTGCTGGTGTTCTCGCCCGGCGCGCTGGTGGACGTGCCGCACAATCTGGCCGCCACGATCGAGATGCCGGCGGCGCGGGTCCCGGCGGTGACGCGAGCGCTGCTACCGCGCTTTCCCTCCACCTCGGTGATCGAGGTGGGCGGGGTGCTGGCACAGGTGCAGTTGATCGTCGGCCAGATGGCGACCGCCATCGCCGCGGCGGCGGGGGTGGCGGTGCTGGCAGGCGTCGCCGTGCTGATCGGCGCGATCGCCGCGGCGCGGGCGGCCCGCACCTACGACGCGGTGATCCTGAAGGTACTAGGCGCCACGCGGGCGCAGGTACTGGCGATCCAGGCGCTGGAATATCTGCTGCTGGCGCTGGTCGCCGGGGCGGTGGCGCTGCTGCTGGGCGGCGTCGGCGCGTGGTACGTGGTGACGCAGCTGTTCCGCTTCGATTGGCTGCCCGACTGGGGAGCGGTGCTGGCGACGCTGGCGATCGGCGCGGCGGTGACGATCGCCATCGGGCTGGCGGGCAATCTCCCCGTCCTGCGCGCGCGTCCGGCACGGGCGCTGCGCGAGCTGTAGCGGATTGTTCGCGCAGAGACGCGGAGGCGCAGAGACGTCGCGTCTGCCGCGAAGCGGCTCTCTTCAGTGCTCGAGTGATCGTCCGGTACGCTACCGCGCACGCGCCCTCCCTGCGCCTCCGCGTCTCTGCGCGAACGATTTACTTCAGCGCGGGGGCCAGCGGCCCTCCGCCGCCAGCGCCGCCAGCGCGCGCGGCGCCGGCGCAGGCTCGGGCCAGCCGAGCGCCGGCAATCGCGCCGCCAGCCGCGCCCGGGCGGCCGCCTCCGCCGGCGCGTCGGTGACCATCGGCGCCGCCAGCGAGGTGGCGAGGTTCGCCCCCGCCTGATCGATCGCATACGGGTCCGCGCCGCGATCCAGCAGCAGCTCGGCCAGTGCGAACTTCTCCATGTCGAGCGCGACGTGGAGCGGCGCGCGACCCAGCTGGTCGCGCACGTCCGGGTCGAGGCCGTGGTCGAGCAGCAGCCGTACGCCGCCTTCCGAACCGAGCGCGATCGCCGCGCGCACCGGCTCCAGCCGCGCGGCGGCGGGCGCGGGCGACGCGTCGCCCTCCGCCAGCAGCACGAAGGCGAGATCGGGCGAGCGCGCGTGGAGCGCCAGGATCAGCGGCGCGCCGTCCCCTGCGCCATCGGCGGCGACATCGTGCGACAGGAGTTCGCGCAGCAGCGTCGCATCGCCGGTGGCAACCGCGATCTCCGCCAGCGAGCGGCCGTCCGCGCTCACTCCCGCCAGTGCCGGGTCGCGCTCCAGCGCCAACCGCACCCGCGGCAGGTCCACGGCGAGCAGCGCGTCGATCAGGTCGCGCGCCGACCCGCCCAGCCCCGGCGCCGCGCGCAGGTCGCGCGCATCGGGCAGGTCGGCATCGTCGACGAAGGCGTGAAAGGCGATCCCGTCCATCCCGGCGCTCCCGCTGCAAGAAGCGCGCGGCATCGGTGCCGCGCCGCTTCCTGTCAAGCGACCGGCATCAGCGGCCGGTGCTGGCCAGCACCCAGTCCATCATGTGCCGGTTGATTGGCGCCATCGGCCCGTATTGCGACAGGAACCCCGCGCCTTCCGGTGCGATGCCGGGCAGGCGGTGGGTGGTGCCGAACGCGGTCGGCACCAGCGGCGACAGCGCCTCCTGCGCGCTCGTCAGGAACTCGCCGGGGACGCTGTAATTGGTGGCGGTGCCGGGCAGCACCCCGGCCTCGCGTGCCACCTCGCGCCCCTGCGCGCGGCTGATGAAGTGGAGGCCGGCGGCGTTGAAGGTCGTCGCCTCGCGCCCGGCCGCGTTCGCGGCGTGCGACGCCAGCCCCCCGCCCAGCGAGTGGCCGACGAACTCGACGGGGATCGACGCGTCGGTGCGGCTGATCGCGCGCCCGATCTCCAGCGCGCGGGCGTAATGGTTGCTTGGCAGGCCGACGCCCTGCAGGCCGTTCGACACCCAGTCGCCGGCCCGGCCGCCCGAGCCGCGGAAGGCGATGGTGTAGCTCTCAGCGCCGGGCGCGCCGCTGCGATAGACCTCGGCGTGGAAGGCGCCACGATCGAGCATCTGCGGCGTCAGGTTCAGCCGGCCGAGCTCCGCCGCGTCGGCGACGCGCGTGGTCCCCTCGGGCAGGGCGCCGCGGCCGTAGACGTGCTCCGCCATCTGCGCCTTGGCATGGAGCGGCGACGGCGGCACGTCGGGCACGATGGTCGGGCGACCGCTGGGAAGCGCGGGCGGAGCGATGTCGTTGGCGGCGCGAAGGCCCGGAGCGACGTCGTTCGCCGCCTGCCGGGTGATCGCGGGCGCGGCCTCCCGCACGCCCGCCGGCGCGGCTTCGCGCACGATGGATGAGACGAGCGCATTGCCGCCCTCGCGCGCGGCCAGCGAGGCGCCGCCGCGCGCGACTCCCTCGGTCGCGGCGTGGCCTCCCGCGGTCAGCAGGCCGCGCGCCGGCCCGCCGCCGACGGGCACGACATAGGTCGCGACCGCGCCGACATCCATGCCGATCTCCTCGGTCCGCCCCTCCGCGATGGCGGTGCCGTAGCGCTCGGCAGTGCGCCCGACGAAGCCGGTGGTCGCATCCCACGCGCCGGACAGATCGTCGCCCAGCTTGCCGGGATCGCGCGCCGCGGTCGCGACATAGGTGCCGGCCGACTGCGCCGCGCCGACGACGGTCTGCGTCAGTTCCTGCCGCGCCTCGGCGGAGACCTGCACCTCCGCCAGCGTGGTGCCGAGCTGGCCGACGGTGCCAACGAGGCCCACGCCCTCGCGCAGCACGCCGCCGGTGACGCCGACGGTGAAGCGCGTGCTGGCCTCCACGGTCGTGATCGCGCCGCGAAGTCCCTGCGATACGATGCCGTCGCCGGTGATGTGGCTGCGCGCCAGATCCGCGCCCTGGCCGATCGTCTGCCCGGTCCAGTTCACCGCGCTGGTGATGCCGTTCTTGCCCGCCTCGGTCGCGTCGCCGATGCCGTCGCGCACCGTGCTGGCCACCGACCGCACGTCGCCGCTGGTGATGGCGGAGCCGAGCCGGTCGAGGAAGCCCTGCGGTTCGACTTGCGGCGCGGGAGCGGGGGGGACGGCTGGGGCGGGTGCCGTCGCCGGCGGATTCCAGTTCGCGGCATAGGGCGCGGCGCCGGTCACGGGCGCGCGGAGTGGCACCGGGGGTGGTGGCGGCGGGGGCGGTGCGGCCTGGCGAACCGAATCGATCATCGTGGCGCGTCCTCGCGAGGAAATTCGTTTGCCTGTCCTCCCATAGTGGGGGGAGGCGAGCCATAATCGGATCGACTAGGCCGCCGGGCTGGCGCATGGTCCGCGGCGATGTTGTTCGCGCTCGCCGGGACCGGGGCCTACACGCCCGCGCGCCGTATCGCGGGGCGCCCCGTGGCCGACGAGGCGGAGACCACCAGCATGATGGCCGCCGCCGCCGCGCGCGCGGCGCTGGACGAGGCCGGGTGGCGCGCGGAGGAGGCGGACGTGCTGATCGGCGCGTCCAGCGTGATGGAGCAGCCGCTGCCGGGCACCGCGACGCTGATCCAGCGGCGGCTGGGCATCGGCGCCAGCGGGCGCGCGGCGTTCGACGTCAACGCCACGTGCCTGTCCGCGCTGGTGGCGCTGGACGTGGCGCTGCTGGGCATCGCCGGCGGGCGCTGGCGCCAGGTGCTGATCGCCGGCGCCGACCTGCCGCGCCGCGCGCTGGCGGCGGACGATGCGGCCGGTGCCGCGATCTTCGGCGACGGGGGCGCGGCGCTGGCGGTGGCGGCGGGCGGGCCGCACCGCCTGCTCGCCAGTCGGTTCGAGACGCACGGCGACCATGCGGACCTGTGCGCGATCGCGGCTGGGGGCACGCGGCTGGACCCGACGGATGCGGGCTTCCTCGCCGAAACGCGCTTCCGCATGGCGGGGCCGGCGCTGCACCGCGCGACGGCGCGGCTGTTCCCCGGCTTCCTCGCCCGGCTGCTCGAAGAGGCGGGGGTGGCGGCGGCGGCGATCGACGTGGTGGTGCCGCACCAGGCGAGCCGCGCGGCGATCGACCATCTCGCGCGCGTGCTGGGCGGCGAGCGCGTGCGGATCGTCGATCGCTTCGACGCGAACGGCAACCAGGTCGCCGCCAGCCTCCCGCTGGCGCTGCACGCCGCGCGGGTCGAGGGTCGGCTGGTGCCCGGCGCCACGGTGCTGCTGGTCGGTAGCGCGGCGGGGATCACGCTGGGCGGCATGGTGATCCGCTGGTGACTCGCGTCGCACTCGTCACCGGGGCGACCGGCGGGCTGGGGCGCACGCTGGTGCCCATGCTGCGCGCCGCGAGATGGCAGGTGCACGCGACCGGGCGGCGACCGCGCGGCGGGGAGGACATCGCCGCGCTGGACCTGACGCACGCGCTGCCGGACGGCCTTTGCCGGGGCGTCGACACGGTCTTCCACCTCGCCGCGCTGTCCGCGCCATGGGGCAGGCGCGCCGATTTCCACGCGATCAACGTCGACGCCGTCGCGCGGCTGGCGGCGGCGGCGCGGGTGGCGGGGTGCCGCCGCTTCGTCCACGTCTCCACGCCGTCGATCTACGCCGAGCCGCGCGACCGGTGGGCGATCGGGGAGGGCGACCCGCCGGCTCGGCGCTTCGCCAACGATTATGCGCGGACCAAATGGGCGGGGGAGCAGGCGGTGCGAGCGAGCGGGATGGCGGCGACCATCCTGCGGCCCAGCGCGATCGTCGGCCCCGACGACGCCGTGCTGCTGCCGCGGCTGCTGCGCGCGGTGCGCCGGGGACGGGTGCCGCTGCCCGCGGGCGGCCGCGCGCTGGTGGAGCTGACCGACGCGCGCGACGTCGCCGCCGCGCTGCTGCTCGCCGCCGACGCGCCGCCGACCGAGGCGAACCTGTCCGGCGGCGCGGCGATGCCGGTGCGGGCAATCGTGGCGCGGATCGCGGCACGGCTGGCATTGCCGGTGCGCCTGGTCGCGCTGCCGCGGCCGCTCGCGATGGCTGCGGCGACCGCGGCGGAGGCGTGGGGCCACGTCGCGGGGCGCGAGCCGGTGGTGACGCGCTACACCGCGACCGCGCTCGGCTGGTCGCGCACCTTCGACCTGTCGCACGCGCGGGCGGCGCTCGGCTGGCATCCCCGCATCGCGCCGGAAGCGGCGATCGACCACGCGCTGGAGCACCGATGCGCCGCGTGACGCTCACCCCCTTTCGCGTCGGCCACTGCCGCCATCCGCAGGCGATGACGATCCGCGGCGGGCGCTGGGCACCAGTTGAGTTCCCCGCGCTCGCCTTCCTGATCCGCCACCCGGCGGAAGGCGCGATCCTGTTCGACACCGGCTACGATCCCGCCTTCTTCGACGCGACCCGGCCGTTTCCGGAGCGGCTGTACCGCTGGACCACCCCGCCCACGCTGGCGCCGGGGGAGGCGCTGGCGGAGCAGCTGGCCGCGGCGGGGGTGGCGCCGGGCCAGGTGCGGCACCTGATCCTGTCGCATTTCCACGCCGACCACATGGCCGGTACGCACCGCTTTCCCGCGGCGACGATCCACGCCGCGCGGGCGGGCTGGCAGGCGATGGGGCGCGGTGGGCGCTTCGCCGCCGTGCGGCAGGGGATGCTGCGCGCACTGGCGCCGCCCGACTTCCTGTCGCGCGCGCGCTGGTTCGAGGATGCGCCAGCAGTGCCGCTGCCGCGCGACCTGGCGCCGTTCGAAGAGGGGCGGGACGTGATCGGCGACGGATCGCTGCTGGCGGTGCCGCTGCCGGGCCACTGCCCCGGTCACTGGGGTCTGGTGCTGGCGGAGGAGGGGGGCGCGTGGCGCTTCCTCGTCGCCGACGCCGCCTGGTCCAGCGCGGCGATCCGCACCGACACGCCGCCGCCGTGGCTGACGGCGCGCCTGCTGGGCGATGCGTCGGCGGGGCGCGCGACGCTCCGCGCGCTGCACCGGCTGCACCGCCGCAATCCCGACGTGTCGCTCACGCCGTCGCACTGCGCCGAGTGCGCGGCGGGCCTGTGAGCGGCACCGTCCTCGTCACCGGCGCGCGCGCACCGGTGGCGCTGGAGGTGGCGCGCTCGTTTCGCGCACTCGGCTGGCGCGTCCACCTCGCCGACTCGGTGCCCGCCACCGCCGCGTCCTGGGCGCGGCCGGCCTTCGCCGTCCACCGCCTGCCGCCGCCGCGGCACGCCTTCGCCGCGTTCCGCGATGCGCTGGCCCGGCTGATCGACTCCGCCGGCGCGACGCTGGTGGTGCCGACGTGCGAGGAGGTGTTCTATCTCGCGGCCGCGATGCCGGGGGACCCGCGGCTGGTCGCCCCACCGCTGGAGACGCTGCGCGCGCTGCATTCCAAGGCGCTGTTCGCCGAACTGGCGCGCGCGGCGGGCGTGGCGATGCCGACGACGCGGCGGATCGAGACGCCGGATGGGCTCGCCGCGCTGCCGCTCGACCGGATCGTGTTGAAACCCGACTATTCGCGCTTCGCCGCGGCGACGCTGGTGCGGCCGCGCGCGCGCGACCTGCGGCGGCTGCGGCCCTCGCGCGAGTATGCCTGGGTGGCGCAGGATTTCGTCGCCGGGGAGGAGCTGTGCCTGTGGAGCGCCACGCGCGAGGGGCGGATCGTCGCGCACGCGCTGTATCGCCCGGTCCTGCGCCACGGCCGTTCCGCCGCCTTCGCGTTCGAGGCGGTGGACTGGCCGCCGGCGGCCGCCATGGCGGCGCGGATCGCGGCGGCGACGCGGGCGACGGGGCATCTCTCCTTCGACCTGATCCGCACGCGCGAGGACGTGGCCGTGCCGATCGAGTGCAATCCGCGTGCGGTCAGCGGCGTTCACCTGTTCGACGGCGACGCGCTGGCGCGCGCGATCCTCGGGACGCCGCAGGCCTCGCCCGCGGCGGGCACGCGCCGGCACCTGTCGCCGGCGATGGCGCTGCTCGGCCTGCCCGCCGTGCTGGCGCAGGGGCGGGTGCGCGCGGCGGCGACCGCGTGGCGTGAGGGGCGCGACGCGATCGGGCGGCCGGGGGATCGCTGGCCGGCGGCGGGGGCGGTGGTGGACGCGGCGCGCTTCGCCGCGCTGGCGCTCACCCGCCGCCGCAGCCCGACGCGGCAGACCACCGCCGACATCGAGTGGAACGGCGAGCCGATCGGATGAGGCTGTTCGACCCCGCCGACCCGGCCGCGCCTTGGCCCGCGGTTTCCCCGGCGGAGCGCGCCTTTATCGCGGCGCTGGCGGCGGACACGCGGGCGCAGGTGGCCAATGTCGCCACGCGGGTGCGCGCGCTGGCGACGGACGCGGGCCAGGTGCTGCCGGTGACGATCGACGACGGCGCGCGCGGCGACAGCTACGTCGCGACGCCCACCGCCGCCTACGTCGACTACGCCCGACGCGAAATCGAGCTGGTCGGCGTGCCGGGCGGCGCGGCGCTGCGTGGGCTTGTGGGTGTCGCCGGCGCGGTGCTGCGCGCGGCGCGGATCGACCGGATCGTCAACGTCGACAACTGGCTCCTGTCGACCAATCTTCACGGCGGCTGGACCGGCGCGGACCTGCCCGCGATCCGGCGGCTGCTGGCGAACGCCTTTCCCGACCACCTGATCGCGATCCGCTCGGTCGACGCCTGGTCGTCGCCCGCGCTGGTCGCGGCGGCCCGGGCGGACGGGTGGGTGATGATGCCGTCGCGGCAGGTGTGGGTGGTCGACGACCTCGCCCGCGACTGGCGCCCGCGCAACCAGTTCGGCAACGACCGGCGGCTGCTGGCCCGGTCGGGCCTCGCCGTGGACGTTGCCCGAAGCGATGACTCAGGGCGGATCGCCGAGCTCTACCACCAGCTCTACGTCGGCAAGTACAGCGCGCTGAACCCCGTCTTCACCCCGCGCTTCGTCGCCGGCACCATGGAGAGCGGGCTGATCCGCTATCGCGTGGCGCGCGGGGCGGACGGGCGCGCGGTGGCGGTGGCGGGGCTGCTGGCGCGCGGCGGCGTCGCGACGCCGCCGGTGGTCGGTTACGACCGCAGCGTGCCGGTGGCGGCGGGACTGTACCGGATTGCCTGCTTCCTGTTCATGCAGGAGGCGATGGCGCGCGGGTGGCGGCTGCATGGCTCGGCGGGCGCGGCGCACTTCAAGAGGTTGCGCGGGGCCCGCGGGGTGATCGAATATTGGGCGATGTCGGTTGATCACCTCTCCGCGCCGCGCCGCGCCGCCATCCGCGGGTTCGCCGCGCTGCTGGAGCGCGCGATCGTGCCGATGATGCGGCGGTACGGCTGGTGAGCTGGCCCGCCGCCGTCGCCGCGGGCTGGTATCCGGTGGCCGTGGCCGCGCGGCTCGGCCGTCGGCCGCTGGCGCGGCGGCTGCTGGACGAGCCGCTGGTCGTCTTCGCCGGGGCGGGCGGGCCCGCGGTGCTGCGCGACCGCTGCCCGCACCGCGCCATGCCGCTGTCCGCCGGGCGGGTGGATGCCGGGCGGATCGTCTGTCCCTATCACGGCTGGGCGTTCGACGGCGCCGGCACGTGCCGCCACGTTCCCGGCAGCACCGGCGTGCCCGCCGTGCGCGCCGACGCGCTGCCGACGCGGGTCGCCGCGGGGCTGGTGTGGACGACACTATCCGACGCGCCGTTCCCGCGATTGCCGGCGGTGATGGAGGATGCGACGCTGGACCGCTTCTGGTGGACGCCGCGCGCGTCGGCGGCGCGCGTGCTGGACGCGGTGGAGAACCATCTCGACCCCGCGCATCCCCACCACGTCCACCCGTGGATCGTGCGCGCACCCCACCGGCGGCGGCGCACCCGCGTGCTGGTGACAATCGATGCGGCGGGGGCGGAGGCGACCTATGTCGAGGAGCGCCGCGCCGGTGGCCTCCTCTCGCGCCTGTTCGAGGGGTATCGCACCACCAGTACGGGGCGTCTGTTCCCGCCGACGATCGCCGACGTCCGCTTCGACGGACCGGACGGGTTGCGGTTGTCGATCGCCGTCGTCTTCGTGCCCGAGGCGACCGGCGTCACGCGCCCCTACGCCCATTTCGCGACGCCGCGCGGGCGTTGGCCGGCGGGGGTGAAGCGTGCGCTGCTGACGGCGTTCCACTATCCCATCCTGATGCAGGACCGCCGCGTGCTGGCACGGCAGGCGACACGCGCGGGACCCTACGCGACCGGGCCGCTCGACTTCCTCGGCCCCGCGATCTGGTCTCTCGCCCACGGCACGGCGCCGCCGCCGGACAGCTACGAGGCGGAGATCTGGTTGTGATCCCAGTCGCGGCGCACGCGGCGCAGCTTGGTGGCGTCGGTGGCGGGGATGCCGTGGGAGACGGTGACGGCGGCGTCCGCGCCCAGGCGCGTCAGGGCGACGCGCAGTCCCGCCCGAACCGCGGCGGCGTCGCATCCCGGCGGGATCGCCGCCGCCACCGCGGTCGGCCCGGTCTGCACGATGCGGAAGTCGTCGATTCGCGGGTCGGCGTCGAGCAGTGCGTTGCGCAGCACGTCCGGCGTCACCGTCGTCGCGCCGATCAGGAACAGGTCGTCGCGCCGCCCCTCCACCGCCGCTACGGCCTGCAAGGCCGAACCGCACGGGCAGGGTGAGGGGTCGAGCCGCAGCAGGTCGTTCATGCGATAGCGTGCCATCGCCTGCGCGCGGCGGGTGAAATCGGTGACGACCGGCTGCACCAGCGCACTCGCCGCCAGCGCCTCCCACTCGAACGCCACCACGTCCTCGGCCAGGTGGAGCGTGCCGTGCGCGCAGGACACGCCGAACAGTCCCTCCGTCGCCATGTAGATCTGCCGCACCGGCAGGCCGGTCGCGGCGCGGATCGCGGGAACGTCGACCGGGTCGAGCACCTCCGCCGCGGCGAAGGCGGTCGTCCCGCGCGCGACCAGCCCGCGCTCGGCAAGGTGGCGCAGCACCTTGGGCGGGGCGACGATGGTGTCGGGCGCGAAGGCGGCGAAGCGCGCCGCCCACGCGTCCACGCCTTCGGTGAGGTCGAACAAGCCCAGCCGCACCCGGCTGCCCCCGCCCGCCGCGCCGTAGAGGCGCGAGAAGCCTGGCAGCGCCAGCGCGACGCGGTGCCGCCGCCACAGCGCGTCGGGCAGCGCCTTGGCCAGCAGCGTGCCGAGCCACACGTAACGCTCGGCATCGCTGACGAGGAAATAGCCGCGGTTGCCGCTGGTGCCGGTGCTGTGGCCGATCGCATGGCCTTCCACGCGATCCTCGCCGCGGGCCAGCGCCGCGCGCACGGTGTCCAGCGCCACTCCCGCGCGGTTCATCGCCGCGAAGTTCGCCAGCATGGTCGCCTTGTCGACGATCGGCCAGGAGCCGACGCGCGCCGGGTCGATGCCTCGATAGAAGGGGATGTCGCGCGCCAGATACCACCCCAGTCGCGCCAGCCGTGCCGACTGGTGGCGCTCGATCGCCGCCCGGTCGCGCAGCCGCGCCATGCGCCAGCGCGCCCGGGCGTAAGCGCGCGCGGCGACGGCGAGGCCGATCATGCGGCTACAGCGGCTCCCGCCGGTCGACGCGGTACAGCATCTCCGCGCCGAAGGCGCGCACGGCGGCGCGCAGGTTGGTGTCCGAGTTGGGATCGCGCGCGATCGTTTCGACGGTGCGGAAGGCGGCGGGGCCGTAGCGCTTGCTGGCGAACAGCGGCGTCGCGGCCTCGGGCACGATCGCCTCCGCTCCCGGCCAGCGCGCGAGGCACGCCAGCCCGGTGACGGTGGCGCGCAGCTCGTCCGGCGCGATCTCGACGCGCTTCAGCGACGACGATCGGCGGAACTCGGCGGGATAGCTGCTCTCGAAGTCGGCGATGACCGCCGCCTGCGTGCCGGGGTCGGCGGAGGTGGGTGTGCGACACGTGGACGCCTGGCGCGCGGCGAAGCCCGGCTCGCCGTCGTCGCCCGCCACCGTGGCGGCGGGCATGGCGTCGATCAGCCGCATCTTGCCGTTCTCCCACGCGAAGCGCACGGGCGGGCCGCCGGCGGCGGTGGCGGGCATCGAGACGACGAAGCCGCCGCGGTTCATCGCCGCGCGCGCCTGGCCCGCGCAGGTGCCGAACGGCTCGCTCGCCGCGGGCGCGCCGCCCAGGCCGGTGGCGACGACGACGAAGCGCGACGGGCAAGGGCCGGCGGCGTCGCCGCGGACCAGATGGTAGGTCGCCCTGCCGGAGGGATAGCTGCCGACGATCGCCAGCCGATCGACCAGTTGCGCGCCGAACGGGCGCGAGATCACCGTCTTGCCGACGGACAGTGCCTGCTCGTTCCCGGCGGCGATGACGGCGATGCGGCGCTGCGCCGTTGCGGAAGGGGTCGCGACCACGATTGTGGCGAGCGTGGCGGCGAGCATGGCGCGGTACGGCATCATCATTCTCCCGGCGAAACGTTCCGTCGCCGGCATAGCGCCCCGGCCGCGGCGGGGTTCCCGAATGTCAGACGCCGAAGCTGGCCGCCGCCGCCTCCAGCCGGGCGACCACGCCGTCGATGCCCTCGCCAGCGGGGGCGGTAGCGGCGGCGTCGAGCGCGGCGGAGAGGCCCGCTACCTGCCGCTCGCCCGACGCGCCGGACAGGCCGGCGGCATGGACCATCGCGCCGCGCGTAACGCCCTCCAGCGCGCGCAGCAGATCGCCTTCCTGCGTCGGCGTGGCGCCAAAGCGTGCCGACAGATCGCCGGCGAGCTGCTGCAAGCCGTAGATGTCGCCACGCTGCGCCAGCAAATTGCGATCGGGCGCAGCGCCCTGCGCCTCTCCCGTCCGCGCGGTCCACGCCGCGCTGCCGGCGGCCTCCCCGCCCACGGCGCCGACCCAGCCGAGCACGCGATGGCCCAGATCGCCGATCGCCGCCGATGCGGCGGAGGCGGCGTTCGTCGTCGCGCCGCCGGCCAGCGGCGATGCCGGTGCGAGGGGGGACAGACGGTCGACCATGGTCATCGCGAAATCCTTCAACGGCGGGACGGAACGCCCGGCCTGGATGCTATATGCGGCGCGTCGCGCGCGCGTGCCATAATCGAAGCGACTAGGAGCGAAGCCGAGCCAATCGCGCCCTGGACCATGCGGCCGGGCGCGCTCCGCCGAGGCGGCGGAGCGGCCGAGCGTCGCGGCGGCGATCGCGATCCTTCGTACAGGTCCGCGACCGGACCCGATCAGCGGAAGCGTGCCAGCCCGTCGGGCGCCGCGACGAGGCGGTCGAGCGCGGTCACGGGGCGACGTTCGTTGCCCTGGGAGATCACCTCGCCGGCCTGGTCCTGCGCCGCCATCGCCTCGTCGGTCTTGCGATCCATCGGCGTGGCGATCGAGGCCTTGGCGACGCCGGCGACGTTGACGGTGAGAGACATGAGACGAATCCTTTCGCTGCCCTCTATTGGAAACCGGCGCTCGTCAGCTTCACCGTGCGAAGGTCGAGGCCGTAGATCGACTTGACCCCCTGCGCGACCGAATTGCGCGCCCGTCCGGCCAGCGAGCCGTCCTTCGCCATGGCGTTGGCGATGTTGGCGACGAAGGCGGACTGGATGACGTTGGCGTCGGAAAGCTCCTGCCGCGTCGCCGGTCCGGCGCGCATGAAATCCGGAAGCGTGGCGAAGGTCGCCGCGGTCTGGCGCCGCAGCCCCTGCACCTGCGCGCGACCGGGATCGTCCGAGCTGCCGTGGACGACGTTCCAGGCGAGCGCGAGGTACATCGCCGTGGTGTCGCCGACGTTGTTCGGATTGAGTCCGTAGCCGGCCATATAGCCGTTCATGTCGCGCATCACCTTGCCGCTCTGCAGCAGCTGGCGCAGCTTCGCCCCCTCCGCACGGTCCCGCTTCGACCATTCGGCGACGGCGCGATTGTAGACCTGGTTGCGGACGGCCGGATCGGGCCGGAACGTGAGGCTGGCGGTCACCCGCTGCGGGGTCGCGGCGAGTGCCGATCCGCGAGCGGACGGACGATGGAGACGCGTGCCGAAGTCGCGCTTGGCATATTCGCCGGCGCCGGCGACGCCCGACCATCCCGTCAACAGCGTCGGATCCAGCGCCATGACGACGTCCTGCGCCGCGGCGGGCGGCGCGACCATGGCGAGCGTGCCGATCAGGAATCTGGTCATGTTCTTCATTCGGGAAATGCGATCGATCTGCGTTGATCGTCCGTCAGCGCCGCGAGACCGACCTGCAGGGCCCTCCTTGGGTATCGCGATCGCGCGGCATCGCCGGCCCGCGACCGCCCGGCCTTGATCGACCTCAACGAAAGCGTGCGAGCCCGTCGGGACGGGCGAGCAGCCGTTCGACACCGCTCGGCTCGCTGCGCTTCAGGTCCTGCGACAGAGTCTCCGTCGCCTGATCCTGCGCGGCGAGCGCCTGGTCGGTCTCGCGCTCCGCCGGGGTCGCGATCGAGGCGCGGGCGATGCTGCCCGGCGTTGACGGTGAGGGACATGAGGTTTCTCCGTCTTCCTATCGGAGCCCGCTGTTCGTCAGATTCAGGCGCGACAGGTCCATCTGGTATGAACCCTTCACGCCGCGCACGACGGCGGAGCGCACGGTCGGTGCGAAGCTGGCGTCGCGCGCCGCATGGCCTCCCGCCGCGCTGGCGAAGGCGGCCTGGACGATATTGGCTTCCGCGATCTCCGCCTTGGTGGCGTTGCTCGCCCCGGCCATCGCGGGCATCCCGGCCATCACGCCGGCCACCTGCGCGCGCAGGCCCTTCATCTGCGCCGGCGTCGGATCGGCATTGCTGCCCCGCGAGGCCATCCACGCGGTGGCGAGGTACAGCCCGGTGGTGTCCGCGAGATTGTTCGGCGACATGCCATAGCGCGCCATATGCCGCGCGACGTCGCGCCGCATCGCCCCGCTCATCAGCAACTGGCGCACCTGCGCGGCATCCTTCGGGCTGGACTTCTCGATCTGCGCGATCGTCCTGCCGTAGACGCGGTTTCGCACCGCGGCGTCGGGTTGGTAAGCCAGCCGGGCGGCGGTGGCGGCGGGCGTCGCCGCAAGGGCGGATCGACGAGCGGACGACCGGCTCAATCGTGTCCCGAAGTCACGCTTGGCGTATTCGCCCGCGGCGGCGACGCCCGACCAGCCAGTCATCAACGTCGGATCCAGCGCCATGACCACGTCCTGCGCCGCGGCGGGCGGCGCGATCATCGTCAGCGCGCCGATCAGTAATCTGCCAAGTCTCGTCAACGCATGCTCCTGTTCGTCCGGCTTACCGCAAACCTGCGCTCGTCAAGTTCAGACGCGAAAGATCCATCTGGTAGCTGTCGCGCACGTTGGCGATCGTATTTCGGCGCACCACGGCCGCCAGCTTCGGATCGCGGGCGGCGCGGCCCGCAAACTCGCCGGCGAAGGTCGCGAAGATCACGTTCGCCTCGGCGATCTCCTGCTTCATGGCGTTGGTGGCGTTGCCGAACTGCGGCATCGATGCCCAGGTGCCCGCCACCTGCGCGCGCAACCCACGCATCTGCGCCGGCGTTGGATCGCCGGCATCGGCGCGTGTCGCCAGCCACGCGGTCGCGAGATAGAGCGCGGTCGTATCTGCGACGTTGTCGATCGACATGCCATAGCGCCGCATATATGAGGACACCTTCTGCCGCATCGCGCCGCTCTCGAAGACCTTCTTCAGGTAGGCGGCGTCCTGCGGATTGCTCTTGCGAATGTTCGCGAGCACGCGCTGGTGGACCTGCTGGCGCACCGCGGCGTCGGGACGGAAGGCCAGCGACGCGGCTGGCCGCGCGGGTGTCGCCGCCAGGGAGGATCGGCGGGCGGACGACCGGCTCAATCGCGTGCCGAAGTCCTGCTTGGCGTATTCGCCGGCGGCGGCCACGCCGGACCAGCCGGTCATCAACGTCGGATCCAGCGCCATGACGACGTCCTGCGCCGCGGCGGACGGCGCGAGCATCGCGAGCGTACCGATCAGAAACTTGGTGATGTTCTTCACTGAGCCCTCCCGGCGTATCATCAGATCAGACCGGAGCGGCGCCTCCGCTTCAACGGAAGCGCGCAAGCCCGTCGGGTCGGGCGAGCAGCCGATCGAGGCCCGCCTGCTGCGGCAGTTTCATCCCCTGCGATTGGGTTTCCGTGGCCTGGTCCTGCGCCGCCATCGCCTGGTCCGTGCGGCGGTCGGACGGGGTGCCGAGGCCGACATGCACATTGCCGGCCGCGATCGAGATCGACATCGGTTCTACTCCTCCTCAGCGCAGTCCCTGCGCGGTCAGGTCCAGCTGCGACAGGTCCATCTGATAGGCGTCGCGTACCGCCTTCACGACGGCGGCGCGCACCTTGGGCGCGTAGCTGGGGTCCTTTGCAGCATCGTTGGCGGCATTGCTGGTGAAGGCTGTCTGCACGATGTTCGCCTCCGCGATCTCCGCCTTGGTGGCGTTGCCCGCCTGCGCGATCGGGCCCATCGATGCCGCGACTTGCGCCCGCAGGCCGCGCATCTGTGCCGCACTGGGATTGCCCGCGCTTCCGCGCGACGCCAGCCACGCCGAGGCGAGATACAGCGCTGTCGTGTCGGCGACATCGTCGGCGGACATGCCGTAGCGACCCAGGAAGGCCGACACCTCGCGCCGGACCGCCCCGCTCGTCAGCTGTCTGCGCACCAGCGCGGCATCACCGGGACTGGACCGTTCGATCTGCGCGATCGCGCGACCGTAGACCTGCTGGCGCACCGCCGCGTCGGGTCGATAGCGCAGCGACGCGGCGGCCGCCGGCGTGCTCGCGAGGCCACTGGCTGTCGGCCGGACCGCGCGCGTGGCCAGTCGGCTGCCCAGCTGTCGCCGCGCCTGCTGTCCCGCAGCGCTCGTGCCGGCATAGCCGATCATGGTCGTTGGGCTGAGCGCCATCACCTGGGCACCGGCCGGTGCCGCACCGCACAGAGCGGCGACGAGAAGGATGAACCGGGTGCGCGTCATGCTCGATCTCCTTTGCTTCCCCTTTCCGCCGGCGAAATGCCGGGGTGGCCATGAAGCCGCCCTGAACCGCAGTCGACGGCCGGGGCATCGCCCCGACCGCCGGCCAACGAACCTGCGTCGCGAAGGTTCTCCCGCGGATCAGCCGCCCTTGCGCGCCGCCGTGGTCAGCGATTCACCCGCGGTCTTCAGCGCGTTCGAGGCCGCGTTCATGAACAGGCCGAATTCCTGAGACTTGGCGCTGAATTCCAGGCTGGCGCTGGGATCAGACTTGTCCGAGGACATGCGATCGGCGAGACCCTGCATCTGGTCGGCCAGCATGTCGGCCTTCTCGCCCAGCGCACGAGCCATGGCCATCAGCCAGCTGCCGCCACGACCACCCGCACGCGCCTCGCGCGCCTCGGGTCCACCGGCGATGTCGGACGCCATGCGCTGCAGATTGTCCTGGATGTCGCGGCTGAAGTCCGCCCGGTCGGTGAACGAACCGCCTGCCGCCTGCGCGAAGCCATCAGCGGCCTCCGACAGGTTGCTGATGCCGCCGAACACGTCGCCGCTGGCGAAAGCGAACTGACCCTGTGCCGCGTCGATCAGCGGCTGCGGCAGCCCGATCGCAGAGCCCAGCTGCTGGATCAGGTTCTGACCAAGCGCGGAGACGAGATTGCGCGACGCCAGGCTCATGATGCCGCCGAGCGGGGTGAGCTGGGCGATGCGCGAGATACCGCCGAGGCTGCCGATGTCCATGGGTAATCCTCCGTCCTGAGTTGCAATGCCGTCCCGGTCGCTTCCGGGTCGCCATCCTTAGACAACGTCGCGGCTCGTTGCGCACTCAGCGGAACGACTAGGGGGACTAGTCGATACGATTAGCCAGCCAACGTTGCGCCGCACGTCGGTCTGCCCAACGCTACGCCGGACAACCGGGGACGCGATATGCTGACCGGCATCGGCGACATGGCCGCGAAATCGATTGCTGATGAGCGTTGATCGCCAGGCTTATCGGTCGCACAGACAGGCCGTAGGGTCTGCCACTTTCCGTATCCGAAGGAGTATCGCGATGCGTTCGATGATCCGGATCATGACCGTGGGAATCGTTCTGGCCGCCAGCGTCCCGCACGCCGCCGCACAGGGCGTGTTCGACATGGGCGTCCTCACCAACACCGTGTCGATCCCGCGTGGCGCAAGCGCCCCCGCCCGCACCGCGCGCAGCGTCTATTCGCCGGGCGAGCGGGCGATCTCCGTGTTGCCGAACGCGTTCGGCCGGGGAGCGGCGCCGGCGGGGGCGGCGCGGCTGAGCTACAGTTCGACGCCAGCGCTGCGTCGCCAGGCGCTCGACGGCTATCTCGCGCGCGCCAGCCGGCAATATCCGGAAGCCGCCCGCGTGATGAGCGCGCAATTCGCGAAGCACGATTATGCGGCGGTGTATCGCAGCCTGATCGGCGGCACCGGCCTGCGCGACAACGACGCGGCGGACGCGGTCACCGCCTATACCGTGCTCGGTTGGCAGATCGCCAACGGCTATACCGACAATCTGCCGCCCGCACGCATCGTCGCCGCGCGCCGCCAGATCGCCGCCGCCCTCGCGGCCAATCCGCAGCTGTCCTCTCCCGCGACGCGCCCTGCGCTCGGCGAGGAGATGAAACTGCTGATGGTGACGCTTCATGCCGGGTGGCAGAGCGCGCAGCGCGAGGGCAATCTGTCGCGCTATGCCGACGGCGTCGCCCGCCTCTTCCGAACCCAGTCGGGCCGCGACCTCCGCTCGCTGACGCTCACCGACGCGGGGTTCAGTCGCAAGGGCTGACGGTCCCGGCCGGCGGATCGAGCGGGGCGGGCGCTCAATCCGCCGGATAGAACAGCAGCCCCGCCAGCGCGGCCAGTTCGCGCATCCCGTCCAGCTCCAGCTTGCGCGCCACGTTGGACAGGTGGACGCGCACGGTGTTGTCGGAGATCAGCAGCAGCGTCGCGATGTCGGCGTTGGAGCGGCCCCAGCCGAGGAAGCGGACGCAGGTCAGCTCCATCGGCGTCAGGCGCAACAGCGTCTCGCGATGCCGCCTGGGCACACGCGCCGCCTCCACCATATGCTCGCCCAGCGCAACGGGGGCGGCCGCGCCGGGAAGCGCGTCGGCCTTGCGCAGCAGCTCGGCGATGGCGGCGAGCCGGTCGTCCTCCGCCGCCGGGGTCATGTCGCGAGCCCCGTCAGAATGGCGCGGATCACCCCCGGACGCGCGGCGATGTCGCGCAGGATCGCGGCGACGTAGCTGCCGAGCAGCAGCAGGATGACGAAGGTGGCGGCGAACGCCTTGATCGACATCGACAGGGTGAACACGTTCAGCTGCTGCGCGAACCGGTTCATGAGGCCCAGGCCCGCGTCGATCAGGAACAGGACCGTCAGCACCGGCGCGGCGAACAGCGTGGCCAGCACCATCAGCCGCCCGAACTCCCCCTCGAACAGCGCCAGGCTGCTGCCGGTCAGCGCGGGCATGGGCGAGGCGACCGGCCAGATCGCGTAGCTTTCCATCAGCACGCGCAGCAGCAGCGACAGCCCGCCGCCCGCGACGAACACCACGCCCGCCAGCCGTCCCAGCAGCGCGCCGTTCAGCGACGTCTGGTGCCCGGACAGCGGATCCACCACCTGCGCCAGCGTCGCACCCACCTTCGTGTCGACGATGTTGCCCGCCGCCTCCAGCGCCCACAGCACCGAGCCGAAGAAGAAGCCGATGACGAGGCCGACGAACACCTCTTTCAGGATGATCGTCGCCCATTGGCCGGGGCCGAGCAGCGAGGGGTCCAGCGGCGGTTGCAGCGCAAGGCTGACGATGCCGAGCGAGACGAAGATCGAGTTGCGGACCAGCGCGGGTACCGTCTCGCTGGAGAACATGGGCAGCAGCAGGAACGTCGCCGCCACCCGCGCGGTGGCGACGCCCAGCAGCAGCAGCTGGTCGGCCCACCCGCCCACGCCTAGCGCCGGATCAAGGCGGGGAACTCGGTGAAGATGCGGTCGCTGAAACGGTAGAGCGATCCGCCGAGCAGCGCCGCGGTGACGAACAGCGTCAGCACGATGGCGAAGAACTTCACCGTATATTGCAGCGTCTGTTCCTGCACCTGCGTCGCCGCCTGGATCACCGCCACCACCAGTCCGGCGACCGCCGCGACGATGATCGGCGGGGCGGAGAGCACGAGGACGAGCCACAGCGCGTCGTTCGTCAGGCTGAGGAAATCGCCGTCCACGCGCGCCTCTAGACGTAGCTGAGGACGAGGCCGTGGGCGAGTTTCACCCAGCCGTCGACCAGCACGAAGAGGAGCAGCTTGAACGGCAGCGATATGGTGGTGGGCGACAGCATCATCATCCCCATCGCCAACAGGATGTTCGAGATGACGAGGTCGATGACGAGGAACGGCAGGAAGATGAGGAAGCCGACCTGAAAGGCGAGGCTCAGCTCGCGCACGACGAAGGCGGGGATGACGACGATGAAGTCGCGGTCGGTCATCTCCGCGGCGCGGTTGGGATCGCCGACGCGCTGCGCGGTCTTCAGGAAGAAGCCGCGCTCGGTGGGGGAGCTGTGCTTCAGGAGGAAGTTGCGCAGCGGCTCCTTGCCCGCGTCCACCGCGTTCAGCATGGAATTGGTCGACGACAGCGTGCCGCCGCCGCCTTGCGCCTCCACCACCTGCTGCACCGGATTCTGGGCGATGGCGGCCTGCATCTGCTGTCCCACCGGATACATGACGTACAGCGTCAGGACGAGCGACAGGCCGTTCAGCACGATGTTCGGCGGCACCTGCTGCAAGCCCAGCGCGTTGCGCAGCAGGCTGAGCACGACGACGATCTTCGTGAAACTGGTCACCATCACGGCGAAGAACGGCGCGATGGCGAGCGCGATGACGACGACGAGCGCGGAGCCCGGCGTAAAGGTCGACAGGTCCACCGGCTAGTCCTCGGCGCCGGGCACGTGCTCCAGCAGCACGCCGAAGCCCTCGCCCACCGCCACCAGCTCGCCGTCGCCGATGGTGGTGCCCCCGGCGGACACGCGGACGCGCAGCGTGCCCCCGCTCTGCGGCACGGGCAGGACGCTGCCCGGCGCCAGCCCGGCGATGTCGCGCGCCGACAACAGCCCGCCCTCGATCTCCACGATGGTGGGGAGGGTCATCGCTTCCCAGTCGGGCGGGGGGGCGCCGTTGGCCGGTATCTCCGAAGCGGGTGTCGGCACGATGTCTTCCTGCAACGTCATGCTTCCCTTCGATAGGTCCAGCCGACCCGCCAGCGGCGCGTCGCGTCCCGGGATGATGATACGGGCGCGTAACGCTCCAACGCCCAAAAGTAACAGGTCGCCGCGTCCGATCGACCGAATTCTTGTCCCGGCGATGGACGGACCGTCGATTTGCGCGGTCCAGCGCGCACGCAACGCGGACAGCAGCGCCGGTGCGGCGGCGGGGGCGGGGGAGGCGATCACCTCGCCCTCGCGCGGCAACGCCACCAGCAGGCGGTGGCGGATGGTGTGGCGCGAACAGCTGGCGTCGAGCCGCAGCAGGATGAAGTCGCGCGGGATCCCCGGCACCAGCGCGCTGGGCCTGAGGTCCGCGCCCAGCGCGCTCTCGATCGCGGCGATCAGCGGCTCGATGGTGGGAAGCAGGCGCGCGGCGATGGCGGGATCGGGCACGCCGTCGCCGGCGGACAGCCGCACCAGCTCGCCGTCGACCAGCAGCGGCGCCACGAACACCGACTGCCCGCCCGTGTCGAAACCGATCCAGGCGCCCGCGGCGCGCTGGTCGCGGGCGAAGGCGACGCGAGCGCCCAGCGTCAGCTCGCCCGAGGCGCGCGCGTTCAGCGCGGCGATCAGCCGGGTCTGGCGGTCGGCCTCGCCGGCGTCGATCGCGCGCAGCCGGTCGCGCAAGGGGGAGGGGCGCTGCGCCATCAGGACAGGGTCTCCACCGCCGGTTCGGCGACCGCCGCCGGGCCGCCCCAATTGCGCAGCAACGTCACGGATCCCGCGGCGACGCCGATCAGCATCAGCTCGCCTTCCGCCTCCACCAGCATCAGCCGCTCACGCTGGCCCACCGCCAGCGCGCGGACGAAGCGCAGCTGCCGGTCGGGCTCGCCCTCGCGCTTGCCCAAGCCCCGTTCCTGCCACTGGCGCAGGAAGCGCAGGCACACGTACGCGAGGCCGAGCACCACCGCGAGCGCGATCACCATGCCGATGAGGCCCGTCACCGCGGTGCCGATCGCCGAATCCATCTCAATGCGTCTCCAAACTGCGTTCGCCCAGGTCGTGGTGCTGCGGCGCCTCGCCCGCGCGCACCTTCTTCGCCCATAGGATGATCTGCGCGATCGCCTCGAACATGTCGCGCGGCACGATGTCCTCCACCGCCGCGTCCTCGTACAATTTGCGCGCCACCGCCACGTGGCGGACGATCGGCACGCCGGCCTCCTCCGCCGCCTCTCGCATCGCTTGCGCCAGCGGGCCCTCGCCCTTGGCGGCGACGACGGGAACGGGCGCGCTGTCCGAATCATAGTCGATCGCGATCGCGATGTGCGTCGGGTTCACGACCAGCACGTTGGCGCCGCGCGCCGCGCCGACCGCGTTCTGCGATGCCCATTCCTCGTGAAGCTGGCGCCGGTTGCCCTTCAGCATCGGATCGCCCTCGTTCTCCTTATGCTCCTGGCGGATGTCCCGCATGCTCATGCGCATCTTCTTCAGGTAGCTGTGCTTCTGCCAGGCGAGGTCGAGCACGGCGACGATCACGAACACGGCGAAGGTCCACAGCAGCGCCTGGCGCATCAGCGCGCCCGTGTACCCCAGCACCGAGGCGGCGGCGGCGCGGCCGTCGGTCTCCGCCGCGGGCTGCAGCAGCGGGCCGGTGCGCTCCACGATCTCGCCCAGCGAGCCGCGCAGCACCAGCCAGATCACGAACACGACCAGCGAGGCCTTGGCCAGCGTCTTCAGGAGCTCGATCACATTGTCCATGCTGAACATGCGCTTCAACCCTTCGACGGGGTTCAGCTTCTCGAAGCTGGGCTTCATCTTCTCCGTGGTGAAGACGCCGCCGCTCTGCAGGAACTCGGTGAGCACGCCGGTGACGGCGGCGGGGATCAGCGCGACCGCGCAGATCGCAAGAAACGCCCAGATGGCGCTCCAGCCCAGGCCCGCGGCGGCGACCGCGAACGGCTGGCCGGAATGGACCAGCAGGAAGCTCTGCTGGAACAGGTCGGCGATCCGCGCGCCGGCGTAGCTTGCGCCGAAGATGAAGATCACCAGCCACACGAACAGCGTTGCCGTGGCGGTGACGTCCTTGGACTTTGCGACGTCGCCCTTCTTGCGCGCGTCGGCCAGCCGCTTGGGTGTCGGCTTCTCCGTCTTGTCGCCGCCGTCGTTCTTCCCGGCCACGTCGCACTCCTGCCCATGTCCCCGCCGCGCGACAGATCACGTGGCGGGCGTTCGTGCCGGAGCATCTCGTCAATGCTGGCGCCTCGAAGGTGCCACACTTGCCAGACCGCAGGACCCTTGTTGCATCTCTGACGGGACAAAGTGTCTGCCCTATCGCGACGCGAGTCAATGGCGCGATACCGTCAGCAAAGTGTCATCGAACAGGCACATAGCGGGCGTGACACCGGCAGAATCGACGGCACTGCGCGGGGTTGCGGCAGATCAAACCTCGGACACGTTCCGCCATCATTCGACCACATTCCAAGACGGAACGTGAAGATAGCACGACGAGTTGAGTGATCGGGGCTAGGCATAGGTTAGCCGGTCGGGCATTCAGGAGGCGTCGAGCGCTCGTCACGCCGACCGCAGGACCCCGCTAGCCGTACGGCGTATCGCATCCGCGAGCCGCCGGGAAGGAGCAGTGGGATGAGGACAGCAACCGCCACGATCCGCACGCGCGCCACGCTGCGCGCCGGTGTGGTCGTCGGCCTGGCGATGGCCGCGGCGACCGCTGGCGTGCCGGCAGCCGCGATCGATTGCGGCACGACCGGTTTCGGCAGCCGCTTCAGCGAGGCCGCGCGGCTGTGCGGCACGCCCGCCGCTGCCGCCTCCACGCCGGCGTCGCGCCCGGCGCTGCCGGCTTCCACGCCCGTCTTCAATCCCGTAGCGGTGGCGGACCAGTCGTCGGTGACGGTCAGCATGCCCGGCTATCGCCGCCGCCTGGCCGCCGCGGTAAGGCAGGTCCGCCGTCGCGGCGGTGCCGCGGCGCCGGACGCGCTGGTGGTCGCCATCGGGCGCCAGTACCGCATCGATCCCCATCTCCTGGGCGCGATGGTGCAGACGGAGAGCGCGGGCGATCCGCGCGCGGTGTCGCACAAGGGCGCGCTGGGTTTGATGCAGGTGATGCCGGCGACGGCGCGCAGCATGGGCGTGCGCGATCCGCGCGCGCTGCTGAACAACCGTCCGCTCGCGCTCGCGACCGGCGCCAAGTACCTGAAGCATCTGCAGAGCAAGTTCGGCAACAACGTGCCCATGGTCGTCGCCGCCTACAACGCCGGCCCCGGCGCGGTGCAGAAGTATCGCGGCATCCCGCGCTACCGCGAGACGCAGGGCTACGTGCGCGACGTGATGGGCCGCTACGCCGCCGCGCGGGGTGTGTCGCAATGAGCGTCCAGAACTATCTCGCGACCAGCGGGCAGCCGGCGAAGCTGGGCTTCGCCGCGCGCTTCGCCGACGTCGCGCTCGCCGGCTTCGTCGTCACGATCATCGGCGCGATGATCCTGCCGCTGCCGATGGTGCTGATCGACCTGCTGGTGGCGGTGAACATCACCTTCGGCGTCATGCTGCTGCTGACGACGCTGTACGTGCGCGGACCGCTCGACTTCTCCAGCTTTCCCGCGATCCTGCTCGTCTCCACGCTGTTCCGCCTGGCGCTGTCGATCGCGACGACGCGCATGATCCTGACCGAGGGGCACGGCGGGCACATCATCCAGACGTTCGGGTCGATGGTGGCGGGCGGCAACATCGTCGTCGGGCTGGTCGTCTTCCTCATCATCACGATCGTGCAGTTCATCGTCATCGCCAAGGGCGCGGAGCGCGTGGCCGAAGTGGCGGCGCGGTTCAGCCTCGATTCGATGCCCGGCAAGCAGCTGTCGATCGACAGCGACCTGCGCTCCGGCCTGATCGACAAGGACGAGGCGCGCCGCCGCCGCCGGGTGCTGGAGCTGGAATCGAAGCTGCACGGCAGCCTGGACGGCGCGATGAAGTTCGTGAAGGGCGACGCGATCGCCTCCATCGTGATCGTCGTCGTCAACCTGATCGGCGGCCTCGCCATCGGCGTGATGCAGCAGGGGCTGGACCTCGGCGCGGCGACGCACAAATATTCGATCCTGACGATCGGCGAAGGTCTGGTCGCACAGATCCCCGCGCTGCTCGGCGCGATGGCCGCGGGCCTGATGGTGACGCGCGCCACCGACGAGGAGGATAGCAGCAACCTGGGGCAGACGATCCAGCGCCAGCTGTCGGGCAATCCCCGCGTGCTGATGGGCGTGGGCGCGGTCGCCTTCCTGATGGCACTGATCCCGGGCTTTCCGGTGGCCGTCTTCATCGGCCTGGGCTTCGGCGCGATGGGGACGGGGGCGATGCTGCACCCGCGGCTGCGCCCCATGCTGCTGCGTCGCGCCGGCCCGCTCACCGCGCTGGTGACGCGCGGGCGCGAGGCCGCGCCGCCGACCACGCTGATCGCCGAGCCCGCCGCGCCCAAGCCGGTCGTGCCGCTGCTGCTGGAGCTGTCCGGCGCGCGGCCGGGCCGGGCCGAGGGCGACGCGCTGGCGGCGGACCTCGCCGCCATGCTGGAGCGGCTGCAATATCGCTCCGGCGTGCCGCTGCCCAAGCTCGCGATCCACTTCATGGCGCCCGACGCGCGACCGGCGTGGCAGCTGCTCGCCTATGAACTGCCGGTCGGGCATGGCCTGCGCGAAGGGCAGGCGATCGACGCGCCCGCGCTGGTCGCCGCGGTGGAGGCGCTGCTGCGCCGCAACCTCGCGCGGTTCCTGGGCGTGCAGGAGGCGGTGGCGCTGCTCAATCGCATCGGCGACGATTATCCCGAAGTGGTGAAGGAGGCCGTCCGCGCGCTTCCCGCCGCGCGCATCGCCGACGTGATGCGCCGCCTGGCCGAGGAGGAAGTGCCGCTGCGCAACATGCGCGACGTGCTGGAGGGGCTGACCGACGCCGCGCAGAACGAGCGCGAGACGCCGCGCCTGGCGGACATGACGCGCATCGCGCTGAAGCGCTACCTGATCGACGTGGCCGCGCCGGACGGCGAGGTGCGCGCGCTGGTCGTCACGCCCGAGCTGGAGACGATGGTGCGCGAGGCGACGCGGATCGTCGACGGTGCCGAGCGGCTGGCGATCCCGCCCGACGTCGCGCAGAACCTGGTCGCGACAATCGCGAGCACCGCGCGGGAGACGCGCGCCAACGCGCTCGTCACCTCGTTCGAGGCACGCCGCGCGGTGCGCAAGCTGATCGAGCCGGACCTGTTCGACCTGCCGGTTCTCGCTTTTAACGAATTGTCGTCGATGACGCGGCTCGAGATGGTGGGCCAGATCGGCCTGCCCGCGGGTACGCTGGCGAACGACGAGGCCGAAGTCTCGTCGGTCGTCGCGGCGGAATGACACGGGGGAAGACTGCATGATCGCACATGGATTGACGATGGTGACGACCGGGACAGGCGTCGCGCTGACGCTGGCGGCGATGGTCAACGGCGGGATCGCGCCTGCCGGATCGGTGCCGCAGCACGTGCTGGCATCCCAGTCCGTGCCCGCGCCCAGGGCTGCCGCCGCCCAGGCGCCGGTCGCCGCGCCGACGCCGGGCGGCACGGCCAGCGCGCCGGGCGAGCTGACGCTGTCGCCGCGCGACCAGCCGATCACCGCCTTCCTGCGGGACCTGTTCGGCCGCGTCGGCCGTCCGGTGGTGCCCAGCGCCAACCTGACCGGCACCGTCAACGGCGTGTTCCGCGGATCGGTGAACAAGATCTTCTCCGACATCGCGCGTGCCTTCAACCTCGTCAGCTACGACGACGGCGCCGCGCTCTACGTCTATTCGGCGAGCGAGGTGGGCGTGCAGACGCTGAACGTCGGCGCCGCCAATGCGCAGCGCGTGGTGCGCCAGGTCGCGGCGCAGCGGCTGGCGGACCGGCGCAACTATGTCCGCGCCTCCGCCGACGGCACGCTGGTGGCCAGCGGCACGCCCCGCTTCCTGCAACAGGTGTCGCAATTCGCCGGTAGCGGCACGGCGGCGGGCGCCAACGTTCCGCGCGGCAGCCCGCTGGTGGGCGGCCTCGGCCCGGCCTTCGCGCCGCCGCCGGTGCAGCCGCTCGAGTTCCGCGTCTTCTACCTGAAGTACGCGCGCGCCGAGGATACGGTGAGCAACGCCGGCGGGCGCGAGCTGCGGCTGCCCGGCCTCGCCACCATCCTGCAGAACCTGGTGCTGGACCAGCGTCCCGGCGGCAGTGCGAGCTACGGCGCGACCACGCCGACGCTGGGCGCGCGGCTGGTGCGGCAGAGCCAGCCGCGGCTGAAGGGACTGGGGCTGGGCGGTGTGCTGCCCACCGGGACGCAGACGCCCGCCAACGGCCTGCCCGTCCCCGGCCTCTATCCGACGGACACCGGCGAGGTGCTGGGCTACGGCGGTTTCGGCGGCAGCGGCGACGTCGCCGCGCCGCTGACGTCGGACGTCGTGCGGATCGAGCCGAACCCCTATCTCAACGCCGTCATCGTGCGCGACGTGCCGGAACGGATGGCCGCCTACGACTCGCTGATCCGCGCGCTCGACGTCGAGCCGCAGGTGGTCGAGGTCGAGGCGACGATCATCGACATCAACACGGAGAAGCTGCGCCGTCTGGGCGTCAACTGGCGGTTCGAATCGGGCGGCTTCGGCTTCCTGTTCGGCGACGGCTCGTCCAACGACACGCTGCTGACGCGCAATTCGGTGCTGTCGCGCCGCAACAACGTGACGCAGATCACGCCGCAGGGGCAGGGCGGTAACATCTCCACCATCATCGGCAGCCAGCGCGAGTTCTTGGGCCGCATCAGCGCGCTGGAGACCAAGGGCGTGGCGCGGGTGGTCAGCCGTCCGCAGGTGATGACCCTGTCCAACGTGGAGGCGGTGTTCGACCGCACCCGCACTTTCTACGTCCGCGTCGCGGGCCGCGAGGAGGTGGACCTGTTCAACGTCACCGCGGGCACCATCCTGCGCGTCAATCCGCACGTCTTCCGCGACCAGGACCAGACGCGCATCCGCATGATCGTCAACATCGAGGACGGATCGATCAGCCAGGATTCGCTGGTGGAGGATATCCCCATCGTCGAGCGGTCGAGCGTGTCGACGCAAGGCATGGTGCTGGACGGCGAGAGCCTGCTGCTGGGCGGCATGACCGTCGATGCGGACGCCGACAGCGTCTACAAGATCCCGCTCTTGGGCGACATTCCGCTGCTGGGCAACCTGTTCAAGGTGCAGCAGCGCAACCGCGCGCGGACCGAGCGGCTGTTCCTGCTGACGCCGCGGCTCGTCTCGCTCGGCTCGCGCGTGGGGCCGACCACGGTCAGCTCGTCCGCGCGCATCATGCCGACCGCCCCCGTTCCTGCCACCCCGACCGGGAGTCCTCCGCGGTGACCGTCGCGCACCCCGTCCTGCGCGTCCTGAACGGCCGGCTGGCCGGCACGGAAAAGGCGCTGCCCGCCAGCGGCGCGGTGTCGATCGGGCACCAGTTCTGGCACGACGTGGTGGTGCGCGACCCCGCGACGAAGGGGATCGCGATCGACCTGGCGCTGAACGCCGAGGGCGCGGCGCAGGCGACGGTGCTGGAGGGGGAGGCGGAGCTGCTCGGCTCCACCGTGCCCGCGGGCGGCACCGCGATCGTGCCCCCTTACGTGCCGATCACGATCGGCGGCATCGCGATCGCCTGGGGCGACGCCGCCAGCGAGCGCTGGGGCGAGGCGACGGGGCTGGTCGCCGCCGTGCCCGCCCCGCCGCCGCTGCCGCCCAGCGCGCGCGACCACGCGCTCGCGTTTGCCGGCCGGGCGGGCGAGGGGGCGCAGCGCGTCCTGACCCGCTCGCGCCTGACCATCGCCGCCGCGGCGGTGGGGGTGATCGCGCTCGCCAGCGCCAGCGTGCCGATGGTGGACGCGTTGCACCTGCGCGGCTCGCCCGAGCAGCGGGTCGAGCGCGCGCTGTCGCAGGCGGGGCTGACCGGCCTCTCCGCGCATGAGGACGACACGACCGGCGCGATCACCGTCACCGGCGTGGTCGCCAACGATTCGCAGCGTGCGAAGGCGGTGGCGACGGTGCGCGACACCGGCATCGCGGGCAGCGTGGCGGTGCTGACCAGCGCCGACCTCGCACGCTCCGCCGCGGACGTGGCGCGGATGAACGGGTTGCAGGCGGTGGCGCGGCCGATCGGCCGCACCGCGGTGGAATTGCGCGTCACCCCGCTCCAGCCCGATCAGGAGCAGAAGCTGGTGCAGGCGGTGCGCGGCGATGTCCGCGCGCTGACCCGGCTGGCATTGCGAGACGATCTTCCCCCGGTGGAAACCGTTCCCCTGAAGACGGTGCAGGATGCGACGAAGAAGGTGTCGACCGTCGTCGGCGGCGACCCTGCGTTCATCCAGACCGTCGACGGCGCGAGATACTTTCCCGGCGCGGTGATGCCGAGCGGACATCGTTTGGTTGGCGTTCAGGGTAACAATGTCATCTTCGAGAAAAGCGGGCGCGAGACCCGTGTGGCGTTCTGAAATCAAAGCGAAGGAGTAAGGACGATGACGGACAACAGCATTTCCGGCGGCCTGGGCATGATCGCCGCCGCCCCGCTGACGGGCAATCGCATGCAGAAGGGTTCGGCGCCGGGCACCTGGTTCGAGGCGCTGGCCGATGCCTGGGGGCAGACGCTGGACGGCCAGGCCAACCGCATCGAGCAGATGTCCGACAGCGTCGGGCAGGGTGGCGACAATCCGTCGCAGATCACGAAGCTGACCGCCGAATCGATGCGCATGAGCTTCATGGCGCAGAGCTCGTCCAGCTCGATCGACAGCGTCGGCAAGGCGCTCGAGACGATGGCGCGCAAGGGCTAAAGAGGAGGTCGATCCATGTCGATCGAAGCCATTGCGGCGGCGTCTGCGGGTGCCGGCGGGGCGGGAATGCCCCCGCTCGAGACGGTTCAGGCGGGACCGAATGCGTCCATCGCCGACATCACCAGCTTCCAGTCGTCGATGACGTCGGCGGCGGGCGGGATGCCCAGCGTCGGCGGCGTTCCCAACGTGGGCGCGCCGGACGAGCTGGCACCGGCGCTCAAGTCGATGTTCACGCAACTGGAAAAGGTGAACGGCGAGGCCAAGAGCGTTGCCGAATACGCGAACCAGGCGTCGCTGAAGGGTGCGGACATGACCCCCGGCGAAGTCGTCAACCTGACGATGAAATGCCACGAGTTCATGTTCCACTGCCAGCTGACGTCGAACATCGCCAACCGCACGTCGGACGGCGTGCAGCAGCTGTTCCGGCAGCAATCGTGATGCGCGCAGGGGAGGACGCGATGGACTGGACGAAACGGCTGAAGCTGCTTCTCGCCGGGCTGGGTCTCGTCCTCCTCGCCGCGTGCGGCCGTGCCGAGCTCTACGGCAAGCTGAGCGAGGCGCAGGCCAACGAGATGATCGCGGTGCTGCAACGCTCCGGCATCGAGGCGGAGAAGCAGAGCGCGGGCGAGGCCGGCTGGACGCTGACCACCGCCAAGGGCGATTTCGGCAAGGCGGTGGAGATCCTGCAGTCGCAGGGCTACCCGCGGCAGGATTTCGCCACGCTGGGCACCGTGTTCAAGAAGGAAGGCTTCGTCTCGTCACCCACCGAGGAGCGGGCGCGGCTGAACTGGGGCCTGAGCCAGGAATTATCGCGCACGCTGACGCAGATCGACGGCGTGGTGCAGGCGCGCGTGCACCTCGCGCTGCCGGAAGACGCGCCGCTGGCGGAGACGAAGGCGCCGGCCTCCGCGTCGGTCTTCATCAAATATCGCCCCGGCACCGACATCAACGGACAGATCGGCAAGATCAAGGCGCTGGTCGTGAACTCGATCGAGGGCCTGAAGTACGAGAACGTGAGCGTCGAGACGTTCGCCGCGCAGCCGCCGCCCGTGGTGGTCGGCGCCGCCACCGCGCCCAGCGGGACGGGTGACGGTATGATCTTCGCCGCGGTGGTCGGCGCGCTGCTGCTAGGCGGTGCGCTCGCCTATCCTGGCGTGCGGCGCTGGCGGCTGCGGCGCCAGGCCGCAGCGCGTCGGGCCATCGTGCCGCAGGAGATTCAGCCGTGACTGCTGCGGCGGAGCGTGCCGCGCTGGCGCGGATCGGCGAGCATCTGGTGGCGCTGGCGGGCGAGCGCGGCGAGCGGCGCGCGCGCGCGCTGGTGGATCGCCGGCCCGCGCCCGCCGCCGCCACCTTCGCCGACCTCGCGCGCGCGCCCGACTGGCTTCAGCGGCCCCGGCCGGCGCTGCTGCGCCTGGCCACCGCCGCGGCGCTGGTGGCGATGGGGCCCGCGGTGGCGGCCTCGATCGACGGCGCGTGGCTGCGCGAACTGGCCGCACGCGCCGGTGACGAGGCGCTCGACCGCGCCATCGGGGTGGCGGGCCACGTGCCGGGCGGCGGCGTCGGCGGGGTCGCGGTGGACGGGATCGAGGCGCTGGGATTCGACCTGATGCGCGCGACCCTGCCGCCTGCGCTCCACCGCTATCTGCTGTGGGCACCATCGGCGGGCGTCGCGCACCCCGCCGACCTGTCGCGCTTCGCGATCGACGCGGTGGAGGGGGCGGCGTGAGCTTCGTGCTGATCCACGCCGACCGCGCGGCGACGCTGCTGCGCGACGACCCGATCGTCCCCGCGCGCGAGCTGCCCGCCTTCACCGCGGCGCGCGACCTGCTCGACGCGGTTGCCGCGCTGCGCGACGAGGCGGCGGGTGCGACCGAAGCGGCGAAGGAGGCGGCGCGCGCGGAGGGCTATGCCGCCGGCCATGCCGAGGGGCTGGCGGCGGGCGCCGCGGCGGTCCGCGAGGAATTGCTGCGGCTCGTCCAGGCGGACGCGGTGCGCGCGCAGGAGCAGCGCGGGGACCTCGCCCGGCTGGCGCTGGAGGTGGTGCGGCGCATCGCCGCCGATCTGGGCGCGGCGGACATGGTCGCGGCGATGGCCGACCGCGCCGCGGCCGGAGTGGCGCCCGACTTGGCGCCGACCGTCCGCGTTCATCCCGACGCGCTGGCCGCCACGCGCGCCCGCCTGGGCGAGCGGGTGGCGGTGGAGGCGGATGCCGCGCTCGCACCGACCGACTGCGTGATCGCCACCTCGCTGGGCGAGGTGCACGCCGGGCTGGAGACGCAGCTGGCCGCCCTCGCGCGCGCCTGGGGCCTGCCCGCGTGACGCGGCCGGGCGCCCCGTCGGTCGAGGATCTGGTCGCTCGGCTGGGCCGGTCCAGCACGGTCGAGCGGCGTGGCCGACTGGTGGAATTGCTCGGCACGACGATGAAGGTGACCGGCATCGCCGCGCGCATCGGCGAGACGTGCGAGATCGTCGTACCGGCGACGGGCGAGAGCGTGATGGCCGAGGTGGTCGGGATCGCCGGCCATGCGACCGTCCTGACCCCGCTGGGCGACGTGCGGGGCCTGTCCGCCGATGCGGAGGTGGTGGTGCGCCCGGGCGAGGACCGCGTGCCCTACGGCGAGGCGCTGCTCGGCCGCGTGCTCGACGGCCGCGGGCGGCCGATCGACGGCAAGGGCACGCTGCCTGCCGGCCTGCCGACCGTCCCGCTCCACGCCCCCGCGCCGGGGCCGATGGAGCGCGCGCTGATCGACAAGCCGCTGGAAACCGGCGTGCGCGCGATCGACGCGCTGCTGACGCTGGGCGAGGGCCAGCGCATGGGTGTCTTCGCCGCGGCGGGCGGCGGCAAGTCGACGCTGCTCGGTATGCTGGCGCGCTTCGCCAGGGCGGAGGTGATCGTCATCTCGCTGATCGGCGAGCGCGGGCGCGAGGTGCGCGAGTTCATCGAGGATTCGCTGGGCGCGGACGGGCTGGCGCGCTCGGTCATCGTCTGCGCCACCTCCGATCGCGCGGCAATGGAGCGCGTCCGCGCGGCGCACCACGCCACCGCCATCGCGGAGGGGTTTCGCAGCGAGGGGAAGAGCGTCCTGCTGCTGATGGACTCGGTCACGCGCTTCGCCCGTGCACTGCGCGAGATCGGCCTCGCCGCCGGCGAGCCGGCGGTGCGACGCGGCTTCCCCCCGTCGGTCTTCGCCGAACTGCCGCGGCTGTTCGAACGCGCGGGCACCGACGCGAAGGGCGCCATTACTGGCGTCTACACCGTGCTGCTGGAGGACGAGGACGGCGGCGATCCGGTAGGCGAGGAGGTGCGCTCCATCCTCGACGGCCATATCGTCCTCTCGCGAAAGCTTGGCGCAGCAGGGCATTATCCCGCGATCGACGTGCTCGGCAGCCTGTCGCGCCTGTTCCCGCGGCTGGCGCAGCCCGCCCATCGCGCCGCCGCGACGCAGGTGCGCGCGCTGATGGCGAAACACGCCGATATCGAATTCCTCGTGCAGGTGGGCGAGTATCGCGCCGGCGCCGATCCGGTCGCCGACCGCGCCATCGCCGCCCGGCCCGAGATCGAGGCGATGCTGCGGCAGGAGGCGACGCAGCCCGCCGCGATGGCCAATGCGCTGCTGATGCTGCGGAGCATCGGCGGATGAGCGCGCGCGACCAGGCGCGACAGGCGGCGCAGCTCGTCCGCCTGCGCGACGTGCGCGTGCGCGCCGCCGCGGCACGGCTGGCACAGGCGCGGGTCGCCACCGCCGCGGCGGAAGCCGAGCGGGCACAGGCGGACGGCGTCGCCGATCGTGCCGGCACCGCGCATCAGGCCGCGATCGCGGGCCTCGCCACCGATCCGGCGGAGGCCGAGCGGCTGCTGGCGGTGCTCGATCGCGCCCGCTTCGACCGCTCGATCGCGGCAGAGGCGCTTGCGGAGGCGCAGGGGGCGGAGCGGCGGTGCCGCGACGACGAGGACGAGCGCCGCCGCGCGATGATCCTGGCGCAGGCGCGTCACGACGCCCTGGCGGAGCGGCTGGGCACGATCCGCCGCCAGGCCGGCCGGATCGACGAGGAGCGCCAGGCGATGGATGCCGAGGACGTGAGGAGGTTCCGATGAGCGACGTGTCCGCACCGAGCCGCAGCAGCCAGCCGGTCCGCCGCGCCGCGCCACAGCCGACGCAGCGCGCCGACCCACCCGCGGAGGACGTGCGGGCGATGGGCGAGGCGTTCGCGCGCGCGCGCGGGTCGCTGCCGCAGGGGACTGCGCCGGCGCGGGGCGGCGGCAAGGGCGCGGCGATGCCCGCAAAGGGCGAGCGCGCGCCCGACGCCCCGGCGCTCGGACAATGGCAGGCCGCCGCGGAGGAGCGCGCCGCGCTCGACCGTCGCGACGGCGATCGCCACGCCGACCAGGGCTTCGGCGGCTTCGCGCAGAACGCGGCGCCGGTGCCGGTCGTCGTCGCCGCGCAGGCACCCGCGCCGCACGTCGACCCGTCGGGTTTCGCGCAGATGCTGGCCGACCTGTGGACACGCGAGAACGGCCGCGGCCCGCGCGAGGTGCGCGTCCGCTTCGGCGCGGCCACCTGGCCCGCCACCGGCGCGCGGCTGGTGCGCAGCGCGGACGGCCTGCTCGACGTGACGGTGGAGCAGGCGCCCGGCACCGCCGCGATGCCGCTGGCCGGGCTGGGTACGGCGCTGGCCGAGCGCGGGCTGGCGGTGGGGACCGTGGCGGCGGCGTCGGCCTGATCCAGCTATCCCGTCGCTTCTGCCCCGCGCCGGGCTCCACGGTGCCGCGAAGCTGTCGAGCCGAGGGTGTGCGGCACGGTGGATGCCGGGACGAGCCCGGCATGACGAAGATCTCCCTGGAACGTCACCGCCGCAGCGCGTCGAGCGCGATGCCGGCCAGGTTCTGCGCTCGACGCAGATAGCGCAGCCGCAGGTGCGCGCCGCCCAGCGCGTGGAATGTGTCGAGGTGCTCGCGATACGCGGGCGGGCATCGCACCTCTCCCCGTGCCTGCGCGATCACGGCGGCGGCATCGCCCAGCAGCACCGCGTCGGCGATTCGGCGCTCGCGCACCAGCCGCAGCGCGGCCAGCAGCGCCAGCCACTCCGCCTCCATGCTGGTGCCCGCGCCAAGATCGCACGCGACGATCGCCTCGCCGCGGATCACCACGGCCCACTCCATGCCTCCAGGCCTGCAGCCGCCGTCGAAGAAGACCTTCACGCCACCCGCCACTCGCCCGGCTCCAGCCCGCCCAGCGACCAGTCACCGATGCGGCGTCGCACCAGCCGCAGCGTCGGCAGCCCCACTGCCGCGGTCATGCGTCGGACCTGTCGGTTGCGCCCCTCCCTGATCGTCAGCTCGATCCAATGGTCGGGCACGCTCGCGCGGAAGCGCACCGGCGGGTCGCGCGGCCACAGCGCGGGCGGGTCGATGCGTCGCGCCTCCGCCGGCCGGGTCATGCCGTCCTTCAGCATCACGCCCGCGCGCAGCCGCGCCAGCGCGTCCTCGTCCGGTGTGCCTTCCACCTGGACGAGATAGGTCTTCGCCAGCTTGAAGCGCGGATCGGCGATGCGCGCCTGCAAGTGTCCGTCGTCGGTCAGCAGCAGCAGCCCCTCGCTGTCGCGATCCAGCCGCCCGGCCGGATAGATGCCGGGCAGGTCGATGAAGTCGGACAGCGTCGCCCGCGCCGCGTGGGTACCGCGATCGGTGAACTGGCTCAGCACGCCATAGGGCTTGTTGAAGAGGACGAGCTGCGACACGCCCGCGCTGCTCACGCAGCCATGCTCAGCGCCACCGCCTCGGCCACCTTGATCCCGTCCACCGCGGCGGAGAGGATGCCGCCGGCATAGCCAGCGCCCTCGCCCGCGGGGAACAGGCCGGCGGTGTTGACGCTCTGCATGTCCTCGCCGCGCGGGAAGCGGACGGGGGAGGAGGTACGCGTCTCCACCCCGGTCATCACCACGTCGGGATGGTCGTAGCCGCGAATTTGCCGCCCGAACGCGGGCAGCGCCTCGCGCATCGCGGCGACGACATAGTCGGGCAGGCACAGCGACAGGTCGGTCGGCGTCACACCGGGACGATAGGACGGCACGACCGACCCGAGCGCGGTGGAGGCGCGTCCCGCCATGAAGTCGCCCAGCCGCTGTGCCGGCGCCTTGTAGTTTGATCCACCGGCGACGAAGGCGCGCTCCTCCAGCTCGCGCTGGAGCGCGATGCCCGCCAGCGGGTCGCCGGGATAGTCGCGCGCGGGATCGATCGCGACGACGAAGCCGGAGTTCGCGTTACGCTCGTTGCGCGAATATTGGCTCATGCCGTTGGTGGCGACGCGCCCTTCCTCCGACGTGGCGGCGACCACGGTGCCGCCTGGGCACATGCAGAAGCTGTAGACCGTGCGCCCGTTCGAGCAATGGTGCGAGATGTGGTATTCCGCCGCACCCAAAATCGGATGGCCGGCGTCCTGGCCGAAGCGCGCCTGGTCGATCCACGATTGCGGATGTTCGATCCGCACGCCGATCGAGAAGGGCTTGGCCTCCGCCTGCACCCCCGCGGCGTGGAGCATCGCGAACGTGTCGCGCGCGCTGTGCCCCACCGCCATCACGACGCGGTCGGCCGCCAGCGTGCTGCCGTCGGACAGGTGCAGCCCGCGCAGGCGGCGCGCGCCCGCGCCGTCGGTGGCGACGTCCAGCCCCTCCACCCGCGTCTCGAAGCGATATTCGCCGCCCAGTTCCTCGATCTGCGCGCGCAGGCTCTCCACCATCGTGACGAGGCGGAAGGTGCCGATATGGGGGTGCGCCTCCGTCAGGATTTCCTCCGGCGCGCCCGCCTTCACGAACTCGGTCAGCACCTTGCGGTTGAGGTGCCGCGGGTCCTTGATCCGGCTGTAGAGCTTTCCGTCGGAGAAGGTGCCCGCCCCGCCCTCGCCGAACTGCACGTTCGATTCGGGGTTCAGGACGTGGCGGCGCCACAGGCCCCAGGTGTCCTTGGTCCGCTCGCGCACCACCTTGCCGCGTTCCAGCAGGATCGGGCGATAGCCCATCTGCGCCAGGATCAGCGTGGCGAACAGGCCGCACGGCCCGGCGCCGACCACCACCGGGCGCGGCGCGCCGGCGGGGGCGGTGGCCACCGGACGGTAGCGGGTGTCGGGTGTCGGGCCCACGTCGCGGTCCTTGCGGAAGCGCGCCAGTACCGCGCCCTCGTTCCGCACCGCCACGTCGAGCGAGTAGACCAGCGCGATGCTGGTGCGGTCGCGCGCGTCGTGGCCGCGGCGCGCGACGGTGAAGCGGATCAGCTCGCGCGGGGTGATGCGCAGCCGCCGGCACACCGCCGCCGCCAGCGCCTCGTCCGCATGGTGCAGCGGCAGCTTCAATTCGGTGATGCGGATCATCGCGCCGCTCTATCTTGCGTCGCGGCGATTGGCGATTCCGCGCCGATGGGGTAAGGCGCCGCGCCTGACGGCCCGTTCGGCCGGGACGACCCATTGGAAAATCTGAGGATCATGGCAGGATTCAAGCTACCCACGTTCAACGATCGCGCCGCCGCGGCACGCGCCGCCAAGGAAGCGGCGCTGGAGAAGCTGCGCAACAAGCCGGCGCTTGACCCGGCCGTCGTCGCCGAGCGCCAGGCCGCCGCCGCGGCGAAGGAAGCCGCCGCCGCGGAACGCCGCGCCGCCAAGCAGGCGGAGCTTCAGGCCGCCAAGGAAGCCAAGGCGGAAGCGAAGCGGCAGGAGGCCGAGCGCCGTGCCGCCGCCGAGGCCAAGGCGCAGAAGCCGAAGCTGACGGAGGCGGAGGCCAAGGCGCTGCGCGACGCCAAATACGCCGCGCGCAAGGCCCGCAAGCGTTGATCCCACGCGAGCCGATCGGTGTGGCGGAGGTCCCGGGCGGCCCGCCGCTCCGACTGGTTCGCCACGGTCGCGACTTCATCATCATGCTCGACCGCAACGAGCTGATGAGCAGCCGCATGAGCGGGTCCGAAGTGGCGCTGGGCACGATGACATGCGACCGGCTGGCCGGTCGCGCCGCGCCGCGGCTGCTGATCGGCGGTTACGGCATGGGCTTCACGCTGCGCGCCGTGCTTGCACGGCTGGGGCCGGAGGCGCGGGTGACGGTGGCGGAGCTGGTGCCGGGCGTGATCGAATGGGCGCGCGGGCCGCTGGCGGAGCTGACCGCGGGCTGCCTGGACGATCCGCGCACCCTGTTGCGGATCGAGGACGTCGCCGCCGCGATGGCCGCGGCGCCGGGCGGCTACGACGCGATCCTGCTGGACGTCGACAACGGGCCGGACGGAGTCACGCGCCCGGCCAACGACGGTCTCTATTCGGCCACGGGGCTGTCTCGCGCGCGCGCCGCGCTGCGTCCCGGCGGCATCCTGTCCGTCTGGTCCTCCGCGCCGGATGCCGCCTTCGCCCGCCGGCTGGGGCAGGCGGGCTTCGCCGTCGACGAGCAGCGCGTGCGCGCGCGGGAGAACGGCAAGGGGCCGCAGCACACGATCTGGTTCGCGACCCGCCGCTGACGCGCTGACGCGGCCCTGTTCGTGCTCCCGCGCAGGGGATGTGCGGCACTCCGCCCGGAGCGGCCCCGGCGACCAGGCGCCTGTCAGGAGCCGATCCTCTCAGGGCGCAGGTGCTGGAAGTCGTAGGAGAAGTCGGCCAGCGGCGACAGCGCCTTCAACTCCAGCCGCACCGGCCGGCCGCCTTCGATCACGAAGCCGACCACCGCATCCTCGCCAGCGCCCGGCGCGAAGCGCGTGCGGAAGCGGTCCGGCCCGAAGGGTTCCAGCACGCTCCTGAACACCGGCGTCCGCGTGAAGTCGATGGAGAGCCTTGCACCAGCCTCGCGCACGACGATGTCGCCGTACCAGGGATCGCGATAGCGGCCGGCATAGGTGGCGAGCGGCAGCGAGGGGCCGCCCGGCGGAACGGCGAAGTCACCGCCGCCCGCCAGTTCGCGCACCTCGCGCTCGTTCTGCTCGCGCTGGCGCTGCGCCGCCGCGAGCCAATCGAACGGCGGGGCGGCGAGCGCCAGGTCGAGCAGCGCGTTGCGCAGCTGCGTGCTGATGCCGTCCTCCACGTTGGTGAGGACGGCGACGCCGATCCCCTGTTCGGGCAGCAGCGCCGTTTGCGTCACTTGCCCGCTGAGGCCGCCCGAATGCGCGATCAACCGGTGCCCGCGATAGTCGCGCACGCCCCAGCCGAGCGCGTAGCCCGAGATCACGCTGCGCGTCGGATCGTCCGCGGTCGCGCCCGCGCCGGCGCCGGTGATGACCTGCGGCGTCCACATCTCGGTCGCGCTCTCCTCGCTCCACAGTCGCCGCCCGGCCGGGGTGACGCCGCGGGCGAGCTGCGTCTGCAACCACAGCGCGATCTCCGCCGCGCCGGCGTGGATCCCGCCGGCGGGGCTGCCCGCGATCGATTCGTCCGCGGCGACGACCGACAGCGCGCCGATACCGCGCGCGGGCGGACCCAGCCGGGCGTGACGCGCGACGACGTTGGCGGTGCGCAGCAGGCTGCGATCCGCCACCGCCGCGCGCATGCCGAGCGGGCGCAGCACGCGCTGGGTGATGTAATCCTCGTAATCCTGCCCGCTGACCCGCTCGATCAGCACGCCGGCGACCACGTACAGGATGTTGTCATAGGCGTAGCCGCTGCGGAACCCGCGCTCGAACGGCAGGTGGCGCAGCCCGCGCACGATGTCGGCGCGGGTGTGATCGGACAGCGGGAATTGCATCAGGTCGCCCGCGCCCAGCGGCAGGCCGCTGCGATGGCACAGCAGATCGCGCACCGTCATCGCCCGCGTGACCACGGGATCGCTGGTGGCGAAATCGGGCAGGTAGCGCACGACCGGCTCGTCCCAGCCGATCTTCCCGGCGTCCACCAGCATGGCCAGTCCGGCGGCGACGAACGCCTTGCTGTTCGAGGCGATGCCGAACAGCGTATCGCCATCCACCCGTGCCGCCTCGCCCAGCCGCCGCACGCCGTACCCGCGCGCCAGTGCAGGGGTGCCGAGCCGTACCAGCGCCACCGCCATGCCCGGCGTGTCGAAGGCGCGCATGAACTGCGCGACCAGCGCGTCGACGCGGTCGTCCTCGCGCATCCCCTGCGCCGTCGCGGCGCGCGTCGCCAGCAGCGCCGCCGCCGCTCCTCCCGCCAGCAACGCCTCGCGCCGCGAGTATCGAGCCTGTGCCATCCGCCGTTCCCCGCTTTCGCGGCGGACAGCATGGCGGGGACGCCGTGTCTTGCCAAGTTGCCGCCGCCCCTTTATATACCGGGCGTTATGGAAGTTGCCGCCGCTCCCACCGCCAAGGGTCGTCCCCGCGAGTTCTGCGTCGATCAGGCGCTGGCCGCGGCGCTCGGCGTGTTCTGGTCGAAGGGCTATGAAGGCGCCTCGATGGCCGATCTGACCGAGGCGATGGGCATCACCAAGCCCAGCCTCTACGCCGCGTTCGGCAACAAGGAATCGCTCTTCCACAAGGCGCTCGACCTCTACGAGGCGGAGAAGCTGGAATATACGCGCGAGGCGCTGAAGCAGCCGACCGCGCGGGGCGTGGCCGAGCATTTCATGCGCGGCGCGATCGACGCGCAGATGAGCAGCTGCGATCCCAAGGGGTGCCTGGGCGTCATCAGTGCCACCGCCTGCGGCGCGGAGGCCGAATCGATCAAGGCGGACGTGATCCAGCGGCGCGCGTCGTCGCAGGCCGCGCTGGTCGAGCGGTTCGAACAGGCCAAGCGCGACGGCGACCTGCCCGCGCACATCGATGTCGCGGGGCTGACCAGTTACCTCTACGCCATCCTGCAAGGCATGGCGGTGCAGGCCGGATCGGGCGCGACCCGCGCCGACCTGGAGCGCGTGGTCGAGACCAGCCTGATGATGTGGCCGAGCCGCTAGAAACTCGCGCTGGAAAGTCGTTGCGCAAAAATAATTACCGCTCGGTACAGAAAAGCGATTGACGCAGCGCAACCGGGTTTCTATACCATTCAGTATAGAAGAGAGGCCGGTCAGCGGCCTCCCGGCTCTCGAAGGGAGGGCATCACGTGCAACGTCTTTGCGACCCCCATCGTCCGTAATCGGGTGACCGCGGCCTAGGGCCGCCCATCCGTCAGCGTACCCGCCATCGGCCGCCCCGCCGCCGTCGCCCTGTCGCACGGCGAGGGGGGCGCCGCGTCCGCAAGCCCGCGCCGCCGGCCGGGTGCCGTCGCGATCCCTCGGGGGTCGGCGACCGCCCTGCCGCGCGCCCGCGAAGAAGGGAGAACAACAATGGCCTATGTCGATTTCAGCGACGACCTCCTGCTCGCACCCGCTCCGTCCACCGCGGCACCGCGCTCGTTCGAACCGTCCGTGGACAGCGAAGCGGACGCCCGGCTGAGCGCGCTGGAATGGTCCGTCGTCGCGCTCGCCCGGCGCGACCGCCTGTCCTCGCTCTCGCGGCCCGGCCGCATGTCGATCGCGCTGGGCAAGGTGTTCGGCACCCGCCGCCACGCGCCGCAGCTGGCCGACCAGCGGCTGGAAGCGCTGCGCCGCATGGCGGTGCTCACCTGGCACCGCGGCTTCGCCGTGCCCGCCAGCGAACTGCGCGCCTTCTTCTCCGCCGGCTTCTCCGCCGGCCAGTACGAGACGATGACTGCCAGCATCGTCACCGCCCGCCTGCGAAAGGGCCTGCCCGCATGAACATGATGACGAAGGTGGAGGCGGCGCCCGAGCAGGACGGCGCACGCGAGGCCCGCGCCGCGACGCCGTCGTGGTGGCGCAGGGCGGGCTGGGGCGCGCTGCCGGTGGTTGCGATCGCGGCGGTGTGGGGCGTGCTCGACCGCGAGGGTCCTGCCGTCGCCGCCATGCCGGTGCCGACGGTGCAGGTCGCGCAGCCGCTGGTGCGGCAGGTGAACGAGTGGGACGATTACGTCGGCCGGTTCGAGGCGAGCCGCTCGGTCGAGGTGCGCCCGCGCGTGGGCGGTGCCATCACCGCCGTGCACTTCACCGACGGCGCGATCGTGCGCCGCGGGCAGCTGCTCTTCACCATCGACCCGCGTCCCTATGCGGCCGCTCTGGCCGAGGCCCGTGCGAGCGTCGCCAGCGCCTCGAGCGACCTGGCGCTCGCGCGCGCGAACCTCGCCCGCGCCGGTCGTCTGGTGGCCGACGACGCGGTGTCGAAGAGCGACCTCGACCAGCTCGGCGCTCGCGTCCGCGCGGCGTCGGCTGGGCTGGCGGCGGCGCAGGCGCGGGTGCAGGCGCGCGCGCTGGACATGGAGTTCACCCGCGTCCGCGCGCCCATCGCCGGGCGCATCTCCGACCGGCGGATCGACGCGGGCAACCTCGTCACCGCGGGCGACACCAGCGGCACGCTGCTGACGACGATCAACGCGCTCGACCCGATCTATTTCGCGTTCGACGCGTCGGAAGGCCTGTTCCTGAAGTCCAAGCGCGCCGGCGCCGAGGGGACCGAGGTGCAGGTACGGTTGCAGGACGAGGCGGGCTATGCGCGCACCGGGCGGCTCGATTTCACGGACAACGGGCTAGACCCGCGATCGGGCACGGTGCGCGGGCGCGCGGTGCTCGACAATCCGGACCTGTTCCTGACGCCGGGCATGTTCGGCAACATGCGGCTGGCCAGCGGCCAGGCGGCGACCGCGCTGCTGGTGCCCGACGCCGCGGTGCAGACCGACCAGGCGAGGAAGACCGTGCTGACCGTCGCGCGCGACGGGACGGTGGTGCCCAGGCCCGTGGTGCTCGGCCCCGTGGTGGACGGCCTGCGCATCGTCCGCTCCGGCCTGACCCGTGCAGACCGCGTGGTCGTCAGCGGCACGCAGATGGCGATGCCCGGCGCCAAGGTACAGGTGCAGCCCGGCCGCATCACCCCGTCCCGCGCGGCCGCGCCGCCCACCGCGGTGGCCACCGCCGGCGAGGCGACCTTCGCGCGGTAGTTTCCAGGTCGCCCTCACCCTTCCGCGGCTTCGCCGCTCCCTCCCTCTCCCGGCGGGAGAGGGAAGGGGCCCACCTGGCGAAGCCGGGCGGGAAGGGTGAGGGCGACCGGCTCGGACCGTCGTTATTCCCCCCACCATCGCCCAAGCGGGCGAGGAGGCACCCATGCGCCTGTCGCGCTTCTTCATCACGCGCCCGATCTTCGCCGCGGTGATCGCCGTGGTCATCACGATCGTCGGCGGGCTCGCCTATCTCGGCCTGCCGGTCTCGCAATATCCCAACATCGTCCCGCCCACCGTCACCGTCGCCGCCACCTATCCCGGCGCGTCGGCGGAGACGGTGGCGGAGACCGTCGCCGCGCCGATCGAGCAGGAGATCAACGGCGTGGACGGCATGATCTACCAGTCGTCGCAGTCGACCGGCGACGGACGGCTGACGATCACCGTCACGTTCAAGCCGGGTACCGACCTCGATGCCGCGCAGGTGCTGGTGCAGAATCGCGTCGCCATCGCCACGCCGCGGCTGCCGCAGGAGGTGCAGCGGCTGGGCATCGTCACGAAGAAGACCTCGCCCGACTTCCTGATGGTCGTGAACCTGGTCTCTCCCGACCGCTCGCTCGATACGCAATATCTCTCCAACTACGCGCTCACGCAGGTGAAGGACCGGCTGGCGCGGATCGAGGGCGTGGGCGACGTCCAGCTGTTCGGCGCGCGCGATTACGCGATGCGCGTGTGGATCGATCCCGGCCGCGCCGCCGCGCTGGGGCTGACGGCTGGCGACATCGTCGCCGCGCTGCGCGCGCAGAACGTGCAGGTGGCCGCCGGCACGCTCGGCCAGCCGCCATATAATCAGGGCAACGCCTTCCAGCTGAACGTCGAGACGCAGGGCCGCCTCACCGAGCCGCAGCAGTTCGCGAACATCGTCATCCGCTCCGACGCGGACGGGCGGCAGGTGCGCGTGTCCGACGTGGCGCGGGTGGAGCTGGGCGCCGCCGACTATTCGACCAACACCTATCTGTCGGGCGAGCCGACCGTGCTGCTCGGCGTGTTCCAGCGCCCCGGTTCCAATGCGCTCGCCGCGTCGGAGGCGATCGAGCAGGAGATGAAGACGCTGGAGAAGACGTTCCCCAAGGGGCTCGCCTATCGCGTCATCTACAATCCCACGGAGTTCATCGCGCAGTCGATCGACGAGGTGATGAAGACGCTGATCGAGGCGATCGTCCTCGTCGTCCTCGTCATCATCGTCTTCCTGCAACGCTGGCGCGCCGCCATTATCCCGGTGGTCGCGATCCCCGTCTCGCTGATCGGCACGTTCGCCGTGCTGCTGATGGTGGGCTACTCGCTCAACAACCTGTCGCTGTTCGGCCTGGTCCTCGCCATCGGCATCGTCGTC
The DNA here is from genome assembly GCF_012035195.1 of Sphingomonas corticis. Classification (GTDB taxonomy): domain Bacteria; phylum Pseudomonadota; class Alphaproteobacteria; order Sphingomonadales; family Sphingomonadaceae; genus Sphingomonas; species Sphingomonas corticis. The sequence continues at coordinate 121,665 of NZ_JAAVJH010000004.1, forward strand.
GACGACGCGATCGTCGTGGTCGAGAACGTCGAGCGCAACCTGTCCCGCGGCCTGTCGCCGTTGCAGGCCGCCTTCACCTCGATGGACGAGGTGTCGGCCGCGCTGGTGGCGATCGTCGCGGTGCTGTGCGCCGTGTTCATCCCGACCCTTTTCATGAACGGCATCTCCGGCGCCTTCTACCAGCAGTTCGCGGCGACCATCTCCACCGCCACGGTCATCTCGCTGGTCGTGTCGCTGACGCTGTCGCCCGCGCTCGCCGCGCTGCTGCTGAAGGATCACGTCCACGACGAGGCCGGCGGCAACGTCGCGATGCGCCGGCTGCGCGCCGCGGGCGAGGCGTTCAACCGCGGGTTCGAGCGGATGAGCGCGGGCTATGCCGCGCTGACGCGCCGGCTGGTCGCACGCCCGAAGAGCATGATGGCGACGTATGCCGTGCTGATCGCCGCCACCGGCGGTCTGCTCTATTCGACGCCGACGGGCTTCATCCCGCAGCAGGACCAGGGATATTTCCTGACCGTCATCCAGCTACCGCCCGGCTCCTCGGTTGAGCGCACCGACGCGGTCATGCGCAAGGTCGCGCAGCGCATCCTGCCGCTGGACGGCGTAAAGGGCGCGGTGATGCTGGCCGGGTTCGACGGCCCGTCGCAGACGCTCGCGCCCAATGCCGCGGCGGCGTACATCCCGCTGAAGGATTTCGAGGATCGCAAGGGCGTCCACGTCACCGACGTGATGGCCGCCGCGCAGAAGGCGACCGCCGACATCACCGAGGCGCGGCTGATGATCGTGCCGCCTCCCGTCATCCAGGGCATCGGCGCGGCTGGCGGCTTCCGCATGATGGTGCAGGACAAGGGCGGCCACGGCTATCAGGCGCTGGGCCGCGAGGCGCAGGCGCTGATCGCGAAGGCGAACGCCGCCCCCGGCCTCGCCGGCGCCTACACCTTCTTCGACACCGCCACGCCGCGCGTCTTCGCCGACATCGACCGGCGCAAGGCGGACCTGCTGGGCGTCCCGCCGGAGCGGGTGTTCGAGGCGCTGAACGTGTATCTCGGCTCCGCCTTCGTGAACGACTTCAACCTGCTGGGCCGCACCTATCGCGTGACGGCGCAGGCCGACGCACCGTTCCGCGCGACCGAGGCGGACATCGCCAACCTGAAGACGCGGTCGAACGCGGGCGGCATGGTGCCGATCGGGTCGGTCGCCACGTTCGAGGACCGCACCGGGCCGTATCGCGTCGTGCGCTACAACATGTTCCCCGCGGTAGAGGTGGACGGCAACACCGCGCCGGGCTTCTCGTCGGGCCAGTCGCTGGTGACGATGCAGCGGCTGGCGGCGGAGACGCTGCCGACCGGCTACGGCACGGAATGGACCGACATCGCCTTCCAGCAGCAGCTGGCCGGCAACACCGCCGCCATCGTCTTCGCCCTGGCCGTGGTCTTCGTCTTCCTGGTCCTCGCCGCGCAGTACGAAAGCCTGCTGCTGCCGTTGTCGATCATCATGATCGTGCCGATGTGCCTCTTCGCCGCGATGATCGGCGTGAACCTGCGCGGCATGGACAACAACGTGCTGACGCAGATCGGCCTCGTCGTGCTGATCGCTCTGGCGGCGAAGAACGCGATCCTGGTGGTCGAGTTCGCGCGCCAGGCGGAGGCGGAGGACGGGCTGTCGCCGGTGGAGGCGGCGGTGCGCGCGGCGCAGGACCGGCTGCGGCCGATCCTGATGACCAGCTTCGCCTTCGTGCTGGGCGCGGTGCCGCTGCTGATGGCGAGCGGCGCGGGGGCGGAGCTGCGGCAGGCGCTGGGCACGGCGGTGTTCTTCGGCATGCTGGGCGTCACCGGCTTCGGCCTGATCTTCACCCCGACCTTCTACGTCGTCTGCCGCGCGGCTGCGCTGCGGCTCGGCCGGCGGCGCGTCGCCGCCGCCGATCCCGCCCTCCAGCCCGCCGAATAAGGAGCGTGTGACATGATGCGCCTTCTCCTCGCTGCCTCTTCCGCGCTGGCGCTCGCCGCCTGCGCCGCGGGGCCCGACTATGCCCGCCCGGCGACCCCCGCCGCCGCGGCCGGGCCATTCCTCTCCACCGGCGCCGCGACGTCCGCCACCGCCACCGACAACGACCGCTGGTGGCAGCTCTATCGCGACCCGGTGCTGGACGGACTGATCGCCGACGCGCTGGCGGCGAACACCGACGTGCGCGGCGCGGTGGCGCGGCTGGAACGCGCGCGCGCCGGTCTGCGCGAAGTGGCGGGCGACCGCCAGCCGCAGGCGACGGCCGGCGCCAGCGCCACCTACGGCCGGCTCTCCGCAATCCAGCGCCCGCCCGGCCTGCCGCGCGAGAACTGGACGGTCGATACCGGTATCGACGTCGCCTACGAAGTCGACCTGTTCGGCCGCGTCCGCCGCAACGTGGAGGCCGCGCGCGGCGACGTCGGCGCGGCGGCGGCCGACGCGGAGGCGGTGCGCGTGGCGGTGGTGGCGGAGACGACGCGCGCCTATGCCGATGCGGCGTCCGCGGCGGAGCGGCTGGCGGTGGCGACGCGCATCGTCGAGCTGCTCGACCGGTCGCTTCGCGTCACGAGCCGTCGCGCCGACGTGGGGCTGACCACGCCGCTCGACACCGCGCGCATCGCCACGCTGCGCGAGCAGCGGCAGGCCGACGTGCCCGCGCTGGCGGCGGAGCGGCAGGCCGCGCTGTTCCGCCTGGCGACGCTGACGGGGCGCACGCCGGCCGAGCTGCCGCCGGTCGCGGCGGCGCGCGGCACCGCGCTGCGGCTCGATCGGCCGATCCCGGTCGGCGACGGCGCCGCGTTGCTGGCGCGCCGCCCGGACGTGCACGCCGCCGAGCGGCGGCTGGCGGCGGCGACGGCGCGGATCGGCGTGGCGACGGCGGACCTCTATCCCCGGATCAGCCTGGGCGGCTCGGTCGGCTCGACCGGCACGGGCCTCGGCGATCTGTTCGGCGCGGGGCCGCTCAACTGGCTGCTCGGCCCGCTGGTCAACTGGACGCTGAACCCCACCAAGGCGCGCGCGCGGATCGACGCGGCGGAGGCGGACACGCGCGGCGCGCTGGCCAGCTTCGACGGCGTGGTGCTGCAGGCGCTCGAGGAGACGGAGACCGCGCTCTCCAACTACGCCCGGGCAGTGGAGCGGCGCGGCGCGTTGCAGGCGGCGCGCGACCGGGCCGAGGTGGTCGCGCGGATCACGCGCGCGCAGCAGCGCGAGGGGCAGATCGACAGCCTGGCGCAGCTGGATGCGGAGCGGACCTTCGCCGACACGCAGGCCGCGCTGGCGCTGGCCGACGCGCAGATCGCGCGCGCGCAGATCGACGTCTTCCGTGCGCTCGGCGGCAGCTGGACCGCGGCGTGAACGCCGCGCGACTTGCTGCTACAACCCGGCCGTGCCGTCGCTCGCTGATCGCCTCCCGCTCGCCGTTCCGCTGATCCAGGCGCCGATGGCGGGCGTCTCCACTCCCGCGCTCGCCGCCGCGGTGTGCGAGGCGGGGGCGCTCGGATCGATCGCGCTGGGCGCCACCGACGCCGGCGGGGGGCGGGCGATGATCGCGCAGCTGCGCGCCCGCACCGCGCGGCCGTTCAACGTCAACCTGTTCGTCCACGCCGCGCCCGTGACCGATGCCGCGCGAGAGGCGGCGTGGCTCGCGTGGCTCGCGCCCCTCTTCGCACGCTACGGCGTCGCGCCGCCCGCCGCGCTTCACGCGCCCTATGTCCGCTTCGACGACGATCCGGCGATGCTGGCGCTGCTGATCGAGACCGCGCCAGCGGTCGCCAGCTTCCACTTCGGCCTGCCCTCCGCCGCGGCTGTCGCGGCGCTCAAGGCGCGCGGCGTCCTGCTCCTCGCCACGGCGACCAGCGTGACCGAGGGCGAAGCAGCGGTCGCAGCGGGGATCGACGTCGTCGTCGCGCAGGGGATCGAGGCGGGCGGGCATCGCGGCCTGTTCGATCCCGCCGCACCCGACGATGCGCTGGGTACGCTGGCACTGACGCGGCTGCTGGTCCGCCGCTTGCCCGTGCCCGTGGTGGCGGCGGGCGGGATCATGGACGGGGCCGGCATTGCCGCGGCGCTGGCACTGGGCGCGGCGGCGGCGCAGCTCGGCACGGCGTTCGTCGCCTGTCCGGAAAGTGCGGCGGGGGACGCGTATCGCGCCGCGCTCGCGGGGCCCGGTGCGGCGCACACGGTGATGACCTCGCTCGTCTCCGGCCGTCCGGCGCGTTCGCTGCCGACGCGCTTCACCGCGCTCGCGGACGCGCCGATGCCGCCCGCTTATCCGATCGCCTATGCCGCGGGAAAGGCGCTCCACGCCGCGGCGTCCGCGACGGGGGAGCCGGGGTATGGCGCGCAATGGGCGGGGCAGGGCGCCCCGCTCGCCCGCGCGATGCCGGCGGCGGCGCTGGTCCGCATGCTGGCCGCCGAACTGGCGTCCTGCTCGTTGGCCTAGTCACCTCAGCGCCGCGGGGCCGCCACGCTGGTCGAGAACGGCCGCTTGTCAGCGGCGGTGCCGAGCGTCCGGTTGGGCGTCGCCTGCATCGTGAAGCGCAGCTCGCCGCCCGCGGCGATCTCCTCGTGCCGCAGGTACAGCCGGTCGAGCGCGCGCCCGTTCAGCGTCACCCGTCCGACGTAGCGGTTCCGCTCCGACAATCCGTCCGCCGCCACGACGAACCGCTGACCGTCGCGCAGCGTCAGCGCGGCGCGGCGAACGAAGGGGCGGCCGATGACATATTCGTTCGATCCCGGCGCGACCGGGTAGAAACCCAGCGCAGTGAACACCAGCCAGGCGGACATCTGACCCAAATCGTCGTTGCCCGACAGCCCGTCGGGCGTGGCGCGATACTGGCTGGCGACGATCTGTGCCAATCGCTCCTGCGTGCGCCACGGCTGGCCGGCGTGGACGTAGAGATAGGCGACATGATGGCTCGGCTCGTTGCCGTGAATGTATTGGCCGATCAGCCCGGCGATGTCCTCCGCGTGGCTGTAGTCGAGCTTCGAATTGTCGTAATCGAACATCGCGTCCAGCTTCGCCACCGCCGCCGCGTCGCCGCCGAGCTGCGCGAACATCGCGGCCTGGTCGTGCGGCACGAACCAGGAATATTGCCAGGCATTCCCCTCGGTATAGTCGCTGCCGTAATTGATCGCCGTAGGATCGAACGGTTCGCGGAAGCTGCCGTCGGCGCGGCGCGCGCGCAGGAAGCCGGTCTTCGCATCGAAGCTGTTGCGCCAGTTGCCGGCACGCCGGTCGAACCGCCGCGCCACCGCATCGTCACCCAGAGCGTGGGCCATGCGCGCGATCGTCCAGTCGTCATAGGCGTATTCGACCGTCTTCGACGCCGCCTCCGGCTCGCGGTCGATCGGCACGTAGCCGAGCGTCCGATACTCGCCGATCCCGCCATAGTCGGGATAGTCGGCGCTGGCGACCATCGCGTCCAGCGCCTCCCGCGCGTCGAAGCCGCGCACGCCCTTCAGCCACGCGTCGGCGATGACGGGAACGGCGTGATAGCCGATCATCGTCCACGTCTCGCGCCCGTGGAACTGCCACACCGGCAGGATGCCGAAGGGGCTGTCGCGCCGGCTGGCGAGCAGCGAGCGCACGAAGTCGGCGTTGCGCCGCTCCGGCTGGACCAGCAGCAGCAGCGGGTGCTCGGCGCGAAACGTATCCCAGAGCGAGAAAGTGGAGTGGAAGGTGAAGCCGTCGGCACGGTGCACCTGATCGTCGGTTCCACGGTACCGCCCGTCGGCGTCGGAGAAGACCGAGGGGGCGATCATCGAATGGTACAATGCGGTCGCGACCATCCGGCGCATCGGCACCGGCGCCTCCACGTCGAGCACGCCCAGGGCGCGTTCCCACGCCGCACGGGTTTCGCGCGCCACCGCGTCGAAGTCGCCCGGCTCGCTGGCAAGGTTCGCGACGGCGGCATCCTCGTCCACGCTGGAGATCGCGACCTTCAGCTCCAGCGGGCGTGACAGCCGGCCGAAATCGAGCCGCGCCACCAGCGCGCGGCCCTGCAATTGCGCGACGTCGGCCTTGCCGCGGCCGGGGCCCTGAAAGCCCTTGTACGGGACCGCCGCCTCGCGGTTCTCGAACGCATGGCCGGCGAGCGGCGCATCGGCGCGGATCGCGAAGAACAATTTGCGCGCGGGCGCCCAGCCGCGCGTCTCCCGCGCGCCGGTGATCGTGCCGTCGGCGCGGACGCGGAGCGAGGACCACAGGATCTTGCCGGGATAGTCGTAGAGCGAGCTGCGCAGGTCGAGCACGACGTGCGCCGCCTTTCCGGCGGGAAAACGGTAGCGATGGACGCCGACGCGCGTGCCCGCGGTCAGCTCGGCGCGCACGCCCGTGTCGGCGAGCGTCACCGCGTAATAGCCCGGCCGTGCCGTCTCCGCGGCGTGCGAGAAGCGCGAGCGATAGCCCGCGCCGGGTTCGGCCGGGTCGCCCGGTTCCAGCGGCACCGTGTCGCCCGCCACGGGCATCAGCAGGAAGTCGCCCAGGTCCGAGTGACCCGCGCCGGAGAAATGCGTCTGCGAGAAGCCCTGGATCGTCGGATCGTCGTGGCGATAGCCCGCGGCGTGGCCGTAGCATGCGCGGATCTGGCAGCGCGTGTCGGTGTCGGGGCTGACCTGCACCATGCCGAACGGGGCGACCGCGCCGGGAAAGGTGTGCCCCTCGCCCCCGGTGCCGATGAACGGGTCGACATCGTCGTACGGCCCGCGCGCCCCGGCGGGGGTGGTAGCGAGGGTCAGGAGGAGAGCGGCGGCGGCACGGCGGGCGAGAGGCATGGTCACGTTACAGCACGGCGAGGCGGCCGCTCCAAGTCCGAGCACTCCAGCTCGGCTGATCCATGTTAGGGCAGCTTTCCTGTCGTTTAACCGGGGCAAAAAGACGGTGAGCCGAACGGCAGCGTATATTTACAATTCGGCAATCGAGGGCGCATTGCGCGGAAGGGGACGGCCTTGCAGGTCGTGGGAAAAACGGGGGCGATAACAACGGCGTGCGCTGAAATGCGTGCCGATCAGGGAGATCGTCTATGCTCACTCGTCCGTCCACCGCATGGCGCCGCGACGCCGCGGTCACCGCGCTCGCCGTCGCGCTCGCGGCCACGGCCGCGCCGGCCGGCGCGCAGGTCGCCGCACCCGCGCCGCAGCAGCCCGCCACGCCGGTGGAGCAGAGCCCGGTCGAGCCGGTGCCCGCCCCGGCTGACGCCCCCGCCGCCGATGCCGCCGGACCCGACATCGTCGTCACGGGATCGATCCTGCGCACCACCGACCGCGCCACGCCCTCCCCCGTCACCACGGTGAGCGCGGAGGCGCTGGACCAGCGCGGCGTGTCGACGGTGCAGGAGGGGATCCAGCAGCTGACGTCGAACAACGGCCCGGCGCTGACCAATTCCTTCACCGCCAACGGCGCCTTCGCCGGCGGTGCGTCGGCGGTGTCGCTGCGCGGCCTCAGCACCAATTCGACCCTGGTCCTGTTCGACGGGCTGCGCGCCGCTTACTATCCGCTGTCGGACGACGGCACGCGCAACTTCGTCGACCTGAACACCATTCCGGACGAGATCGTCGACCGGATCGAGGTGCTGCGCGACGGCGCCTCGTCCAGCTACGGCGCGGACGCGATCGCGGGCGTCGTCAACATCATCACCAAGCGGCAGTATACCGGCATCGGCGGTCGCGCCGAGGCCGGCATCAGCGACCGCGGCGACGCCTCCAACTACCGCCTCAGCCTGATCGCGGGCACCGGCGACTTGGACGAGAACGGCTACAACGCCTATGTCAGCGGCTTCTACATTCGCAGCGAAGCGCTGCGGAACCGCGACCGGCCGTACCCGTACAGCTCGTCGGACCAGCGCGGCATCTGCTTCGAGGGGAATTGCGGCCCGAACAACGTCGTCAACGGGCTGGACGGGGACGGCGGCTACACCTTCTCCGAAGTCATCGCGAACACCGGCGGCACGCTCTACGTGCGCCCCTATGATGCCGCGAACACGACGGCGCTGGACCGCTACCGGCAGCTGAACCCGTCGCTCGGCTGCACGCGCGGCGCGGGCTACAACCTCAATCCGGCGGACATCGGCCGCACCGACGAGGACGGCAACCTCGTCAACGCCGCCGCGCCGCTGTCCGTCTGCCAGGACGACCTCGTCTACAACGACGGCATCATCGCGCCGCAGATCGAGCGGTTCGGCGGCTCGGCGCGCTTCACCGCCACCGTGGGCGAGAATGCCGAGGCCTATGCGCTGGTCAATTTCCAGCAGAGCAGCGTCAGCTACTCGGGCGGGCTGGGCATCATCCGCGCCAGCGCCAACGCGGGCATCGATTTCCCGCGCTTCTCCACCGGCGCGACCGGCGGGGCGTTCGCGCCGGGATCGTTCCAGCTGACGCTGCCGGTCTACGTCTGCGCCACCGGCGTGGGCGCCGCCAACGGCATCGACACGGGCTGCAACGCGGCGAACGGCACGCTCAACCCCAACAATCCCTTCGCCGGCGACAACCAGGTCGCGCGCATCATCGGCCGCCTGCCCAATTTGCAGCAGTTCAACGCGACGCGCAGCCGCGTCTATCGCGCCGCGATCGGGATCAAGGGCAATGTCGCCGATACCTGGGACTATGCCTTCGACGCCACCGCGATGCACACCGACCTGCAGCGCACCACGCGCGGCTACGTGCGGATCGACAACTTGCTGACCGCCATCGCGCGGGGCACCTACAACTTCCTCGATCCCTTCGCGAACACCGCCGACCAGAACGCCTTCATCGCGCCGGACAACCGGACCAACGCCGAATCGGATCTCGCCCAGGCGCAGCTGACGGTCGGCCGCTCGCTCGCCGACCTGCCGGGCGGGCCGCTCCAGCTCGGCCTCGGCCTTGCCTATCGCTACGAGGCGATCAACGCGCCCAGCGGCAATCCCGACACCAACGGGCCGACCGACCGCTACTTCGTCCTCAACGCTTTCGGCGTGGAGGGCAGCCGCTCGGTCTATTCCGCGTTCGGCGAGCTGAATGCGCCGATCGTCGACCAGTTCACGCTCAACGCCTCCGCGCGCTACGACAAGTACAGCAGCGGGCAGGACGCCTTCTCGCCCAAGGTGGGCGCGAAGTTCACGCCGATCCGCCAGCTGGCGATCCGCGGCACCTACTCGCGCGGGTTCCGCATTCCCAGCTTCGGCGAGGCGAACGCGCTGCCGACGACCGGGTTCGTCGCGGCCTCCCCAACGACCTACTCGAACGAATTCCTGGCGCAGTACGGCTGCAACCAGGACAATTTCTCCACCGCCTGTCCGTCATACATCCGCCAGTCGTCGGTGGGCCTGACGACGCTCGCCTCGCCGGACCTGGAGCCGGAGAAGTCGCGCAGCTTCACCGCGGGCATCATCCTGGAGCCGATCCCGCAGCTGACCTTCACCGCCGACTATTTCAACATCAAGAAGACCAACGCGATCGCCTCCGCACAATCGTCGATCGCGATCGCGGCCTACAATGCGGGGCAGGCGATCCCGGACGGCTTCAACGTCATCGTCGACGCGCCCGATCCGGCCTTCCCCACCGCGCGCCCGCGCATCGCCTTTGTCGAATCCGGCTTCATCAACGCCAACACGATCAAGTCGGAGGGTCTCGATTTCTCCGCCACCGGCAATTTCGACCTGGGCGAGGGCATCCGCTTCACCTCCGCGGCGCAGGCCAGCCTGATCCTCGAGCTGTCGACCACCTTCCCCGACGGGACGAAGGAGAAGTATCAGGGGACGATCGGCAACTACAATCTGACCGCCGGGTCGGGCACGCCGCGCTGGCGCGGCAGCTGGCAGAACACGCTGGAGGTCGACGCCTTCACGCTGAGCGCCACCGCGCAATATTTCGACGGCTACAACCTGTCCGCCGAGGACCAGGGCGGCCAGCGCGGCGATTGCGGGCTGAACCCGGGCTACGTGCCGTGCGACGTGGACAGCTACATCACGCTGGACCTAACGGGCAGCGTGAAGATCAACGATCGCGCGACCTTCTACGTCAACGTGCTGAACGTGCTGGACGATCTGCCGCCGATCGACCCGGTCACCTATGGCGCGAACCTGTACAACCCGGTGCAGGGCGGCGTCGGCATCTACGGTCGGATGGTGCGCGCGGGGTTCAAGGTCGGTCTCTGACCCTTTCCGACCTGGCTGCGAGCGGGAACTGGGGGCGTCGTCCGGCGCCCCCTTTTTCGTGCGCGCGGTTCGGCTAGAAGGCGGGACAAAGGGAGGATTTCTCGATGACGCCATTCCGTACCGCGACCGCGGTCGCGCTGTGCCTGCTCGCCGCCGATCTGCGCGCGCAGGTCGCCCCGCCCGCCGAACAGAAGCCGGTGGAGGAGACGCAGGCGCCGGAGGATCGCGCGACCGCCGCGGACCGGCCAGCCGACGCGCCGCTGCCGCCGCCCGTCCCTTCCGCCACGCCGGCCGTGCCCGCCGCGGCCACGACACCCGCGAAGCCGGCCAAGTGGGACGTCAACGCGCCGCGCGGCCTGTCGCTGCGCGAGGTGCGGATCGACGTGGACGAGGGCAGCTGGATGAACGTGGACGTGTCGCCCGACGGGCGCACGATCGCCTTCGACCTGCTGGGCGACATCTACACGATGCCGATCGCGGGCGGCACGCCGACGCGCGTCGCGCAAGGACTGGCGTTCGAGCACCAGCCGCGCTTCTCGCCCGACGGGCGCCGCATCGCTTTCACCTCCGACCGGGGCGGCGGCGACAACATCTGGGTGATGAACGTCGACGGCAGCGACAAGCGACAGGTGACGAAGGAGGACTTCCGTCTGCTGAACCAGGCGACGTGGAGCCCCGACGGCCGCTTCATCGCCGCGAAGAAGCATTTCACCACCGGACGCAGCCTCGGCACCGGCGAGATCTGGTTGTACCACGTCAGCGGCGGCGACGGCGTGCAGCTGGTGAAGCGCGCCAGCGAGCAGCTGCAGAAGGAGCTGGGCGAGCCCGTCTACGCCGCGGACGGGAAGAGCATCTTCTACACCCGCAACGTGACGCCCGGTCCGGTCTTCGAATATGCGCAGAACTCGCGGACCGACCTGTTCGACATCGAGCGCTACGACATCGCCACTGGCGAGGTGGAGACGGCCGTCAGCGGCGTCGGCGGCTCGGTGCGGCCCACGCCCTCTCGCGACGGCAAGCGCATCGCCTTCGTCCGGCGGGAGGGCAACAAGACCAAGCTGTGGCTGAAGGATCTCGACACCGGCGTCGAGCGCATCGTCTACGACGATCTCGACCGCGACGTGCAGGAGACGTGGGCGGTCACCGGCGTCTATCCCAACATGGCCTGGACGGCGGACGACCGCGCGATCGTGTTCTGGGCCGGCGGCAAGCTGCGCCGCGTCGCCGCGGACGGGACCGGCGCGGCGGTGATCCCGTTCCGCGTCACCGACACGCGTGTCGTCGCGGAGGCGACGCATCCGGCGGTGGAGGTCTCCCCCGATCGCGTGGTGACGAAGATGCCCCGCTGGGCCAGCGTCTCGCCGGACGGGCGGCACGTGGTGTTCGAGACGCTGGGCCGGCTCTACGTGAAGCCGGTCGCCGGCGGCGCGGCGCGGCGGCTGACGCGCGGCGACGAGATGGAATTGTGGCCCAGCTGGTCGCGCGACGGGCGGCAGGTCGTGTTCGTCGGCTGGACCGACGCGGGCCTGGGCACGATCCGCACCGTGGCGGCGGGGGGCGGCGCGGCGAAGGCGGTGACGAGCGTGCCGGGCCTCTATCGTCGGCCGCGCTTCTCGCCCGACGGCCGGACGATCGTCTTCGAACAGGGGCAGGGCGGCACGCTGACCGCGGCGCGGGGCAACCTGGGCAGCGGCGTCTACCGCGTCGCGGCGACCGGCGGCGCGCCGGAGCGGGTGGCGAAGGACGCCGCAGGCCCGCAGTTCGGTGCCGCCTCCGATCGGATCTTCATGACGAGGAACGAGAAGGACAAGCGTCAGCTGGTCAGCACCGACCTGAACGGGCGGGACCAGCGCGTGCACGCCAGCGGCACGCTGGTGAACGAATACCAGGTCGCGCCGCGGGGCGACTACGTCGCCTTCCGGCAGAATTACGAGGCATTCGTCATGCCGCTGCTGCCGGGGACGCAGGCGGTGGACGTGGACAAGAAGGGCGGTCCGCTGCCCGTCACCAAGGTGAGCGTGGAGGGGGCGGACTTCATCAACTGGTCCGATGACGGGCGGCGGGTGCACTGGAGCCTGGGGCCGACGCTGTACTCCGCCGACACCGCCGCACTGTTCGCCGCTGCGCCGCAGGCGGAGGGCGCGCCCAGGTTCGCCGGGCCGAAGACGGGTGTGTCGTTGTCGATGGAGGTGCCCGCGGCGCGGCCGACCGGCATCGTCGCGCTGACGGGCGCGCGCGTGGTGACCATGGCGGCGGCGGACGGCGGCATCGTCGACGACGCCACCGTGCTGATCCGCGGCGACCGCATCGTCGCGGTCGGTCCGCGCGGATCGGTGGCGGTGCCCGCGGGCGCGGTGACGGTGGAGGTGGCCGGCAAGACGATCGTCCCCGGCTTCGTCGACGCGCACGCGCACGGGCCGCAGGGGGACGACGAGCTGATACCGGAGCAGAACTGGGACGCGATGGCGAACCTGGCCTTCGGCACGACCACCGTCCACGACCCGTCCTCGCGCTCGGCAGAGATCTTCCCGGCGGCGGAGATGCAGCGCGCCGGCATGCGGCTCCAGCCGCGCACCTTCTCCACCGGCGAGATCATCTACGGCGCGAAGGCGCCCGAGGTGTACGCGGAGATCAACAGCTACGAGGACGCGCTGGCCGACGTGCGCCGGCTGAAGGCGCAGGGCGCGCATTCGGTAAAGAACTACAACCAGCCGCGGCGCGAGCAGCGGCAGATGGTGGTGGCCGCCGCGCAGGCGGAGGGGATGCACGTCGTCCCCGAGGGCGGGTCGCTGTTCACGCAGGACGTCAGCCTGGTGCAGGACGGCAATTCCACCGTCGAACACAACGTGCCGCTGGAGCGCTTCTACGGCGACCTGGTGCAGCTGTGGACGCAGACGAAGGTCAATTACACGCCGACGCTGGTCGTCACCTACGGCGGGCCGGCGGGCGATCCGTACTGGCGCGCGCACACCGACGTGTGGAGGCACCCGCTCTTGACGCGCCACGCGCCGCCCGCCGCGCTCGCCGCGCAGAACGCCCGACGGGAGATCGCGCCGGAGGAGGATTACGTCGACGACGAGAGCGCGCGCGAGGCGAAGAAGCTGGCCGACAAGGGCGTGCAGGTGTCGATCGGCGCGCACGGGCAGCAGGCGGGGCTGGGCGCGCACTGGGAGATGTGGAGCTTCGTGCGCGGCGGCTGGTCGCCGCTGGAGGCGCTGCGCGCCGCCACGATCGCGCCGGCCACCTCGCTCGGCTATGCCAAGGACATCGGTAGCATCGAGGCGGGGAAGCTCGCCGACCTCGTCGTGCTCGACGCCGATCCGACCGTCGACATCCGCAACACGGAGAAGGTGTCGCGCGTGATGCTGGGCGGGCGGCTGTACGACGCCGCCACGCTGAACGAGATGGCGACCGGCACCTCCAGGCGCCAGCCTTATTGGTGGGAAGGCGCGGCGGGCGGCAAGGGCGCGGGGGTGCGGCTGACGACCGGCCACGGCCACGGCGACTGGGCCAAGGACTGACGCGTCCTGCGCGACGGGGATGGCGTCAGTCGATCATCGGCGCCATCCCCGGCTCGGCCTTCGCCATGGCGCGAACGTAGCCGGGGCGCTGCGCGATGCGGCGCAGATAGGCCTGCGTCGCGGGCATGTCGGACAGCGGCCCGCCGCCGAACGCGCGCGAGGTGGTGAGCGAATAGACCATCATGAAATCGGCCAGCGTCAGCCGGTCGCCGCCGAAGAAGGGCGCCGCCGCCAGCCGCCGCTCGACCAGGTCGCGGCTGCGCGCGACGCGATCGTCGACGAACGGCACCGCGCCCGCGCCCGCCAGCTTCAGCACCATCGCCAGCATCCGGCTCGCCATGAAGGTGCCGTTCGACCAGTGAAACCAGAACAGCTGCTCGGCGAAGTCCGCGTCGGCGGGGTCGGGCGAGAAGCGTCCGCCGCCGTGGCGCCGGTCGATATAGTCGAGGATCGCGCCGCTCTCGCCGAGCACCAGCGGGCCGTCGCTGACGACGGGCGCGATCCCCATCGGGTGCAGCGCCTTGTAGTCGTCGGGCGCCAGCCGGTTGTCGGCGCGGCGATCGTAGCGGACGAGCGAATAGTCGAGCTCCAGCTCCTCGCAGAGCCACACGACGCGCTCCGATTGCGAGAGGCCGAGGTGGTGGACGGTCAGCATGAGTGCGGCTCCTGCAAGCGGGATCTCACTCGCCGACCCGGTAGGTGAGGTCGGCGCGACCGCCCGCGGGGATCGTGACGGTCCAGGTGGCCACGCCGTCCACCGCCGCCAGCGCGGGATCGGCGCTGTCGATCTTCTGCCCGGCGGCGCCGATCGGCACGTCGAGCGTGACGGGCGCGCGGGTCGCGTTGGTGGCGGTGAGGACCGCCTCTCGCCCCGGCAGCACGCGCTGACCCACCGTCACCTGCGCGCTGATGCCCGCGTCGATGCGCACCGTTTCCCCCTCCGTACGATCGGCGAGGGTGCCGAGGCCGAGCAGCAGCCGGTCGTCGCCCCGCGCGGCATAGACCGCGGTGCTGCCGGACGGGAGCGGGATGCCGAGCCCGTTCTCCCGGCGGTTGCGCAACTGGAGCACGATCGCGGTCGGCGAAGGCTCCAGCGGCTGGCCGGGGAAGACCGCGCGGCGATGGCGCCGCTCGAACGGGACGGCGGCCTGCGCCAGCAGCGCCACCTGCTTCTGCCCGCGCGGCGCGACGGTGACGCGCTCGGGCACGCGATACAGCTTCAGGTCGCCCAGGTCCTCGGGCGGCGGCGGAGGAGGAGGCGGCGGGGGCGCGGGTGCCATGACCGGGGAGGGGACGACCATCATCCGCGCCGCGGTGACGACGATCTCCGCCGCCGGCTCGAACGTCTCCGCGCGCAGGTCCGACGTGGTGGTGCCGAGGGGGAAGCAGGTCAGCGACAGCGTGCCGGCGTCGGGCGCGCCACGCGGCACGAAGACGCGGTTCAACCGGCCCGCCACCGCCGCCACCTCGGCGTCGCGGAATGCCTCGCCGTTGCCGTTCGCCAGCGTCAGCCACGCGAAGAGGTCCAGCGTGCGCCCGCCGGGCGCCACCGTCGCGACGTAGCTGGCGCGCCAGTCGAACTTGCCGGCAAGGTAGCTCAGCCGCACGGTGACGGTCCGCGCGGCCGGGCTGACCGTCTCGACGCTGAGCACGGGCTTGGCCGACAGGTCGGCGGGCACGCCGGCGTAACCCAGCCGCTCCGGCAGGCCGGAACAGCGCAGCGCCTCGATCCCCGCCGTCGTGCGCAGGACGACGCCCGGGCGCGGGCCGGCGACCAGCGTCGCCTGCTCGCTGGTGCGGCGCCCGGTCGCGCGGTCCGTGCGGGTCAGCGTCACCTGCCGGCCAAGTGTTCCGTCGACCAGCGAGGCAGGGGAGAGGAGACGCGCGTCGCGGTTCTTCTCCACCACTCCGCCGGGCAGGCCGTCGATCACCGCGCTGACCGGCACGATCCCCTCCGCCACGCCTTCGAAGCGAAGCGTGGCGCGCCCGCGCGGCAGGCGGACGCGGCGCACCTCCGTCACCAGCGCGAAGCCGTCCAGCGACCGCAGGTCGATCGCGCCGCGGCCCCATGCGGCGCGATAGACGGTCAGCGCCACTCGCTGCGGCGCGGACGAGGAGACCGTTTGCTCGCGCGGTGCCGCCGCCGCGGGCGTCGCGACGATCGTGAAGGCCAGCGCCAGCGCCGCGCGCATCAGTAGCGCGTGTCGAACGTGGCGGTGACGATCGCCTCTCCGTTGGCCGGTACCGCCACCTGCCACACCGCGGTGCCGGCATCGCGGCGCTCGCTCCGGCGGCTCTCCTCCACCACGCGCGTGTCGGCCCAGTCGAGCCCCGCCTGCGCCAGTTCCACCGTCGCCGGGCGCGACCGCGCGTTCGTGAGGCGGTAGCGCATCTGCGTGCGCCAGCGATCGCCGCCGAGCCGCGTGCGCGCAACCGTGACGGGCTGCACCTTCACGTCGAAGGCGTCGCCGGTCGGCAGCGCGATGCTGCTGCCCTGCGGGGTGTGGCCGATGCGGTTCTCCCCGGTGAACTGCGGCTGCCCGCGCGCGTCGCGGACGTAGACGCGCACGGTGCCGGCGGGCAGCGCGTCGCCCAGCCCGGCGGCGCCCGAATTGGCGAAGCGCAGCACGCTCTGCGCCGAACGCGCCTCGTTCGCGCTGCCGAGCCACGAATTCTCGAAGCGATAGCCCGACGAGGCGGCCACGCCCTTGGCGTCGAGGAAGCTGACCTGCTTGGTCTGCTTGTCGGCGATAGTCGTGCGCTCGGCCAGGGGATAGAGGTAGAAGTCGCCGAGCTGTTCCCGCTCCGCGGTCTGCGTGCCCGGTTGCACCCGCGTGGGGCGGCGCGGGGGCGGCATGAAGTCGGCGCGGTTGCCGTCGTCGCCGCCCGCCTCGCCCGCGACCAGCAACGTGCGCGCATTGGTGAAGGTGGTGCCGCTGGAATTGCGCAGCGTCACCCATCCCTGCACGTCGATGGTGCCCGCCTTCTCGTCGAACAGCGCGACATAGTCCGCGCTCCAGCCCAGCCCACGGCTGAGATAGGACAGGCGCGCCGGCCGCGCGCCGCCGCGCGTGCTGGCGAGCGTGACCGACAGCGTGGGCCGCGCGCGCAGCGATTGAGGGACGCGGTCGAACACCGCGCGCACCGGCAGGCCGTCGTCGCGCAGCACCTCGATCCGGCCGCCGATGTCGAGCACCACGCCGCCGTTCACCGCCAGCACCCGCGCCCGCTCGCGCGTTTCCGCGCCCGTGGCGGGGTTGGTGCGCACCAGCGTGATCGTCTCGCCCACCGCCTTCTCCATCAGGCTCGACGGGCTGAGCAGGTCGAAGTCGAAGTTCTGCTCCACGATGGCGGCGTCGGGCACGGCCAGGCTGACCGTCTCCGGCCGGATCTGCGCGCTGACGTCTGGGAAGCTCTGCGTCGTGCGGCCGTTCGCCAGGTCGAGCTGGCGCACGTCCTGCACCAGCGCGATATTGTCGTTGTAGATCGTGACGGACACGTCGCCCTGCGCGCTTCCCGCCGCGGATGCCGGCACGTCCGCCCGCCCGTCGCGCTGCTGCCTGTCGGACTGTGCTGCCGCCACGCCGGTTCCGGCCAGTACGGCCAGCAGCGTCAGTCCCGTCACTCGCGTCGGCATCCTCGCGCCTCCCCCGTTCGTCGTGCCCGACCATGCGGTGTCGGGCGGGGCGAGGCAATGCGGATCAGTCGATCGGCACGGCCACGCCGCCTTGGCCCGGTCGAGCGCGAGGAAGCTGGGACGCTCGCCACCGCCTCGTTCGCCGCGATCGCGCCCACGGCGCGGCGTGGCGGGCTGATCCGCTTCCCTCCGCCGTCACGGCAGCGCCACGGTGGAGAGGCCGAGCCAGGCCGCCATCCGCTCCAGCTCTGCGCGCAGGCGCGGCATCGTCTCCGCCGGCGCGCCGGGCTCGATCGTGATGCGGCGGGCGAGGAGCGTGCCGCTCCGGCGATCCGCCTTCAGGTCCACGCGCGCGACCAGCGCCTCGTCCATCAGGAACGGCAGCACGTAATAGCCGTGGGTGCGCCGCTCCTGCGGCACGTAGATCTCGATGCGGTAGCGCAGGCCGAACAGCCGCTCGGTCCGCCCCCGCTCGAAAATCAGCGGATCGAACGGGGCGAGCAGCGCGTCACCGGGCACGCGCCGGGGCAGCCGCGCGTCGCGGTGCAGCCACGCGCGCGGCGACCACCCCTCCACGCGGACCGGCAGCAGCGTGCCCGCCTCCTCCAGCGCGGCGATGGCGTGATCCGCCTCCGCCGGCTTCAGCCGGTAATAGTCGCGCAGGTCCGCCGCGGTGGCGACGCCCAGCGCGCGGGCGCTGCGATCGATCAGCGCGCGCTGCGCCTCGCCCGGCGTGGGCGTCGGCAGCGCCATCACCGCGGCGGGCAGCACGCGCTCGGTCAGGTCGTAGGCGCGCGCGAACGTGCCGCGGCGCGTGGCGGTGGTGATGCGGCCGGACCAGAACAGCCACTCCAGCGCGTGCTTGGCCTCGCTCCACTGCCACCAGCCGCCACGACCGGCACCGTTCTCGAAATCGGCGGCGGTCAATGGCCCCTCGGCGGCGATGCGGGCCAGCACCGCCTCCGCCTCGGCGCGCCGCTCGGTCGCGAAGCGGCGCAGCGTGGCGTAGCCGATCTCGCCGCGCGCGGCTCTGTCCATCCGCCAGCGCAGCAGCGGGTGGAGGTCGAGCGGAAGCAGCGACGCCTCGTGCGCCCAATATTCGAACAATCGCCGTGCGCGCAGCGGCCCCCAGGCGTCACGCTCCAGCAGCGCGCGGTCGTAGCCGCCGAGGCGCGAGAAGAGCGGGAGGTAATGCGCTCGGGCCAGCACGTTGACGCTGTCGATCTGCAGCAGGCCGAGCCGGGCGACGGTTCGTCGCACGGCCGCCGCGCCGGGCGAGCGGGGCGCGCGCGCGCCGAAGCCCTGCGCCGCCAGCGCGATGCGCCGGGCCTGTGCCAGCGACAGCGACGGCATCAGGCGCGACGATCGATCGACATGGCGGCTCCCGCCTCGGACCCGGGCCGGTATAGGGACGCTAGTCGTGCCGCGCCAGGAAAAGGGCGGCGCTGCCCAGCAGCAGAGTCATGAGGAGCAGCAGCAGCGGGACGATGAACGTCGACATCGCGGCACCTCCGCAGGGTCTCGATCCGAAGGGAAGGCGTGTCGCCGGCGCGCGCCGGCGACACGAACGGTGCCGGCGGTCAGGCCGGCCGGGTGGCGATCCGCACTCCGCGGCGGCGCATCGCCCCGCCGACCGCGCCGAAGCCGAGGATCATCAGCGCCCAGGTCGCCGGCTCGGGCACCGCGGTCAGTGCCGACACGCGGAAATTGCCCGAATAATCGTTCCCGTCGCCGCCCGGCGTCGCCACCGTCTGGCTCACCGCATCGCCCAGCGTGCGGCGGAACGAGAATTCCTCCAGCGTGTAGGTGAGGCCGCCGAGCGTGTACGAGCTGCCGCCGATGAAGGTGTTCGTCGTCGGCGTGTACGTGCCCGACAGCGTGTTGCCGCTGCCGAAGGTGAGCAGGATGTTGTAGAACGGGTCGGAATCGCCGTTCGTGCCCGGCGTCCAGCCGTCGCCGGCCAGCAGGAAGCGGTTCTGGCCGTTGCTGGTCGCGAAGGACAGCGGCTCGTCGCCGGGATTGAGGAAGTCGCCGAGACCCGGCGTCTGCAGGAACAGCGCGTAGAAGCCGTCGACCGTGGTATTCCACACCGTGCCGCTCGGGCCGGTGACGGCGGCACTCGTCAGCACGTCGGCGGCGTTGGCCGCGGGGGCGGACAGCGCGGCGGCGGCGGCCAGCGCGCCGGCAACCGTGAACCTGGACCTCGACATCATCGATCTTCTCCCTTGTTGCGTTGGTCCCCGCCCCTGCCGCGTTCAAGAGCAGCTTCGCCAAACCGTCAACAAGCCGTTAAGAACGTTACGAATTTGTATATCGCGGCAGCGGTCCGGGCAGCACGCACGCGGTTGCGCCGGAAAGGGCGGCCGCCCCTCCCGACGCGATCCACGGACCCGCGATGCGGGATCGGTCAGCGCTCGCCGTTGTCCTTCACGCCGACAACGGGAACGTCGATCTTCTCCTTCTCCGTCTTCACCTTCGGCACGTCGACGCTGGTCTCCTTCGTCCCCACGACGACCTCCTTGGAATCGAGGTCGACCTTGGGCAGCGCGCCGCCCTTCGCGCTGACGTCGACGTCGGGCAGCGCGCCCTCCTTCACGTCCGCGCTCCAGAATCCGGTGGCGAACAGGATGGCCGCGATCACGGCCAGCACCGCCGCGATGATGGCGATCGTCCGCCCGGGTCCGCCCCGCCGAACGACGACGCGGTCGCCGTCGCGGGTTCGATAATCGGTCATTTCCCACTCTCCCCTGTGATCGCGGGCTCGGACCCGCCTCGTTGACGCGCGCCCGGCGTCGCCCTCGCTGGGGACGCCCAGGCGCGAGCGACCTACACCGTCGCCTGAGGTCGCAGACGCGCGTGCCGCGCGCGCCGTTCCCGGCGGGCCGAAGGTTGCACATTTGTATCCAAGCAGGTCGCCATGGCTGTCCTATGCACCCGCGATGGGAAGCGGACCGGGAAAGCGACGGGCACGCGCGGCGACGCGCATCGCCGTGACCAGCGCCGGGGTGCTGCTCTCCTCGATCGTCCTGCTGGGCGGGCTGGCGGTGGCGATCGCCTACGCGGCGATGAGCCACGCGCTCGACCGGCGGATCGAAGCGGCGGCGGCGGGGCTGCACCGCGCCGGCGAGACCGGCGGGCGCGCGGCCATGGTCGCCGCGATCCGCGCGCACGACGCCGGCACCGCCAGCGGTGTCGACCTGTCGCTCGTGGCGGCGGACGGGCGGCTGCTGGCCGGATCGCGCGCGCTGGGCGCGTCGCGCCCCGGCTGGCGCGACCTGTCGCTGCACGATCCGATCGAGGGGACGGACCCGGTGCGCGTGCTGACGCTGGCTGCCGCGAACGGCGACCGGATCGCCGTGGCAGGCAATCGCCGCCCGCTGATGATGGCGCAGGCGGCGATCGGCTGGCTGTTCCTCGCCTCGATCGTGATGATCGCGCTCTTGTGCGCGGTGACCGGCTGGCTGCTGGCACGCTACCTCGACCGGCGCCTGTCGCCGATCGCCGCCACCGCGGCGGCGGTGCGCGACGGCGACCTGGCGCAGCGCGTGCCGGTGGGTCCGCGCGGCGACGAGTTCGACGCCGCCGCCGCCGCGCTGAACCTGATGCTGGACCAGGTCGCGGCGCTGATGGCGAACCTGCGCCAGGTCAGCGGCGACCTGGCGCACGACCTGCGCACCCCGCTGACGCGGCTGCGGACCCGGCTGGAAGGTGTGCGCGACGACGCGGAGGCGCGTGCCGCCATCCCCTGGGCGATCGCGCAGATCGACGACGTGGTGCGCCTGTTCGAGGCAATCCTGCGCATCGCCGAGATCGACGGCGTGCGCCGCCACCATGCGGAGACGGTCGAGCTGGAGGCGCTGGCGCTGGACGTTGTCCATGCCATCTCCCCCGCCTTCGCCGAGGCGGGCATCGACCTGCGGTTGCGTACCGATCACGACGCCGTCGTGGCGGGCGACCGCGCGCAGATCGCGGCGGCGCTGGTGAACCTGCTGGAGAACGTGTTGCAGCACGCCGGCGCGGGGACCAGCGCGACGGTGACGGTGCGCGACCGCGGCGACGCCGTGGTGCTGCGCGTGGCGGACACCGGGCCAGGCGTGCCGGTGGCGGAGCGCGAGCGCATCTTCGACCGCTTCGTGCGGCTGGACCGCGCGCGCGCCACGCCCGGCCACGGGCTGGGGCTCAGCCTCGTCCGCTCGATCGCGCAGGGGCATGGCGCGACGCTGTCCGCAGGGTCTGCGGGCGTGGGGGCGGCGCCGGGCCTGGCCGTCACGATCGTCTTCCCTGCGGCGTGACATGGCTAATACCCGCTGAACGGCAGGTTCAGTCTTCATTCGCCAGCGCCGCGCTAGGTCGCTCGGAACCGGGCGTTTTTCCGGTGCTTGTGGAAGAGGACGTGATGCTTCAGATCGCAGAGCCGGAGGCGGCGGAGGCGGCGGACGGGGGCGGCGACGCCGCGGCGATCCGCGTTCTGGTGGTCGAGGACGATCGGGTGATCGCCGGGGAGATCGCGGAGTTCCTCGGCGACCGCGGCATGGCGGTGACCCGCGTCGCCGACGGCGCGGCGGCGTTGGCGCAGGCCGGTCAGGCCGCGTGGGACGCGATCGTGCTGGACCGGATGCTGCCCGGGATCGACGGCATGGAGGTGCTGCGCCGCCTGCGCGCGGTGGACGTCGCGACGCCGGTGCTGGTGCTGACCGCGCGCGGCAGCGTGGGCGAGCGGATCGCCGGGCTGGAGGCGGGGGCGGACGATTACATGGTCAAGCCGTTCTCGCTCGCCGAACTGGACGCTCGGGTGCGCGCGCTGGTCCGCGGGCGCACGCTGGCGCGCGATCCCGCCGTGTTCCGCGTCGGCGGGCTGACGATCGACGCCGCGCGCCACACCGCCAGCTGCTGCACCCGCACCGTGCCGCTGCAACCACGCGAGACGCGCTTCCTGATCGAGCTGGCGCGCCAGCCGGGAACGATCGTGTCCAAGCAGGTGCTGCTGGAGCGCGTGTGGAACTACCATTTCGATCCGCGCACGAAGATCGTGGAGACGCACGTCAGCCGGCTGCGCGCGAAGCTGACCACGCTGGGCCTCGCCAACCCGATCGTCAGCGTCCGCAACGTCGGCTATCGGCTGGGCGGGGAGTGCGGCTGAGGCGGAGAGCTCCCGCGCGCTCGCCGCATCGACGTCCTTGTTGCCGACGGACGCAGTGCCTAAGCGCGCGGCATGACACGACATCCGGCACCCGCAGGAATGCACCCGCATGAATTCGTCGCCTTCGTTGCGGCGGTGATGGCGGTGAACGCGCTGGGCGTCGACCTGATGCTACCCGCCCTGTCCGATATCGGGCGTGAGCTGTCGGTGGCGCAGGCGAACCATCGCCAGTGGGTCATCACCGTCTACATGCTCGGCTTCGGCGCGGGGCAGCTGGTCTACGGGCCGCTGGCGGACCGCTACGGCCGGCGCCCGGTGCTGCTCGCCACTCTGGCGGGCTTCGTCGGCGCCAGCGTGTTCGCCGCGGGATCGGCGACCTTCGCGGCGCTGCTCGGCGCGCGTCTGCTGCAGGGGCTGATGTCCGCGTCCACCCGCGTGCTGGCGGTGGCGATCGTGCGCGACGGATCGTCGGGCCGGCAGATGGCGCGCACGATGTCGATCGCGCAGATGATCTTCTTCATCGTGCCGATCATGGCGCCCACGGTGGGACAGGGGCTGCTCGCCTTCGGACCGTGGCGATTCATCTTCTACGCGCTGGGCGCCTTCGCGGCGGCGATCCTCGCCTGGACGGCGCTGCGCCTGCCGGAGACGCTGCCGGCGGAGCGGCGGACGCCCATCTCGCTCAGCGCGCTGCGCGGCAGCTACCGGCTGGTGCTGACCAACCGGTTCTCGATCGGCTATGCCGTGGCGGCGTCGCTGACCTTCGGGGGCATCATCGCCTTCGTGTCCTCGGCGCAGCAGATCTTCGTCGACGAGTTCGGCGCCGGCGACCGCTTCACGCTGCTGTTCGCGATCTGCGCCGGGGCGATGGGGCTGGCCTCCTTCGCCAACAGCCGGCTGGTCGAGCGGCTGGGCACGCGGCTGATCTCGCAGGCGGCGGTGCTGGCGCTGGTCGCGCTGTCGGTCGTCCACGTCGCGGTCATCCTGCTCGATGCGGAGACGCTGGTCAGCTACATCGCCTTCCAGGCCCTCAGCATGACGTGCATCGGGCTGTGCGGCTCCAATTTCGGCGCGATGGCGATGGAACCGGTCGGGCGGATTGCCGGCACGGCGTCGTCGGTGCAGGGCTTCGTCACCAGCATCGGCGCGGTGCTGGTCGGCTCCGCCATCGGGCAGTCCTACGCCGGCACCACGCTGCCGCTGGCGGTCGGCTATCTGTGCATCGGGGTGGCCGTGCTGGGGCTGGTGCTGGTGATCGAGCAGGGACAGCTGTTCCGCGCGCGCATGACGCTGCGGTGAACCGAACGCCGCCGAGGGTGTAAGTTGCTGACGAACAGGCGTATCGTTGCGCGATGCCGCCGTTTCCCCTGCACCGCTTCAGCGAGTTCTCCGCGCTGACGTTGCGCCAGCGCGAGGTGCTGGCGTCGCTGACGCGGTCGCCGCGCCGCTATCCGCGCCGCACGGTCCTGCGGCAGGAAGGGGCGACCGCCTCGCACGTCTGGCTCCTCCATGCCGGCTGGGTCGGCTCCTCCATCGACCTGCCGAGCGCCAAGCGGCAGCTGGTGAAGGTCCACCTGCCCGGCGACGTCCTGGGGTCGACGAGCATGTGCCTCGCCGCGGCGGGAGATACGCTGGCCGCGCTGTCCGACGTGGTGGCCAGCATGGTGCCCTTCGACACGCTGGGGCAATTGTTCGCCGACGATCCGCGGATGGCGGCGTCGTTCCTGCTGAGCGTGCAGAAGGAGCGCGTGGCGCTGATGCACAAGCTGGCGGAGATCGGCCGCACCTCCGCCTACGAGCGGGTCGCGGGGCTGATGCTGGACCTTCTGACGCGCGGTCGGGCCGCGGGGGTGGTGGACGGCAACGCGATCGACGCTCCGCTGACGCAGGAGCAGATCGCCGACCTGCTCGGCCTCACCAACGTCCACGTCAATCGCATGCTGCGCAAGCTGAACGACGACGGCCTCGTCTCCGGCACCCACGGCCGCTACGTCATCGCCGACGAGGCGGGGCTGGCCGCGTCGGTGCCGTTCCATCCCACCTTCGCGCACGAGCCCGCGTGGCTGCCGGAAGCCGCCGACGCGTGACCCGCGTCCGCGCGACGGCTTATCCACAGTCTTTTTTTACATGGATCAACCCCGCCGTGACAGTCGCGGGCCGGCGTGGCAACCGCGCCGGCATGTTCGGTCAGATCAGCAACGGCGAGTCGGCGGCTGCCCTGGTGGCGGCGCATGGGCAGGGGGCGCGGCAGAAGGTGGTCGACCAGATCGTCATCGCGATCCGCGCGCACGACCTGCCCGCGGCAAAGCGCTGGGAGGAGGTGGGCCGCGTGGTCGACCAGCGGCTGGAGGCGCGCGGCTGACGCGGTTTACGCGCTAAGCGGTTTGACTTAACTCCTTGCCAACGAGACGGGATGGAAGGGGTTGAGGATGCAGTTCGACGCGGTCGTGGCGGGACGCAGGAGCATTCGCGGGTACAAGCCCGATCCCGTGCCGCGTGCACTCATCGAGGAGATCCTGGCGCTGGCGATGCGGGCGCCCTCGTCGATGAACACGCAGCCGTGGAACTTCACCGTGGTCACGGGCGAGCCGCTGGACCGCATCCGCCAGGGCAACAGCGAGCGGATGATCGCGGGCGTGCCGCAATCGCGCGAGTTCCGCACCGGAACCGCCTTCGACGGATCGCACCGCGAGCGGCAGGTGGACGTGGCCAAGCAATTGTTCGGCGCGATGGGGATCGAGCGCGACGATGCGGCGCGGCGGCAGGATTGGGTGATGCGTGGCTTCCGCCAGTTCGACGCGCCCGTATGCATCATCGTCACCTACGACCGCGTACTCGACGGCAGCGACGACACCCCGTTCGACTGTGGCGCGGTGACGAACGCGCTGGTCACCGCCGCGTGGTCGCGGGGGTTGGGCACCGTCATCAACAGCCAGGGCATCATGCAGTCGCCCGTGGTGCGCGAGCATGCCGGCATCGCCGAGGACCAGATCATCCTGAAGAGCATCGCGCTCGGCTGGCCTGACGACGACTTCCCCGCCAACGCCGTCGTGTCCCGCCGCAAGACGGTGGACGAGGCGGCCCGCTTCGTCGGCTTCGACTGAGCTTGCGACCATGAAAAAGGCCGGCGCTCCTTCGCGAGGAGCGCCGGCCTTCGCCGTCACGCGGGGATCATCCGATCAGAAGCGTCCGCGCAGCGTGACGCCGTAGGTGCGCGGTTCGGCGAGGAAGTTCGAGAAGATCTGCCTCCCGCCCGGATATTGCGGGTCTTGGAACGCGGCGGAGACGGCGCCTTCCTGGAACGGCGAGTTGAAGGCGACCTGCGCATAGTCCTGGTTGAAGACGTTCTGCGCCCAGAATTCCACCGCCCAGCGCTGATCCGGGCCGCGGATGCCGACGCGGGCGTTCACCAGCGCGAAGCCGTCCTGCGCCTTCTGCGGGAACAGGTCGGAGCCGGTGTTGTAGTCGCCGCTGAGACGCGAATCGACGTAGAACAGGGCGGAGAGTCCGCTGCTGCCCAGGTCCGGCGTCCACGCCGCCGACGTCGTGACGACGATCTCCGGCGCCAGCGACAGCTGCTGTCCCGGCAGCTTGCCCAGCGCCTGGTTCAGCGGCGCGCCGCTCGCGTCGCCGACCAGCTGGTCGCGGAACTTGGTGTCGGCGTAGGTGAGGCCCGCGGTGAAGCGGAAGTCGCGGATCGGCACCAGCGTCGCCTCCAGCTCGACGCCCTGTGACCGCACGCCGTGGCCCACGTCGCCGTTGGGGCATTGGCCGCTCGCGACCGCACCCGCGTTGAAATTGGGTGCCGCGGCGAACTTGTTCTGGTCGCGGTCGCCGCCGTTCAGGCTGGACGAGCAGCCGTTCACGTTCTCAACGATGAAGACCGTGCCGTCGAAGGTATTCAGCTGGAAGTTGCTGAAGTCCTGACGGAACGCCGCCACGGACAGGCTGAACGGACCGGTCGCGTATTTGGCGCCGATCTCGAACGCGTTCACCGTCTCGGCGTCGAACTGCAGGTTGCCGACCAGCGCCTGCGCGCCCGCCTGCGCGCTGCCGCCGCCGAAGCTGGCGAAGCTGAGCGTCGGGGCCTTCAGCGCGGACCGGTCGAAGTTGAAGCCGCCCGCCTTGTAGCCGCGCGAGTAGCTGCCGTAGACGAGCAGGTCGTCGATCGGCTTCCACGAGGCGACCGCGGTGCCGGTGAACTCGTCCTCGCTGCGCGTGTCGCTGATGCCGACGCCGTTCAGCTCCAAGGTCGAATTGCCCTGGCACGACAGGCCGATCAGGCCGCCGGCCAGTGCGGCGAGGCCGGGGTTGGTCAGGAACGGCGTCAGCCGCTGCTGGTTGGCGACGCAGGCTGCGTTGTCGTTGCCGAACGTGGCGGAGAAGCGCTTGCGCTCGTTGGTGTAGCGCAGGCCCAGCGTCAGGTCGATCGTGTCCGTCACGTGGATGATGTTGTGCGTGAACGCGGCGAAGCTGCGGCTGTTCTGATTGTAGCGATCGATCGTCGAGCCGCGATCGCTGATCGATTCCAGCGTGTCGAACGCGGCGAGGACGGTGCCGCCCGCCGCACCGAACGGCGAAGGCACGCCGGGGACGAGGCCCGCGATGACCGCACGGCCGGTCGGGCTGATGCAGCCCGGCGTCGTCGGCGAGTAGAGCGTGGCGAGGCTGCCGGAGACGACGCGGCACGCGGCGAAGCGGCCGTACTGGCTGCCGAAGCGCAGGTTGCTCTTACCCCGGAACTTCTCGTCCATGTAGAAGCCGCCGACCAGCCAGTCGAGCTTGTCGTCGAAGGCGGTGCCGTTCAGCCGCAGTTCCTGCGTGAAGGTTCGGAACTGACGGCGGTTGTTGCCGTCGTCGGCGTTGTACAGGATGTCGACCGTGCCGTAGTCGACGTCGCCGGCCTGCGTGTTATAGTAATCGCGGTAGGCGGTGATCGACGTCAGCTTCACGCCCCCGAAGTCCCAGTCGAGCTGGCCCGAGACGCCCCAGTCCTGCATGTCGCCGCCGTAGCTGCGGCCCGGCGTGACGGAGATGTCTCGGCTGTACTTCTGGTTGAAGGCGCCGAGGTCCTGGCCCAGGTCACGCAGCACGTTGATGATGTTGTTGCCGCCGGCCAGACCCGTGGCGAGCGGGGTCGCCGGGTTGTTCAGGTTGCCGATCGCCTCGTTCATCGAGCTGCTGACATAGGTCGCGGCGCAGCACGACTCGTCGCGCTTCGTATAGTCGCCGATCAGGCGGAAGCTGATGTCGTCGGTCGGCTCGAACAGCAGCTGCGCGCGGCCGAAGAAGCGGTCGCGGTCGTTCACCGTCGTGTCGTTGACGCGGTCGTTGTAGAAGCCGTCGCGCTTCACGTAGACGCCGTCCAGGCGGAAGGCGACGTTCTCCGTGATCGGGCCGGTGACACCCGCGGCGAGGCGCCAGAAGTCGTAATTGCCGTACGTCACCTCGCCGTTGGCGCCAAAGGTGAACGCGGGCTTCTTGCTGACGATGGAGAGGAGACCGGCGGAGGAGTTGCGGCCGCCCAGCGTGCCCTGCGGGCCGCGCAGCACCTCGACGCGGTCGATCTCGCCCAGTTCGTTGAGGCCGATGCCCGCGCGCGAACGGTAGACGCCGTCGATGAGGACCACCACGGAGCTTTCCAGGCCGGGATTGTCGCCGACCGTACCGATGCCGCGGATGCGCGGTGAGCCGTTGGCCTCGGATCCGGTGGACGTCACCAGCAGCGACGGCGCGACCTGGTTCAGCTGACGGATGTCGTTGGCGCCGGAATTCTGCAGCGTCTCCGCGCTGACCGCGGAGATGGCGACCGGCACGTCGGCCAGCACCTGGGCGCGGCCCTGCGCGGTGACGACGATGTCGGAGGACGCCGCGGCGTCGGCGTCGTCGGTCTGTCCGTCCACGGCGGCCTGGTCGGTGGCGCTCGCGGGAGACGGCGCGGTGGGGGCGGCGGTGTTCTGCGCGGCGGCGGCGGTGGAAAGCGCCATGGCCGCAAGCCCGCTTGCAGCCAGGAGCAACGTCTTCCTCATCCTAACTCTCCCTGTGGTCGACGCATGATGGGCGCCATACCTGCCGTTCGACTAGGCCAGGAAAACTGCGAAAGGCAAGCCGTCACAAAACGAATTATTTCCGTGTGGCAACCGTACCACGGGTTCGATTGCCGAGTGGCGGGAGAAGGAGGGCCACCGAATGGAGGCGGCGGGGCCGCTTCGCGCGGCCGACGCCGGCTTCGCGCCTATCCCGTTGCGATTACGACCTTTATGCGACTTGTGCTTCGCCCGTCCGCCTTTCACTAAGACGATCTCGGTTCGGGAATCGATGGTCAGAGGACGAACGTGGCGGCGGTGATCTTGATCGTGGAGGACCAGCCGCTGCACGCGAAGCTGTTTCGCGACATCCTGCAGCTCGGCGGCTTCGACGCGATCACCGCGGCCAGCGGCCGGGAGGCGACCCGCGTGGCGGCCGGCGCGCGGCCCGACCTGATCCTGCTCGACGTGCTGCTGCCCGACGTGGACGGGCGGGACGTGATCGCGACGCTGAAGCGCGGGGCGGCGACGCGCGGGATCGGCGTGCTGGCGATCTCCGCCAGTCCCGACCGCGAGGTGATGGACGATTGCCTGGCAGCGGGGGCGGAGGCGTTCCTGCCCAAGCCGGTGCGGATGGCCGACCTGCTGGCCGGGGTGAGGACGATGCTCGATGCGCGGGGCTGATCGCGCGGACGAGCGGTGGGCGGAAGGAGGACGAAGGCAAGGTATGCGCACGCAGGAAAGGGCGGCGGGGGATGGGGCGGC
Organism: Sphingomonas corticis; assembly: GCF_012035195.1. Classification (GTDB taxonomy): domain Bacteria; phylum Pseudomonadota; class Alphaproteobacteria; order Sphingomonadales; family Sphingomonadaceae; genus Sphingomonas; species Sphingomonas corticis. The sequence goes on from NZ_JAAVJH010000004.1 coordinate 150,893, forward strand.
CAGGATCCTGGTCGTGGAGGACGAAGCGCTGGTCCGCACCATGGTGTGCGAGATGCTGACCGACGCGGGCTACGACGTGCAGGAGGCGCAGAGCGGCGACGAGGCGGATGCGCTGATGTCCGCCGGCCTGCGCATCGACCTGCTGCTGACCGACATCCGCATGCCGGGCACGCTGGACGGCGGCGACCTGATCCGCCGCGCCACCGGTCGCTGCCCGGCGCTGAAGACCGTGGCGATGTCGGGCTATGCCGGCGCCAAATACCTGTGCGAGAACGTGGCGGACCGGTTCATCGCCAAGCCGTTCACCAGCAGCGTGTTGCAGCGCGAGATCGCCGGCGTGTTGCGCGCCGGCGCCGGGTAGCGGCTTGGATGATGGCAGGGGTGACGAAGCGCGAACCGACGCCGGCCTTCAGCGCGGCCGTGACAGTTTCTCCGCCCGTTCGATCAATCGCCACAGATCCGCGCTGGCGGGTGAATCGCCCAGCTCGCGCGCGGTGCGCTTGGCTTTCGCCAGTTCCTCGCGGAACTCCTTCGTCATCGTCATTCTTCGTCTCCGGTTGCCCCCGGATGAGTGGTGAATCCTAGGTAAGATTCGTTAACGAACGGTAAACGACGGAAAGGCGGGCGCCCCGTGCGAGGGGCGCCCGCGGCCGATCACGCCTTTTTCGCGGTGAGATGCGCGCTCAGGTGCTTGTTCATCTCGAACATGCTGACCGACTTCTTCCCGAAGATCTTCTGCAGCTTGTCGTCGCCGTTGATCTGGCGACGGTCCTTGGCGTCCTGAAGGTCGTGCTTCTTGATGTATTCCCACACCTTGCTGACGACCTCGCTGCGCGGCAGGTCGTTCTTGCCGACGATCTCTGCCAGGTCGGCGGACGGGGTCACCGGGGCGGTGATGCCGCCTCGGGCGCCGCCGGCGGGCTTGCCGGTCTTCGCCACCTTCTTCTCCGCGGCCTTGGTCTCGTCCTTGCCGCGCTTCTCTGCCGTCCGTGCCATGACTGGTCCCCTTTTCGCTAGGTGGCTTCGCTAAGTGTCCGGGCCGTAACGAACCTCTGTCCGTCCGGCTCCCGCCAAGGCTGCGGCGGCGACGATTTCACGTCAAGCCGTCACCGCTCGCGGATGGCCACCAATTTCGTGACGCGCGCGCCGGTGCTATCCGCGCTGCCGCTGAGATCGACGACGACGGAGCGGTCCTCGTCCAGCACGAAGCGGTAGCGGTGGCCGGTGCCGGGCAGCGCGGGCGCGCGCGCGGCCTTGCCGAAACGCCGCGCCACCGCCTCCAGCGTCAGCGCGATGCCCGCGGCCGGCACCAGCGTCAGCGTGTCGGGACTAACGCTCGCCCGGTCGGTCGCCAGCGTGGCGGCCGAGCCGGTGTCAGCCAGGCCGGCGATGCGGAAGGGGTAGCTGCCGGCCTTCGCGAAGGTCTCGTCGACGCTTGCCTGCCGGGCACGCAGCGCGGGCAGCGCCTCCCCCGTCGACAGGAAGTCGCTCGCCAGCGTCAGCAACGCCGCGCCGCGCCGGTCCTCCGCCGCCTCCGCCCATCCCGTCATCGCACCCACCATCGCCGCCGCCGTGACGATCAGCCGTACCACAGGTTGAGGATCATGCCACCGACCCGCCATGCGTCCGCCTCCTCCGGCAAGCGGCGATAGGCCGCATATTCCGCGTCGGTCACCGTCGTGCCGTCGTTCAGCGCGCCCAGCGTCGCGTTGCGATGCGCGGCGCCCGCGCCGTAGACGCTCTCGTACATCGCATTGGCGAAGCGGCCGCGCGCGGTGTCGAGGTCGATCCCGCCCGCCTCCCGCGCGGCGCGGATCACCCCGCGCGGCATGCCGAGGTCGGCGGCGGGGCGGCCCGCGGCGATGTGGATGCGCGCCATGTCGAACCACTGCTCGGCGTGGCGCCCCTCGTGATAGACGGTGTCGGCGACGTCGAGCAGCTCCTCCGACGTGACGCCGTCCTTCGACAGCACGGCGGAGCTGACCTCGATCGTGTGCGTGCCGAAATCGTAGACGCCGCCGCCGCCGGATCCGCTGACGACCAGGTTGACGGGCGGCACGCCGCGCGCGGCCAGCCGCTCGTTGATGGCGTCCTCCAGCTTCTGCAATCGCTCGGACGGGTCCAGCGCGTTCCACTGATGCTCCAGCGCCTTCACGTCGGCGACATAGGCGCTGGCCGCCGCCTTGGTGCCGAGGCCGTAGGAGGCGGCGGGCACCAGCGCGATCTGCGATCCCGGCGGCGGCAGGCGGCCGCCGGCGAGGCCGTTGGCCTCGACGATCTGGTCGCGGGGGATGCCGTAGGTGCGCGACAGCGAGCGCAGCGTGTCGCCTTCCTGCACCGTCACCACCTGGCGGTTCAGCGGCACGCGGATCGTGTCCCCCGCGCGCAGGTCGAAGATCGACGGATTGCCCTTGTTCAGCAGGATCAGCTGGCCCGTGGTGGTGCCGTAGCGCTCGGCGAGGTCGGACAGCGAGGTGACGTCGCGGATCGTGGCGCGGGTCGTCGGAATGTCCCCGCCCTTGCGCCCCACGGTCGCGACCGCGACGCGGAGCGTGTCGAGGAAGCCGTAACCGTCGCCTTCCCCCTCCGTTGCGCGGGTGCGGCCGCCGCCATTGGGCGGGGCCAGGCGCGGCGCGGCCAGCGGCAGGTCGTTGCGGATCATGACACGCTCCTCGACGGGGGTGCCAAGACTAGTCGTCCACGCCGCAGCCGGGAATAATCGGATCGACTATGCCGCGGGCACCTCTACCGCCGTCTCCCCGATGCGCGGCAGGATCAGGTGGATCAGCAGCAGTGCGATCAGATAGGCGCTGCTCGCCCAGAGCAGGACCGGCCAGTACGACCCGATCGTCTCCAGCACGTGGCCGACGTACTTGGCCATGATCATGCCGCCGATCGCACCCGCCGCGCCGCCGATCCCCATCACCGAGGCCACCGACGTGCGCGGCACGCTATCCGACACGATGGCGTAGAGGTTCGACGACCAGCCCTGGTGCGCCGCGGCGGCGAGGCCGAGGATGGCGACGGCCAGCCACAGGCTGGGCGTGCTGGCGGCGGTGAAGACGGGAACGACGCACAAGGCGCAGACCAGCAGCGCGATCTTGCGCGCGGCGTTGACGCTGCGCCCGCGCTTCATCAGCGCGGAGGACAGCCAGCCGCCGCCGATGCTGCCCGCGTCGGCGAGGAGGTAGATCGCGATCAGCGGCGGACCGAACGTCTTGAGGTCGAGGCCGTATTGCTTGGCGAGCAGGTCGGGAAGCCAGAACAGGAAGAGGTACCACACCGGATCGGTCAGGAACTTCGCGATCGCGAAGGCCCAGGTCGGCCGCTGCCCGAACAGCGCGCGCCACGGCACACGCGTGGTCGGCTCCGGCGCCGCGTCCTCCTCGATATAGGCGCGCTCGGAGGGCGACACGCGCGCGTGGTCGGCGGGGGTGCGATAGAAGCCGAGCCACGCGGCGAGCCAGATGAAGCCGAGCAGCCCGGTGACGATGAATGCCGCCTCCCAGCCGAAATAGATCGTCAGCAGCGGCACGACGATCGGCGTCGCCAGCGCGCCGACGTTGGCGCCCGCGTTCAGGATGCCGGCGGCGAGCGCGCGCTCGTGCCGCGGGAACCATTCGGCGACGGACTTGATCGCGGCGGGGAAATTGGCCGATTCGCCCAGTCCCAGGAGGAAGCGCGCACCGGAGAAGCCGAACGGCGTGCGCACGAAGGCGTGGAGCATCGCCGCGAAGCTCCACAGCGCGATCGCCGCGGCATAGCCGAGGCGCGAGCCGAGCCGGTCGATGACGGGACCGCAGGCGAGCAGGCCGATGGCGTAGGCGGCCTGGAACCAGAAGACGATGTTGGCATAGTCGCCCTCGCTCCAGCCCAGGTCCGCCTGCAACGTCGGCTTGAGGATGCCGATGATCTGCCGGTCGATGTAGTTGATCGTCGTCGCGAAGAAGAGCAGCGCACAGATCACCCAGCGCACGTTGCTCGCGGGGCGGATGCGGGCGGGCGCCGTGTCCGTGTCGTTCAGCGTCGCCATGTCGCGTTCCCTCTCTCTCAGGCCAGCGCGTGCGCGATGCCGCGTTCCAGCCCGCGCAGTTCGGCCAGCCCGCGCATCCGACCCAGCAGCGAATAGCCCGGGTTGGTCCGCTTGGTCAGGTCGTCCATCATCTGGTGGCCGTGGTCGGGCCGCATCGGAATGGACCGGCCCTCCGCCCGTTGCAGGCGGTGAAGCGCGGTGACGACATCGGCCATGCCGGCATGGCCCTCCAGGTGCGGTGCCTCGTGGAAGGAACCGTCCGCCTCGTGCGCGACGGAGCGCAGGTGGACGAAGCCGATGCGGGGGCCCAGTCGCTCGACGATGCCGGGCAGGTCGTTGTCGCGTCGCGCGCCGAAGGAGCCGGTGCAGAAGCACAGCCCGTTCGACGGGTTGGGCACGCGCGCGAACAGCGCGGCGACGTCGGCCTCCGTGCTGACGACGCGGGGCAGGCCGAAGATGGGGAAGGGCGGGTCGTCGGGATGGACCACCAGCCGCACGCCGACCTCGTCGGCGACGGGGCAGACCGCGTCGAGGAAGGCGGCGTGGTTCTCGCGCAGGCGGTCCGCGCCGGTGTCGGCATAGCCGTGGATCGCGCGCAGGAACTCGGCCGAGGTGAAGCTCTCCTCGCTGCCCGGCAGGCCGGCGATGATGGTGCGCTCCAGCCGGTGGCGCGCATCCTCGTCCATCGCGGCGAAGCGGCGCTCTGCCGCGCTACACAGGGCCTCGTCGTAGTCGTCGGCGGCGCCGGGGCGGCGGAGGATGAACAGGTCGTAGGCGGCGAGGGCGACAGGCTCGAACCGCAGCGCCAGCGCGCCGTCGGGCATGGCGAAGGCGAGATCGGTGCGCGTCCAGTCGAGCAGCGGCATGAAATTGTACGTCACCACGCCGACACCGCCGGCGGCCAGGTTGCGCAGGCTCTCGCGATAGGCGTCGAGGTGCCGCTCGTGCCCCGGTGCGCGCAGCTTGATCTCCTCGTGGACGGGCAGGCTCTCCACCACCGTCCAGCCCAGCCCGGCGCGCTCGATCTCCGCGCGGCGCGCGGCGATGGCGGCGGCGGTCCACACCGCGCCGTTGGGAAGCTCGTGCAGCGCGGTGACCACCTCGGTCGCGCCGGCCTGGCGAATGTCGCGCAGCGACACGGGGTCGCGCGGACCGAACCAGCGCATCGTCTGCGTCATCAACATGATGCCGGCACCCTCACCCCTTGTCGTCCCCGTCAGGTCGGTCGCCGGCAGGAGCCAGCGAGATGCCGGTGCGGGAGCGATCCGCTAAGAAGCCTACACACTGGTCAGGCCACACGCAAGGAGATGCCTTACAGATGATGGAGGTCGTTCCGCTAAGTTCGATATGAAAGGGTGCGACTACGCCGGCAGGCGCGTCGCCTTCGCCGATGCGGTCAGCACCAGTTCCGCCGCCAGCAGCGCCTGCTCCTGGTCCTGCGCCACGGACGAGCGCTCGACGATGTCGGTGATGAATTGCGGGCCGAACGGCAGCGGCACGTTGGAGCAGTCGAGATAGCGCGTGCCCTTGCGATCGGCGAGGAACAGGTGGTTGCCGCCCTTGCGCCCCTCGATGTCGACGTACTTGCGCAGCTCGATGTAGCCCTCGGTCCCCAGGATGAAGAGCCGGCCGTCGCCCCAGGTGGGCAGGCCGTCGGGCGTGAACCAGTCGACGCGGACATAGCCCGCGCCGCCGTTGCCCTGCACCATCATGTCGCCGAAATCCTCGAACCGCGGATGCTGCGGATTGGCGACGTTGCCGACCTGCGCCGCCAGCACGGTCGCGCGGGTCGAGCCGGTGAGATAGAGGAACTGGTCCGCCTGGTGGCTGCCCACGTCCGTCAGGATGCCGCCGTTCTGCGCCGGATCCCAGAACCATGCCGGCCGATTGGGCGCGTTCAGGCGGTGCGGCGCCAGGTTGATCGTCTGGATGACCTTGCCGATCGCACCGTCGTGGACCAGCTGACCCGCCATCACCGCGGCGGGTACCTCCAGCCGTTCGGAATACATGATGCCGAACTTGCGGCCCGTCGCCTTGATCGCGGCGCGCACCTCGGCGAGCTGCTTCAGCGTGACGATCGCGGCCTTGTCGCTCAGGTAATCCTTGCCCGCGCGCATCACCTTGATGCCCAGTGGTGCGCGCTTCGCCGGAATGGCGGCGCTGCACACCAGCTTGATCTGCCGATCCTCGACGATCTCGTCCTCGCTGCGCGCGAGGCGGACGCCGGAATAGCGCTTCTGAAAGGCGGCGACCTGCTTCGGATCGGCCGCGTAGAACGCGGTCAGCACGCCGCCGCCGCGGATCATCGCGTCGGTGATGCCATAGATGTGATTGTGGTCGAGCCCGATCACGCCGAACGGCACGCGATATTTTGCATCCGGGGCGGGGCGGGCGGGCGCACCCTCGGTCGGCGCGTCGCCGCGCGTCGTCGATTGGGCGATCGCGTCGGCGGCGAGGCCGGAGAAGCCGGCGGCGAGGCCGAGGCCGATCAGGTCGCGGCGGGTGGTGTTCGTCATCGTCAGCCCTCTCGAACGGCGACCAGATCGGTCGGCCAGGTCATCGCCTCGCCCTTGTCCATCGCCGCCTCGCCCAGCAGCGAGGCGACGCTGGCGTGATAGGCCTGCGCGAGAAGGCCGGGCAGCGGGCGCCCGGCGCGCACGGCCTCGCCGAACCCCTCGAACTGCAGCATCGTCTCGTCATATTCGCCCCAGCCGAGCGACTCTCCGGGCGTGGTGACGGGCAGCTCGGGAAACCAGGTCGCGCCGCCGATCGGCACGGTGCGCTTCGACCCCTTCCTGATGTCCTGCTGCATCCGCTGGAGCGCCAGCTGCTTGGGCGGCACTTCCTGGTAGATGCGGCCCAGCTCCGGCTCGATCGTGCCGGTGCTGCCCTGGATCTGCTCCTCGCAGCCGTAGCGCGCGTTGTTGAGGAGCGAGGTGTAGATCACCTTCCGCCCGCCGCTATATTCGTAGACGAGTGCGACATGGTCGTAGACCTCGCGCCCGTCCTTCCAGAAACAGATGCTGCCCGATCCGATCACCTTCGTCGGCACCGCGTCGAGGAACCAGTTTCCGACCTGCAACTGGTGCGTCGCCAGCTCGGTCATCAGCCCGGCGGACGCCTCGCGATAGAGGCGCCAGTTGATCTGGCGGTCGGTGGCGTCGGCGGGGACCTTCCGCCGCCAGCTGTTATTTCGGTGCCAGCTGGCGCGCACCTGCGTGATCGTGCCGATCTCCCCCGCCTTGGCGCGCTTCAGCGCGTTCAGGTAGGTGGGATGGAACATGCGCTGGTGCCCGATCTGCAGGATCTTGCCGGCCTTGCGCGCGTCGGTGACCATCGCGCCGCAATCCTTGATCGTGCGCGCCATCGCCTTCTCGCACCACACGTGCAGCCCGGCGTCGAGCCCCGCCTTGGCATGGGCGGCGTGCAGGTTCAGCGGGGTGGCGATGACGATCGCGTCGAGACCGCGCGCGTCCAGCATCGCGCGATGATCGGCGAAGGCGGGGACGGACGCGCCCGCGATCGCGCGCGCCTTGTCGAGGTTGCCGGCATACGTGTCGCAGATCGCGGCGACGGTGCAGTTGCGCGATTTCTGGATGTTGCGGATCAGCGCGCGTCCACGGTCGCCGGTGCCGATCACGCCCAGCCGCACGCGCGGACCGGCGGCGGGGGCGGCGGCGGCGCCCTGCGCGGCGGCGGAGGCCCAGGGGGCGGCGGCGGCGACGCCCGCGCCTGCGGTCGCGGCCAGCACGCGGTCGAGGAACGACCGGCGCGACAGATCGAAATGGTCCTTGGTCATGCGACGCGACTTTCCTGATGGGCGAGGTCGAAGCGGAAGCGGGTGTCGCGCCGGTCGCGCAGCAACCGCGCGGCACGCGCCGGATCGGCGACGACCAGCGCGGTGCTGAGCGCCTCCGCCGCGGCGCCGCTTTCGGCGATGGCGACCGCGCAGGCGGGCGGGGCGATGGCCGCCGGCTCGCCGGGACGCAGCAGCGCCGCGCGCTCGGGTGCGTCGGTGCCGACACCCACGGTGGCGGAAATCGAGAGCGACTGGTCGCGCAGCTCGATCTCCAGCAGCGTGGCGTCGGCGTCGATCGGATGCGGGATCGCGAAGGGCCAGCCCCCGCCGAGCGGATGCGGCCCGAACGCCAGGATCGAGCTCTCGCCCGCGCTGAGCAGCGCGCTGGTGACGCCCGCGTCACGCAGCACCGCTCCTGCGCGGTCGAGCGCCAGCCCCTTGCCGAGCCCGCCGAAATCGAGCGCGAGCGGCCGCGACGCCGCGACGGTGCCGCCCGCCCGGTCGAACCGGACCATCGTCCAGTTGCCGCCGGTGCGCCGGTCCGCCGCGACGTCGAACAGGCCGAAGGTGGCGACGTGCGCCGCCGCCGCGGCGTCCAGCGCGTCGAGCAGGATCGCGTCCGTCACCGCCGCCTCGCGCCCGGCAAGCAGCGCCTCGTTCAGCGCGACCAGCGGGGAGGGGCGGTGGATCGTCAGTGCGTCGTCCACCGCCTCCACCGCGCGACGCGCGTCCGCCAGCGCGGCGGGCGTCGCGCCGTCGAAGGCGTGCAGCTCCACCCGCGTCCCCATCGCGGCGAACCGCTCGATCCGCGCCCGCGTCACTCCGGTCAGGCCTTCAGTTCCCAGCCCGGCTGATAGTCCACCGACCAATATCTCATCGCCTCGGCATTGTCGGTTCGCCCCGTCGCCGGATCGATCGTCAGCGCCGCCTTGGCGCGATAGGCCATGTTGCCGAGGTGGCACAGGTTGGTGCTGATGTTCCCCTCCGCGATCGGCGAGTTGAGTGCCGCCGCCTGGCCGCGGATGACGTCGACCATGTTCTGCGCGTGATACACGTCGAGCTTGCCGATGCCGACGGTGCCGGTGGTCTCGCTCTCCTCCACGGACTTCACCGCGCGCAGCAGCTTCCCTTGCAGATCGTACAGCTCGAACCCGTTGCGATCGACCACGGCCGATCCCTTCGTGCCGAGCAGAAGCACGCCGCGCCCGCGGCCGTAGCGGGCGATGCCGTTGCCGCTCTGCCCCTCCCACGTGATCTTCCGATCGCCCTCGTAGGCGAGCGTCAGGTCCATCGTGTCGTACATCTCCCAATCGTCGTCGTTGAAGAACTGCCGCGATCCGCGCGCCTCCACCTGCTTTGGATAGGTGAGCCCCATCAGCCAGCGCGCGACGTCGATCTCGTGCATGCCGTTGTTGCAGATCTCGCCCGTGCCGTACTGCCACACCCAATGCCAATTGTAGGGTACCAGGTTGGACCGGTAGGGCGCGCGCGGGCGCGGCCCCTGCCACAGGTCCCAGTCGAGCGTGGCGGGGGGCGGCACCTGCTGGCCGTGGCCGATCGGGCGGCGTGCGTTGGCGTACCAGGTCTGCGCTTCGTACACGTGGCCCAGCTCGCCCGCCTTCACGAGCTCCAGCAGCTGCCGCGTTTCCGGGCTGGAGCGCTGCTGGTTGCCGATCTGCAACTGGCGCCCGGTGCGCTTCTGCACCGCGATCATCGCCTCGCCTTCCGCCGGCGCGATGCCGACCGGCTTCTCGCAATAGACGTGGTGGCCCGCGTCCATCGCGTCGGTCGAGATCTTCACGTGGCTGAAATCGGGCGTGGCGACGGTGACGACGTCGACCGCCTTGTTGCCCAAAAGGCGGCGATAGTCGCGCACCTGCTTCACCTTGGGATTGCCGCGCGCGGCGAACTCGTCGGCGCGCTTGGCCAGCACCGCGCTCTCGCAATCGACGAAATGCGTGATGACGGTGTTCGGCACCTTGGCGAAGGCGGCCATGTGCGCCTGTCCGCGGCCGTTCACGCCCACCACGGCGACGCGGACGCGATCGTTCGCCCCCTTGATCTGCGCGTAGCTCTTCGCGCTCATGGCGGTGGTCAGCGCGGCGGCGCCGGCGCCCTTCATGACCGTGCGACGGTCCATCATCGTGCTTCACTCCCCTTCAGCGTGCGCAGCTTGATCGAGCGGAAATCGACGCGGTCGCCGTGGTCCTGCAGCAGGATCGGGCTGGACGGCCACTCGCCGAACCCTTGCTCCGCGGCGAACTTGCTCTGCGCCACCGCGGCGCGGAAGGCGGGCGAGCCGCGCTCGTACTCGACCATCTTGAACCCGTTCAGCCAGTGTTCGACGTGGTTGCCGCGCACGACGATCACGGCACGGTTCCACTCGCCCGGCGGGTTGATCCGCTTGCCCGGGCTCTTCGGATCGAGGAGGTTGGCCGGCGCGATCAGGTCGTAGAGTGCCGCGAGCGTGCGGTTGCCGTCGCGCCCCATCTTGGCATCGGGATGGCGCGCGTCGTCCAGCAGCTGGTATTCCAATCCTTTGCCCGATCCGTCCGGTGCGACGCGGTACTTGATCCCGCTGTTCGCGCCCTCGGTCAGGCGGAAATCCACGGACAGTTCGTAGTCGCGATAGGGCGACGCGGTCACGATGTCGCCGCCGCCGCCCGTGACCGACAGGACGCCGTCCGCGATCGACCAGCCCTTCGCGGGAAAGGCGCCGCCCTTCGCCGCGCGCCAGCCCGCGTTGCTCCTGCCGTCGAACAGCAGCTTCCAGCCCGCGCGCTGTTCGGCGGGACCCAGGCGATTCGCGAGCCAGCCGGCCTGCGGCAGCTGGGTCTCGGCGAGGGCGTAGCGCTGCGGCCGGTCGGTGATGACGCGCACGTTGCGGAACCGCACTTCGGGATGGCGCGCCGCCACTTCGTCCGGCACGGCGTGGACCTGGAAGGCGATGAAGCCGCTCGCGTCCGTGTCGTCGACGATGTCGGTCGCGGGCACGCCGTTGATCCAGGTGCGGATGCGGTTGCCGATCGCCTCGATGCGGTAGCGATTCCAGTCGCCCGAGCGGAAGGTGCGGCGCGCCGCGTCGTTGCGGCCGAGCGAGTAGAGCCATTGGCGCCGCTGCTCGTCGTACATGCCGCCGCTCCAGCCGCGCGGGCTGGGGTCGATCTCCGCCTGGTAGCCGTGGACCACGCCGTTGCGATAGTCCGCCCGGCTCTGCCCGCGCACCATCACGCCGGAGTTCAGAGTCGGGTCTGTCTTCGCCTCGAACTCCATAATATAGTCGCCGAAGCGCACGTCGGAGACGAGCCAGCTGTTCGCCTTGCCCGGCATCGCGCGGCCGACCAGCTCCCCGTTCTCCACGGTATAGGTGGCCTCGCCGCCGGTCGGGCGCCACCCGGCGAGCCCCGCCTTCGGCGTCAGGTCGCGCCAGGGGGCGGCGGTCGCCTGCTGCGCGTTCGCTCCCGCGCCGTGCGGCGAGGGCACCGCGCCCGTCGCGAGCAGCAGCGCGCCGATCGACAAGGTGGAAGCCCAAGGTGTCGCCATCGCATCCCTCCGCAGGATCGCATGCCGATACTCTGGTCGGCACGTCATTCAGTATTGCTGGCCTAATCTTTGGTCCGACCACATGCAAGGGGTTGTCAGGCATTTATCATAGCCGCGGGCTTGACGTGGCGGACCGGACGGAAAATGCATAAGGAGCGGCGGTGCGCGCGAGGAACGGGAACGAGATGTCGGAGCAGGGCGGCGGCAAGCTGTATCGCAGGATCGTGCAGGCCATCGTCGCCGATATCGGCGCGGGCCTGTTCCCGATCGGGTCGCGCCTGCCGGCCGAGCGCGACCTGACCGAGCGATTCGGCGTCAGCCGCCCGACCATCCGAGAGGCGATGATCGCGCTGGAGATGCAGGGGCTGGTCGAGGCGCGCAAGGGATCGGGGGTGTTCGTGCTCTCCTCCTCCAGCGCGACGGTGGACGACGAACTGGATATCGGCGCCTTCGAGATCACCGAGGCGCGGCGGCTGATCGAGGGCGAGGTGGCGGCGGTGGCGGCGACCGAGATCGACGAGGCGCAGCTGGCGCACCTTCGTACCGTCCTTGCGGAAATGGCGCAGGACAACGACGCGGCGGCCGAGGAGGCGGACCGCCGCTTCCACATCGCGATCGCGGAGGCGACCGGCAATGCGGTGCTGATCGGCGCGGTGACCGACGCGTGGGACATGCGCTTCCGCTCGCCGCTGGCCAGGCAGGTCCTGTCCAAGGCTGGCAGCCTGGGCACTGCCGACCGCATGGAGGAGCACGGCCGGATCCTGCGCGCGCTGGAAGCGCGCGACCCGGCGGCGGCGCGCGCGGCGATGCGCGACCATCTCACGCGCGTGATCGATCACCTGCTCCATGTCGACGAGGCGGAAGCAGTGGAGCGGGTCCGTGCGGAGACCGCGCAACGCCGTCGCGCCTTCGCCCGGCGAGCCGTCTAACGGTAATCGACAGACCAGCCAGGCTTAATGGCCTGACCATATTGTCATATAGCTTTTGCGGTGTTAGGCCAGGGGCATAACAACCGCCAGCCACCAACGGTCTGGCACTTCCGCGCCCCGGCGCGGGCGAGCGAGGGAGAGGGGCATGAAGCCGACCGCAACGATGAAGCGACGACTGCTGGTGACGACGAGCGTCGCCGGGATCCTGATGGTCGCCGGCGCACCCGCCGCGAGCGGCCAGACCGCGGCCCCGGCCCCGGCCACCGACCAGACGGGCGCTCCCGCCGACGTGCCGCAACCCCGCACCGAAACGTCGCAGGAAGCGGACATCGTCGTCACCGGCTTCCGCGCCTCGCTGAACAGCGCGCTGAACGTGAAGCGCAACGAGACCGCGGCGGTCGACAGCATCGTGGCCGAGGACATCGGCAAGTTCCCCGATTCGAACCTTGCCGAATCGATGCAGCGCGTTCCCGGCGTCGCGCTGTCGCGCGGCGACGGCGGCGAGGGGCGGCAGGTGTCGGTCCGCGGTCTGGGCGCGCAATTCACCCGCGTGCGCATCAACGGCATGGAAGGCGTCAGCCAGGTGTCGAGCACCGACATCCGCGGCGGGACGAACACGGGGCGGTCGTTCGACTTCGTCACCTTTCCGACCGAGATCTTCTCCAGCCTGTCCGTGCGCAAGACGACGTCGGCGGACGTGGAGGAAGGCTCGCTGGGCGCCACCATCGACCTGCGCGCGCCCAAGCCGTTCGACCAGAAGAAGGACTTCGTCTTCTCCGGCACCGCGCGCGGCATCTACAACGACATCGCCAAGGACATCGACCCTCGCCTGTCCGCGCTGGTGTCCAAGAAGTTCGGCGACACCTTCGGCATTCTCGGCACGATCGCCTATTCGCGGCGGAATATCGAGGAATATGCCTATTCCGCCGTCGACGTGGTGCCGACCTATATCTACGGTCAGGAAGCACCCGCGAACGTGCCGCGCGTCGCCACCGATCCGCTGATCGGCAGTGGCCCCAACCGCTCGCTCATCCTGCCGTTCTGCACTCCCGTCGGCTATGTCTACCGCGGCGTCGCGATCAACTCGTCCGGCCCGGGATCGGACGCGAACAATTGCAGCACCAACAACCCGCGCACCGGGACGATCGCCGCCTACGACTATATCATGAGCCGGACCGGCGCGAACGGGCGCCCGGGCGGCGGCGTGTTCCTGCCGCGCCTGCCGCGCCCGGTGAAGAGCGTGCAGGACCAGGATCGCCTCGCCGGCACGCTGACGGTGCAGTGGCAGCCGACGTCGGACACCGACATCTCGATCGACGGTCTCTACTCGCGCTTCAAGGTCGACCGGCTCGACGTCTATTTCGACGCGCGCTCGTTCGGCCGCGCGCTGTCGAACAACGGCCAGCCGCTCACCTCGGTGCGCGAGATCGCGGTCGACGACAACGGCTCGCTCATCAACGGCACGTTCGACGGCGTCGACCTGCGGTCGGAGATGCAGGAGGAGAAGTTCACCTCCGAGTTCAAGCAGTTCAACTTCAACTTCGACCATCGCTTCTCCGACGCGGTGCGCGTGTTCGGTCTGGCCGGCGTCAACGAATCGGTTCTCGACGTCGACCGCCTGCAGGTCGCGATCGATTCGAACGACACGCGCAACTGGACGATCGATTTCCGCGACAATCCCGACATTCCGACGATCGGCTACGGCATCGACACGACCAACCCGGCATTGTTCCAGTATGGCCCGCCGCTGGGGGCGGAGCAGCGCGGACAGCTGTCGAACTTCATCCGCCGCAACAGGATCCTCAGCAAGACCTTCGAACTGAACGGCGAGTGGGAGCCGGCCGAGGGCTTCACCGTGCAGCTGGGCGGGCAGTACCGCACCAACAAATACACCGCGCGCGAGCGGCAGCTGACCAACACCGCGCCGCTGGCGCTGCCCGCGGGCGTGTCGGTCAGCGACTTCACCTTCGTCACGACGGGCGTCGGCAAGAACCTGAACGGGCAGTTGCAGGATTTCGTCGCCGTCGATCCGGACAAGTTCCGCGACGCGGTGGGGTTCGAGAACTACACCTACTGCAACATCGAGTGCGCGCGCGGCACGATCGGTGGCGTCAAGGAGACGTACAAGTCCGGCTACCTGATGTTCAAGTTCAACACCGAGGACACGCTGCCGCTGGCGATCCGCGGCGACGCGGGCGTGCGGTACGTCAACACCGACCTCGATACCTACGGCCCGATCAGCCGGCCCAATCCCGCGGGTTCGCCGTTCTCGACCGGGTTCGAGATCAGCAACGTCAGCCGTTCCTACGACGACTGGCTGCCGTCGCTGAACCTGGCCATCGACCTGCGACCGGACCTGATCGCGCGCATCGCCGCATCGCGCGTGATGTCGCGTCCCTCCTACGGCCAGCTGATCCCGGCCGGATCGGCGAACCTGGTGATCCAGACCGCCAGCTTCAGCAACCCGTTCCTCGATCCGATCCGCGCCAACACGTTCGACGCCGGGCTCGAATGGTATTTCGCGCCGGGCTCGCTGCTGTCCGTCTCCTACTTCCACAAGAACATCGAGACGTTCATCCAGACGACCAGCACGCTGGTGCCGTTCAACCAGATCGGGCTGCCGCTGTCGCTGCTGGCGAACGCGCCGGGCGGCGCGCTGGGCCCCAACGACCTGTTCACCGTCCAGCGCAGCAACAACACGCCGGGGGGCGACCTGAACGGCGTGGAGGTGAACGTGCAGCTGCCGTTCCGCTTCCTGCCGGGGTTCCTCAGCAACTTCGGCGCGCTCGGCAACTTCACGCGCGTGCGCTCGAACATCAACTACATCATCAGCCCCACGCTGTCCGTCACGAAGCCGCTGGTCGGCCTGTCGCCGGAAACGGCCAGCGGCACGCTCTACTACGAGGACTCCCGCTTCAGCATCCGCTCGACGGTGAACTATCGCGGCGCGTTCCTCACCGCGGTGCCGCCGGGGTCGCAGGATGCGGACGCCAGCATCAACTCCAGCTCGATCTTCGTCGACGCGTCGGCCTCGTACAACATCAACGAGAACATCAAGCTGATCGCCGAAGTGTCGAACATCACCAACGAGACCAATCGCCTGACCGTCGACACCGTGCGGCAGGACCCGCTCTACACGGCCTATTTCGGCCGAACCTACGCGCTTGCGGTCAACTTCCAGTTCTGACCCGCCTTCCCCAACTGCGGCCGCCGGCACCCCCTGCCGGCGGCCTCTTTTTTTGCCGGCGTGACGCGCGCGGGTGCGACGGCTATCCCGTCCGGCATGACGGTCCTCTCATTTGTTGTGCGCGTCCTGCTCGCCGCCGCGGCGCTGCTGCCCGGCGCCGCGTTCGCCTGTTCCGCGGGCGCGGGCGTGGCGATGCACCTGCCGGCGTCGCGCCCCGCCCGCGCGGCGCTGGTGCTGGTCCTCCACGGCAGCACCAGTCGCGGGGAGGAGGCGCTGCACGACAGCGGCCTCGTCGCCACCGCCGACCGCCACGGCTTCGTGCTGGTGGCGCCGGACGCGGGACTGCGGGCGGGCCGCGGCTTTGCCTGGAACATCCCCGGCGTGCCGACCGTCACCGGCGCGCTGCCGGGCAAGGGCGACCGCGACGACGTCGCCTACCTGCTGACGCTGGTCGACCGGCTGGTCGCCGAGCGCTGCGTCGATCCCGCGCGCGTCTATGTCACCGGGCTGTCGGGCGGGGGACGCATGGCGTCGCTGATGGGGTGCGTCGCGGCGAAGCGGATCGCGGCCATCGCGCCGGTGGTCGGCCTGCGTGCCGGCCGCCCGCGCCGCGACGATCCCGTCGCGCCCGATCCGGCGACCTGCCGCCCGGCCAGGCCGGTGCCCGTCATGGCGTTCGCCGGCGACGCCGACACGACGAACCCGATCGCGGGTGGCGGCGCGCCCTATTGGCGATATTCGATGGACGCGGCGCTGCGCCGCTGGGCGGCGCTGGACGGCTGCGCCGCGCCGGCGCCGACGCGCTGGATCTCCGCCACGGTGTACGAGCAGCGCTACGTTGCCTGCCGCGCCGGCGCCGAGGTGGTCGCGCGGGTGACGGTGGGCGGCGGCCACTCTTTCGCGGTGGCGGACAATGAGGCGATGTGGCGGTTCCTGTCCCGCCACGCGCTGCGGTGATTCGCGGCAGCGATCGCGCCGGGGCGTCGTCCGACCTGGTGCGCACGGGATGAGCGAGGATCGGGGCGATCGTGCTCCACGGCGGCCGCGCGGCCGGTTCGCCCGCTGGTGGACGATGTACGCGGTCGGCGGGGTCGATCACGACGCCGTGCTGCGACAGATCGCGGAGGATTCCGGATGGTCCGGCCGCTACGCCTTCCTGATCGTCGTGTCCGCGGCGATCTCGCTGCTGGGGCTGCTGATGCCCTCGGTCGCGGTGCTGATCGGCGCGATGCTGCTGTCGCCGCTGATGATGCCGATCATCGGCCTGGGTTTCGCCATCGCCACCTTCGACACGCGGGAAATCCGGCGCGCGGCGGTGGCGCTGCTCGCCGGTGCGGCCATCGCCATCGCGCTGTCGGTGGTCTTCGTCGCGCTGTCGCCGATCCAGACGATCACCAGCGAGATCGCCGGGCGCACGCGGCCGACGCTGTTCGATCTGCTGGTGGCGCTGCTCTCCGCCGTGGCCGGCGCCTACGCCCTGATCCGCGGGCGCGGCGGCACGGTGGTGGGCGTGGCGATCGCGATCGCGCTGATGCCGCCGCTGGCGGTGGTGGGGTTCGGCATCGCCACGTGGAACGGGACCGTCTTCTCCGGTGCGCTGCTGCTGTTCGCGACCAACGCGATCACAATCGCGCTGACCGCGGCGCTGGTGGCGCGGGTCTACGGCTTCGGCGGTCACCTGTCGCGGCAGCACACCGGCTGGCAGCTGGTGCTGTTCGTGGTGGCGCTGGGCGTGCTGTCGGTGCCGCTGGGCGCGGGCCTGCGGCAGATCGCGTTCGAGGCGCTGGCGCAGCGCCAGGTGCGCGACGCGATCCGCGACCATTTCCCCGACTCCTCCCGGCTCGGCCAGCTGGACATCGACCATGCCGCCGATCCGGTGCGCGTGCGTGCCGTGGTGCTGACGCCGGAGCTGCGCCCCGGCGCCGACCGGGCGCTGGCGGCGGAGCTCGCGCGGCGGCTGCGGCGCCCGGTGGACCTGCACGTCGACCAGCTGCGCGCGACGCTCGACGACGGCGGCGTGGAGGCGGCGCAGATCGCGCGCGCGGGCGGCGCCGCGGCGCGGCAGGAGGCGGACGACCGACGCCGCGCCATCGCCGACGTGGCGCTGGTCGCGGGCGTCGATCCCGCCGCGATCCGCGTCGACGCCGAGGCGCATCGCCTGACGGCGACCGCGGCGACGCTGCCGGGACTGCCGCTATCGGGCTATCGCGCGCTGGAGGAACGCGCGCGGGCGGCGGCGGCGGGTTGGGACGTGGCGCTAGCACCGCCGGCGGACGTGGCGCTGCCGGCGGTGCCGGTCGTCGCCGGCGTGATCGACGACGCGGCGCTGGGCACCGCCGCCTGGGCCGCGGCGCGATCGTCGCGCGCGATCGTGGTGGCGGGGGGCAGCGCGGCGCAGCGTCGCGCGGTCGCGGACGGCATCGTCCGGCGCGGCGGTGCCGCCAGCGCGGGCGCGGCGGGCGGGGCGCTGCGGCTTGAATGGGAAGCGGGCGCCGGCGAGACTTGACGGCGCGCGCCACGCGTCGGACACCTAGGCCATAACAGGGGTCCGCGGAGTTTCGGCGATGGTTCACCACGACCCGGGCGCGGGAAAGCGCCTGGACGGCTGGAAATCCATCGCCGCCTATTTCAATCGCGACCGCACGACCGTGATGCGCTGGGCCCGCGAGCGCGGCTTGCCGATCCGGCGCATGCCCGGCGGCAAGCAGGGATCGGTGTTCGCGCTGGAGCACGAGCTGGCGGCGTGGGCGCTTCGCCAGGACGACATCGCCGCACCCGAGGTGTCCCCGGGAGAGGAAGCGCAGCCCGCTTCCCCGGTGCCGCGTCGAGATCGCCGGATCGGTATCCTGATCGCGGCGACGGCGCTGCTGCTCGCTGTGCTGGGCGGTGGGGCGTGGTGGTGGACGCGGCCGGCCGCTCCGCGACCGCTGGCGATGCCGGCCGATCCCGCGGTGGCGCGCGACTATGTCGCCGCACGCGACGCATGGGCACGGCGGACGCCCGCCGACCTCGACCGCGCGATCCGGCTGTACGACGGCGTGATCCGGCGCGCGCCGGGCTTCGCACCCGCCCGTGCCGGGCTGGCGGAGGCGTGGCTGATCCTGCGCGAATATGGCGAGGCGGACGAGGCGACCGCCTATCGCAATGCGCGGCGGCAGGTCGCGGCGGCCTTCCGCCTCGACGCGGATCTGCCAAGCGCGCACCGCGCGATGGGCTTCATCGACTATTGGTGGGACGGCAAGCCGGCGAGCGCCACGGCGCATTTCCGGCGCGCGCTGGCGCTCGACGATCGCGACGCGCAAACGCATTTCTGGTTCGCCAACATGTTGGCCGACCTGGGCCAGGACGCGGCGGCGCAGGCGGAATACGACAAGGCACGGCTGCTGGATCCCGGATCGCGCGTGATCGAGGTGGAGCAGGCGTGCTCGCACTGGCAGGCCGGGCGCGATGCGCTGGCGCTGCAGCAGCTGACCGCACTGGCGCGCCGCGCGCCCGAGGATGCGACGATCCGCAATTGCCTGGCGTGGGTGCACATCTCGCGCGGGGACATCGTCGGCTTCACCCGCGCGCTGTCCGAGCGGGCGCGGTTGCGGCGCGAGCCGCGGCTGCTGCGCCTGGCCGCGCGGATGGAGGAGGCAGTACGGCGCGACCCGGCCGGTGCGGTTCGCGTGCTGGTGGCGGAAGGGCGGCGCGAAATCGCCGCGGGCGAGCGCAAGCTGCGGGAAACGCCCGCCTTCTACGCCTCCGCCATGGGCGATCGCGCGACGCTGGTCCAATTGTTGACGGAGGCGAGCGACCTGGGCGAGCGCTGGCCCTCCGTTCCCGTCACCCACCGAATCGCCGCCCGCTGGCGCGGCGACGCGCAGGTGCAGCGGCTGTTGCGCCGGGTCGCCGTGCCCCGCGCCTGACCCCTCGCGGACAACGTGCGGCAGCGCAATGCCGCGCTTTGCAACAATTTGCGACATCCCCCCGGCGCCCCCGCTTCGCGACAATGCGGGCGGGCGCAACGATCGGCACGGTCGGATCGGCGCCCGCGCGTGAGGGGGGTGGCAACGATGGCGATGGCGGGTCCTAGGCAAGCGCGCGACGGCGGCGCCGTCCGCCCCCTGCCGCCCCCAAGTGCGGCGACGGGCGTGGCGACGGGCACGTCCCTCTTCACGACGGATGCGCTGGCCCTGGTGTCCCACGCGACGCGCGGGCCCGGGTTCCAGGGCGCGGGCGCGGCGTCCGACTGGTGGCTGCCGGGGCCGGCGCGGCTGTGCCTGACATTGGGTGAGGGGACGGCGGCGGTGCAGTTGCGCAAGCGGCGCTTCGGTCCCATCCCGCGGCTCGCCATCATCGGGCCGACCGACCGCGCTCACCGGATCGAGACCGAGAACGCGCGCGTCGTCAGCTTCGCCATCACGCCGCTGGGCTGGTCGCGGCTGCTGCGCCGGCCCGCCTCACTGTACCGCAACCTCGTCCTGCCGCTCGGCGATCTGGCGCGACCCGCGGTGGCACTGGCGCTGGCGGATGCGCTGGCCGGCACCGAACCGGTCGGCAGCACCGCGCTGGACGACCTGCTGACCCCACTCGCGCCGCCGCATCGCGACGATGCGCTGATTCTGCAACTGGCGCGGCTGGTGGACGATCCCACCACGCACCAGGTGCGCGACATGCACGTTCGCCTCGGCATCTCCGAGGCGCGGCTGCGCTCGCTGGCGCTGCGGCATTTCGGATCGCCGACCAAGATCCTGCTTCGTCACGCGCGCTTCCTGCGCTCGCTGGCGCGGGTCGACTATACGCCCGGCCGCAATTCCTACGCCGACATCGATCCGACCTACCACGACGTGTCGCACTTCCTGCGCGATGCCGACTACTTCCTCGGCACCACCCCGCGCCGCTTCCGGTTGCTATCGTCGCAGCACTGACGCCAGCGACATCAAGCGGTTGCGGCGCGCCGGACCGGCTGGCAGGTTCGCGGCCATGGTTCTCCTGCGTCCGGTGTCCGCCCTCGCCCTGCTGCTGCCGCTGCTCGCCGCGCGGGGGGACGTGACGCCGCACAATCCGATCGTCTCGGGATGGTACGCCGATCCCGAGATCCGGCGCTTCGCCGGCCGCTACTGGATCTATCCGACGACGTCGCAGGCACCCGCCGACGCGCCTGCGCCGACGCTGAACGCGCGGCAGCGCGCCATGCGTGCGCGCGCCGGCATCCGCCCGGCGTTCCTGACGCAGACCTATCTCGACGCCTTCTCCTCCACCGACCTGGTGCACTGGACGAAGCATCGCCGCATCCTGGATACCCGCGGCGTCGCCTGGGCGGCCTATGCGATTTGGGCGCCGTCGGCGATCCGCGCCAATGGGCGCTACTACCTCTTCTTCGGCGCGAACGACGTGCACGAGGGCGAGGTCGGCGGGATCGGTGTCGCCGTGGCCGACCGGCCGGAGGGGCCGTTTCGCGACCTGATCGGCAGGCCGCTGATCGGCGGCATCCACAACGGCGCGCAGCCGATCGACCAGTTCGCCTATCGCGACGACGACGGGCGGCTCTACCTCTATTACGGCGGCTGGGGACACCTGAACGTGGTGCGTCTGGCGCCCGACCTCACGCGCCTGCTGCCGCATGATGACGGCACCATGTTCAAGGAGATCACCCCGCCCGGCTACGTCGAGGGATCGTTCGTCGTGAAGCGGCGCGGGACCTATTACCTGATGTGGTCGGAGGGCGGCTGGACCGGGCCGGACTATCGCGTCGCCTATGCCACCGGGCCGAGCGCGTTGGGTCCGTTCACGAAGCGCGGCACGATCCTGGCGCAGGACGATCGCGTGGCGCGCGGGGCGGGGCACCATTCGGTGATCGCGGAGCCGGGCAGCGACCGCTGGTGGATCGCCTATCACCGCCGTCCGCTGGCGGAGACGAAGGGCGACCATCGCGTGCTGGCGATCGATCGGCTGCATTTCGACGCGGACGGGTCGATCCGACCCGTGGTGATGACCGGCCGCTGAGCTACCGCGCCGGCGCGCTCATCGAGAAGGGAGCGGCCTCCGGTGCCGAGGCCCAGCGCGACGGTTTCGGCCCCATGACGAAGCGCAGCGTGCCGCCGCGCTGGAGCGCCTCGCGCGTCAGATAGGCCTTGTCGTGCGCACGCCCGTCCAGCGTCACCGACTGGACGTAGACGTTACCCGGCGCGTTGTTCTCCGCCTCGATCGTCAGCGTGCGGCCGTTCGGCATCGCCATCCGCACCCGGCGGAACAGCGGGCTGCCGATCGCATATTCGCCGGTCGCCGGCGTGACGGGATAGAAGCCGAGCGCGGAGAAGACGTACCAGGCGCTGGTCTGTCCGTTGTCCTCGTCCCCGGGATAGCCATCGGGCGCGGCCGAGTAGAGCCGGCGCATCACATCGCGCACGTGGAACTGCGTCTTCCACGGCGCGCCGGCCCAGTCGTAGAGATAGATCATGTGCTGGATCGGCTGGTTGCCGTGGGCGTACTGGCCCATGTCGACGATCTGCATCTCGCGGATCTCGTGGATCGTCTGGCCGTAATAGCTGTCGTCGAACAGCGGCGGCGTGGTGAAGATCGCGTCGAGCCGCCGCACGAAGGCATCGCGGCCGCCCATCAGGTCGATCAGCCCCTGCACGTCCTGCATCACCGACCAGCTGTAGTGCAGCGCGTTGCCCTCGGTGAAGGCGTCGCCCCATTTCAGCGGGTTGAACGGCGTCTGCCAGCTGCCGTCGGCGTTGCGCCCGCGCATCCAGCCGGTCTGCGCGTCGTACAGCTTGCGATAGTTCTGCGCCTGTGCCGCGTATTTCGCCGCGTCCTGCGTCTTGCCGAGCGCGGCGGCGAGGCGGGAAAGCGAGAAATCGGCGGTGGCATATTCCAGCGTCCGCGCCGCGCTCTCGTCGATGCCGACGCCGTAGGGGACGTAGCCCAGGCGATTGTAAAGCTCGACGCCTTCGCGCCCGACCGCCGCGATCGTCTTGCCCTTCGCGTCGCGCGGACGGCCCTCGGACGTGGTCGCGTTCTTGACCATCGCCTCGTACAGCGTCTCCACGTCGAAGCCGCGCACGCCGTTCACATAGGCGTCGGCGATGATGTTCGCCGAGTTCGAGCCGATCATCACGTCGCGGTAGCCGGGGCTCGCCCACTCGGGCAGCCAGCCGCCCTCGCGATAGGTGTTCGCCAGACCCTGCATGATCTCCCCGTCCCGCGCGGGATCGGTCAGCGCGAAGAACGGGAAGACGGCGCGCCACGTGTCCCAGAAGCCGTTGTCGGTGAACAGCGGACCATCGTGCACCTTGCCGTCATAGGGGCTGTAGTGGACCTGCCGCCCGCGCCCGTCGATCTCGTGGAACATGCGCGGGAACAGCAGCATGCGGTAGAGCGCGGAATAGAAGGTGCGGCGCGCGTCGAGGTCGGGATCGTCCACCTCCACCCGCGCGAAGCGCCGCTCCCACGCCGCCTTCGCCTTCGTCCGCGTCGCGTCGAAGCTGTCGCCGCCCACCTCGCGCCGCAGGTTCAGCTCGGCCTGTTCCAGGCTGATGAAGGACGAGGCGGCCTTCACGACCACCTGATCCCCCTTCTTCGTGCGGAAGCTGACCACCGCGCCGACGTGCCCGCCCTCCGCGGTGCGGCGGTCGCGCAGCTGGCCGTTCTCGTCCCACGTGCGCGTGACGGTGAACGGCCGGTCGAATTCCAGCACGAACCAGCTGCGGAAGTTGCCCGGCACGCCGCCCGAGTTGTTGCGCACATAGCCGGTGATCCGCCGCCGCGCGGGATCGACCGCGACCATCGATCCCTCGTCATAGGCGTCGAGCAGGATGTGCGCGTCGTCGCTTTCGGGAAAGGTGAAGCGGAATTGCGCGGCGCGCTCCGTCGGCGTCACCTCGGCGGTGACGTCGTAGTCGGCGAGATAGACCTTGTAGGAATAGGGACGCGCTACCTCCGCCTTGTGGCTGAACCAGCTGGCGCGCTCCTGCTGCTTCAGCCGGACCGGGCCCGTCATCGCCATCAGCTCGAACGCGGCATAGTCGTTCATCCAGGGGCTGGCCTGGTGCGTCTGCTTGATCCCGCTGATCTTCGTCGCGTCGTAGGTATAGCCCCAGCCGTTGCCCATCTTCCCCGTCACCGGCGTGTAGAAGTTCATGCCGAACGGCACGGCGACGGCGGGGTAGGTGTTGCCGTACGACAGTTCGTAGCTTGAATCGGTGCCCATCAGCGGGTTGGCGAGATCGACGGAGGAGATTTCCTGCGCGGCGGCGGGGGCGGCGAGCGCCAGCAGCGACGCCAGGATCCTCTTCACCGCCATGCTCCTTCTCCCGTCCGATCATCACCTTAGCCGCCGGTGCGGCAAAGGCCATGGCGATTGGCCATTCGTGCCGTCACCGGCTAGGAAATGCGGCATGAGGAACAGGCAGGTCCGGCTGATCGCCGCCGTGGCGCCCGTGGCGCTACTCACCGCGGCGGCGCGCGATGCGGAGACGCGCACGGTGGGCGCATGGGCGGTGACGACCAGCGCGGACGGCGACGGCTGTTTTCTGTCGCGCGACTACGACCGGCCGGGCGCGACGACGCTGCTGCTGGGGCTCGACCGCGCGGGCCGCAACCATGTGTCCGTGCTGAACCGCAACTGGTCGATCAAGCCCAAGGACCGGCTGGCGCTGACGTTCCGGCTGTCGCGCGGCGGCTACGTCGACCAGGCGTCGGTGGGCATGGCATCGGACGGGAAGCGCGGCTTCGTCACGGCGTTCGAGACGCGCTTCCCGCGCTATTTCGCGGCGTCGACGGCGCTGGCGATCTTCCGCGGCACCGTGCCGGTCGAGCGGTTGCCGCTGGACGGCAGCGGCGCGGCGGTGGCGGCGTTGCGGCAGTGCGTCGCCGCGCTGGGCGACGCGCCGGCGCGACCGAAGGAACACGGCGCGCGCATCCCCAAGGATCCGTTCGCGAAGAACGCGGACCGCGAATCAAGGGATTAGCGAATCCCATCGCCGCCCGCGGCAGCACGATCGCGCGCCTCCGCTGGACGGAAGCCAGGCACGGCCCGCCGGAATCCGGATTGTGGGAACGCGGCGGCGTCGGCTTGGTTGTTGCAGTTGGTTAACGACTGGAAGACCTGCCATGTATCCTTTTGCGTCCAAGCTCGCCCCCGCGGCGATCCTCCTCGTCGGTGGCGTCGCCCTGTCGGGTTGCGCCACCAAGTCCTACGTGCGCGAGCAGATCGCCCCCGTGAGCCAGCGCGTCGACACGCTGGAAGCGCGGCTGCAGGAGACCGACACCACCGCCAAGTCCGCGCTGGCGGCGGCACAGGCGGCGGCCGGGCAGGCGCAGGGCAACGGCCAGCGGCTCGACCAGCTGAACGGCCGGGTGGACGGCGTCGAGCAGCGGCTCCAGGCGCAGGAGTCGCGCCCCAAGCGCCCGCGCCACTGATCGCCGCCCCCTTCCTCCCACGTCGATCGGCCGCTTCCGTCCGGAAGCGGCCTTTCCCCGTTCCGGCTCTCGCTGATCGATGACCCTGCTGCTGCGGGCGCTGGCCTGCCTCTGTCTCTCTGTCCCGGTCGCCTCCGCGCAGACACTGCCGGTCGATCCGTCGGTGTTCGATCCGGCCGCCCCCTCCGACGGGGCGACACGCGTTGCCGACTGGGTGGCAGGATCGAAGGACAACCACGCCCTGCCCTATGCGATCATCGACAAGGCGAGCGCGTCGCTGCACCTGTTCGACGGGAAGGGGCGGTCGCTGGCGCGGGTGCCCGTGCTGATCGGGATCGCACCGGGCGACGAGGCCAGCCCCGGCGTCGGCAGCAAGAAGCTGGCGGAAATCGGCCCGGCGGAGAAGACAACCCCGGCGGGCCGCTTCCTCGCCAAGTTCGGCCTCGCCGTGGGCAAGGAGCGCATTCTCTGGGTGGATTACGCCACGTCGGTGGCGATCCATCCGATCCCCGGTGACGCGGCCAAGGTGGAGCGGCGGCGCGAGCGGATGCTGTCGCCGACGCCCGACGACAATCGCATCACCTTCGGCTGCATCAACGTGCCGCGCGCCTTCTACGCGAAGGTGCTGCGTCCGGCGTTCCAGCGCCGCGGCGGCTACGTCTACATCCTGCCCGACGAGAAGCCGCTGGAGGATGTCTTCCCCCGCATCCGGATGCAGCCGCCGGCCTGATCGCCGCTATGCCGGCCCTGCCGGGTCGCGTACCCGCGCGTGGCTCCCCCGTAAGGAATCGTTGCGCCTCCCGCCGGGAGATTGACCCGACACCGCCGACCCGACAGGTCGTCGCTACTGCGAGTCAATCTTAAGAAGAGCGGGGAGCTCAGCCACCTATGGGAAAATGCAACACGCCGCGCTTCGCGCGGTGCTGCTCGGTCGCGTCCGTGCTCGTCGCCTTGTCCGCTCCTGCGGCATACGCGCAGCGTGCGGACACGACCGCCACCGACGAGCCGGGCGACGTCGTCGTCACGGCCGCGGGCTACGCCCAGCGCATCGTCGACGCGCCCGCCAGCATCAGCGTGATCGACCGGGCCGAGCTGGAGCAGAAGCGGTTCGGCAGCCTCGCGGAGGCGTTGCAGGACGTGCAGGGCGTCGATGTCGGCGTCGAGGCGGGGAAGACCGGCGGGCTCACCATCTCCATGCGCGGGATGCCGAGCGACTATACGCTGGTGCTGATCGACGGCCGCCGCCAGAACGCGCCGGGCGGCGTGACGCCCAACGGCTTCGGCGAGACCTCCACCAGCTTCGTGCCGCCCTATGCGGCGATCGACCGAATCGAGGTGGTGCGCGGACCGATGTCGACGCTCTACGGATCGGACGCGATGGGCGGCGTCGTCAACGTCATCACCCGGAAGGTGGGCGAGGCGTGGGTCGGCACCGCGCAGGGCGAGAGCACGATCCAGGGCGACGAGCGCTTCGGCAACATCCAGTCGGTCAACGGCTTCGCGCAGGGGCCGCTGGTGCGCGGTCTCGCGGGGCTGACGCTGCGCGGAAGCCTGCTCCATCGCGAGGGGTCGGACATCGACATCCCCGGCGATCCGGCGCTGACGCTGGGGCGCAACCCGGTGGAATCGGATATCGCCAGTTATGGCGGGCGTCTGACGCTGACGCCGCACGCCGACCACGACCTGTGGCTGGAGTACGACCGCAACGAGCAGCGCTACGACAACGGCGCAGGGCAGCTCGGCACGCTGGGATCGGGCGGCTACTTGCCGGAACAGCGCTTCAACCGCAGCAACTACGTCCTCGCGCACAGCTGGCGCACCGCGCTCGGCACGCTGGACACCACGCTGACGCGCAACGAGACGGAGACGATCGGGCGGCTGATCCCCAACGGCACGCCCGGCGCGACGCCGGGCAGCCCGCGGACGCTGGAGGCGCGCAACGACATCGCCGACACGCGCTTCGCCGGACGCGCGGGGCCGGTCGCCTACACCGTGGGCGGGCAATATTGGCGCGCGCGGATGATCGAGGGCGTCGCGCCGGAGCCGTTCCGCTTCACGCAATGGGCGGGCTTCGCCGAGGCGACGTTGACGATCGCCGGGGCGCTGAACCTGACCGGCGGCGCACGCTACGACGACCATTCCACCTTCGGCGGCAAATGGTCGCCGCGGGCTTATGCGGTGTGGAACGCGACCGACCGGCTGACGCTGAAGGGCGGCGCCAGCCGCGGGTTCAAGACGCCGCGGGTGGAACAGATCGCCAGCGGCATCATCGGCTTCGGCGGGCAGGGGCGCATCCCGCTGCTCGGCACGCCCAGCCTGACGCCGGAGACGAGCACCAGCTACGAGGCGGCGGTCTATTGGGACGGGGGCGGCGCCTTCAGCGGCAACGTGACGCTGTTCAACAACGATTTCACCGACAAGATCGCGACCGGGCCGGGCATTCCCAACTGCCGCTTCGTCGGCGCGCCGGACCGTCCCGACTGCCTGGACGTCGGGCCGTTCCCCACGGTCGATCTGTTCGGCCAGTCGATCAACATCGACAAGGCGCGCACGCGGGGCGCGGAGGTGGCGGCGCGGCTGCGGCTGACCCGCGGCGTGACGCTGGGCGCGAACTACACCTACACGGACAGCGAGCAGCTGAGCGGGCCGGAGGAGGGATCGCCGCTGATCGGAACGCCCGAGCACATGGCCAACGCCAATCTGCGCTGGACGGTCGATGCGCGCGCCAGCGTGTGGATGCGCGGCGAGATCCGGTCGAGCCGGTGGCGCGGCGCGGGCGCGGTGCAGAACGCGCTGGGCGACTTTCGCGGATACGAGGTGTTCCACCTGGGCGGATCGTATCAGGTGACGCCCGCCTTCCGGCTGGCGGCGACCGTCTACAACCTGTTCGACGAGGATTACGCCCTCTACCTGCCCTATGCGAGTGGCACGACGACCGCGTTCGCGCCCGCCTATTCGATCAACCAGGAAGGGCGGCGGGTGCTGCTGTCCGTCAACGTCGACTTCTGACCTCAACCCCCGCGGCGGGTTTCAGGTCCAGCCAGTCGGTCGCGGGCAGGCCGTAGAGCATGTCGAAGAATTCCAGCTGCAGCCGGGCGGCGCGATAGTCGTTGCTGTTCCACAGCATCACGATGCCGCTCTGCTGCTGCGGATCGAACAGCACGAGCGAGCCGTAGCCGTCCACCGACCCGCGATGCCCCACCAGGGTGTGCCCGGCATAGTGGAAGACGCGCCAGCCCAGGCCGTAGGAGGCGTCGGTCAGCGCGCGATCCATCGGGCCGCGGCGGCCGTGCGGGGGCGTGCGCACGCGCGCGCGGTGCATCGCGTCCAGCATCGCCGGGGTGAGCACGGTGGGTGCCAGCCCCATCTGCGCCTGCATCCACCGGGCAAGGTCGCCGATCGACGAATTGACGCCCCCCGCGGCGGGAATGCGATAGTAGCTGTCGTTGACGGCCACCGGCTGCCGTCCGTGATGCGGGCGGGCCCAGCTGAGCGCGCCTTCCAGTCCGGTCCGGCCGACGCTGGCGTGCGTCATGCCCAGCGGCCGGAACAGCCGCGATTGCGCCGCCGCGGCATAGGGGATGCCGGTGGCGCGCTCGACGATCTCCGTCGCGGCGTCGTAGGCGATGTTCTGATAGGCGTAGCAGGTGCCCGGCGCGCAATAGGTCGGCAGCGTGCCGAGCAGGGAGCGCAGCGCGCGCGGATCCTCACCCGCCTCCAGCCGCTCGTCCCACGCGTTGCGGACGACGCCGACGCGGTGCGACAGCACGTCGGCGACGGTGACGCGGCTGCTGTCGCCGGGCAGCGTCAGCGTGGTGTGCATGGCGGACAGGGGCGCGGCGAGCGACAGCTTGCCTTCCGCGGCCAGGCCGGTGACGAGCGCGCTCGCGACGCCCTTCGAGACCGAGGCCCAGCGGAACACCGTGTCCGGCGTCACCCGCTCGCCCGAGCCCGCCACGGTTTCGCCGAACCCCTTGATGTAGCGGACCGCGCCGTGCTCCACGGTGGCGACCGCCAGCCCGACCATGCCGGGCTGGCGCATGACCAGGTCGATCCGCTCTTCCAGCCGCGCGTAGTTCACCTTGGAAGGCGGGCCGCGCCACGCCTGCGCGGGCGGCAACAGCTGCGCCGCCGCGACCGGATCGCCGGCTCGACCGCGCGTGGCGATGGCGGCGATGGCGATGCCCGCCGCCACGACGATCAGGCCGAGAACCGTCGCGAGAAGTCGAGCACGCCGCATCCCGACCTCCTTCCCCGCGCGAGGCGCCTTTGTCCAGAACGATCGCCGCAATCGCACGATCGACCTTGCTAATGATAGTGGATCGCATTAGCAGGAAATGCCGCGTCGGCCGTTCCGGCGGGATCGCGGTGAAGGTGGCGATATCCCGATGACGATCTACACATATCTCGACACTCGATGCTCGACGCTTGCCGATCGCCAGCTCGCGCTGCCGGGCGCGATGCGCGGCTGGGTGGCGGCGGCGGCGGGCGATGTCGCGATGCATCTGGCCTGCGGCGTGGACGTGGAGCGCGACCGGTGAACAAGCACGCGATCCTCCCTTCACTGGTGGCCGACCACCCCGGCTTCCACACCGCCACCGTCAAGTGGGTGCGTCACTGGAACGATCGCCTGTTCAGCTTCGCCGTGCATCGCCCCGCCAGCTTCCGCTTCCGCTCCGGCGAGTTCGTGATGATCGGCCTGCCCGGCGCGGTTGGCGGAAAGCCGGTGATGCGCGCCTACTCGATCGCGAGCCCCGCCTATGCCGACGAGCTGGAATTCCTGTCGATCAAGGTGCCCGGCGGCCCGCTGACGCAGCGGTTGCAGGCGATTCGCGTGGACGACCAGCTGTATCTCGGCCGCAAGCCCACGGGCACGCTGGTGTGCGACGCGCTGCTCGGCGGGCGGCGGCTGTGGCTGCTCGGAACGGGCACCGGACTCGCCCCGTTCCTCAGCCTGGTTCGCGACGCGGAAGTGTACGAGCGGTTCAGCCAAGTCGTGCTGGTCCACGGCGTGCGTCGGGTGAGCGACCTCGCCTGGCGCGAAGAGCTGACCGCGCAGCTGGCGGGCGATCCGCTGGTGGGCGACCAGGCGCTGCTGCAATTCCACTATCTGCCGGCGGTGACGCGCGAGCCGTTCCACACCGCCGGGCGCCTCACCGATCTGATTGCCGACGGTCGGCTGTTCGGCCCGCCCGTCGCTGGGCCGCGCGGGTTCGACGCGGAGCTCGACCGGGTCATGCTGTGCGGATCGATGGCGATGATGCGCGACGTGGTGCCGCTGCTGGAAGCCGCGGGGCTGGACGAGGGATCGAACGCGGCACCGGGCCGCTACGTGATCGAACGCGCCTTCGTCGGCTGATCGCGGACGCGGGCTGGCTTCCGGCCGATGCGGTCGTTATCCGCACCGCGGTGAGGATCGCGATCATCGATACCAGCACCACGCGTGCCGCCATCATTTCCGACGGGCTGCGCGAGGCTGGCCTCGCCGACCTGGTGGTGATCGACCCGGCGGGCCCGCTGGTGGCGCAGATCGAGGCGTGCGCCCCGCACGTGGTGCTCATCAACCTGGAGAATCCCAGCCGCGACCTGCTGGAGGATTTCTTCGCCATGTCGCGCGCGCTGGCGCGGCCGATTGCCATGTTCGTCGATCAGTCGGACGCGGAGGCGACGATGGCGGCGGTCGACGCGGGTGTCTCCGCCTATGTCGTCGACGGACTGGCGAAGCAGCGGATCAAGCCGGTGCTGGACCTCGCCGTGCGGCGCTTCCAGGCGTTCTCGCGGTTGCAGGAGGAACTGGCGCAGGCGAAATCGGCGCTGGCGGACCGGCAGACGATCGATCGCGCCAAGGCGATCCTGATGAAGCGGCGCGGGCTGGACGAACCCGCCGCCTACGCGCTGCTGCGCAGCCACGCGATGACGTCGAACCGCCGCATCGCGGAGGTGGCGGACGCCATCGTCACCAGCGACGCGCTGATGGGGAACCTGCCGTGAACGACCGCCTGTTCCGCATCGGGTTCCTGCCGCTGGTCGATGCCGCGCTGCCGATCCTGGCGCGGGAGATGGGGTTCGCCGAGGCGCAGGGGATCGAGATCGCGTTGGTCCGCGACGTCACCTGGGCGACGGTGCGCGATCGCCTGCTTTACGGCCATACCGACGCCGCGCACCTGGTCGCGCCGCTGGCAATCGCGACGACGCTGGGGCGGGACCGTGCCGCGGTGCCGATGGCGGTGCCGTTCGTGCTGGGGCTGAACGGCAATGCCGTCACCTTCTCGACCGCGCTGGGCGAGGCGTGCGGGCTGGGCGACCGGCTGGGCGATCCCGCCGCGATCGGCGCCGCGCTGCGGCGCGTCGCGACGGAGCGGCGGGCGCAGGGGCGGCGGCTGCGCTTCGGCGTGGTGCATCGTCATTCCAGCCACAATTACATGCTCCGCTACTGGCTGGCGGCGGTGGGGATCCGGCCCGACGAGGACGTGGAGATCGTCGTCACCAGTCCGCCCTTCGCCGCCGACGCGCTGGCGGCGGGGGAAGTGGACGGCATCTGCGTCGGCGAGCCGTGGAACGCGGTGGCGGTGGACCGCGGCGTCGGGCGCATCGCGCTCGCCACCGCGCAGATCTGGCGCCGGGGCGTGGAGAAGGTGCTGGCGATGCGCGCGCAGACCGCCGACGCCCGCGGCGACGCGACGCTGCGGCTGATCCGCGCGCTGCACGCCGCCGCGGCGCAGTTCGTGCAGCCGGATACGGTGGAGCGGTGCGCCGCGATTCTGGCCCGTCCTGCCTATCTCGACGCGCCCGCGGAGACGATCCTGCGCGCGATCACCGATCGCATCCGGCTGGTGCCCGGCGGCGAGCCGGTGACGTACGCCGATTTCATGTTCCAGTATCGCGAGGCGGCGAACTTCCCGTGGCGCAGCCAGGCGGCGTGGCTCTACTCGCAGATGGTGCGGTGGGAAGGCCGCGCCGTCGACCCGGCGGAGGCGGCGGCCGCGACGGGCACCTTCCGCCCCGACCTCTATCGCGCCGCGCTGGCGGGATCGGGCGCGCCGCTGCCCGGGGCGAGTTCCAAGCTGGAAGGCGCGCTGAGCGGGCCGACCGGGGCGGGGTCGACGCAGGGACGGCTGGTGCTGGGCAGCGACCGCTTCTTCGACGGCCGCTCGTTCGATCCCGACGATATCGCCGGCTACCTGGCCGCGCTGCCGTAGGCGCGCGCGATGCAGCTTTCGCATGCTGCGATTGCGAAAAACACACTTGCGCATCCGCGGCGACTGACGCAGCTTCACCCACGTCCGGCGACGATGCCGGGCACGAGATAGCAGCGGAATCGCCTCCAGCGCCGGGGGCGGCATCGCTGACGGATCGGGCAAGGCGCCCGGTTCGACACGGCAACGAAGCCGCCGGGACGCACCCCTTGAAGGGTCGCCGTCCCGGCGGCTTTTTCTTTGGCTTCGGCCCGGGGGCAGCGATGGCGACGGCGTATTGGAAGGACGCGGAACAGGCGACGAAGGGGAGCTTCTGGTCGAGCGGGCACACGCCCACGCTGATCGCGGCGTTCCTGTATTTCGACCTGGCGTTCATGGTGTGGGTGATCCTGGGCCCGCTGGCACCGGAGATCGCCAAGACGCTGGCGCTGACGCCCGCGCAGAAGGGGCTGATGGTGGCGCTGCCGACGCTGGCTGGCGCGGGGCTGCGCGTCGTCAACGGCCTGCTGGTCGATCGTATCGGGCCGAAGCGGTCGGGCGCGATCAGTCAGCTGATCGTGATCGCCGGGCTGTTCCTTGCCTGGGCGATGGGCGTCACCAGCTTCGCCGGCACGCTGGCGCTGGGCCTGGTGCTCGGCTTCGCCGGCGCCAGCTTCGCGATAGCGCTGCCGCTCGCCAGCCGCTGGTATCCGCCCGAGCACCAGGGCAAGGCGATGGGACTCGCCGGGATGGGCAATTCGGGCACCGTCCTCGCCGCGCTGTTCGCCCCCGCGCTGGCGAGGATGTTCGGATGGAACGCGGTTCTGGGGCTCGCCTGCATCCCGTTGGCGGTCGTGTTCGTCGTCTACATGGCGCTGGCGAAGGACCCGCCCGGCGCACCGGCGCCCAAGCGCCTGGCGGCATACCTCTCCCCGCTGAAGCAGGCGGACGCGTGGTGGCTGATGGGCTTCTACGCGGTCACCTTCGGCGGCTTCGTCGGCCTCGCCGCCAGCCTGCCGATCTACTTCACCGATCGCTTCGCGCTGTCGACGGTGGAGGCGGGCTACGCCACCGCGGCCTGCGTGTTCGCGGGATCGCTGGTGCGGCCGATGGGCGGCGCGCTGGCGGACCGGATCGGCGGCGCGAGCGCCTTGACGATGGTGTTCGCCGCCGCCGCGGCGGCGCTGGCCGGGGTTGCCATGGCGGACAGCGTGGTCGCGGCGCTCGCCTGCTTCGTCCTCGCCATGCTGGCGCTGGGCACCGGCAACGGCGCGGTGTTCCAGCTGGTGCCGCAGCGCTTTGCCGCGGAGATCGGCGTCATGACTGGGCTAGTCGGCATGGCGGGGGGCGTGGGCGGCTTCTATCTCGCCTCCTCGCTCGGCCTCGCCAAGCAGTGGACCGGCAGCTTCGCGCCCGGTTTCCTGATCTTCGCCGCGCTGGCGCTGGTGGCGCTCGCGGGCCTGGCGCTAGTCAAGCGTGGATGGCGCGCACGCTGGGGTGCCGCCGACGGGGTCCGGATCTGATCATCATGCGCACGACGCTCGCCTTCCTCTCCTGCCTTCTCGCCACACCCGCCGCGGCGCAGACGCTCGCCCCGCTGGTCGACGTCCGCCTGCGCCACGAACATGCGCGGCAGGCCGGGCTCGCCGATCCCACCTCGGATGCGGTGACGGCGCGGGTGCGGGCGGGCGTGCAGGCGACGCAGGGACGCTGGTCCGCGCTGGCGGAGGCGCAGGGCAATCTCGCGATCGTCGCAGACTATTACGAGGGGCTGCACGGCGCCGCGGTGCGCCCGCTGATCGCCGACCCGCAATCGATCGGCCTCTACCGCGCGCAGCTGCAATATCGCGCGCCGGGACTGACCGTGACGGCGGGGCGGCAGCGCATCGCGCTGGACGACGAGCGCTTCGTCGGCACCGCCGCGATCCGCAACAACGGGCAGACCTTCGACGCGGTGCGCGCCGAGCTGTCGCCGGCGGCGGGCGTGAAGGCGGACGTCACCTACGCCTGGAACGTGCGCACGGTGTGGGGGATCGATGGCACCGGCGTCCGGCAGGGGGCGATCGGCGGTGACAACGTGCTGGCGAACCTCTCCGTCGCCTCGCCCCTCGGCACGCTGACCGGCTTCGCCTATCTGATCGACCAGGACGTGGCGGCGGTGCAGGGCTATCGCCTGTCCTCGCAGACCTATGGCGTGCGGCTGGCGGGATCGCGCCGGATCGGTCGCGCCGCGGTGGCGTGGCAGGCGAGCCACGCGCGCCAGTCCGACTGGCACCGCAATCCCAACGACTATCGCGCCGCTTACTGGCTGGCGGACATGGCCGTCGACCTCGCCGGGCCGCGCGTGGGCGGCGGTTACGAGGTGTTGGGCGCCGACGACGGCCGTACGCTCACCAGCTTCCAGACCCCGCTCGCCGCCGTCTTCAAGTTCAACGGCTGGGCGGAGAAGTTCACGCCCAAGCCCGCCGATGGCCTGCGCGACCTCTACGCCAGCGCCGGGTGGGCCTGGAAACAGGTGGGCGCGTGGAAGGCCGTCAGCGTGCAGGCGATCTGGCACCGGTTCGAGAGCGACCGGCTGGTGCGCCACTACGGCGACGAGATCGACCTGCTGGCCAGCGCGCGGCTGGGCCGCACCACCGCCAGCGTCCGCTTTGCCGATTACGCCGCGGACAATCTCGCCACCGACACCCGCAAGCTTTGGCTCCAACTGGACTGGACCCTTTGATGAAGCACGAACCCGTCCGCGCGTCCGAGGGGGACACGCGAGAGCATTTGATCGTCGTGGGCAACGGCATGGCCGGATGCCGCGCGGTGGAGGAACTGCTGGCGCGCGACCCCGCGCGCTACCGCGTCACCATCTTCGGTGCCGAGCCGCTGGTGAACTACAACCGCATCATGCTGTCGCCGGTGCTGGCGGGCGAGAAGACGTTCGACGACATCATCATCAACGGCGCGGACTGGTACGACGACAACGGCATCGCGCTGGTCAGCGGCGACCCGGTGGTCGCGATCGACCGGGCCGCGCGCACCGTCACCGCACGCAGCGGCGTCACCATGGCCTATGACCGCCTGCTGATCGCGACGGGCAGCGACCCCTTCATCATCCCGGTGCCGGGACGGGACCTGCCCGGCGTCATCGGCTTCCGCGACATGAAGGACGTGGAGCATATGCTGGCCGCGGCGGAACGGGGTGGCAGCGCGGTGGTGATCGGCGGCGGGCTGCTGGGGCTGGAGGCCGCGCACGGCCTCAGCCTGCGCGGCATGACGGTGACGGTGCTGCACATCATGCCGACGCTGATGGAGCGCCAGCTGGACGAGGCCGCCGGCTGGCTGCTCAAGACCGCGCTGGAGGCCCGCGGACAGACGATCCTGACCGGCGCCGATACTGCCGCGATCGTGGGCGACGGCAGGGTGGAGGCGGTGCGGCTGAAGGACGGGACCGAGATCCCGGCCGACCTGGTCGTGATGGCGGTCGGAATCCGTCCGTCAGTGGCGCTGGCGCGCGAGGCCGGGCTGGACGTGGGGCGCGGGATCAGGGTGGACGACCATATGGTCACGTCCGACCCCGCGATCCTTTCCGTGGGCGAGTGCGTGGAGCATGACGGGCAGGTCTACGGCCTGGTCGCGCCGTTGTGGGACATGTGCCGGGCGCTGGCCGACGGGCTGGTCGGCACGCCCGGCGGCTATCGCCCCGCGCCCACGTCGACGAAGCTGAAGGTCGCCGGGCTGGACGTGTTCTCCGCCGGCGACTTCTCCGGCGGGGACGGCGCGGAGGACATCGTGCTGCGCGACGCCGCGCGCGGCATCTACAAGCGCGTGGTGGTGAGGGACGACCGCATCGTCGGCGCGGTGCTGTACGGCGACATCGCGGACGGCAACTGGTACTTCGACCTGCTGAAGAAGGGCGAGAGCGTCGCCGACATCAGGGACGCGCTGATCTTCGGCCAGGCGTTCGCCGCGGGGGGCGCCCCCGCGGACCCTAGGGCGGCCGTTGCGGCGCTTTCCGACGATGCGGAAATCTGCGGCTGCAACGGCGTCAGCAAGGGCGGGGTCCTCGCCTGCATCGACGGCGGCGCGCACAGCCTCGACGCCGTGCGATCGGGCTGCAAGGCGTCGGCGAGCTGCGGCTCGTGCACCGGCATCGTCGAGAGCCTCCTCGCCCTCCGCCTCGGCGGCGAGGTGGAAGCGGGGCCGAAGACGATGTGCCGATGCACCACCTTCGGCCACGACGACGTCCGCCGCGAGATCGTGGCGCAGGGGATGCGTTCCATTCCCGAGGTGATGCAGAGGCTGCACTGGTCCACGCCCGACGGCTGCTCCTCGTGCCGCCCTGCGCTCAACTATTACCTGCTCTGCGCCTTGCCGGGCGAGTATGCGGACGACCAGCAGAGCCGCTTCGTCAACGAGCGGCTTCACGCCAACATCCAGAAGGATGGCACCTATTCGGTCGTCCCGCGGATGTGGGGCGGCATCACCAGTCCGCGGGAGCTGCGCGCGATCGCCGACGTCGTGGAGAAGTACGACGCGCCGATGGTGAAGGTGACGGGCGGGCAGCGACTCGACATCTTCGGCATTCGCAAGGAGGACCTGCCCGCGGTGTGGCGCGACCTGAACGCCGCCGGGATGGTCAGCGGCCACGCCTATGGCAAGGCGCTGCGCACGGTGAAGACCTGCGTCGGCAGCGAGTGGTGCCGCTTCGGCACGCAGGATTCGACCGGGCTGGGCGTGAAGATCGAGCGCGCGACCTGGGGCAGCTGGATGCCGCACAAGTTCAAGATCGCGGTCAGCGGCTGTCCGCGCAACTGCGCGGAGGCGACGATCAAGGACTTCGGCATCGTCTGCGTCGATTCGGGCTACGAGCTCCATGTCGGCGGCAACGGCGGGATCAAGGTGCGCGCCACCGACCTCCTGTGCAAGGTGGCGACCGAGGCGGAGGCGATGGAGATGTGCGCCGCCTTCATCCAGCTTTATCGCGAGGAGGCGCGCTACCTGGAGCGGACGGCGCCGTGGATCGAGCGCGTCGGCCTCGCCTATGTCCAGTCGCGGCTGCTGCCCGACGACATCGCGCGCGCGGAGCTGGCGGCACGCTTCTTCTTCTCGCAACGCTTCTCGCAGGACGACCCCTGGGCGGCCCGCGCCGGCGGGGCGGAGCGCGAGCATCACGCGCCGATGGCGCGGTTCCGGCCGGTGGAGGTGGTGGCATGAACGGCGAGTGGCTGGATATCGGCTGGGTGGAGGAGATCCCGCTGCGCGGCAGCCGGACCGTGCAGGTGACGGGCGGCGACGACATCGCGCTGTTCCGCACCGGCGATGGCCAGGTGTTCGCGCTGCTCGACCGCTGCCCGCACAAGCACGGGCGGCTGTCGCAGGGCATCGTCCACGGCGGCGCGGTGGCGTGCCCGCTGCACAACTGGCGCATCTCGCTGGCGACCGGCGAGGCACTGGGCGAGGATCGCGGCTGCACGCCGACGGTGCCGGTGAAGGTGACGGGCGGCCGCGTGCTGATCTGCCGGGCGTCGACGCTGAGCGCGGCGGCGTGATGCGCTCCGTCGTCGGGGAGGATCGGCGATGATCCGCACCACCTGCGCCTATTGCGGCGTCGGTTGCGGGATCGTCGCCACGCCGACCGGCGAGCGGGCGGCAACGATCGCGGGCGATCGCGACCATCCCGCCAACCGCGGCGGATTGTGCTCCAAGGGGACGCACCTGGGCGAGACCATCGGCCTCGAGGGGCGGCTGCTCCACCCGATGATCGGGCGGAAGCGCGCGTCGTGGGACAAGGCGCTGGACCTCGTCGCCCACCGCTTCCGCGACGCGGTGGCGCAATACGGGCCGGACAGCGTCGCCTTCTACGTCTCCGGCCAGTTGCTGACCGAGGACTATTACGTCGTCAACAAGCTGATGAAGGGCTTCATCGGCTCGGCCAACATCGACACCAATTCGCGACTGTGCATGTCGAGCGCGGTGGCCGGACATATCCGCGCCTTCGGCGAGGACGTGGTGCCCGCGTCCTACGACGACCTCGACGCGGCGGACCTGATCGTGCTGGTCGGATCGAACACCGCGTGGTGCCACCCGATCGTGTACCAGCGCATCCGGGCGCGCTGCGATGCGGGGGCGAAGCTGGTCGTGATCGATCCGCGGCGCACGGAGACGGCGGAGGGGGCGGACCTGCACCTCGCCATCCGCCCCGGCAGCGACGTGGCGCTGATGAACGGGCTGCTCGCCTGGTGCCGCGCCGCGGGGGCGCTCGACACCGCGTTCCTCGACGACAGCGTGGCGGTGCCCGACGGGTTCTTCGCGGCACTGGAGGACGGCGGCGACCTGTGGTCCACCGCGCGCGCCTGCGACGTGCCGGCGGCGGACCTCCGGCGCTTCTACGAATGGTTCGCCGCCACCCCGCGGACGGTGACGATGTTCAGCCAGGGCATCAACCAGTCGCTCGCCGGCACCGATCAGGTCAACGCCATCCTGAACCTGCACCTCGCCACCGGGCGGATCGGCAAGCCGGGCGCCGCGCCCTTCTCGATCACCGGGCAGCCCAATGCGATGGGCGGCCGCGAGGTCGGAGGGCTGGCGACGACGCTGGCGGCGCACCGCGGCTTCGACGCAGCGGACCGCGCGGCGGTGCAGCGCTTCTGGTCGTCGCCCACGATCGCGTCGAAGCCGGGGCTGAAGGCGGTGGACCTGTTCCGCGCGGTGGGCGAGGGGCGGATCAAGGCGTTGTTCGTGATGGCGACCAACCCCGCGGTGTCGATGCCCGATGCGGCGCGGGTGCGCGAGGCGCTGGCGACCTGTCCCTTCGTCGTGGTGTCCGACGTGATGGCGGATACCGACACCGGCGCCTTCGCGCACGTCCGCCTGCCCGCCGCCGCCTGGGGCGAGAAGGACGGCACGGTCACCAATTCGGAGCGGACGGTCAGCCGCCAGCGCGCGTTCCTGCCGCTGCCGGGCGAGGCGAAGCCGGACTGGTGGATCGTGGCGCAGGTGGCGCGGCGGATGGGCTGGCGATCCGCCTTCGCCTACGATCGCCCGGCGGATATCTGGCGAGAGCACGTGCGACTGTCGAACTACGGCAATGACGGCCGCCGGCTGTTCGCGCTGCCGGGGCAAGGCGGCGGCGGCAACGCGGGGTACGACGATCTGGCGCCGTTCCGCTGGGGTGGGCGGCCGTTCGCCGACGGACGCTTCCCGACGCCGGACGGGCGCGCGCGGCTGGTGCCCGTCGCGCAGAAGCGGGCCGCGGCGGCGCTGCCCGCCTGGCCGATGACGCTGAACACCGGGCGCTATCGCGACCATTGGCACAGCATGACGCGCACCGGCCTGTCGCCGCGGCTGGCGCGGCACCGCGCCGAGCCGCTGGTGTCGATCCACCCGGCGGACGCGGCCCGGCTGGCGGTGGAGGACGGCGGGCTGGCGCGCGTATCGACCCCGGCGGGCGAGAGCGTCTATCGCGTCGCGGTGGACGAGGGGCAGCGGCCCGGCGAGCTGTTCGTGCCGATCCACTGGACCGATGCCAATGCGAGCGGCGGGCGCACCGGGCTGCTGCCGCGGCCGCTCGTCGATCCGGTGTCGGGCCAGCCTGGCTTCAAGGCGACACCCGCGGCGATCGCGCCGGTGGCGACCGGTTGGCGCGGCTTCGCGCTGTTCGCCGGCGAGCCGCCGCGCCGGCCCGACTGCCTGTGGTGGACCCGCGTCGCGGTGCCCGCGGGCAGCCTGCTGGAGCTGGCGGGGGAGGGGGACGGCGCCGTGCTGGATGCGCTGCTGCCGGCCGGGCGGCGGATCGAGGCGGCGGATCGCGCGCGCGGCACCCGGCGCGTGGCGGTGCTGGCGGACGGCCGGCTGCTCGCCGCCGTGTTCGTGACGCGAACGGGGGAGCTGCCCGCGCGCGACTGGCTGATCGCGCAGCTGGCGCAGGCGCAGGCCGCGCCCACCCTGCTGGCCGGGCGTGCGCCGGGGATCGCGGTGGAGCGCGGCGCGATCGTGTGCAGCTGCTTCGACCTCGGCCTGCGCACCATCGTCGCCGCGATCAGGACGCAGGGGCTGGCCGACGTCGCCGCAGTCGGCGCGGCGATCGGCGCGGGCACCAATTGCGGATCATGCCGCCCGGCGCTGGCGCGCCTGCTTCGCGAGGAGAACAGCCATGTCGCCTGACGATTTCCCCGCCGGCAGCGTGTGGCTGGTCGGCGCCGGGCCGGGCGATCCGGAGCTGCTGACGCGCAAGGCCGCGCGGCTGATCGCCGCGGCGGAGGTGGTGATCCACGACGCGCTGGTCGGCGCCGGCGTGCTCGCGCTGATCCCGGACGGGGCCGAGCGCATCGATGTCGGCAAGCGCGCGGGCCGCCATTCGAAGGACCAGCCCACGATCGACGCGCTGATCGTCGCGGCGGCGCGGGCCGGGCGGCGGGTGGTGCGGTTGAAGGGCGGTGATCCCGCGATCTTCGGCCGGACGGCGGAGGAGGTCGCGGCGTGCCGGGCGGCCCGCGTGCCCGTACGGATCTGCCCCGGCATCACCGCCGCCAGCGCCGCGGCGGCCAGCGCGGGCGCGTCGATGACGCTGCGCGATGCGGCGCGGCAGCTGACCTTCGTCACCGCGCACGCGCGTACCGGGGCGACGCTCGCCCTCGACTGGCGCGCGCTGGCGGCCCCGGGCACGACGCTCGCCGTCTACATGGGCCGGTCCGCCGCCGCGACGGTGATGCGTAACCTGATCGACGCCGGCCGCGCGCCAGAGACGCCGGTGTTGGTGGTCGTCAACGCCTCGCTGCCGCACGAGCGCGTGGTGCACGGGCGGCTGAGTGCCCTCGCCTTCCTGACGGAGACGATCGGCGAGCGCGATCCGACGCTGCTGCTGGTGGGCGAGGCGGTGGCGCCATACGGCGGCGACCTGGGCGACGACGCGGGCGGCGAGGCGACGGTATCTCGGCAAGTGGCGACGCGCTGACCGGCGGGCGGCGGCCGGCCGTGGCGACTTTCCGTCCCTGTGCCGCCGCCCTCCGCCGCGCCACCCTGCGTGCGCGACGACGGGGACCCCGCCGCCGTTGCGATGGATAGGGACGTGCGCGCAGCCATTTTTCCGGCGATCGGGGCTGGTGACGCCCAGGTGTTCGGATGCACGGGATCGAGGTGGCGATCGACCCGGCCGAGCGCTCGCTCTTCGACGACTGGGCGGGGTGCAGGACGCCTTCGACGCGCTGGCCGCCGGGTCGGCGAGAGTGGTTGTGCCTGAGCGGCGGACCGTAAGCGGACCGACGAATTCTGCCTATTGGCGGCGGATGGCGATCGGCTGCTATGATCCGATCGGAAAAGAGGAGGCGAGGATGGCGTTCGAGGGCGAGTACGCGATGCTGATCGGCGGCGAGCGGGTGCGCGGCGGCGCGACGCTGGACGTGGTGAACCCCGCGACCGAGCAGGTGATCGCGCAGGTGCCGGACTGCACCCGCGAGGAGCTGGATCGCGCGGTCGCGGCGGCGCGCGACGCCTTTCCCGCGTGGAGCGCGATGCCGATCGAGGAGCGGCGCCGGCTGTTGAACGCACTGGGCGATGCCGTGCTGGCTCACGTCGATCCGCTGAAGCGGCTGCTGACGAGCGAGCAGGGGAAGCCCCACGCGGAGGCGGAGGGCGAGGTGATCGGTGCCGGCTACTGGCTGAAGGGCGCGGCCAGCCTGGACCTGCCCGTGGTCGTCAACGAGGATTCGGCCGAGCGCTACAGCGAAACGCGGCGGGTGCCGCTGGGCGTGGTCGGCGCGATCGCGCCGTGGAACTTCCCGCTGGTGCTGGCCATGTTCAAGGTCGGCCCCGCGCTGCTGGCGGGCAACACGATGGTGCTCAAGCCCTCGCCCTTCACTCCGCTGTCCACGCTGCGCTTCGCCGAGTTGGCGGACGGCATCCTGCCGCCGGGCGTGCTGAACGTGGTGACCGGCGGCGACGCGCTGGGCCCGTGGATGACGAGCCATCCCGGCTTCGCGAAGATCAGCTTCACCGGCTCCACCGCCACCGGGCGGCGGGTGATGGAATCGGCCGCGCCGACGCTGAAGCGGGTGACGCTGGAGCTGGGCGGCAACGACGCCGCGATCGTGATGCCCGACGTCGACGTCACCGCGGTGGCCGAACAGCTGTTCTGGGCGGCCTTCCGCAACAACGGCCAGATCTGCATCGCGACCAAGCGCATGTACGTCCACCGCGACGTCTACGAACCGCTGAAGCAGGCGCTGGTCGCCTATGCGAAGACGGTCAAGGTGGGCGACGGGTCCGAACAGGGCACGCAGATCGGCCCGATCCAGAACAAGCCGCAGTACGACCGCGTGCTGGAGCTGATCCAGGACGCCAGGGACAAGGGCTACACCTTCCTCGTCGGCGGCGAGCGGGCGGACGTGCCCGGCTATTTCGTGCCCGTCACCATCATCGACAATCCGCCGGAGGACAGCCGCATCGTGCAGGAGGAGCAGTTCGGCCCCGTCCTGCCGCTGATCGCGTTCGACGATTTCGACGACGTGGTCGCGCGCGCCAATGCCACCGACTATGGCCTTGGCGGCTCGGTCTGGGGAGAGGACGAGGATGCGGCGTTCGCGCTGGCCCAGCGGATCGCGAGCGGGACGGTGTGGGTGAACGAGACACAGCACCTGTCGCCCGTCGCGGCGTTCGGCGGCATGAAGCAGTCGGGCGTCGGCGTGGAGGGCGGTGTGGACGGGCTGCTGGAATATACCGCCGCGCAGACGATCGTGCGGCGTCGCAAGGCGGCCGCCTGAACGATCGGCCGCCGGGCGTTTGACGCGGGCGCGGCGGGGCGTATCA
The DNA here is from genome assembly GCF_012035195.1 of Sphingomonas corticis. Classification (GTDB taxonomy): domain Bacteria; phylum Pseudomonadota; class Alphaproteobacteria; order Sphingomonadales; family Sphingomonadaceae; genus Sphingomonas; species Sphingomonas corticis. The sequence goes on from NZ_JAAVJH010000004.1 coordinate 193,761, forward strand.
GCGGCGGCATGACGCCGTTCGATCTGACCCGCCGCGACGCCCTCGCCAGCCTGACCCTGGCCGGAGCGGCCGCCGCTCTCCCCGCGGGCGCAGCTCCCGCGCCCGCCTCCGCCCCCACCTCAGCCTCCACGATGCTCGATGCGCTGGCGTGGCGGTTGCTCGAGCTCGACCCGCCCACCGCCACCCGGCTGGGCGTGGACACGGGCGCGCACGCGGACCTGCGCGCGCGGCTGGAGGATCGGTCCGAGGCGGGCGTGGCGCGGACGCGGGCGTTCCTGACGCGGTCGATCGCGGCGCTGGACCGCGTGCCGCGCGCCGGACTGGACGCCGCCACGACGACCAGCCTGGCGGTGACGCGCAGCGCGTTCGACACCGCGCGGGAGGGCATGGCGCTGCCCTATGGCGTGGCCACGATCGGCGGCTGGCGCAACACGCCCTACGCCGTCGTGCAGAACGTCGGCGCCTGGCTGGACGTGCCGCAGATGCTGGACGGGGACCAGCCGGTGGCGACCGCGGCCGATGCGCGCGCGTATCTCGCGAGGCTGCGCGCGACGCCGCGGCAGCTGGACGACGAGACCGCGCGGATCCGTGCCGCGCGCGGACGCGGGCTGGTGCCTCCCGCCTTCCTGCTGGACAAGACGATCGCCAGCATGGCGCGGACGATCCCGACCGCAGATCGCATCGACGGCCCGTTCGTCGGTCCGCTGGCGCGCAAGGGCGCGGCGCTCGGTGGCGACTGGCCGGCGCGGGCGGCGGCGGTCGCGCGGCGGGAGATCGTGCCCGCGCTGGAGCGGCAGCTGGCGGAGCTGAAGGCGCAGCGCGCGGTGGCGACTGCGGCGCCCGGCATGGGCGTGCGGCCCGACGGCGAGCGCTGGTACGCCTGGGGCCTGCGCGCGGGCACGACGACGCGGCGCACCCCCGCGGAGATCCACGCGCTCGGCCGCGCGCAACTGGTCGAGCTGCACGCGCGGATGGAGCCGATCCTGCGCGGCTTCGGCCTGACGCAGGGTAGCATCGCCGAGCGCGCCATCGCGCTGCAGAAGCGGCCCGAGATCGGCTTTCCTGACGGTGACGAGGGTCGGCGGCAGATCGTCGCCTACATGCAGGGGAAGATCGATGCGCTGCGCCCGCGCCTGCCGCGCGCGTTCCGCCGGCTGGTGAAGGGCAATCTCGAGATCAGGCGCATGCCGCTGGCGCAGGAGGCGGGCGCCCCCGCCGCCTATGGCGGGCCGGGGTCGCTCGACGGATCGGTGCCGGGCAAGGTGTGGGTGAACCTGGGCGATCCCTCCATCCACAACCGCGTGACCATTCCCGACCTGGTCTTCCACGAAGGCATTCCCGGCCACGTCTGGCAGGGCGAATATGCGCAGGAGATGCCGCTGATCCGCTCGATCCTGGCGTTCAATCCCTATTCGGAGGGCTGGGCGCTCTACGCCGAGCAGCTGGCGGACGAGCTGGGCATGTACGACGACGATCCGGCGGGGCGGCTGGGCTACCTGATGGGATTCTGCTGGCGCGCGGCGCGGCTGGTGATCGACACGGGGCTGCACGCCATGGGCTGGACGCGCGAGCGCGCGCTGGCGGAGTTCGTCGCGGCCACGGGGCTGCCGCTCTCCAACGCGGAGAGCGAGGTGGACCGCTACTGTTCCTGGCCGGGGCAGGCGTGCGGCTACAAGCTGGGGCAGATCGAGATCACCGCGCAGCGCGCGCGCGCCGAGCGGGAGCTGGGCAAGGCCTACGACCTGCGCGATTTCGACCAGGCCGTGCTGGAAGGCGGCAACGTGCCGCTCGACGTGCTGGCGGGCAACGTCGACCGCTACATCGCCGCGGCGCGGGGCTGAGATGGCGGATCGCAGCTGGGGCGTCGGCGCCGTGCCGACGCGGTTCGTCGAGGGCGAGACCGCCACCACCCGGCTTGATGCCCGTGCCGCCGCGCGACGGGCGTCCGCCACCGCGCGAGAAGAGGAACGCCGGGCGCGTCGCGACGCGGACAGGCAGCTGAGCGAGAGCGACCCGCATCGCGCCGCGGCGCAGCGCCGTCGGGGATCGGGCCGCAAGGACATCGTCCGCGTGCAGCGCGACACCAGCGGCTACGCCACCGTGGCGGACCATGATCGCCTGCGCGCGCTCGCGGCGCGCGGCGCCTCCGCCGAGGCGCTGGCGGCGGCGTTCGGCATGAGCACCGAACGGGTGGCCGAAATCGTGGCGGACGCGGACTGAGGCGACCTCACGCCGCCAGCGCCAGCTCCGGCGTGCCCAGGCCGAAATGGCCGGGATCGTAACGGTGCGGCGGCGTGCGGCTCGCGTCGGTGGCGCGCGCGTAGCGATCCATCCGTGCGACCACGGCCGCGGTGAGCGGCAGGCGCAGCATGGCGTAGACCCGCGCCATCTCCCGCCGCCAGTCGCGCGACATCGCGGCATAGTCGACATCCACGGCGGGCGCCCGTGCCTCCCCGCGCGCTGCGGCCAGGCGCCGCTCGCGCAGCGCCACCTTGCGCCGCCACTCCCGCCCGATCCACAGCGGATCGACCGCGTCCGACTGAAGCGACATCTGGTTGCAGACCAGCGAGGCGGAGGAGGCGATCACCGCGTCGCGGTCGCGGTGCACGCACACCAGCCGGGCATCGGGAAAGGCACGCAGCAGCGCGGGCAGATCCTGGCTGAACTGCGGCACCTTCATGATGAGCGGCCGGTCCCCGCGATCGCCGCGCAGCCAGGCGAGCGTCTGCAGCAGCCGGCGGAACTCGGCGTAGACGGCGGTCGCCTCGTCCGCTTCGACGGCGGCGGTATAGCCCGGCACGCGCCATTGCGCCTCGAACGCCGATCCGAAGAGCAGCAGGTTGTGCAGCCCGATTTCCTCGTCGGGCGCGTGCCAGGCGGTCGGGTGGATCGCGTGGAAGTGCGGGTTCAGCCAGCGCGCGGCAGCCAGCGCCGCCCACCCCTTCAGCTTGCGCTCGTCCGGCCAGCCCGGCGTGCTGCGCGCGGGCAGCGGATTCCAGCTCTCGAAGAAGCGCGTGAAGGTGAGGCGCGGGTCGCAGGCGAGCATCCGCTGCATCCGCGTGGTGCCCGAGCGCATCTGGCCGACGACGACGACCGGCGCGGGAAGCGGCTGCTCCGCGATCGACGGGTGGCGCCGCCACAGCGCGTGCGCGCGAAAGCGGGCGGCCAGCGCGGACACCAGCTGCCCGTGCGCCACCGTGCGGCCCAGCGCGGTCAGTTGCGCCGTGTGTTCGAGATCCTCGGCCAGGCGGTCGAGCCGCCGCCGCCAGCCGATCGCGTCCGCGTCCGGCATCGCGTCCGCGCGCGCCGCCGCCTTGCGCACCAGCGCGGCAGGATCGAGCGAGGGGCGGTCCGCCCAGCCGCGCCGCCACGCGCGATCGAGCATCGCATTGGCGAGGCGAATGCGTGGCGAAGGGGGGAAGGGATGCATCTCCGGCGAACGCGCCACCGCGCCCCCGGTGCCATCGACCGCATCGTTCCGGTCCGCTTTTCAACGCGTTGTCGCGCTGGGCCGGGAATGGTGCTTGCGACGCCGGGCGCTTTGCGGCGTAATCGCGTCGGGCGAACCGCGTCACCGCGGCGTGGGCGCACCGCGATCGGGAGAGGACGGATGGGCGAGGCGGCCTATGACATCGTCGTGCGCGGCGGCACGATCGTCGACGGGACGGGCGGCGTTCCGTTCGAGGGCGACGTCGCCCTCGCCGGCGGCGCGATCGTCCGCGTCGGTGCGGTGGCCGGGCGCGGGCGGGAGGAAATCGACGCACGCGGGCGGCTGGTGACCCCCGGCTTCGTCGACGTCCACACCCATTACGACGGGCAGGCGACCTGGGACGAGCGGATGCAGCCCTCGTCCTGGCACGGCGTGACGACGGTGGTGCAAGGCAATTGCGGCGTCGGCTTCGCGCCGTGCCGTCCCGCCGACCGCGACCGGCTGGTCTATCTGATGGAGGGGGTGGAGGACCTGCCCTATCCGGTGCTGACCGCGGGGCTGCCGTGGGATTGGGAGAGCTTTCCGCAGTATCTCGACAGCCTGTCGCGGCGGCGCTTCGACCTCGACATCGCGACGCAGGTGCCGCACGCCGCGCTGCGCGTCCACGTGATGGGCGCGCGCGGCGTGGCGCGGGAGCCCGCCACCGCGCAGGATATCGCGCGAATGGCGATGCTGGCGCGCGAGGCGGTGGAGGCCGGCGCGCTCGGCTTCTCCACCAGCCGTACGCTCAACCACCGCACCAAGGCAGGCGAGCCGACGCCGACGCTGACCGCGGCGGAGGACGAGCTGACCGGCATCGCCATGGGGCTGGCGGCGGCGAACGGCGGGCGCGGAGCCGGCGTGCTGCAGTTCGTCAGCGACTTCCATCCCGATCCCGTGGCCGAGTTCGCGATGTTCCGCCGCATCGTCGAGCGGTCCGGCCGGCCGCTGTCGTTCAGCCTGGCGCAGAGCCACCAGGCGCCGGAATCGTACCGGCTGCTGCTGCGCGCGCTGGAGGCGGCGGTGGACGCGGGCCTGCCGATGAAGGCGCAGGTGGCGCCACGCGCGGTGGGCGTTCTGTTCGGCCTCGATCTGACGCTCAACCCCTTCAGTGGCCATGACAGCTATCGCGCCGTCGCGGCGCTGCCGTTGGCCGAGCGGGTGCGGGCGATGCGCGATCCCGCTTTCCGCGCGCGGCTGCTGGCAGAGGCGCCGGACGCGGGCGGGCCGTTCGGTCAGGCCGGGTTGGCGAACTGGGCCGGAATGTACCCGTTCGGCCGCGAGGCGCCGGACTATGAACCCGCCGCGGACCGCACCGTCGCCGCCATTGCCGCCGCGGAAGGCCGCGCCCCGCGCGAGGTGGCGCTGGACCACCTGTTGTCGGACGACGGCGGGGGCATCCTCTACCTTCCGTTCCTCGGCTATGCCGACGGCTCGCTCGACGCGGCGTACGAGATGCTGACGCATCGCGACACGGTGCCCGGCCTGTCCGACGGCGGCGCACACGTCGGCATGATCTGCGACGGTAGCTTCCCCACGTCGCTGCTGACGCACTGGACGCGCGACCGCACCCGCGGGCCGCGGCTGCGGGTCGAGGAGGTGGTGAAGCGGCAGGCGGCGGACACCGCCGCGCTGGTCGGCCTCCTAGACCGGGGCCGCATCGCGGAGGGGATGCGCGCCGACCTGAACGTCATCGACTACGACCGGCTGACGCTGATGGCGCCTGAGATCGTCCACGACCTGCCCGCGGGCGGCAAGCGGCTGATGCAGCGCGCGACCGGCTACGTCGCGACGATCGTCGCGGGTGCGATCACCTATCGCGACGGCGAGCCCACCGGCGCGCTGCCCGGCCGCCTGCTGCGCGGCGCGCGTTCGGCCCCGGCGGCGCGGCGGGAGGCGGCATGATGCTGGAACTGTTGCTGATCGCGGCGGCAGCGCCGGCGACGCCCGCGCGGATGGAGCATCTCGCGATCCAGGCCGCCGACCTCGATCGCAGCGCGACCTTCTATCGCCAGGCGTTCGGCCTGCGCGCGATCCCCACGCCGCTGAAGAATCGCCGCTGGCTAGACCTGGGCGGCGGCGTGGCGCTGCATATCCTGGACGGGCGGCAAGCACCCAAGCCTTCGAACCGCAACGAGCATCTCGCGATCCACGTCGACGACCTCGCCACCGTGACGGCGTGGCTGGACCGGCACGGCCTCGTGTGGACGAACCTGGCGGGCACGGCGCGTACGATGCAGACGCGGTTTGACGGCGTGCGGCAGATCTACGTGCAGGATCCCGACGGCTACTGGCTGGAGGTGAGCGACGCGCGGGGTGTGGCCGCACCGTAACGTTTCACGTCCGGCGTGGATCGAAGCGGCGCGCGCTGCGCTAACCCACGTCAACCCCGCGAGGAAGGTCATCGATGCGCGCCGCCGACGTCTTCACCACCCTGCCGATCGAACTGAAGCCCGATCCCGCGCGGACGGTGATCCGCCCGTTCGACTTCGCCTATCCCGCCGCCTTCGCCGACGGGCGGCCGACCCGTCGGCAGGAGGTGACCAGGCGGCTGATGGCGCTGGACCCGGCGATGCGCGAGCGGATGCTGGGCCTGCTGCACGATGCCATGCACCAGCGGCACCGCAACGTGGACGAGGTGTTCCTGCGCCGCTTCGACGAGGTGAAGGGCGACATCGGCGTCGACGTGCCCGCGGCGTGCGACCGCCTGCTGCTCGGCGCCTATTTCAGCCAGGAATATGCGTTCGAGAGCGCCGCCTTGTTCAATCCGTCGATCGTGTCGATCGTCGACCAGGACCCGAACGACGACAGCATCGCCTTCCTCCTGTCGCTGCGCGGGGTGGGCGAGGGGCATATCTCGTCGGTGACGTTCCGGTCGGGCACGTGGGACGGCGCGGACGGGCTGACGATCGATCCCGTCAGCCCGCAGGGCGTACCGCCGCGGATCGAGCAGGACGACGATGCCGGCTGGGTGCGGCTGCGCAACGACGACAGCCAGGACATCTCGGAGACGGTGATCTTCCCCACCCTGCCCAGCCAGCGGCAGGGGGTGGAGGACCTGCGGCTGGTCCACTTCACCGACGACGACGGGACCGAGAGCGTCATCGGCACCTACACCGCGTTCGACGGCCGCGACGCGCGCGCAGAACTGATGCGCGGCATCGACGTGCGCACCTACGAGATGCGGCCGCTGACCGGCGAGATGGCGGCATACAAGGGCATGGCGCTGTTCCCGCGGCGCATCGACGGCAAGTTCGTGATGCTGGGGCGCCAGGACAACGAGAACATCTGGCTGCTGCGGTCCGACGACCTGCACCGGTGGGACACGGGCGAGATCATCATGGGGCCGAAATACCCGTGGGAGTTCGTGCAGATGGGCAATTGCGGGTCGCCGATCGAGATCGACGAGGGCTGGCTGGTCTTCACCCACGGCGTCGGGCTGGTGCGCGGCTATTGTGTCGGTGCCTGCCTGCTGGACAAGGACGATCCGTCGAAGGTGCTGGCGCGCACGCCCTCGCCGCTGCTGTTCCCCAGCGGGGAGCAGCGCGGCGGCTACGTGCCCAACGTGACGTACAGCTGCGGCGCGCTGCTGCACAAACGGCGCATCCTGCTGCCCTATGCCATCGCCGACGAATATTCCGCCTTCGCGGTGGGGAGCGTCGACGACCTGCTGAGCGTGATGGAATAGCCGCGCCGGTTGCCGCGCTATCTGGACAGGTCGGTGAACAGCGACGTGTAATAGGCGATGCCGGGCGCGATGTTGTCGACCGGGGTGCGCTCGTTCAGGCCGTGGCTAAAGTCGTCCGCCTCCTTGATGAAGGTCGGGCTGGCGCCGTAGCTGGGCACGTTATGATACCGGAACCACATGCTGTCGCTCGCGCCCGCCGACATGCTGGGAAAGACCGGCACGCCGGGACGCGTCTTCGCGAGCGCCCTCGTCACCGCGGCGACGAAGTCGCGACGCATCGGCGACGCGTCGTTGGGCACCGATCCCTCGGTCACGTCCCGGAACGCCACGGCGGGCTCGTTCCCCACCCGCTTCAGCTCCGCCATCACCGCCGCGGGCTTCACGCCGGGGAAGATGCGGCAGTTGACGTTGGCGGTCGCGCGCTGCGGCAGCGCGTTGAGCGCGTGCCCGCCCGACACCATCGTCGGCACGCAGGTGGTGCCGATCTGCCCGACATAGGCGGGATTGGCGGCGAGGACCGCGACCGCCTGTTCGTCCTTCGGATCGGCGGCGAAGGCGCGCATCGCCGCGGCGAGCTCGCCGGTCTGCTGCTTCGCCGCCTCGGTGAAGAAGGTGCGCGTCAGGTCGGACACCTGGGGCGTGAAGCGGTAGGCGCCGATCCGCTCCACCGCGCGCGACAGCTGCACGATGGCGTTGTCGGGACGCGGCGCGGAACTGTGGCCGCCGGGGTTGGTGACGGCCAGCTCGAAGTCGGCATAGGTCTTCTCCGCGCCGTTCCAGGTGAAGAACTGCGGCTTCCCGTCCTCGGCATAGCGCCCGCCGCCGCCATCGATGTTGAGCACCAGCTCGGCGTTCTTCAGCTGCTCCGCGATGGCCGCGCTGGTCTTCATGCGCGTCTCCTCGTCGCCGGAGAAGGCGAGCACGATGTCACGCCGCGGGCGATAGCCGTCGCGCTTCATCTTCAGCAGCGCGGCGGTCGCGATGGCGGCGTCCAGCTTCATGTCGGTCGCGCCGCGGCCGTAGAGATAGCCGTTCTCCACCACCGGGGTGAAGGGGTCGCGCTGCCAGTCGGAGGGTCGCGCCTCCACCACGTCGAGGTGGCCGGAGATGACGAGCGGCTTGGCCTTCGGATCGCTGCCGCGCCAGCGCGCCACGAGATAGGCGGTGTCGTCCATCGGCGTCACCGCGATGTCCGCCGCGGGGATGCCGCCCGCGACGAGGACGGAGCGGACGTAATCGGCCAGCTGCGGCATCTGGTTGCCCGGCCCCGCAACGCTGCGGAAGGCGATGGCGCGCTTCGCCATGTCGAGCGCCTGCGCCTCCGCCGCCCGATCGCCCTGTGCCTGCGCCGGGGTGGCGAGCGCGGCGAGGAAGAGGAGAACGGAGGCTCTGGTGGCTGGCATGGCGGCGGTCTCGCGGCGGTGTGATGGCGAGACTAGGAGACGTGGCGGCGAACGCAAGCCGCGCGCGCTAACGCCACACGACCGTGCGCGCGCCGGCGGGCGGCAGGACGAAGCGGAAGCGCGCCGCCTTCTCGCCCACCGTCACCGTCGCGTCGCGCGCGCCGTCGTTGTAGACGAGCAGCACCTTGCCCCCGTCCGCGTTGCGGAAGGCGACGGCGGGCAGCGCGGCGGGGGAGGTCGCCTCGATCCGCGTCGCGCCGGGCCGCACGAAGCGGCTGAGATGGCCCAGCGCGTAATATTCCAGTTCGCGTGCCACCGTCCCCTTCGCCGGATCGATCGTCACCACGCCGCGGCAATTGCCGCAGCCGCCCTTGTGCGGTCCGCCCGACGGGTCGAGCGCCAGGTTCCACAGCAGCACGCCGCGCGCCCAATGCCTCGTCGCGCCGATCATCAGGCCGCGCACCATGTCGCCGAATCCGGTCTTCCACCCCGGCCGCCACCCGCCACCGGAACATTCGGTGAAGTACACGTTCTTCGCCGGATGGCGCTCTCGCACGCGGGACTGCGCTGTCACCTCACCCCCGTAGCAATGCCAGGCGACCCCCTCCACGTACGCGGAGGCGGCCGCGTCGGCGAGCACCGCCTCGGGCTGCTGCGGCTGGTCCCAATTGTGGTCCCATTCCAGCACCCGCGTCGGCAATCCCGCCTGCACCAGCGCGGGTCCGAGGTGCCGGCCGACGAAGCGCGCGCGCCCCGCGGGCGCCCATTTCATGCCGGGGTAGCTGTCGGGCGAGAAGTCGGGCTCGTTCTGTATCGTGACGTAGCGTATCGGCACGCCTTCCGCGCTATACGCCTGAAGATAGCGCACGAAGTAGCGGGCGTAGGCGTCGTAGGCGTCGTCGCGCAGCGTGCCGCCGATCATCGCGTCGCCCGTCTTCATCCAGCCCGGCGGGCTCCACGGGCTGGCCATCACCAGCAGCCGCGGATTGACGCGCAGCGCCGCCTGCACGGTGGGCAGCACGTCCGCCCGGTTGGGCGCGATAGAGAAGCGCGACAGCGCGTCGTCGCGCTGGCCGGCGGGCATGTCGTCGAAGCTGTAATGCGTGGGCGAGAAGTCGGACGCGCCGATCGTCAGCCGGGTGAAATCGAGACCGAGACCGCCGTTCGCGCGGCCGAACAGCTCGGCGATCAGCGCGTCGCGGCGGGCGGGGGGCAGGCGCCGGATCAGGATCGCCGAGGCATCGGTGATCGACGCACCGAAGCCGACCATCGTCTGGTAGCGACGCCCCGGATCGACGGTGATCGTGGCCGCGGTACCCGCGGGCACGCGCGCGACCGGGGCGGGGCGAAGCCGCTGCTTGCCGTCGCCGGTGGTCTGCCAGCTGCGCGGCGCGGGCGCCGCGGCGGTTGTCGCCAGCGCGGCGAGCAGCAGCGCGGCGATGCGCCTCACGGCCGCACCGTCGCGGCGACGAGCGTGGCGGTGCCGGACAGGCTCGCGTCCCCGGCGAAGCGCCCGACCGTCACCGGATAGCGCCCCGCCGCCACGCGCCAGCGCCGCGCGGCGGGCTCGTAATCGGCGATGAAGCGCGGATCGACCGTCACCGTCACGCGGCGCGTCTCGCCGGGTGCCAGCGTCACCCGCTCGAACCCGACCAACCGCTGCGTCGGCGCGGCCCGGCGCCCGGCGAGCGCGTAGACCTGCGGCGTGTCCGCGCCGGCAAGACGCCCCGTGTTCGTCACGTCGAAGCTGACGCGCAGCTGCTTGCCGCCCTCCACGCGCAGACCGCCGTAGCGGAAGCTGGTGTAGGACAGGCCATGGCCGAACGGGAACAGCGGCTTCACGCCGTCGCGCAGGAACCAGCGATAGCCGACCGCCGCCCCCTCCGCATAGGGCACGACCGGTGACAGGTCGCGCTCGACCATGCCGTAGGTGCCGCCGCCGGCGCGTGCCGCATCCGCCGCCTTCATCGCGGCGAGGCCGGGGATGACGGCGCGCGGTGCCTGCTTCTCGTCCGCGGGAAAGGTCATCGGCAGGCGGCCCGACGGGTTCGTCGCGCCGAACAGCAGATTGGCGATCGCCTCGCCGCCGCGCTGGCCGGGATACCACGCCTGCAGCACCGCGGGAACCTTCGCCAGCCACGGCATCAGCACCGGGCCGCCCGTTTCCAGCACCACCACGGTGCGGCGGTTGGCGGCCGCCACCGCGTCGATCGTCGCGTCCTGCGCGTCGGGCAGCGCCAGCGTCTCGATGTCCTGCGCCTCGGTACGCCACTGCCAGGCGAAGACGATGGCGAGGTCCGCCTCGCGCGCCGCCTTCGCCGCGGCGGCCGGGTCGCGCCCGTCGACGTAGGTGACGCGTGCCTGCGGCGCCATCGCGCGGATCGCGGTGAGCGGGGAGGAGGCGTGCCAGGTGACCCGCGCGAACGAGGCCGCCGCGCCTTCCTTCAGCGGGATCTCCACCGGCGCGCCGCCGACCGAGCGCACCTGGCTCGATCCGCCGCCGGACAGGACGCCGACGTCGGCGTGCGCGCCGATCAGGACGATGCGCTTGGCCGTCCGCGCCAGCGGCAGCACGCCGCCCTCGTTCTTCAGCAGCACGCTGCCCTTCTCCGCCGCCTCCTGCGCCACGCGGGCGTGGGCGGCATAGTCGATCGGCTGCGCGCTGGTCGGCACCGGACGGTCGATCAGCCCGGTGGAGACGACGCCGTAGAGGATGCGGCGGTTCATGTCGGCCAGCCGCGCGGCGCTGACCGCCCCCGTCGTGACCGCGTCGGCCAGCGGCTTGCCGAAGAACATCGCCTTGTCCAGCTCGCGGCCGGACTGCTGGTCGAGCCCGGCGTTGACGGCCTTGACCGTCGAATGCACCGCGCCCCAGTCGCTCATCACGAAGCCCTTGTACGCCCAGTCCTGCTTCAGCACGCGGTTCAGCAGGAAGTCGTTCTCGCACGCCCAGTCGCCGTCCAGCTTGTTGTAGGCGCACATCACCGATCCCGGTTTCCCGCGCTCGATCGCGACCTGGAAGGCGAGCAGGTCGCTCTCGCGCAGGTCCGCCTCGCCGATGCGCGCGTCCATCGTCGTGCGCAGCGTCTCCTGCGGATTGAGGACGAAGTGCTTCACCGTCGAGATGATGTTGTTCGACTGCACGCCGCGGATCGATTCGCCCGCCATGATGCCGGACAGCAGGGGATCCTCGCCGAGATATTCGAACGTCCGCCCGCCCCAGGGATCGCGCGTCAGGTTGACGCCGCCCGCCAGCAGCACGTTGAAGGTCTTCGCCCGCGCCTCCGCCCCGATCATCGCGCCGCTGCGGTAGGCGAGGTCGGGATCGAAGCTGGCGGCGAGCGACAGGCTGGCGGGAAGCGCGGTGGCGACGTCGCCCTTGCGCTGCTCGATCTGGTTGGCGACTCCCAGGCTCGCGTCGCTCTCCCGCAGCGTCGGGATGCCCAGGCGCGGCACGCCGGGGACGTAGCCGGCGGACGGGATCATGTCCGCAGGCCGGTCCTTGCTCATCGGCGGGAAGTAGCCGTGGATGTAGCGCAGCTGCTCCTCGCGCGTCATCCGCTCGGCCAGGGCCGCGGCGCGCGTCTCGGCGTCCTGTGCCTGCACCTGCACGGCGGCCGGCAGCACCAGCGTCATCAGCACCGCCCGCGTCTTCGCCTTCATTCGATCCTCCCGTCGCGCTGATTTGGAAGCGCTTCCAATCGGATGGACCGAGCGGCCGGTCCTGTCAACGGGACGGCGCGCCTACCGAGTGCCGTTCGACGATGGAGAAGGGGAGGTATTCGTGCGCGGGCAGCGTACCCGCGGCCTTGCCGGTGCGCGCGGCGGCGATGATGCGCATTGCGCGGCTCGCCATCTCCTGGATCGGCTGGTGCACGGTGGTGAGCGGCGGCCAGACGAGCGCGGACACGGGCGTGTCGTCGAAGCTGGCGATCGACAGGTCGCGCGGCACGTCCAGCCCGTCGCGATGCGCGGCGAACAGCGCGCCCACCGCGGTGTCGTCGTTGGCGCACACCACCGCGGTCGGCGGGTTCGCGCCGGCGATCAGCCCCGGCAGCAGCTCGACGCCCGCGCGAAAGGTGAAATTGCCGCGCACCGCCAGCAGCGCGTCGGCGTCCAGCCCCGCCTCGTCCAGCGCGCGGCGCGTGCCACGGAAGCGCTGCTCCGCCGACAGATGCTCCGCCAGCCCCTGGATGAAGCCGAAGCGGCGATGCCCGCGGTCGAGCAGGTGGCGGGCGAGCGCGTAGCCCGCCGCCTCGTCGTCCATGCCCACCGCCGCACCCGCCGAGGCGGGATCGCCGGGCGAGATGCGGACCGTCGTGGCGTCGCGCTCCACCAGCGCGGACGACAGGTCGGTCCAGTCGGAGAAAGGCGGCGTCAGGATGACGCCGCAGCAGCGGCTGTCGTCGACCAGGTGGAGGATGCGGCGCACCACGTCGCCGCCGCCCTGCGCCAGCGTGTGCGTGACCAGCTCGAACCCGGTCTGCGCGCTGACGCGCAGCGCGCCGATCTCCAGCGCGGACTGGTAGTAGGAATTGGGCTCGTTCTCCGTGTCCGACGCGCAGATCAGCAGCACGGTGCGGTTGGCGCCGCCGGCCAGGAAGCGCGCCTGGAGGTTCACCTGATAGCCCAGTGCCTCCACCGCCTCCGCCACGCGCGCGCGCATCCGGTCGCTGACGTTCGGTCCGTCGTTCAGCACGCGCGACACGGTGGCGCGCGCCACGCCGGAGAGGCGCGCGACATCGTCGATGGTGGGCTTGCGCGCCGTCATGCCGCGCCCTGTGCCGGGTGGATCGCGTGGCGGCAAGCGGGCGCGCTCACGAGGCGGACAGGAAGCTGGCGATCGTCAGCCGCCCGGTCGCCGCGTCGGCCGGCAGCGGGCGGGCGTTGTCGATCGCGGCGCAATGGAGCAGCGCGCTGGGATAGATCACCGCGCGGTTGAAGCGCGCGGGCACCTCGCCGACCGGCTCGAACAGCGGGGTCGCACCGGCGATGTAGCCCGCAGGCGGTTCTCCGTGGGTGCGCAGGTCCGCGGCGAGCGCGTCGAGGTACGCGCGATGGCGGTGCGCGTCGACGGTTTCGAACCCGGTGGTGCGATGGCGGAAGAAGCGCGTGCCGCCCCAGTCCTGCCGTGCGAGATAATGCACCACCGCCAGCTTTCCCGGCGCGACGTCGTCGACGTGCGGCAGCCGCTGCGCCAGCGACAGCGCGGCGGGCGGCGTGACGGTCAGGGAGAAGAGCATCCGGTCGATCGCCAGCCGGTCGGCGAAGCCGAAGACGCGCTTCGCCGCCGCGGCGAGCAGCGGCGCGACCGCGTCGCGATAGCCGGGCCCCACCGGCGCGCGCACGCCGGGATAGTGGCTGCCGGGCGGCCCGAGCGTCGCCGCCACGCCCTCGCGCACCAGCGCCTCGCCATCGGGAGCAAAGTCGTCGACGATCACCACGGGCACGCGCTCGCATCCCACGCGCTCGACATGGATGCGCGGCGCCGTCACGCCGGGTTGACAGCCGCGCGGCGATTGCCGAGCCACACGCGATGGAAGCGCTTCCCGAACATGGCGGCACCGACGCGGCCGGCTTCGCGCGGATTCGTGCCGCGGCGGAACCGGCCGTGCTGCGCGGGCTGGTCGCCGACTGGCCGGTCGTGGCGGCGGGGCGCGGGGAAGGCGTCTGCGGCTACCTTGCCACGCTGGCGGGTGAGGTGCCCGTGCCGGTCGTGCGCGCCGCGCCGGGGGCCGAAGGCCGGCTTCACTATGACCCCGACCTTCGCGGCCCCAACTTCCTGAGAGCGCCCGCCACGCTGCGCGCCTTCCTCGCCGAACTGGAACGCGGCGGTGCGGACACGCTGGCGGTGCAGGGCCTGGACATGCGCGAGGCGCTGCCCGGCTTCGCCGCGGCGCACGCGATGCCGGTGCTGCCCGCAACCGTCGCACCGCGCGCGTGGATCGGCACGGCGGCGGTGGTGGCGACGCACAGCGATCCCCTGGAGAACCTGGCCTGCGTCGCGGCGGGCCATCGCCGCTTCACGCTGTTCCCGCCCGAGGCGGTCGGCGACCTCTACATGGGGCCGTTCCACGTCACGCCGGCGGGGACGCCCGTCAGCATGGTGCACCTGACCGCGCCCGACCTCGCGCGCTATCCGCGCTTCTCCCGCGCGCTGGAGCGGGCGCGGCAGGCGGAGCTGGCGCCGGGCGACGCGATCTACATTCCCTATGGCTGGTATCACCATGTCGAGGCGCTGGACCGCGTCAACATGCTGGTGAACTATTGGTGGGATCCGGCGCGGCGCGACCTGGGCTCGCCGTGGGATGCGCTGATGCACGGCATGATGACGCTGCGGCACCTGCCCGCCGACCAGCGCCGCGCGTGGCGGGCGATGTTCGACCATTACGTCTTCCTCGCCGACGGCGACCCGGGCGAACACCTGCCTGCCGACGCGCGCGGCATCCTGGCGGCGGGCTCGCCCGAGGATATCGCGCGGATGCGTCACGGCCTCATCGCCGCGCTGCAACGGGGGGCGAAGCCGGCATAGCGGGCGCGGCGCAGGTCTTCGCGACGAACGCCTCGTGGGAGGGCATCAGCGCCACGCATTTGGCGATCACCTGCTCGGTATCGGCGAGGTAGCGGTCGACCTCCGTGCGCGGCGTCACCGCGACCAGGGGATCGGGCGCGGCCGGCAGCAGGCCCTGACCGATCATCACCTGGATCCAGCTCTCCTCCGCGAACAGCTCGTCGTCCTCTCTGAAAACGCGACCGTTGGCGGCGAACAGCGCCATCTTGTGCGCGAGCGTATCCGGCACGTCCATGTCGCGCACGTGGCGCCAGAACGGCGTGTCGCCGCGCTCCGTCGCCTTGTAGTGGAGGATGATGAAGTCGCGGATGCGCTCGTACTCGAAGTCGCTCTGCCGGTTGAACTCGGCGATGTTGGCGGGATCGAAGCGCGCATCCGGCATCAGGCGCACCAGCCGCAGGATCGCCGACTGGATCAGGTGAAGCCCGGTCGATTCCAGCGGTTCCAGGAACCCGCCGGACAGGCCGATCGCGACGCAATTCTTCACCCAGGCCGCGCGCCGCCGCCCCGGCACGAAGCGCAGGTGCCGGGGCTCGCCCGCCACCGGCGCGTCGAGATGGGCGAGCAGCATCGCCTCCGCCGTGTCCGCCTCCATCCAGCGGCTGGCATAGACGTGGCCGTTGCCGGTGCGGTGCTGCAGCGGGATGCGCCACTGCCATCCCGCGGGCCGCGCGGTGGAGCGGGTGTAGGGCGTGAAATCGGCCGAGCGCGCGCTCGGCACCGCGACGGCGCGGTCGCACGGCAGCCAGTGCGACCATTCCTCGTAGCCCGCGTGCAGCGCCTGTTCGATCAGCAGCCCGCGGAAGCCCGAGCAGTCGACGAACAGGTCCGCTTCCAGCACCCCGCCGTCGTCCAGCGTGACCGAGCGGATGAAGCCCGACCCCGCATCCTGCGCGACGTGGACGATCCGCCCCTCACGCCGTTCCACCCCGCGCGCGCGCGCCTGTTCGGCGAGATAGGCGGCGTAGAGGCCGGCGTCGAAGTGGAAGGCGTAGGCGATCTGCCCGATCGGACTGTCCGGCATGTCGGCGCGCGGGCGCATGAAGCGGTTGGCCGGCGCGGCGAGCGTGTTGATCGAGAAAAGGTCGAGCGGCCCGACCCGCCCCTCGCGATGCGCAGCCAGCCAGTAATGGTGGCACCGCAGCCATTCCAGGTCGCGCCCGATGACGCCGAAGCCGTGGACGTAGCTGCTGCCGATCCGCGACCAGTCGTTGAACTGGATGCCCAGCTTGAAGCTGCCCTGCGTGCGGCGCAGGAACTCGTCTTCATCGAGGCCGAGAAGCTCGTTGAACTTCTTGATCGCCGGGATGGTCGCCTCGCCGACGCCGACGGTGCCGATCTCGTCCGATTCGACCAGCGTGATCGCGTAGCGACCCTTGAACAGCTTCGACAGGAGGGCGGCCGTCATCCAGCCGGCCGACCCCCCGCCCGCGATCAGGATGCGTCGAAGCTCGCCCATCCCGCGCACCCTACGCCGCGGCGATCAGAAGCGGTAGTTGACGCCGAGCAGGAACTGTCGCCCGTACTTCTCGTAGGTCTCGAGCAGCGCGCCCCCATCCGACGTCTGCGTGCCACCGCCGTCGAGGCCGAGGCGGGTGCGATAGGGCGAGTTGGTGAGGTTGTTCACCTGGAACAGCACGCCCAGCCCCTCGAGCGCGCCCGACTGGAAGGTGTAGCCGAGCTGCGCGTCCACCTGCTTGTCCGCCAGGATCTCCGTGAATCCGCGGGTCGCGAACAGCTGCACCACCTCGCCCTTGAAGCCGGAGCGGTAGCGCTGGCTGATGCGCGCCTGGAAGCCGTCGCGCTCGTAATAGCCGGTGACGTTGTAGACCGTGCCGGACAGGCCGGGGATGCGGACCGCCTGCGTCGGATCGGGATTGGACGTGGGGTTCAGGTTCGATTCGGTCAGCGACAGGCTGCCCTGCACGCCCAGCCCGTCGAGGAACGAGGTGACGGTGCCGAAGTTGAACGCGCCGCTGAACTCCAGCCCCTTCACCGTGCCGCCGTTGCCGTTGGCGGGCAGCGTGATCTGTCCGATGTTGCTGATGACGACGCCGGGCGGGATCGCCGACGCGGTGGTCGGCAGCGGGATGCCGCTGAAATCGAACGTGCCCGACTGCTGGTAGATGTACGTCTTGATGTCCTTGTAGAAGCCCGCGATCGCCACGTAGGTCGTCGGGTTGACGTACCATTCGTAGCTGGCGTCCAGCGCGTTGGCGCGCCACGGCTTCAGCTTCGCGTTGCCGCCCGACGCCGACCACGGGTTCACGACCGTGCCCGGAGAACAGGTCTGGCCGGAGCAGACCAGGGAGTTGAACCCGGGCGACACGTTCGCGCGCAGGTCGTCCATGCGCGGGCGCGCCATCGTCTTCGACGCGGCGAAGCGCAGCCGGTGCCCGCCGCCCATGTCGAGGATCAGGTTCAGGCTGGGCAGCACGTCGGTATAGTCGGCACCGTCGCGGATGCGCTGCGGCACGATCGGCTGGCCGGGCTCCAGCCCGTTGATGACGACGCCGGTCGAGCGCTGCGTCTGGTTGACCACCTGCACGCCGACGTTGCCGCGCAGCCGCCACCAGTCGATCCCCGCCTTCACGTGCCAGGTGATGACGTCCTCGGTGATCTGCCAGTTCTTGTCGTAGTAATTGGCGTCGCGGATCGGCGTGATGTCGTAATAGCGGTCGAGCAGCTTGGACGGATCGAACGCCAGCGTCGGGCCGAAGCCGGAGAAGCCGAGGTCCGGCGACCGCTCGATGAACGCCGCGTCGACCAGCACCTGCTGCCGCCCGTTCTTCAGGAACAGGTCGTTGTCGTCGACGGTCTTCTCCTTCGTGCGGTGGGTCCAGTTCACGCCCGCGTCGAAGTCGCTGAAGAAGCCCTCCACCTCATGGTTGAGGCGCAGGTCCATGGCGTACACCTTCTCCTCCACCTCGGGAAAGCGGATGGCGCCGTCATGGCCCCACCCGCCCCAGGGTGCGCGATCGCCGAGCGATACGCGCGCCGCATCGGCGTAGTTCAACCCCTCGTCATAGGTCGGGAAGCCGTCGGCGGGCGTGGTGAAGCCGATGTTGTCCAGCGTGCGGCCGACGCCAGGGGTGTCGGGCGTCACCCCGCCGGTGCCCAGGCCGTAGCCCGCGTAGGTCTCCATGATCTGCTCGCGCCGGTTGTTCATCGAATAGGACAGGTCGGCGAAGAACTTCGTCCGGTCGTCCAGCGCGAATTCGTTGTTCAGCCCGGCGGAGAACAGCTCGTCCCGCCGCTTGTTGTTGTCGTTGCGGATGATCGGCACCGCCCCGTTCGCCGTACCCGAGATCGCGACCGAGGAGCCGCCGCGATCCTCCGTCGCGACGTCGGTGAAGGTCAGTCCGTCGGCGAAGGGATTGGAGAACCACTGCGCGCCGCGCGTGATCTCGTTCTGCTTGAACTTCGAGTAATAGACGTCGAGCGTGGAGTGGACCACGTCGCTCGGCTGCCATTCGAGGATGCCGATGAAGGCGTCGCGTACGTTGGAGCGCGACGTGACGAAAATCTCCTGCCCGTTGATGAGCAGCGATCCGTCCGCGCTGTCGGGACGCACGATGTTGATCGGCGCGCCGTTGGCGTCGGTCTGGTCGCCGAACGCCTCGTAGCCATAGGCCTTGTAGTGGCGATTGCCCGACGGCGAGTCGATCCGCGCGTAGCCGAGCGCGATGCCCAGCGTGCCGCCGGCGAACTGGTCGATGTAGCTGGCGCTGACGCGATAGCCCGCATTGCGCACGTCGTCGTTCAGCTTGCCGCCTTCGGTCTTCTCGCCGCGCGCGTTGAACGCGAAGGCGCGCTTGCCGAAGGTGAGCGGGCGGACGGTGCGCAGGTCCGCGGTGCCCGACAGGCCCATGCCGGCGATCTGCGCGTCGGGCGTCTTGTAGATGACGACGCTGGAGAGCAGCTCGGCCGGATACTGGTCGAATTCCACCGCGCGGTTGTCGCCCGAACTCGCCTGCTGGCGGCCGTTGAGCAGCGTGGTCGTGAAATCGGGGGCGAGGCCGCGGATCGAGATCACCTGTGCGCGGCCGGCCACGCGCTGCGCGGCGAGGCCGGGGAGGCGGGCGATCGATTCGGCGATCGACACGTCGGGCAGCTTGCCGATGTCCTCGGCGGAGATCGCCTCGACGATGGAGGTCTCGTCGCGCTTCAGACTGATCGAATCGGCGATGGCGCGGCGGATGCCGGTGACGACCAGATCCTCGCCCTGCTCGCCCGCGCCGTCCTCGCGCTGGGCGACCGGGGTGGAGGGGGTGGCCGTCTGCTCAGTCGCGCTGCCCGGCGAGCCGGGCACCGGCGCCGCAGCCTCCTGCGCGGTCGCGGGCAGCGCCAGCGCGGTCGACGCCATCAAGGCGGACAACAGCGTCGCGACCCCGCGCATCTCGTTTCCGGCCATGTTTTTCCTCCCCCGTAACGGCCGGTTTCCGCCGGCGCCTTGTCCCTGAACGCTCAATTGGGAGCGCTTCCAATCGAGTAGCACAAACTTACGCGGGCGCAATGGATTTCCGATCCTTCGCCCGCGCCAGCAGGTTGCTGCCAATTTGGTCGGACGAACAAAAAACTGGAAAGGGTCGGGAAAACGTGGTCCATTCGCGGCACCGGGAACACGCCGGGACCAGCGAGGGGAGGGCGTCATGGCGAGTGCGATGGCCGTGGGGGGCGAGTGGGCGGTGCCGGGGGACAAGGCCGCGTTCGACCGCGCGATCGTCGATTCCGCCAACTACGCGCAGGAGGCGCGCTATCACGCCATTATGACGACGCTGCGACGCGACGCGCCGCTGTACCGCTGCGAACCCGCCGGCTTCCGCCCGTTCCGCGTGGTCAGCCGCCACGCCGACATCAGGCGGGTGGAGCTGGATCACCGCACCTTCGTCAACTACCCGCGCATGAACCTGCAGCCGCTGGAGATGGAGGAGCGGGTGATGGCGGCGACCGGCGGGCGCCGCTACACCGCGCGTCACCTCGTCGTGATGGATCATCCGGACCATCACCATTATCGCAGCCTGACGCAGCGCTGGTTCACGGCCAAGCAGCTGCGCCCGCTCGAGGATCGCATCCGCGAGCTGGCGCGCGAGGCGGTGGACGACATGGCGGCGCGCGACGGCGCCTGCGACTTCGTCCACGACGTCGCGCTATGGTTCCCGCTGCGCGTGATCCTGATGACGCTGGGGCTGGGGCGCGAGGACGAGAAGTTCCTGATGAAGATCACCCAGGAGATCTTCGGCCCCGACGATCCCGACAGCCGCCGCTCGGCCGATCCGAACGCGCGGTTCGAGACCATCGCGGAGTTCAGCCGCTGGTGCGACGCGTTGACCGCGGCGCGCCGCGACGCACCGGGCGACGATGTCGCGACGGTGATCGCGAACGCCGCCGCGCCCGACGGCGGCCCGATCGCGAGCGTCGATGCCATGGCCTATTACCTCATCATCGCGACCGCCGGGCACGACACCACCAGCTCCTCCGCGTCCGCCGGCCTGCTGGAACTGATCCGTCATCCCGCGGAGCTGCGGAAGCTGCGCGCCGATCCGGCGCTGCTACCCAACGCGGTGGACGAGATCGTGCGCTGGTCCAGCCCGGTGAAGCACTTCTTCCGTACCGCCGCATCCGACACGGAGGTGGCAGGCGAGCCGGTCGCCGCGGGCGAGCATCTGATGATGGCCTATCCCTCCGCCAATCGCGACGAGGCGGTGTTCGACGATCCGTTCGCCTTCCGCGTCGATCGCCGCAACGCGCGCGAGCACCTGGCCTTCGGCTACGGCCCGCACCTGTGCCTGGGGCAGCACCTCGCCAAGCTGGAGCTGCGCATCCTGTTCGAGGAGTTGCTGGCCCGGTTCGATCGCTTCGAACTGGCCGGCGAGCCGGCGTGGACGCAGTCGAGCTTCGTTTCCGGCATGAAGCGGCTGCCGATCCGCTACGCTTGATCTTGGTTGCTTGACCAACGTTGCCCCGTCGCGAGAATGGCCGCCATGTCGAGAAACGCTGCCACTCCGGCAAAGCCCGCCACCAGCCGCCGTGGCCGGCGCGAGGGGGCCGGTTCGACGTCGGCGACGACGATCATCAAGGCGACCGCCGCTCTGATGCGCGAGCGGGACACGCTCGACATCTCCTTCGTCGAGATCGGCCAGCGCGCCGGCCTGCCGCCCGGACTGATCGGCTATTATTTCGGCAACAAGGAAGGGTTGCTGTTCGCGGTGCTGGAGCGCGACGTGAAGGACGCGCTCGGCCAGCTGGACGCGCTGGCCGCGTCGGACTGGAACCCGGTCGACAAGATGCGGCTGCACCTGCGCGGGATCGTCCGCGCCTATTGGAAGACGCCGTATTTCAACCGGCTGCTTCAGGCGATGACACGCGATGCCGCGCCCGAGCGGGTGGAGCGGATCGCCGCGGAATTCATCCGGCCGATGACGAGCGCGCAGGGCGCGATCATCGACGAGGGCGTCGCCGCGGGGCTGTTCCGCCCGGTGGACAAGATGCTGTTCTACTTCTCAGTGGTGGGCGCCGCGGACGAACTGCACTCCTCGCGCTTCATCGCGTCCGCCGTGTACGGCGTCGACGGCGTGGACGCGGAGCTGCACCGCGATCACGCCGCGCATGTCGCCGACGTGTTCCTTCGCACCCTGCTGATCGATCCGGCCAAGGCCGCCACCTAGCCGCTTGCTTCCGACCCAACCTGTGTTAGGTTGGCTACGCAACCAAAAAAATGGTGCGGCATCGGGAGGGGCAGGATGAAGCAACGGGGATGCGCCGGGTTGATGGTCTCGGCAGCCGCCATGGTCGTCTCGCAAACGGCGATGGCGCAAACGGCGACGTCCGATGCCGCCACGGCGTCGCAGGACGGCGGCACGCGCGGAGCGATCGTCGACCAGCCCGCCGACGACGGCACGATCCAGGACATCGTCGTCACCGCGCAGCGGCGCGAGGCCAATTTGCAGGACGTGCCGGTGGCCGTCACCGCCGCGGACAGCGCGGCGCTGGCGGAGGCGCGGGTCGACAACATCGTCAACGTGTCCGCGATCACCCCCTCGGTCACCTTTCGCGTGACGAACAACGCGGTGTCGTCCAGCTCCATCCAGATCCGCGGTATCGGCACGTCGGGCAACAGCCGCTCGTTCGAGGGTGCGGTCGGCGTCTTCATCGACGGCGTGTACCGCACCCGGTCGGGACAGGCGTTGCAGACCTTCCTCGACGTCGATTCGCTGCAGATCCTGCGCGGACCACAGGGCACGCTGTTCGGCAAGAACACGACGGCGGGCGCAGTGCTCATCACCTCGGTCGCGCCGTCGTTCGATCGGGTGACCGGCAACGTGCAGGTCGATTACGGCAATTACGACACGCTGATCGCCAAGGCCGCGATCTCCGCGCCGATCAACGAGAAGGTCGCGATCCGCGCGGCCGGCCTCTACCGCCGCAACGACGGGTTCTACCGCGATCCGAACAGCGGCCGCGACTATAACGACGACGAGACCTATGCCGGCAAGGTGCAGCTGCGGCTGGCGGCGGGCGAGGACATCGACGTGCGCCTGATCGGCGACTTCGCGCGCTCCGACGGCCGATGCTGCTACGGCACCGCGGACATTCCCGCCGCCGGCCCGACGCAGGCGATCGTCGACGCACTGATCCGCCAGCGCGGGCTGCAGCCGCCCAGCCGGGACAAGGACCGCTACGAGGCGGTGCTCTCGCGCGACGGCAATCAGCGCGTCTCCGACTATGGCGCGACGCTGCTGGTCGACTGGGACATCGGCGAGAACCGCCTGTCCTCGATCACCGGGCTGCGCCGCTACCGTTTCTCGCAGATCGGCGTGGACGCCGATTTCTCGGGCGCGGACATCTTCGCGCTGGACGAGACCTTCCGCAGCAACTTCTTCAGCCAGGAACTGACCTTCACCGGCGAGTTCGAGGGCGCGGTGAAGGCGAACTACGTCTTCGGCGGCTTCTTCTCCGACGAGACGATCCGCGCGACCCGGCGACTGTTCTTCGGCACGCAGGCGCAGCCCTATTTCGACATCCTGCTCGGCGCGCGCGGCCTGCCCGCCGGGACCGCGCAGGCGCCCGCCGGCCAGTTCGACGACGAGCGGATGCGCGCGGGTGGCACGTCCTACGCCGCCTTCATCAACTGGGACGTGAAGCTGTCCGACGCCTTCAGCGTCATCGCCGGCATCCGCTACACGCGCGAGGAGAAGTACGGCAGCTTCCGCAACGCCTTCTTCACGTCGCTGCCGCGCACGCCGTTCCGGCTGCTGGGCGCCGCGCCGGGGCCGGCGTACGATGCGCAGAACGATCGCAACGCGCTGTCGGGCACGGCGGGCGTGCAGTTCCGCCCGGCCGACACGGCCATGCTCTACGCGACGTACAACCGCGGCTTCAAGGCGGGCGGCGTCAACATCGACCAGAACGCTGCCGGCGGCCGCGCCAACAACCCGGCCGAGGTGCCCGGCGGCGTGCCGCGCGACCCGCGGTTCGCGCCGGAAACGGTCGACAGTTTCGAGGTGGGCGCGAAGCTGGACCTGTTCGACCGGCGCGCGCGCCTGAACCTCGCCGCCTTCCACTCCGACATCCGCAACCTGCAGGTCGCGCAGTTCCTGGGCGTGCAGTTCGCCATCTTCAACGCCCAGCGCGCGAAGGTGACAGGCGTGGAGGGCGAGGGCACGCTGCGGATCGGCGATGCGCTGACGCTCAACGCCTCGGGCACGTGGTTGCCGGAGGCGAGCTACGGCGTCGATCCGCTGCTGGGCGCCCCGCTGTCCGGCCGCCGCTTCGCCGCGACGCCCAAGTTCCAGGGGAATGCCGGCGTCAATCTCGAGAAGCCGTTCAACTACGATTACTCGCTCGTCGGCCGCGTCCAGGTGCAGTATGTCGGCCCACACTTCACCACCACGGTCAGCAACGCGACGCAGGACGAATATGCGCTGCTGAACCTCAACATCGGCGTGCAGGCGGCGGCGGGATGGCGGGTGGAACTCTATGCCACCAACCTGTTCGACGAGATCATCTACTCGCGCCACTTCCTGACGCCGCTGCAGACCGGCGACCAGAACGTCTATCTCGGTCCGCCGCGGCAGTACGGCCTGTCGGTGCGGCACAACTTCTGATCGATGGAAGGAGCGCGCGCATGACCGATCATCTCGCCGGCAAGACCATCGTCGTCACCGGGGGGGGCGGCGGCTTCGGCCGCCTGGTGTCGCAGAAGGCCGCGGCGCGCGGAGCGCTGGTCACCTGCGGCGACGTCGACGCGGCGGCGGCGCAGGCCACGGCGGACCTGATCGCCGCGGCGGGCGGACGCGCGCAGGCGCTGGGCGCGGACGTGACCCGGCCCGATCAGGTCGCCGCGCTGGTGCGCGCCAGCGTCGACCGGCACGGCGGCATCGACGTGATGGTCAACAACGCCGGCATCATGCCGCTCGGCTTCTTCGCCGACCACGAGAAGGGGCACGCGGCGTGGCTGCGCTGCATCGACATCAACGTGAAGGGCGTGCTGAACGGCATGGTCGCCGCGTACGATCCGATGATGGCGGCGGGGCGCGGGCAGATCGTCAACATCTCGTCGATCTACGGCAACTTCCCGGTGATCGGCGCCGCGGCTTATGGCGCCAGCAAGGCGGCGGTGAACTTCCTGTCCGAATCCTTCCGCATCGAGACGCGCGGGCGGATCAAGGTGACGACGGTGAAGCCCACCGGGGTGCCCGCCACCGGACTGAGCGGGTCGATCGTCAACCGCGCGGCGGTGGTCGGCATCCTGGGCCACAACATGGCCGCCTATGGCGAGATGGCGGCGATGATGGCGGATGGGTCGCTGCCGCCCGAGCGGCTGGACGCCGCGCGGATGGACTATCAGTCGCTCGCGCCCGACCACATCGCCGATGCCGTGATCCACGCGATCGACCAGCCGTGGGGCGTCTCGATCGCCGAGGTGACGGTGCGCGCGGCCGGAGATCATTTCATCCTGTAGGGCGGCAGCCGGCTCTAAACGTAACGACATCGCCTTACCCAACGGGACCCCAAGATCGACCTGGCTAGCGCGCCACCGTGCGAACGTCGGCCTCCGACCAGCCGCCGCCCATCGCCTGGTAGAGCGCGACGAGGCTGGCGAGACCGTCGGTGCGCGCCTGCACCAGCGACAGCTCGGCGTTCAGCAGGCTGCGCTGCGCGTCCAGCTGCTCGATATAGGCGGAATAGCCCGCGCGATAGCGGTTGGAGGCGTTCTGCAACGCGCCGCGGGCGGCGGCGGTCTGGTCGGCGAGGGCAGCGGCCTGCTCGCCGGTGCGGCGCACCGCCGCCAGCGCATCGTCCACCTCCCTGAATGCCTGAAGCGCGGCGCGGCGATAGGCGAAGGCGGCCTGGTCGCGCCGCGCCGTCGCCGCCCGCTCCTGCGCGCGCAGCCGCCCGCCGTCGAAGATCGGCGCGAGGATGCTGGCGCCCAGCGAGAAGACGCCGACCGGATCGGACAGCGCGGTGGACAGCACCAGCCCGGCCGATCCGGTGAGCGCCAGGTTGGGCAGCATCGCCGCCCGCTGGCTGTCGAGCGACCAGTCGGCGGCGACCAGCGTCTGCTCGGCCTGGAACAGGTCGGGACGGCGGCGCAGCAGGTCGGCGGGCAGGCCGTCGGGCACCGGCGGCGCCAGCAGCCGGTCGAGCGGCAGCCCGCGCGGGATCGTGCCGGGTGCATCGCCGGTCAGCTGCGACAGCGCATTCTCCAGCCGGCTGATCGCCAGCTGCGCCGCGGGAACCAGCTGCGCCGTGGCGCTGTATTCGGCCTGCGCCTGGCGATATTCCAGCCGCGAGGAATAGCCGCTCTCGAACCGGCGGCGCGCAATCCGCTGCGCGTCCGCCCGCGCCGCCAGCGTGGCGCGCGCGATCGCCAGCCGCTGGTCGAGCGCGCGCAGCGTGATGTAGCCGGTCGCCACGCTGGCCGCCGTGGCCAGGCGGACAGTATCGCGCGCGCCCTCGCTGGCGAGCAGCTGCGCCCGCGCCGCGGCACCGGCGAGGCGCAGCCGGCCGAACAGGTCCAGGTCGTAGCTCGCCGTCACCCCGGGCTGCGCGCCGACCGCGCGGCTGGGCGTGCCGAAGGGGCTGAGCGTCTGTCCCTGCGTTTCCGGTACGGTGCCGCCGACCTGCGGCAGCAGCTGTGCGCGCGCGAGCGCCTCGGCGGCGCGCGCCTCCTCCACCCGCGCCGCGGCGATCTGGAGATCGACGTTGCCGGCCAGCGCGCGCTCGATCAGCGCGATCAGCGCGGGATCGCCGAACGCCCGCCACCAGTCGACGCGGACCGGGCCGCCGGCGGGCAATGCGGTGCGCCACGCGGGCGGCGGCACCACCGCCGACGACGCGGGTGCCGCGGCGCGGGGGCCGGGCAAGGTGCATCCCGCCAGCGCGCCGGCGAGCGCGGGCGGGGCGGCGAGGAGCAGCGGGGCGAGCCGCCTCATCGCGAAGCCGTATCGACGCGCGCCTGCACCGACATGCCGGGGCGCAGCCGGGCAGCGAGCGGCTGCCCCGCGTCGATGCGCAGGCGCACCGCGATGCGCTGCGGCACCTTGGTGAAATTGCCCGTCGCGTTGTCCGACTTGAGCACCGCGAACTCGCTGCCCGCCGCGGGGGAGATGCGCTCCACCCGCGCGGTGAGCCGGGCGTTATCCAGCCCGTCCACGGTGAAGCTGGCACGCTGCCCGACCGCGATGCGCGCGGTCTGCGCCTCCTTGTAATTGGCGATGATCCACACGTCCGCGGGGACGAGGAACATCAGCTGCGATCCCGCCGTCACATACTGGCCGACGCGCACGCCCACCTCGCTCAGCCGCCCCGCCTCCGGCGCGCGAACGACGGTGTTGGCAAGGTCGATCTGCGCCAGCCGCAGCGCTGCCCGGGCGCCGGAGACGCCCGCCTGCTGGCCGCCGCGCCCCACCTCCACCGTGCGGATGTCCTGGCGCGCGATCTCCCGCGCCGCGGTCGCCTGCGCGACGCCCGCCTGCGCCTGGCGCAGCGCGGCTAGCGTCTGGTCGCGCTCGCGCAGCGAGACGGATCCGTCGGACACGAGGTCGTTGACGCGGTTCATGTCGGCGCGCGCGCGCATCAGCTGCGCCTGCGCATTCTGCACCGCCGCGTCCTGCGCCTGCAGGCTGGCGGCGCGACTGGCGGCCTGCTGGCGGCTGTTGGCCAGCGTCGCCTGCTGCGCCGCCACCGCAGCCTCCGCCTGGCCGACGCGCTGGGCGTAGGTGCGCCGGTCGATCTGCACCAGCGGCTGGCCCGCGCGCACCGGCTCGAAATCGCGCACCGCCACCGCGGTGACGTAACCGGACACCTGCGGCGCCACCACCGTCACGCGCCCGCGGACATAGGCGTTGTCGGTCGACTGATAGGCGCTGGTGAACGGCCAGATGCGCCACGCCGCCAGCACCGCGGCGACGCCCGCCACCGCCAGCAGCGCGACGACCAGCCCCGCCGACAGCGACAGCCGCGGCGGCGACCAGCCGGACCCGGCGGGCGGCGCGGCGGGCGCGGCCGCCGTGTCCTCGGCGATCTTCTCCTCCGTGGCGGGGGTGGCGGAAACGGGGGACGTCGCGTCGCTCATGATCGGCTCTCTCGCCGCTCGCGCAGGCGGCGGCGTGTCAGAAGGAAGGCGAGATAGGCGAAGGTCAACCCGCTGAGCAGCGCGATCAGCCGGAAGACGTCGTTGTAGGCGAGGATGTTGGCCTCCCGCGTGGCGGCCTGCGACAGCAGCGCGCCGCCTTCCGCGCGTGCCAGCGCCGGATCGCCGACGACGCGGCCGACCCCGGCCGATCCCGCCGCCAGCCGCGCCTGCACCAGCGGATTGGTCGGCTCGATCGTCTCGACCAGCGCCGCGCTGTTCGCCTTCTCGCGCACCACCTGATAGGTGCCGAGCAGCGCCGAACCGCCCAGCCCGCCGATCGAGTTGACGATGCCGAACAGCGCGATGAAGCTGATGATGTGGCCGGTTCCCGCCGCTAGCGCGCGCGTCATGCCGAACAGCAGCGCGGGGCCGAGGAAGAAGGCGGCGGAGAAGGCGATCAGCGCCTGCGTGACGTACAATTGCGGCGCGCGCGTCAGGCTGGTCGCGTGCGAATCGACGAAGGACGCGATCGCGACGAGCCCGATGGCGAGCATGATCGGATGGGTCAGCCGCGCGGGATCGATCGTGATCGCGCTCAGCGCCACGCCGGCCACGGTGGCGGCGAAGACGATCAGGAAGAAGACGATCAGCTGGTCGTTGGTCTGCCCCAGCACGGTCAGCAGCCCGACCGCGCCATAGGTCTGTTCGGACAGGACGATGCGCGCCATGATCGTGACGATGGCGAAGCGCACGATGTCCGCGCTCGCCAGCCAGCGGGTGTTGAGCAGCGGATTGGCGCGGCGATGCTCGATCGCCAGCGCGGCCACCAGCATGGGGATCGCCGCCAGCAGCGCCCAGCCGATCCACGGCGCCTGCGTCCACCACACGATGCGGCCCAGGCCCAGCACCGCCGCGAACAGCGCCATCGCCCCGGCGAACAGCGGAAAGGTGACGAAGTCCAGCTTCTCGAACGCGCGGATCCGCACCGTGGGCGGCAGGCGGAAGGCGAGCACGGCGGCGAGGCTGAGCGTCGCCAGGCCGAGCTCGAACAGGTAGAGCGTGCGCCACTGGCTCATCGCCAGCAGCTCGGGCGAGAACAGCCGGGCCAGCGGCGTCGCGCATTGCGGGATGCCGATGCCCACCACCACCGCACGCAGCCGCCACTCCGCCGGAAAGGCTTGCATCAGGTAATAGAGCGCCAGGCTGGAGAGCGGGGCGCCGGCCATGCCGCTGGCCGCGCGCACGAGGATGGCGGAGCCGAAGTCGCGCACGAACAGGTGGGCGAAGGTGAAGGCGACGTAGAGGACGAGGAAGATGATCGCGAAGGGACGCAGGCCGAACTGCTGCCGGAACTTGATGAGCAGCAGGTTGATGCTGACGTTCGTCATCACGTAGACGGTCGGCAGCCACGCGACCTGCGCCGGGTCGAGGCCCAATGAGCCGCCCAGCGTCGCCGTGTTGGCGGCGACCAGCGCGTTGCCGAACCCGCCCGTCAGTCCGACGAGGATCGCGACCAGCGCGTAGGCGATGCGCCGGTGGCCCGGATGCGCGGGCGAGCCGGGCGAGCCGGGCATCGTCGGCAGCTCATGCGGCGCGAACGCCCACTGCTCCTCGGCGAGGAAATCTCTGAGTCGCCGAACGAGCGCCATGGGGGTCCTTACGACCGTGACGCGCGTCGGTCACCAAGGTGCGTCATGCGCGGCCGGCGTGCCGACCCGCCGCTACCGGTACGCGGCCGGCGTCATCCGCCCGGTGGCGCGCAGCAGCCCCGCCTGCGCCACCAGCACGTCCGACCGCGCGCGGGCGACGTCCAGCTGGGCGGCGCGGAAGCTCTGGTCCGCGATCAGGATGTCGATGGTGGAGCGCAGGCCGAAGCCGTATTCGGCGCGCACGCCCTTCAGCGCGAGGTCCGCCGCCTTCAGCCCCTCGATCCCGGCGGCGAGGCGCGTGTTCGCCGCGGTCAGCGCGGCCCAGGCGGAGTCCGCGCCGCGCACCGCCTCCCGCGCGGCGGCGTCCACGGCGAAGCGATCGGCGCGCCAGTTGGCCTGCGCCTGCCGCACCCGCGCCGCCACCAGTCCGCCGGTCAGCAGCGGCACGCGCAGCGTCACCCCGGCATTGCCTTCGAAGGCGAAGCCGCGCCAACCGCCATCGGCGGAGCGGATGCCGCGGCCGTAGCCGCCGGTCAGGTCCAGCGCGGGGGCACCGTCCGCGCGCGCCAGGTCGATCCGCGCCGCGGATGCGTCCAGCACGCGGCGGTTGGCGAGCAGCAGCGGGCTCGCCTCCTCCGCCGCGGCGCGGGCGTCGGCCAGCGTGCGTGGCAGGACGGGCGCGGTGTCGCCCTCGCTGGCCAGCGTGCCGGCGTCGCGCCCGACGATCGCCCGATAGGCGGCCTGCGCGGTCGCCAGCGCGCCCTCGGCATCGGCCAGGTTGGCGACGATGCTGGCGCGCTGCGCCTCCAGCTGCGCGACGTCGGTCAGCGTCGACTGGCCGAGGCCGAAGCGCGACCGCGATTCCTCCACCTGCCGGTCGAGCCGCGCGATGCCGACGTGCGCCACGTCCACTGCCTGCTGGCTGAACAGCAGGCCGGCGTAGACCGCCACCACCTGCTCCAGCACCGCCGCCTCGGTGTCGCGCAGGCCCTGCGCGCCGGCCGCTACGTCGGCGGTGGCGGCGCGCACCGCCGCGGGCACGCGGCCCCCGGTGAAGATCGGCAGCGCCGCGTTCACCCCGGCGGTCGCCGCACGACCGTAACCGAGGTCGTCGTAGCGCGCGTCGCCGGTGGCGGCGGCGGTCAGCCGGCCCGCGGCGCGCGCCTGTTCCGGCGTCTGCGCCAGCGCCTCCTGCCGGGCGCGGGCCGCGGCGAGCGCGGGATTGCCCGCCCACGCCTGCGCCAGCGCGTCGCGCAGCGTCTCCGCCCGCGCCGGCGCAGCGAGCGTGAGCGCCACCGCCAGCCACCGTGCCGGCCTAGTCATGGCGCAGCGCCCAGGCCGGGGCGGCGCGGCTCGCGCGCAGCGACTGGCCCAGCACGGTCAACACCGCGATCACGATGGCGAGCAGGCTGGCGCCGACGAAGTAGAGCGGCGACAGCGCGATCCGGTCGCCGAACCCCGCCAGCCAGGTGCGCATCGCGACGAAGGCGAGCGGCCAGGCGACCAGGTTCGCGATCAGCACCGGGCGCAGGAACTGGCCGACCAGCAGCTTCACGATGTCGGCGGAGGACGCGCCCAGCGTCTTCCTGATGCCGATCTCCTTCACCCGCCGCGCGGTGTTGAAGGACGCCAGACCCCACAAGCCGACGCAGCCGATCAGCACCGCCAGTCCCGCCCCGATCGCGAACAGGCGCGTGGCGCGGTCGTCGGCGGCGTAGAATTGCGCGAGCCGCTGGTCGGCGGTCTCCGCTTCGAACGGCACCTGCGGTACCAGCCGGCGCCAGATGTCGCGAACGCCGTCGATCACCGCGCGGGCATCGCCGAGGTGGCGCACCGTGGCGATCGTCGTTCCCGCCTTTTCCGCCTCGCGATAGTACAGGTAATAGGTCGGTGCCGAGGGGTCGCGCGGCGAGCCGAAGCGCAGGTCGTCGACGACGCCGATGATGGTGCGGGGGCGGTTGCCGCCCACCGTCTTCCCGATCGCGTCCTGCGGCGTGCGGAAGCCGAGCACCGCCAGCGCGGTGCGGTTGACGACGATCTTCAGCCCGTCCGCGCTCTTGCGCGGCTGCGCGTCGTCGTCGCGGCGCGCATCGTCGAACAGGCGCCCCGCGATCAGTCGCGCCCCATAGGTGTCGAAGAAGCGCGGGCCGGTGACGATCCAGCGCAGCGACGGGCCGTCGCCCGCCACGCCGGGCAGCGGGACGTTGTCGCTGTTCTTCTCGCCGCTCTCTCCGACGACGTCGTTGGCCAGGGCGACGTCGGTCACGCCGGGCAGCCGCCGGATCGCCTCGGTGACGGCGCGCCGCCGCTCCGGCGTGACGAGCGTGTCGCGCATCGACAGCACGGTGACGAGCCCGTCGCGTGCGTAGCCGAGGTCGGTCTGCCGGACGTGGCGCGTCTGCGCGAGCAGCACCACCGTGCCGATCGTGAAGGCGATGGCCAGGCCGAACTGGAACACCACCAGTGCCTCGCGCACCCGCGCGCCGGCGCGCCCGCCACCGGGCGAGCGGGCGGAGGCGAGCACCGCGGCCGCAGGATAGCGCGAGAGAAGCAGCGCCGGGTAGAAGCCCGCCGCCACACCCACGACCGCGACCAGCAGCGCCAGCGCGGGCACCACCACCGCGTAGGGGATCGCCAGCGCCAGTCCGCCCGCCGCATTGACCAGCGGCAGGCCCAGCTCGGCGAGGATCAGCCCGGCCAGCGCGGCGGTCGCGACGGTCAGCACCGCCTCGCCGACGAATTGCCGCATCAGCGCCGCGCGGCTGGCGCCCAGCACCTTGCGCATCGCCACCTCGCGCGCGCGCAGCCCGGCCCGCGCCGTGGCGAGGTTCACGTAGTTGACGATCGCGATCAGCAGGGTGAGCAGACCGACGAGTCCCAGCGTCGTCACCGTGATCTTGCGGCTGGCGCTCGCGCTTCCCTCGGGTTCGAGATGGAGGCGGTCGAGCGCCAGCAGGTCGATATTGATGATCTTCGTCGCGTCCTTGCCCATGTCGGCGAAGGCGCGCCGCTTCACGAATGCCGGCATCTTCTGTTCGAAGGCGCGGGCCGCCTGCGCGCTGTCGAACCGCAGGTAGGTCGACAGCGACGTGCTGCCCCAGTGGAACCAGTTTTCCTGCGGTGGCGTCGACGGGATGCGCGTGAGCACCGTCATCTTCAGGTCGGTGTTGCGCGGCAGATCGGCGAATACGCCGGTGACGCGATAGGTGACGGGAGCGTCCACCGCGACCGTCAGCGTCTGGCCGACGGGATCGGTGGAGCCGAAATACTTGCGTGCCGCCGTCTCGCTGATGACCGCGCCGGTCGGATCGGCGAGCGCGGTGGCCTTGTCCCCGCGAACCATCGGCAGGTCGAACACGCGGAAGAAGTCGGCATCGACCTGAACCCCGTCCTCCTTGTTGGCCACCCCGCCGCGGATCACGATGCCGCCGGGCCGGATGCGCGTGCCGACCAACCCGGGAAAGTCCTGCTTCATCTGCTCCAGCAGGCCGCCCATCGTATAGGGATAGGCGCCGTTGAACGGGCTGCCCTCCAGCGACCAGATCGTCCGGACGGCGTAGATGCCCTCGGACTTGGGCAGCCACTTCTCGAAGCTGGTCTCGAAGCGGACGTAGAGGCCGAGGACGAGGAACACGGCGATGCCGACGGCCAGCCCGCCGATATTGAACGCCGCGTACAGGCGGTGGCGGGTCAGCGCGCGGTAGAAGGAGACCAGGGCGGAAGCGTTCATCGTCGGGCTCCCGTCAGATCGCGCGCGCGGCGCTGGCGACGATGCGGCCGTCGAGCATGTCGATGCGGCGCTTGGCCATGTCGGCGTGGCTGGGCGAGTGGGTGACCATCACGATCGTCGTGCCCGCGTCGTTCAGGCCGGAGAGGATGTTCATCACCTGCTCGCCGTTGGCGAGGTCCAGGTTGCCGGTCGGCTCGTCCGCCAGGATCAGCTGCGGATCGCCGACGATGGCGCGCGCGATCGCCGCGCGCTGCTGCTGGCCGCCGGAGAGCTGGTGCGGAAAGTGGCGCGCCCGGTGCGCGATGCCGACCTTGTCCATCGCCGCCGCCACCCGCGCGCGCCGGTCCCCGGCATCACTGCGATAGGCGAG
Source organism: Sphingomonas corticis (assembly GCF_012035195.1). Classification (GTDB taxonomy): domain Bacteria; phylum Pseudomonadota; class Alphaproteobacteria; order Sphingomonadales; family Sphingomonadaceae; genus Sphingomonas; species Sphingomonas corticis. The sequence goes on from NZ_JAAVJH010000004.1 coordinate 227,221, forward strand.
GCCGAGCGCGACATTCTCCTCGATGGTCAGCTCGTCGATCAGGTTGAAGCTCTGGAACACGAAGCCCAGGGTCGTGCCGCGGAAGCGCGCCAGCGCGGTTTCGTCCAGCACCGCCAGGTCGCGGTCGCCGAACAGGTAGCGGCCCGCCGTGGGCCGGTCGACCGTGCCCAGCGTGTTGAGCAGGGTCGACTTGCCGCAGCCCGACGGTCCCATGATGGCGAGGAACTCGCCGCGCTCGACGTGCAGGTCGATGTCGGCCAGCGCGGTCGTCTCCACCTCGTCGGAGACGTAGCGGCGCTGGATGCCTTCCATGCGGATCATCGTGTTCGAACCCCTACCGGATGTTGAGGATGTCGCCCTTCACGGACGAGGTGTTGCTGGTGACGATGCGCTCGCCGGGATTGAGGCCGGACAGGATCTCCACCTGCTCGGGATTGCGGCGCCCGGTCTTCACCGCGCGGCGACGGGCGTGGGTGCCGTCCGCGTCGAGGACGAAGGCGCTGGCGCCCCCGCCCGCCTCCAGCCAGCCGCCGACGGGGGCGACGACCGCCCGGCTCGCCGCGCCCAGCGTGATGCGCAGGTCCAGCGTCTGTCCGCGGTTGAGCCCCGCAGGCGCGGCGCGGTCGAAGGTCAGCTCCGCGCGGAAGCGGCCTTCCTTGACCGCGGGCAGCACCTTGGACACCGTCAGCATCGCGCCGTCCGCGGTGCGCGCCTTCTGCCCCACGACGACGCGGCCGAGAAAATATTCGTCCACGTCCGCTTCCAGCTTCCACGATCCCTCGCTGTCGACCTGGCCGGCGGGATCACCGGGCTTCAGCGCCTGGCCCGGCTGAAGCGTGAAGTTGGTGAGCCGCCCGCCCGCCGGCGCGCGGATCGTCAGCGTGGAGAGGCCCGCGCGCACCGCGGCGAGATTCCCCGACAGCCGCGACTGCGTCTCCGCCAGCCGCGCCGACTGCGTGGCGGTGATCCGTGCCTCCGTCGCGCGCCCGCTGCGCAGCTGCGACAGTCGCCGTGCCTGATAGGCGGCTTCCTCCTCGAAGCTCTTCACCCCGGCGTCGGACAGGAAGCCCTTGTCGTGCAGCTGCTGGCGGATGACGAGGTCCCGCCGCGCCTTGATGAGGTCGTATTCCGCCTGCGCCACCTGTGCCGCGCGGTCGAGCCGGTTGCGCTCGATCCCCATGCCCTCGCTGGCGACGCCGCCCAGCTGGCTGGCGATCTGCGCCTCGCGCGTCAGCACGTCCAGCTTCAGCGTGGGATTGGCGAGCACGGCGAGCGGCTGGCCTTCCGCCACGATGGCGCCGTCCTGCGCCAGCAGCCGCTCCACCTGCCCGCCGGACAGCACGCCGACCAGCGTCGTCAGCCGCGGTGCCACCGTCGCGCGCAGCGGCAGATAGTCGTCGAACGCGGCGCGCGCGACGGTGCCGATCTCCACGTCCTCGGCGGCAATGTCGGTCGATCCCGCGGACGGCAGCACCCGCCACAGCGCGACCGCGGCGACCAGCAACACGACCGCGATCAACAGGCCACGCCGCCGCCACCACGGCGGCGCGGCGCGCGCGACCGGCCGGTCCATGCCCGCGCCGGGAGAGGTGCTTGCGCCCATGCTGTGTTCGGTCATCATGCGGCCAGTGTCGCCGACGCCGGACGAAAAACCTAAACGACGATGAACAAAGACTTTTCACCCGATGACGCGAGCGGCGTCCGTCCACCACCGGACGCACCGTCCACCAATGGACGGCCGCGGGGCGTGTCAAGCGCGCTGTCGATCCTGCTGATCGACGACAATCGCCACGTCGCCGAATCGCTGGCGCTGGCGGTGCGGCTCGCCGGACATCGGCTGGATCACGCCGACGGACCGGAGGCGGCGCTGTCGCTGCTGGCGGCGCGGCGCTTCGACGCGGTCCTGCTGGACCTGAACTACGCCGCCGGTCGCACCGACGGGGCCGAGGGGCTGGCGCTGCTGGCGCGACTGCTCGCCGACGATCCCGCCGCGCGCGTCGTCGTCATCACCGCGCACAGCGGCATCCGCGTCGCGGTGGCCGCGATGCGCGCGGGCGCGCGCGACTTCGTGATGAAGCCGTGGCGCAACGCGGATTTGTTGGCGACCGTGGAGGCGGCAGCGCGCCGGCCGTTGGCCGAGCCGGCAGCGCCGTCGCCGCCGCTGGCGGAGCCGCCGGTCCGGCTGATCGGCGAGAGCGCGGCGATGGCGCGGGTGCGCGAGCTGGTCCGCCGCATCGGTCCGACGATGGCCGGCGTGGTCGTCACCGGCGCGCCGGGCACGGGACGCGGGCTGGTCGCCGCGGCCGTCCACGCCGCCTCCGCGCGCGGCGACACGCCGATGACGATCGTCGACGCGCGCGACGCGCTGGCGCTCGACCGGATGGGCGCGGCGCACGGCACGCTGCTGCTGCGCCACGCCGACCGGCTGGGCGACGTGGAGCAGGAGCGGCTGCGCTACCGCTTGCCCGACGATGCGCGCTGCATCGCCGTCGCCGATGACGCCGCGGCGATCGTACCCGCGCTGGCGCGGCGCATCGCGACGATCGAGATCGCGGTGCCGCGCCTTTCCGAGCGGGAGGGGGACGCGCTGCTGCTCGCGCGCCACTTCGTTCGCCTCGCCGCCGCGCGCCACGCGCGGCCCGCCCCGCGGCTGACCGCGGCGGCCGAGGCGGCCGTGCTGGCGGCCCGCTGGCCCGACGAGGTGCGCGGCCTGGCCACCGCGGTGGAGCGCGCGGTGCTGCTGGGCGACGGCGAGTGGATCGACGCCGCGGATCTGCGGCCCGCCGCGCCGGCGCTGTCTCCCGCGGCGGAGCCTGCGTCCCGCTTCGACCTGGACGAGAACGAGCGCGCCGTGATCGAGGCGGCGCTTCGCGAGCATCGCCACAACGTCACCCACGCCGCGACCGCGCTGGGGCTGAGCCGCGGCGCGCTGTACCGCCGCATGGCGCGCCATGGCCTCTGAGGCGCGGCGCGCCGCCGCGACGCTGGCGTCGGGACTGGCGCTGACGGTGGGCGGCGGACTGTTCGTGCTGGCGTGGCACGCGGGGCTGTACGCGTCGGCGGCGGGCGCGCTGCTGGTGGTGCTGTGGATCGCGGGGGCGAGCGGCTGGGCCGTGCTCCACCGCCCGCGGGCCGGAGGAGCGGCGCCGGCCGAGGCGCTGGACCCGCTGTCGATGCGCTTGCTGCTCGACCAGGTGCCGGTCCCGCTCGTCCACCTGGAGGCGGGCGGTGCGCGCGCGCTGAATCGCGCGGCGCGCGCGCTGTTCGCCGCCGACGAGCGGATCGTGCCGGTGCCGCCTGCGCTGGCGGATCGCGCCGCGCGGCGGCTGCATCACGAGGGGCGCGGCTGGCGCATCGACGCGGTGGAGGGGCGCGCCGGCGACCGCCTGATCGCGCTGGTCGACGTGGAGGCGGAGGAGCGCGCCGCACAGGATCGTGCCGCCGACGAGATGATCGACATCCTCGGCCACGAACTGCTCAACGGCCTGTCCCCGATCGTCTCGCTGGCGGACAGCGCGATCACCGCCGCCGCGGCGGGGCACGAGGCGCTGCCCGACATCCTCGCCACCCTGTCGCGGCGGATCGAGGGGCTGGAGGGGTTCACCCGCGCCTATCGCACGCTGGCGCGGCTGCCCGATCCGGTGCGCGCGCCGGTCCGCGTGGCGGAACTGGCCGACGATTGGGCGCGGCTGTTCGCGGCGCGCTTCGGTCCGGCGACGCGGCTGACGGTGGAGGACGTTCCGCGCGGCGTGGTGACGGTCGATCGCGACCAGCTGACGCAGGCGGTGTGGGCGCTGCTGCAGAACGGGGCGGAGGCGACGGGGAAGGGCGGCGAGGTGACGCTGCGGATGACGGCACCGGCGGGCGCGCTCGTCATCCTGGTCGGCGACGGCGGGGCGGGCATCCCCGCCGCCGAGCGCGCGCGCATCTTCCGCCCGTTCCACACGACCAAGCCGGGCGGGTCGGGCATCGGGCTCAGCCTCGCGCGGCGCATCGCGCGTAGCCACGGCGGCGACGTGACGCTGGAGGACACGCGCGCGACATGGTTCCGGTTGAGCGTGGCCGCCTAGGCTGGCTACCGTAGCGGCCTGATCGCGCGCGCCCGATGCGCGACGAGGGGAGATGCCTGCCATGATCCGCGCCACCGCCGTTCTCTTCGCCGCCGCGCTCGCGCCGGTCGCGGCCCCCGCCCAATCCCCCGCCCAATCCCCCGCCCAAGCCGACGCCCGACCCGTTGAGATGGGCGGCGGCGACGCCGACGCGCGCTTCGCCGCGCGCGGCTTCGTCGCGACGCGCGCCGATCCGGTGATCCGCGATACCGACGGGAAGCCGGTGTGGAACCTGGCCGCCTACGACTTCATGAAGGATGACGCGGCGCCCGCCACCGTCCACCCCAGCCTGTGGCGCCACGCGCGGCTGCTGGCGCGGCACGGACTGTTCCGCGTCACCGACCGCATCTACCAGGTGCGCGGCTTCGATCTCGCCAATCTGACGGTCGTGCGCGGCGCGCGCGGCTGGATCGTCATCGACGTGCTGTCCACGGCGGAGACGGCACGCGCCGCGATGGCGCTGGTGCGCGAGCGTTTGGGCGACCGGCCGGTCAGCGCCGTCGTCATCACCCACTCGCACAGCGACCATTTCGGCGGCATCGACGGCGTCCTCTCCGCGGCGGAGCAGCGCGCAGGCACGGTGCCGGTGCTGGCGCCCGCAGGCTTCTTCGAGGAGGCGGTGAGCGAGAACCTGGTCGCCGGCCCGGCGATGCAGCGGCGCGCGAGCTATCAGTTCGGGACCGGGCTGGGCATCGGTTCGCGCGCGTCGATGGGATCGGGCATCGGCCCGGCGCTGCCCGGCGGCACCCGCGGCCTGCCGCGCCCGACACGCGAGATCGCGCGCGACGGCGAGGAGATGGCGATCGACGGCGTCCGCCTGCGCTTCCAGCTGACCCCCGGCACGGAAGCGCCGGCGGAGATGAACGTCGGTTTCCCGGACTGGAAGGTGATCGACATGGCGGAGAACGCCAATGTCACGCAGCACAACATCCTGACGCCGCGCGGCGCGCAGGTGCGCGACACGCGCGCCTGGGTGGCGGGGCTGACCGCCGCGATCGAGCGGAACGCGGACGCGGAGGTGATGATCGCCAGCCACGGCTGGCCGCGGTTCGGGCGGGCGGCGGTGCGCGACTATCTGATTAAACATCGCGACGCCTATGCGTTCCTGCACGACCAGACCGTGCGGTGGATGAACAAGGGGCTGACGGGCGACGAGATCGCCAGCCGGTTGACGCTGCCGCCCGCGCTGGCGCGGGAGTGGTACAACCGGCCGTACTACGGCTCGCTCCCCTTCAACGCGCGCGCGGTCTACCAATTCTACCTCGGCTGGTACGATGCGAACCCGGTCCACCTGGCCGCGATGGCGCCGGCGGACGCGGGGCGACGCTACGTCGCGGCATTGGGCGGCGCGGCGGCGGTGCTGCGGCTGGCGGAGGCGGCGGTGGCGCGCGGCGAGGACGCGTGGGCGGCGGAGCTGCTGAACCGCCTCGTCCTCTCCGATCCCTCGGCCGCCGCGGCGCGCGCGCTGCTGGCGCGATGCTACGAGCGGATGGCGTTCGCATCGGAGAATTCGCTGTGGCGCAACATGTATCTCAGCGCCGCGCGCGACCTGAGCGCGGGCGCGCCCGCGCCGATGCCTGCCGCGGGGGCGGGGCGGCTGGCCGCCAATCTGACGCTGGAGGACGCGCTGGGCCTCATCGCCATCCGGCTGGACCCGCAGAAGGCGGGCGACCAGCGGCTGCGGCTCGCGCTGGTGCCGAGCGACGCGGGCGAGCGCGCGGTCGTCTCCGTCGCGAATGCCGTCCTGACCCATGGGCGCGGCATCCCCGGCGAGCCGGTGGACGCCACGGTCGCCGGCGCGCGCGCCGATCTGGTCGCCGCGATGCTGGGCGGCGCGCCGCTGGCGGAGCTGCTGGCGAGCGGGCGGCTGACCGTCACCGGCGACCGCGCCGCGTTCCGGCGGCTGGCGGGGATGCTGGACACGGCCGCCGCGCCCTTCTCGCCGGTGCTGCCCTCAGCGCCGGATGGCGCGTCGGCGACGGCGGCGCCAGTGGAGCAGGCCCGTCGCGAGTAGCGCCGCGGGGACCAGCCCCGCCAGGACCGCCAGCACGCGCGTCGCCGGCCCGCCGAACGACCCGTCGTGCAGCGCGCGGACCCAGCTCGCCAGCGCGCTGCCCGTGCCGGCGTGGCGTACGTCGTGCACGGCGAGGACGCGGCCAGACCCGCCGTCGAGGAAGACGTAGCTGCCGGGGAAGCGGCGGTGCGGGTCGCCGGGCATCTGCAACCGCACGCGGATCGGCGTTCGCGCGTCGTTGGGCATGTCGACGAACACGGGACGACCGGCGGGCAGGGCGCGACGCGCCGCGGCGAGGGCGTGCGCGATCGTGACCCGGCCGGTGCCGGACGCGACGGGCGCGGGGATCGGCGCCGGCCGCAGCAGCGCCTGGGTGACGGCAGGCAGCGCCAGCAGCACGCCGGTCGCCACCAGCACCAGCAGCAGCGGTGCGCCGATCAGGCCGGTCAGCTTGTGCAGGTCGCGCCAACGCCGGACGGGCGCCGCCGCACGCTTGAAAGACAGCGCCTTGCGCCAGCGCCCGCGCGGCCACCACGCCGCCACGCCGCTGAGCAGCAGCAGGAGCATCGCGACGCCCGACCAGCCGACCACCTGCCCGCCGGCATTGCCCGCCAGCAACTGCATGTGCAGCCGGTAGAGCCAGCTCATCAGATACCCGCCCCACGGTTCCGCGCGGACGATCCGCGTGCCGTCGGCGGAGAACCACACCATCGTGCGATCGGCGTGGTGCCCCGGCGCCGGGTAATAGCGCGCGGGGATGGCGCCACCCTCGCCGGTCAGCTCGATCGTCCACTTGCCGTGCGCATCGTGCCGCCACGCGCGCCCCGTCGCCAGCGCGCGATCCAGCATCGGTGCCGGAGCGTCGACCGTCGCGCGGATCGACGGGTGGAGCGCCGCGTCGATCCCGGTGTAGAAGACGAGCGCCGACCCGGTCAGCCCGAGCGACGCGAACAGCAGCCCCACACCCAGCCCGAGCCACAGGTGGATGCGGCGGACCGCGATGCGCGCGCGCGAGGTGGCCGGGCGACGCTCCATGACGGACTCCGTCACCACCGCGCCGCCAGTGCCAGCTCCACCGATCGCGGCGCGCCGATGTAGACGTTCGTCGCCGGATAGCCGGAATATTCGCCGTAGAAGGCGTCGGTCAGGTTGCGCCCGCGCAGCGTCACCGTGGCCCCCCGGGCGACGGGCACGGAGACGCTGGCGTCCAGCAGCGTGTGGCCGGCGACGCGGATCGTGTTCGCCGTATCGGTGTAGAAGGCGCCGGCGTGGCGCAGGAACCCGCCCAGCGTCATCGCCCCGCCGACCGTCAGGAGCGCGGCGGCGTTGGCGGTGATGGCGGGCACGTTGATCGGCCGGTTGCCGCTGCGATCGACCCGCGCGCCGGCCACCAGCTCGGCCAGGTCGTCGTAGCGCGCGTCGGTGTAGGAGGCGCCGCCCGACAGGTGCAGCGCCTTCACCGGCGCGAACGCCGCAGACAGTTCGGCGCCTCGCGACGACTGGCGCCCGCCCTGCACCGCCAGCGCGGGACTGGCCGGGTCGCGCGTCAGGATGTCGCGTTGTGCGATGCGGTACACCGCTCCGGTCGCGCTCGCCCGCCCGCCCCATCCGCTCGCCTTGAACCCAGCCTCCTGCGCCTGACCGCTGGTCAGGCGGAAGCGGCTGTTCGCGATCGAGGCGAGCAGGATCGACGATACCGGCGACACCGCGGTGGTATATTGCGCGTAGAGCGTGACGCCGGGCGACGCTTCCCAGGTGGTGCCCGCCCGCCACGACACGGGGTCGAAGACGGGCCGGTTGCGATCCACCGCGCCGGTCGCGTTCTGCCGTGTCGCGCGGTCCAGCGACATGTGGTCCCACCGTACCCCGCCGACCAGCAGCCAGCGCGGCGTCAGGTTCAGCGCATCCTCGGCGAAGACGGACCATTGCTTCAGCTTCGACACGAAGGTGACGTCGCCGGCGGTGAAGATGCCGGCGGCACCGGGAACGGCGACGAGCGCGGGATCGCGCACGTCCACGGCGGGCAGCGCGCTGGCCGGGGCGGTCTGCCGCAGGCTGGTGAAGTCCGTGTCGTTATGCTCCACGCCCAGGCTGAAGCGGTTGCGCAGCCCGCCCACCCGACCGTCGTGGCCGATCGTCCCGCGCGCGTTCGCGAAGCGATGGTCGTGGCGGAAGTCCTGGTAGCTCTGCGTGAAGCTGCCATGCGGAAAGGCCGGGGTGGGTGCGACGAAGCTCTGCGAGTCGGCCAGCAGGAAGGCGCGGTCGGCGGTGTAGCCGGCGAGGTCGAGCGCCAGCGTCCACCCCCCGCCGACGATCCAGTCCAGCCGCGCGCGCAGCGTCGTCTCGTCCGCGCCGGAATAGGCGCCTCGCGGATTGTAGTTGCGCCGCCGCAGCGCGCGGTCGGCGACGAGGCCGGCGGGTCCGGTCACCGCCCGGGAGGGGCGCAGGGCGAAGCGCGCGGGGATCAGCGGCAGCCCCTGGTAGGTGGCGTCGTAGCGATCCTCGTAATGGTCGAGCGCGACCAGCAGCGACAGGCGGTCGTGCGGCCGCCAAAGCGCGCTGGCCGTGAGGCCGGCCGAGAAGGTGTCGTTGTTCTCGACGTCGTAGCGGCTGTCGGACCGCTGATAGCTGGCGTCCGCGCGCACGGCGAGCGTGGACGACACGGGCAGGTTGACCCCGCCGGCCGCGAAGGCGGAATCGAAGCTTCCGGATGAGAGCAGCAAGTCGGCGTGCCGCTCGCCGAGGACCGGCTTGCGCGTCACCTTGTTGATGACGCCGGCCAGCGCGCCCTCGCCGTAGAGGACGGAGGCGGGGCCTTTCAGCACCTCGATCCGGTCGTAGTGCCAGCTGTTCGTGTCGCGCTGGACGACGGTGGAGGCGGACACCCGCACGCCGTCCTGCAGGATCGACACCGTGTTCCCGGCGAAGCCGCGCAGCGTGACCACCGCGGGATTGCCCGGCACGTTGCCCGCGATCGCGCCCACCACCTGGTCGAATGCCTCGCGCGCGGTACGCAGGCCGCGCTGCTGGAGATCGTCCTGCGTCAGGATGTCCACGCTGGCGGGGGTCTCGCCGATCGACAGCGGCAGGCGGCTGCCCGCGGGCGCGGCGTCGTCGAGATGAAGCGGGTCGCGCTGCCCGGTGACGACGATCGCACCGGGGTCGCGCAGCTGCGCGCCGGCGGTGGCGGGCAGCGTCAGGCCGGGCGCGAGCGCGCACGGCAGGAGGAAATGTCGGATCATGGCCATACCTTCCACCGGCCCGCCGCGAGGCGGGCCGCAGGTCATCGATGCGCGGGGGAGGACCCTGCGCGGAGGACGAGAGGTCAGCGGACGGCTGGCGGCCCGCGCAGCGGGGGGCGCAAACGGGCGAAGGGAGCCGGAGCGGGCAGCGTGGCCGCAGCGAGGCCGAGCGCCAGCACGAAGGCGATCAGCGCCGCCAGCTGGATCGGATCGACCGGCCCGGTCGTCGCCGCGGAGAGGCCGGCGAAGGCGCAGGGCAGCTCCGGCTTGCCATGGTCCGATGGCTGCCCGTGACCCGACGGCGCCGCGTGGTGCGAGCGGTCGCCATGCCTGCCCGGCATGGCCATCGCCACCGGCCGCGGCGCTGCGCCGAGGCAGACGATCACGGAGAGGCGCCCGTTCGTGCTGTCGATCATGAAACCGGCGGGAATCAACAGCTTCAGCAGCAATGCCGCCGCGCAGATCAACGTGGCGAGGCGGCGTTGCGCGACGAGGTTCCGGACGAACCGCACCCCCGCCGCCTAGCCGCGGCCGATGCGCCTGTCACTGAAACAATGCTACCGGGGCAACGCGTCCTCGCGACCGCCGACGCGCATCGTCGCCGCGGCGCCGGCAATCATGAGACCGCCGGCGAGCAGCAGCACGTGGCGTGCATCCCCGCCCAGCAACGGGCCGTAGAACAGCGGGATCGTCAGGCTCTCGATCATCATCGGAATGACGATGAACATGTTGAAGATGCCCATGTAGACGCCGTTGCGCTCGGGCGGGATCATGTCGATCAGCATGACGTAGGGATTGCCCATCATGCTGGCCCAGCCGACGCCGATGCCCAGCATGGCGACGAACAGCCCCGCTTCGCTGCCGATCCCCGGGATCGCCAGCATCGCCGCGCCGGAGGCGAGCAGGCAGCCGGCGTGCGCGCGCCTGGCGCCGAAGCGACGCGCGACGGGCACCAGCGCGATGGCGGCGACGAAGGCGACGGCATTGTAGAAGGCGCCGAGCTGCCCGACCGTCAGCGCGGTGTCGCGGAACGCCTGGCTGCGCGCGTCCGTCGTTCCGGCAAGCGAGCGCGCCAGCGCGAAGGTGATGAACTGCCAATAGGCGAACATCGCGTACCATTGGCACAGCATCGCGAGCGCCAGCTGTCGCATCGGCCGCGGCATTTCCACCAGTGCCAGCCTGAGGTCGCCGAGCGCGCCCGCCAGCGTCAGCGGCGTCGCCGCGAGCCGCGCGCGCTCCTCGGCGGGCAGCGGCAGCTCGGGAACGCGGACGACCGACCACAGGATGGTGGTGAGCGACAGGACCGCGCCGATGGCGAAGGCGATGCGCGTGATGTCGGGAATGCCGTTGGCGTCCACCGCATCCTTGCTGAACCCCACCCACACCAGGATCGAGGGCGCGAGATAGGAAAGGGTCTGCGCCAGCCCCGTGAACGCCGATTGCGTCAGGAACCCGGTGGCGCGCTGCTCGGGTGCCAGGCGGTCGCCGACATAGGCGCGGTACGGCTCCATGGTGACGTTGTTGGCGGCATCGAGGATCCACAGCAGGCTGGCCGCGATCCAGAGCGTGGGGCTGTACGGCATGGCGAACAGGCACAGGCTGCACAGCACCGCGCCGACCAGGAAATAGGGCGTGCGCCGCCCCAGCCGGGAGGAGGTGCGGTCGCTCATCGCGCCGATCAGCGGCTGGATCAGCAGTCCGGTGACCGGGCCCGCCAGCCACAGCAGCGGCAGCGACGCCTCGTCCGCGCCGAGATAGCCGTAGATCGGCGCCATGTTGGCCTGTTGCAGCCCGAACGAGAATTGCAGGCCCAGGAATCCCAGGTTCATCTCGATCAACCGGCCCAGCGACAGGCGCGGCCGCGCGGTCGGTATGACGCTCACCCCTCATCCTCCCCACCGGCGGCGAGCAACGAGCCGCTCCTTGGTCAGTGCTGCATAACCCGTTTGCAATCGATTGCCATGAGAAACTGGTCCGCAGGTGACGAAGCGTCAGCCGACCAGGCCGAGGAGGTGGAGCGCCAGCCCCGCCGCCGCGCTGGCGAGCAGGGTGACGATGATGTTGGCGCCCAGCACGAACACCGCCGCCGCCGCGCCCGCCGCCAGCAGCGTGGCCCAGGGATCGATGCTGGCCGCTACCGGCGCGTCGAAGCGGATCGGGCCGAGCGCGACGGGGGCCGTGTCGCGAAACAGGGTGTGCAGCGCGAACCAGACGGCCAGGTTCAGCACCACGCCCACCACCGCGGCGGTGATCGCCGCCAGCGCGCCCGCGACCGCCGCGTTGCCGCGCAGCCGCTCGATGAACGGCGCGCCCAGGAAGATCCACAGGAAGCACGGCACGAACGTGACCCACGTCGCCAGCAGCCCGCCCAGCGTGCCGGCCAGCAGCGGCGACCACCCGCCGGGATCGCGATAGGCGGCGAGGAAGCCGACGAATTGCAGCACCATGATGAGCGGCCCGGGCGTCGTTTCCGCCATGCCGAGCCCGTCCAGCATCTCGCCCGGCGCCAGCCAGCCGTATCGCTCCACCGCCTGCTGCGCGACATAGGCGAGGACGGCATAGGCGCCGCCGAACGTGACCGTCGCCATGGCGGAGAAGAAGGTGGCGATGCGGCTGAACACGTCGTCGCTGCCGCGCGAGGCGAGCAGCGCGCCGACCGGGATCAGCCACAGCGCGAGCCACAGCGCGGCGGTTCGCGCCGTCTCGCGCACGGACGGCCGCGCGTGCGCGGGCAGCTCCTCGCCCAGCAGCGATTCCGCGTCCGCCACGCCCGGTCCCCCGGCACCGCGATGCCCGCCGCCGCGGAAGGCGAGATGGCCGCGCCGCGCCGACCACCAGCCGATCAGGCCCGCGCCCAGCACGACCAGCGGGAAGGGCGCTTGCAGGAAGAACAGCAGCAGGAACGCCGCCGCCCCCAGCAGCCGCGCCGGCGTGGTGGTCAGCGCGCGCCCGCCGATGCGCACCACCGCCTGGAGCACGACGGCCAGTACCGCCGCCTTCAAACCGAAGAACAGCGCCGCGACGATGCCGACGCGGCCATAGAGGACGTAGATCCAGCTGAGCGCCATGATCGCCACGGCACCGGGCACGACGAACAGCACGCCCGCGACGATCCCGCCGCGCGTGCGGTGCATCAGCCAGCCGATATAGGTCGCGAGCTGCTGCGCCTCCGGCCCCGGCAGCAGCATGCAATAGTTCAGCGCATGCAGGAACCGCTGCTCGCCGATCCAGCGCTTCTCGTCGACGAGGATGCGGTGCATGACGGCGATCTGCCCCGCCGGGCCGCCGAACGACAGCAGTGCGATGCGCCACCACACGGGAATGGCCTGGCGCAGCGTGATCGGCTGCGGGCGCGCGGGCTTGTCTGCCTCTGCCGCGACGCCGGTCATGCCGACACCCCGGCGGCGGGGGCGTGCGAGCGCGCGTCGTGCCGCTCGCCCTGCGCGTCGCGGCACCAGCGATAGAGTGCGTCGTACACCGCCATGCCGGCGTCGAGTTGCGCGTGATCGTCGCCGTGCATCCGCGACAGGCCCAGCGAGATCGCGAGCAGCCCCGCCGCCTCCGGCGCGTGATCGAGCCGGTCGGTATCCGCGCCGCGCACGATGTCCGCCAGCCGGGCGAGCGGGGTGTGACCGGCCAGGCCGAACGCCTCCACCATCGCGTCGAACGTGCAGCGCTCGCCACGGTGTCGCCACGGCACGCGGTCGTCGGCGACGTCGAACGGCTCCGCCCGCTCGCGCGCGGCGAGGTCCAGCACCTCGCCTGGCGCGACGAAGAGGAAGCGGGCGTCCGGATCGATGAAGCGCCGGATCAGCCAGGGGCAGGCGATTCGATCCACCTTCGGCCGCGCCCGCGTGACCCACCAGGTGCGTCCGTCTTCGCGACGCGGCGGCAGGGCCGCGAGCTTCAGGGTGGGGAAGCCCGCCGCGATCCACGCCGCGACGCCGCCGTCCAGCACCTCGGCCGCGATGCCCTCGCTGCGCAGGATCGCCGCGGCCGCCACCGATCCGCCAGCGTCGGCGTCGACCACCACCACGGCGCGCCCGTGCGACCGGCACCAGCGCGCGAGGTCGCCGGCCGCGGGAAAGCGCGAGCCGGGAATGGCGCTGGCCGGACGGTCGCGCAGGTCGACGAGGAGCGGCGAGGCAGGGAGGCCGACCAGCCTGGCGAGCTTGTCGATCGAGATGACGTTGGGAGCGGGCACGGTTGCGTCCTCTAGCGTGGTGATGCCGGACGCGACTCTTCGGCTGACGCCTCGTGGGGAGTTCGCGGTCCCCATGGCACGTATCAGCCACCTTCCGGCGACGCTGTCAATCGCCGGTCCCGGTGGTGCGGTGAACGCAAGCCGGGTGACGCCGCGCCCTTTCCCGCGGCGTCACCCGGTGGATCATGCCGCGGCCGGCAACGGCCGGCGCGCGGGGCATGACCCGTCTCGAGATCAGAAGTGGGCGACGATGCCCAACGTGGGACGGAAGCTGTTCACCCAGCCCAGGCTCTGGACCTCGCCGCGCAGGCGCAGACCCGAATTGCCGGTGATGCCGCCGAGACCGATGTCCCTGGGGCCGACTTCGAAACCCACGCCGTAGGTCATGTCGTGATAGTCGCGGCGCGTGTCGGCGCGCTTGGCGAAGTTGACCCACTGGTAGCCGACCTTGCCGTAGAACAGCCCGCTCTCGCCCGCGCGCAGGCCGAAGCGGCCGGCGGCGCCGTACTGCCAGTCGATGTCGCCCGACACGCCCTTCGCGACGTTGCCTTCCCCACCGACGAAGAAGGCGCCCAGCGGCACGTTCACGCCGACCAGACCCTCGACGATGGACCCGTTCAGCTTGTTCTGCCGCGTGCCGCCAGCGATGCCCGCATCGTTGGCCTCCGCGTCGAACTGCTCCCAGCCGCCGCGCACCGCGACATAGGGTTCGATGCCGAACGCGCGGGTGCCGTCCGGTGCGGTGGCACTGGCGTCGGTGGCGGCGGCGTCCTGGGCCGTCGCGGGAGAGGCGGCGGCAAAGGTGGCGGCGAGCGCCACGGTAGCGAGCGTCTTCATGCGATCCATCACTTCTGGCCGTCCTTGCCCGAGGCGTCGGAAACGGCGCCGCCGGCGGACTTCAGGTCCTTGCCCGCTCCGTTGACGGTGTTGCAGGCGGCAAGCGCCAGGGCGGCGGCGAGCGCGGCGGTGAGAGCGAAGGTCGTCTTCATCACAGGTCTCCTATCGATCGGTCGGGTCAGCGCAGGCGGCGGCGCGCGGCGGCGGTCGCGCCGAAGGCGGCCGCGCCCGCGCCGGCGAGCAGCGCCAAGACGAGGACGAACGAGGTGCTGGCGGCGGCACCGGCGGCGGCGTCGGTCGCCGACCTGGCGGTGTTCACCGCATCGTCCTTCGCCTTCACGACGTCGGCCTTGGCCCGGGCGACCTGCGCCTGCGCCTGGTCGCGCGGGATGCGGCGCTGCGCCGCGACGACATCGACGATGCGATTCTCCGCGCGGGCACCGCCTGCCCCGCCACCGGCCAGCGCGGGCAGCTGTCGCGCGATCTCCGCCTGCGCCTGCTCGGGCGTCATCCGCGCCGGATCGGCGGGCGCGTCGGACAGGTAGCGCGCGGCCTCCTGCCGCACGTCGCCCTCGTCCACGCCGGCGATGCTGGCGACCTTCGGCGCGGCCGCGCCCACGGTGGAGCCGGCGGCGGAAGCGACCGCCCCCACCGTGCGGAACGCGCCGCCGATGATACCGCCGACCGCCGAGGTCAGCAGGTACAGCGTCAGGATCAGCGTGACGCCCCACACGACCAGGCCGTGGACCAGCGCGTCGAACCGGTCGGTGATGCCCGACGCGCGGGCTGCGGCATAACCCCCGGCGCCCAGCGCGATCACCGTGGTGAGCAGCCAGTAGATGCCCGCGCCGATCCCGAACCCGGTGGCGCCCGGCGTCGTGCCCTCGACGGGATCGACCATCGACAGTCCGATGCCGGTTCCCAGGATGCCGAGCAGCAGCTGCACCGCGACGGCGATCACGACGCCGGCGAAGATCGCGCCCCACGACACGCGCCGGCCCGCGGCGACGATCCCCGCCGGGGCGACGCCGCCGTGCGGCACTGCCATCGTGCCGTCCGCTAGGTTGGTTGCCATGTTCACTCCTGTTCCTTGTTGGTCCTGCGGGCCGCCTTGCCGGCGGCCGCCTGTTCGTCGCGACCCTTGGCGATCTGCGCGTCATCGCCGATCAGCTTGCCGATCGCCGCCTGCGCCGCGCCCTTGGCGCCGCGCACCCGAGCTTCCCGCTTGGTCGTGTCGCCCTCCTTCATCGCCGGTCCTCCCGCGGGCGCACGGCCACCGCGCCGCTCTCGAACCCGCGGGCGCGGGCCCAGGCGGCGGCGGCGGTGCGCCGGTTCACGCCGATCTTCGCGTAGATGCGCGCCACGTGGTTGCGCACGGTGTTGCCCGCCACGCCCAGCGCGCGCGCGATGCTCTTGTCGTCCTTGCCCTGGCAGATCAGCGCCAGCACCTCGCGCTCGCGCGCGGTCAGGTCGTCCAGGCTCGCGCCGTCCTCGTCCGCCTGCGGCGCGCGCAGCCGGGCCAGCTTGTCCATGATCGAACGGCTGAACCAGCTGGTGTCCTTCATCACCGCCTCGATCGCCTCGACCAGTTCCAGCTCGGTCGCCTTGCGCTGGGTGATGTCCTGAAATGCCCACAGCACGCAGGCATCGCCGCCCAGCGTGATCGCCTCGGTGGAGACCAGGCAGTCGATGCGATGGCCGTCCCGCGCGCCGATCCGCGCCTCGTGTCCGCGCAGGTCGTGCCCGCCCTCGATCGCGCCCTCGATGTCGGCGCGCACCTCGTCGCTCGCCCACAGGCGCACGTCCGCCAGCGAGCGGCCGATGATCTCCGGCGCGCCATAGCCGGTCAGCGCGGTGAAGCTGTCGTTCACCTCGCACAGCAGGTGCCCATCGCGCGCGCCGATCGCCATTGGGACGGGCGCCATCTGAAAGGTGCGGGTGAAGCGTTCCTCGCTGTGGCGCAGCGCCGCCTCCGCCTTCCGGCGCGGTTCCAGATCGGCGAAGGTGAACAGCATGCAGGGCTCGCCGCCCATGTCGATCGGCTGCCCCGCGACGATCACCAGCTTGGCGCCGCCGCCCGGCAGTTCCAGCTCGGCTTCCATCTGCGGGATCGTCCGCCCCTCGGCCAGCCGCTCCTTCGCCAGCTCCCGCTTCTCCCCCTCGCGCAGCACGTCGATGTCGTAGACGGTCTTGCACAACACCTGCTCGCGCAGATGCCCTGTCATCTCTAGGAAGCCCTGGTTGACCTTGACGTAGCGCAGGTCGGCCAGGCGGCAGATCACCGCGGGGGCGGGATTGGCGTTGAACGACTGTTCGAACCGGTCCTCCGCCTCGAATCGCGCCGTCACGTCCTGCACCACCAGCACCACGCACGAGGGCGCGCCCTCGTCGCTGTCGTTCAGCACCAGGCTGCGGACCTGATGCACCCAGCGCGGATGCTCCTCGCCCGCGACGGTCACCTCGACCACCACTTCGGAGAAGGAATCGCCCGCGACCACCCGTTCGATCGGGTAATCGTCGGCCTCCAGCCGATGGTTGTTGCGGTAGCGCAGCTGGAAGCGGGCGCGATATTCGTCGACGGTGCGGCCCAACTCCTCCAGCCGCGCCACGCCGTGCATCGCCAGCGCGGCGTCGTTCGCCCACAGCAGCGTCTCGTCCGGATCGATCAGGATCACGCCCTCGTCCAGGCCGGCGACGATCTGGCGCAGGTGGCGCAGGTCGGCGGTCTCGCGCAGGGTCTTGAGCGGCGGGGACACGAGCAGGTCCGTCTCAGGCGGCCCGTCGGTGGATCAGCCAGCCGGCGAGATAGCCGCCCGCCGCCGCCGCGGCGGCCACCAGCAGGCGCCCGTCGCCGCCGCGCATCGATCGCGCCACCGCGTCGGACCCGCGCCGCGCCGCCGCCGCGGCGTGTTGCGACACGGCGTCCAACCGCTCGCGTGCCTCGTCGATCAACCCGGGCGCCGCGTCGGCGACGTCGCCGGCCACGGACTGGGCTCGGCCGAACATATTCTCCGCGGCGCCCGACACCTGGTCGGCGACTCCGGTGATCTGCCAGTCGCGGCTGTCGACCGCGTCGCCGATCGCCTTCTCCACCTTGCCACCGAGATACCGCGCGCCACCGCGCACTTCGTGCTTGTTCACGTTGCTACTCCAAAGAAGGTTGCGGATCAGGCCGAAGCGGTGCAGCCGGCCAGTGCCTTGCCGACCTCCAGCGCGACCGCCGGATCCTTGATCTCGCCGGCGACGCGCAGTAGGTCTCCGGCATCCAGCCGTCGCGGGTCGGGATCGTCGCGGCCGTAGGCCGCCGCGGCGCGGCCCAGCTGCTGCAGCTGGCCGAGCGACAATCGCCGCTCCAGCCGGTCGCCGACGCAGGCCGACCGCGCGGGATCGAAGCCGTACCGCTCCAGCCCGCTTGCGATGCGGGTCGAGGGCGACGCGCAGGATGCGAGCAGGGCCGCGAGGACAGTGACGGGGAACACGCGCTGCAATCGGCTTCTCCGAACCCGCCGATCGCGGCATGCGACCGGTTCGGCCGCATCAACCCATGTTACAAACCTGTGTTCCTGGTAGGTTTGCAGGGGTCGCCTAGTGTTCCTGCACCCCAAGTTCGTCGGCCCGCGCCTGATAGAGCGCGGCGAACCGTCGATGCAGCGCCTGGTGCTCGACGGTGTCGGCAGCCGCGGCCTGGTCGCGATGTTCGCTCGCGCGTCTCAGCAGATAGTCGCGCTCGGCACTCGTCTCGCGGCTCATCGGCACTCTCTTCCGCTCGGGCATGTCGGATTGCCCTCGTAGGAGCGTGCCGCCGTCGCTGGGAATAGCGCAGAAGGACCAGTGGGCAGGCCCGTTCTACTACGGCCCGTGCCGGCGACCGTCGCCGCTACAGGAAGCTGTACGGATCGACGTCCACTGCCACGCGCACCTTCGCCGGCCAGTCGAGCGCGCCCAGCCACGCGCGGATCACGTCCTGCACGTCCAGCGCGCGGCGGGCGTGGACCAGCAGGCGGTAGCGGTGACGCCCGCGCAGCATGGCGAGCGGGGCAGGGGCGGGGCCGTAGACGTGCATCCCTTCCACCTCCGGCGCGGCGCGCCCGACGAGCCGCGCGGTCTCCATCGCCGCGGCCTGATCCTCCGAGCTGACCACGATCGCGGCGTAGCGACCGAACGGCGGCGCGCCCGCCTCGGCCCGCGCCTCCGTCTCCGCGGCATAGAAGGCCTCGGCGTCGCCCGTCACCAGCGCCTGCATGACGCCGGCCTTGGGCGCGTGGGTCTGGATGAAGACGTGGCCGGGCTTCTCGCCTCGCCCGGCACGGCCCGATACCTGGCGGATCTGCTGGAAGGTCCGCTCCGCCGCGCGCAGGTCGCCGCCGTCGAGGCCCAGGTCCGCGTCGACCACGCCGACCAGCGTCAGGTTCGGGAAGTGATAGCCCTTGGTCACCAATTGCGTGCCGACGACGATGTCGATGTCGCCCGCCTCCATCCGCCCGACGAACTCCGCCGCCTTCGCCGGCGACCAGATCGTGTCCGACGTGACCACGGCGGTTTTCGCCTCTGGAAACAGCGCGGCCACCTCGTCGGCGATCCGCTCCACGCCGGGGCCGCAGGCCACCAAGGTGTCCTCCTCCTTGCACTCCGGGCACAGCCGCGGAACGGGCTCGACATGGCCGCAATGATGGCAGGCGAGGCGGCGGGTCAGCCGGTGCTCCACCATCCAGGCTGTGCAATTGGGGCATTGGAAGCGGTGGCCGCAGGTGCGGCACAACGTGAGCGGCGCGTAGCCGCGACGGTTGAGGAACAACAGCGACTGCTCGCCTTTCTCCAGCCGCTCCGCGATGCCACCGACCAGCCGACCGCTCAGCCACCGACCGCGCTCCGGCGGCTCGGCGATCAGGTCGATCGCCTCGATCGTCGGCATCTGCGCCGCGCCGAAGCGCGCGGGCAGCTTCACTTCGGCATAGGTGCCGAGCGCGACCTGATGCCGCGTCTCGATCGCGGGGGTGGCGCTGGCGAGGATCACCGGGCAGCCTTCGAACTTGGCGCGCATCACCGCCACGTCGCGGGCGTGATAGTGGACGCCGTCCTCCTGCTTGAAGCTGGTCTCGTGCGCCTCGTCGACGACGAGGAGGCCAAGCCGGGCGTAGGGCAGGAACAGGGCCGATCGCGCGCCCACCGTCACGCGTGCCTCGCCCGTCGAGATCGCGCGCCAGGCGCGGCGTCGCTGGGTCGATCGCAGGCCGGAATGCCACGCCACCGGCTCGCAGCCGAAGCGGTCGTGGAAGCGCTTCAGGAACGGCTCGGTCAGTGCGATCTCGGGCAGCAGGACCAGCACCTGCCGCCCCGCGCGGATCGCCTCGGCCACCGCCTCGAAATAGACCTCGGTCTTGCCCGATCCGGTGACGCCGTCGAGCAGGGTCGGCGCGAAGGCATCGGCGCGCACGCCCGCCACCAGCGTGTCCGCCGCGGCGCGCTGGTCGTCGGACAGCGCGGGCGGGGCGTGGTCCGCGTCGGGCACGGGAAAGGGACTGTCGATGTCAACCTCCACCCCCTCGATCGCACCGGCCTTCACCAGGCCGCGAATCACCGCGTCGCTCACGTCGGCGATGGTGGCGAGTTCGCGGATCAAGCCCTGGCGGTCGCCGATCCGCTCCAGCGCCTGCGCCCGCTGCGGTGTCAGCCGGTCGGGGACGTGGCCGGTGGCGCGATATTCGACGGCCGTGCGCGAACCCTCCAGCGCGGAGGTGGAGGACAGCGCCATCCGCACCACCGCGGCGGGCGGCGCGAGGTAATAGTCCGCGGTCCATTCCACCAGCCGCCGCAGCGGCGCGGCGAGCGGCGGCGCGTCGGCGACGGCGAGGAGATTGCGCAGGCGGTTGTCGCCCACCTCCGCATCGGACGGCATTCGCTCCGCTTCCCACGCGACGCCGGTCAGCTGGCGCGGCCCCAGCGGCGCGACGACGATCGAGCCGGGCTCGACGTGCATCCCGTGCGGCACGCGATAGTCGAGCGGACCGAGCGCGGAGTTGAGGACGAGGACGCGGGCGCGGGACATGCGGCTGCGCATATGGCGCCTGCGCGACTCGGGTGCCAGTGGGGCGTCGTTCCGTGATCCCGCGGAGGCGGGAGCCCAGGAGTGCCGATCGCAGGCTCCGGTACTCGCATCGCTGCGTTTCCGCCTCCACGGGAACGGTGGAATCGTTCAGCCCCGGTTGTCCCGCGTTTGCCAAGGCTGCACACGTCTTCGCATGAAGGAGTAGAGCTGATGGTCCCCACCCGCCGCCACCTGCTGATCGGCGCGCTCGGCGCGTCGGCCGCGCTGCTGCCCGGCTGTGCCACCACGGGCCTGCGCGGCGGCGCGCAAGAGGCGTTGCAGCGGCTGCTGGAGATTTCCACCGGTCGCGCGGTGGAACGGTTCGCGACGGACCCCGCCACCCGGCTCGCGATCCCGACGGAACTCGCCGGTAGCGGGCGCGAGGGAGCGGTGCTCTCGGCACTGCTGCGCTCGCGCCCGGTGCAGGAGCAGGTGTCGCTGCTGGTGAACCGCGCCGCGGGCGAGGCCGCGGACCGCGCCGCGCCCGCGATCTTCGACGCGATCCGCCGCCTCACCTTCGCCGACGCGATCGGCATCGCGCGGGGCGGTCCCACGTCGGCGACCGACTATCTCCAGCGTAGCATCGGTACCGGCATCGTCGACGCGATGCTGCCGGGGGTGGCGGACGTGCTGGGCAGCTTCGACGGCGACGGCGTGCTCGGCCCGGTGCTGGGCGCGGCGACGGGGGTGAACGTGGTGGCGATCCAGCGCACCGTGGCGGTACAGGCCTCGCGCGCGCTGTTCGGCGCGATCGGGCGCGAGGAGGCGGCGATCCGACGCGACCCCCGCTCGGCGCGCGACGGGCTGGTCGAGGCGCTGCTGACCGGGCAATTGTAGTCCCGCCGCCGTTCGCGGGTAAGCTCCTCGCGCCTGCGCCGCTTCTCGACTTCGCTCGAAGCGAGCGGTGGACTAGGATAGCGGCGTGACCCCGCTCGCCCACGATTTCGCGCAACACCTGCTCCGCGATCGACGCCGGTCGGAGCATACGGCGCGCGCTTATCGTGCCGGAGCGGAGCGGTGGATCGGCTTCCTCCAGCGGCACTGGGGCGGCGAGGTGGATCGCGCGGCGCTGGCGCGGGTCGCGGCGACGGACCTGCGCGCGTTTCTGGCGCAGCGGCGGGCCGAGGGGCTGTCGAACGCCTCCGCCGCGCGCGAGCTGTCGGCGGTGCGCGCCTTTCTCGCCTGGGCCGGGGCCGCGGCGCCGCGGACGAAGGCGCCGCGCGTGAAGAAGGGCGTGCCGCGGCCGATCGCCCCGCACGAGGCGGTCGCGCTGGGCCGGCACGTGGCGGAGGAGGCGGCGGAGCCGTGGATCGGCGCGCGCGACTGGGCGGTGCTGCTGCTGCTCTACGGCGCTGGCCTTCGCATCGGGGAGGCGCTGTCGCTGACCGGCGCGGTGCTGCCGCTGGGCGAGACGCTGGCGGTGACGGGCAAGCGCGCGAAGACGCGGATCGTGCCGCTGCTGCCCGCCGTGCGCGACGCGATCATGGCCTATGTCGCCGCGTCGCCCTGGCCGGTCCGGCGCGACGCCGCGCTGTTCCGCGGCGCGAAGGGCGGGCCGCTGTCGCCGGGCATCGTGCGCGTGAAGGTGCAGGCAGCGCGCGCCACGCTGGGGCTGGGCGAGCGCACCACGCCGCACGCGCTGCGCCACAGCTTCGCGACGCACCTGCTGGGTCGGGGTGCGGACTTGAGGCAGCTGCAGGAACTGCTCGGCCACGCCAGCCTCAGCTCGACTCAGGTCTATACCGCGGTCGATGCGGCGCATCTGATGGACGTGTACCGCGCCGCGCACCCGCGGGCGTAGATCGTTGCTCGGCCCGAGCCAAGTCGAACGGCCCGGCGCGAACGGAGTATGGAAGGCCCTCCTACCTCTCCCGAGGCTTCCATGTCGCGACACGGTACAACCAGATGCCGAGCGCCAGCACCGTCACGCCGATGCCCAGCGGCCCGAGATATTGCTCCAGCTGCGAGAAACGCGAGCCGAGCACGTATCCCGCCCCGGCGAGGAAGCCGTTCCAGATCAGGCTCCCCGCGAAGGTCCACAGCAGGAACTTCCACACCGGCATCGCCGCCATGCCCGCAGGCAGCGAGATCATCGTGCGGAAGGTGGGCAGGAAGCGGAAGACGAAGACCATCCAGCCGCCGTGCCGGTGAAAGAAGTGCTGGACGTGCTCCACGTCCTCCCACTCCATCGTCAGCCAGCGGCCGTGCTTCTCGACGAAGGGGCGGAAGCGCTCGTAGCCCAGCCGGCGCCCGACGACGTACCAGAAGACGTTGCCCGCCGTCGTGCCCGCGGTGCCCCACAGCACCAGCGGCACCATCGCCATCTGCCCGCGCGCCGCGGCGATGCCGCCGAAGCCCATGATGACCTCCGACGGGATCGGCGGGAAGACGTTCTCCAGCGCCATCAGCACGAAGATGCCGAGATAGCCGCCGCGCGCGATCCAATCGAGGATGAACTCCGTCATGTCGCGCCCAACCGGCGGATCAGGCGGTGCGTTCCTGATGCCGCCGCTCGATCGCATCCCAGATCAGCCCGGCAACGTCGGTGCCGTCGAACTTCTCGATCGCGACGATGCCGGTCGGCGACGTGACGTTGATCTCGGTCAGCCACTCGCCGCCGATCACGTCGATGCCCACGAAAACGAGGCCGCGGCGCTTCAGCTCCGGCGCCAGCGCGGCGCAGATCTCGCGCTCCTTGGGCGTCAGCTGCGTCTTCTGCGCCGAACCGCCGACGGCCAGGTTGGAGCGGATCTCGCCCTCCCCCGGCAGGCGGTTGATCGCGCCGGCGACCTCGCCGTCGACCAGCACGATGCGCTTGTCGCCCTTCGCCACGTCCGGCAGGAACGCCTGGATCATGTGCGGCTCGCGCCAGGTCATGTTGAAGACCTCGATCAGCGAGGAAAGGTTCGCGCCGTCCTCCCCCACGCGGAAGATCGCCTTGCCGCCGTTGCCGTGGAGCGGCTTCACGACGATGGCGCCGTGCCGCTTCAGGAAGGCGCGCGCCTCTTCCAGCGAGCGGGTGACGAGGGTCGGCGGCATGAAGCGCGCGAAGTCGAGCACCCACACCTTCTCCGGCGCGTCGCGCACGCTCTTCGGATCGTTGACCACCAGCGTGCGGTCGGCGATCCGCTCCAGCAGGTGGGTCGCGGTGATGTAGCCGAGGTCGAAGGGGGGATCCTGCCGCATCAGCACGACGTCCGCCTCCGCGCCGAGGTCGAGGCTGACCGGCTCGCCGAAGCGGTAATGTTGGCCCTCGACCCGCTGCACCGTCACCGGATGCGCGCGTGCCCAGAGGCGGCCGTCGGACCAGTTGAGGTCCTCCGCGCCATAGTGGAACAGCCGGTGTCCGCGCGCCTGCGCCGACAGCATCAGCGCGAAGGTGGAATCGCCCGCGATGTTGATCGAGGCGAGGGGATCCATCTGTACCGCGACGGTCAGTGTCATACCGCAACTCCGTTCGTGGTGAGGAGGGGCCGAGCTTGTCGAAGCCCCGTCTCGAACCACCGGCAGCATCCTTCGAGACGCCGCTTCGACGTTGCTCAGCGGCTACTCAGGACGAACGGAGGGGCGATAGGCGGACGGGACGCGATTGTCACCCGATCCACGCATTCTCGATATGGCGGATCGGCTCGCCCGGCGCGAACAGGATCACGTCGACGCGGATGTCCTCGCCCGCGGTGGCGTAGCGCTCCATCAGCACCTCCGCCGCGGCGGCGACGCGAGAGAGGCGGCGCTGGTCGATCGCCATGTCCAGCTCGGCACCGGTGCGGCGCGTCTTTACTTCAACGAACGCCACCAGGCCGGCACGATGCGCGATCAGGTCCACCTCCCCCGCCTTGGTCCGCACGCGGCGGTCGAGGATGCGCCAGCCCTTCAGCCGCAGCCACCACGCCGCCATCCGCTCGCCGCGACGGCCCGCGGCCTCGGCCAGTCGACGGTCGCGGGTGGGGCGGGGCATCGCAGAAGGGTGGCGCGCGGCGGCGAAGGGTGCAAGGGCGCGCGCGTGCTTCCCGCGTCGCTCGCTTCCCGCCTTGCCCGCTGGCGTGCCGCCACACCGCGCCGGCTCGTCGGCATCGGTGCGGCGCTTCTGGCAGAACTGCTGCTGGTGCTGCTGCTGCTGACGCTCGCGCCGGGCGTGCCTGAGCCGCGGCGCGAGCGGCGCACGACGTTCAGCATGACCGACGAGCCGGCCGTGCCCGAGCAGGAGAAGACGCCCGAGGCGGACGAGCCCGCGGTGGCGCAGACCGAGCGGCCGGTGGAGGCACCCGTGCCGCCGGCACCTCCGGTTCCCGCGCCGATCGCTCCGCCGGTGCCGGTGCCGATCGTCCCGCTCTCGCCCGCGCAGATGGCGCAGGCGGACATCACCCCGCCCGCGCCCCCTGCGCCCGCCCCTGCGGTGCCGCGGCGCGGCGTCGCGGGGCCGCCCAACGTCGGCGGCGGCAGCGCCTTCGCCGATACGCCGCGGGTGTCGGGCAGCGGCCCCAACGGCGAGCCGCTTTACGCCGCCGCCTGGTATCGCGAGCCGTACCCGGAGGAGCTGCGCGGCTATCTCTCCACTGCGCAGGGGCCGGGCTGGGCGCTGATCGCGTGCCGCACGGTGCGCGAGTGGCGGGTGGAGGATTGCGTGAAGCTGGACGAATCGCCCGCCGGATCGAACATCGCGCGGTCGGTGCTGGCGGCCGCGTGGCAGTTCAAGGTGCGTCCGCCGCGGCTCGGCGGCGAGCTGCGCTACGGCGAGTGGGTGCGGATCCGGATCGATTACGATCTGCGATGATGCCCGGCATGACGGATGGTGGCATTCAGCCTTCTCCCTTCAGCTCCATCGCGCGGGCGTAGAGCGCGCGGCGGTCGAGGCCGAGCGCCCTGGCCACCTCGCCCGCGGCCTTGGAGGCGGGGAGGCGGGTGAGCGCCTCGGCCAGCGCGGCGTCGGCATCCGCCTCGCTCGCCGCGGCGGGCGGCAGCGGCGGGGCGACGACGACGACGATCTCGCCCTTGGGCGGCGCCTCGGCGTAGCGCGCGGCAAGCGTCGACAGCGTGCCCGTCACCGCCTCCTCGAACCGCTTCGTGATCTCGCGCGTCACTGCGGCGTCGCGATCGCCCAGCCCCTCGGCCAGCGCGGCGAGGCAGGCGCCTAGGCGCGGACCGCTCTCGTAGAGCACCAGCGTCGCGCGCAGCGCCGCCACCTCGGCGATCGCCTCCGCCCGCGCCTTCTCCTTCGACGGCAGGAAGCCGAGAAAGAGGAAGCGGTCGGTCGGCAGCCCCGCCAGCGTCAGCGCCGCCACCGCGGCACACGGGCCGGGGATCGTCACGACCGCATGGCCAGCCGCCCGCGCGTCGCGCACCAGCTTGAACCCGGGATCGGAGATCAGCGGCGTGCCCGCGTCGGAGACGAGTGCCACCGCCTCGCCGGCCATGCGCGCCACCAGCGCGGGGCGCGCCCCTTCCGCATTGTGGTCGTGATAGGGGGTCATCGGCCGCTTCACGTTCAGGTGGCGGAGCAGGCCGGCGGTGACGCGCGTGTCCTCCGCCGCGATCACGTCCGCGCGGGACAGGATGTCCGCGGCGCGCGGCGACAGGTCGCCGAGATTGCCGATCGGTGTCGCGACGATGTAGAGGCCGGGGGACAAGGCGTTGGAAGCGTTCACGGGAGATCTCATGGCAGACGCGAGGGCGACCCGGCAACGGGGCAGCATCATCACGCGGGCGGCGGCACTGGCGATGGCGCTGGCGCTGGCGGCCTGTTCCGCGGTGGTGCCGCGCGCGCCCGCGCCGGCGCCCGCCGCCGGCCCGGTGCCGACCGCCCCGCGCGTCGACGACACCGCGGTGGCGCAGGGACTGCCGCAGGACGCGTCGCGCCACCGCGTCGCGCTGCTGGTGCCGCTGACGGGGCGAGACGCCAGCGTGGGGCTGGGGCGCAGCATCGCCGATGCGACGCAACTCGCGCTGCTCGACACGCGCAACCAGCAGGTGCGCGTTACCAACTACGATACCGCGGCGGGCGGCGCTGCCGCGGCTGCCCGGCGGGCGGTTGCCGACGGCGCGCAGCTGATCCTCGGCCCGCTGCTGGCGGACGACGCGCGCGCGGTGGCGCCGATCGCGAAGGCGGCGAAGGTGCCGGTCCTCGCCTTCTCCAACGACGTGGGCGTGGCGGGGAACGGCACCTACATCCTCGGCTACGCGCCGCAGCAGGCGATCGACCGCGTCGTCCGCTACGCGCAGGGGCGCGGCGTCACCACGTTCGGCGGGCTGGTGCCCAACGCGCTGTACGGCACACGTGCGTCCACCGCGTTCCTGCGCGCGGTGGAGCAGGCGGGCGGTCGCGTCGTCTCGTTGCAGACCTACGACCGCGCGCCGACCGCCATCGCCGCCGCGGTGACGCGCATGGCGAAGGACGCCCCCTATGGCGCGGTGCTGGTCGCCGACGGGGGGGCGCAGGCCGCGGTGGCGGCGCCGCTGCTGCGCCGGTCGAGCCCCTCGGTACAGATCCTGGGCACGGAGTTCTGGAATACGGAGAACGGGCTCGCCGCAAGGGCGGCGCTGTCGGGCGCGTGGTTCGCCAGCGTCTCCGACACGCTGTATCGCCAATATGCCGCCAAATATCGCGCGCGTTTCGGCAACGATCCCTACCGGCTGTCGAGTCTCGGCTACGATTCGGTGCTGCTGGTCGTCCGCATCGCGCGCGACTGGCGCGTCGGCACGCCCTTTCCGGAGGCGCGGCTGCGCGACGCGGACGGTTTCGCCGGCATCGACGGCGCCTTCCGCTTCGGCCGCGACGGCGTGGCGGAGCGGGCGCTGGAGGTGCAGGAGATCCGCAACGGCACGATCGTGACGGTGTCACCGGCGCCGAGCGGATTCGGCGGGTAGGATCACCATATCCGTTCGTGCTTCGATTTCGCTCAGCACGAACGGAGCGGGGTTCAGCCGCGCACCACGCGCGGCAGGATCGCGTCGAGCAGCAGCATCCCCGCCTCCGTCACCGCCAGACGGTCGCCGTCGCGCGCGATCAGGCCCGGTAGGGCGGCGATGGCCGCCTCGTCCACGATCGCCGCGACCGGCAGGCCGGACAGGGCGGCGATGCGCGACAGGTCCACACCCTCGTTGAGGCGCAGTCCCATCAGCAGCGCCTCGGCGGCGCGGTCCTGCGGTGCCAGCGGATCCTCGCGCTCGATGCCGTGGCGGTTGCGCGTGACGGCGGCCAGCCAGTTCTCCGGCTTGCGGCGGCGGAAGGTCGCCAGCCGGTCGCGCCGCCCATGCGCGCCGGGGCCGATGCCGGCATAGTCGCGGTAGCGCCAGTAGGCCAGGTTGTGGCGGCTCTCCGCGCCGGGACGCGCGTGGTTCGATATCTCGTAGGCGGGCAGCCCCGCCGCGGCGGTGATCGCGCGGGTCGCCTCGAACAGGTCCGCCGCGGCGTCGCCGTCGGGTATCGTCAGCCGCCCCGCCGCCGCCTCCGTGGCGAAGCGCGTGCCCGGCTCGATCGTCAGCTGGTAGAGCGACAGGTGCTCGGTGCCGAAGGACAGCGCGCGGGCGAGCTCCGCTTCCCAATCCCGCAGCGGCTGGCCAGGGCGGGCGTAGATCAGGTCGAAGCTGGCACGCGCGAAACAGGCCTGCGCGGTGTCGAGCGCCGCCAGCGCCTCCGCCACGCCGTGCGCGCGGCCGAGGAATCGCAGCGCCGCCTCGTCCAGCGCCTGTACCCCCAGCGACACGCGGTTGACGCCCGCCGCGGCGAGATCGGCGAAGCGCGCCGCCTCGACCGACGAAGGGTTCGCCTCCAGCGTGATCTCCACGTCGGCATCGGGCGCCCAGGCGGCGGTGGCGGCGTCGATCACTGCCGACACCGTCTGCGGCGGCATCAGCGAGGGCGTGCCGCCGCCGAAGAAGATCGAGCCGAGCCGCCGCCCCGGCAGCATCGCGGCCTCGTGGGCGAGATCGGCGAGCAGCGCGTCACGCCACGCCGCCTGGTCCACCTCCGCGCGGACGTGGCTGTTGAAGTCGCAATACGGGCATTTGCTGACGCAGAACGGCCAATGTACGTAAAGCGCCAGCGGAGGACTCTTGTCGGGCGCCATGGCGCACGGGCATATGGCAGCGATGCCGATCGGTTTCCATGCCGTCCTCACCCTGCTGCTCGCCGCCGCACCGGCGCAGGGATCGCCGCAGCGCGTGGTGGAGGCGGCGCCCGCCGGTCCCCGCCCGCCGCGCGGCACCGCGCCGCTGCGCGCGGCGATGGTGGCCGGTCACGATCGTGCCCGCGCCGACCTCGGGCTGCCGCCGCTTCGCTGGGATCCGGCCTTGGTCGCCGCCGCCGACGTCTATGCGCGCGAACTGGCGCGGACCGCGCGCTTCGCCCATTCGGTGCAGCCGCGCGACGCGACGCGGCAGGGCGAGAACCTGTTCGTCGGCAGCCGCGGCGATTATTCCTTCGTCGAGATGATGGACCTGTGGCTGGCGGAGAAGCACGACTTCGTGAACCGCCCCGCGCCGGGCTTCAGCCGCACCGGCCGGCCGGGCGACGTGACGCACTACGCGCAGATCGTGTGGCGTGCGACGACCGCCTACGGCTGCGCGCTGGCGAGCAACGCGCGCGACGACTATCTCGTCTGCCGCTATTCGCCATCGGGCAACGACGCGGGCGAGCGGGCCTATTAGGCTGCGGTCGTACCGGGCTGTCCCGGCATCCACGAAGGGCCCGCCACGAATGGAGGAGCCCTGTCGGTCAAACCGCCTCAGAAGACCGCCGCCACCATCTGCCGGAAGGCGTCGCCGCGGTGGCTGATGTCGTTCTTCTCCGCCTCGTCGATCTCGCCGAAGGTCTCCGTCCGGCCGATCGGCTGGAACACGGGGTCGTAGCCATGCCCCTTGTCCCCGCGCGGCGGCCACACGAGCGTGCCGTCGACCCGTCCTTCGAACCATTCGACGTGACCGTCGGGCCAGGCGAGCGCCAGCGCGCAGACGAAATGCGCGTCGCGCGGCGCGTCGTCGATCGCGGCCAGCTTCTCCTCGACCAGCGCCATGGCGCGGCCGAAGTCCCGGTCCTCGCCGCCCCAGCGGGCGGAGAAGATGCCGGGATCGCCGCCCAGCGCGTCGACGCACAGCCCGCTGTCGTCGGCCAGCGCGACCAGACCCGACAGGTCCGCCGCCGCGCGCGCCTTCAATTCGGCGTTCATGACGAAGGTGGTGCCGGTCTCCTCCGGCTCGGGCAGGTCGAGCTGCTTCGCCGAGACGACCTCCAGCCCGCGGCCCTCCAGCAGCGCCGCGATCTCGCGTACCTTGCCTTCGTTGTGGCTGGCGATGACGAGCCTGCCGGGCGCCAGCTTGCGGATCGCCTGCGGCTCCTTGCTCTCGCCGCTCATGCCACGGCCTTCGCCTGTGCGGCGAAGATCTCCGTGCAGCCGATGCGGGCGAGGCGCAGCAGGCGCAGCAGGGCTTCCTCGTCGTAGGTGGCGTGCTCGGCAGTCGCCTGCGCCTCGGCGATATGGCCGTTTTCGAGCAGCACGAAGTTCGCGTCCGCGTCTGCGGCCGAATCCTCGGGATAGTCGAGGTCGAGGACAGGGGTGCCCTGGTAGATGCCGCAGGAGACCGCGGCGACCTTCTGCCGGATCGGGTCGGCGGCCAGCTTCCCCTGCGCCATCAGCGTGTCGACCGCGAGGCGCAGCGCCACCCACGCGCCGGAGATGGCGGCGGTGCGCGTACCGCCGTCGGCTTGGATCACGTCGCAATCCAGCGTGATCTGCCGCTCGCCCAGCAGCGCCATGTCGGTGACGGCGCGTAAGGAACGGCCGATCAGCCGCTGGATCTCCTGCGTGCGGCCGGACTGCTTGCCCTTCGCCGCCTCGCGGCTGCCGCGGGTGTGCGTGGCGCGCGGCAGCATGCCGTACTCGGCCGTCACCCAGCCCTGGCCCTTGCCGCGAAGGAAGGGCGGCACCCGCTCCTCGACGGAGGCGGTGACCAGCACCTTGGTGTCGCCGAAGCCGATCAGCACCGATCCTTCCGCGTGGCGGGTGAAGCGGGGCTCGATGGTGATCGCACGCATCTGGTCGGGGGCGCGGCCGCTGGGGCGCATTCAACTCTCCTCAAGGTCGGATCGGCGAGGGCGATAGCCGCGTTGGCGGCGCAACGGAAGCAGCGGGAGCAGACGGATGACGGGATTCATGCGGGGATCGGTGATGGGGGCGGCACTGATCTTGGCAGGCTGTGCCGCGACGGACGCGGGAACGGGACGACCCCGGCCGATCGAGGGCGAATCGATCACCTACGAGACCGCGCCGTGCTTCGGCACCTGCCCCGTCTACCGCGTGACGGTGAACGCCGACGGCAGCGGCACGTTCGAGGGCAGGCGCTTCACCGCGGTCACCGGCGAGCGCGCCTTCACCGCCTCGCCCGACGTGTATCGCCGCTTCGCCGCGGCGCTCGAGCCGTACAGGCCGAAGGACGGCGACCTGCGCTACGAGAACGGATCGTCGCTGTGCGGGCCTGCGATGGTCAGCGACATGCCCGGCGCCGACGTGCGCTGGAGCGAGCCGAGCGGCGCGTCGCGGTCGATCCACTTCTACTACGGCTGCGACCGCGGCGACGACGGCAAGATGCGCCGCGCGATCGCGGATGCGCCGCAGCTGCTGCCGATCGCGGCCTTCATCGGAAAGCGTTGAGCGGGAAGGGGGCGCGCCATACATTCGCGACCATGGCCGCGTCCCCGCCCATCGCCGAACTGTCCGACCGCGCGCGCGACATCTTCCGCCGCGTGGTGGACGGCTACATCGCCAGCGGCCTGCCGGTGGGATCGAAGACGCTGGCGCAGGCCGGGCTGAACCTGTCGCCCGCGTCGATCCGCGGCGTGCTGGCGCAGCTGGAGGCCATGGGGCTGCTCGCCGCGCCGCACACCAGCGCGGGGCGGCTGCCGACCGAGCGCGGGCTGCGGCTGTTCGTCGACGGCATGATGCAGGCGCTGGAGCCGAGCGCGGAGGAACGCGCGCAGATCGAGGCGCGCGCGGGCGGCATCGGCCCGGTGGAGGAGGCGCTGGCCGCCACCACCGCGACGCTCAGCGGCCTGTCCGCCTGCGCCGGGCTGGTGATGGTGCCCAAGCGCGAGGCGGTGCTGCGCTCGCTCGCCTTCGTGCCGCTGGGCGGGGCTCAGGCGCTGGCGGTGCTGGTGGCGGAGGACGGCGCGGTGGAGAACCGCGTGGTCGACCTGCCCGCGGGAGTTCCGCCGGGGGCGCTGACCGAGGCGGGCAATTACATGACGGCCACGCTGGGCGGTCTGACGCTGGCGGAGGCGCGCGCGCGGGTGGCGCGCGAGCTGGCGGCGGGGCGCGCCACGCTGGACGCGGCCGCGCGCGCGCTGGTGGCGCGCGGGATCGCCGTCTGGTCGGAGGACGGGGCACGGCGCCCGGTGCTGATCGTGCGCGGGCAGGGCCGGCTGCTGGACGATGCCGAGGCGGCGGACCTGGACCGCGTGCGCGAGCTGCTGGACGACCTGGACGGCAAGCAGGAGATCGCCGCGCTGCTCGATTCGGCCAGCGCGGGCGATGCGACGCGGATCTTCATCGGCGCGGAGAACAAGCTGTTCGCGCTGTCCGGCTCCTCCGTCATCGCGCGCCCGTTCCGCGGGCAGGACGGGCGGGTGGTCGGCGTGGTCGGCGTGATCGGCCCGACGCGGTTGAACTACGCGCGCGTCGTGCCCATGGTGGATTTCACGGCCGCGACGCTCGCCCGCCGCATCGGGTGAGCGCGCCTACGACAATGGGAAACGAATGACCGAGAACGAGAACGCCGACCTTCGCGAGGAAACCGCCGAGGGCGCGCCCGAGGTAGCGGAGCACGACGAGAGCCAGGCGCGGATCGCGACGCTGGAGGACCAGCTCGCCGCCGCGCAGCAGGACGTGCTGTACGCCCGCGCGGAGACGCAGAACGTGCGCCGCCGCGCGGAGAAGGACGTCGCCGATGCGCGCGCCTATGCCTCCACCGGCTTCGCGCGCGACGTGCTGTCCGTCAGCGACAATCTGGAGCGCGCCCTGGCCGCGATCCCGGCGGAGCTGCGCGAGGACGAGAGGTTCAAGGGGCTGGTCACCGGGCTGGAGGCGACGGGGCGCGAGCTCGCCAACGTCTTCGGTCGCCACGGCCTGACGCGCATCGAGGCGATGGGCCAGCCGCTCGACCCCAACCGTCACCAGGCGATGATGGAACTGCCGAGCGACGCCGCGCCGGGCACGATCGTGCAGGAGATGCAGTCGGGCTGGATGATCAAGGACCGCCTGCTGCGCCCCGCGCTGGTGGGCGTGGCGCGCAAGCCGGATTGAGGCGACCACCGGTGCTCCCGCCACGGCGGGAGCCCCGGGGCGGCGAGAAGTGTCGCTGGTCGCCGCCCGCGCGGGAACACGCTTGCCGGCGAAGGCGGCTTCAGATCGCGCCGCTGAACGTGTCGCACTGCGCCGGGTCGCCCGTTTCCATGCCGCGGCGCAGCCACGCCATGCGCTGCGCCGAGGTGCCGTGGGTGAAGCTGTCGGGCACGACCCGGCCCTGCGCCTCGCGCTGGAGCGTGTCGTCGCCGATCGCCTGCGCCGCGCGCATTCCCTCTTCCACGTCGCCCGGTTCCAGCCGGTTGCGGTTCTGCGCCGCCCACACGCCGGCGTAGCAGTCGGCCTGCAATTCCAATCGGACGGAGGCGGCGTTGCCCTCCGCCTCGCTGCCGGTCGCCTGCGCGCGGCGGACCTGGTCGGCGGTGCCGAGCAGGTTCTGGATGTGGTGGCCGAACTCGTGCGCGACCACGTAATATTGCGCGAAGTCGCCCGGCGCCTTGAACCGCGTGCGCAGCTCATCGAAGAAGCTCGTGTCGAGGTAGATGTTGCTGTCGGTCGGGCAATAGAACGGCCCCATCGCTGCCTGAGCCGCCCCGCAGCCCGACTGGCCCGACCCGTCGAAGAAGCGCAGTCCCGGCGGCTGGAAGCGCGCGTTCGATCGCGCGAACAGGGCTTCCCACGTGTTCTCCGCGTTGCTGAACGCCTGGCAGGTGGAGCGTCGCGCCGGGCTGGCGTCGCAGACCTGCTGCACGCTCTCCCCGCGCTGCTGCGTCTGCGGGGCGCCGCCTCCGCCGCCGCCGCCCAGCATCGAACCGATATTGCCGAGCCCGCCGAAGACGGCGAAGAGGATCAGCACGACGACGATGCCGCCGCAGCCGAAGCGGCTGCCGATCAGCGGGAGGAGCCCGAAGAGCAGCCCGCCGCCACCACCGCCCAGTCCGCCGCCGCGCGCCTCGCCGACGTTGATGTCGTTGTCGTAATCGTCGAGCCGCATGGCCGTCCCCGTCAGGATCTCCGGCAGGATCGTTGCCGTTGCGGCATGAATGCGCAGCGCTGGCGCGGGTTGCAACGGGGCCGCGCCTCGCCGATGACGCCGCATCGACAAGGACGCGGGGTGAGGAGACAGTCATGTTCCTGAAGGGCAAGAGCGCGATCGTCACCGGCTCCACTTCCGGCATCGGCCTCGCCATCGCG
Source organism: Sphingomonas corticis (assembly GCF_012035195.1). Classification (GTDB taxonomy): domain Bacteria; phylum Pseudomonadota; class Alphaproteobacteria; order Sphingomonadales; family Sphingomonadaceae; genus Sphingomonas; species Sphingomonas corticis. The sequence goes on from NZ_JAAVJH010000004.1 coordinate 261,199, forward strand.
CGCGCGCTGGCGGCGGAGGGGGCGGCGGTGATGCTGAACGGCTTTGGCGAGGCCGACGCCATCGAGCGCGCACGCGGCGAGATCGCGGAAGCGAGCGGTGCGGCGGCGCTTCACGACGGCGCGGACATGACGAAGCCGGACGAGATCGCGCGCATGGTGGCGCGCGCCGCGGACGAGATCGGCGGGCCGGACATCGTCGTGAACAACGCGGGCATCCAGTACGTCTCGCCGGTGGCCGATTTCCCGTTGGAGAAATGGGACGCGATCCTCGCGATCAACCTGACCAGCGCCTTTCACGTGATGAAGGCCGCGGTGCCGGCGATGCGCGCGAAGGGGTGGGGGCGCATCATCTCCACCGCATCGGCGCACAGCCTGGTCGCCAGCCCCAACAAATCCGCCTATGTCGCCGCCAAGCACGGGCTGGTCGGCCTGACCAAGGCCGTGGCGCTGGAGACGGCGACCGACGGCATCACCGTGAATTGCATCTCCCCCGGCTACGTGTGGACGCCGCTGGTCGAGGCGCAGATCCCCGACACGATGAAGGCGCGTGGGCTGACCCGCGAGCAGGTGATGAACGACGTCCTGCTGGCCGCGCAGCCGACCAAGCAGTTCGTCACGCCCGATCAGGTCGCCGCCTTCGCCCTGTTCCTGTGCCGCGACGAGGCCGCCGCGATCACCGGCGCGAACCTGTCCGCGGACGGCGGCTGGACCGCGCAGTGAGGGCGATGCGCGCCGCCGCGATCCTCCTGTTCCTGATGCCCACCGCGGCATCGGCGCAGCCGGACTGGCGGCGGGTGGCGACGGCGGCGGATCGCGATCGCCTGTCGCGCTGGCGCGAAGCGTGGGTCGCGGGCCTGGAGGGGGCCCGGCAGGGTGGCCATGCCGCGGACGTGGCTGGTCCCGTGTTCGCCTTCGACCGCGCGCTGCCGCGCCCGCTACCTCCCGCGGGTGACTATCGCTGCCGCACGACCAAGCTGGGGACGGCCTCGCCCGCCATGCTGCCCTATGTCGCCTATCCGTGGTTCGCCTGCCGGATCGAGGCGCAGGGAGATGCGCCGCGTCTGGTCAAGCTGACCGGGTCGCAGCGGCAGGTGGGCATGCTCTACCCGCGCGACGCGGAGCGGGCGGTGTTCCTCGGCACGCTGCAATACGGCTACGAGGAGCGCGCGCTGCGCTACGGCCGCGACGGCAAGCGCGACGTGGCCGGCTGGGTGGAGCGGATCGGCGAGCGGCAGTGGCGGCTGGCGATGCCGTGGCCCGCGTTCGAATCGACGATCGACGTGATGGAGCTGGTGCCGGCGCGCTGAGCGGGTCAGCCGACCGGCTCCTCCTCCTTCTTCTTCGCCGGAATCGTCCCCGGCGTCCCGCTCGGCACCGTGACCGGCGCGCCGCCGTCGATCGGCGGCAGCGCGGCGAGATAGTCGCGGCCGTTCTTCTCGATCACCGTCACCCGGCCCGGGTTCGCGGCCGCGACGGAGAGGAGGAAGCGGCCGGGCTTCTTCATCAGCTTGGGGAAGTCCGCCGCCAGGCCGGCGATCACCGCCGCCTCGCGCACGAAATGCACGCAGTTGCGCTTGCCCAGATTGTACGTGGCGTCACCCGTCTTCTCGTCCCAGCCCTGCACCAGCGCCACGACCCGCGCATATTGCGCGTCGCTCAGCGTGACGGCGAAGCGGACGTGGCTGCCCTCCATGTAGCCGCGCTTGGGCCGTTCCACCTTGCCGCCCACGTTGCCGAACAACAGCTTGGGCGTGATCGACTTCGCGGTGAAGCCGTAGCTGGCGTCCACCGGCGCGCCGCCCGCGTCGGGCGTGCCGCGCAGCGTGAGGAAGGCGTGGGGAAAGTAATTGCCGAAGTCGCGGCTCCAGAACGCCATCGTCACCGCCGCGCCGGCGGGGGTGGGCAGCAGGAACAGCAGCGCGGCGATCCAGCCGACACGGTGACGAAGGAGGCGCGGCACGGTCATCGCGCCGGTGTCTCGCCGCAAAAGCCCGCCTTGGCAATCGCCGCCGCGATCAAGCCGTGACGATCCGCTCCGCCGCGCCGAGCACCAGCGCATCCTCGACGAAGCCGGTGGCGGTCTGCCCCCAGCGGTCCATCGCCCATCTGCGCGCGGCGAGCCCCGCGAACGACGCCGCCACCGCGGCGCCGACCGCCAGCGCCGCCCCCGCCGCCTGCCGCCGCGGCGGGGCGAGCGCGGCGCCCGCGAAGCCGCTGGTGATCGTGCGGGCGAGGAGGCCGAGCACCACGGTGCGATCCGGCGCGGTCTTCATCTTGTCGCCCGCCATCTCCGCCGCCGCCAGCGCGACGCCGCCCGCCGCCACCAGCGGGGTCGCCATCAGGCGCGCGGGCGCATTGTCGTGCGGCAGCGTGCCGCGCCGCGCCGCGCCGGCCAGCGCCGCCAGCGGAGTCATGGCGCGCTGCCCGGCGACCAGCCCAATCAGGATCGAACGCAGCATCGTCATTCCCTTCCTCGTTCGACGCAGGCAACGGGCGGCCCGGCGAACCGATCCCTCGGCTTGACGCCGCCGCGGCGTCTTGCCCATCCTGCCGGTTCGACAAGAGAAGAAGGGGAAGGTCGATGAGGACGTGGCGTTACTGGCGGACCGGCGGGCTCGCGCTCGCGCTGCTGCTCGCCGGGCCCGCGCCGGCGCAGGTCGCGGAGCGCACCGCGGCCACGCAGGTCTCGCGCGAGCGGATCGCGCGGGTCGGCCGGCTGCTGGATGATTACGTCGCGCAGGGAAAGCTGGCTGGCGCCGTCATCCAGGTGCAGCAGGACGGGCGCACCGTCTACACGAAGACCGCCGGCTGGCGCGACCGCGAGGCGCGCGACCCGATGCGTGCCGACACCATCTTCCGCATCGCCTCGCAGACCAAGGCGCTGACCAGCGTGGCGGCGATGATGCTGGTGGAGGAAGGGCGGCTGGTCCTGTCCGATCCTGTCGGCAAGTACCTGCCCGAATGGTCGAAGACGACGGTGGCGGTCGCGCGCAAGGGCGGCGGCTACGACGTGGTCGCGGCGAAGCGGCCGATCACCGTGCGAGACCTGATGACGCACACCGCGGGCATCTCCTACGGCTCCGGTCCGGCGGAGAAGGCATGGCGCGATGCCGGGATCACCGGCTGGTACTTCGCCGACCGCGCGACGCCGGTCGCCGCCGTGGTGGCGCGCATGGCGACGCTGCCGATGGCGGCGCAGCCGGGCGAGGCGTTTGTCTACGGCTACAACACCGACGTCCTGGGCGTGGTGGTGGAAAAGGTGAGCGGCCGGACGCTGGACGCTTTCCTGACCGAGCGGCTGATCGCGCCGCTCGGCATGAAGGACACGTTCTTCTACGCACCGGCGGACAAGGCGAAGCGGGTGGCGACGGTCTACTCGGCCGGCGCGGGCGAGGTGACGCGCGCGGCCGACCCCGGCCGGCTGGAGAACGGCAGCCACGTCGGCCAGGGCCATTACGTCACCGGCCCGCGCACCGCCTTCTCCGGCGGCGCGGGGCTGCTGTCGACCGCGGCGGACTACGGCCGGTTCCTCGAGATGCTGCGCCGCGGCGGCGAGCTGGACGGGCGCCGCTACCTCAGCCGCAAGGGCGTGGAGCTGATGACCAGCAACCAGCTGGGCGACATCCCCTTCAACCCGGGCATGGGCTTCGGCCTGGGCTTCAGCATCCGCCAGGACCTGGGCCGCGCGGGCGAGGAGGGCAGCGTGGGCGAGTTCGGCTGGGGCGGCGCCTATCACAGCCAATATTGGGTCGACCCGCGCGAGCGTCTGACCGTCGTCTACCTGACGCAGGTGATCCCCGCCGGGGATCTCGACGACCATGCCAAGCTGCGGGCGCTGATCTACCAGGCGCTCGACTGACCGCGGGTCGGGTCAGAGCCGCTCGCGCAGTCCGGCCACCACCTGGCGCGCGGTGTCGGCGATGACCCGACCGGCACCGTGGTCGCCCTTTGCCATGAACGACACGAACGCCTTCGCCTGCTCCAGCGTGACGTGCGGGGGAAGGGGGGCGACATCGGGGTCGGTCTTCACTTCCAGCACGACGGGGCGGTCCGCGGCCAGCGCACGGTCCCATGCGGCGCCGAGATCGCCCGCCTGGTCGACGAAGATGCCGGTGAGGCCCAGCATCTCGGCGAAGCGCGCATAGGGGACGTCGGGCAGCGACTGCGTGGTGGGGAAGCGGGGATTGCCCTCCATGATCCGCTGCTCCCACGTCACCTCGTTCAGGTCCTCGTTGTTGAAGACGCAGACGATCAGCCGCGGATCGGCCCAGCGACGCCAGTATTTCTGCACGGTGATGAGCTCGGCCATGTTGTTCATCTGCATCGCGCCGTCGCCGACCAATGCGACCACGGGGCGCGTGGGCTGCGCGAACTTGGCCGCGATCGCGTAGGGTACCGCCGCACCCATCGAGGCGAGCCCGCCCGACAGCGAGCCGCGCTGGCCGCGCTTCACCTGCCAGTCGCGCGCGTACCAATTGGCGCACGAACCGGAATCCGACGTGACGATCGCGTCGGCGGGCAGGCGGGGCGACATCTCGTAGACGACGCGCTGCGGATTCACCGGCGCCGCCGCCGCCATGGCACGACCCTTCAGCGTCTCGCGCCACTCCTCCATCCCCGCGGCGATGCCCTGCTGCCATCCGCGATCGGCCTGGTGATCCAGCAGCGGCAGCAGCGCGCGCAGCGTTTCCGCGGCGTCGCCGTGCAGGTTCACCTCGACGGGGTAGCGCAAGCCCAGCATTTCCGGCGCGATGTCGATCTGCACCGCGCGGGCCTGGCCCTCGGCGGGCAGGAACTCGGCCCAGGGGAAGCCGGTGCCGATCATCATCAGCGTGTCGCACCCTTCCATCATGTCGGACGAGGGGCGGGTGCCGAGGAGGCCGACCGCGCCGGTGACGAAGGGCAGGTCGTCGGGCAGCACGTCCTTGCCGAGCAGCGCCTTGGCGACGCCCGCGCCCAGTCGCTCGGCGGTCGCCACCACCTCGTCGGCGGCGCCGCGTGCGCCCGCGCCGATCAGGATCGCGACCTTGCGGCCCGCGTTCAGCACCGCCGCGGCCCGGCGCAGGTCCGCCTCCTGCGGGACGACGCGCGGGGCGCTGTAGCCCGGGCCGGAGCGGGTGAAGCCATGCGCGCGCTCCGGCTCCTCCCAGGGTTCGTCCTGCAGGTCCTTGGGCAGCACCAGCACGGTCACGCCGTTGCGCGCCGTCGCCACGCGCACGCCGCGGTCGACGAGGTGGCGCAGCTGCGCCGGCGCCACCGCCTCCTGCACGAAGTCGGCGACGTCGGCGAACAGGCGGTCGAGGTTCAGCTCCTGCTGGTAGCTGGCGCCGCGGACCGTCCGCTCGGCCTGGCCGGCGATGGCCAGCACGGGCACGTGGTCGCTCTTCGCATCGTACAGCCCGGTGATGAGGTGGGTCGCGCCGGGGCCCCCCGTCGACAGGCACACGCCCAGCTCGCCGGTGAACTTGGCATGGGCGGTCGCCATGAACGCCGCCATTTCCTCGTGCCGAACCTGGATGAACTCGATGCCGTCGTCGGTCCCCTCGACCCGCTGGAGCGCGCCCAGCACGCCGTTGATGCCGTCGCCCGAGTAGCCGTAGATGCGCGTGACGCCCCACGCCTTCAGCCGTTCGACGAAGAAGTCGCTGGTCAACCGGGTCATGGGCGGGAATCCTGTTCGGCGGGGTCGGCGACGGGAACGTCCCGCGCGCCGATCCGGTCCCCGCCCTTGCCTAGGTGTTGCCGGCGCTCGTCACGATCGCGCCGTTCACCCCGGCGGGGAAGAAGCCGCCGCGCGTCACCGCGGCGCGGTTCTGGAACACGACGTTCAGCACCTGCGGCGCGGTGCGCCCGAGGACGAGGCCCCCGCCGTCGGTGGGGACGATGTTCGCCGTGGTGGCGTCGCCCACGTCCTGGTCGGTCTCCCCAGCGCCGTCCAGCGCGTCGCGTGCGTCCGAGACGCGGGCGACGCGGGCGTAGATGTCGGGTACCGTCAGCCCGCGCCGCCACAGTTCCGACCGGATCACCGCGTCGTGGTAGCATTCGGTGGCCAGGATGCCCGCGGTCGCGTCGAGGAAGGACTTGTTGGCGATCAGCCGCGCCGAGCCGCGATAGGCGGTGACGCCCACGTCGGTCAGCAGGTACGATCCCATCAGGAAGTTCTCGTCGCTGGCGAAGGGGTCGAAGACGTCGTTCGGCCCGACGATCCCCGCGGCGCGCGCGGCGGCGGTGAAGGCGCCGGGCACCGTGGCGCCGTTCACGGTCACGCTCGCGCTGCCCGACAGGTTGATCGTCGGCTGCGCGACGCGCGCGGAGCCCAGCGCGTCGCGCAGGTAGCGGATGTGGTATACCTCGTCCGCCGCGATCTCGCGCGCATATTCGCGCAGGATCGGGTCGGTGAAATCGACCGCGCGCGCCGCGCCGGCGCCGCTGCCGGTCACCACCTCCCCCTGCGTGCCCGATCCGCCGAGCAGCGGCGCGTCGATGCCGCGGCCGGACACCGCATAGGCGTAATAGGCCCCTTCGAGATATTCGAGCTGCAGCGCGAAGTTGAGCACGTCGACCTCGCTGACGCCCGTCGTCGGGTTCGGCGTCGGCGAGGGCACGGGATCCTCCTCGTCGCCGTCGTCGTCGCCGCAGGCGGAGAGGAGGGACAGCCCGCCGGTCATCGCCGCCGCGCCGCCGCACAGCCGGATGAAGCGCCGTCGCGCCACGCGCTGCCGCTCCGCCCCTTCGATAAGGGCCAGGAACTCGGTCTCGCCGGAACGGCTCGTCGGATCGGTCATCGCCGCGTCCTTCAGTTCGCGCCCGAGCGACGGAGCGCCGGGTTGGGATTGTTGGTGCCCGCCGGGAAGAAGCCGCCCGCCGTCACCTGCTCGCGCGTCAGATAGACGATGTTGTGCACCTGCTCGGTGTTGCGGCCGAAGACGATGCTGCGGCTGTCGGTCGGCACGATGTTCGCGGCCGTTCCATAGATGGAGGTGATCGGCGACACGCCCTGGTCGCTGTCGCCGTTGCGCTGCGGCGGCCCGTCCGACGCGTCGTCACCGTCCAGGTCGTCGCGCGCGTCGGAGATCTGGTTGGTCTTCTCGCGCAGCTCCGGCACGGTGGCGCCCCGGCGGTACAGCGCGGACCGGATCAGCCCCGCGTGGAACGCCTCGGCGGCGAGCAGCCCGGCGGCCGCGTCGATCACGTCGGCCCCGCTCAGCAGCGCCGCCGCGCCCTTGTACGCAGTCACGCCGACGTCCTCAAAGATATAGGCGGCCAGCAGGAAGTTCTCGTCGCTGGCGTAGGGATCGAAGACTCCGCCCGATGACGAGAGGTCGATGTCCGCCGCCTGGGCGACGGCGGTGAACACCGTCGGCGACAGGTCGATCGCGGGCTGCGCCACCGCCGCGCTGCCGAGCGCCCGGCGCAAGGTGGCGACGTGCGCCGCCTCGTCGCTGGCGATCTCGCGCACGTACTGGATCACCTCGCGATCCACCAGATTGGCCCTGCGCGCGCCGGTGACCGCGCCGGGCGTCTGCGTACCGGTCAGCTGGTCCGCGGCGAGACCCGTGCCGTTGGCGGCGAAGGCGTAGAATTGCGCTTCGAGATATTCCAGGTTGAGCGCGAAGTTCAGGATGTCGAGGTCCGTGGGCGCGCCCTGTGCTGCCGCGTCGCGCGCGAACGCCACCGCGCCGGCACCCACCGCGGCGGCGCCGACGACGTGGCGGAAGAAATCGCGGCGCGGTGTCCGATATGCGGCATCGCCCTTCGACGCGTCGACGCTTCCTTCATCAGCGGGCATTCGGCGCTCCCTTGCCAGCTGCGACCCGCGCCGACGTGGCTGCGGAACCGCATAAAGGGGGGCAACCGTGCGCGCGGCGAAAAGGTTTCGTGCGGCAGGTGCCCAAGCCCTTCTTTGGCGCGGCAAAGCTGGCGCTGCTTCTCATCGATCCGGTGCCGGGGCATGGCCCGTGGCCATGACCGCCGACCTCGCCATCCTGTACGAACACCCGCTCTGGTTCGCACCGCTGTTCGCCGCGCTCGAGCGCCGCGGCATCGCCTATCGCGCGCTCACGCCGGGGGAGCCGTTCGACCCGGCCGATCCCGCGCCCCCGGCGCCGCTGGTGCTCAGCCGGCTGGCCATGTCGGCCTTCCTTCGCGAGCCCGAGCATCCGATCTTCTTCGCGCAGGCGCTGCTGGCGCAATGGGAACGGTCGGGCGCGCGGGTGTTGAACGGGACGGCCGCACTGGCGATCGACACGTCGAAGGCGCGCCAGCTCGCGCTGATCGCCTCGCTGGGGCTCGCGATCCCCGCCACCCGCGTCGTCCACCGCGCCGCCGACGTGCCCGCGGCGGCGGCGGCGATCGGCTTCCCGCTGGTGGTGAAGGCCAATATCGGCGGTGCGGGCGCGGGCATCGCACGCTTCGACAGCCTGGACGCGGTGCGCGCCGCGGCGGCGGATGGCACGCTGCCGACCAGCATCGACGGCGTGCTGCTGGTGCAGGACTATGTGCCCGCGCGCGGGGGCACGATCACGCGGATCGAGACGCTCGACCGCGACTATCTCTACGCGATCGAGGTGGCGGGCGGCGGCGCCTTCGATCTGTGCCCGGCCGACGCCTGCCAGGTGTCGGGGAGCGCGATCACCATGGCCGCGGTGCAGCCGGCGGCGGACCTGTGCGCCGCCGCACAGGCCATCGCGCGCGCCGCCTCGCTGGACGTCGGCGGGGTGGAGGTGATGATCGACGACCGCGACGGCGTGCCGCGCTTCTACGACATCAACGCGCTGTCGAACTTCGTCGCCCGCCCGCTGGACGTGCTGGGCTGGGACCCGCACGAACGGCTGGTCGACCGCATCCAGGGCTGGATCGAGGAGGTGCGATAGATGCGGTACGGGTTCTGGATGCCGGTGTTCGGCGGCTGGCTGCGCAACGTGGCGGACGAGGGGATGGAGGCGAGCTGGGACTATGCCCGCCGCCTGGCGCAGGATGCGGAGCGCTGGGGTTACGACCTGACGCTGATCGCCGAGCTGAACCTCAACGACATCAAGGGCGTGGAGCAGCCCGCGCTGGACGCGTGGTCCACCGCCGCGGCGCTGGCCGCGGTGACCGAGCGGCTGGAGCTGATGGTCGCCGTGCGACCCAACTTCCACCATCCGGCGCTGTTCGCGAAGGCGGCGGCCAACATCGACCGGATTTCCGGCGGGCGCCTGTCGCTCAACGTGGTGTCGAGCTGGTGGGCGGACGAGGCGCGGCAGTACGGGTTGCAGTTCGACCGGCACGACGATCGCTACGCGCGCACGTCGGAATGGCTTCGCGTAGTCGACGGTCTGTGGACGCAGGAACGGTTCAGCTTCGCGGGCCAATTCTATACCACGCAGGAGGCGATCTGCGCGCCCAAGCCGGCGAAGCGCCCGACCATCTACGCCGGGGGCGAGAGCGAGGCGGCGAAGACGATGATCGCGACGCAGGGCGACGCCTATGTCATGCACGGCGACCCGGTGGCGGCGATCGCGCCCAAGATCGCCGACATGGCCGCGCGGCGGGCGGCGACAGGGCAGGGCGCGATGCGGTACGGCATGGCCGCCTACGCCATCGTGCGCGACAGCGAGGCCGAGGCGAAGCGCGAGCTGGAGCGGATCACCACCGTGACCGAGCTGCCCGCGGGCTACGCCAATTTCGACCAGTGGCTGTCGGGCACGCAGCTGGAGCGCGAGCTGAAGCTGCAGGAATATTCCGTGTCCAACCGCGGCTTGCGCCCCAATCTGGTCGGCACGCCCGAGCAGCTGAAGGAGCGGATCGCCGAGTATGAGGCGGCGGGCCTCGACCTGCTGCTGCTGCAGATGAGTCCCCAGGCGGAGGAGATGGAGCGCTTCGCGGTGCAGGTGATGGGCACGCGGGCGCCGGCGTGAGGATCCCCATCGCCGCGCGCACCCTGATCGGCCTCCTCGCCGGCCTCGCCGGCGGCTTTCTCGCCGGGCCGGACAGCGCAGGCCTGCCGGTGCTGAGGGCGGTCGGCGGGCTGTGGCTCGACGCGTTGCGGATGCCCATCGTCCCGCTCGTCTTCGCGCTGATCGTCACCGGGATCGGCCGCGGCGCCGACCTGGGCGGGTCGACCCGCGTGGCGCGGCGCGCGATCGGGCTGTTCGCGCTGTTCCTGTCGCTGTCGGCGGCGTTCGGCGTGCTGCTGGGTTCGGCGATGTTCCGCGGCTGGCAAGTGCGCGGCCTGGACCAGGTGCGCGTCGCCCGCGGCGCGCTGCCGGACCTGCCGCCGCTGTCCGAGACGCTTCGCGCGCTGGTGCCGGTCAACCCGGTCGGGTCGGCCGCGCAGGGGGCGATCGTTCCCGTGGTGATCTTCGCGCTGCTGTTCGCGGCGGCGCTGCGCCGGATCGACCGGTCGCACGCTGCCGCGGTCGGCGCCGTCTTCCAGGGGGTGGCCGACGCGCTGCTCGTCCTGATCGGCTGGGTGCTGCTCGTCGCGCCGGTGGGCGTGTTCGCGCTGGCGTTCGACGTCGCCGCCCGCAGCGGCCTGGCGGTCGGCGCGCTGCTGGCCTGGTACGTCGCGGCGCGGGTGATCGGCGGCGTCGTGCTGACGGTCGCATTCGTGCTGCTGGTGGCCGTCGCCGCACGCACGCCGGTCACCGCCTTCCTGCGCGCGGTGGTGCCGGCGCAATCGGTGGCGTTCAGCACGCAATCCTCGCTGGCGTCGCTGCCGGCCATGCTGCTGGGCGCGCGCGCGCTCGGCCTGCCGGAGCGGCACGCCGGTGCGGTCCTGCCGCTAGCGGTCGCGCTGTTCCGCATCAGCGCGCCCACCGCGATCGCGCTGGCGGTGCTGGCGCTGGCGCATCTCAACGCCGTCGCGCTCACGCCCGCGCAGCTGGGGCTGGTGGCGGTGCTGGCGGTGGTCAACAACCTGGTCATCGCCGGGCTGCCCAACCAGATCAGCTTCTTCGCCGCCTACGCCCCCGTCGCGCTGGCGGTCGGCGTCCCGATCGAGCTGCTGCCACTGTTCCTGGCGGTGGATACCGTTCCCGACATGGTCGCGACCACCGCCAACGTCACCGCCGACCTCGCCGTCACCACGCTGCTGACCGAGGGAGAGCCCGCCGAGGTTGGGGAAGCCGGGGCGGAGTTGGTGTAGGAGAAGATTGGCGCACCCGACAGGATTCGAACCTGTGGCCTCTGCCTTCGGAGGGCAGCGCTCTATCCAGCTGAGCTACGGGTGCCTGGGCCATCGCCTACAACCGCGAGGGCGCGATGCCAACCGGTTTCGTCAGCGCTTCGGGAGACGAACCGGCTGGAACGGGGCGAGGCCGCAGCTGGCGCCGGGCATCACCGGCGACTGGTAGAGGACGGTGATGATGTCCTGCGCGCACAATTGGCTGAGCGAGGTGGCGTAGCTGAAGCGCCGCTCGAAGCCGAGGCCGGGGCACGCCCGGGGCAGGGTGACGCGATAGAAGAGGCCGCGGGAGCCGCGGAAGTCGATGACGCGGTCGGATCGCACCAGGCTCTCGCGCAGCGAGCGGATCGGCACGCAGGTGAGCGGCTTGCCCACCGGCGTGGCGGCGGGAACGGCGTTGCGATCGCGCGCGGCGCCGGGCGTCGACACGGACGCGAGCAGGAGGGCGGCGAGGATACGGGCGGTCATCGGGTCGGTCCCTTCGGCGCGGGCGCGGGGGTCTTCGGCCTGAACGCGCAGAGGTCGGCAACGATGCAGCGCCAGCATTCCGGCCGGCGCGCCTTGCACACGTAGCGGCCGTGCAGGATGAGCCAGTGGTGCGCGTGGACGCGGAAGGGGGCCGGCGTCGCCTTGTCGAGCGCCTTCTCCACGGCGAGCGGGGTCTTGCCGCGAGCGAGGCCCGTCCGGTTGCCGACGCGGAAGATGTGCGTGTCGACGGCGAAGGTCTCCGCCCCGAAGGCGACGTTCATCACCACGTTGGCGGTCTTGCGCCCGACGCCCGGAAGCGCCTCCAGCGCGTCGCGATCCGCCGGCACGGCGCCGTCGTGATCGGCGATCAGCGCCTCGCTCAGCGCGATGACGTTCTTCGCCTTCGTATTGAACAGGCCGATGGTGCGGATGTGTCGCTTCAGCTCTTCCTCCCCCAGCGCCACCATCTTCTGCGGCGTGTCCACCTCGGCGAACAGCGCCCGGGTGGCCTTGTTCACGCCGGCGTCGGTCGCCTGGGCGGAAAGGACGACGGCGACCAGCAGCGTGTAGACGTTGACCGATTCCAGCTCCGTCTCCGGATGCGGGTTCGCCTCGGCCAGGCGGCGGTAGAACTCGAAGGCGTCGGCGCGTTTCATCGGGCGGGCGTCAAAGGCCGAGCACCTCCGCCATCGAATAGCGCCCCGGCGCGCGGCCGGCGAGCCACTGCGCCGCCGTCACCGCGCCGCGCGCGAAGATCGAGCGGTCCTCGCCGCGGTGGCCCAGCTCGATCCGCTCGCCCTCGCCGGCGAAGACGACCATGTGGTCGCCGATCACCGATCCGCCGCGCAGCGAGGCGAAGCCGATCGTCCCTTCCGCGCGCGCGCCGACCAGCCCGGCGCGGCTGTCGACGCGCACCTCGGCCAGCCGCGTGGCCCGCCCCTCCGCCGCCGCCTCGCCCAGCAGCAGCGCGGTGCCCGACGGCGCGTCCACCTTGTGCCGGTGGTGCATCTCCGCGATCTCGATGTCCCAGTCTGCGCCCAGCCGCGCCGCCGCCTCGCGCACCAGGATGCGCAGCAGCGTGACGCCGAGCGAGGTGTTGCCGGTCTGCAGCACCGCGATCTCGTCCGCCGCCTGCTCGATCAGGGCGTGGTGCGCCGCCGACAATCCGGTGGTGCCGATGACGATCGGCGTGCGCGCCGCGACCGCGGCGGCGAGGTGTGGTTCCAGCGCGGCGGGGGTGGAGAAATCGACCAGCACGCCCGCCGCCTGCGCCAGCGGCAGCGGATCGCCGCCCGCGTCGCACCCGCCGGCCACCGTCACGCCCTCGGCCTCCGCGATCGTGGCAATGGCGCGGCCCATGCGGCCGTTCGATCCGTAGATGCCGATGCTCGTCATGCCTCGCCTGCTAGCGGGAAGGGCGGGCGGGCGCCAGCGCGCGCCGCTCCGGGCCACACAACGTCACGCCTCCCGTGCGGCGATGTCCCGCGTCGGATTTCTACGCTCGGGCGCCTCCAGGGGGAGAAGTGCGGCAAGCGGAAGATCGCCGCTCGCGCCACAGGTCCGGCGGGGGCGACCCGGCGTCGACACGGCCCCCGGCATCGCGTCGATGTGCGCCTGCGTGTGCCGGCGGCGGTGCGGCTCCGCCAGCTGCGCCTGCCGGCGATCGGTGGTCGCGCGGGGGGGGGGGGGGCGGTCGGGTCGGGCCCCCGTCGCGCGTCATGGCGGTGCTCCGTTCATTCCAGCGGCGCGTCGCGCCGCGCCAGGATCGGCGGCAGGTACGGCACCGGCGCGCCGGCCGGGATCGTCGCCAGCGCCGCGGCGATGGCGGCGGCGCGGTCCTTGGCGGACGGATGCGTGCGGCTGTGGAACATGCCGCCGTCGATCTTCGACCCCTCCTCCTTCCAGAAGCGGACCGCGTTCCGCGGGTCCCAGCCGGCGTTGCGCAGCAGCACCGCGCCAAGCACGTCCGCCTCGCTCTCCGTCGTGCGGAACAGGCGCGCGTTGCGGCCGAATTGCGCCAGCAGGCCCCATTTCACTCCCGCCGCCTCCAGCCGCGCGCGATGGGCAAGGACGGAGTGCGCGAGCTCGTGCGCGACGACGACGGCGATCTGGTCGTCGTCGAAGCGCGCGAACAGCGGCGCGCCGACCTGCACCACGCGGCCATCGGAGGAGGCGCCCAGCTTGCGCGTCGCCAGCACCTCGAACTCGACGCGGCAGCCGGGAACCGGCTGGACCACCACGGGCGCGGCGCCGGCACGGGCGAGCGTGACGGCGGCGGTCGGTGCGCCCGCCGCGAGCCGCGCCTGCGCCGCGTCGCGCGTAGCGGCGGTGATGCGGTCGGTCGCGGCGGGCGGGGGCAGCGCGGCGCCGTCGATCGCGGTCACGCCGTCGTTCGCGCGCAGCCCCGCGCGCGCCGCGGGACCGTCCGGCACGACCAGCTCGACCGCGACCGGCGCGGCGAAGCCGAACACCTGCCCCACCGCCGCGCGATCTCGCGCGGGATATTGGTCGATGGCGTGGAGCTGGAGCCCGAACACCGGCTGCCGCTCGCGGCACAAGGCTTCATTGGCGGTGGTGAGGCGATAGGCAATATCGGCGAGCCGCTGGTCCACCTGTCGCAGCGCCTCGTAGGGCGCGGTGTCCTGCGCCGGCGCGGCGAGGAGGAGGGCGGCGGCGAGGAGACGCGACATGGGCGGGGCGTCGCGCAAGGGGCGGAGGATTGCAAGGGCGGCGGCGGGATCGCTCCTCCGTCGCCGCTGAGCAGGCAGGGGCCCGGCGCCGGCTGCGCGGGAGCGGCGAGGGCGGGACGACGGACGTTGCGTCTGGCCGCGCCTGCTCTATCCATCGGGGCGGCGCGAGACGGGGGAGCAGGATGGCCGACGACAGCATCACCGCGGGAGAGGAGCCGAGCGGGGCGGACATCCGGCTGGTCATCTCCGCCTCCGCGCTCGGCACCGTGTTCGAATGGTACGACTTCTTCATCTACGGCACGCTCGCCGCCTCGGGTATCATCGGGCGCGCCTTCTTTCCCGCGGGGAACGAGACGGTGCAGACGCTGCTCGCCTGGGCCGGGTTCGCCGTCGGCTTCGGTTTCCGCCCGCTCGGCGCCGCGCTGTTCGGCTATCTCGGCGACCGGCTGGGGCGCAAATACACCTTCCTCGTCACCATCACGCTGATGGGCGTCGCCACCGCGGGCGTGGGGCTGACACCCAGCGCCGCCGCGATCGGCTTTGCCGCGCCCGTCGTCGTCCTGCTGCTGCGCGTGGCGCAGGGGCTGGCGCTGGGCGGGGAATATGGCGGCGCGGCGATCTACGTCGCCGAACATTCGCCCGCAGGGCGCTCGGGCTTCTACACCAGCTTCATCCAGGCCGGCGTCGTCGGCGGCTTCATCCTCAGCCTCGCCGTCATCCTGTTCTTCAAGGCGGTGATGCCCGCCGCGGCGTGGGAGGCGTGGGGCTGGCGGCTGCCCTTCCTGTTCTCGATCGTGCTGCTCGCCATCTCTTTGTGGATGCGGCTGAAGCTGAGCGAAAGCCCAGTGTTTCAGAAGATGCGCGCCGCGGGCGAGCGGGTGGCGAATCCGCTGAAGGCGAGCTTCACCTATCCCGGCAACGTGAAGCGGATGATCGTCGCGCTGTTCGGCATCGCCGCCGGGCTGACGGTGATCTGGTACACCGCCATGTTCTCCGTCCTCTCCTTCCTGCAGGCGACCATGCGGGTGGAGGAGACGACGGCGCAGCTCATCACCGGCGCGGGCGTGCTGATGGGCACGGGCTGGTTCCTGCTGTTCGGCCACGTCAGCGACAGGGTGGGGCGGAAGCGGCCGATCGTGACGGGCTACGTGCTGACGCTGCTGCTGCTGTTCCCCATCTTCTTCACCATCGGCGCGGCGGCCAATCCGAAGCTGTCGCAGGCCGCGGAGGTGAGCCCGGTGGTGGTCCACGGCGCCGACTGCTCGTACAGCCCGTTCGACAAGGTGCAGGCGACGGCGTGCGGCCAGGTGCTCGACGCGCTGTCGAAGCGCGGCGTTCCCTATCGCGTGGCGACGGGCGAGACGACGCACGTGACGGTCGGCGCGCGGGACATCGGCGTGCCCGACGCCGCCGCGCTCGATGCGGCGCTGGAGCGCGCGGGCTACGACCTGTCGCGCGTCGTGCCGTCCGCCGGGAACATCGCGCTGATCCTGCTTGCGATCCTTGCCATGTCGCTGCTTTCCGGCATCACCTACGGCCCTGTCGCCGCGCTGCTGAGCGAGATGTTTCCGCCGGCGATCCGCTATTCCTCGCTGTCGATCCCCTATCATCTGGGCACCGGCTATTTCGGCGGATTCCTGCCCTTCATCAGCCAGTATATCGTGGCGAAGACCGGCGATCCCTATGCCGGGCTGTGGTACACCTGGGGCGTGACGCTGCTGGCGCTGCTCGTCGCGATGTGGGGACTGGCGGACGACCGGCGCGGCCGCACGGTAGCCTAACGGGGCGCGAGCCGCTAACCGCCGCGGCATGACCGCGCCTTCCCGCCTGCTGCTGTCCACCGACGCGCTCGTCGCCAACTGGCGCACGCTGGCGCGGATGAGCGGCGATGGGAACGGGGGGGCGGCGTGCGGTGCGGCGGTGAAGGCGGACGGCTACGGCCTGGGCGCGCGCGAGGTGGTGGCGCGGCTGCGCGCGACGGGGTGCCGCGACTTCTTCGTCGCGACCTGGGCGGAGGCGCGCGCGCTCGCCGCGCCGGGCGTGAGCGTGTCGGTGCTGCACGGCGTGCGCGAGGGCGACATGGCGCACGTCGGGCTGGCCGGGGTGCGGCCGGTGCTGAACACCCCGGCGCAGGTGGCGCGCTGGCGCGAGGCGGGCGGGGGCGCGTGCGACGTGATGGTCGACACCGGCATGAACCGGCTGGGCATCGCACCCGCGGACATCGCCGCGGGGCTGCTTGACGGTCTGGTCATCGAGACGCTGATGAGCCACCTCGCCTGCGCGGACGAGGAGAGCGCGATGAACCCGCGCCAGCGCGACGCCTTCGCCGCGCTGCGCGGGGCGACGGCGGCGCGGCGGATGAGTCTCGCCAATTCCGCCGGCATCGCGCTGGGCACGGACTATGCCTTCGACCTGACGCGGCCCGGGCTGGCGCTCTACGGCGGCGTTCCCGCGCCCGGCCTGCCGATGCGCCCCGTCGCGACGATCGAGGCGGAGGTGCTCCAGCGCCGCCGCGTGCCTGCCGGGGCGACGGTGGGGTACAACGCCACCTGGACCGCGCCGGCGGACACGTGGGTGGGGATCGTGAACCTGGGCTATGCCGACGGTTATTGGCGCGGCTTCTCCGACCGCGGGCGCGCCTTCGCGGGCGACGCGGCGCTGCCGGTCATCGGGCGCGTGTCGATGGACCTCGTCGCGCTCGATCTCGGCAACGCCGACGTAGGCGAGGGCGACCGCGTGCGCTTCGACGCCGACCTGCCCCGCGCGGCGGCGGCATCGGGCATGAGCCAGTACGAGCTGCTCACCGGGCTGGGCGCACGGTTCGAGCGGGTTTGGGCCTAGCCGTCACCCCCGTTCGTGCCGAGCGAAGTCGAAGCGCAGGGGCCCGGCCTTCGATTGGGCGCAGCACGAACGGAGGATGAAGGCTGGTCCGATCAGTCCGGCAACCCGGCCAGCAGCTTGTCGCAGGTGATCGGATAGTCGCGCACGCGCACGCCGGTGGCGTTGTAGATCGCGTTCGCCACTGCCGCGCCCGCGCCGGAAATGCCGAGCTCGCCGATGCCCTTGGCGTGGATCGGGTTCGCGTTGATGTCGCGCTCCGGCAGGAAATGCACTTCCAGCTGCGGCACGTCGGCATTCACCGGCAGGTGATATTCGGCCATGTCGCGGTTCACGATCTTGCCGTTGCGCGGGTCGTGGACCAGTTCCTCGGTCAGCGCGGCGCCGATGCCGAAGGTCATGCCGCCCAGGCATTGCGAGCGCGCCGTCTGCTCGTTCAGCACGCGGCCCGCGGCGAACACGCCCAGCATCCGCTCCACCCGCACCTCGCCCGTCACCGCGTTCACCTTCACCGCGCAGAAATGCGCGCCGTAGCTCGCCTGCGTGTGCAGCTTCTCCTGCTTTCCCGGCGCGATCTGTCCGGTCACGACGATATTCTCGTCGACGAGGTCGGTGAGGTCCACCGCGCGGTTCTCGGCGATGGCGCGGCCGTCCTTCAGCGTCATCGCCGCCGGATCGACGCCCATCTTCTTCGCCAGTCGCTCGCGCACCAGCTCGCAGGCGAGATAGACCGAGGAGCCGGACGAGGCCGCGCCCCACGATCCGCCCGAGCCGGCGGCGGGCGGCGCCTTGCCGTCGCCCAGGTGGACGATCACGCGGTCGAGCGGCAGGCCCAGCGTCTCGCCCGCGATCTGCGCCAGGATCGTGTATGTGCCGGTGCCGATGTCGGTCATGTCGGTCTCGACGATGGCGCGGCCGTCCGTCGTCAGCGTCACTTGCGCCGCCGATTTCTGCAGCATGTTCGATCGCACCGCGGCGGCCATGCCGATGCCGTGCAGCCACTCGCCGCGCCGGTCGCTGCCGGGCGCCTTGCGATCCGCCCAGCCGAACAGCGCCGCGCCCTTCTCCATGCAGGGCACCAGCGCCCGGCTGCTGAAGGGGATCTGCTTTTCCGGATCCTGCGGCGGCTCGTTGCGGCGCCGCAGCTCGATGGGGTCGACGCCGGTCGCCTCGGCCAGCTCGTCCAGCGCGGCCTCCAGCGCCATCTGCCCCACCGCCTCGCCGGGCGCGCGCATCGAGCCCGACAGCGTCCGGTTCAATCGCACCACGTCGTGGTTGATGCGGCGGTTCTCGCCGGCATAGGCGAAGTGCGTGCCGATGCCGACCGGTTCGAAGAAATCCTCGTCGGGCAGGTTCGACACGAGCGAATCGTGGATCAGCGCCACGATCCTGCCATCGGCGTCGGCGCCGAGCTTCAGGTGCTGCTCGGTGTTCGAGCGCCGCACGGTGGCGTCGAACACCTGCTGGCGCGCCATCACGATCTTGACCGGTCGGCCGAGCTGCTTGGCAGCGATCGCCGCCGCGACGCTTTCCGGCGCGATGCCCAGCTTCGATCCGAACCCGCCGCCGACGTAGCGCGAGATGATCCGCACCTGGTCGGCCTTCAGCCCCAGCGCGTCGGCCAGCTGCTGCTGGTCGCTCGCCACCATCTGATAGGCGCCGTGGAGGAGGAGCGTTCCGTCCTCCTTCCACTCCGCGATCGAGGCGTGCGGCTCCATCGCGGCGCTGTTCTGCGAGGGGGTGGTATAGACCGCGCTCACCTTCACCGCCGCGGCGGCGAAGGCGCCATCGGGATCGCCCTGCTGGCTGTGCGCCTCGACCTGGCTGTCGGGCGGGCGTTCGGCCTCGTTGCGGTATCGCTCGAAATCGTAGCGCCCCTCGCCGGGTTCGTAGTCGACACGCAGCCGGGCCGCGGCGTCGCGCGCGATCTCGAAGGTCTCGGCGACTACGACGGCGATGATCTCGCCGTGATACTGGATTTCCTCGACGCCTTGCACCGGCGCGTCGGTGTCGCCGCCCTGCGCGGCGTTGCGCAGGAAGGTGTCATAGTCAGTGACGACCGCGATGACGCCGGGCAGCGCCTGCACCTCGTCGGCGTGGATCGCGGCGATCCGCCCCGCGCTTACCGTGGAGCGGACCAGCACGCCGTAGGCGAGGTTCTCCGCGGGATATTCCGCGGCATAGGTCGCCTTTCCCGCCACCTTCAGCGGTCCTTCGACGCGCGGCAGCGGCTTGCCGATCACGCCCTGCGCGCCGCTGTCGAGCAGGCTGGAGGGGTGGGGTTCGTCCATCGTCAGCGACCTGGTGTCGCCGGAGGAGAAGATGTCCAGCAGGCTCATGCGCTCGCCTCCCCCGTCAGGTCGCGGAGCGACGCGATCAACGTGCGGCGCACCAGCGGGATCTTGAAGTTGTTGTGGCCGAAGCCGCGCGCACCCTCGACCAGCGCGTCGGCGGCGGCCTCGAACGCGGCGGTGCCGGGCTGCTGGCCGACCAGCGCCTGCTCGACCGCGGGATTGCGCCAGGGCAGATGGGCGAGACCGCCGAAGGCGAGCGCGGCATGGGCGATGCGGCCGTCCTCCACGGCGACGACGCCGGCGACGGAAACGAGCGCGAAGGCGTAGGAGGCCCGGTCGCGCACCTTGCGGTACAGGTGCCTCGCGTTGGCGACGGGGGCGGGCAGCTCGACATGCGTGATGAGCTCGCCCGGCTCCAGCACGTTCTCGATCTGCGGGGTGTCGCCGGGCAGCCGGTAGAAGTCGCCGATCGGCACGCGCCGCTTGTCGCCGTCGGCCTTCTGCGTGACGATGGTCGCGTCCAGCGCCCGCATCGCCACCGGCATGTCGCCGGGGTGAGTCGCGATGCACTGCTCGCTGGTGCCCAGGATGGCGTGAATACGGTTGAACCCGCCGATCGCGTCGCAGCCCGATCCCGGCTCGCGCTTGTTGCAGGCGGCGGCGGTGTCGTAGAAGTAATAGCAGCGCGTGCGTTGGAGGAGGTTGCCGCCGGTCGTCGCCTTGTTGCGAAGCTGTCCGCTGGCGCCCGCCAGCAGCGCGCGGCTCAGCACCTCGTACCGCTCGATCACGCGCGGGTCGGCGGCGAGATCGCTGTTGGGCACCAGGGCGCCGATCGTCAGGCCGCCGTCGTCGCGCTCCTCGATCCGGTTCAGGTCCAGCCGGCTGATGTCGACCAGCTTCTCCGGCGTCTCCACCTGGAGCTTCATCAGGTCGAGCAGGTTGGTGCCGCCGGCGATGAACCGGCCGCCGCCCGCGACCGCCGCCTCCACCGTATCGGCACGCGCATAGTCGAAGGGCTTCATGCCGAAACCTCTTCCTTCGCGGCGACTTCCCGGATCGCGTCGACGATGTTCGGATAGGCGGCGCAGCGGCAGATGTTGCCGCTCATCCGCTCGCTGATCTCCGCATCGTCGAGGGACACGTCGGTCAGGTCGCCGGTGACGTGGCTGGGCCAGCCCTTCGCCACCTCGTCCAGCATGCCCACCGCGGAGCAGATCTGCCCCGGCGTGCAATAGCCGCACTGGTATCCATCGTGGCGGACGAAGGCGTCCTGCATCGGGTGCAGGTTCTCGACCGAGCCCAACCCCTCGATCGTCACGATCTCGTCATCCTGATGCATCACGGCAAGCGTGAGGCAGGCGTTGATCCGGCGTCCGTTCACCAGCATCGTGCAAGCGCCGCACTGGCCGTGGTCGCAGCCCTTCTTGCTGCCGGTGAGGCCGAGGTGCTCGCGCGCGAGGTCAAGCAGCGACGTCCGGATATCGACGTCTGCCTCGTACCGTTGGCCATTGATGGTGAAATGCATGGGGCGCCTTCCTGATAACCTGGGGCAAACGCCTGTCCTGCGGAGGGTTTCCGTGCGAACGTTTCTCATCTGCGCGCTGGTCTTGGCGGCGGCGGCGGGGCAGGGTGCGGCGATGGCCGAGCCGCTCTCCCGTCCCATCGTCATCGCGCACCGCGGCGCCAGCGGGGAACGGCCCGAGCACACGGTCGCCGCCTATCGCCTTGCCATCGAGGAGGGAGCCGACGTGATCGAGCCCGACCTGGTGCCGACCAAGGACGGCGTGCTGGTGGCGCGACACGAGAACGAGATATCGGGCACCACCGACGTCGCCGACCACGCCGAGTTCGCCGGCCGCAGGACGACCAAGCGGATCGACGGGCAGGACGAGACCGGCTGGTTCACCGAGGATTTCACGCTGGCCGAACTGAAGACGCTGCGCGCGAGGGAGCGGCTGCCGCAGCTGCGCCCCGGCAACACCGCCTATGACGGGCAGGAGACGATCCCCACGCTCGCGGAGGTGATCGCGTTGGCCAAGGAGGCCGGGGTCGCGATCTATCCGGAAACGAAGCACCCGACCTACTTCGCCTCGATCGGTCTAGGCACCGACGCTCCGCTGGTCGCCGAGCTGCATCGCGCCGGCTGGAAGGACGCCGGGGCGCCGGTCTTCATCCAGTCGTTTGAGGTGGCGAACCTGAAGCGGCTCGCCGGCATGACGAAGCTGCGGCTGATCCAGCTGGTCGCCGCGCAAGGCGCGCCGGCCGACGGCGCGGCGGCGAGCTATGCGGCGATGACGACGCCGGCCGGCCTGCGCGCGGTGGCGCGCTACGCCTGGGGCATCGGGCCGGACAAGGCGATGCTGTGGAACGGCGATGCCGCGACGCCGCTGGTGGCGGATGCGCACGCCGCGGGGCTGCGCGTCCACCCATGGACCTACCGCGCGGAGAACGTCTTCCTGCGCGCGGCCTTCCGCCGCGGAACGGACAAGGCGGCGCATGGCGACGCGACCGGCGAGATCCGCGCCGCACTGGCGCAGGGGATCGACGGCTTCTTCACGGATTTTCCAGCCGCGGGGGTGGCGGCGCGCGGCGAGGGGAGCCAATGATGCGCAAGGTGGTGATCGTGTCGGTGCTCGCCTGGGCGACCGCGGGCTGCGTGGCGAAGACCGCGTGGAACGTGGCGACCCTGCCGGTGAAGGCCGGCGCTGCCGTCGTCGACGGCGTGACCACCAGCGAGAGGGAACGCGACGAGAAGTGGGTGCGTCAGCAACGCAAGGCGGAGGAGCGTGAAGCGAAGGAGCGCCGCGCGTGGGAGAAGACGTGCCGCAAGGATCGCGAGCGCTGCGCGCCCTACGACGGCTATCGCGCGCCGGGCTGGCGCGATGCAAGGTGAGCCGCCGTTATCCTCCCCGGCACGGCGCGGCAGGTCGAACATGCCCCGCATGTCCGAGGATCGTCCGGGGGACGATCCGACCTGCCGCGCCGTACTGGGGAGGATAGTCCTTCTCGCCACCCTCCTCACCGCCTGCGCCCCGCGCACGGCGGAGGTGCGCGTCGCCTTCGACCGCAACGCCGTCACGAAGGTGGAGGCGCGCGGGCTCGCCGACCGCCGCAGCGGGCGGCGGGTGACGGCGGACGATCCGGTGCGGATCGCCAGCATCTCCAAGCTGGTCGTCGCGATGGGCGTGATGCGGCTGGTGGAGGCGGGGCGGCTCGACCTCGACGCCGACGTCGCGACGGCGCTCGGCTGGCGCCTGCGGCACCCCGGCTTTCCCGACGTGCCGGTGACGCTGCGGCTGCTGCTGTCGCATCGCTCGGGCCTGACCGACGCCGCCGACTATGCGATCCCGCTCGGCGACACGCTGCGCGCGCGGCTGGCCGACCCGCGGGCGTGGGACGCGAGCCACGCGTCGGGCACCTTCTTCCGCTACACCAACCTCAACTTCCCCGTCGTCGCGTCGGTGATCGAGCGAGCGACGGGCGAGCGGTTCGATCGCGCGATGGCGCGATGGGTCATCGATCCGCTGAAGCTGGACGCCTGCTTCAACTGGGCCGCCTGTGCGCCGGATCGCGCCGCGCGCGCGGTGGTGCTGTACCGCGACGACGGCGCGGTCGCGACCGACGACCTGCGCGGCCGCCCGCCCGCCTGTCCGGTCAACGCGCCGCCGGGAAGCGCGTGTGACCTGTCGCGCTACCGCCCGGGAGAGAACGGCGCGCTCTTCTCGCCGCAGGGCGGGCTGCGCATCTCCATGCGAGATCTGGCGACGCTCGGACGCGTGCTGCTGAACGACGGCGACGGCTTCCTCTCGCCCGCTTCGGTGGCGGTGCTGACGACCCCGGTGTGGACGTACGACGGCACGAACGGGGTGACGGGGGAGGGCGGGGACGGCGGCTTCTTCTGCCGCTACGCGCTGGCGGTGCAGACGCTGGCGACCGCGCGGGCGGGGTGCCGCGACGATCCGGTCGGCGACGGCCGTGCGCGGGTGGGCCACGCGGGCGACGCCTACGGCCTGCGGTCCGGTCTGTGGATCGATCGCGCCGCGGGAACCGGCGTCGCCTTCTTCGCCACCGCCGTGGCCGATGGCGCGCGCGGGCGGCGCAGCGCGTTCAGCCCGGCCGAGGAGCGGCTGATGCGCGGCGCCAGGCGAGCGAGCGCGCGTTGAGCGCGTGAAGATCCGCCACGCCCGCCGCCACTGCCGTCCCCAGCGCCACCGCGCGGGCGAGCGCGGCGGCGTCGATATGTCGATAGGCGGGGCGGCCCGGCACGTGATCGTACCACCGTCCGCCCACCGCATGGTCCAGCAGGATGCGCTGGAAGCAATGGTCCGCCGATACCGGCCAGCGGCGGGCGGCGGCGAGCGCCGGCAGCGTCTCGCGCGTCAACGCCAGCCACTCCCGCTCCAGCGCGTTGCGATCGTCCGGCGCGGGCGGATCAGCCTTCATGGATGGCGGGCGAGGCGGGATCGACGTGCTGGAGCGCCTGGAACGGGATGCCCAGCGTGCGCAGCCGCGCGACCGCGCTGCCGCGCAGGAAGTCCGCCGGCGCGCTGAGGAAGCGCCGCGGCGTGGTTCCCAGGAAGTCGTTGGCATCGCGCAGATAGTGCGAGCGGTCGAAGTAGCTCCTGTCGATCTCCCCCGTTCGCCCCGCCCCGTCCAGCCCGGTTTCGCGCAGGAAGGAGCGCAGGAAGCGGGCGCGCCGCAGCAGCGGCTTGGGCGGAAGGCCGAAGAAGCGCAGCGACAGCCGGCGCAGCGCCGCGGTGGAGATGCCGAGCCGCTCCGCGGCGGTGGCGATGTCGGGCGCGCCGTCCTCCACCACGATGGCGCCGAACGCCGCGATCAGCGCCTCCTGCGGGTGCGGCGTGCCGAAGAGCGGCGCCAGGTGGCGGTCGAGGATCGCGGGGATCTCCATGTCCGTGCCCGCGCCGGCCAGCGCGGCGGCCAGGCGTTCGCCCCAGCCCGTGCCGAACATCGCGCCCACCGGCACCACGCGGTTGTGGAAATCCGCCGCGGAACGCCGCGACGCCAGCCGTCCCCAGCCGAGCGGACTGATCCCCGCGCCGATCATCAACCCGCCGCGCGTCTGCGCGTGGATCGGCCGCGTCATCGATCCGTACAGCGCCACCTGCGGGACGGGATCGAAGCGATGCCGCCCGATCGTAACGGCCACCGGCCCCGCGTCGATCAGGACGTTCACCATGGCCATCATCGGCAGGAACGGGTCGGCGCGCGGCGCCTCCGCCACCGCGCCGTAGCAATTGTAGCCCGTCGCGAACGGGGCGAGCGCGGGCGCCGGCGCGAAATAGCGGACACGGGTGCCCGCCGGCATGTCGGGCGCGTCCAGGGGAGAGGTGGCGGCGACGAACGCGAAACGATCCATCGCCGCGCAACGCCTCAGATGTGGATCGGCTTCCCCGTCACCGCCATCGCCGCTTCCTTGATCGCCTCGGAATGGGTCGGATGGGCGTGGCAGGTGTAGGCGATGTCCTCGCTGGTGGCGCCGAATTCCATCGCCTGCGCCGCCTGCGCGATCATCGTGCCGGCGACCGTCGCGATGCACCAGACGCCCAGCACGCGGTCGCTCTTCGCGTCGGCGATCACCTTCACGAAGCCGTCGGGCTCGTGATTGGTCTTCGCGCGGCTGTTGGCCATCATCGGGAACCTGCCGACCTTGATCTCGCCCTTCTCCTTGGCCTGCTCCTCCGTCAAGCCGACGCCGGCCACCTCGGGCCAGGTGTAGACGACCGAGGGGATCACGTCGTGGTTCACGATGCCGTGCTGGCCGGCGATGTTCTCGGCGACGGCGATGCCCTCGTCCTCCGCCTTGTGCGCCAGCATCGGGCCGGGAATGACGTCGCCGATCGCCCACACGCCATCCACCGGGGTGCGGAAGTCGTGGTCGGTCTCGATCTGCCCGCGCTGGTTGGGTGACAGGCCGATCCTGTCGAGCCCGAGCCCGTCGGTGTTGGCGCGGCGGCCGATCGACACCAGCACCACATCGGCATCCAGCGTCGTCGCCTCGCCGCCGTTCGCCGGCTCAAGGGTCAGCGTCGCCGTCTCGCCGTTCACCGCCACGCCCGACACCTTGGTGCCGAGCCTGAACTCGATGCCCTGCTTCTTGAAGACCTTGTTCGCCTCCTTGCGGATGTCGCCGTCGAAACC
This sequence comes from Sphingomonas corticis, assembly GCF_012035195.1. Classification (GTDB taxonomy): domain Bacteria; phylum Pseudomonadota; class Alphaproteobacteria; order Sphingomonadales; family Sphingomonadaceae; genus Sphingomonas; species Sphingomonas corticis. The sequence continues at coordinate 286,815 of NZ_JAAVJH010000004.1, forward strand.
GGGAAGGATCTGGTCGAGATATTCGACACAGGTCACCTTCGCGCCCAGCCGGCGCCATACGCTGCCCAGCTCCAGCCCGATCACGCCCCCGCCGATGACGACCATGTGCCGGGGCACCTTGGCCAGCTCCAGCGCGCCGGTGCTGTCCACCACCACCTTCTGGTCGATCTCGACGCCGGGGAGGGGCGTGACCGAGGAGCCGGTGGCGATCACGACGTTCTTCGCCGTCACCTTCTGGTCGCCGACGCTCACGGTGTGCGCGTCCTCGAAGCTGGCGCGGCCCTTCAGCCACGTCACCTTATTCTTCTTGAACAGGAACTCGATCCCGCCGGTCAGCTGCTTGACCGCGTCGCGGCGCTGGCCGTGCATCGTGTCGAGGTCGAGCTCGACCGTCGTCCTGATACCCAGCTTCGCCATCGCGCCGTTGGCGGCGTGGTCGTACAGTTCGGACGCGTGGAGCATCGCCTTCGACGGAATGCAGCCGACGTTGAGACAGGTCCCGCCCAGCGTCTCGCGGCTCTCCGCGCAGGCGGTCTTCAGCCCCAGCTGCGCCGCGCGGATCGCGGCGACGTAGCCGCCGGGGCCGGCGCCGATCACGAGGACGTCATAATCGAAATTGCCGTCTGCCATCACTAACCCTTCCGTGCTCCGGCGCAGGCCGGAGCGTTGGCCTCACGCACAAACGTCGGCGAAGAGGTCGCGCCAGTCGGGGTTTCGCTCCTCGATCAGGCGTAACTTCCACGCGCGCTTCCACTTTTTCATCCGGTACTCGCAGGCGCGCGCGTCCTGGAGATCGTCGAAATATTCGCACCAGACGAGCAGTGTGCAACTCTTGTTGCGCGAATGCCCGCCGATCACCCCGTTGCGATGCTGCCAGGCACGGCGGGGAAGGTCGCTCGTCACCCCAAGATACGTCTGCCCTCGGCGGTGATTTGCCATCAGGTAGACGCAGCCGGCTTTCACAGCGCCGCCTCGTCGGTGCGCTCGAGCCTAGGAGATGGCACGACAAGGTCCACAGTCATCGCGCCTTCTCCAGCGCTCCGGCCTGCGCCGGAGCACAACGAAACCTCTACAAATCGATTAAAATCCGCGTCGGATCCTCGATCGCATTCTTCAGCGCGACGAGGAACGTCACCGCCTCGCGGCCGTCGATCAGTCGGTGGTCGTAGCTGAGCGCGAGATACATCATCGGCTTCACCACGACCTGTCCGTCGCGCACCACCGGCCGGTCCTCGATGCGGTGCAGGCCCAGCACCGCGGACTGCGGCGGATTGATGATCGGCGTGGACATCAGCGATCCGAACACGCCGCCGTTGGAGATGGTGAAGGTGCCGCCCTTCATCTCGTCCATCTTCAGCGTGCCGTCCTTGGCGCGCTTGCCGAAGTCGCCGATCGTCTTCTCGATCCCCGCTACCGTCAGGTCCTGCGCGTCGCGGATGACGGGAACGACCAGGCCGTTGGGCGCCGACACCGCCACGGAGACGTCGACGTAGTCGTGGTAGACGATCTCGTCGCCCTCGATGCTGGCGTTGACCGAAGGAATGTCCTTCAGCGCCATGCAGGCGGCCTTCACGAAAAAGCCCATGAAGCCCAGGCGCACGCCGTGCTTCTTCTCGAACAGGTCCTTGTACTTGGCGCGCGCCTCGATCACCGCGGTCATGTCGACGTCGTTGAACGTCGTCAGCATCGCGGCGGTGTTCTGCGCGTCCTTCAGCCGCTTGGCGATGGTCTGCCGCAGGCGCGTCATGCGCACGCGCTCCTCCTTGCGACCGGTGGAAGCGGCGACGGAGGGGGTCTGCGGCGCGGGCGCCGGCGCTGCGGCCGGGGCAGTGGCGGGCTTGCTGGAGGCGGCGGCGGCGACGTCCTCCTTGGTGATGCGGCCGTCCTTGCCCGTGCCCTTGATCGTGGCGGGGTCGACGCCGTGCTCCAGCACCGCGCGGCGGACCGAGGGCGAGAGCGCGGCGGGGGCGTCGCTGTCCACCGGGGTGGCGCCGTGATTGCCGTAGCCGCCGGCGGCGGGCGCGGGCGCCTCGTCCCTGGCCGCTTCCGTCACGGCGGGCTGCGGCGCGGCCGCCTGCGCGGGGGCGCTGCCACCGGCATCGACGGTGGCGATCATCGCGCCGACCTGCACGGTGTCGCCCACGCTGACCGCGTGCGCCCCCATGACGCCGGCGACGGGGGAGGGGACCTCGACGGAGACCTTGTCGGTCTCCAGGCTCGCGATCGGCTCGTCCGCGGCGACGGCGTCGCCCGGCTGCTTCAGCCACTCGCCGAGCGTCGCCTCGGTGATCGATTCGCCCAGCGTGGGGACCAGAACTTCGGTTGCCATTCCTGTCGTCCTTACCACCCCGGCGCACGCCGGGGTCCAGTTACGCGACGCTGCGATGGAGCACGCCGCTCAACAACGATCGCCTTCCCAACTGGACCCCGGCCTTCGCCGGGGTGGAGGGAAGGTGCCAATCAACTTGCGGCCTTGCCGGCCTTCTTCACCGTCTCCGCCTCGCGCGTGCGACGGATCTCCTGGCGCACGCTGTGGCCCAGCGCATCGGCGATCAGCGCGCCCTGCTCGGCCTGGTGGCGCTTCATCAGGCCGGTCGCCGGGGAGGCGGCGGCGGCGCGGCCGGCGTAGCGCGGGCGCTTCACCGACGCGCCGGCGATGCCCAGCGCCTCCTCGATCAGCGGCTCGACGAAGAACCAATAGCCGTTGTTGCGCGGTTCCTCCTGCGCCCACACCACGTCCTCCAGCGCGGGCATGGCGGCGATCCGCCGCGCCAGCGCCTCGGTGGGGAAGGGGTACAGCTGCTCCACGCGGACGATCTGCGTGCCCTCGTCGCCCGCCGCGTCGCGCGCCTCCATCAGGTCGTAGGCGACCTTGCCGGTGCACAGCACCAGCCGCGTCGTCTGCGCATCCGCCGCGCCGTTCGGATCGGACAGGATGCGGCGGAAGTGGGTGTCGCCCTGGAAATCGGCCGCGCTCGACACCGCCGCCTTGTGCCGAAGCAGCGACTTGGGCGTCATCACGATCAGCGGCTTGCGGAAACTCCTGTGCATCTGCCGGCGCAGCAGGTGGAAGTAATTGGCCGGCGTGGTGCAGTTGGCGACCTGCATATTGTCGCCCGCGCACAATTGCAGGAAGCGCTCCGGCCGTGCCGAGCTGTGCTCCGGCCCCTGGCCCTCGTAGCCGTGGGGCAGCAGCATGACCAGGCCGTTGGCGCGCAGCCACTTCGCCTCGCCGCTGGCGATGAACTGGTCGATCATGATCTGCGCGCCGTTCACGAAGTCGCCGAACTGCGCCTCCCACAATACCAGCGTCTTCGGATCGGCAAGCGCGTAGCCGTACTCGAAACCGAGCACGCCATATTCGCTCAAGGGGCTGTCCAGCACCTCGAAATGCCCGTGCTCGACGTTCCACAGCGGCACGTACTTGTGCTCGTCGTTCTGGTCGACCCACACCGCATGACGCTGCGAGAAGGTGCCGCGGCCGGAATCCTGACCCGACAGCCGAACGCCATAGCCCTCCGACAGCAGCGTGCCGAAGGCGAGCGCCTCGCCGGTCGCCCAGTCGAAGTTCTCGCCGGTCGCGAACATCTGCCGCTTGGCGTCCAGCACGCGCGCCAGCGTCTTGTGAATCGCCAGGTCGTCCGGCACCCTCGTCAGCGTGCGGCCGATCGCGTCGAACAGCTTGGGCTCGACCCCGGTGTCCGCATTACGGCGCGTCGCCTCGGGGTCCTTGGGCGCGGAGAGGCCCGACCAGCGGCCCGCAAACCAATCCGCCTTGTTGGGCTTGTAGCTGGCGCCGGCCTCGAACTCGCCTTCCAGCAGCGTCGTGAACTGCTTCACGTTGTCGTCGATCCAGGCCTGGTCGATCACCTTCTGCTCGATCAGGCGCTTGCCGTAGATCTCGCTGACCGGCGGGTGCTGGCGGATCGCCTTGTACATCAGCGGCTGGGTGAAGCCGGGCTCGTCGCCCTCGTTGTGGCCGAAGCGGCGATAGCACCACATGTCGATCACGACGTCGCGGTGGAATGCCTGGCGATACTCGATCGCGATCTTCGTGGCGAAGGTCACCGCCTCGGGATCGTCGCCGTTGACGTGGAAGATCGGCGCCTGCACCCCCTTCGCCACGTCCGACGGATAGGGCGAGGAGCGCGCGAACTGCGGGCTCGTCGTGAAACCGATCTGGTTGTTGATGACGAAGTGGACGCAGCCACCCGTGTTGTAGCCGCGGATGCCGGAGAAGCCGAAGCACTCCCAAACGATCCCCTGCCCGGCGAAGGCGGCGTCGCCGTGGATCAGGACGGGCAGCGACTTGCAATGATCGGCCAGGTCGCCCGCGATCGTCTGAATGGCGCGCACCTTGCCGAGCACGACGGGGTCCGCCGCCTCCAGGTGGCTGGGGTTGGCGACCAGCGACATATGCACCTTGTGCCCGTCGAACTCGCGATCGGTGCTGGTGCCGAGGTGATACTTCACGTCGCCCGAGCCGCCGATGTCGTCGGGATTGGCGCTGCCGCCGGCGAATTCGTGGAAGATGACCCGCAGCGGCTTCGCCATCACGTTGGCCAGCACGTTCAGCCGGCCGCGGTGGGCCATGCCGAAGACGATCTCGTTGATCCCCGCCGCGCCGCCGTACTTGATGACGCTTTCCAGCGCCGGGATCATCGATTCGCCGCCGTCGAGGCCGAAGCGCTTCGTGCCGACGTACTTGCGGCCGAGGAACTTCTCCCACTGCTCGGCCTCGACGACCTTGTTCAGGATCGCCTTCTTGCCCTGCGGGGTGAAATCGACGCCCTTGTCCTTGCCCTCCATCCGGTCCTGGAGAAAGCGGCGCTCCTCCACGTCGGCGATGTGCATATATTCCAGGCCGACGTTGCCGCAGTAATTGGCGCGCAGCGTGTCGACGACCTCGCGCACCGTCGCCCATTCCATGCCCAGCGTGCCGCCGAGATAGACCGGACGGTCGATGTCGGCGTCGGAGAAGCCGTGGTATTCGGTGGTGAGGTCGGCGGGCAGCTCGCGCAGGCCGGACAGGCCCAGTGGGTCGAGATTGGCGGCCAGGTGCCCGCGAACGCGATAGGTGCGGATCAGCAGCTGCACGCGGATCGCGTCGCCCGCGGCCTTGATGATGTCCGCCTGCGACGGGGCGGGCGCGGCGGCGGCCGGGGCGGGCTTGCCCTTCTGCGGCTTCGGCGCGGGCTCCATCTGCGTGGGGTCGAGCGCGGCGGTCAGGTCGTCGGTGGTGCTGAGCGGCCAGCGCTCGTTGATCCACGACGGGCCGCGGCCGGCGCTCTCCAGCCCCTCGAACATCTGCCGCCACTGCGGCTCGACGCTGTCGGGCGACGCCTTGTAGCGCGCGTAGAGCGCGTCGATGAAGGCCGGCGAGACGCTGCCGGCGACATCCGAGAAATCCTGGCCTTCGTAGCCCATCTTACCACCTCTTTTCCCTTCTCCCGCCGGGAGAAGGAGGGGCCCGCCGCCTTGAAGGCGGTGGGAGGATGAGGGTGAGGCGGCCCCGTCGCCCTCACCCTTCCGCAGCCTCCGGCTGCTCCCTCCCTCTCCCGAGGGAAGAGGGATTTACTTGTTCAACACTTCCAGCAGCGTCGAGCCAAGCTCGGACGGCGATGCCGCCACCTTGATGCCGGCGGCCTCCATGGCCGCGATCTTGTCCTCGGCGCCGCCCTGGCCGCCGGAGACGATCGCGCCGGCATGACCCATGCGACGACCCGGGGGCGCCGTGCGGCCCGCGATGAAGCCGGCCATCGGCTTGCTTCGCCCGCGCTTTGCCTCGTCCCGCAGGAACTGCGCCGCTTCCTCTTCGGCGCTGCCGCCGATCTCGCCGATCATGATGATCGATTCGGTCGCGTCGTCGGCCAGGAACAATTCCAGCACGTCGATGAAATTGGTGCCGTTAACGGGGTCGCCGCCGATGCCGACCGCGGTGGTCTGGCCCAGCCCCGCGTTCGACGTCTGGAACACCGCCTCGTAGGTCAGCGTGCCCGAGCGGCTGACCACGCCGACCGAGCCCTTCTTGAAGATGTTGCCCGGCATGATGCCGATCTTGCACTCGCCCGGCGTCAGCACGCCCGGGCAGTTCGGGCCGATCAGCCGCGACCTGGAGCCGCTGAGCGCGCGCTTCACGCGGACCATGTCGAGCACCGGAATGCCCTCGGTGATGCACACGATCAGCGGCACCTCGGCGTCGATCGCCTCGAGGATCGAATCCGCGGCGAAGGGCGGCGGCACGTACACGACCGAGGCGTCCGCGCCGGTCTTCGTCACCGCCTCGGCGACGGTGTCGAACAGCGGCAGTCCAAGGTGCGTGCCCCCGCCCTTCCCGGGGGTGACGCCCGCGACCATCTGCGTGCCGTAGTCGAGCGCCGCCTGCGTGTGGAAGCTGCCCGTGTTGCCGGTCATCCCCTGGGTGATGACCTTGGTGTTCGCATTGACGAGGATGCTCATACGACGCCACGTTCCTTGTTAAAGCGGATCAGAGCCCAGATCAAAGCGGCGACGTTGCCGCCCCAAAAGGGGATGAACGCGAAGAGAATGAACCCGTGTGGCCCTAAACCTATTGCCTGAAGGAGCAGAACTGACAAAGCGGACCATCCACCTGCCAGCCAAGCTCCAATGCCCGGTCGCTTCAGCATCAGCGCCACGATCGTAGGTATCATCCCTACGAGGCCGCACAGGGCGAAGAAGCCGAGATCAAGCACATCAATTCAAGCTGCTATCGATCCCCTTGCAGGCGACCAGCAGTTCCTTGACCGCGTCGACCGAGACCTGGAGGTTGCCCTTCGCCTCGTCGGACAGCGATACCTCGACCACCTTCTCCACGCCGCCCGCGCCGATCACCACGGGCACGCCGACGTAGAGGTCGTCGATCCCGTACTGGCCGGACAGGTGCGCCGCGGCGGGCAGGATGCGCTTCTGGTCGTAGAGATAGGCCTCGGCCATCGCGATGCCGCTGGTCGCGGGCGCGTAATAGGCCGAGCCGGTCTTCAGCAGCGCGACGATCTCGCCGCCGCCGCCGCGGGTGCGCTTCACGATGTCGTCGACCTTCTCCTTCGTGGAGAAGCCCATCGCGATCAGGTCGCTGACGGGGATGCCGCTGACGGTGGAATATTCCAGCACCGGCACCATGGTGTCGCCGTGGCCACCCAGCACGAAGGTGTTCACGTCCTTCACGCTGACGCCGAACTCCTCCGCCAGGAAGTGGCTGAAGCGCGCCGAATCGAGCACGCCGGCCATGCCGACGACCTTGTGCGTCGGCAGCCCGCTGAACTCGCGCAGCGCCCACACCATCGCGTCGAGCGGGTTGGTGATGCAGATGACGAAGGCGTCGGGGGCGTTGTCGCGGATGCCCTCTCCGACCGCCTTCATGACCTTCAGGTTGATGCCGAGCAGGTCGTCGCGGCTCATGCCCGGCTTGCGCGCCACGCCCGCCGTCACGATGATGACGTCGGCGCCGGCGATGTCCTTATAGTCGTTCGAGCCCTTGATCGAGGCATCGAAGCCCTCCACCGGTCCGCACTGGCTGAGGTCCAGCGCCTTGCCCTGCGGCACGCCCTCGACCACGTCGAAGAGGACGATGTCGCCGAGGCCCTTCAGCGCGGCCAAATGCGCGAGCGTGCCGCCGATGTTGCCGGCGCCGATCAGCGCGATCTTCTTGCGGGCCATTCCATCCCCTCTTCTATCGTGGACGTCGAATGGAAAGGCCGCCTACGCTCTTTGGCGCAGCGGGGCAACCCGATAATCGTCGAAGCGGACAGTTTAAATGCAAATGTTTCGCAAGTGCATTAAGCTCCATGTCCCTGCACCAGGTAGGCTTCGGACCGCATCTCTTCCAGCCGGCTGACAGTCCGCTGGAACTCGAATGCGCCGTCGCCGCGTGGGTACAGCGCGTCCGGCTGCGCGTCGGCGGCGGCCAGCAGCTTCACCTTGTGCTCGTACAGCGCGTCGATCAGCGACACGAAGCGCGCCGCCTCGTTGCGGTTGTCCGGCCCCAGGACGGGAACGCCGACCAGGATGACGGTGTGGTAACGGCGCGCGATGGCGAGATAGTCCGCGGTCCCCCGCGCTTCGCCGCACAGCCGCTTGAAGGAGAAGACGGCCACGCCCTTCAGCGCCTTGGGCACGTGCAGCGCGCGGCCCTGCACGGTCAGCTCCTCGCTGGGCACGTGCGCGCGATCCTCGGGCGGATAGTCGGTCAGGCGGAAGAAGGCGGCGGACAGTTGCGCGGTCGCCGCGGAGCCGTTGGGCACCAGCCAGGTGTCCTGCTGCCCCAGCCGGTCGCGACGGTAATCGACCGGGCCGTTCAGCGCGAGGACGTCGAGCCGCGCCTTCACCAGCGCGATGAAGGGCAGGAAATGCTCCCTGTTCAGGCCGTTGCGATAGAGGTCGTCGGGCGCGCGGTTACTGGTGGTGACGACGGTGACGCCGGCCTCGATCAATGCGGTGAACAGCCGGCTGAGGATCATCGCGTCGGGCGAGTTCGTCACCATCATCTCGTCGAAGGCGAGCAGCCGCGCCTCCTGTGCGAGCGCCGCGGCGACAGGGGGGATCGGATCGCCCTGTTCCTTGCGCCGCTCCATCGCGATGCGGCCGTGAACCTCCAGCATGAACTCGCCGAAGTGCACGCGTCGCTTCGCCGCCACGTCGACGTGCGCGAAGAACAGGTCCATCAGCATCGACTTGCCGCGACCCACGCCGCCCCACAGATAGACGCCCTTCGCCGGCACCGCGCGGCGGCGGAAGAAGCCGGTCGTGCGCGGATGCTCCAGCTCGGTCGCGAGCGCGTCGAGGCGCCGCGCCGCGGCCGCCTGTTCCGGATCGGCGCGCAGCTCGCCCGCGGCGATCAGCTGGTCGTAGGCGGCAAGGACATCGGGCATTCGTCACCGGAACGAGAGGCGCCGCTTCGCGGCACGGTGGATGCCGGGACACGCCCGGCATGACGGGTCAGCTGCGCGGCGCCGACGGCTTCCTGATCGTGCCGGAGAACTCGCACACCACGCCCGCGTCCTGCACCAGCAGCCCGCGCAGGAACAGCAGCCGCTGCGTCTCGCGCAGCAGCTCGATCCGGGCCTCCAGCGGCTCGCCCACCTTGCCCGCGCCGATGAAGTGGGTGTTGAGGTCCAGCGTCACCGCGGGGCCTGCGGTCATCAGGCCGAAGCTGCGCATCGCGGCGAACAGCGCCACGTCGATGAAGCCGAGCAGCGCGCCGCCGTGGACGTTGTCGCCGAAATTGGAATGGCGGTGCCCCGGCACCATCCGGACGCGCGCCTGCCCGTCCTCCACGCGCACGATGATCTCGCCGAGAAAGGCGTTGAAGCGGGTGTCATCGCGAAATTCCCAGCTCATCCAGCCTGGATGGTCGGGATGTTCCTCGTAGGAGAAGGGGGGCGGGGTGGCAGGCGATCCAGGCATCAGCGTCCTTCGAGACGCCGCTTCGACAGGCTCAGCGGCTCCTCAGGACGAACGGAAACACGCAGACCTCCGTTCGTCCTGAGGAGGGACTGAGCGAAGTCGAAGGCCCGTCTCGAAGGACCTCAGACGATCCGCTCGACTTCCATCTTCTTGATCTCCGCGATCGCCTTGGCGGGGGACAGGCCCTTCGGACAGGCGTTGGCGCAGTTCATGATCGTGTGACAGCGGTACAGGCGGAACGGATCCTCCAGCGCATCGAGCCGCTCGCCCGTCATCTCGTCGCGGCTGTCGGCCAGGAAGCGATAGGCCTGGAGCAGGATGGCGGGGCCCAGGAACTTGTCGCTGTTCCACCAGTAGCTGGGGCAGGAGGTGGAGCAGCAGGCGCACAGGATGCACTCGTAGAGGCCGTCCAGCTTCTGCCGGTCCTCCGGCGACTGCAGGCGCTCCTTGCCCGAGGGCGCGGGCGTCACCGTCTGAAGCCACGGCTTGATCGAGGCATATTGCGCGTAGAAGCGCGTGAAGTCCGGCACCAGGTCCTTGATGACGTCCATCGACGGCAGCGGGGTGATCGTCACCTCGCCCTTCACGTCCTCGATCGCGGTGGTGCAGGCGAGGCCGTTCTTGCCGTCGATGTTCATCGAACAGGAGCCGCAGATCCCCTCGCGACAGGAACGGCGGAAGGTGAGGCTGGCGTCCTGCTCGCCCTTGATCTTGATGAGGGCGTCGAGGACCATCGGCCCGCATTCGTCCAGGTTGACGTCGAACGTGTCGAAGCGCGGGTTCTCGCCCGTGTCGGGATCGTAGCGGTAGATGCGGAACGACCGCATCGCGCCGCCGGGCTGGGGCGAGGCGTGGCGCTGCCCCTGCTTGATCCTGCTGTTCTTCGGGAGGGCGAACTCGGCCATGGGTCTGCGTCTCGGTGCGGTCAGGAGGTGGCGCGCGCGCCGCCCCAGTCGATGTTGCGGGTCAGGTACATGATCGCGGCCAGCGCCGCAAACAGAAGCCCGGCACCGATCAGTAGCGCGTAGGCCTCCAGGCTCAAGAGGATATAGAGAACGCCGTAGAGCGCGCCAAGGAGCGCAGCGACGAATCCGCCGCGTCGCCACGATCCGAGCACCGCGGCGGAATAGGCGGCGTTGAGCGCGATGATGGCGAGGCTGGCCAGGATGTAGGCGGCGGCGAAGCCGATCACCTCGGCGAGCGCGAGCAGCAGGACGAAGAACAGGACCAGCCCCGCGCCCACCAGCAGATATTCCGCCGCCGCGACGCGCACCCCCGCGATCAAGTCGAACATCAGGAAGGCGGCGAAGGTGAAGCCGATGAAGAGGAAGCCGTATTTCACGCTGCGGTTGACCTGCGCGTAGAGATCGACCGGCGACACGAGGCTGACGCGCGCCTCCTGCTCGCCCGGCGGGACAGCGGTGGCGAAGCGGTCCGGCGTGCCGACCTGCGCGGTGCCGCCGGGATCGCCGGTCGCCACCAGCGCGCGGCCGAGCGCCAGATTGCCGATCCGCCACGTCGCGGTGAAGCCCTCGCCGATGCGGTGCGATACGGGCAGGAAGCCGCCCTGGAAGCTGGGATGCGGCCAGCGTGACGTGACCCACCAGCGCGTGTCCCCCGCCTGCGGCACGAGGCCGAGCCAGCCGTTGCCGCGGAAATCGAAGCGGAACGTGGCGGCGATGGCGCGGGTGCGCAGGGTTGCGGCATCGACGAAGGTGTGGAAGCCCGACCCGCCCGTTTCCGCCGGTCCCTTGCCGGGCTGGAGCGCCAGCGCGGCGCCGTCCACCGTCACCGAGGGCGGGCGCCCGAACAGCCCGCGCGCGTCGCGCAGGCCGAAGCGCAGCTCGGCCCGGTCGAGCGCCAGCCGGTCCGCGGTAACGCCGTAGCGCGCGATGTCGGCGGGAAGCGCGAAGCGCGCCTGCCCCGTCACCGCCGCCTCGTACAGCACCGCCTCGTAGATCGAGCGGCTGCGCGTCTGCGGCGCCAGCGCGGTGCGGATGTCCGCGACCTGCGGCGCCAGCGTCAGTTCCTTCCATACCGTGCGCGCGCGGGTAACGGGACGGCCGCCCTCCGTGACCGTCTCCGTCGCCTGGTCCTGATAGGGGATGACGAGCACCGGTCCCGCCAGGATCTGCGGCCCGCCCCACCCCTGCGCGATGCCCGCGCGCGCGGTGTCCGACTGCGACTGGCGATCGTAGACGAGCAGGTAGGTGGCGAACAGCGGGATCGCGAGCAGCGCGGCGACGAGGATCGCGACGGCCAGCTTTCGACCGGGGCTGCGGGTGTCGGTGGTCACGGTGGCTCCCGGCGCTGGTGTCACCCGTTTCTACGGAGTGGCGCCGGGTGCGTCCACCGTCCGCCGGCCCCGTCATGCCGGGACCAGCGCGGCATGACGATCGTGCCCTCGCCCTGCCTTGTCGGGAGCCGCCCGTCAGATCACGTCCAGCACCAGCCCCAGGTCGCGCGCCTCCTCCGCCTCGATGTACCAATTGCTCGGCGCCTTCGCCTTCAGCTCGCTCAGTGCCACGTTGGTGCCGCGCACCAGGTCGGCGAAGCCCTCGTCCTGGATGCGGATCGAATCCTCGATCTCGTTCAGCTTGGCGAGCAGGACGGGGGACAGGGTGTTGAGCGGGCCGGAGAGCTGAACGGTCGAGTTCATGATCCGCTCGTGGATCATCAGCCGGGTGTTGCGTGTCAGGAAGCGCTTGTCGGCGGGGAAGGCGGACATGAAGGTCGCGCCGGCCGAATAGACGGCCACCTTGCCCAGGAACAGCGTCTCACGCCCGGTATAGTCGCGCAGCAGGCGGATCGAATCGCCCATCGCGCGCGCCATTTCCGGATCGCCGCCCAGCGTCGTCAGCGAGACGACGATCGGCCCGTCCGCCGGCGCGCCGGCCAGCTGGTCCTTGAACGCGGCGTACATCATCTCGTTGACGGGGCCGTGCAGCTGGATGTGCGGGGCGGCGAGCAGCGGGTAGTTCCGCGCGTTGTTGGGATCGGTCATGCCGCGCCGAACCGCGCGGGGGGCGGCTTGTTCCCGCGTTATTTCGCGGTGAGTAACGAGGCGGCCGGGCGGCCCGTCGCCGGAGTGGCGGGCGGCAGCCGCGCCTCCAGCGTCGCCAGCCAGCGCGCCGCCTCCGCGCCGATCGCCACCTGCGGCTCGGACGGCTTCAGCTTCGCCTGGCGTTCCCACGCCGCGATGTCGCCGCGCGCCGCCTCCGCCGCCGCTGCAAGCGGCACCGGGCGGCGCAGCGCGCGGTTCACCAGCGCGTCGCCGAAGAAGGTCCAGTCGTTGTCCGCCTGGCAGCCGAACGAGGTGCGATCGGCGGAAGAGGCGGTGACGATCGCCGTGCTGTCGGACGACAGCATCGGCACGAAGATACCCGAGTAGCAGGCGCTGATGAGGATCAGGCGGTTGCGGATGCCCAGTGCCGACAGCTGCTGCCACAATCGCGTCGGCGACACCGCACCGTAACCTTGGTCGCCGTCGTTGTAGTAGAGGCCGAAGGGCGCGCCGTGGCTGGTGGTGTAGAGCACGAGCACGTCCTCCGCCCCGTCCATCAGCTCCGCCACGCGGGCCAGCGCGAGCGCCAGGTTGGTGGGGCTGCCCATCGGCGCCGCGCTGTCCGCCGCCCCGTCGCTGCCCGCCAGCAGGATCGTGCGCCCGTCCGCGTCGTAGCGGCGCGCCAGCACCGCGGCGGCGGCGCGCGCCTCGCGCCCGAATACCGCGTCGCTGTCCAGCCCGGCGACCACGACATAGGCGTCCACCGTCCCCTTGCGCTGCGGCTTCAGCGCGGCGAGCGCGGCGGCGAGGCGGCGGTGCTCCGCCAGCAGCCACGGTGCCGCCCGGTCGCGCTCCACGTCGATGCCGCGGTCCGCCTCCGCCTGCGGGTCGCTGCCCAGCTGCGGCGGAGGCAGGGTGTGCTGCGGCGGCTGGTAGACCTGCGCCGACGCCGCCGTGGCGACGGCGAGCAGCAGCGCGGTGACGGCTCTTCTCATTGGCGACCCCCGTTTGACGGGAGGTTGAAGGCGGCAAGGCGTGCGCGTCAATCCTCCTCGGCGGGAAGCCAGGGGTTGGGGGGGGGGCAGGGGAATGCCTCGCCGCGTGACCTTCGCGGCACGCCTCCTTGCACCAGCTTCGCTGGTCCCCCTCCCCGTGCCCGGGAGGACAGGCTAGGTTGCCGGCATGATCGACCTCCATTTCGCCGCCACGCCCAACGGGTGGAAGGTCACCATCGCGCTGGAGGAGCTGGGACTGCCCTACCACGTCGTCCCGGTGAACATTGGCGCGGGCGAGCAGTTCGCACCCGATTTCCTCGCGATCAGCCCCAACAACCGTATCCCCGCCATCGTCGACCACGCGCCCGCCGACGGGGGCGCGGCCGTCAGCGTGTTCGAGAGCGGCGCGATCCTCCTCTATCTCGCGCAGAAGACGGGGCGGCTGATGCCGGCGGACCTGCGCGGGCGCGTACACGTGACCGAGTGGCTGATGTGGCAGATGGGCGGGCTGGGGCCGATGCTGGGGCAGAACGGCCATTTCCGCCTCTACGCGCCGGACCGGATCGCCTACGCGACCGATCGCTACGCGCGCGAGGCGGACCGGCTGTACGGGGTGCTCGACCGGCAGCTGGCGCGGACCGGCGCCTTCGTCGCGGGCGCGGCCTTCTCCATCGCCGATATCGCCTGTTTCCCGTGGATCATCACGCATAAGGCGCAGGGGATCGACATGGGCGCCTTTCCCCATGTCGCGCGCTGGTTCGCCGATCTGCGGCAGCGTCCCGCGGTGAAGGCGGGCACCGCGGTCGGCCGGATGGCGCGGCCAGACGAGATCGGCGAGGACGCGAAGCGGGTGATGATGGGGATCGAGCGGAAGTGATCGAGTTCTTCTTCGACGTGTCCTCGCCCTGGACGTGGCTCGGCTTCGAGGGCGTGCAGCCGCTCGCGGCCGAGCTGGGCCAGGAGATCGCGTGGCGACCGATCCTGGTCGGCGGCGTCTTCAACGCGGTGAACGGCAGCGTGTACGAGTCGCGCTCGAATCCCGTGCCCGCCAAGGCGCGCTACATGAAGAAGGACCTCGCCGACTGGGCGCGGCTGTACGGGCTCGACATCCGCTTCCCGCCGTCGATCTTTCCGGTGAACAGCGTGAAGGCGATGCGCGCCTGCTGCTGGCTGGGGCAGGATTGCGTGCCCTTCGCGCGCGCGGCGTTCCGCGCCTATTGGACCGACGACCGCGACATCGCGCAGGATGCGGTGCTGCGCGACGTGGCGGCGGCGGCAGGGGTGGAGGCCGACGCGATGTTCGCCGCGATCGCGCGCGACGAGGCGAAGGCGCGGCTGCGCGCGAACACGGAGGAGCTGATCGCGCGCGGCGGCTTCGGTTCGCCCACTCTGTTCGTCGGCGCGGACATGTACTTCGGCAACGATCGGCTGCCGCTGGTGCGCGCGGCGGTGCTGAGCCGGCGATAGCAGGCGCGCCTCACGCAGCGGCGGCGGCGGCACTCTCCTCGTCCAGCGGCGCGACGTCGACCGACACGTCCATCGCCTGCGCGCCCGCGCCCAGCACTACGCCGTCCACCGGCGCGATCTCCGCATAGTCGCGTCCGATCGCGACGACGACGTGATCGCTCGCCATCCAGATGCCGTTGGTCGGGTCCACGCCCACCCAGCCGCGCGCCGGCCCGCACCACAGCAGCACCCAGGCGTGCGTCGCGTCCGCGCCGACCAGCCGCTCCTGCCCGGGCGGTGGGATCGTGCGGATATAGCCCGACGCATAGGCCGCGGGCAGCCCCGCGGCGCGCAGGCCGGAGATCATGATCTGCGCGAAGTCCTGGCACACGCCGCGCCGCTGCGCGAACGCCTCGTGCGGGGGCGTGTCGACCAGCGTCGCCGCCGCGTCGAAGGCGAAATCGCGCTGGATCCGGCGGGCGAGCGCGATCCCCGCCTCCAGCGCGCCGCGCGACGGATCGAGGTCCGGCGCGCAATAGTCGGCGATGGCACGGTCGGGCGGGATCAGCGGGGAGGGATAGAGATAGGCCGCGGGGGAGGCCGCCGACAGGTCGGTCGACCCGCGCGCCATGCGCGCCACCTCCGCCAGCGTCGGATCGTCCGCCTGCGGCACCGGCACCAGTCGGTCGACCCGCACCCGCGCGCGGCTCTCGATCGTTAGCCGCCGCACCGGCTCCTCGATCACCAGCCGGGTCACGTTGGCCAGCCCCGCCTCGGCGCGCGCGGGGTGGGTGCGACCGGCGGGCGCGACCGTCAGCGCGTAATCCTCTACCTGCTGCCCCGGCCAGTCGATCGGTTGCAGCCGCAGGTTGCAGCGCGCGAACTTCACCGCGTGGCCGTAGTCGAAGCGGGTGACGTGGCGGATGTCGTAGATCATGCCAGCGTCAGCCCCGCCGCGCGCAGCGCCTCCGCGCCTTGCAGGAAATAACGGTGCGCGACCGCGTCGGACAGCGTCGCCAGCCGCCGGTCGATCTCGCCCAGGGTGCCCGCGTCGAGCGTGGCCGCCTGCGCCGTCGTCACCAGCGCGTGCAGCGCGGTCGCCTCCACCTGCTGCGGCTCCGCCATGCCGTCGTCGTCCAGCACCGGCAGCGCCGCCAGATGCGCGCGGATCGCCTCCACCTGGAAGGCGAGCGCGCGCGGATTGCCCGGATCGAGCGCGACGAGGTCCACCACCGGCACCCGCGCGATTCCGGTCAGGTAGCGCTGGCGATAGCTGATCTGGCTGTCGGCGAGGTCCAGCAGCGTCGTCAGGTCGTCGAGCGACGCGCCGGCCAGGCCGAACGCCCGCGTCGCGCGCGCGGTGGCGGCAGCGCGCTCGATCCGCCGGCCCAGATCGTGGAAGCGCCACGCCGCGGTGCGGCTCATGTGCTCGGCGGAGAGCCCCGCGATCGCGGCGTAGCGGCGCTGGAGCGAACCGCACCGCTCGAGCATCCCCGGCTGCCGCGGGAAGGGCGCGTCCAGCAGTCGCACCATGTCCGCGGACAGGCGGTCGCGCGAGACCGCGCCGATGCGGCGCGCGTGCGCATTGATCTGCGCCACCGACTGCCAGCCGCCCTCGCCGGCCTCCAGCGCGGTGCGCGCGAACGGGACCAGGTCCGCGCGGCGCAGCGAGGCGGGGCGGGGGGCGGCGCCGGCGGCGACGATCTCCCCCACCAGCCGCCCCACCGTCTCGGGCGCCAGCGCGGCGCCCGTGTCGGCGTCGATCGAATTGCCCAGCATCAGCCGGATCGCACCGAGCAGCGCCTCTCCGCGCTCCAGGTAGCGGCCCAGCCAGAAGAAATTGTCGGCGACGCGGCTCGGCAGCGTCCCGGGGTTGCGGCGGATGTGGAGCGAATCGGGCGCGGGCAGCAGCGAGACGGGCGCCACCGCCTCCGCGCCGTGGACGCACACGTCGGCGGACCACAGCCCCTCGCCCATCACCGCGGCGCGCGGATCGGGATGCTCGCCGATCCGCGCGAAGCCGCCCGGCATCACCTGCCACCGCCCGTCGCCGTCGCGCGCGGCGAAGACGCGCAGGGTGAACGGCCGCGGTTCCAGCCGGTCGCCGATGACGACGGGCATGGTCGACAGCCGCACGATCTCCTGCCCGACATAGTCCTGCGGCCGCCGCTCCAGGTCGGTGAGGAACGCCGCCCGCCCCTCCGCGGTCAGCTCCGCCCCGGGCGTCGTTCCCGCCAGCGCCGCCAGGGGGTGGCCGAACGCGCTGGACAGCAACATCGACGCCATCTCCGCGCGCACGTGCGCCGCCTCCGCCGGCTGGCCGCACCACCAGGTGGCGATCGACGGCAGGATCAGGTCCGCGCCGGTCAGCCGCGTCGACAGCTGCGGCAGGAAGGCGGCGAAGGCCGCGCTCTCCAGCACGCCCGCACCCGGCGAGTTGGCGAGGACAACGTTTCCCGCTGCCCAGGCGTCGATCAGTCCCGGCACGCCGATGCGCGAGTGGGTGTCGAAGGCGAGCGGATCGAGCAGCCGCGGATCGAGCCGCCGCCACAGCGCGTCGACCCGCTTCAGCCCGCCGATCGTGCGCACGTACAGCCGGTCCTCGCGCACCGCCAGGTCGTCCCCCTCCACCAGCAGGAAGCCCAGGTAGCGCGCCAGATGCGCCTGCTCGGCGTAGCTGGCGTTGTAGCGCCCCGGCGTCAGCAGCCCGATGCGCGGGTCGGCGCGGTGACAGGCGCTGGCCAGCCCGGCGCGGAACGCGGCAAAGAAGGGCGCGTGGCGACGCACGTTGATGCGCCCCTGCAACCCGCCCAGCGCGCGGCTGACCGCCAGCCGGTTCTCCAGCGCGTAGCCCGCGCCGGACGGCATGCGCAGGTGATCGGACAGGACGCGCCACTCGCCCGTCGGCCCGCGGCCCAGATCCACCGCGACGACGTGCAGGTGCCGCCCGCCCGCCGGCGCGACGCCGACGAGCGGGCGCAGGAAATAGGGGCTGCCGGTGACCAGCGTCGCGGGCACGTGGCCCCGCTTCACCAGCGACTGCGCGCCGTACAGGTCGGCGACGATCGTCTCCAGGAGGTCGGCGCGCTGCGCCACGCCGCGCTCGATCGTGCGCCACTCCTGCACGTCGATCAGCAAGGGGACGGGGGAGACGGGCCAGGGCCGCTCGAATTCCTCGTCGATGATGCGGAAGCCGGTGCCGATGTCGGCGGCGTGGCGCTGCACCCGCTCGCGCGCCTGGCCGAGATCGTCCCCGGCCACCGCCGCGAGCTCCTCGAACGCCGCCATCCACGCCGGATCGGCGCCGGCGGCCAGCACGTCGCCGCGCAGATCGTGCGTGCGATATTCCTCGATCCACCGCTGCGCGTGGCTGGCGGCGTCGAACAGGGCAGGCTGCGTCGCCAAGTGGCCGGGTTCCCCTATGCGGCGGCGGCGAGTGATAGGGGATGTGGCCTGTCGGTGGAAGGGAGTTGACGGCATCGGGACGAGGCCCGATGTTCCGCGCGATGACGAAGACGGCGCACTCCAGGATCGCGATTGATCCAACCGTCTGCGGGGGCCGGCCGGTCGTGGCCGGCACGCGGGTGCGCGTGTCGGACGTGCTCGACATGCTCGCCGGGGGCGCGAGCGAGGACGAGATCGTCAGCGACTTCCCCTATCTCGCGACGGCCGACATCCGCGCCGCACTCGCCTTCGCTGCGCACCAGATGGACCATCCGATCGTCGCCGCCGCGGAATGAGGTTCCTGATCGATGCCCAGCTGCCGCCCCGGCTGGCGCAGTGGCTGATCGATCACGGGCATGATGCGGAACACGTCGCCGCGATCGGCCTGGCTGACGCGCGCGACGCTGCGGTGGTGCAGGCGGCGCTGGAGCGCGGCGCCGTGCTGGTCACGAAGGACGAGGATTTCGTGCTGCTGCGCCTGCCGGATCGGTTCGTGCTGTTGTGGCTGCGCATCGGCAACGCCACCAACCGCGCCTTGCAGAACTGGCTGGAGCCGCGCTGGCCGACGATCGAGCGGATGCCGATCGCCGGCGAGCGGTTCGTCGAGGTCAGGTAATCAATACACCCGCTTCTTCGGCTTGATGTACTCGACGTCGTCGGTCAGCGTGTAGTCGTGCACCGGGCGATAGTCGATCGCGGTGGCGCCTTCCTTGCCGCCCCAACCCTGGAACGTCGTGATCGTGTGCTTCATCCAGTTCGCGTCGTCGCGATCCGGGAAGTCTTCGTGCATGTGCGCGCCGCGGCTTTCCTTGCGGTTGTCGGCGCTCTTCATCGTCACGACGGCCTGGCTGATGAGATTGTCCAGCTCCATCGTCTCGACCAGGTCGGTATTCCAGATCAGCGATCGGTCGGTGACGCCCACGTCCTGGAAGCCGCGGTAGATCGCCTCGATCTTCTCCACCCCCTCGGCCAAGAGCGCGCTGTCGCGGAAGACGGCGCAGTGGCGCTGCATCGTCTTCTGCATCTCCGCGCGCACCTGCGCCGTCGGCGTCGCGCCCTTGGCGTGGCGGAAATGGTCGAGCCGGGTGAGCGAGAACTCCTCCGCGCCCTTGGGCAATGCCTGGTGCGCGGTGCCCGGCCTCAGCGTCTCCTTCAGCCGCAGCCCGGTGGCGCGGCCGAAGACGACGAGGTCGATCAGCGAGTTGGAACCGAGGCGGTTCGCGCCATGGACGGACACGCACGCCGCCTCGCCCACCGCGAACAGGCCCGGCACGATCGCATCGGGATCGCCGTCGCGCGGCGAGACCACCTCGCCGTGATAGTTACAGGGGATGCCGCCCATGTTGTAGTGGACGGTGGGCGTCACCGGCAGCGGCTGGCGCGTCAGGTCGACGCCCGCGAAGATCTTGCCCGTCTCGGTGATCCCCGGCAGCCGCTCGTGCAGCACCTTGGGATCGATGTGGTCGAGGTGGAGGAAGATATGGTCCTTGTCCTTGCCGACGCCGCGGCCCTCGCGCATCTCCATCGCCATGGAGCGCGCCACGACGTCGCGGCTGGCGAGGTCCTTGGCGCTGGGCGCATAGCGCTCCATGAAGCGCTCGCCCTCGGAATTGGTCAGGTACCCGCCTTCACCGCGCGCGCCCTCGGTGATGAGGACGCCGGCGCCGTAGATGCCGGTCGGGTGGAACTGCACGAACTCCATGTCCTGCAAGGGCAGGCCGGCGCGCAGCGCCATGCCGTTGCCGTCGCCGGTGCAGGTGTGCGCGCTGGTCGCCGACTGGTACACGCGCCCGCCGCCGCCGGTCGCGAGCACGACGGCGTGGCTGCGGAAGCGGTGGATCGAGCCGTCCTCCATGCACAAGGCGATGACGCCGCGGCAGGCCCCGTCCTCCATGATGAGGTCGAGCGCGAAATATTCGACGTAGAAGTCGGCGTCGTATTTGAGGCTCTGCTGGTAGAGCGCGTGCAGCATCGCGTGGCCGGTCCGGTCCGCCGCGGCGCAGGTGCGCTGCACGGGCGGGCCCTCGCCCATGTTCTGCATGTGCCCGCCGAAGGGCCGCTGGTAGATGGTGCCGTTGTCGTTCCGGCTGAACGGCACGCCGGCGTGCTCCAGCTCGTAGACCGCCGCCGGCGCCTCGCGCACCATGTATTCGATCGCGTCCTGGTCGCCGAGCCAGTCGGAGCCCTTCACCGTGTCGAACATGTGCCACGACCAATGGTCCGGCGAGTTGTTGCCCAGCGACGCCGCGATGCCGCCCTGCGCGGCGACGGTGTGCGAGCGGGTGGGAAACACCTTCGTGATGCAGGCGGTCTTCAGCCCGGCCTCGGCCGCGCCCATGGTCGCGCGCAGGCCCGATCCGCCCGCGCCGACGACGACGGCGTCATAGGTGTGGTCGACGATCTGATAGGCAGCGGGCATCAGGCTTGGCTTCCGAAGGCGATCTTCAGGATCGCGAAGATGGCGGTTCCGGCGACCGCGGCGGTGTAGACGTTGAGGAGGACCATCGCGACGAAGCGGCTCTCCATCCGCGCGTAATCCTCGATCACCACCTGCAGCCCGAGGCGGAAGTGGTAGAAGATCGACGCGACCAGCAGCAGCATCGGCACCGCGACCCAGGCCGACGACAGCCACAGCCGCACCGTCAGATAGTCGTAGCCCGGCAGCGTCGCCAGGCTGGCGAGCAGCCACACGAGCGTGAGGAAGTTGGTGCCCGCGGTCAGCCGCTGGTGCCACCAATGGTGCGCGCCCTCGTGCGCGCTGCCCAGGCCACGGACGCGGCCGAGTTCGGTCCTCATGCCTTCACTCCGAGATACAGCCAGAACAGTGCCGTCATCGCGATGGAGAAGACGAAGCACAGCACGGCGGACAGCTTGTTGATCTTCAGCTCGTAGGCCGCGCCGGTATCCAGCACCAGGTGGCGGATGCCGCTGGCCATGTGCTGGAACACCGACCAGGTCAGCCCCACGCCGACGATCCAGCCGAGCGGGTTCAGCGCGCCCGCGTCGGTGGTGAAGACGTCCAGGAACACGGCATAGGCCGCGTCGCCCGCCGCCACGGCGGCCAGCCACCACACCAGCAGAAGCGCGCCCACGGTCGCCATGCCGCTGCCCAGCATGCGGTGGAAGATCGAGACCGTCATCGCCGGGCCCCAACGATAGTGGAGCTGCATCGGCCCGCGGAAGGCGTGCGGGCTGCGCGGGCGCTTGTGCGGTATGGCGGGCTTGGAGGCCAAGGCGCGGGTTTCCTGCCGATCGGATGGATGAGAAGACGCAGCGGTCCATGCCGTGCCGGGCGGCGGGATGCAAGCCGCGCCGCCCCCGTCCCCCGCGTCGCCCCCGTCCCCCGCGCGGGCCATCCCTAACCGGCTCTTAAGCATTTCCGCCGTAAGCCTCGACGCGACCACACGCATGGGGACGTTCACACAGTGACCGACAAGACGCTTCCGCCGCCGACGACGATCGCCGCCATGATCGATCTCGACCAGCGTATCCGCGCGTTCGACGCGGGCGGCGGCACCCTCCTGCAGCGCGCGCGCGACCTGTGGACGGTGCTGGAGCCCGATGCGGAGGAGATCGTCGAGGCCTATTGGTCGCACTGGCGGCTGGCGAACCCGGGCGCGGCGGAATGGACTCCGCTCGACACGCAGCGCCGCATGGAGGCGGGCTGCGTCTACCTGAAGAACCGCTTCACCGACGTGGCGGGGCGTGCCTGGGTCGAATCGCTCGAGCGGTCGGTCGCCGCGGCCTGGTCGGCGAACGTGCCGACGATGGCGGTGCTCGCCATGTCCTGCGCCAGCGACAATGCCGCGCTGAAGGTGCTGCTGCGCCGCCTGCCGTCGACCGACCCGACGTACCACGCGATGATCGACACGCTGATGCGGCTGTTCGGCATGGAGACCGAACTGACCGTGGAGCTCTACGCCGGCTTCAACGCCCATCACGCCGCGCACCAGCGCGACCGGCTGGCCGCGGCGTTCCACGACGGCATCGCCGCCACGGTGGCGGACACGATGCGCGACGGCAACGCGCTGCAGGTGCAGGCGGCCACCGCCTCCTCCTCCACGCGCGGGATGCTGGGCAAGACCAGCGAAGTGGCGGCGGCGGCGGAACAGTCGGCGGTGGCGATGCGCGACGCGGCATCGACCGCGGCGGGGCTGATCCGCGCGATCGAGGACGCGCGCGCCGAGGTGGAGGTGGCGGCCGACATCGCCACCCGCGCCGCGCACCAGGCGGGCGACGCGGTGGGCGTCAGCGAGGCCTTGTCCGAGCACGCGCAGTCGATCGAATCGATCCTGGGCCTGATCCGCGACATCGCCGGGCAGACCAACCTCCTCGCGCTCAACGCCACGATCGAGGCGGCGCGCGCGGGCGACGCGGGGCGCGGCTTCGCCGTGGTGGCGCAGGAGGTGAAGAGCCTCGCCAACCAGACCGCGCGCGCGACGGACGACATCGCCGCGAAGATCGCCGCGATCCAGGCCGCGACGCGCGTCACCGTCGACACGTCGGCGTCGATCAAGGCGACCGTCACCGAGGTGCAGGACAGCGCCACGCGCATCCGCCACGCGATGGAGAGCCAGGCGCAGACCGTCACCGCCATCACCGCCGCGGTCGACGAGACCGCGCTCGCCGCCGATTCGATGTCGCACACCGTCGCCGCGATCCGCGAGGATACCGAGGCGGTGGCGAGCGAGATCGACACGCTCGGCACCGGCTTCGCCTCGCTGTCGGGCAGGCTCGGCACGCTGGAAGGGCGCGCGGGCGATTTCGCGAAGAAGTTCGCAGCCTGACGGGACCGGCGCACGGGAGGGGGAAGGGACGATGGAAGGCTCCGTTTGGGCGCACAACGGGCGCGCGTTCGACGATCGCGTGCGCGACTACGACTGGGACGGACAGCTCGCCGCTTTGGGCGCGCGCATCCACGCGCTGCTGGAACCCGACGGCGGCTGGATGCAGGTGGGCGAGGCCTTCTTCGACCGCTACTTCGATCTTCCCGCCACCCGCCGCCTGCACAGCCTGACCACCGCGGAGATGCGCGCGCGCCAGATCGCGCGCGGCGCGCATTATGCCGCCACCAAGTATCTCGAGCCGTTCGGCACGCGCTGGCGCGACATGGCGGTCGCGCACGCGCAGATCGCGCGCCACCAGGGCGTGCCGATCGCCGGGCAGATGGCGGCGCTGTCGTTCGCGCACGCGCACACGCTGCGGCTGATCCGCGAGCGCAACACGGAGGGCGAGGAGGCGATGGCGCTGTTCGGCTGCGCGGTGCAGCGGCTGGCGCTGGTGGAGGCGGACGTGATGACCGCCCATCTCGGCCGGCTGGACGCGCACGACGCGCGCGAGCAGCGGGCGGCGCGCGGCGCGGCGTTCGAGGAGCGGATCTCGGGCGGGATCGCGGCCACCGCCGAACTGGGCCTCCATGTCCGCACCCAGGCGACCGTCGCGTCGCAATCGGCGCGCGGGATGCTGGGCAAGACCAGCGAAGTGGCGGCGGCGGCGGAACAGTCGGCGGTGGCGATGCGCGACGCGGCATCGACCGCGGCGGGGCTGATCCGCGCGATCGAGGACGCGCGCGCCGAGGTGGAGGTGGCGGCCGACATCGCCACCCGCGCCGCGCACCAGGCGGGCGACGCGGTGGGCGTCAGCGAGGCCTTGTCCGAGCACGCGCAGTCGATCGAATCGATCCTGGGCCTGATCCGCGACATCGCCGGGCAGACCAACCTCCTCGCGCTCAACGCCACGATCGAGGCGGCGCGCGCGGGCGACGCGGGGCGCGGCTTCGCCGTGGTGGCGCAGGAGGTGAAGAGCCTCGCCAACCAGACCGCGCGCGCGACGGACGACATCGCCGCGAAGATCGCCGCGATCCAGGCCGCGACGCGCGTCACCGTCGACACGTCGGCGTCGATCAAGGCGACCGTCACCGAGGTGCAGGACAGCGCCACGCGCATCCGCCACGCGATGGAGAGCCAGGCGCAGACCGTCACCGCCATCACCGCCGCGGTCGACGAGACCGCGCTCGCCGCCGATTCGATGTCCTTCACCGTCGCCACGATCAGGGAGGATACGGAGATGATCGCGCAGGAGATCGGCGCGCTGGACGGCGACATGGACGTGATTCGCCAGCGGTTGGAAAGCCTGAGCGAAGCTGCCGCCGACTACGCCCGCGACGTCGCATAGCGCTTCCGACGCCGCTTGGGCCGACCTCCGTTCGGCCCGAGCGAAGTCGAAGGCCACGCCCGGCGCACCCGAAGCATCCGAACGCCGCTTCGCGACCGGCAAGCCCTCTCCGCGTCTCCGCGTCTCCGCGCCTCCGCCTGAACATCCTCCAAGCGCGGCCTTTCCCGCCGTTGCCGCCCCGCCGCCGCCGCCGTAAGGCGCGGCCATGCCCAATATTCTCCTCACCGGCGCGTCGCGCGGGATCGGCGCCGCGATCGCCGCGGCGCTCGACCGGCCCGGCGTCGCGCTCGCCGGCCATGCCACGGGCGCGGGCCCGGCCTTCCTCACCGCGCACCTCGCCGCCGACTTCGCCGAACCCGCCGCTCCCGCCGCGCTGTGGCGCGCCGCGCTCGACCGGCTGGGCAGCATCGACGTCCTCGTCAACAACGCCGGCATCTTCGAAGCGAACCCGATCGACGCCTCCGACGCCGACTGGCAGGCGGCGTGGGCGCGCACGATGCAGGTGAACCTGGCCGCCGCCGCCGACCTCTGCCGGCTCGCCGTACTCCACTGGCAGGCGCGCGGGGTGCCCGGCCGCGTCGTCAACGTCGCCAGCCGTGCCGCCTATCGCGGCGACAGCCCGGCGCACTGGCATTACGCCGCGTCCAAGGCGGGGATGGTGGCGATGACGAAGACGATCGCGCGCGGCTACGCCCGCGACGGCATCCTCGCCTTCGCCGTCTGCCCCGGCTTCACGATGACGGGCATGGCGGAGGATTACGTGGAGAGCCGCGGCGGTGACCGGCTGCTCGCCGACATCCCGCTCGGCCGCGTGGCGGAGCCGGACGAGGTCGCGGCCGCGGTCCGCTTCCTGGCGCTGGAGGCGCCCGCGTCGATGACCGGCGCGGTGATCGACATCAACGGGGCCAGCTATGTCCGCTGAACAGGAGGCCGGGGCGGTCGACAGCTGGCGCACCACCTTGCCCTGCACCCGCGCGGAAGCGGAGGCGATCGACGCCGCCGACGATCTCGCCATCGACGCCGTGCTGATGACCAGCGAGACGGTGGAGGACGACCGCGAGCACTGGCGGCTCGACGCCTATTCGGAAGCACGACCCGACGCCGCCATGCTCGCCGCGATCCGCGCGCTGGTGCCCAGCGCCGCGGACGTGGAACCCGAGGTCGTGCCGCTGACCGCGCAGGACTGGGTGGCGATGAGCCAGCAGGGGCTGGAACCGATCCGCGAGGGGCGCTTCGTCGTCCATACCAGCGCGCATCCGGTCGATCCGCCGGCGGGCGGGCGCGCCTTCCTGATCGACGCCGGGCAGGCGTTCGGCACCGGCCACCATGCCACCACCGTGGGGTGCCTCGCGATGCTCGACGGGCTGGCCGGGCGGACGGTGACGAATGCGATCGACGTCGGCACCGGCACGGGGCTGCTCGCCTTCGCCGTGCGCCATCTATGGCCCGGCGCGCAGGTGATGGCGACCGATATCGATCCCGCGGCGGTGACGGTGACGCGGCAGAATGCGGCGGTCAATGGCGTGGAGGGCGTCGCGCTGGTCGTCGCCGACGGCGCGCTGGATGATGCGATCGCCGCGCGCGCGCCCTTTGACCTCGTCATCGCCAACATCCTCGCCGGCCCGCTCGTCTCGATGGCGCCCGAACTCGCCGCCATCGCCGCGCCCGGCGCCGCGATCGTCCTGGCCGGCCTGCTGGAGACGCAGCGCGCCCAGGTGGTCGCCGCGTTCGAGGCGTGCGGTGCCACGCTGGAGGCGGTCGACCGCCGCGGCGACTGGACCATCCTGCGGCTCACCGCGGGGGCGGAGCGTTACGTGCCGAAGACGCCGGTGGACCCGAAGGGACGGGACGGCTGGGCGCTCGATATCTGAACGCGGAGGCAGCAAACCTCAGGGATCGGACGGCTCGCCGCTCGTTTGCTTTGAGGAAAGGCTGAGCGAAGCCGAGGCTTCGTCTGGACCGGCAGACGCGGTGGGTCGGCTGGCGGGCTTCTCAGGGCGATCCCGATCCCTGTGCTGATTGAGTACAGACCCTAGACCTCGCTCACCAGCAGCTTGTCGATGCGCCGTCCGTCCAGGTCCACCACCTCGAAGCGCCAGCCCTGCTCCTCGAAGCTCTCGCCCTCGGTGGGCAGCTTGCGAAACGCGGCCAGCGCCAGCCCGGCGACCGTGGCATAGTCGCGATCCTCTGGCAGATCGATGCCCAGCCGCTCGGCCAGCGCGTCCGCCGGCATCGTGCCCGCCACCAGCAGCGACCCGTCGTCGCGCTCGACCAGGTTGGGTCCGTCGTCCGCCTCCGCGTCGCTGGCGAACTCGCCCGCGATCGCGGCCAGCAGGTCCGCCGGGGTCACGATGCCTTCGAGGTGGCCGTATTCGTCGCGCACCAAGGCCATCGGCACCTCGGCCCGGCGTAGCGTATCCAGCGTGTCCATCGCGTCGACCTGGTCCACCACCACCGGCGCCTTGCGCATCAGCGTGGCGAGGTCCAGCGTCAGGCCCTGCGACAGCGCGCGCGCCACGTCGCGCGCCTGCACCACGCCCACCACCGCGTCGATCGTGCCGTCCGCCACCGGCAGCCGGCTGTGCGGCGTTGCCATCAGCTTCTGCCGGATGCCCGCGTCGTCCAGGTTCACGTCCAGCCAGTCCACGTCGGTGCGCGGCGTCATCACCTCGCGCACCGGCCGGTCGGCCAGCCGCACCACACCGGAGATGATCGAGCGCTCGTGCTCCTCGATCACGCCGGACTTGCTGGCCTCCGCGACGATCAGGTGCAGCTCCTCCGCCGTCACCTGGTCCTCGCTCTCGCGGTTGAGCCGGAGCAGGCGGAACGCGAGCGCGCTCGACTGGTCCAGCAGCCACACGACCGGCTTGGTCACGACCGCCAGCCACGTCATCGGCAGCGCCAGGATCGCGGCCACCGCCTCGGGCTTGCGCAGCGCGATCTGCTTGGGAACCAGCTCGCCGACGATCAGCGAGGCATAGGTGGTGAGCCCGATGACGATCGCGAAGCCAAGGTTCTCCGCGGTGGCGGGCGTCATGCCCAGCGCCTCCAGCCGCGCTGCCGTGGGCGTGCCCAGGCTCGCGCCCGAATAGGCGCCGGTGCCCACGCCGATCAGCGTGATGCCGATCTGCACGGTCGACAGGAATTTGCCCGGATCCGCCGCCAGGACGATCGCGGCGCGCGCGCCGCGCCGCCCGGTCCGCGCCATCGCCTCGAGCCGCGCCCGGCGCGAGGAAACGATCGCCAGCTCGCTCATCGCGAAGACGCCGTTCAGTGCCACCAGCGCGAGGATGATGACGACGTCGAACCAGGGGAACGGCGGAAGCATGGTCGCACGGTCCTTACGCGGCAAAGCCTTGGCGCGACAATCGCCAAAATCACCGTCGCGCATCATCCGTCCCGCCGGTCAGCCGCCGTTCAGTGCGCAAGCGGAACAATCCGGCGTGCCTCCGGGTTCATCCGGCGTGTGCGTAGTCAAGGGAGCAGGGTGATGAAGCGTTCGAAGGTGTGGCTCGGTGCGGTGGCGGGCCTCTCGCTGGTGGCGACGGCGGCCTGCACCACCGATCCGGAAACGGGCGAGCGGCGGGTGTCGAAGACCGCGATCGGCGGCATCGGCGGCGCGCTGGGCGGCTACCTGCTGGGCGACCTGGTCGGCGGGCGGCGCGACCGGACGGAGAAGATCATCGGCGCCGGCATCGGCGGTATCGCGGGCGCGGGGATCGGCGCCTACATGGACAAGCAGGAGCGCGAGATGCGGGCCCGTACCGCGGGCACCGACGTGCAGGTGGTGCGGCAGGGCGACGACCTGCTGCTCAACATCCCGTCGGGCATCAACTTCGCGACCAATTCGGCAACGGTCGAGCCGCGCTTCCGCGACACGCTGGATCGCGTGGCCAGCGTGCTGAGCGAGTACGGCCAGACCTATATCGACGTCTACGGCCACACCGATTCGACCGGCAGCGACGCGTACAACCAGGGTCTGTCTGAACGGCGCGCCGCGTCGGTCGCGGACTATCTCTCCACCCGCGGCGTGCAGCAGGCCCGCATCGCCACCCGCGGCTTCGGCGAGACCCAGCCGATCGAGAGCAACGAGACCGAGGAAGGCCGCTCCGCCAACCGTCGCGTCGAAATCAAGATCGTGCCGGTGTCGCAGAACGACACGATGTAGGGCGCGCGCGTCACCCCGGCCTGGTGCCGGGGTTGCCGCGCCGGGGACCGACCGGCAGCGGCGGCCGGAGCGCGGTGGATGCCGGGAGCAGGGCGGCGTGACGGGTGCCGGGTCTGTTCGTTCCGAACGATGTCTCCCGTTCGTGCCGGGCGCAGTCGAAGCACAGCCACGGCGCACCCCGCAGACCGCGCGAACGCCCCGCTCGCTCCGCCGCCTACCGCCGCGCCGCGAAGAAGTCGCGCAGCAGCGCCGCCGCTTCCGCCTCGCCGATCCCGCCGAACAGCTCGGGCCGGTGGTGGCAGGTCGGCTGCGCGAACAGCCGGGGCCCGTGCTCCACCGCGCCGCCCTTGGGATCGGGCGCGCCCCAGTAGACCCGCGCGATCCGTGCCAGCGCGATCGCGCCCGCGCACATCGCGCACGGCTCCAGCGTGACGTAGAGGTCGCAGTCGGCCAGCCGGTCGTCGCCCAGTGCCGCGGCCGCGGCGCGGATCGCCAGCATCTCGGCGTGGGCGGTGGGGTCGTGCAGCGCGCGCGGCGCGTTGGCGGCCACCGCCACCGTGTCGCCCCCGCGCATCACCACCGCGCCGACGGGCACTTCTCCCGCCGCCGCCGCGACGCGCGCAGCGTCCAGCGCGCGACGCATGGGAAGGGGCAGGGGGAACATCGCGCGCGGTCTAGCGCGGCGCGCGGCGTGGCGACAGGTGCCGGATCAGCGCGCGGTCTCGCCCGGCTTCTCCACCGACACGCGCGGCACCTCCACCGTCTTGTTCTCCGTGCCGACGTCGATGCGGCCCACGTCCGCCTCGAACTTGGGCGCCTGCCCGCCCTCGATCCGTGGCAGCTGCGCGGTCTGCGTCTGGTCCAGCCGGACGAAGCCCAGCGCCAGCGCGGCGAGCAGGACGAGGGCGGCAATGCCGAGGATGACGAGGAGCGCGCGCATGGGGATGGCCTTTCGCAGGACGTGTCGTTCCGATACCGCAACCAACGTACCGCCAGCCGCCGGGTTGCATCCCGGGCACCGTGCCGGTTGACGAACCGCCCCGCCCGCGTTAGGTGCGCCCACTTTCCGGGCAACCCGAATTCAGGACACGCATCATGTCGCGCATCTGCGAGCTGACCGGCAAGGGCCGGCAGGTGGGAAACAACGTTTCGCACGCCAACAACAAGACCAAGCGCACCTTCCTGCCGAACCTGCAGAACGTGACGCTGATCTCCGACGCGCTGGAGCGGTCGGTGCGGCTGCGCGTGTCGACCCACGGGCTGCGCTCGGTGGAGCATAACGGCGGGCTCGACAACTGGCTGGTGAAGACCTCTAACGACAAGCTGTCGCTGAAGGCGCGCCGACTGAAGCGCGACGTCGTGAAGAAGCTGGCCGGGACCGCCGCCGCCGCGGCGTAAGCCGCGCCGACGCTTCTGCCGGAATGATCGAACGGCCCGCCTTCCCTCACCGGGACGGCGGGCCGATTCGCGTCCGGCTTGGGGGCGGGGCGTCGAGCAGGCGGAACTTGGCCAGGATCGTCTTTCGCCAGAAGTACCCGTCGTTGTCGGTCACGATCCACACCATCGTCGCGCCGCCCTCGCGCGTCACCGCGATGCCTTCCGCATTCTCGCCCAGCAGCGCGGG
Organism: Sphingomonas corticis; assembly: GCF_012035195.1. Taxonomy (GTDB): domain Bacteria; phylum Pseudomonadota; class Alphaproteobacteria; order Sphingomonadales; family Sphingomonadaceae; genus Sphingomonas; species Sphingomonas corticis. The sequence goes on from NZ_JAAVJH010000004.1 coordinate 317,093, forward strand.
CGGGAAGGCGGCGATTTCCTCCGCCACCGCCAGCGCGCCGGCGCGCAGCGAGGCGGCGGGCACCCGCGCCACCCGCGCGGTGAAGCGCAGCGGCTTGTCCCACCGCCGGTGCAGCACCAGCAGGTCTCCGTTCGGCAGCGCCGTCGCGTCGGTCGGCACCACGCGGCGCGGCGGGCGGTAGCGGAAGCGCGCGACGCGCGTCGCCCGATCGGCGGGATCGCCGGCGAACAGTAGCGCGGGCCACTCCCTCTTCTCCCAGTCGCCGTTCTCCGACAAGGCGACGAAGCGCCCGTCGGGCAGGCGCACGAGCGATTCGGCGCCGCTGTTGTCGCGCCACAGCCGCATCGCCGCGGGGGCGCGCCACGCTTCCCACCGCGCGAAGCCGGGAGCGTAGCGGAAGACGACGTTGGCGCGCTCGAACCCGACGAACAAGGTGCCGGTGGCGGGATCGACGGCGAGCGATTCGGAGTCGCGGTCCAGCTTCGACCACCCCGTCCCGGGTCCTCCCGGCAGGGTGCCGGTGGCCAAGGTGCGCACCATCCCGCCGCGGATCGCCAGGCGCACGAACGTGCCGCCGTCGCTCAGCAGAATCGCCTGCCCGTGCCACAGCGCCAGCGCGGAGAAGCCGCCGAACGCGGGATCTTCCGCGCTCAGCGACACCGCGCCGACCGGCTCCAGCCGGCCGATCCGCCGCGGCCAGCCGCCCGCCGGCGCCCAGCCGCGCGCGTGCACCACCAGGTTGCGACCCGGCATCTCCAGCCGCGGCTCGCCCGACCAGGCCGGCACTGCCAGCGCAGGGAACAGCACCGCCGCCAGCCAGGCGCGACGCCGGGAGGAAAGCAGGCGCGTCAGCGGCCGAAGCCTGAACCGGCGATAACGGGCGCATTCAGGCACGGCTCAATGCGAATCGGGCAGAACCTCTTCATCGACGGGGTTTCCGTCGCAGGATTCGCAAACGGGAGACGACCCATGTTCAAGCAGCTGACCCTCGCCGGCGTGGCCCTCGTGATGGGTGCGAGCGCCGTGGTGCCGACCACCGCCGACGCCCAGCGCTATCGCGGCGGCTACGACCGCTATTACGACAACGGCCGCGGCTATCGCGACTACGACCGTCGTTACGACAACCGCCGCTACAACTACAACCGTCGCTGCAACGGCGGCACCACCGGCACGATCGTCGGGGCGATCGCGGGCGGCCTGCTGGGCCGGGCGATCGACACGCGCGGCGACCGCACGCTCGGCACGGTGCTCGGCGGCGTCGGCGGCGCGGTGGCGGGCAACGCGATCGAGAAGTCGAACAATCCGCGGTACTGCCGCTGACGGCCGCAGGCGGCGGGGCGACCCGCCGCCGATGCGCATAGCGCAGCGGTCGGCACGGCCGGCGCGTCGGCAAAGCCGAATCCGTCCGAAGCCTGTCCTGAGCGCCTGCCTTGGCAGGCAGTCGAAGGGCGGCGGCTTCGCCGTCGCGCCACCCGATCCTTCAAGCAGTTTTGGTTCCCTCGCGTAGCGTATGAGGGCGCGCGCCGGTCGATCCGAAAGGAACGGCCGGCGCGTTGTATTCAGCGCCGCTCCAGCAGCAGCGACTGCACCGCGCGGCCGAAATAGCCGTGCCGGTCCGCCAGCCGCGTCATCGCCACTCCCTGCCCGTCCGCCCCGGCCCAGGTCTCCGCATCGGAGAAGATCCACTCGCCCTCGGGCAGCCTCGCGAAGCTGACCGTCAGGTCGGCGTTCAGGAACGTCCACTCGGCGAAGGGCAGCACCGGCGCGATCCCGTTGGAGAAGTCCGCCACCGCCATCGCGCGCATCGCCGGCGACGTGTCCGCGCCGGCGACGGTCGCACGATGCTGCCGGAACCAAGCCTGGCCCGGCCCCAGCTCGCCGAACCCGCCGCGCAGCCGCCGCACGTCGAAGTTCGCGCCGAAGTTCACGGCATCGCGCGTCAGCCCGCGGAAGCCCGCGTCGGGCGCGACCTCCTCCGGCGCGGAGGCGACCGGCGGCATCGCCACGCCGCCCGGCAGCGGCTGATCCACCGTGCGGACGCGCAGCACCGTCGCGCGCGTCACCTCGCTGCCCTCGTGCAACAGGCGCACCTGCACCAACTGGATCTTGCGCCCTTGGCGCAGCACCTCGGCCTCGACGTGGATCGGGCCGACCGGCACCGGCCGCAGCAGCTCCACCGTCACCCGCGCCACGCGCATCGGCGCCAGCGTCGGCACCGCCTCCGCCGCGTGCACCGCCAGCGCGGACGGCGCGCCGCCGTGCTGGAGCCGGGGGTGCCACGGCCCCGCCGCGAAAGCGGTGGCGCGATAGGCGGCGCCCTCGCGAGTGAAGATCGCATCGTCGGTCATGCGCGCGAGGCTAGAGGGAAGAGCGCGGGTTCGACAAGCTCGGCGCGAGTGGAAGGGGGGACCGCCACCTCTGGGGTGAGCGAAGTCGGAGCCCGGTTCTTCCTCGGCGGGCCACGCCGCGGGCGAAGCCCGCGTCGTCGGACGGGTTCGGCTGACGCCGACCCGCCGGCCGTGCCGGACGCTGCGCCGCCGGCGCACCGGCCCGCGGCGCGCGGGCCTGCGCCCGTCAGTACATATGCTGCCCGCCGTTGATGCTCAGCGTCGATCCGGTCACGAACCCGCCCTCCTCGGAGCACAGGAAGGCGACGCCGCGCGCGATCTCGCTCGCCTGGCCCAGGCGGCCGACCGGGATCTTCGCCACGATCTTCTCCAGCACATCGGCGGGGACGGCGGCGACCATGTCGGTGTCGATATAGCCGGGCGCGATCGCGTTCACCGTCACGCCGGCGCGCGCGCCTTCCTGCGCCAGCGCCTTGGTGAAGCCGTGGATGCCGCTCTTCGCCGCGGCATAGTTCACCTGCCCGTATTGCCCCGCCTGGCCGTTGATCGAGCCGATGTTGACGATGCGCCCCCACTTCTTCTCGCGCATCCCGGGGAACACCGCCTTGGCCATGTTGAAACAGCCGCCCAGGTTGGTGTCCATGACCTCCTTCCACATCTGGTAGGTCATCTTCAGGATCGTGCCGTCGCGGGTGATGCCGGCGTTGTTCACCAGCACGTCGACCGGCCCCAGCGCCGCGGCGACCTCCGCCACACCCGCCTGGCAGGCGTCGTAGTCGGCCACATCCCACTTGAACGCCGCGATGCCGGTCCGCGCGGTGAAGTCGCGCGCGCGCTCGTCGTTGCCGGCGTAGTTCGCCGCGACAGTCATGCCGGCGTCCTTCAGCGCGACGCTGATCGCCTCACCGATGCCGCGCGTGCCGCCGGTGACGATCGCTACCCGTGCCATGCAAACTCCTCTCCCTTGCTCTGCGGCAAGGCTAGGCAGGCGCGACCCACCCCGCAAGTTCCCGCGCCAGTAAGCCACGCAACATCACAATCCCGGCGGGGGTGTCGTTGAGGCAGGGCAGGTAGGCGAAATGCGTGCCGCCCGCCGCCTCGAAGCTCTCCCGCCCCCGGATGCTGAGCTCCTCCAGCGTTTCCAGGCAATCGGCGGAGAAGCCCGGCGCCACGATCGCCACCTTGCGCGCGCCGGTGGCGGGCAGCGCCTCCAGCACCTTGTCGGTGGCGGGCTCCAGCCACTTGGCGCGGCCGAAGCGGCTCTGGAAGGTGACGGTCAGCTCGCGCCCCAGCGCCTCGGACAGCAGCCGCGCGGTCTTGCGGCAGTGGCAGTGGTACGGATCGCCCAGCTCCAGCGTGCGCTGCGGCATTCCGTGGAAGCTGGCGAGGATCGCGTCCGGCGCGAAATCCAGCTGCTGCAGCTGTGCGCGCACGTTGGTCGCCAGCGCGTCGATATAGGCCGGATCGTCGTGATAGGGCGGCAAGGTGCGCAGCGCCGGCTGCCACCGCATTCCCGCCAGCGCGGCGAACGCCTTGTCGTTGGCGGTCGCGGTCGTCGCGGCGCAATATTGCGGATAGAGCGGAGCGAACAGGATGCGCTCGCACCCCGCGTCCTTCAGCGCGCGCAGCCGGTCGACAATGGCGGGGCGGCCGTAGCGCATGGCATAATCGACCGTCACGTCCGGGCCGAACGCGTCCTTCAGCGCCAGCGCCTGCCGCCGCGTGATCGCGGCCAGCGGCGATCCGTCCTCGGTCCACACCTGCCGATAGGCGTGCGCCGACTTCTTCGGCCGCGTCGTCAGCACCGCACCGCGCAGGATCGGCTGCCAGACCAGCCGCGGGATCTCCACCACGCGGGGGTCGGACAGGAACTCGGCCAGGTAGCGGCGCACGCTGGCGGCGTCGGCGGCGTCGGGCGTGCCCAGGTTGACGAGCAGCACGCCGACGCGCGGGGCCGGGATTGTGGGGTGGTCGGAAGGGTTCATCGCGCGCTCAACGGCAGCGTGCGCACCCGCGTTCCGGTCGCCGCGCGCAATGCGTTCGCGACCGCCGGGGCGACCGCCACCACGCCCAGGTCGCCGACGCCGCCGGGATCGGCTGTGGAAGGGATCAGCTCCACCGTCACCTCGGGCGCGGTGGCGAGCGTCGGTAGCCGGACGGCGGACATCAACCGCGTCGTCGCCAGCCCTTCGGCGTATCCGGTGGTGCAGCCCGTCGCCAGCGCCGCGCCGAACACCAGCCCGCCCTCAACCTGCTGGCGCACTCCGTCAGGATTGATCGCGCGGCCGCAGTCCACCGCCGCGACCAGCCGGTCGATCGCGACGCGCCCGTCCTCGCCCTGGTGCACCTCGGCCAGGACGGCGATGCAGCTGCCCGCCATCGTGTGGCAGGCGATGCCCTGTCCGCTGCCCACCATGCCGCCCTCCCATCCGCCCAGCGCCGACACCGTGGACAGGCACCGCGCCATGCGCGCGTCGCCGCCCAGCATTCCGATGCGGTAGGACACGGGCTCGCTCTGCGCGACATGCGCCAGCTCGTCGACGAAGCATTCGGTGAAGAAGGCGGTGTAGCCATGCGCCCCGCCGCGCAGGTGGCCGATTGCCAGCGGCAGGTCGGCCGGGTGGTGGTCGATCGCGATCGCGGGGATGCGATAGCCCGGCCGTGCGCCCGCCACCGCATGGCCGTCCGCGCCGTCGGGCAGCGCGCGCGCCACCCGCGCGAGCGGATCGTGCGCCAGCAGCCGCGCCGCCAGCGCGCGGCCGCTGGCCGGGGCGGCGATGGCGGCGTGCCAGCCGAGGATCTGCCCGTTGGGCGCCAGCCGCGCGGTCATCCGCGCCCGCGCCGGCGCGCGCACCGGCTGGTGCATCAGCGCCTCGCCGCGCGACCAGGTCAGCTGCACCGGCCGGCGCAGCCGCTGCGCCAGGATCGCGGCCTGGCGCGCGACGGCTGGTTCCAGCGCCGCGCCGAAGCCTCCGCCGACCAGCATCGGGTGGACGATCACCTGCGTGGTCGACAGCCCGGCCGCCTCCGCCGCGGCGGCCTGCGCGATGCCGGGCGCCTCGGTCGCGATCCACAGCTCCAGGCGTCCGTCCTCGTACTGCGCCGTCGCCGCGGGCGTCTCGATGGCGGCGTGGAGCGCGGGCGCCACCGCGTACTCGGCGCGAATCAGCCGCGCCCCTCGGAATGCGGCGCCCACGTCGCCCTCGCTCGCCGCTCGCCAGCCCTCACCCGCCAGCGCCGCCTCCAGCGCTGCGTCGGGGTCGGCGGGCAGGGGGCCGTCGGTCGCGAAGCGGGGCGCCAGCGCGGCGAGCCCGCGATTGGCCGCCCACCAATTGTTCGCCACCGCCGCCACCCAGTGTGCGGTCTCGACCACGGAAACCATGCCGCGCACCCGCTCGGCGGCGCGCTTGTCGCACGACAGCAGCCGCGACGCGGGCGTCGGTCCCTGCCGGATGCTGGCGAAGACCATGTCGGGCAGGCGGATGTCCGCGGTGAAGTTGGCGCTGCCGTCCACCTTGGCGGGGACGTCGATGCGCGGCAGCGACCGGCCGGTCAGCCGTCCCTCGTCGCCGATGCGCAGCGGCAGCTCGTCGGGCAGCGTCTCCGCCGCCGCCGCCTCCGCCAGCTCGCCGAAGCGCAGTCGCCGCCCGCCCATTGTGACGAAGCCGTCGGCGGTGTCGCAGGCCTGCCAGTCCGCGTCCCATCGCGCGGCGGCGGCCTTGCACAGCAGCACGCGTGCCGCCGCCCCCGCCTCGCGCAGCGGCGCCTCGAACCGGCGCACGCCCGTGGAGGCGGCGGTCAGCATCAGCGCGGATCGTGTCCAATGCTCCTCGCGCACGCCTTCGGGCACGCGGTCGAACGCCCCGGCGAACAGCGCGTCGGCGGCCAGCGGATTGGCGTAGAGCGGGCTGACCGGCGCCGCCTCGACGCCCACCGTGCGCCAGTCCGCGCCCAGCTCGTCCGCCACGATCTGCGCCAGCGCGGTAGTGATGCCCTGCCCGGTCTCTGCCTGCGGCACCGCCACGATCACCTGCCCGTCGCGCGCGATCTTCAGGAAGGGGCCGAACACCGTTTCCCCCGGCGCGGCGGGCAGGGTCGCCCGATACGCCCGCGGCCACGCCGCCCAGGCGACGACCAGCCCCACGCCGACGCCGCCGGAGATCAGCAGATTGCGCCGGGTGATCGCCATGGTGGTGGGGTTAGCCCGTAGGGGAGGGAAGGGGAAGGTTCACGCGAAGACGCGAAGACGCGAAGAAAGACGAAGGCTTGTTCACGCGGAGGCGCGGAGACGCGGAGAGTTGCGCGCGCTGCTCCGTCCCGAGCCGCCGGCGGCGGCTCCCTCCAGACTATGCGAGGGTGAGGCCGCTTCGCGGGAGCGCGCGCGGTGCGACGACATCCTCCGCGTCTCCGCGCCTCCGCGTGAACCAACCTTCTTCGCGCCTTCCCGTCTTTGCGTGAACTCAACCCGCCTCCGCCGCCCAAACCGCGCGAAAATCGCGCCGCAACGACACCTTGTCGATCTTCTCCGTCCCCAGTCGCGGCAGCGGGTCCGTCGAGATCCAGACGCGCTGCGGTACCTTGAATGCGGCGATGTGCGCGGAGAGGAACGCGACCAGGTCCTCCGCCTCCACCGCGCCCGCCGAGCGCAGGTGGACGACCGCACCCGGCACTTCGCCGTAGCGCTCGTCGGGCAGGCCGAAGACGCACGCCTCCGCGACCTCCGGATGCTCGTACAGCGCCGCCTCCACCTCCTGGCAGCTGATGTTCTCGCCGCCGCGGATGATGATGTCCTTCTTGCGGTCGACGATGAAGAGGTACCCGTCCTCGTCGAGGTAGCCGATGTCCCCGGTGCGGAAATAGCCGTCGTCGGTGAAGCACGCCGCTGTCGCCTGCGGATTGCCCCAATATTCCTCGAAACACGCCGCCGACCGGATCGACACCTCGCCGCGTTCCCCCTGCGCCAGCGCGCGCCCGGCGTCGTCCAGGATGGCGAGGTCGACCAGCGGCAGCGACGGGCGCCCGGCGGAATTGGGCTTGGCCAGGTAATTGCCGCGCCAGTTGCCCGTGCCGACGCCGTTCGTCTCCGTCAGGCCGTAGCCGATCAGCGGCGCGCCCTCCATCTCCGCGTCGATCCGCTTCACGTGCTCCACCGGGCGCGGCGCGCCGCCCGCGGCGATGTCGGTGACGGTCGACAGGTCGTATTTGGCGCGGTCCGGATGCGTCAGCATCTCGAAGCTCATCAGCGGCACGCCGACGAAATAGGTGACGCGCTCCTGCTGGATCAGCCGCATCGCCTCCACCGCGTCCCACTTGGGCATCAGCACCAGCTTGCGCCCGATGGCGAAGCTCTGCAGCATCACCGGCACCTCGGCCGTGACGTGGAACAGGGGCACGTTCAGCAGTGTCGCCGGTTGCAGGTCGCTCGTCGCGCCATCCTGCGTCGCGATGCCCAGCATCATCATCGCGCTGGCGAGATAGTTGAAAACGCCCTGCATCACCTGGAAGTGCGTCGACAGCGCGCCCTTCGACTGGCCGGTCGAGCCGCTGGTGAACAGGATCGTGGCATGGTCCGCGCCGGTCAGTTCGGGCAGCGCCACGTCGTCGCTCGCGCGCAGCAGCGGCGCCAGCGCGACGTCCAGCGGCTTCAGGTCGTCGAATTCCACCACGCGCCACGTCGCGCCGGCGATCTCGGCCAGCCGGCGCGCGCGCGGCGGATCGGCAAAGACGAGGGAGACGTCCACGTCGCGCAGCGAGGCTTCCAGCTCCTCCTTCTGCCACCACCCGTTCAGCAGCGTGGCGACCCCGCCCGCGATCAGCACGCCCATGTAGAGGACGATCCAGCTCGCCGAGTTGCGCGCCGCGATGCCGATCCGGTCGCCCCGCTTCACGCCGTGCTCGGCGACCAGCGCGCGCGCCACCTTCACCGCGGCGGCGTGGACCGCGCCGTAGCGCAGCCGCTCCTCGCCCGCGATCAGGAACTCGGCCTCCGCGTGCTGGGCGGCGAAATGCGCGAAATAGGCGGCCAGCGTCGGCGGCGCAGCGGCGATACAGGGGAGTTGCTGTCCGAACCGTTCCACCCGGCCGAGCGGCAGGGCCCCGCCCTCGCCGGTCATGGCGGCCATCACCGCGTCCATCCGCCCGTCCAGCTCCGTCCGCATCCGTCTCTCCGCTTGGGTTTGTCCCTTGCACCCCTTATGCAGGCGCGGTTCGAGAGGGAAAAGCCTTGATCCTACCCATGTTCGCCAGTGCCGCCGGGATCGCCCCCGCCGTGGCCGGCCCGGTCGCCACCGCCGGCCATGTCCGCTTCGCCGATCTCGGCCTGCATCCCGACGTCTTCTCCATCGGCGCCTTCACGCTGCGCTGGTACAGCCTGGCCTATATCGCGGGCATCGTCGTCGGCTGGTGGTACCTCCTGAAGCTGCTGGCGCAGCCGGGCGCGCCGATGGCGCGGCGGCACGCCGACGATCTGGTCTTCTACGCCACGCTCGGCATCATCCTGGGCGGGCGGATCGGCTATGTCCTGTTCTACGCGCCGCGGATGCTGCTGGAGCCGCTCTCCGTCTTCCGGCTGTGGGACGGCGGGATGAGCTTCCACGGCGGGGTGATCGGCACCTCGCTCGGCCTCATCTGGTTCGCGCGGGTGCACAAGCTCGACTGGCTGCGCATCCACGACTACGTCGCCTGCGCGGTGCCCTTCGGCCTGTTCTTCGGCCGCCTCGCCAATTTCGTGAACGGGGAATTGTGGGGGAAGCCGAGCGACGTGCCCTGGGCGATCGTCTTCGACCGCACCGTGCCCGTCGGCATGGCCGAGCCCGCGCGCCACCCGAGCCAATTGTACGAGGCCGGGCTGGAGGGCATCGCGCTGTTCGCGCTGCTCGCCTTCTTCTTCTGGCGCACGCGCGCGCGCTACAATCCGGGGATGCTGGTCGGCATCTTCCTCGCCGGCTACGGCGTCGCGCGCTTCACCGTGGAATTCTTCCGCGAGCCCGACCAGCAATTGCGCGAGTTCGCCGCGGCGACGGGCCTCCACATGGGCCAGTGGCTGTGCGTGCCGATGATCGCCGGGGGCGCCTTCCTGATCGCGACCGCTAAGGCGCGCCGCCGCCGCGTCGAGCCGATCGCCGGGACGCAGAGCGTCGCGTAGCCGCGGCTACACACCGGCACAGCCAAGGAGAAGAACCGATGACGAACCGCATCCGCCTGTCGGGCGTCGCGCTGAGTGTCGCGCTGGGCCTCGGGCTGGCCGGCGCTGCATCCCCCGCCTTGGCGCAGGACGGGGGCGCGGCGCTCGACCGCTTGCTGGCGTGCGACGCAGAGGCGGACGCCGGCGCGCGCCTCGCCTGCTTCGACGAGCGGGCAGCGCAGGTCCGGCGGATGCGGCAATCCGCGGTAAGGGCGCTGGAGCCGCGCGCCGCCAGGCCGGCGCGCCCCGCCTTCTCCGCCGTGGATTCGACAGTGCGGGCTGTCGACATCCTGCGCAACGGCTACTGGCGCGTGACGCTGGCGGACGGGTCGGTTTGGCAGAACAGCCAGCCGTCGGAAGTGGCGCCCCAGCAGGGCAGTACAATGTCGATCCGCAAGGGAGCGCTCGGCGGGCTACGCGCCACATCGGGCGCGCTCAGCGGTGTCGCCGTTCGACCCGCGTCTTGAGCGGCGGTGCCCTGTCGGCGGGGCGCGGTTGCCGTGCGGTGCCCGGCCCGGCATGAGCATCACGTGACCGATCCCGCGACCGACCCGGCCGAACCGCTGCTGGCGGAGCGGCTCGCCCGCGCGATCACGCTGGGCGGGCCGATCCCGGTCAGCCAGTTCATGGGCGCCGCCAACGCCCATTACTATGCCACGCGTGACCCGCTGGGCGCCGCGGGCGACTTCACCACCGCGCCCGAGATCTCGCAGATGTTCGGCGAGCTGATCGGCGCCTGGGCCGCGGACCTGTGGACTCGCGCCGGGCGCCCGGCGGTCGCCTGGGTGGAACTCGGGCCGGGGCGCGGCACGCTCGGCGCCGACGCGCTGCGGGTGATGGCGCGCGCGGGGCTCACGCCCCCGGTCCACCTGGTCGAGACAAGCCCGACGCTGCGCCGCGCCCAGACCGAGCGGATGCCAGGCGCCACCTTCCACGATTCGCCCGAGACGCTGCCCGCCGACGTGCCGCTCCTCGTCGTCGCCAACGAATTCTTCGACGCGCTGCCGATCCGCCAGCTCGTCCGCCGCGGCGCCACGTGGCACGAGCGGCTGGTCGCCTGCCAGGACACGCTGTTCCTGCCCGTGGCGGGGAAGGAGGTGCCGCGCACCATCATCCCCGCGCACCTCGCCGACGCGCCGCCGGGATCGATCATCGAGACTTCGCCCGCCGGCGTCGCGGTGATGGCCGGCCTCGCCGCGCGCGTCACGGCGCAGGGCGGCGCCGTGCTGGCGATCGACTATGGCTACGAAGGACCCGCGGTCGGCGACACGCTCCAGGCGGTCCGCGCGCATGCCTTCGCCAACCCGTTCGAGGCGCCGGGCGAGCAGGATCTGACCGCGCACGTCGATTTCGCCACGCTGGCGCTGGTGGCGCGCGCGTCCGGCGCGGCGGTGGCGGGGCCGGTGGGGCAGGGCGCGTTCCTGACGGCGCTGGGGATCGACGCGCGCGCCGCGGCGCTGGGCGACCGGGTGGCGCCCGACCGCGCGCGACTGGTGGAGGAGATGGGAGAATTGTTCAAGGTGCTGTCGATCCGCCACGCCGACTGGCCCGAGCCGGTGGGCTTCGCATGACCACGCCCGCGTATCGCGACGCGCGCGGCGGGGACGCCGCGGCGGTGGCGGCGCTCGCCCGCCGCACGTTCACCGACACCTTCGGCCATCTCTACGCTCCCGCGGACCTGGCGCTGTTCCTCGACCGCCACACGGCGGATGCGTGGGCGGCGGAGATCTCCGATCCCGCCTATGCGGTGCGGCTGGTCGAGGCGGACGGCGCGATCGTCGCCTATGCCAAGCTCGGCCCGCCGTCGCTGCCCTTCACGCCGGAGCACGGCGCGGTGGAGCTGCGGCAATTGTACGTCCTCTCCGCCTTCCACGGCGGCGGCGTCGCGCAGGCGCTGATGGACTGGACGATCGCCACGGCCCGAGCGCGCGGCGCCGCGGCGCTCTACCTCTCCGTCTTCATCGACAACCACCGCGCCCGGCGCTTCTACGCGCGCTACGGGTTCGAGGAGGTCGGCCCCTACACCTTCATGGTCGGCACGCACGAGGACGAGGACATCGTCATGAGACTGGCACTATGACGGACGCCGGCGGCGTGGAGGTGAACCGCGCCCGGCTGCTCGCCGGGGTGCCGCACGGCTTCCTGGGCCGGCGCGGCGGCGTCTCCACCGGGGTGACGGCTGGGCTGGACCTCGGCCGCCGCGGGCAGGCGGACATCTCCGACGAACTGGCGGAGAATCGCCGCCGCGCGGTGGCGGCGGTGGCGCCGGGGCGTGCGCTCGCGACGCTCTACCAGGTCCATTCCGCCGAGTGCGTAACCGTGGCCGCGCCGCTGGACGACGCGGCCCGTCCCCATGCCGACGCGATGGCGACCGACCGGCCCGGGATCGTCCTCGGCATTCTGACCGCCGACTGCGCGCCGGTGCTGCTCGCCGACGCCGCCGCCGGCGTGGTCGGCGCGGCGCACGCGGGGTGGAAAGGCGCGATCGGCGGCGTCACCGACGCGACCGTCGCGGCGATGGAAGCGCTGGGCGCCGAGCGCGGGCGCATCGTCGCCGCGGTGGGCCCATGCATCGCGCGCGCCAGCTACGAGGTGGACGATGCATTTCGCCGCCGGTTCGAGGAGGCGGACGCGGAGAACGAGCGCTTCTTCGCCGATGCCGGCCGCGCCGGCCACGCGCGGTTCGACCTGGAAGGCTATGTCGCCCACCGCCTCGCCGCGGCGGGCGTGGGGAAGGTGGAGACGCTCGGGCTCGACACCTACGCGGACGACCACCGCTTCTACAGCTTTCGCCGTGCGACCCACCGGGGCGAGGCGGATTACGGCCGGCAGGTGTCGCTCATCGCGCTAAGTGATTGATCCGCATCACAATAGGAACATCGTCCGGTGCGGCCCGTTGCCCGGCCGATGCCCCTGTCCGATGCCGCCGGCTATCCCGTCTGGGCCAATGCGCTCATCTTCCTCGCCGCGGCGGCGGTTGTGTGGATCAGCGGCGGCCGGCTGACCCGCCATCTCGACGCGATCGCGGCGAAGACGGGGATGGAGCAGGTGTTCGTCGGCATGCTGCTGCTGGGCGGCATCACCTCGCTGCCGGAGGTGGCGAACACGGTGACGGCCTCGTCGATCGGCAATCCGGCGCTGGCGGTGAACAACCTGCTCGGCTCGGCCGCGATCAACGTGCTGCTTCTGGCGGTGGTGGACGGCTTCGTCGGGCGCGCGGCGGTGACGTCGATCGTGGCGCGGCCGTCGACGATGATGATGGCCGCGCTGTGCATGATCGTGCTGATCCTGATCGCCGCCATCATTACCGTCGGCGACGTCATGATTCCGGGCATCGGCGTCGGCGTCGGGAGCCTGGCGGTGGGGGCGGCGGCGATCTTCTCGTTCTGGCTTGCCGCGGGCCACGACCGCCGCTCGCCGTGGAGCGTGGACGAGGACGGGGACGGCCGGCCCGACGCGGAGGAGGCGGAAGGGCAGGTGGAACCCGACCTGACGCTCGCCGGCCTGTGGTGGCGCGTCGCGCTGGACGGCGCGCTGATCTTCGCCGCGGGCTACGCGCTGTCGCAGACCGGCGACGCCATCGCGACGCAGGCGGGACTGACCAGCGCCATCGTCGGCTTCGCGCTGATCGGCGCGGCCACCTCGCTGCCCGAGCTGGTGACGATCGTCGCCGCGCTGAAGCTCGGCCGCCCGGAAATGGCGTTCGGCCAGGTACTGGGCACCAATTTCGTCAACCTGGCGCTGCTGCCGCTGGGCGACGCGGTGTTCCGCGGGCCGCCGCTGATGGAGACGCTGGGTTCGTTCGAGACCGTGTCGGCCCTCCTCGGCGCGACGCTGATCGGCGTGTTCATGGTGGGCCTGCTGGAACATCGCGACCGCACCATCTGGAAGATGGGCGTCGATTCGGCGGTGGTGATCCTGATCTTCGCCGCGGGCAGCGCGGTGCTGGCGATGATCTAGCCTAGCCGACGGCGACGATCTCGATCGCGTCCTCGCGCCCGTTGAAGGGCAGTGTCTCCCCCGCCTCAGCGCCCATCATCGCGCGCGCGAGCGGGGCGGAGAAGGCGAGGAGGCCTGCCGCCGGCTCCGCCTCGTCGTCGCCGACCAGCGTCACGGTCCGCTCCTTGCCCGCCAGCACGAGGGTGACGCGGCTGCCGAAGCCGACCACGCCGTCGCCGCGCGGCGCCGTCTCGATCGCGGTGGCACGACGCGTGTGCCAGTAGCGCAGCTCGCGCCGCAGCGGCTTGGCCGCCTCCGCGTCCGCCGCGGCCGCCACTTGCGCCTCCAGCGCGTCCACCTTCGCCGCGATCAGCGCCAGCCCGCGCCCGGTGACCAGGTTGGGCCCGGGCGGGATCGGCAGCTCGAAGACGGGTTCGAGATGCTCCTCGTCGCTTTCCCGCCGGAACGCGACGCTCATCCCAGCTTCCCGAACTCGCGCTCGAACGCGTCGCGCTCGCCCGCCGCCAGCAGCCGCGCCTGCTCGCGCCAGCGGTCGCGCTCCATCCGGCCCTGGAACGGCGCCAGCCGTGCGTCCAGTGCCGCCGCCTCCGCGTCGGACAGCGCGGCGAGCTGGTCGACGGTGACGATGCCTTCCTCGGACAGGCGCGTCGCGATCTTCGGGCCCAGTCCCTTCAGCCGCGTGACCGGCTCCGCCGCCGGCGCGCCGTCGGTCGCCGCTGGTGCGGCTTCCGCCGCTGGCGAGGCGTCGAGCGGCGCGGCGGCGGCGATCGGTTCGTCCGCCAGCGGCTCCGGATCGCGCACCGGGGTGGGCGGGACCGGCTCGACGGATTCGACAGGGGCGGGCGCCACCGGTGCCGGGGCCGGCGCGGTGTCGGTTCCGGTGGTGGCTTCGACCCCGTCCGCCTCCAGCGCCTCGATCCGCGCCTGCTCCTCCTTTTCCGCCTCCACGCGCTGCCGCTTGTTGCGGGCGCCCACGATCATGCCGATCACCGTCAGCACCGCCAGGATCGCGGCGAGCCCGAGAGCGATCGCGACGAGCAGGCCGTCCTGGGAGAACGGCTCCATCGACCAGCTAGCGCTATTCATCATGTGTCCTTTTCACGCCGCTGCAACGCGCGAGTCCGATGGCGGTGCCGTATCGACGTCGGCGTCATCGGGTCGCGCGCCAGCCGATGTCGCGGCGGCAGAAGCCGGTGGGAAAGTCGATCGCGTCGACGGCGTGATAGGCCGCCTCCTGCGCCGCGGCCACGTCCGCGCCGGTCGCCGTCACGGCCAGCACGCGGCCGCCGGCGGCGACGATCGCGCCGTCGCGCGCGGCCGTGCCCGCCTGGAACACGACCGCGCCCGTCGCCTCCGCCGCGTCGATGCCGTGGATCGCGCCGCCCGTCTCCGGCGTGCCCGGATAGCCGCGCGCCGCCATCACCACGGTCAGCGCCGCCTCGTCGCGGAACTCCGGCGCCGGCTCGTCCGCCAGCCGCCCTGCCGCCACCGCCAGCAGCAGCGCGGCGAGATCGCCGTCGTAGCGCGCCATCAGCACCTGGCACTCGGGATCGCCGAAGCGGACGTTGTACTCGATCAGCTTGGGGCCGTCCGCCGTCAGCATCAGCCCGGCGTAGAGCACGCCGACATAGGGCGTGCCCGCCGCCGCCAGCGCGTCGATCGTCGGGCGCACGATCTCGCCCAGCGCGCGCTGCTCCAGCTCGGGCGTCAGCTCGTGCGCGGGGGAATAGGCGCCCATGCCCCCGGTGTTCGGCCCGGTGTCGCCCTCGCCGACGCGCTTGTGGTCCTGTGCGCTGCCGAAGCTGGCGATGCTGGTGCCGTCGGACAGCACGAACAGCGACGCTTCCGGCCCCTCCAGCCGCTCCTCGATCACCGCCTCCACCGGCCCCTGCGCATAGAGGTCGCGGATCGCCGCCTCCGCCTCAGCGCGGGTGGCGGCGACCACGACGCCCTTGCCGGCGGCGAGGCCGTCGGCCTTGATGACGCAGGCCTCACCGAAGTCGTCGAGGCAGGCGAGCGCGCCGTCGCGCGTGGTCGTGCGGAAATAGCGCGCGGTGGGGATGCCGACGCGCGCGCACAGGTCCTTGGTGAAGCCCTTCGATCCCTCCAGCCGCGCCGCCTCGCGCCCCGGGCCGAACACCGGCACGCCGATGGCGCGGATATTGTCGGCCAGCCCCTTCACCAGCGGCGCCTCCGGCCCGATCACGACCAGACCGATCTGGTGGCGGCGCACGAAGTCGATCACCGCTCGATGATCGTCCACGTCCAGCTCGGCGATGCGCGCGTGCTGCGCGATGCCGGGGTTGCCCGGCGCGGCGAAGAGCGTATCGGTGGTCGGCGATTGCGCGAGCCGCCACGCCAGCGCGTGCTCGCGACCGCCCGACCCGACCAGCAGGATGTTCATGCCCGACCCCTTTTCCGATACGCCGACGGGCCGGCTGGTAGCCGAGGCGACGCCCGGCGACAATGCGATGGCCCTTTCCGTGGGCGAGCTGTCCGGCAAGCTGAAGCGGATGGTGGAGGGGGAGTTCGGCCACGTCCGCCTGCGCGGCGAGATTTCCGGCTACAAGCGCGCCGCCTCGGGCCACGCCTATCTCTGCCTGAAGGACGACAGCGCGGTCATCGACGGCGTGATGTGGAAGGGCAGCGCCGCCGGCCTCGCCTTCCGGCCCGAGGACGGGATCGAGGTGGTCGCGACCGGGCGGCTGACCACCTATCCCGGCCGGTCGAAATACCAGATCGTGATCGAGCGGATGGAGCTGGCCGGCGCGGGCCAGCTGATGGCGCTGCTGGAGAAGCTGAAGGCGAAGCTCGCCGCGGAGGGGCTGTTCGACCGCCGGCGCCCGCTGCCGTTCCTGCCGCGCGTGATCGGCGTCGTCACCTCGCCCACCGGTGCGGTCATCCGCGACATCCTGCACCGGCTGGAGGATCGCTGCCCGACCCACGTCGTCGTCTGGCCGGTGAAGGTGCAGGGGCAGGGCGCGGCGGAGGAGGTGGCCGCCGCGGTGCGCGGGTTCGGTGCGCTCGCGCCGGACGGTCCGGTGCCGCGACCCGACCTGCTGATCGTCGCGCGCGGCGGCGGCTCGATCGAGGACCTGTGGGCGTTCAACGAGGAGCCGGTGGTGCGCGCCGTGGCGGCCTCGCCGATCCCGGTCATCTCCGCCGTGGGGCACGAGACCGACACCACGCTGTGCGACCACGCGGCCGACCTGCGCGCCCCGACGCCCACCGCCGCGGCGGAGATCGCGGTGCCGGTGCTGGCCGAGCTGCGCCTGTCGCTCGACACGATGGCGGCGCGCACCGCCCGCTGCGCCCACCGCCACGTCGAGCGCGGGCGAGAGCGGGTGGCCGCGCTCGCCCGCGTGCTGCCGACGCGCGACCGGCTGCTCGGCCCCCAGCGCCAGCGCACCGACGAGCTGGCGCTGCGCCTCGACCGCGCGCTGGAACGCCGCGTGTCGCGGGCGCGCGGGGAGCTGGGGCAGGTGGCGGGCGCGATCCGTCCGGCGACGCTCGACCGCCGGCTGGAAGCCGCGCGGCGGCGGCTCGGCGACATCGGCCGGCTGGTCGAGACGCTGAATCCCGACCGCCTGCTCGATCGCGGCTACGTCCGCGTCGAGGCGCAGGCGGGCGGCACGATCACCTCGGCACAGGCGGCGCGCGAGGCGGGGGCGGTGCGGCTGCGCTTCAGGGACGGCGCGGTCGACGCGGTCGTCGGTGTGGCTGGCGGCGGCACCCACGTTGAGAAACCGGCGCCGCGCCCCTATTCTCGAACCAAGCCCGCCGACCAGCCGCGGCTGCTGTGACCTGAACCCACGAGTGCCTCCTTCATGCTGATGTCGCAATCCGATCGCCCCGCCAAGCTGCACTACATGGCCAACGGCTTCCGCGTGCTGACCGCCGGCGACCACGTTCTGTGCGCGGTGACGGGGGCGCGGATCGGGTTGGAGGACCTGCGCTATTGGGACGTGCGCACGCAGCGCGCCTTCGCCAGCTCCGCCGTGGCCGCCGGGGAGATGGCGCCGCGGTGAGCGGGCGCGCCGCCGCCGCTCTCCTGCCCGCGCTCGCCGCGGGATGCGTCGCCGCCGCGCCGGTCCAGCTGCCGCCGCGGGTCGCCGTGCCCGCCCCGCTGCCGCCGCCGCCCGAGCTGGCCGCTCCGGGGCGCTTCGCGCTGGAAGGGATGCCGCAGCAGGGGGCGCTGCTGCTCGGCACTGCACCGGAAGGAAGCGCGCGCGTCATGCTGGACGGAGAGGCGGTGCCGGTCGCGCCTGACGGGCGCTTCGCCGTCGCGTTCGATCGCGACGCCGCGCCGCAGGCGATCCTTTCCGCCACGCTGGCCGACGGTCGGACGGTGACGCTGCCGCTCGCCGTCGCACCGCGCGCCTGGCGGATCGAGCGGCTCGACCGGCTGGCGAAGGTGCCGGTGCCCGACGCGGACTTCGTCGCGCGCCGCCCCGCCGAACTCGCCCGCATCGCCGCCGCGCGGGCGCGGGCAAGCGACGCGGCGGGCTGGCGCCAGCGTTTCGTGTGGCCGGCCACGGGGCGGATCTCCGGCCTGTTCGGCAGCCAGCGCATCTATCGCGGGGAACCCGGCAGCTACCACGGCGGCGTCGACGTCGCCCTGCCCACCGGTGCGGCCGTGGTGGCGCCCGCCGATGGCGTCGTTGTCCTCGCCGCGGCGTCGCCGTTCACGCTGGAAGGGCGCCTGCTGATCCTCGACCACGGCCACGGCCTCAACAGCGCCTTCCTCCACCTGTCGCGCATCGACGTGGCGGAAGGCAGCCGCGTGCAGCAAGGCGAGCCGATCGGCGCCGTCGGCGCGACCGGCCGCGCCACGGGTCCGCACCTCCACTGGGGCATGATGCTGGGCCGCGCGCGGATCGACCCGCTGCTCGTGGCGGGGGCGATGGGGAAATGACGCGCGGCGAGATGCTGGCGCGGGCTGCCGCGCTGTTCCGACATGGCGACACGGCGGCGGCGATCCCGGCTTACGAACGCCTGCTGCACAGCCACCCGGACCTGCCCGACAGCTGGTTCAACCTCGGTATCCTCTATCGCCGCTGCGGACGCTTCGACGATGCCATGGCCGCCTATGACCAAGCGTTGGCGCAGCGGGTGCGAGACCCGCACGAGGTGCTCGTGCAGCAGGCGGTGATCCTGTCGGAAGACCTCGCCCGTCCCGCCGATGCGCGCCGCTTGCTGGAACGGGCGACCGCGCAGGCCCCCGGCTATCTCGCGGCCTGGCTCAACCTCGGCAATCTCGCCGAGGAGCTGGGCGACGTGGATGCCGCGCGTAAGGCGTATGCCCGCGCCCGCGCGATCGATCCGCGCGATGGCCTGGCGCTCGCGCGGCTGCTGGGCGTGGCTGGAGCCCCGGCGGGCCTGATCGACGACGCCCGCCGGTTTCTCTCGCAGACGGGCGACGTGCAGGCGCGGGCGGACGTCGGCTTCGCGCTGGGCGGCGCGCTGGACAAGGTGGGCGACTATGACGGCGCGTTCGACGCCTATGTCGAGGCCAACGGGCAATCGCGCGCGTTCGCACGCCAACAGGGCGTCCGCTATGACAGAGCGGCCCTCGAGGCCTATGTCGAGCGGTCGATCGCCGCGTTCGATCGGTTCGACGGCGAGCCGGCCAGCGGCGTTGCGCCGGTCTTCGTCTGCGGCATGTTCCGTTCCGGCTCGACGCTGGTGGAGCACCTGCTGGCGCGACACCCTGCGGTCGTGGCCGGCGGCGAGATCGACGCGCTGCCCCGTCTCGCCTCAGCCTTGTTCGCGAACGATCCCGCTAGGGTCGCCGCTGCGAACGATGACCTGATCGCACGCGCACGCGCCAGCTATGGCGCTGCGGTGGCGCCGCGCCGGGCGGCAGGGCGGCGGCTGATCGACAAGCGGCCAGACAACGTCCTGCACCTAGGGCTGGCGCAGCGGCTGTTTCCCGGTGCCACGATCGTCAACACGGTGCGGCACCCGGCGGACGTCTGCCTGTCCGTCTACTTCCTGCACGCAGGCGCAGGCGTTCCTTACGCGACGGATCTGGGCGACACCGCCCATTACTGGCGCCAGCAGCGCCGGCTGATGCGGCACTGGCGCGCCATCGGGATGCCGGTCCACACGGTCGATTACGACCGGCTGGTGGAGACGCCGAAGCCGGTTTTGGCGGCGCTGTCCGCGGCATGCGACCTGCCGGCGATGGACCTGCTGGCGCTGCCGCCCGCCACCCACGCGGTTCGCACGGCGAGCGTGGCGCAGGTGCGTCGGCCGCTCTATCGCGAATCGTCGGGCCGGTGGCGCCACTACGCCCGGCGCATCGAACCGGTATTGGGCGCATTGATCGAGGAGGAGCGGGAATGAGCGAGGCGCAGGCAGTGCTGGCGCTGGCGCGGTCGGGCGATCTCGCAGCCGCGATCGCTCGCGGCGAGCAGGCGATGGCGGCCGGGCAGGCAGACGCCGGGCTGACCATGTTCGTCGGCGTGCTGTGCTGCCGCGCCGGCGATCTGGACGCTGGCATCGCTCATCTTCGCGTTGCCGCGGGGCTGGCGCCGGATCAACCGGTGCCCGCGCTCGAACTGGCGCGCGCGCTGCTTTCCGCCGGGCGGTTCGACGAGGCGGAGACGACCGCGGCGTCGTTGATCGACGGCGGCCTCGCGGTGGAGCGCGAGGCGACCCGCATCCGCGCGCTCGCGCTGTCCCGGCTGAAGCGCATCGAGCAGGCCCTTCCGCTGTTCGAACGCCTGGTCGCGTCCGATCCCGGCGACTTCGAAAGCTGGGCCGGGCTGGGCGTGGCTCGGCTGGCGCAGCAGGACGCCCACGGAGCCGAAGACGCGCTCGAACGAGCGCTGCGGCTGCGGCCGAACAACGCGGCGAACGTCATCCAACTGGCGCGCGCGCGTTCACTGCGTAACGATCCCGAGGCCGCGCTCGATGCGGCACTACGCGCCATCGCGCTCGATCCGGCAAGTGGAGAAGCCAGGGTCGAGGCCGCGCGCGCCGGCGCGAGCCTCCGCGACTTCGCGTCGGTGGCGCTGCATCTCGAGGCGGCGCGCGACCTCCTGCGCGATCAGGCGGATGCCCTGTGCGACGTCGGCGACATCGCCGCTTCCGCCAAAATGCTCGATCGCGCGGAGGCTGACTATCGCGCCGCGCTGACACTCGACCAAGCGAGCGACCGTGGGTGGGGTGGTCTGGCGACCGTACTCGAGCGATTGAACCGCGCCGACGATCTTCACCGCGTGATCGTTGAGGCTCGGGCCGCCGGGGCCGGCGAGGCGGCGCTGGCGCTGGCGCGCGCGCGGACACTGCGGAGCGAAGGTCGCCTCGCGGAGGCGCTGGCTGCGGCGCGGCTCGTGCCGGACGACGGCGACGTGGTCGGCCGCGAGCAGGTGATCGGCGACACGCTGGACCGGATGGGCGACACTGCTGCGGCTTTTGCCGCATTTTCCCGCGCCAATGCCCGCCTTGCCGAGCTGAATGCCGGGTCGGAGCGGGATGCGGAGGAGTATCGCGCGAGCTTCGAGCGGCTGGGCAGGCTGGTCTCGCCGGCCTGGTACGCCGATTGGGAGGCGCCGCCGCCTCCATCGGCTCGGCCTGCCCCGCTCTTCCTCTTCGGCTTCCCCCGGTCCGGCACGACGCTGATCGATACGATGCTGGGCGGTCACGAGGATGCCGTGGTGCTGGAGGAGGAGGCATCGGTCGACCGGGTCGCCGCCGCGCTCGGTGCGCTCGACCATCTCGGGCAATTGCCGCTCTCGGAGATCGAGCGGCTGCGCGAAGTCTACTTCGCCGAGGTCGACCGGATCGTGCCCGATGCGGGCAGCCGCCTGATCGTGGACAAGCAGCCGCTGGCGCTGGGCAGCACGCCGATCCTGCACCGCATCTTTCCCGATGCGCGCTTCCTGTTCGCCGAACGCCATCCCTGCGACGTCGTGCTCAGCTGTTTCATCACCAGCCCGCAGATGGACGCGAAGGTGGCAAACTTCTTCGATTTCGACGCGACCGCCCGGCTGTACGACACCGTGCTGCGCTATTGGACGCGGTGTACCGAGGTGCTGGCACTCAACGTCATGGCCACGCGCTACGAGCGGCTGATCGCCGATCCCGCGCGAGAGTTGCGCGCGGTGGCGCACTTCGCCGGGCTGGACTGGTCGGAAGCGCTGATCGACAATCGCCGCCACGCGGCCGATCGCGGGTTCATCGCCTCACCCAGCTACGCGCAGGTGGCGCAACCAATCTATCAGCGCGCGCGCGGACGCTGGTTGCGCTATCGCGAACAGATGGCGCCGGTGCTGCCGCTGCTGCTGCCCTGGGCGGAGCGGATGGGCTATCCGGCCGATTGACGGCGGCGCTCAGCTGCCCTGCTGCGGCTTGAACGCCTGGATCCGGTCGACGGTGGTCCGCTGCTCGCGCCGCATGTCCTCCCACTGCTGCGCGGTCATGCACGTCCGCTTGCTGGCCAGCCGACTGCCGATCACCTCTTCCGTGCGGCAGATCATCTTGTTCGGATCCTTCGAGTCCACGTCGCGCGGTTTGCGCGCCTCCGCGGGCGCGACGGCGAGGAGGGCGAGCAGGAGGATCGGCAGGCGACGCATGGAAGATCCCTTCAGTGAAAAGCGGCCGGATCGTGACATGATTCCGGTCGTCACGCCACATCGAAGGCGACAGTCAGCCGCTCCCCTTGCGTGAAGGGACGGGTCGCGTGCCAGGTATGGGACGGGAAGAGGACGAGCCGTCCGACGCGTGGCTCGATCGTTCGCAGGGGCGCGAGGCCGGTCGCGAGCGCGCGCTGCGGCTCGCCCAGTGTCAGCCAGCCCTGCTCGCCGTCACTCGGCGGCAGCGCGATGTAGAGCGCCGAGCTCAGCCATCCTTCCGGATGGACGTGCGCATCGTGATGCCCGTCGCGCAGCAGCCTGACCGACCATGATCCGACCACGCGCGGATGCCGCGGGACGGGCAGGGGAGCGGCGCGGGCACGTGCCTGCGCGGCGTAACGGTCGACCGCGCGCCGGACGTGACCGCGCAGCTCCGCAATCTCGGGATCGACACGCCAGAGCAGCATGTCGCCGGTCTGTGTTCCCGCACGCACCGACTGGTCGAGCGGCTGTCTGCGGGCGCGGTGCAGGCGTCGCAGCAGGGTGGCGACGCCGGTCAGGAACGTGGGCGTCAGCGGCAGGTCGACGACGCTGATGGCGGCCGGATCGTCCAGCGCTGCCGCACGCGGATCATCGAGCAGGCGATACGCGAGCGAGAGATAAGGCAGGTCGTCGGCAGTCGGCGCAGGGTGCGACAGCGCCACCACCTCCTCCGGCCGCCCGCGGCGCAGATGGTGTCGCAGCACGTGCAGACGGTGCAGCGGATCCGTTCGCGGAGACAGGGTCGCCATCTGCCGCTCCGCTGCGGCCGCCGGGCCAAACTCGCTGGTGATCGCGGCGCGGATCGCGGCGAGTTCCGCCACGTCGGGAGCGGCCGCCAGCGCCGACAGCGCCGCCTCCGCCTGACCGATCCGCAGCCACGCGGACAGCTTCAGGTCGTGCAACCTCCAATCTAGCGGCGCACCGGTGATCGCCCGGTCGATCTCCTCCTGCCACGCCGCACCCGCGGCGTATCGCATCCGCATCAGTCCCTGATGACCGGGCAGCCAGCCGGGATGCGCGCGCAGCATGGCGACCAGCAGATCGTCTGCGGCCCTATCGTCGCCTGCCTCCGCCAACGCAGCGGCCTGCCCGAGGATGACGTCGCCGTCATTCTGCGCCACTGTCCGCGCAGCGTCATATCGATCGCGCGCATCGAGCCCCGCTTCCAGTGTCGCGCGCGCACGCGCATGGAGAAGCAGCGGCTGCGCCGGGGTGAGCCGGAAGGCGGCGTCGAAGGCGGCGAGTGCCGGGGCGAGATCGCCCTGCGTGCGATGAAGGAGGCCGAGGAGGTGCCAGACGACCGGATCGTCGTGGCGCCGCGCACTCGCGTTGATGGCGGCGATGACTTCCGGTTCGCGGCGCTCCGCCAGCGCCGCATGGGCGAGCGCCTGCGCGTCGAGCGGGGGCAGCGTGGCGGCACGATCGGTCCGCAGCCAGCCATCGACGCTCACGCTCAAAGCGGAGCCCCGCCGGTCGCTTCCTCCGCCTCCATCAGCGCGCCGATCGCGTGCCGCTCCGCTGGTGACAGGCCGGGATGCCAGCAATCGACGATGAAGACGACGCGCGTCTCGTCGCTGTCGTTGGCCGCTTCATGCTCGATCGTGTCGTCGAAGACGAAGGCGCGTCCGACTTCCCACCCGCGCGTCTCCGCGCCGACGCGAAAGCGGCAGGCCGGCGGGACGATGAGCGGCAGGTGGCAGACCAGGCGCGTGTTGGCGACCCCGGTGTGCGGCGGAATGCGCGTGCGCGGCTTCAGCACGGAGAACATGGCGTTGGGGCCGCGGCCGGTGATCGACGGCTGATCGACCGCCGATAGCGCGGCCATGGTACGCGGGCACCGGCCGGCGTTCTCCGCCACCACCAGGCCGTTGCGGACGAGGTGGAAGGCGGTCCAGTCGCGCGAGTGGTTGAGCGTGGTCCACTGGCGTGTCGGAAGGCTGGCGTCGTACTGGATGTATGGTTCCGCCCGCGCGTCGGTGAGCGCTTGAAGCGCGAGGAATTCCTCGCGGATCGCGTCGGTCGCGTCTTCCAGCACCGACAGCCAGGGGAAGGCGTCGCGCTCGTGGAACTCGCGTTCGATCAGACCTGGGAAGTGATAGTGCGTCGGCTCGCTATGGAAGACGCGCGTCGTGCGCAGGACGTTGCTGTTGAAGCGATCCAGGCGGCGTCGCTCCGGTGCTGAAAGCTCGCACAGCGCCGTCACGATGGCGTCGCGCTTCGCCGTCTCGGCCGCGACGTAGCGAGCTCCCATCTCGCGGGCGTGCGCGACCAGTGCGGTCAGTCGTGCGGGCAACGCCTCCTCGTCGCGCAGTTGCGCGAGCGCGCGCATGAAGGTGCGCGCGGCCTCGTTCGCGTCGCCGTCGCTTTCGAGCACGTGGGCGCGGCTCATCAGCGCCATGAAATGCAGCGGGTCTATCGCGAGTGCGCCGTCGATCGCGGCAAGCGCCAGCTTCGGCCGCCCCGCCGCGCGGCGCAGCGCGGCGAGCTTTAGCCAGCGATCGACGGTGGGCGGCGCCAGTTCGATCGCCCGCTCCAGCATCGTCGCGGCGGTTGCGACATCCCCGCGCGCCGCCGCACGATCCGCCTGATCCTCGTGATTGCGCCATGACATGAACCGAACCCCCTCCTGCACAACGTGGCATGCGGACGCGCAAAAGAAAACGGCGGGCCGAAGCCCGCCGTTGAAAGGTCATCGCTGTTGCGACGATCAGAAATCGAGCGTCACGCCCGCGTAGATGTAGCGGCCGAGCGCATCATACACCTGAGAATAGGTGTTGCCGTTGCCCAGCGAGTTGCCGTTGAGCGGCGGCTGACGGTCCAGCACGTTGTTGGCGCCGATGCGGAACGTGAACGTGTCCTCCAGCGGCACGGTGAGTGCCAGGTCGAAGTAGCTCTGCGCACCGAATTTGAAGTTGCCAGCGCGGTTGCCGATGGCATTCGGGTTCGGCGTGGAGGTGTCCCCATTGGCATTGGGGACGCCGTTCAGGTCCTTGTCGCGGCTTGCGTCGTCGTTGCGAACCGCCGCGAAGTAGCGCCACAAAGCCGATACTGTCACGCCGCTCGGCGCCGTGTACGTCAAACGGGCGCGATGGCGCCACTCCGGTGTGGGGGTGCCGCACTGCGCACCGAAATAGCCCACGCAGTCGTACTTGATGGCACCCACCGGGTCGACGATGTAGGTGTCGAGCCACGTGCCGACCAAGCTGGCACCCAGCGTACCCGCGCTGCCGATCTCCTGAGTGTAGGAGGCGTTGACGTCGATGCCCTTGGTGGACTGACCGCCGGTGTTCGCCAGCGTGTTGACGACGAAGCCGTCCTCACGATCGAGACGACCGGAGGCGCCGCGATTGATGAGCGAGCAGAAGCCGGTGTCGCCCGTGGCGATGCACTGGTTGAGGATGGTATCAACGCCGATCGTGCCAATCGCATTGGTGATACGGATGTTGAAATAGTCGACGGTCAACTGGAAGCGCGGGAGGAAGCTCGGCGTGACGACGAGGCCGGCGGTGAACGAATTGCCGACTTCCGGCGTCAAATTCGGATTGCCGCCGAGCAGGCCGTTGTACTGGGCGGCTGGGTTGGGCGAGATGCGGCCGAACTGCGCAGCCGTCACACCGGTGAGCGCACACTGCGCGAAGGTGTTGCCGTTGACCGTCCCCGCCGTGGGATTGGCAGCGTTGGTCGACGTACCCGCGCAGGGGTCGTTCGTGCCACTCAGGCCGATGCTGGTCGCCGAGAACAGCTCAACCGCGTTGGGCGAGCGGACCGAGCGGCTGTACGTCACACGGGCCTTGATGTCGCGGATAGGCGCGTAGGATCCACCCAGCTTCCACGTGTCGGTGCCGAACTCGTTCTGCACGCCCGCGCCGTTGGTGCGATACTGCGACCGGCGATAGCCGCCTTCGAGCGAGAGGTTCTCGAAGAAGCTGCGATCCTGGATCAGCGGCAGCACCGCTTCCACGAAGGCCTCCTTCACGTCGAAGCCGCCCGACACCGGCGTGGTCGGGCCGCCTTGACCGGCACCGTCGCCCGACAGGAAGTTCGAGTCCACCTCGAAGTTCAGGCGCTCGTTACGGTATTCCGCGCCGATGTTCAGGCCGAAACCTTCGGTCGCGAACGGGCTAACCGCACCGAACTCCGTTCCGTTGAAGGTGAACGAGGCGTTGGCGACCTGCTCCGTCGTCTGGCCACGCGAGAACAGCGGCAGCTGCAGGTAGTTCAGTGCCGCAGCGCTGACGCCGCCGGTGGTAAAGATATTGTAGGGAACGCAAGCCGGATCCGTACCGTCCAACACAGAGCGGCACACCGGGTTGCCGCTCGTCGGGTCGGTTACGACGTCGATGGCACGACCCGAACGCAAGACCGAGAAGTCGTTGCGATAGGTCTGCGCGAAGTTCACGCGGCCGTACTGATAGAAGGCGTCGTAGGTGACGCCCGGCGTGACGTCGCCCTTCGTGCCGGCGACGAAGCGATAGGTGGTGTGCTGCAGGTCGTCCTGGCGCCCGCCCCCCTCGACGTTCCGCCGACCGATGTAGACCGTCCCGCGGGTCACACCTTGCGGATCGACGAAGGTGTTGCCCGCCTGACAGACGATGGAGCGCTGCTGAGCCGACAGAAGCGGATTGTCGCAGTTCAGCGAGGAAGTGTTAAAGAAGAGACCCGACGGTGCGATCTGCGCGACCGTTCGGTCGTCCATAAACATGAATTCAAGGTACGGCTTGAACTGCTCCGAAACCTCGTAGTTGGCGAAGAGGCCGGCCGTATAGCGCTCGTCCGGACGCTGGAAGTAGTTCGTCGGCGCGAAGTTGAAGAGAACTTGTCCGGGGACGAACTGATTACCCTGCACGTTGTAGTAAGACGCCGTCGATCCGATGTAGAACGAGCCGGGGGCGGAGGTGCCCGAGCCGCCGCAATTGTACGCGCGGCCAAGCGCGGTCACGTTGGCGGGCGTGTTCGCGCTCAGCGAGCATGCCGAATAGTCGCGTCGATCCTGCGTCACCGCATCAATCTTGCGGTAGCCGGCGTAGGCGGTAATGTGGCCGCGGCCGTCGTCCAGGCCCACGCCGAAGCTGGCGGAGACATCCACCGTACCGCCGTCGGCGACATGGCCATCAGGATAGCCGAAGTTGCGCGCGTTCAGCGCGTTGCGAACGTTGCCGTTCGCGCGATTGACGTGGTCGAAGAAGCTGTACTGACCGTCGAGGCGAAAGCCTTCGAAGTCGGTGTCCATCACGAAGTTCACGACGCCTGACACGGCATCCGCACCGTAGACCGACGAGGCGCCACCCGTCAGCACGTCCACGCGCTTCAGCAGAGTCGCCGGGATGATGTTGATGTCGGCCACCGGATCGCGCGGATCGCCGGGGACGATGCGACGGCCGTTGACCAGTACGAGCGTGCGCGTGGCGCCCAGGCCGCGCAGGTCGACGGTCGCAGTGCCGGTGGCGCCGTTCGACACGTTGCCCCCCTGGCCGGCGAAGACCTGCGGCAGGGCGTTGAGGAGATCCTCGGTACGCGTCGTGCCGGCGTATTTGAACTCCTGCACGCCCACGGTCGTCACCGGGCTCGCCGATTCGATCTCGGGACGGGCGATGCGGCTGCCGGTGACCACCAGGTCGCCGCCCGACGCGGTCGAGGTCGTGTCGTCCGGCGTGTTCTGCGTGACCGGCGCGGTCGGCGCCTGGTCGGTCTGTGCCATGGCCGGCGTGGTCAGCACGGCGCCGAACAGCGCCGTCGAGGCGAGCAAGTGCTTCCGCGTGGTAAGCATCAGATGAATCCCCTGTTGGATTGGTCGGGCAGGCCAGTTGTTCAGGTCGCTGCCGCTGCCTCGATGCGTAGCGGAGCGTCGAAGCGCGGTGCAACGCGCTGCCCCGTTGCGACGCTCGTATTTCCTTTCAATGTCACATATTGGCCACAGCGAGGTGAGCCGAGGCGCCATTGCTCGGCGGGGCCACGCGCCCTAGCAATCGCTAGAAAAGGTGAACGTTATGAACCGCATCGCCATAGTTCCGCTAGCGGCTTTCGCTCTCGCGATTGCCGCCGCCAGTCCCGCCGCCGCGCGCGATGTACAGGTGAAGGCAATTCGAGACGTACTGGATTGTCAGAAAGTTACGGAAACGTCTGCACGCCTGACCTGTTTCGAACGCGCCGCCTCTGCGCTGGCGCGCGCGACCGGAGAGGGGGAGGTGGTTGTGCTCGATCGCGAAGCCGTGAGGAAGACGCGCCGCGATCTGTTCGGATTTAGCGTGTCGACCGCCGAGCTCTTCGACAAGGGGAATGGGAAGGACGGGAAGCCTGAGGAACTGGACGAGATCACCTCGAGTGTCACTGCGGTGACGCTGAAGCGCGACGGCGGGTACATTCTGAGCCTCGCCGAAGGGGGGCGCTGGGAGCAGATCTCGGCGGGCAGCTTTGGCCGTGCGCCGCGGCCCGGCATGACTGCGGTGGTGCGCAAGGCCGCCTTCGGCAGCTTCAAGATGAAGGTCGGTGAGGCCCCCGCGATCAAGGTGCGGCGAATCAACTGATGCGCCGTCCCTCCCTCCTTCGTACCTAATCGATATCAATAACGTCAGCTAGTCGAACATAATTTGATCTAAATCAATGCATTGTGACCGTTTTATCACAGGCTCGTGCCAAAGTACGTCATGATTGCGGACCTGCGTTGCCGGTTCGTATCCAACCCTCCTAAGCCGACCACCAATTCGTGAGGAATCTTTCTTCTCGAATTGGTTATCGCCGAGACGCGCGAGGCGCCGGCGCCAAGAGGGGTTGCAGACCAATGAAGACGTTCAAGTCTCGTCTGCTGGCAACGACGATCACGGCCGGCATGGCCATGGTCGCGCTGCCCGCAGTCGCGCAGATCACGCCCGACGCGGTTCAGACGACGCAGGCGGATGGTTCCGACGCCACGCAGGGCGACGTGGTCGTCACCGGGTCGCGCATCGCGCGACCGGAGGTTGATTCGCCTGTGCCGGTGACCACCGTCGACCGTGCGCAGCTGCTTCAGCGCGCGTCGCCGAACGTGTCGGACATCCTGAACGAGCTTCCCCAGGTGGGCATCGGGCAAACCCGCACGAACACCAACTTCCTCACCTCGGGCACCGGCGTGTCGACGGTGAACCTGCGTGCGCTGGGCTCGAACCGCACGCTGGTGCTGGTCAACGGGCGCCGCTTCGTCGGCGGCTTCGGCGGCGACACCGCGGTCGACATCAACAATATCCCCGTCGACTTCCTGGAGCGCGTCGACAACATCACCGGCGGTTCGTCGGCGGTCTACGGTTCGGACGCCGTGGCCGGGGTCGTGAACTTCGTCCTGCGCGACCGGTTCGAGGGTCTGCAGATCCGGGCCCAGGGTGGCACTACGGAGCAGGGTGACAACGGCCGCTACTTCGTCAGCGTCACCGGCGGCACGAAGTGGGGCGCGGACGATCGCGGCAATGCCATCGTCAACTTCTCGTACGACCGCGACGAGGGGCTGTTCTCTGCCGATCGCGCCATCTCCGCGCAGGATTGCGCGGGCCTGATCTGCGGCCCGGCCTCGTACAGCTCGTACGCGCCGCAGGGCCAGTTCCAGCTGATCGGCGCCAACGGCGGGACGCGTCCGGTGTTGGCCGGTGGCCAGTCGACCTTCTCCTACAATCCCGACGGCACGCTGGCGGTGCTTCCCGGCTACCAGTCGGGCGTGTACGGCTTCAATCGCAACGGCGTGCGCCGCATCGCCGTGCCGCTGGAGCGCTACCTGGCCAGCGGCATCTTCAACTATGAGCTGAGCGACAAGATCACCGCCTATTCGGAGGTGACCTATGCCCGCACCAGTTCGAACGCGTCGCTGGAGGCGTCCGCGCTCGCGAACACGGACATCTACAGCGCCGGTGGCATCCCGATCACCAACGCCTTCATCCCCACGTCGGTGGCTGCGGCGATCGCGGCGGCGAACAGCGATGGCGATCCGACCAACGACGTCACGTCACTGGGCTTCCGCCGTCGTCAGAACGAAGTGTTCGACCGCAGCAACCGTGCGCAGCGCGACACCTGGCGCGCCGTCGTCGGCGTCCGTGGCGACCTCGGCTCGAACGTCAACTATGACGTCAGCTACGTCTACGGCCACCTGAACGACTTCAACGCCAGCCAGGATGTGGACACGGCGCGCTATCGCCAGTCGCTCGACTCGATCCGCGTCGGCGCGGGCAACGTCGTCGGTGTCGACATCGTCTGCCGCGACGAGGCGGCACGCGCCAACGGCTGCATCCCGATCAACTTGTTCGGACGCGGCACCGCGGATCCGCGCGCGTCGTCCTACGTCCAGGCGGTGGTGCCCAAGTCCGAGGACATCACGAACGAGCAGCATGTCGTCACCGGCACGCTCTCGTCGTCGTCGCTGTTCGACCTCGGCGCCGGCGGCGTCGGCGTGGCGGTGGGCTTCGAATATCGCTACGAATCGGTCGTCGACGATCTCGATATCCTCACCAACACCGGCGGCAACTCGGGCAACCAGATCCCCGATCTCACCGGCTCGCAGGACGTGCGCGAGGTGTTCGGCGAAGTGAACGTGCCGCTGCTGGCTGACCGTCCGTTCTTCGAATATCTCGGCGTGAACGGCGCGGCGCGCTATTCCGACTATTCGACGATCGGCAACGTGTTCAGCTGGAACGCGGGTGCGGAGTGGGAGCCGGTGCGCGGCTTCCGTCTGCGCGGCCGCTACGCGGTGGCGAACCGTGCGCCGAACAATAGCGAGCTGTTCAGCGCGCCCTCTGAAACCTTCGCCGGGGTCACCGATCCCTGCGACGGCATCACCAGCACCTCGACCGGCGCGACCGACGCCGCCTGCCGGGCGATTCCCGCGATCGCGGCGTTCTTCAACGCCAATCCGAACGGCACCTTCGCCTACACGCTGGCCGACACGCAGGGCATCAACGGCTTCGTTGGCGGCAACCGCGACCTGCAGGAAGAGACGGCGAAGACCATCACGGCCGGCTTCACCTTCACGCCGACCTTCGTTCCCGGGCTGCAGTTCACCGCGGACTATTTCGACATCAAGATCGAAGACGCGATCAGCACGCTGGATCGCAGCGACACGGTGGAGAAGTGCCTGCTCACCAATGACGCGGTGTTCTGCAACAACGTGCTGCGCTTCGGCGCGACGGGGTATCTGCAGACGGTCAATGCCCAGCTCATCAACATCGCCGGCTTCCAGGTCCGCGGCATCGACGCCACGTTGCGGTACGGCCGTCCGCTGGGCGTGGCGGAGAACGATCGCCTGACACTGGTCGCGAACTACACCTACCTACTCGACTACAAGCAGCAGACCGATCCGGCGACGCCGGAGGAAGAGTTCGCGGGCACGTTCGGGCGCGGTTTCTCCACGCACAACCTGAACGCGCGGGCGACCTACGAGGTGAACGGGACTGGCCTTAGCTGGCAGACCACGCTGCTGAGCGGCGGGCCCTACCTGCGCAACGCCTTCATCAGCAACGATCCCGCCGTGGTCGCGCTGAACGATGTGGACGATTACTGGCTGCACAACCTGCAGATCAGCCAGCGGATCGACGACCGCTTCACGTTCTTCTTCAACGTGGACAACGTTTTCGACACGAAGCCGCAGTACCTGCCCGGGACGCCGTACGGCACGCCGACAGGTCTCGAGACCTCGGCCGACTTCGACGTCTTCGGCCGCCGCTTCACCGCGGGCGCTACGTTCCGCTTCTGACCCGTTCCGGCCGGCACCCCGGTCCCGGCCGCGAGCATCCTTCGCGCCGGTGCCCTCCACAGAGGGCGCCGGCGTTTTTCTATCTGACGCGCTCGATGCGTACGCTGCGTGCGCGATTGAACGATCCGAGATAGCTGCCCATCGCGCCGCGCTTGATGTGCACGCTGTTGCCCACCTCCGGCTCATACCGGGCGCGCTCGGTCGTGCGCCACACGCTGCCGTCGTCCAAGACCACGGTGAACGTGTCGCGGCCGGCACGCGACAGCCGGGTCACGGTCGAGTCGAGCGTCTCGATCGGCGCGATCTTCGCGGCCTTGGCGCCGTAGAGCCGCTGCTCCGACACCGGCAGGCCGAAAACCGCGCGCTGCCCCTCCTTCACTTCGGCTGGCGAGAGTACCGTGAGCTCGTTGCGCTGACGCGCCACGATCAGGTTATCCGCGGCACGATCGTAACAGGCGAGGCGACGTGCGCCGTCAGGCTCCGCTCGGCAGGTGGCCACCGCGTCGATCACCCGCTCGCCCGCCGCCTCCCGATCCTGCGCCGCCGCCGGCGCCACGCCCGTCGCCACGATGATCGTGGCCAAAACCGCCCATTGTTTCGCCATGTTGCTCGCTTCCCCGATGTGTGTCGTCGATGTCACAGCCTGAAGACGACTACAATTGTATGCAACTGCGGAATATTGCTCGATCCGGACGCATCTTCCTAAGCTTAGTTTATCTCGCGGATTGGGTCATCTTTTCTGTCGTAGATTACATGCACGGCGACGCAATCATGCGCACGTCGCGAATGGGGGTTGTCATAATGAAGACTTTGAAGACGCGCCTTTTGGCGTCCGTCGTCACGGCTGGGGTAGCCGTGATCGCGACGCCCGCGATGGCGCAGGTCGGCACGCCGGAGGCTGAGTCCCAGGCGAGCGGACAGGATTCGCAGCCCGACGTCGTCGTCACCGGGTCGCGCATCCGCCGCAACGACCTGACATCGACGAGCCCGGTGACGGTCGTGTCGGACCAGGAGTTTGCGCTGCAGGGCGCGATCAACGTCGAGCAGGTCGTGAACACGCTGCCGCAGGTTCTTCCCGGCCTGACGGGCTTCTCGAACAATCCCGGCAACGGCGCGGTCACGCTGAACCTGCGTGCGCTTGGGGCGCAGCGTACGCTCGTGCTCGTGAACGGCCGGCGCTGGATGTTCTATGACACCACCCAGGTCGTCGACCTGAATACGATTCCGCAGTTCATGCTGCAGAACGTCGAAGTTTCGACGGGCGGCGCATCGGCCGTCTATGGCTCGGATGCGGTCGCCGGCGTCGTGAACTTCAAGCTGCGTGACGACCTGAACGGCGTCCTTGCCGGCGCCACGTACAACATCACCGAGCGCGGTGATGCGGCGAGCTACTCGGCCGATGTCGGTATCGGATCGAACTTCGCGGACGATCGCGGCAACGTCACCCTCTTCGCGAACTACACCGAGCGCAAGCCACTGTTCCAAAGCGCGCGGCGCTTCTCCAACACCGCGATCGCCGATGGCTGCGTGGTTCCCGGTAGCGGGGATCCGAGCCGGTCAGGAATCGGTACCATTCAGCCGGGCGGCTCCGCGATCGGCACCTGCGCCGCGCGTGGTGGCGAAGTCGGCTTCGTCAACGGCGGATCGGCCAACACGCCGATCGCCACCTTCAATGCGCCGGGCGGCACGTACATCTTCAACGGCAGCGGTGGTGGATCGCGCCTGTTCCAGAACCCGGCTGACCTCTACAACTTCAATCCGACCAACTATTTGCAGCTGCCGCAGGAACGCTACCTGCTGGGCGGGTTCGCGCATTACGAGGTTGCCGACGGGGTCGAGGTCTTCAGTGAAGTCAGCTTCGTCAACAATCGCGTAAACCAGGAACTGGCGCCGACCCCGACCGGTGTCAGCGGAACGTTGCAGATTGCGAGCCCGTTCTTCAACGAGCAGACCCGTGCGCTGCTGCGCGCGCAGGACGCGATCGACGCGACGCCGAACAATGGATACGCGACGACGACGGTCAACTATCGCTTCCTGTCCGCCGGTTCGCGCAATGCCGAGCAGACGCGGCAGGCCTATCGCCTGCTGCTGGGCGTGCGGGGCGACATAACCGATAAGCTGAACTACGAGGCGTATTACTCGTACGCCCGTACGAACAACACGCAGTACCAGCAGGGCAACGTCTCCAGCAGCCGCTATCGGGCGGCGCTGACGACCGAGTTCGTACCAGGCAGCACCACGGAGATCCGCTGTCTCGACCCGGTCGCGCGCGCGGCGGGCTGCGTCCCGATCAACGTTTTCGGCAGCGGTCTCGCAAGCCCGGCGGCCGTCAACTACGTACGCGTGAACTCGACCAACCTCGACATTTCCGAGTTGAAGAACGCGGTGGCGAGCGTCAGCGGGTCGCTGTTCAACTTCGGCATGGGCGCGGATGACGTCGCGTTCTCGCTCGGCACCGAATATCGGCAGATGCGCTCGCGCTACATCCCGGACACGTTCCTTTCCTCGGGCGACGTGCTCGGCTTCAACGCCGGTCAGCCGACCCGTGGCAGCTACGATGTGAAGGAAGTTTTCGGCGAGCTTCGCGTGCCGCTGGTGCGCGATGGTTTTGTTCACGCGCTCGAACTGACTGGTGCAGCTCGCTACTCGGACTATTCGCTGCAGGCAGTTGGCGGCACCTGGACGTACACGGGCGGCGCTGAGTTCGCGCCGATCCGCGACATCCGGTTCCGCGGCCAGTATTCGCGAGCAGTGCGTGCGCCGAACGTGCAGGACCTGTTTGGTGGTCAGTCTACGGGCTTCCCCTCGGTCAACGACCGCTGCGGCCAGTTTGCGCCGCAAGCGTCGCGAACGGAAGCGGTGCGTGCGCTGTGTGTTGCCAGCGGTGTGCCCGCTGCCAACGTCTTCACGGCATTGGCGCAGCCCAACCAGCAGATCCAGACGGACGTCGGCGGCAACCCGAATGTCGAGGAGGAAGTTTCGGACACCTACACCGCCGGTGTGGTGATCTCGCCCAGCTTCATCCCTCGCCTGAACGTCACGGTCGACTATTTCAACATCAAGGTTGAGAATACGATCGGTCAGCTGGCGGGTGGTGTCGCGACGGCGATCCAGCTGTGCTACGACACCATTCAGGATGTGAACAACGCAATCTGCGCGCCCTTCGTCAATCGGCCGGGCTTCCAGGTTCGTAACCCGCAGACCGGTGCGCTGGGCGCCTCGGCAGGCGGGTTGAACCCGCAGTTCACCAGCGCGAACGTCGGAACCCTGAAGACGTCGGGCATCGACATGCAGGTCGACTACAACCTGCAGTTCGGCGGTGGTCAGCTCAGCTTCTTCTACATCGGTACGTGGCTCGACAAGTATCGCAGCATTCCGATCACCGCCATTCCGGAGCGTGAGTTCATCAGCGAGGGCACGTTCGGCCTGCCGAAGTACCGCCACACGGCGCGCGTGACCTTCTCCGACGGGCCGGCCTCGCTGTCGCTCCGCTGGGGCTTCGAAGGGAAGACGCAGAGCACGAACATCAACAACATCTTCAATGGTCTGACCCGTGTCGGCACGGACCCTGCGCTGTTGTCGGTGGCGCGCCTGGGAAGCTACAGCCAGTTCGATCTGACGGCGTCGGTCGATGTCAACGACGCGCTGACGTTCAACTTCGGTGTCAGCAACCTACTCGACAAGGACCCGCCGATCCTCGGCTCGCAGTCCGAGCAGGCGAACACGCTGCCGAGCTTCTACGACGTGCTCGGCCGTCAGTTCTTCATTGCGGCGCGCGTCCGTCTCTGATCGATCGGATCGCGTGAACATCTGGGCGGCGGATCGTACGATCCGCCGCCCTTTTCTTTTGCCTCAATCGGCCGCCACGTCGAAGGCCACCGTCATCCGCGTGCCGGCGCCGATCGGCCGGGTCCCGTGGAACAGCGTGCTGGGGAAAAGGACGGCGTGGCCCGGGCGAGGTGGGATCGTGGCCATAGCAGGCAGGTCGGTCCGCAGGTCCGACGGGGGGCGACCGAGTTCCAGCCACCCCGCGCACTCGTCGTTCTGCTGCGCCGGGGGGACGACGAAGTAGGAAGCGGACGAGACGATCCCGGCCGGGTGGATGTGCGACGCGTGGCGGCCTGCGCCGTTCAGCCGGATCGACCAGCTCCCCGTCACCTTCCACGGGCGGTCGCGATGGCGCAGCAGGGGATGCGCGGAATCGTGCGGGGGCAGGCCCGCGCGATAGCGCTCAATCGCGTCCGCGATGGCCTCGCGGATGGCGCCGATCGCCGGCTCGGCGCGCGCGAACAGGGCGCCGCGCGTCTGGCTGCCGTCCTTCACCGACTGGCCGACGGGCATCGCCGCGCGATCGTGCAGGCGGTGGAGCAGCGCGATCGCCGCTTCCATGGCCGCGGGGGGGAGGGCGAGCGGCGCATCCATCACGAGGCCGGGCTGACCGGACAGCCATGCGTGCCGGTCGTCGCCGGTCATGCGCCACGCCACGTCCAGCAGGCTCCACGCGAAGATGTCGTCGGCACGCGTCGCGACCACGCGCTCCAGCAGCGCCGCGGCACCGGCCGGGTCTACACGACGAATCCGGTGCCGCGCGCGGTGGATCGCCCAGGTCTCGCCGCCATCGTCGTGGGCGGACAGCAGCCGCTCTTCCCGCATCAGGTCGCCCGCCGCGCCCGCCGCCATCGTCTCCACCACGGCGAGCGGGGCGGCGTCAGGCCAGCGGCGCAATCCCTCGCGCGCGACATCGGCCGCCTCTTCATGCTGATCGACGCCCGCCAGCGTCATCGCCCAAGAGTGGAAGAGCGCGGCGGAGGCGCCGCCCGCTGCCGCGGCGGCATAATGATCGCAGAAGGAGTCGCGCTCGCCCATCGCCCACCGCAGCGCCGCATGCGCCTCCATGCCCTCCGTCCAGTCGGGCACCTGCGTCGCGAGCGCCTGCGTCAGCGCCAGCGCCTCGGCCGGGCGACCCGCCGCCTCATAGGCCTGCGCCAGCCCGCGGACGACGAAGCGATCGCCGGGCGCCGCGGCCAGGGCACGCTCGTGCCACGCGACCGCATCGTCCGCCCCGCGCTGCAGCGCGACCTGCGCGCGCCCCTGAATGGCGCGGGCGCTGGCGGGATCGGTGCGCAGCGCCGCGTCGTAGCTGGCCTGCGCCGCCGCGGGATCGTCCGCGGTAAGCTCGGCCGCGGCACGCGCGGTCCAGTAGCGCGGATGGCCGCGCAGCGACGCTTCGCGTCGCGCGAGGTCGGCCGCCGCATCGCGCGCGCGTCCCAGCCGGCCGAGCACGATCGCGCGGTTCAGCGCCGCCTCGGCATGGCTCGGCGCGAGGGCGAGCGCGCGGTCGAACCAGGCGAGCGCCGTCGCGTCGGATCGTTGTCCGGCATGGAAACTGCCGACACTGTTCAGCAGCGCCGCGTCGCGCGGATGCTGCGCGGCCGCTTCGTCGAACAGCCGCGCCGCCTCCTCCAGCCGACCGGCGCGGGCTGCAGCGAGCGCGCGCTCGCGCATCGCGGCGGCACTGTTCACCGGTCGCGGAACCAGCCGGTGATCGAGTAGCGCCCCACCGGCGCGAACGGCGGCACGTAGCTGACCGCGTGGAGCGCCGGGACGGCGAATAGGCTCAGCGCGTTGAAGCGCGGCTTGTAGCCGGCGATCACGTCGCCGTCCTCGTCGAAGAACTGGAGGTAGCCGCCCCAGTCGGGCCGCCAGTCCTCGCGGCAGAGGCTGAGCACATAGGCGACCCGCCATCCCTCCGCGGCGTGGCTGTCGATGTGCAATGGCAGGAATTGGTTGGGGGCGAACAGCGTCGCCTGTGCGTCGGCCTTGCGCAGCTCCGGTATGCTGGTGACGGTGCGGATCAGGTCGAGGAACGGCTGGTCGTTGAGGTGCTCCAGCAGGATGTCGTGCGGCCCGTCCGGGTTGGTCTTCGCGAGATAGGCGTCGAGGATCGGGTAGCGCGCGTAGGAGAAGGCATAGTCGCGCCCCTGCATCGACCGGAAGATCCGCTCGCCGGTCGCCTGCCGCTCCGTGGGCGATAATCGCGCGACCTCGCCCGCGTCCAGCCCGTGCGGCCCGTCCTCGCCCGCGCGCCATGCGAGGCCCCAGGGCGTGTCGCGCGCCAGCACGCGGTGCAGCGCGGCGGCGGCATCCTCGGTCAGCACGTCGCGAATCTGTACGCGACGATCGCGCGCGAAGCGCCGGGACAGGTCCGCGCGATCCAGCGCAGGGTTCAGGTCGAAGAGGGAAATCGGCACGGCAGCGCTCTTGTTGCGGCGCCGGCACGGGCCTAGCGCGGGAGGATGTCGACGCTTCCGCCTCTTTCCCTCAACCCCGCGCTGGATGCAACCGCGCTGGCGCGGCGCTTCGCCATCGACGGCCGCGTGCAGATCGCCGACTTCCTCCCGCCCGAGGTGGCGGACGCCTGGCATGCGATGCTGCGCGGGCGTGGGGACTGGGTGCAGGTGGTCAATTCGGGCGACAAGCTGTTCGAGCTGTCGCGCGAGGTCCGCGCCGGCATGGCCGCGGCGCAGCGCGAGGCGCTCGACCAAGCGGTCTATGCCGGCGCGCGCGACGGCTTCCAGTTCCGCTACGAGGCGATCCGCGTACCCGACGTCGCCGAGGCGCGGCGCGGCAGCGACGATCCGCTCGCCGCGCTGGCGCGCTTCCTGTCCGAAGGCGACGCGCGCGATTTCCTGCGGACGGTCACGGGGGAAGCGCGGATCGACTTCGCCGACGCGCAGGCCACGGCCTTCTCGCCCGGCGACTTCCTGACCGGCCACGACGATGCGGTCACGGGGAAGAAGCGCCACGCCGCCTATGTGCTGGGCCTCACGCCGGTGTGGCGGACGGAGTGGGGCGGCCTGCTGCTCTTCCACGACGGCCGGCGGATCGCCGACGGGTTCGTGCCCGCGCTCGGCACGCTCAACCTGTTCCGCGTGCCGCAGCGGCACAGCGTGACCGAGGTCACGCGCGCCGCCGCGTACCGCCGCTACTCCGTCACCGGGTGGCTCCGCGCGCGCTAGCCGACGCGCAGCGACAGCTTCCCGTCATCCTCGTCCACGTGCACGGCGGCGCCGTCCTTCACCTCGCCGCGCAGGATCAGCTCGGCCAGCGGATCCTGCAGGTAGCGCTGTACGGCACGCTTCAGCGGGCGGGCGCCGTAGACGGGATCGTAGCCCACCCGTCCGAGCCACGCGCGCGCGGCGTCGGTCAGGTCCAGCGTCACCTTGCGGTCCGCCAGCAGGCGGCCGACGCGGGCCACCTGGATGTCGACGATCGGCCCCATGTGCGCCTGGCCCAGCCGGTGGAACAGGATCACCTCGTCCAGCCGGTTGAGGAACTCGGGCCGGAAATGCGCGCGCACCACGTCCATCACCTGCGGCTCGACCGCCTCCACGTCCTGCCCCTCGTCCAGGTTCGCGAGATATTGCGAGCCGAGGTTCGACGTCAGGATGATGAGCGTGTTCGAGAAGTCGACCGTGCGGCCCTGCCCGTCGGTCAGCCGGCCGTCGTCCAGCACCTGGAGCAGCACGTTGAACACGTCGCCGTGCGCCTTCTCCACCTCGTCGAACAGCACGACCTGGTAGGGCCGCCGCCGCACCGCCTCGGTCAGCACGCCGCCTTCCTCGTAGCCGACGTAGCCCGGCGGCGCGCCGATCAGCCGCGCGACGGCGTGCTTCTCCATGAACTCGCTCATGTCGATGCGGACCATGGCGTTCGCATCGTCGAACAGGAACTCGGCCAGGGCCTTGGTCAGCTCGGTCTTGCCGACGCCGGTGGGGCCGAGGAACAGGAAGCTGCCCAGTGGCCGGTTCGGGTCCTGCAATCCCGCGCGCGCGCGGCGCACGGCGGTGGAGACGGCGCGGACCGCGTCGGCCTGTCCGATCACGCGCTTGCCCAGCACCTCCTCCATCTTCAGCAGCTTCTCGCGCTCGCCTTCCAGCATCCGGTCGACCGGCACGCCGGTCCAGCGGCTGACGACGCCGGCGATGTCGTCGCTGGTCACCTCCTCGCGCAGCATCGCGCCGGCGGTCGCGCCCTGCGCCTCGGCCAGCTCGCGCTCCAGCGCGGGGATGCGACCGTAGGACAGCTCGCCCGCCTTGGCGAGGTCGCCCTGTCGCTGCGCCTGCTCCAGCTCCAGCCGCGCGGCGTCCAGCTGTTCCTTCAGCTTCGCCTCGCCCGCGATCTTGTCCTTCTCCGCCTGCCAGCGCGTCGTCAGCTCGGCCGACTGCTGCTCCAGGTTCGCAAGCTCGCCCTCCAGCGTCTCCAGCCGGTCGACGCTGGCGGCATCGGTCTCGCGCTTCAGCCCCTCGCGCTCGATCTTGAGGCGCAGAATGCGCCGATCCAGCGTCTCGATCTCCTCGGGCTTGCTCTCCACCTCCATCCGGATCCGGCTGGCGGCCTCGTCCATCAGGTCGATCGCCTTGTCGGGCAGGAAGCGGTCGGTGATGTAGCGGTTCGACAGCGTCGCCGCGGACACGAGCGCGCCATCGGTGATGCGCACGCCGTGGTGCAGCTCGTACTTCTCCTTCAGCCCGCGCAGGATCGAGATCGTGTCTTCCACGGTCGGCTCGCCGACGAACACGGGCTGGAAGCGCCGCTGGAGCGCGGGGTCCTTCTCCACGTACTTGCGATATTCGTCGAGCGTGGTCGCGCCGACGCAGTGCAGCTCGCCGCGGGCGAGCGCGGGCTTCAGCAGGTTCGACGCGTCCATCGCGCCGTCGCTCTTTCCCGCACCGATCAGCGTGTGCATCTCGTCGATGAACAGGATGACATCGCCCTCGGCCGCCTTCACCTCGTCGATGACGCCCTTCAGCCGCTCCTCGAACTCGCCACGATATTTGGCGCCCGCGATCAGCGCGCCCATGTCGAGCGCCATCAGCGTCTTGTCCTTCAGGCCATCGGGCACGTCGCCGTTGGCGATGCGCAAGCTGAGCCCTTCCGCGATCGCAGTCTTGCCGACGCCGGGTTCGCCGATCAGGACCGGATTGTTCTTCGTGCGGCGCGCCAGCACCTGGATCGTGCGGCGGATCTCCTCGTCCCGGCCGATCACGGGGTCGAGCTTGCCGTCGCGTGCCGCCTGCGTCAGGTCGCGCGCGAACTTCTTGAGCGCATCGTAGCGGTCCTCCGCGCTGGCGGTGTCGGCGGTGCGCCCGCCGCGCAAGCTGACGATCGCGGCGTTCAGCGCCTCGGGCGTCGCATTCGCCGCCTTCAGCGCCTTGCCCGCCGCGGTGTTGAGCGACAGCGCGAGCGCCACCAGCAGGCGCTCGACCGTGACGTAGCTGTCGCCCGCGCGCGTCGCGATCTGCTCCGCCTGGTCGAGCACGCGCACCGCATCCGCGGACAGGCCGGGCTGGTTCTGCGCGCCCGATCCCGACACGGCCGGGATCTTCGCCAGCGCCGCATCGGTCTCCGCCAGCGCACGCTTCGGATCGCCGCCCGCGGCGGTGATGAGGCCGGAGGCCATGCCCTGCTCGTCCTCCAGCAGCGCCTTCAGCAGATGCTCGGGCGCGATCTGCTGGTGGCTCATGCGGATGGCGACGGTCTGCGCCGACTGGAGGAAGCCCTTGGCGCGGTCGGTGAATTTCTCGAGGTTCATCTGGTGTCCCTGTTGTGCTTGGGTGTCAGATGGTGTTGCGCGAAAGCAACACAAGGGGGTGGTGCTTGCACGCGAAGAGCTAGGCTGGCACCCGCACCTTCGCAAGGAGTGAGGCATGAAGCAGGTTCTGGTCACCGGGGGATGCGGCTTCGTCGGCCGGCACCTCGTCGCGAAGCTGGCGGCGGAAGGGGGCTGGACGATCTGGATCGTCGACGACCTGTCGACCGGCAAGGCGCCTGCCGACTGGGAAGTGCCGCGGCTGGTGCCCGCGGGCGAGGATGGCGGCGTCGCGCTGTACCGGGTCGACGGGTTCGATGCCGAGGTGCGCTTCGTCCACGCCGACTTCATCGCGGTCGCGCAGGCGGAACTGGGAATGACGCCCTCGCTCGGCCTGCCGCGGCTGCCCGCCTTCGCGGAAGTCTATCACCTCGCGTCGGTCGTCGGGGGGCGCAACGTGATCGACAACGATCCGCTCGCCGTCGGCATCGACCTGGCGATCGACAGCACGTTCTTCCTCTGGTCGGCGAAGGTCGCCCGGCCGGACCGCATCCTCTACGCCTCCTCCTCCGCCGCCTATCCGATCGACCTGCAGGAAGCGGGAGAGAGCCGCGCGCTGCGCGAGGAGGACATCTCGTTCGACAAGCGGCTCGGCCTGCCCGACTATACCTACGGCTGGAGCAAGCTGACCGGCGAGTATCTCGGCCGCATCGCGCAC
This sequence comes from Sphingomonas corticis, assembly GCF_012035195.1. Classification (GTDB taxonomy): domain Bacteria; phylum Pseudomonadota; class Alphaproteobacteria; order Sphingomonadales; family Sphingomonadaceae; genus Sphingomonas; species Sphingomonas corticis. Next base: position 359,224 of record NZ_JAAVJH010000004.1, read on the forward strand.
GAGAAATACGGGCTGAGCGTCGGCGTGGTGCGACCGTTCAGCGGCTATGGCGAGGACCAGGATATCGTCTATCCCTTTCCGGCGATCGCGCTGCGCGTGGCGGCGCGGCACGATCCGGTCCGCGTCTACGGGTCGGGATATCAGACGCGGGACTTCGTCCACATCGACGACGCCTGCGACGCCTGCCTGCTGGTGTGCCGCGGCGTCAGCGACGGCCGCGCGTTCAACATCGGCACCGGCGAGGCGACGCGCTTCCTCGACCTCGCTGCGAGCATGGTGCGAGTGGCGGGCTACCGTGCCGACGTGCTGGGAACCGAGGGCAAGCCGGTGGGCGTGGCGGAGCGCTATTGCGACCCGACGCGGATCGTGACCGAACTGGGCTGGCGGCAGACGATCCCGTTGGACGACGGCATCGCCCGGGCGCTCGCCTATGCGGAGGGGCGGCTGGCGCGGGGGGTGATGCCGGAGGTTCTATAGGTTCGCGCGAAGACGCTGAGCCGCGAAGACGCGAAGAGAAGAAGATTTGTTCGCGCGGAGGCGCGGAGGCGCAGAGAGGGCTCGCCTGTTTGTCCCGTCCCGCGTCAGCGAGGCTTTTACGATCGCGGCTGCCGCGGGTGAATGGCTGCTGCCAGCCGGGGCATTGCAGCCAGCGCAAGATCTCCGCGCCTCCGCGCCTCCGCGCGAACAAATCTTCTACCTTCTTCTTCGCGGCTTAGCGTCTTCGCGCGAACTCATCCCTTCTCCCACGTCTTCTCGCGAAGGTTCAGGTGCGTCGCGTTGCGCCGCGCCAGCCGCGGGCCGAGGAAGCGGTGGAAGTACCAGCCCTTCGCCGCCGATGGCGTGAAATGGTACAGCAGCCGCTCCACCCGCGTCCAGCGCACGCGGCGGCGGTCCGACCGGCGCGGGGAGGGAATGCACCACAGGTCGTAGGGGTAGACCGCTCGCCCCTGTCTCAGCACGCGCTCCATGATCTCGTGGTCCATCAGCACGTAGGGCCAGAAGCGGTGCGCATAGCCGCCCGCGGCCTTCAGCGCCGCGGTGCGGAACGTCTGGCCGAACCCGCCGGTGTGCGTCTGCTTCGGCCACAGCCGGCTGACGATCCGGTTGTGCCGCCGCTTGCGTCGCGCCTTTCCGGCATCCTCCGGCACGTCGGTCGCCATCGCCGCGACCACGCCGGGGCGCTCCAGCGCGGCCTCGGCGGTGGCGAGGTAGTGCGGCGGGTAGAAGGTGTCGGCATCGCCGAACGCGACCAGCTCGGTCTCGATCGACGCCATCGCCGCCTCCAGCGCGAAGATCTTGCCCGGCCGCGCTTCCGACAGGTGGACGACGTGCACGCCCGGCATCGCCCGCCGCGCGATCCGCGGCGACGCGTCGGTCGACCCGTTGTCCACCAACACCAGCCGGAATCGCCCGACCGTCTGCGCGGCCAGGCTGTCCAGCGTCGCGGCGAGGAACGCCTCCTCGTTGTAATAGGCGATGACGACGGTCCACCGCATCACGCCACCTCCGCCAGCGCGAGCAGCCGCCGGCACGCCGGCTCGCTGGATGTGAGGCCGTGCGTCGCCACCGCGTGGGCGCGCGCCGCCGCGCCCATCGCCGCCAGCCGCGCCGGATCGGCCAGCAGCGCCGCCACGTCGCGGCGGTAACTGCGCTCGGTGACGCGCAGGCCGCAATCGGCGGGCAGCACGTCCGCGCCGATGCGGTCGGCGAAGGCGACCACCGGCCGCGCGCACGCCATCGCCTCCACGATCGCGCGCGGGAACCAGTCGCGGCGCCCGGCGTGGAAGAACAGCTGCGACGCGGCGAGCAGCGTCGGCACGTCGGCGTTGCGCTGATGCCCCAGCCACTCGATCTCCGGATAGCGCGCCGCCAGAGTCGCGTGGTCCGGCCCGCCGCCCGCCACCGCGACGCGGTGGTCCACCGCCAGCGTGCCCACCTCGGTGAAGCTTTTGTACCGCGTCAGCCGGCTGACGGAGAGGACGTCCCACCGCGCGATCGCGGAGAGCGGCGCGAACAGCCCGGTGTCGATCGACTTGGGCAGTCGCTCGATCCGCGCCGGGTCGATCGCGCGCCGCCAGAAGCGCGGCGCCGGGTTCACCAGCCGCGTCTCCTGCATCGCGCATTCGGTCAGCACCAGCTGCGCGCGGGGCACCAGCCGGCTCCAATAGTCGCCGCCGATGACCACGGCGAAGCGGCGGCGATCCGGCTCCAGCACGCGGTCGAACAGGCGATAGCCCGCGCCGCCGTTGCTGCCGATCATGACGAACAGGTCGGCCGGGTCCGCCTTCGCCGCCGCGACCATCGCGTCGCTCCAGTGATCGCGCGACTTGGCGCCGCCGCCGTCCTGCGCGAACAGCCGGATGCGATACGGCGCGCCGACGCCCGCCGGAGAGACATGCTCCGCCGCCTCGCGCGCCACCCCCCACAACTCGACATCCGCGCCCATCGCCGATAACAGCGCCGGCATCCGGCGGTCGCGGTTGTCCCAGCGCAGCCATTCCGCGGGATCGGCGACCGAATGATAGGTCGGATAGGAGAGGACGACGACGATGCGGGTCATGGCAGGCGGCGGCCGGATACCAGCGCTCCCCCCCGCTGCCTAGGTCGAGCCGCGTGAAACCCACTCCCGCCCCCTTCGCCGACGACGGTCCGCGCATCTCCTGCCTGATGGTCACGGCCAACCGGAAGCGCCTGGCCGAGCGGTCGGTCGACTGCTTCCTCGCGCAGCGCTACCCCAACCGCGAGCTGGTGATCGTCGACGACGGCGAGGAGGATTACGCGCCGATCCTGGCGGCCATCCCCCCTGACCGCGTCATCCACCACCGTTTGCCGAAGAACCCGGCGACGACGCTCGGCGAGCTGCGCAACCTGTCGCTCGACATCGCGCGCGGGCAGCTGATGTCGCATTGGGACGACGACGATTGGTTCGATCCCGAGCGGCTCTCGCGGCAGATGGCGGCGATCGGCGACAAGGCCGCGGCGTGGATGCCCGCCGCGCTGATGCACATGGACGATCCGGCGTGGATCGACCGGCCGTACGTGGGCTATTTCAAGGGCGGCGCGCCCAGCACGATCCTGCACCGCCGCCGGGACGACATCCGCTACCCGCGCGAGCGCAAGGGAGAGGATTCGACCTACCGCGACCATTTCGTGCGGCTGGGCAGCGTCCTGATGGACGTGGACGACGCGGGGCTGCTGATCCGCTGCTTCCACGGGCAGAATACATGGGATCGCGACCATTTCGAGAAGCGCGTCGCGCTGCGTCCGCAGGACGTGGTCGAGTGGCGCGTGCGCCGGATGATCGGTCGCGAGGCGGGCTATTCCGCCTTCCGCCTGTCGCCGCGCCAGCGCGCCTCGTTCGACGCGTACGTGGCGCATTCGCGGATGCTGGGGCTGTTCTGAGCCACGTCGATCGCCTGCGCGACTGGGCGGGCACGCCGGCGGCGAAGCGGCTGGGCAAGGCCGCACGCTGGCTGTTCCTTGCCACCATGGTGCTGTGGCTGGTGCTGAAGGTGCGTGCGATCGGCTGGCGCGAGGTTGCCTCATCGCTGCCGGTGGAGCCGCTGTTCTACATCCTGTTCTTCGTCAACTTCCTCGTCCTTCCCGCGTCGGAGACGATCGTCTTCCGCTGGATCCTGCGCCGTCCGCTGCCCGGCGCCTTTCCCGTGCTGATCCAGAAGCGCGTCTACAATTCGGCGCTGGTCGGCTATTCGGGCGAGCTCGTGTTCCTCTTGTGGCTGAAGAACCGGCTGAAGCTGGCGACGAAGCCCGTGCTGCTGGCGCTGAAGGACAATGCGATCCTCTCCGCGGTGGCCTCGGGCCTCGTCACCGCCGGGCTGCTGGTGGCGTTCGCCGCGGGCGGGCACGCGCGTCAGATCGCGCATTGGCTGCACCCCGGTCCGGCGCTGCTGATCGCGGGCGGGCTGGGCGCCGCGTTCGTGCTGCCGCTGCTGTTCCGACTCCGCAAGCGGCTCATCACCTTGCCCGCCGGCACCGCCTGGGGCGTGCTGGGCATCCACGTCGCGCGGATCGCGCTGGTCGTGCTGTTGCAGGCGACGCAATGGGCGGTGGTGCTGCCGGCGGAGCGGTGGAGCACCTGGCTCGTCTTCCTGACCGCGCAGATGGTGATCTCCCGTCTGCCGATCGTGCCCAACCGCGACCTCCTGTTCCTGTCCGCCGGGCTGGAGATGAGCAACACGATTGCGGGGCCGCGCGCGGCGATGGCGGGGCTGCTGCTGGCGGGCGGCGCGCTGACGCAGGGGATGAACCTGGCCTTCTTCGTCATCACCGCGCTGCTGCCCAAGCCTCCGGTGGGGGAGGGGGAGCCGGAGGACGACGGGGAGAAGATCGCGGGCGTGCCGTGAGGCACCATAGTCGTGCTTCGCTCAGGGCGAACGGGCGGGGACCAATCCCTGCCGCCCGCTCAATCCACCCAGTCGAGGCCGATGTCGCGATAGACTCCGCGGTCCTCGTCCCAGCCGGGCTTCACCTTCACGTGGAGGTACAGGTGGACCGGACGCCCCCACAGCGCCGCCAGTTCCGCGCGGGCGCGTGCGCCGATATCCCTGATCCGCGCGCCGCCCTTGCCCAGCACGATCGCGCGCTGCGTCGGGCGCTCGACCAGGATCTGCTGGTGGATTTCCGCCGATCCGTCCTCGCGATCCTCGAACTTCTCCGTCTCGACCACGCTGGCATAGGGCAGCTCGGCGTGGAGCTGGAGGTAGAGCTGCTCGCGCGTCACCTCCGCCGCCAGCGCGCGCTCGGTCGCGTCGGAAACCTGGTCCTCGGGATAAAGCCACGGACCTGCCGGCATCGCGGCGGCCAGGGCGTTCTTCAGCTCGGCCACGCCGTCGCCGGTGGTCGCCGAGACGAAGAAGGTCTCGGCGAAGGGCGCGATGGCGTTCAGCCGCTCGGCGTGGAGCAGCAGCTTGGGCTTGTCGGCGACATCCACCTTGTTGAGGATCAGATAGACCGGCTCGCGGCGATCCTTCAGCGTCTCGGCGATCTCGATCACCTTGGGCGGCAGCCCGCCCTTGGCGTCGACCACGAAGGCGAGCACGTCCGCCCCCTCCGTCCCGCCCCAGGCCGCCGCCACCATCGCGCGATCAAGCCGGCGGCGCGGATCGAAGATGCCGGGCGTATCGACCAGCAGCAGCTGCACGTCGTCCTGGATCGCGACGCCCAGCAGCTTGGCGCGCGTCGTCTGCGCCTTGGGACTGACGATCGCGACCTTCTGCCCGACCAGCGCGTTGACCAACGTGGACTTGCCCGCATTAGGCGCGCCCACGACCGCGACGAGGCCGCAGCGCGTGGCCGAATGTTGAGAAGGTTGAGCCGCCGAAGCGTTTTCGACGCGGCTCATTCCCCGGCGAACGCTGTTTTCAGCCGCGAGAAGAACCCCTGCGACTGCGGGCATTCCTCGCCCGTTTCCGTCTCGCGGAACTCCTCCAGCAAGGCGCGCTGCTTCGTCGTCAGCTTCGTCGGCGTCTCCACTTCCACCTGGATGACGAGGTCGCCGTAGCCGCGGCCCTGCAGCACCGGCATCCCCGCGCCGCGCTGCTTCAGCTGCTTGCCAGACTGGATGCCTGCGGGGATCTTCACCTCGTGCCGCTTGCCGTCGAGGCCCGGAATCGACAGCGTCCCGCCCAGCGCCGCGGTGGTGAAGCTGACGGGCGCGCGCGCGAACAGCGTCGTGCCCTCGCGCTCGAACAGCGCGTGCCGCTTGACGTGGAGGAAGATGTAGAGGTCGCCCGGCGGGGCGCCGCGCGCGCCCGCCTCGCCCTCGCCGGTCAGGCGCACGCGCGTGCCCTCGTCCACGCCGGGCGGCACGTTGACGGCCAGCGTCTTCGTCTTCTCGACCCGGCCCTCGCCGCGGCAGTCGGGGCACGGGTCCGAGATGACCTGGCCCGACCCGTGGCAGTGCGGGCATGCCCGCTCGACGACGAAGAAGCCCTGCTGCGCGCGCACCTTGCCGTGGCCGTTGCAGGTGGTGCAGGCGTGCGCGTGCGTGCCGGGGCGCGCGCCGGTGCCCTGGCAGCCGTCGCACGGGGCGGAGATGTCGACGGTGATCTCCGTCTCCTTCCCGTGATACGCCTCCTCCAGCGTGATCTCCATGTCGTAGCGCAGGTCCGCGCCGCGGCGCACCTGCTGCCGCCCGCCGCCGCCGCGGCCGCCGCCCATGAACTCGCCGAACACGCTCTCGAAGATGTCGGAGAAGCCGCCAAAGTCCTGCGCCCCGGCACCACCGCCGCCGTTCCTGAAGGCAGCGTGGCCGAAGCGGTCGTAGGCGGCGCGCTTCTGCGGGTCCTTCAGACAGTCATAGGCCTCGCTGACCGCCTTGAACTTGGCCTCGCTGTCCTTGCAGCCGGCGTTCTTGTCCGGATGGTATTTCATCGCGAGCTTGCGATAGGACGACTTGATCGTCCCCGCATCCGCGGTGCGCTCGCATTCGAGCAGTTCGTAGTAATCGACTTCGGTCATCGTACGCCCCCGCCGTCCCGACCGTCACCCCGGCGGAGGCCGGGGTCCAGGGCCACGAGCGAGCACGCCCTTGGCTCTGGATACCGGCATTCGCCGGTATGACGGGGGAAGGTCATTTCACATTACTCCGGCGAGCTTACGCCTTCTGGTTGTCGTCGACCTCGGAGAATTCCGCGTCGACCACGTCGTCGTCCTTCTTCGGCTCCGCACCGGCGTCGCCCGCCGGCGAGGCGTCGGTCTGCGCCTGCTTCTCGTAGATCGCCTGACCGAGCTTCATCGCGACCTGCGCCAGCGCCTGGCTCTTCTCGTTCATCGCCTCGGGATCGCCGCCCTCGACCGCCGCCTTGGCAGCGTCGATCGCCGACTGGATCTCGCCCTTCAGCGCGTCGTCCACCTTGTCACCGTTGTCGGCCAGCTGGCGCTCGGTGGTGTGGATCAGCGATTCCGCGTTGTTCTTCGCCTCGGCGCCCGCGCGGCGCTTCTTGTCCTCCTCGGCGAACTTCTCCGCGTCCTGCACCATCTGCTCGATGTCGCTGTCGGACAGGCCGCCGGACGCCTGGATGCGGATCTGCTGCTCCTTGCCGGTGCCCTTGTCCTTCGCGCTGACGTTGACGATGCCGTTGGCGTCGATGTCGAACGTGACCTCGATCTGCGGCACGCCGCGGGGCGCGGGCGGGATGCCGACCAGGTCGAACTGCCCCAGCATCTTGTTGTCCGCCGCCATCTCGCGCTCGCCCTGGAACACGCGGATCGTCACCGCGCCCTGGTTGTCCTCGGCAGTCGAGTAGGTCTGCGACTTCTTCGTCGGAATGGTCGTGTTGCGGTCGATCATCCGGGTGAACACGCCGCCCAGCGTCTCGATGCCCAGCGACAGCGGGGTCACGTCCAGCAGCAGCACGTCCTTCACGTCGCCCTGCAGCACGCCCGCCTGGATCGCCGCGCCCATGGCGACGACCTCGTCCGGGTTCACGCCCGTGTGTGGGTCCTTGCCGAAGAAGTTCTTCACCGCCTCGCGCACCTTGGGCATGCGCGTCATGCCGCCGACGAGGACGACTTCGCTGATGTCCGCGGTCTTCACGCCCGCATCCGCCAGCGCCTTCTTCATCGGCTCGATCGTGCGCTGGATCAGCGGCTCGACCAGCTTCTCGAGGTCGGCGCGGCTGATCGACTTGACCAGGTGCTTCGGCCCGTTCTGGTCCGCGGTGATGAAGGGCAGGTTGACCTCGGTCGAGGCCGCCGACGACAGCTCGATCTTCGCCTTCTCCGCGGCTTCCTTCAGCCGCTGAAGCGCCAGCTTGTCCTTGGCGAGGTCGATGCCCTCGTCCTTCTTGAAGCCCTCGGCGAGATATTCGACCAGCTTGTTGTCGAAGTCCTCACCGCCCAGGAAGGTATCGCCGTTGGTCGCCTTCACCTCGAAGACGCCGTCGCCGATCTCCAGGATCGACACGTCGAACGTGCCGCCGCCCAGGTCGTAGACCGCGATCGTCTTGCCGTCCTGCTTCTCCAGGCCATAGGCCAGCGCCGCCGCCGTCGGCTCGTTGATGATGCGCAGCACCTCCAGCCCCGCGATCTGGCCGGCGTCCTTGGTCGCCTGGCGCTGCGCGTCGTTGAAGTACGCCGGCACGGTGATGACCGCCTGCGTCACCGTCTCGCCGAGGTAGGACTCGGCGGTCTCCTTCATCTTCTGAAGCGTGAAGGCGCTGATCTGCGAGGGCGAGTAATCCTTGCCGCCCGCCTGCACCCAGGCGTCGCCATTCTGCCCCTTCACGATGTGATAGGGGACGAGCTCGGTATCCTTCTTGGTGATGGGATCGTCGAAGCGGCGGCCGATCAGGCGCTTCACCGCGAAGATGGTGTTGTCGCCGTTGGTGACGGCCTGGCGCTTCGCCGGCTGGCCGACCAGCCGCTCGCCATCCTTGGCGAAGGCGACGATCGACGGCGTCGTGCGCGCGCCCTCGGCATTCTCGATCACCTTGGGCTTGCCGCCCTCCATGACCGAGACGCAGCTGTTGGTGGTGCCGAGGTCGATACCGATAACTTTTGCCATGAGTGCTTTGCCTAGCCCCTACGTGAATTGACCGGTGTGCGCCCCGTTACGGCAGCGCAACCGCGTTGACGGTGGCGATATAGGTGGCGTGCCCCGCCCCGCAAGATTACGGCGCACGAGGTTTGTTCCACGGCGGGAGGCGATCGCGTGAAGGTGGGTTCGATGGTGGCGGCGGCGCTGCTGCTCGCGGGATGCTCGGGCGGGGCGGAGCCCTCGGTCAGCGATGCCTGGGTGCGGCTGGCGGCGGTGCCGGAACGGCCGGCGGCGGGCTATTTCACGCTCCACGGCGGCGCGAAGGCGGCGACGCTGGCGCAGGTCGCCGCCGCGGGTGTGGCGCGGGTCGAGCTGCACGAGAGCCGCGCGACGGCGAACGGCATGATGGCGATGGACGCGGTGGCGAGCGTGCCGGTCCCCGCGGGCGGCACGGTGGCGTTCAAGCCCGGCGGCTATCACGCGATGCTGTTCGGCGTGCCCGGGTCGGTGAAGCCGGGCGCGACGCTGACGATGACGTTCCGCTTCGGAGATGGTCGCGCGGTGGAGGTGCCGGCGAAGGTGGTGAGCGCGGGGGAGGCGGGGCCGGAATAATATCCTTCCCGGCACGGGAGGGGGACCAGCGAAGCTGGTAGAGGGGGATAGCCGCAGGCGATGCGCTGCGTGGAGATCCCCCGCCACCACGCCGCTTCGCGTCGCGGTCCCCTCCCCGTGCCGGGAGGATAGATCAGCGCCGCCGCTTCTTCCTCGGCTTCTCGCGGCTCGACAGGTCCGCCAGCAGCGCCGCCGCCGCCGCGGTCTCCGCCTCCTGCTTGCTCGTGCCCTCGGCCTGCGCCGCGTCCGGACCGATCGTGACGGCCACGGTGAAGCGCGGGGCGTGGCCGGGGCCGGAGCGGTCGACCACGGCATAGGCGGGCACCGCGCGCCGGTTGGCCGCCGCCCATTCCTGCAACGCCGACTTGGGATGCTGCGGCGCGCGCGCGTCGGCGTGGAGCTTGTCCTTCCACCAGCGCCGCACCAGCGCGCGGGCCGCGTCCAGCCCGGCCTCCTGATAGATCGCGCCCAGCAGCGCCTCCACCACGTCGCCCAGCACGTTGTCGCTCTGCGCCGCGCCGTCGTCGCGCGCCTGCTTGCCGAGGCGCAGGTGCGCGTCCGCGCCGATCTCGCGCGCCACCTCGGCGCAGACCGCGCCCGTCACCAGCGCGTTGAAGCGCTTCGACAGGCTGCCCTCGGGCTCGTCGGGAAACGTCTCGAACAGCCATTCCGCCATGGCGAGGCCGAGGACGCGATCACCCAGGAACTCCAGCCGCTCGTAGCTGGCGCCCTCGCGGCTGGAATGCGTCAGCGCGCGCTCGAACCGGGCGGGGTCGAGCGGGGCGTGGCCCGTGACGCGCTCCACCCAGGCGGCGATGTCGCTCAAGAGCGCAATCCCCTCAGAACCCCTGGCCCAGCCGGTCCCAGCGCGCCGCCGTCACCCACGTCCACGGCTTGATCCACTCGGCCGATCCGTCGGTGGACCAGAAGGTGACGATCGCCTTGCCCTGGATGCGCTCCATCGGGATGAATCCCATGCCCTGCGGCGGGGCGAAGCGGCTGTCGGCGCTGTCGTCCCTGTTGTCGCCCATCAGGAAGACGTGACCGGCGGGCACCTGGTACACTTCCGTATCGTCCGCGACGGGGATGTTCTGCTGGTCGAGCACCTCGTACGACTTGCCGTTCGGCAGCGTTTCGCGGAAGCGCGGGTAGCGGCAGATCGGCTGCTGCTGCGCGTCCAGCGCCTGGAACGGGGTGCCGCACTTCTCCACCGGGAAATTGGGCGTGATCGGCACGATGAAGTCGGCGACGCGCTGCTTCGGAATGGCCTTGCCGTTCAGGAACAGCTGCCCGTCTCGCATCTGCACGGTGTCGCCGGGCAGGCCGATGATCCGCTTGATGACGTCGTGGTCGTCGGGCTCCATCGACCGGAAGACCACAGTGTCGCCCCGCGCCGGGTCGCGCGGCAGGATGCGTCCCGGGATCAGCGGCAGCCCCCACGGCAGCGACCAGCGCGAATAGCCGTAGTTCCACTTCGAGATGAACAGATAGTCGCCGATCAGCAGCCGCGGCAGCATCGATTCGCTGGGGATCGAGAAGGGCGAGAAGATGAAGGAGCGCAGGACGAAGACGATCAGCGCGAACTTCAGGAAGAAGCGGATCGTTTCGGCCGTCTCGCTCTTTTGCTTGCCGGGGGCGTCGGTGGTGGCCATGGGGTTCGCGCGTTGCGCGAGCGCGCAGGCGCCGTCAAGCAGGAGACGAACGAGATGGCCGACTGGTCGAGGATCGAGGCGCTGCCCAAGGAACGGCTGGAGGCGCTGTTCGCCGCCGACGAGGGGCGGCTGGCGCGGCTGTCGCTGGACGTGGCCGGCATCCACTTCGACTGGTCGAAGACGCACCTGACCGGCGACGCCATCGCCGCGTTCGAGGCGCTGGCGAAGGAGGCCGACCTCGCCGGCCGGCGCGAGGCGATGTTCGGCGGCAAGAACATCAACACGACCGAGGACCGCCCGGTCGAGCACACCGCCGAGCGCGGCGAGGGCAAGACGGAGAGCGTCCAGCGTGCGGGCATGCAGCACGCGCGGATGCGCGCGGTGATCGACGCCATCGAGGCGGAGGCGTTCGGCCCGGTCCGCTCGATCCTGCACGTCGGCATCGGCGGCTCCGCGCTCGGCCCGCACCTGCTGGTCGACGCGCTCGGCCGCGAGAGCGACCGCTACGACGTCGCGATCGTCTCCAACGTGGACGGCATGGCGTTGCAGGACGTGTTCGACCGCTTCGATCCCGCCACGACGCTGCTGGTGGTCGCGTCGAAGACGTTCACGACGACCGAAACGATGATGAACGCCGACAGCGTCATCGCCTGGATGCAGGACGCCGGGGTGGAGGACCCCTACGGCCGCGTCATCGCGCTGACCGCCGCGCCCGACAAGGCGGTGGAATGGGGCGTGGACGAGACGCGCGTGCTCGGCTTCGGCGAGGGGGTGGGCGGACGCTATTCGTTGTGGTCGGCGATCGGCTTTCCCGCCGCGGTGAAGCTGGGCTGGGACCAGTTCGAGGAGCTTCTCGAAGGCGCGGCGGAGATGGACCGCCACTTCCGCCTGTCCGCATTGCACGAGAACGCGCCGGCACTCGCCGCGTTCGCCGACCTCTATTACACGCAGGTCCGCAGGTGCGAGACGCGCGCTCCCTTCGCCTATGACGAGCGGCTGCGGCTGCTGCCGAGCTACCTGCAACAGCTGGAGATGGAATCGAACGGCAAGGGCGTGACGATCGACGGCCAGCCGGTCGGCCGGCCCACCGCGCCGATCACCTGGGGCGGGGTCGGCACGGACGCGCAGCACGCGGTGTTCCAGCTGCTCCACCAGGGCACGCACCTGGTGCCGGTCGAGTTCCTCGCCGTGATCGAGGCGGGCGACGCGCTCGATCCCGAGCATCACCGCCAGCTGCTGCTCAACGCCTTCGCGCAGGGCGCCGCGCTGATGAAGGGCAAGCAGGCGGACGATCCGGCGCGCAGCTACCCCGGCGACCGGCCGTCCTCGACGCTGCTCCTCGACCGGCTGGATGCGCGCACGCTGGGCGCGCTGATCGCCTTCTACGAACATCGCGTGTTCGTCAGCGGCGTGCTGCTGGGCATTAACTCGTTCGACCAGTTCGGCGTCGAGCTGGGCAAGGAGATGGCCAAGGCCGCGGCGAAGGGGGGCGGGGACTTCGACCCCTCGACCACGGACCTGATCGCGCGGGCCGGGCTGGCGTAGCCCGACTTCTGTCATGCCGGGCGTGTCCCGGCATCCACCGCGCCGCAAGGTGCGCCTGGTCGGGGAGAGGTGGACCCCGGAACACGTCCGGGGTGACGAGAAATGAGCGATTTCGACTACGACCTCTTCGTCATCGGCGCCGGCTCCGGCGGCACGCGTGCGGCGCGGGTGGCGGCGGCGCATGGCGCGCGCGTGGCGGTGGCGGAGGAGTATCGCGTTGGCGGCACCTGCGTCATCCGCGGCTGCGTACCGAAGAAGCTGCTCGTCTACGGCGCGCATTTCGCCGAGGACCTCAAGGACGCGCGCCGCTTCGGCTGGCAGGTGCCGTCCGAATGTGAGTTCGACTGGAAGTGCCTCCAGCAGAACGTGCTGGCCGAGGTGGACCGCATCAACACGGCCTATACGACGACGATCGAGAATTCGGGCGCGGAGATCATCCTGCAACGCGCCACCGTGTCCGGCCCCAACGAGGTGACGCTGGCGGATGGCACGAAGAAGACCGCGGCGAAGATCCTGATCGCCGTCGGCGCCCATCCCGCCGTTCCCGAATGTCCCGGGCACGAGCACGGCATCACCAGCAACGAGGCCTTCCACCTGGACGCCATTCCCAAGCGCATCCTGATCGCGGGCGCGGGATACATCGCCAACGAGTTCGCCGGCATCTTCCATCAGTTGGGCGCGCACGTGATCCTCATGAACCGCACGAAGGAGATCCTGCGCGGCTACGACCTCCAGATCCGCGACCGATTGTTGCAGATCAGCATGATGAAGGGGCTGGAATTCCGCTTCGACGCCACGTTCGAGGGGATCGAGAAGCAGGAGGACGGCTGCCTGAAGGTCAGCATGTCCGGCCACGAGCCGGTGACGGTCGACCTCGTCATGTTCGCCACCGGGCGGCGGCCCAACACCGACGGACTGGGGCTGGAGAGCGCCGGGGTCGAGCTGGACGACAAGGGCGCGGTGGTCGTGGACGAGGACAATCGCTCCACCTGCGCGTCGATCTATGCGGTGGGCGACGTGACGAACCGCATCCAGCTGACGCCGATCGCGATCCGCGAGGGGCAGGCGTTCGCCGACACGCATTTCGGCGGCAAGCCGACCAAGGTCGACTACGACTGTGTCCCCTCGGCCGTCTTCAGCCACCCGCCGCTCGCCGGCGTCGGCATGACGGAGACGGAGGCGCGGCAGAAGCTGGGATCGGTGAAGGTCTATTCCAGCGACTTCCGCCCGATGAAGAACGTGCTCGCGAACCGCGATGAGCGCGCGCTTTACAAGATGGTGTGCGACGGGGAGACCGACCGCGTGGTCGGCATCCACATGATCGGGCCGGATGTGCCGGAGATCATCCAGGCCGCGGCGGTGGCGGTGAAGGCCGGGCTGACCAAGGCGCAGTTCGATGCGACGGTGGCGCTCCACCCGACGATGGCGGAGGAGCTGGTGCTGCTGAAATAAGGGGGCGGGAGCTTTCCCGTTTTCCCGATGGCATCGTCGATTTCGGGAAACGCGGAGCGGGAACAGGTTTCGGGAACGTGGAACCTGCGGGTGGCCGTCACGGCAACTGGCATGGACAATTGCCTGCTTCCGGTTCGTTTTCGGGAATGATGCCGGCGCCGGTTGCAATACCATGATCGGCCAAGTGGTATGTCCCCATTCGACATGGCAGGGAGTGATCCGAAAAATCGCCCGGATACCAAGCATGTCCGATTGCCGGATCGCACACCTGACCATCACCAGGCACGAGGCACGCTCCCCCGATCCGAGCGAGGCTTGCCTTTGGCTCGGTTACTTCATCGAAGAAGCGCTTGAACGTGGCTGGGATGAGAACGAGCTTCCGCCCGACGCCATGCAGTTTGCCGCGCTATGGGCTTATCATGGCGAGCGCGCCAATGGCGGACATGCTCAATATTATGAGAACAGGGATGGCGATCTAACCGCGTTGCGGAACGTATCAGAACTTCTAGGCCGGATTGGGCTGGGCCAGCATGGCAAGCTGATCGATCACTTTATAGAGGTCGCAAACACAAATGAACATCGTCTTCATGACCTTTATGCCAGCGGCAACAACCAGGATGTGAAAGCTATATTCTACGATCTCGATGAATCGTTTGCGGAGTTGGAGATAAGCGAGGGCAAGCTTCTAGATCATCTTCATGACTGGGTTTTGCAGCAAAATTGGGTCGTTGTTGGTGGTGCGGATGGCCCGGCCAACACCGATTGGTTGCGGCACATCGTTCCCGAGCCTCCATTGCGCGCAGCCCGCATGGCTGCACGCGAGAGACGCCGTCACGCTGAACATCACGGGTCGATGATGGCCCTGATCCAGAAGCTCTGGCGCCGCTAACTACGGCCGACCTCCCGCATCTGGCTTCCCGATACTTGATCCCAATCGCAAAGGCGCACGTCTGCTCACCCCACCGCGCCACGATCCACCGCGATGATCGCCAGCGTGAAGCGCGAGATGCAGACGAGCTTTCCCGCCTCGTCCTCGATGCGGATCGACCACACCTGCGTCGTGCGTCCGCGCGCCTCCGGCCGGGCGGTGGCATAGACGAAGCCGTCGCCTGCGGGGCGCACGTGGTTGGCGTTGATCTCCAGCCCGACGGCGGCGAACTTCGCCGGGTCGACCGTCATCGCGCCCGCGACCGAGCCCACCGTTTCGGCGAGCGCGACAGAGGCGCCGCCGTGCAGCCGGCCGTAGGGCTGCTTCGTCCGCTCCGTCACCGGCATGCGCGCGCGCAGCCAGTCCTCGCCCGCCTCCACGAACTCGATGCCCAGGAAGCCGGGCATGCTCCCTTCGCCGAAGGCATTGGCGCGGGCGAGGTCGGGAAGGGTGTCGCCGAACCAGATCATGCGCGTACTCCGGTGAACGGAAGGATGCTGTCGTACTGCGCCACGTCCGGCGCACCCGGCACGCGGTGCCCGGCGCGGAGCAGGAAGGCGTGGCGCACGATCTCCGCCTGCTGTTCCAGGCCATAGCGCTTCAGCGGCCAGCCGGGCTTCAGCGTGTAGGAATAGCGGCAGAAGGGATGGCGCGCGAGCGGCAGGCAGATGCCCTGCTGATGCTGCCAGACGTGGCACATCTCGTGGATGAAGAGGCCCTTGAGGTCGTGCGGCGCGGTGCAGAAATCGTCCCGGCACAGCGTCCCGCGCGGGTGGAAGTGGATCGTGCCGCGCGGCGCCATCACCGTGTCGCGCGGCTGGAAGAAGGCCCATTTGCGCTGCGCGATCCGCACCGGCGCATAGTCGATCGCGTCGCCGTACACGGATCGCGCCAGCGCGATCTCGCCGGGGGTGAGGGGGCGGTCTTCGGCCATCGACATGCCATCGCGAAAGGAAGAGGACGACGCAACCCGTCTCGCGAGAGCACGTGGGATCAGAGGATCGCGGGCAAGTCCAATCCCTTTTCCCGCGCGCAGGCGATCGCGTCCGCGTAACCCGCGTCGGCGTGGCGCATCACGCCGGTCGCGGGATCGTTCCACAGCACGCGCTCGAGCCGGCGTGCCGCCTGCGCGGTGCCGTCCGCCACGATCACCATGCCGGCGTGCTGCGAGTAGCCCATGCCGACCCCGCCGCCGTGGTGCAGCGACACCCAGGTGGCGCCGCTTGCGGTGTTGAGGAGGGCGTTCAGCAGCGGCCAGTCGCTCACCGCGTCGCTGCCGTCGCGCATCGCCTCGGTCTCGCGATTGGGGCTGGCGACCGAGCCCGAATCGAGGTGGTCGCGCCCGATCACCACCGGCGCCTTCAGCTCGCCCGACGCGACCATCTCGTTGAAGGCGAGGCCCAGGCGGTGGCGATCGCCCAGCCCCACCCAGCAGATCCGCGCCGGCAGCCCCTGAAACCGGATCCGCTCGCGGGCCATGTCGAGCCAGCGGTGGAGGTGCGCGTCGTGCGGCAGCAGTTCCTTCACCTTCGCGTCGGTCCTGAAGATGTCTTCCGGATCGCCCGACAGCGCGGCCCAGCGGAATGGGCCGACGCCGCGGCAGAACAGCGGGCGGATATAGGCGGGGACGAAGCCGGGGAAGGCGAAGGCGTTCTCGACGCCGGCATCCTTCGCGACCTGACGGATGTTGTTGCCGTAATCGACCGTGGGAACGCCCGCGGCCTGAAAGGCGAGCATCGCCTCGACGTGGCGCGCCATCGACTGTTTGGCGGCGGCGGCGACGCCGGCGGGGTCCTGTTCGCGCGCGGCGTTCCAGCGCTCGACCGTCCAGCCGGCGGGAAGGTAGCCGTTCACGGGATCGTGCGCGCTGGTCTGGTCGGTCAGCAGGTCGGACCGCACGCCGCGCCGCAGCATTTCCGGCAGCACTTCGGCAGCGTTGCCGAGCAGGCCGACCGACACGGGTTCGCTCGCGCCGGTGACGATCGCCAGCGCCTCGTCCAGGCTTTCCGTGGCGCGGTCGAGATAGCCGGTGCGCAGCCGCATCTCGATGCGCGAGGGCTGGCACTCGATCGCCAGGCACGAGGCACCCGCCATCACCGCCGCCAGCGGCTGCGCGCCCCCCATGCCGCCGAGCCCGGCGGTCAGCAGCCAGCGACCCGACAGGTCGCCGCCGTAATGCCGCCGTCCCATCTCGACGAAGGTCTCGTACGTTCCCTGCACGATGCCCTGCGTGCCGATGTAGATCCACGACCCCGCGGTCATCTGACCGTACATCGCGAGGCCCTGGCGATCGAGCGCGTCGAAATGTTCCCATGTCGCCCAGCGCGGCACGAGGTTCGAATTGGCGAGCAGCACACGCGGCGCGTCGGCGTGCGTGCGGAACACGCCGACCGGCTTGCCCGACTGGATCAGCAGCGTCTCGTCGTCCTCCAGCCGGCGCAGCGTCTCGACGATCCGGTCGTAGCTCTCCCAGTCGCGCGCGGCGCGGCCGATCCCGCCGTAGACGACCAGCTCCGCCGGGTTTTCCGCGACGTCCGGATGCAGGTTGTTCATCAGCATGCGCAGCGCCGCCTCGGTCTGCCAGCTCTTCGCCGAACGGGCGGTGCCGGTGGCGGGACGGATGACGCGGGACGGGTCGCGGCGGGTCATGCGGCAAACTCCAGGCAGGCAGCGAGAATGGCGGCCAGCGTCGCGCGCAGTGGCGCGGCATGGGCGGGGTCGTAGGCGGGCGGCCAGTCGTCGGGCGTCGGCTGCGCAGGCTCCGGCAGATAGGTGCGCAGGGCGAGTTCCATCTGGATCGCGTGGACGCCGTCGCCCGGCCGGCCGTAGTGGCGCGTCGTCCAGCCGCCGCGGAAGCGCCCGTCGAGCACGAAGCCGCGGTGCGACGCGGCGGCGACCGCCCCCACCGCGTCGCGCAGCGCCGGCGCGCAGGTCTCGCCACCGTTGGTGCCGATGTTCAGCTCCGGCAGGGCGCCGTGGAACAGCCGCGGGATGCGGCTGCGGATCGAGTGGCAGTCGTAGACGACGACGCGGTCGTGCCGCGCGCGCAGCCGCGCGATCTCGGCGGCGAGCGCGGCGTGATAGGGATCGAAATACGCCGCGCGCCGCCGCGCGATCTCCGCGGGGTCGGGCGCGGTGGTGACGTAGAGCGGATCGCCGTCGAAGGTGGTGGAGGGGCAGAGCTCCGTCGTCGCCTGGCCGGGGTAGAGCGACGCGCCGGAGGGGTCGCGGTTCACGTCGATCACCGCCCGCGACACGGGCGTCGCGATCGTGGTCGCTTCGGCGAGGCCCTCATACAGCGCCTCGATATGCCAGTCGGCGTCGCGACGCGCGAGCCAGGGGGAGACGAGCCCGTCGATCCCCATCAGGTCGGTGCCGCCGTGCGGGAAGGCGAGGATCAGCGGCGTGTCGGCGCGACGGACGCGGATCATGGCTCGATGCCCGGAAGCGAGCCGGCCAGGCCGACCAGCGTGCCATCCGCCACCAGCGACGTGGCGGCGGCCATGTCGGGCGCCATGTGCCGGTCGTCGCCCAGTGTCGGCACCTCCTGCCGCAGTCGCGCGCGGACCGCCTCCACGGTGGCGCTCGACGTCAGCGGCGCGTGAAAGTCGCAGCCCTGCGCCGCGGCGAGCAGCTCGATGCCGAGCACCGCGTCCACGTTCGCCGCCATCGCCATCAGCCGCCGCGCGCCGTGCGCCGCCATGGAGACGTGATCCTCCTGATTGGCGGAAGTGGGGATGGAGTCGACGGAGGCGGGATAGGCACGCTGCTTGTTCTCGCTGACCAGCGCGGCGGCGGTCACCTGCGGGATCATGAAGCCGGAGTTGAGGCCCGGGCGCGGCGTCAGGAAGGCGGGAAGGCCCGACAGCGCGGGATCGACCAGCATCGCCACGCGCCGTTCCGACAGGCTGCCGATCTCGCACAGCGCCAGCGCGATCATGTCGGCGGCGAAGGCGACCGGCTCGGCGTGGAAATTGCCGCCGGACAGCGCCTCGTCGGCGGCACCGCCGGCGCCGGCGAACACCAGCGGATTGTCGCTGACGCCGTTCGCCTCCGTCACCAGCGTCGACGCGGCCTGACGCAGCAGGTCCAGCACCGCGCCCATCACCTGCGGCTGGCAGCGCAGGCAATAGGGATCCTGCACGCGCACGTCGTCCTCTCGGTGGCTGGCGCGAATTGCCGAGCCCTCCATCATCCGGCGCAGCGCATCGGCGGTGTCGATCTGCCCGCGATGCCCGCGCAGCGCGTGGATGCGCGGGTCGAACGGCGCGTCCGATCCCTTCGCCGCCTCGGTCGAGAAGATGCCGGTGACGAGTGCGCTGCGATACAGCCGCTCCGCCTCGAACAGCGCGGCCAGCGCGTAGGCGGTGCTGAACTGCGTGCCGTTGAGCAGCGCCAGCCCCTCCTTCGGCCCCAGCACGAGCGGCGCGAGCCCCGCGTCGGCCAGCGCGCGCGCCGCGGGGCGGGGAACGCCGTCGACCAGGATCTCGCCGACACCCAGCATCGCCGCCGTCATGTGCGCCAGCGGGGCGAGGTCGCCGCTGGCGCCGACGGAGCCCTGCGCGGGCACGACCGGGGTCAGCCCGCGCGCCAGCATCGCCTCCAGCAGCGCGACCGTCCCCGCGCGCACGCCCGACGCGCCGTGCGCCAGGCTGGCGAGCTTCAGCGCCATCATCAGCCGCGCGACCGGCACCGGCATCGCCTCCCCGACGCCGGCGGCGTGGCTGAGCACGATGTTGCGCTGGAGCGTGGCGAGATCGGCGGCCTCGATCCGCACGCTCGCCAGTTTCCCGAACCCGGTGTTGATGCCGTAGACCGGTTCTCCCTTCGCCACGATCCGCGCCACCGCGTCGGCCCCGCGCGCGATCGCCGCCGCGCAGGTCGGGTCGAGCCGCGGCGCCGCGCCCCTGTAGATGTCGCGCCAGTCGGCGTAGGCCAGCCGGCCGGGGGAGATCATCATCGTCCGTTCCTGACGCGTTGGTGGAGGGGGTTGAAGCCGATGCGATAGACCAGCTCCGCCGGGTCATCGATCGACCAGATCGCCAGATCGCACGCCTTTCCCGGCTCCAGCGTGCCGATGGTGTCGGCCAGGCCCAGCGCGTGCGCGGCGTTGACGGTCAAGCCTCGCAGCGCCTCCGTCACCGTCAGGCGGAACAGCGTGGCCGCCATGTTCAGCACCAGCAGCGGAGAGGTGAGCGGCGACGTGCCGGGATTGCAGTCGGTCGCCAGCGCGATCCGCACGCCGGCGGCGCGCAGGGCGGCGACCGGCGGCAGCTGCGTCTCCCGCATGAAGTAGAAGGCGCCCGGCAGCAGCACCGCCACCGTCCCCGCCGCGGCCATGGCGGCGACGTCCGCAACCGTGGCGTGTTCGAGATGGTCGGCGGAGAGCGCGCCGTGGCGCGCGGCGAGGCCGGCCCCGCCCAGCGCGGAGAGCTGCTCGGCGTGGAGCTTCACCGCCAGGCCGTGGCGGCGCGCGGCGTCGAACACGCGACCGGTCTGCGCGGGCGAGAAGCCGATCCCCTCGCAGAAGGCGTCCACTGCGTCCGCCAGTCCCTGCGCGGCGATCGCGGGGATCATCGTGTCGCAGACCTCGTCGATATAGCCGTCGCCATCGCCGGTCCGGTCGGGCGGCAGCGCGTGCGCGCCGAGGAAGGTGGTGGCGACGCGCACGTCGCGCTCTGCGGCGAGGCGCCGCGCCGCGCGCAGCATCTTTTCCTCGTGCGCGAGCGACAGGCCGTAGCCCGACTTCACCTCCACCGTCGTGACGCCCTCCGCGATCAGCGCATCGAGCCGGGGGAGGGCGCCCGCGACGAGCGTCTCCTCGTCCGCGGCGCGAGTGGCGTGCATGGTGGAGACGATGCCGCCGCCGGCGCGCGCGATCTCCTCGTAGCCGGCGCCCTCCAGCCGCTGCGCGAACTCGCCCGCGCGATGGCCGCCGTGGACCAGGTGGGTGTGGCAGTCGATCAACCCTGGCGTGATCCAGCGCCCGCCGCCGTCGATCGTCTCGCCCGCCGCGGGGGCGTCAACCGCGGGGCCGGCATAGGTGATGACGCCGTCGCGCGCGGCGAGCGCACCGTCCTTAACGATGCCCAGCCCGTCGCCGGTCATCGTCGCGAGCCGCACGTTGCGCCAGAGCCGGTCCGCCATGCTGTCCTCCGTTATGTCTATACAAAAGCAGGTGCGGGTGGCGGTGTCCAGTCGCCCGGTCGCAGGCTCCACGCCGCAGTTCCCCGGCCGATTGCAAAAAAAGTGCAATGGGCGCTTGACCCCCGATGATTCGACTCATAGATGGGCGTCACCGCAGCGACGGACCGAACGGTTCTCGCCACGGTGATCGGAAAGCCTCGGCGCCGGAGCGATCTCTTGAAAGAGGGATTGCGACACGGCGTCGGTTTTTCTGGCTCTTTGACATTGTTGAATTGATGAAGGGACATGTGGGCGGCGGTTTGGCCGGTCTGTGTGGCGTTATCGAGGCGTCGTATGGATCGTTAAAGCCAGGCCGTTTCTCGCA
>NZ_JAAVJH010000040.1 GCF_012035195.1 Sphingomonas corticis
TCGGCCGCCTCAAGGATTGGCGGCGCGTCGCCACCCGCTACGATCGCTGCCCCACAGCCTTCTTTTCCGCCGTCGCCCTCGCTGCGACAGTCATCTTCTGGCTCTGATCAACGAGTCCTGACCCTAGGACGGAGAATCGCATGACCATTACCATCACCCCGCTTTCCCCCGAGCGCCTGAGCATCACCGGCGACGTCGAGATGGAATTGTGCATCCCCTTCGACGGTGACGAGGACCGCTTTCATCTCGCGATCAGCGACGGCACGTTGATCGCCGGCGAATACGACCCCGAAGGCGACCACTTCCACTACCAGGTCGAGATCGAGGGCGCGGGGATCACGCGCATCGCCGGCGACACGGTGACGGTCGATTGGCGGCCGGAGTGGGTGACGATCGGCGTCTATCAGCCCGTGCCGGCGCGCGCGATCGAGCCGCTGCCTTTGTTCGAGTCCGCCTGACCCGCTCGATTAGGCCAGTGCGACCTTGCGGGGACGACCGCCCTTGCGGCCGTTCGCGCGCGAGGCGGCGATCTTGACGGCCGTGCGCGCTCGTCCCCCTTCCGCGCCGAGCTGGCGGGCCATCCACTTCTTCGATCCGAACACGCCCTGGAGCAGCGCCGGAACGTAGAGGTCCGCGTCGAGCTTGGGCCAGTGCAGCCCCAGCCCGGCCGGGCTGATCTCAATATCGGCGAGGTTGTCGGGCGAGGCATCAGCCAGACCTTCGGCGAGCTGCGTCGGGAAAGTCAGCTCGACCCCGGTGTTGAGGGCGACCACCACGCGCGAGCGCCGGCGATCATAGCGGGCGGACACGGCATGGCCCGCGGCGCGAGTTTCCGCCATGCGGGCTTCGGCTTGCGCCAGCTCCTGCTCAGTAATCGCCATGTATCGTCCTCCATTCCTCGCACAGCATTGGCACCACCTCCGCCAGCGCCGCCTCGATCCGGTTCACGTCCGACAGCTTGAAACCGTAGCTGTCGCGCAGCTCGGGCGGTCCGGCGGGGCAGTTCAGGTTGAACACCGCTTCCCCGTCCGCGCCCTTCACATGAACGTGCGCCGGGCGGTGATCGTTGGGCCAGATCACGACCCGCAGGCCACCAATACGGAACACGACGGGCATAGGCCGGTGTAGCATAAACCCAAGCGGTAGGGAATAGTTGCGCGGGCGTGAGCGCGTCCCGTGCGGGACCGCGCTCTATCTCCGCTCACGCTCCGATCGAGCCGCCTAGCGGCGTCTCGCCCCTGACGGGCAACGATCGCTCGCGCGGGCGGGGTGCGCCCCGCCCAGGCGGACGCCGGCGATGCCGGCGAAGATCTCCGTCAGGTGGGGAAAGGGAGCGCCGCCCCCTCTCCCCAGCAACGGCAATCAGCCGGGCCGTGGCTCGGCTAGCGCCTGCGCCCGCACCACCCCGGCAGATTCCCATTGCCCCCCTCTCCCCCGCTGTTCGCCACGAGGCAGGGCCGATGGCGAGGCCATCGCCCAAGGGCGATTTGAAGGGAGAAGATCATGGAGCAGGACAATCGCGAGAGCTGGTTGAACCGGGTGGCGATCGGCATGGCCCCGCTGTTCGACGCGCTGGACACCCCCCTACCCTCGCGCGTGCGTGTCGCGATCGGCTTCACCAGCCGGGGCGCGAAGGGCCGTGCGATCGGCGAGTGCTGGGATAACCGGCGCAGCGGCGACGGGCATTTCGAGATATTCATCCGGCCGGACTTGGCGCACGCCCCCGACGCGATGCCCGCGCAGATTGCCGCGGTTCTCGCGCACGAGCTGGTCCACGCCGCGGTCGGGATCGCGGCCGGACATGGGAAGGCGTTTAAACGGGTCGCGGTCGGGCTGGGGCTGGTCGGCCCGATGCGCGCCACCACGCCGGGCGACGCCTTCCTTACTACCGTCACGCCGATCCTCACCGCCGCAGGCCCCCTCCCCCATGCCCGGCTCGACACCGGCGGCGAAACCACCGCCCCCAAGAAGCAGGCGGCGCGGATGCTCAAATGCGAGTGCGCGACGTGCGGCTATACGGTGCGGACCGCGCGCAAATGGCTGGAGACGGCGGGCGCGCCCCTCTGCCCGATCGCCGGGCATGGGCCGATGCAGCACGATCCGCTCGACCCGGACGAAAGCTAAGCTACTAAGACCCTTTACGACTAAGCGGCTAAGCGGCATAAGTCGCTTAGCCGCTTAGTGGGAGAACAGCGATGCAGGTATGGGCCGTGATCGCGCAAAAGGGTGGGCAATCCAAGACCACCCTCTCGACCGGGTTCGCCGTCGAGGCGGCGCGGGAAGGGGCGTCCGTCGTCATCCTCGACGCCGACGACCGGCAAGGTTCGGCGCTCTACTGGTCGGAGCGCCGCGACGACGACGACGTGACGGTGAAGGACAGCAGCGTCGCCGGCCTGCCGCTCCACGTCTCGCGCGGGCGCGGCAGCGGCAAGATCGACCTTATCGTCATCGACACGCCGGCGAACTCCAAGGACATCGCCATGCTCGCGGCCGAGCAGGCGGATTTCGTCATCAT
The DNA here is from genome assembly GCF_012035195.1 of Sphingomonas corticis. Classification (GTDB taxonomy): domain Bacteria; phylum Pseudomonadota; class Alphaproteobacteria; order Sphingomonadales; family Sphingomonadaceae; genus Sphingomonas; species Sphingomonas corticis. The sequence goes on from NZ_JAAVJH010000040.1 coordinate 2,516, forward strand.
CCCCGTCGCGCCGCGCGGGCTGGACGTTCATTCGGTGTTGCAGACCGTCAAGCAGGTGCAGCAGGCCGGCACCCCCTTCGCCGTCATTCTCACCCAGGTTCCGCACCAGGGCGGGGAGGGGCAGGAGGCCCATGCCGGGTTCGCGGCAAAGGGGGTGACGATGTTCGACAGCCGCCTTCACTTCCGCAAGGACTTCTACAAGGCAACCCCGCTTGGACGCACCGCAGCCGAGACCGAACCGGACGGCAAGGCCGCGGCCGAGCTGCGCGCCGCCTATGCCGAGGCTAAGCGACTAAGCGGCTTTACGACTAAGCCAGTAAGCGAGGCGGCATAATGGCGAAGAAGCCTTCCGCGCTCGCCAGCATCTTCGATGACGAGGCCGAGGAACCGGCACCGGCTCCCGTTATCGCGCCGGCCCCCGAGCCACAGCGGTCGGCAGCGCCGCGCCGATCGCGGCGTTCGGCCGACACGCCCGCCCCGGCGACGCCGGCGCGGCGCAGCAGCCATCCGGGCAAGAAGCCGGTGCTGATCCACATTCCCGAGGACATGCACCGCGCGTTGCGCCAGCTCAGCGTCGAGGAGGGCGGGGAGCCGCTCACCGTCATCACCGAACGCCTACTCCGCCAGTATCTGGTCAAGCGGGGCCACACCAGGTTCGCGCCGTGAGCAAGCGGCGCGATCCCAACCCCGAGTTCGACCTGTTCATTCCGGCGCTGGGCGACCTTCCGCTCCGCGACCAGCGCGAGGTCATGGAGCGGCCGTTCTTCTCGCTCCAGAAGCGCAAGCGGTTGAAGCCGATCGAGTATCGCAGCCCGGACGGCGAGGCATGGGTGCGGGTGCAGGCCATCCCCGACTACGGCATGGCGACGATATGGGACGCCGATATTCTGATTTGGGCGGCGTCCACGCTCAACCGCATGAAGCAGCAGGGCTTGAACGACCTGCCGCGCACGCTGACCACGACGCCCTACGACCTGTTGCGGGCGATCAAGCGCAGCACCGGGGGCAGGGACTATCAGGAGCTGCAGGCGGCATTGCTCCGGCTCCAGACGACTTCCATCACGACCTCGATCCGCGCATCGGCGCGCCGGCAGAAGGCCGGGTTCAACTGGCTCGATAGCTGGACCTTCGACACCGACGCCGAGACCGAGCAGCCGCGCGGCATGACGCTGACGCTCTCGGATTGGGTTTACGAGGGGATCGTCAACGAGAAGTCGTTGCTCACCATGCACCCCGATTACTTCCTGCTGTCCGGTGGGTTGGAGCGGGCGCTGTATCGCATCGCGCGCAAGCATGTCGGCTCGCAGCAGGGTGGGTGGGTGTGCCGGGTGGAGCTGCTACGCGATAAGACCGGCAGCGATGCCCAGCCCAAGGAGTTCAATCGGATGCTCCGGCGGGTGATCGAGGCCGACCAGCTCCCCGACTATACGATGGAGACGACCGAGACGGCCGACAAAAGCCCCGCCGTGCTGTTCAGACGGCGCGGCGAGGCCGAGGCGCTGGCGCTGGCTGAAAAGATGCGCGCCGAGGACGAGCGGCGCGCCCGCGTTGACGCCGATCGCCGGCGCACCGAGGAGGTGGACGCCCGTATGGACCGGCTCGCCGGGCGGCGCTGACTATCGGGGTTTCACCCACCGCAACCATCACTATCGGGGTTTCACCCACCGGCCCGAGTCGACCCGCCAGCCTCGCCGCACCGCGATCGGGGCCGAACCGCCCGCCAGCTTGTGGATAACCGGCCCGGAAAGCCGCTTTTCAGGATCGGCGGAGTCGGGGTTTCACCCACCATCGCTTCGGGGGATCACCCACCGCACTATCGGGGGATCACACACCGAATCACGGGGTTTCACCCACCAGGCACCTTCGTAACCAACTGACAACAAAGCGGAGATTCCGCTTTTCGCGACCCTTAACCTTCTTAACGATTCCTATTTAACAGAATCACTTAACCCCGAGCGGCACCGCTAGGACAACGACAGCCCTGTTAGACCGGGCAACGGCAACTCCCACCATCAACGGCATCACACGTCCGAAAGAGGAGGGGGCAAACGGAATCGGCCTAACGGCCGATGCGCTTTTGTTGCGTGCCGCCTTCGGCGTCACCAAGGCGGCGCAAGCGCCGCAGGCTTTCCGGGAAAGCCAAGCGCGACCGGCGGCGCTTCGACTTCGAGCGACAGTGACCGGCAAATCGGTCGCAGGACCGGATTTCCAGGCCGTGAGCGCCGATTGAGAGGCGAGGAGAGGGCGGGAGCCCTACAAGGGCCAGGGCAGCGCCAGCGCGGTCCCTCGCGCTAACTGGTCAGATCGACTATAACGTGCGAAGCGAGCTGCCCAGCGATCGCGACCGGACCCGCCGCGGCTGCTACCCGTGGCGGGTCCAACTTCCGGCCGGGGGTGTGTGAACTTCGTGCTTTCGGCGACCGTTCAGGCCAGATCGAACAACCCGGCGAACTCGCGCTGGTCGTAATAGCGGATTTTTTCGACCGCGAGCGGGTGTTCGCCTTGGCGCAGCAGGAGGAGCTGGTCGGGCTGCATCCGCATGATTTCGTCGGGCGTGGCGAGCCGCCGGGCGGTGACGTGGGCGCTGACGCTTTCGGAGGGGCCGGCGCGATTTTCGCCCCAGCCGATCCCGCGCGACGTGCTGACGGTATCATATTCCAGCGTCGTATCGCCGATCGTTTTGGAGAGCATATCGGCGGTGGCATGATCGTTGACCCCGAACGCTTGGATCACGCCCGCGTTGGACATGAATGTGCCGGCGCGCTCGCCATAGTTGGCGCGGAGCTGGTGCATGTCCTGGAGGATCGGCCAGAGCTGGAGGCCATAGCCCGCCATCAGACCCATCGCGCGCTCGACCGGCTCCAGTCGGCCGAGCGCGGCGAACTCGTCCAGCAGGAACAGCACCGGCTGGGCAGGGCGGGCGGTCGATCGCGCCATGTCGGTGACGGCCTGGCTCACCAGCAGCCGCAGCCAGCGCGCATAGGTATCGAGCCGATCGGGCGGCAGGCACAGGAACACCGTGGCGGTCGCATCCTTCAATCCCGCGAACGTGAAATCCGACGCGGCCGTGCTGGCGACGATGCGAGGGCTGTCGAGAAAGTGGGTGTGGCGTTGCGCCGAGGACAGCACGCCGGCGGCTTCGCGATCGGACTTGCCGAGCTGGCGGTTGGCGGCTCGCGCGACCAGGCCACCGGCGCCGGTGCTGTCCTGCATCGCAGTGAGCAGCGCGGCGAATCCGGCAGGAGCCAGGGTCAGATAATCGCGCACCGTCGCGAGCGTGCGGCGATCGGCGAGCTCGGTGGTGACGACGTGCAGGATCAGCCCGGCGATGAGCGCCTTGGCTTCCTCGTTCCAATGGGCGTCGCCCGATTGTCCCGGTGCGTCGTGGACCAGCGCGTCGGCGAGCGTGTTGGCATCTTCCGCGAGATCGAGGCTGGCGGGATCGAGCCGGTCGAGCGGGTTGTAGCGGGCAGGGGTCCGGCCCGACACGCCGAACGGATCGAGGCACCAGACCGGCCCCTTGGTTGCCCGCGCGCGGGCGGTGACGCGGGCGTTCTCACCCTTGGGGTCGATGCAGATCACCGAGCGATCGATCAGCAGCAGATTGGGGATGATCGTGCCGACGCCCTTGCCCGAGCGGGTCGGGGCCATCGTCAGCAGATGCGCCGCGCCGTCATAGCGCAGCAGCTTGCCCGACTTCGCCGAGCGGCCGATCAGGAGATCCCCGTTCGCTTCCAGCTTCCGCACGTCGGCACGGTCGCCGAAGCGGGCGGAGCCGAGCAGCTCGCTTTGCCGGTTGGCGGCGCGCCGGTTGGTGCGCCAGGTGAAGAACAGGATCAGGCCGAACAGCAGGAACGGAATGTCGGTCGCAATCTCGCCATAGCCGAAGATGCCCTTGAGCCAGGCGTTGCTTGCGAACAGCACCACCACGGCCACGACGATCGCGAGCCGCCAGCTTATCGGGCGACGCCCGCCGATGACCGGCCCCGCCATCAGCCGGTCACGCCGATTGGCGTGACCGGCAACGCGCGGTCGGCGTCGGGATGATCGAGCAGCCGGAGCAGGATTTGCGACACGAGGGGAGGGGACACGCCTTCACCCAGCAGCATGTCGAAAAACGCATCTTCGTTCGGCGTCGGGATCATATCTTCGATCACGAGGTTGGCGCGCGACTCGGGAGCACCTCAAGGTTTGTGACACGGACAGCGGTAAGCTGAACAGGTAGCGAACAGGGCGGCTCAGGCCACCTTGGCTCCGGGTCCGCCGGCGATGTTGAGTGCGCGGTAGCCGTCTTGATCGAGC
>NZ_JAAVJH010000041.1 GCF_012035195.1 Sphingomonas corticis
ACAACCTCACTTTAGATACCTGCTGTCCGGCCATGGCTTGCCCTGATGAAGCCTGCGGCCGCTACGCGGCCTTGTCTTCATCAGGGCCATAGCGGCTCCCGAACCAGCGCTTCCCAATGTGCTACGGACCACGGTTCGAGCGGATGTCGAACTCGCCTTCGCCGAACCCGAGCGCTTCGGCAAGGCGCACCAGCGCGCGGCGACCGTCAGCGTGGAAGAGATCCTTGGCGGCGGCATCATAGGCGACGCCGCGGATCGCGAGCGTGGCGAGCGCCGGGTGCTGCTTCAGCTCGGCGATACGGTCCATGCAGCGGCGCCGGAGCAGGCTGTCGTCCGAGCCCGCGCCGGCGAGGTTGCCGAGATGGCGGGCAAGGAGAAGGACGCCAGGATCGGCATCGAACGGCACGCCGGCGTTGCGGCAATCCTCGATCGCGGTGGTGACCGCGTGGAGCGCGGCGTGGAGGGTGGTCAGCGCGCTCGGATCGAGCGCCTGCTGATGGCGGAAGTCGACGTCATAGGGCATCTCTCAGGGTCTCCCGAGCACCTCACGCGCTCGAACCCGCCACTCCCTCTCTCCTTTGCCATGCCGCCTATGGCGGCGGGCAGGATCAGGTGACGCGAAAGCTGCCCTGGCCCGAGCGGAACGCGCCCACGATCGTGCCGCCATCCCAATGCCCCGACAGGATACCGCGCCGCGGCACGCTCTCGATCGGATAGCGCCGCGCGGCGAGCAGGCGCGCGCGGCGCGTGTCGCGGTCGACGGCGAGGCCGGTGACGTAATGCTTGGCGAAGCGAAGCGCGATCATGGTTCTTATCCTGTCGCGGGGCGGGTCGGCTGTCATCGGGTCAGAGCATGAGGCCGACCGGATCGGGGGAACGGCGCGCGGCGTCGAAACCGCGCTGCCAGGCATCGGCGAGCCGGCTGCCGCGACGATGGCAGCAGCCGGTGTTGCCCATGACGAAGCACCGCCACCCGGCCTTCTCGGCCTCCCATACCGGTTCGGGCGGCACGGGCGCGAGCAGCGCCATCAGGTCGAGCCTCATGGCGCATCCGCCGTCCCGGCCGCGGCGATCATGATCGCAACCGCCGCATCGATCGCGGCATCGTCGTCGTTGACGACACGGGCGTCCGGTTTGGCGCGGCGGACCGAAGCGGCCACCATGGCGGCGGGTCGGCCCTTTAGCGGGTAGGACCAGACCTTGCCTTCGTCGATGACGACGAGGCTGGTGCCACAGGCGCGGCGCAGACGCCTGGCCTCCTCGATCCGGGTCATCAGATCCGCCACCTCGAACTCGAGATTGTGGGTGAGTACGCTGTCGCCGATGCGGGTGGGCGCGCGGTTGGCGGCGAGCCAGGCATCGACCTCGTGTTCGCTGACGCTCCCGACGGCATGGTACATGTCGGCCGCGCCGTGGCCACGATTGGAAGCGAGGAAGGCGCGTTCCCCGTCCACCCATATCTCGGCGGTGTAGCAGGTCGTCTCCTCGGACAAGGCGGCGACGATCTTCAGCTTGCGCAGTTCGATGTGCATGGCGGTTGCTCCGGTGGGCGGTCATGCCTCGAGGGCTTCGGGACGGGCCTGGTGGGCGGCGACCGCCGCGGCCTCCTTCAGCCAGGCGAACGCCTGCTCGGCTTTCGACGCGGCCTTGATGATCGCGCTGGAATCGCCCTTGAGGATGCGCAGCCAGTGATCGATGTAGCTGGCATGGTTGTCGTGGAGCTCGCCCGGCAGCCCGAGGTCGGCGCAGATCAGGCATTGCCCGATCGAGGCGACCAGTTCCTCGAAGGCATAGGCCTGGTCGCCGAACTTCTTGCCGAACTCGCGATCGAGCCGCGAGGCCGCGCCCGAGTAATGGACGTACTCGTGGCCGAGCGTGCTCGCGTAATGATCGTCCGAGCGGAACATGGTCCGATGCGGCATCTGGATATAGTCGCCGATCGGCGAGAAGAACGCCTGGTCGCCGCCATGGCGCACGGTCGCGGGAAGCGCGTCGAAGAAGGTGTCGATCGCGGCGCGGTGGACGCTCTCGACGCGTGGCTCGGGCGGGGCTGCGACCGGGTAATAGTAAGCCGGCAGCCCGTCGATCTGCTCTACGTTAAACACGGTGTACGAGCGCAGGAAGCGGATGTTGCGGTTCGCCTCCTCCCCCGTCGCCCGGTCGGTCTCGGTCTTCGAGAAGCTCGAATAATAGACACTGAGCGAGCCGGTCTCGCCGCGGCGGACCTGCCCTCCCAGTTCCTCGGCCTGCCGGTAGGTCATCCAGGTGCGCGCCGAATAGCCGCGCGCGTCGCCGATCGCCCAGAGGAACAGGTTGTTGATGCCCGTGTAGGCGGTGCCGCAGTGGCGCAAGGGACGGCCCCCCGCTCCGGTCAGCCCCCAGGGGCGCGACCACGGCAGGACGCCGGCTTCGAGCTTCTCGATGATGAGGCCGGTGATCTCGGCCGCGACGTCGCGGCGCGGTTTGTCGGCGGATTTGCGACGGAAGGTCATGATGGGTGCTCCCCATGGAAAATGAAAAAGGCGGCCGCCTCCGGTGTCGGAAGCGGCCGCCAGTCAGGCCCGGGAGACGAGCGGGCAGCTCGGGCGCGATGCGGCTATTCGGCCGCGATCATCGTCTCGTCGTCGTCGTTGACGGGAGCGAGGTCGTCCTCGTCATCGACACCCAGATCATCGGTGTCGTCGCCGGCAATCGTTCGATCTTCGGGATCGGCGTCGATGTCGTCGCCAGCCTCGTCGTCGAGATCGAAGTCATCGGTCGCGACCGCCATGTCGAACCGCATCGCGTCGGGCACCCAGGCGAGCGCCGCCTCCTTGGTCTCCGCCTCGGTGATCGCCTCGCCGGCGAACAGCTTCTCGCAGCTGGTCGCGATCTCGCCTTTCTTGGACCCGACATAGCGAGCCGCGAGCACCGGCCCGCCAACCTCGGTGAGGAGCGCGAGCAGCGTCCCCTTCGACACGCGGTCGAAGAAGTTGGCCGAGGTCGGCCGCCACCATTTGGCGGGCTCGACCTCGAGGATCGACGCGAGCCGGGCATGGAGCGGGTTGGTCGCGGGCGAGCTGTAGTCCGGCTTGGCCTCGAGCGACGAGGCGACGGTGACCGCGAGCCATGCCGCCTTGGCATCGTCGTCGAGGTCGCGGAACGCCTCGAACCGCTCGACCGGGCTCCCCGGCTCGGTCCAGCGGGTATCGAGCGCCTCGCGCGCCTCCACCATCGCGATCTGCGCCTGCGTCGCGGGCTGGTCCTTCGGCATCTGCGGGTCCTGCGGACGCCCCGCCGTGATCGTCGTGCCGTAGCGGCTGTAGCCGCGGCTCCGGTCGGCCATCGCGAACAGCATATAGTCGAGCGCAAGGCCGGGATCGGCGAGGATCGAGGCGGCAAGGATGTCGCGACGCTGGACCGCGAGCTCGTCATGGAGGCGCGCGCTCAAGGGCTTGCCGCCCGGTGCGACCGCCTCGGGGGGCAGCGACGACGTGTCGCGGGTCGCGCGCGTAGTGCCGGACGCGCTCTCGCCGGTCGGGCCTTTCAGCGGCGTCTCGCTGAAGTAGACGCTCTCCAGCGTCATCGTGCCGTCGCGGCCGAGCGTCAGGAAGGTGCCGACCTGCCCCTTCATCTCGTCCGACAGCACGGGCGGCTTGGAGTTGAGCGTCTGATATTCCTCGCGGAGGCGGTCATATTCCTCGTCGAGCGCGGCATAGGTGTCGTCCTCGATGCCCTCGTCTGCCATCTCCTCCTCGAGCACCTCGCAGCGCTCGACGATGGCGTCGGAGCGCGCGGCTTCCTCGTCGGTAAGCGGCGCGGGGTCGAGCGTCACGCGGTGGAGATCGGCGGTGGCACCGTAGAGGCTGGTGGTCGCGACCGGGCGCACCCAGGCGAGCCCCTGCTCCTCGCCGACGCGCTTCGCCTCGGCTTCCATGATCGCGGCCGCGAGCGTCTGCGCGAGTTCGGGGTCCGACCAGCGATCGCCGTCCTCGGAGAACAGCTCGCGCTCGATCCGTCCGCCGGCCGCGACATAGGCGTCGGCGCCGACCAGCAGCGCGACGGGGTCGCTCGCCTTCATCGTGTCGTTGGCGATCGCGCGGCGCACCTGGTCGGCGTTGACGTAGGAGGAATGGCCGTATTGCTGGAAGACGCGCTCCTGCTTGGCCTTGTCCTCGGTCGAACCGTACGCCTTGGCCATGTCGAGCGTGATCCGCCCCTCGGCGAGCGCCTCGAAGATCGGTTCGGCGAGGTTGGCGAGGCGCAGCCGCCCCTCGATGAAGCGGCGGGTCTGCCCGAACCTCTTCGCGACCGCGTCGATGTCGCCGTCCGACTTCAGGAAGTGCTGGAACGCGACGCACTCCTCGGCAGGCGTCATCGCCTCGCGCTGGAAGTTCTCGGTCAGCGACACCTCGCGCAGGTCCGCCTCGTCGCCGGTGACGATCTTGACCGGCACGTCATAGTCGGCGGCATCGATCTCGCCGGCTTCGGCCAGCATCATCGCGCCGAGATAGCGGCGATCGCCGGCGATGATCTCGTACATGCCCTTGGGGCGGGCGGCGGTCACCAGCAGGTTCTGCATGATGCCGCGTGCGCGGATGCTCGCGGCCATCGCCTCGATGTTGCGGGGCGGCGTGGTACGCACGTTCTTCTCGGAGCGCTTCAGCTTCGCGAGTTTGACGGTCTGGGTCATTCGTCGTCTCCAAAGATGCCCGGCCGCGCGACCTCTCGCCGCACCCCAACCGGACACCCTCCCCGATCCTCCTCCTCTTCCCTGCCCCGGCAGCCGGGACGCCGCGCCACGGCGCGGGGGTGTGGACCCGGACGCCGGATCGGGCATGATCGGCATGGATGCGATGGAGGCGGGAATGGCCGGGGTGAGCGCGAACGCGGGGAAGGACGCGGCGCGACCGTCGCTATGGCTCGTCGCGGCGCTGCTCGTCGGCCAGCAGCTCGTCCTGACGCTGTTTCACTATGTCGTTGCCCCGGCGATCGGCATGGCGCCGGGATCGGCGTCCGCCATCGCGATGACGATCATCGTCGGCGCGATGGTGATGGCGGCGATCGTCGCGCTCGATCTGCGCCGCACCGGTCGCGCGCGAGCCGTGCTGCTGGTCGCGCCGCGATGGGACCGCGCGACGGCGCTGACGATGGCCGCGGCGCTGGTGATCGCGCAACTGCCGCTGATCTGGCTCGCGGCGAACGGCCTGACCGTCTGGCAGACGGGTCAGAGCCAGCACCTTGCCGTGGGTCAGGCGCTTCGCGCGTCAGCTGACGGCGTGTGGCTGCTGGTGGCGACGATCCTGGCGGCGCCGGTCATCGAGGAGGTGATCTATCGCGGCTATCTCGTCGGGAGCCTGATCGACCGGATGCCGGGCGTCGTGGTCGTCGCGATCTCGGCCGCGCTGTTCGTCACCCTGCACAGCGAGGCCGCGAACCTGGTCGCCGCGCTGTGTCTCGGGATCGCTACCGCGATCTGCGCGATCCGGACGCGGTCGGTCGTGCCGGGGATTGTCGTCCATGCCGCGAGCAACGCTTTCGGCCTATGGTACGGGAGCCAAAGCTAAGGCTACGGATGGGAATGAACATGCGATTGACCATGGCGGTTTTTTTGGCGGGTGCTCTCATAGCAGCAAACACGTCTCTTGCTGCCCAGGATATCCCGTCTCCATACGATGGCGCGGTGGACGAACATGGTCAGCGTCAGATGATGGACAGGCTGGCGAAGCGTCGGCTCGAACAGGCTTATCAGCGGCAACGCGGAGCGACGCGCAGAGACGTCTCGCCTCGCACCGAAGCGACGTGTCGGAACAAGGCGCAAGCCGCTGCTACGCTAGGGTCCAAACCCAATCAGCGGCTTGAAGGAGTGAGACTTTCCTGATTCACCGGTGGTGTGGATCAAGGGAGGTGCGTGATGGCGCTGTTCTGGTTGTCTGATGAGGCGTGGGCGGCGATCGAGCCGCATCTGCCGAAGAACCAGCCGGGTGCCCGGCGGGTGGATGATCGTCGGGTGATCTCGGGTATCCTTCATGTGCTGAAGGTCGGTTGCCGCTGGTGCGACTGCCCGCCCGATTACGGACCGTCGACGACGATCTACAACCGCTTCAACCGCTGGTCGCATCGCGGCTTCTGGCTGAAGCTGCTCGACGCCCTGGTAGACACCGGCGCGGTCACGAAAAGCACCTCGATCGACAGCACCTACATCAAGGCACAGCGCGCGGCGTTCGGCGCAAAAGGGGGCACTCGACGCAGGCGATCGGCCGCTTGCGCGGTGGCTGGACCACCAAGGTCCACGCGCTCACCGACGTCATCGGGCGCCCCTATGCGCTGATGCTGACCGCCGGCAACGTCAGCGATGTGAAGGCGGCACCGGCGCTTCTCGAACGCGCCGGGCGCATGCGCTACCTGCTCGGCGACAAAGGCTACGACGCCGACAGGCTGCGGCGCTCGCTGCGCGACGGAGGCGCTGTTCCGGTCATCCCGGTCCGACGCAACCGCAAGCGCACCATCCGCTACGACAAGGACCGCTATCGCGGCCGCCACCTCATCGAAAACGCCTTCTGCCGCCTCAAGGACTTCCGCCGCGTCGCTACCCGCTACGACAAGCTGGCGGCCAACTTCCTCTCAGGCGTCGCGCTCGCAACAGCTATCGCGTTCTGGCTTTGAATGAGTCTCAACCCTAGCATTACAGTTGCGTTCTTGATTCGGTTCTGAATCAATGGGTCACCATGACGAGGAGGTTGTGGTGAAGGGAGCATCGATCGAGGCGACGCTGGAGCTCTGGGCATCATCGCTGCGGGAGGTG
>NZ_JAAVJH010000042.1 GCF_012035195.1 Sphingomonas corticis
CGCCAGGGTCGCCGGCGACTGGCCCGCCACCCGCTGGGACGAGCTGATGCCGTGGAACTGGGTGCCCCAGACAGATCAGCCAACAGCCCAAGCCGCATAAACTGCGGTCCTCACGCCACGCTTACCCACCAAGTGCGTGCAAAGCAGTATCGCGGTCCAGCGGCTGCTCGGCCGCCTGGGGATCGCGTCCCGGGTGTGGCTGGGAGCATTCTGCGCCGCGGAGGTCTTCGAAAACCCAAACGTTGCGGGATGGGGCGGCTTCTGGGGTGACGACCATCATGCCTGGACGACGACTGAGTTCTACGAGCTCGTGGACCTCCCGGTTGGCGAAATGACCAAGCACCCCCGCTCCGCCCGATCGGATGGCATTCCGATGCCGCCGCTTTGGTGGGACGACATCTCTCAGTGGCCGCCGGTGCTGCGTTACTTGCCCGATCGCGCCGTGGAGCCGGCTTTCCCGGATCCTGCCGACATGGAGGATCTCGCTCGTTTTCTGGAGCGTGTCGATCAATCGTTCGACGAGAGGCTTGCGAGCGGAAGTGTCGAAGCTGTGCGGTTCGGTCCCATGCTTCACGGCGCGGACTCGATGAACGAGCTTCACAATACCGGTCATCCGTGGCTCGAACGCGCGAGCTTGTTCCTCGACCGCGGAGCAGTTCTTCCACCCTGGATCCAGGAGCGAGAGCAGGAGCTGATCGCCGCGCATCGAGCGGGGCAGCGGGCGCGTTCAAGGCTGAGCCACGTAACGGGCGAAGTAAGAAACGGCTGATCCGGCCGCCGGGGCTTACGCTTCTCGCACTCTCCTCCCCCGGCGGGACATCCGAGCCCTGACTGGAGCCACTTGGCTGCGATCTCGATTGCCAAACTGAAGGTCCTGATCTGCCGCCGTGATCCGACCCCATGCGGGGGCAGCCCCGCGAACCCCACGCGAGCAATTGCTCGGATCGGACGCACGATCGTCCATCGAAGGACCAAGAGCATCGCGCCGCCCTCCCCCGACTGATCTAGCGCAGGGCGAGGCAACCACCCCGGTTCTAATCCTGACGTCGCCTTGGCAGCGGATGCGGCCATCTCGATCGCCCGCCGCCGAAAGGATTCGGACCGGTGTTCCTCTTGGGAAAGCGCTGCTCTCCCCAGGGACTTAGCGAAAGAGGGGCAAGATCCCATGCAGTTGATCCCTGTCATCCTGTCCGGTGGCTCTGGGACAAGGCTGTGGCCACTTTCGACCGAACAGACGCCTAAGCAGTTTCTGCCCTTGGCCGGCGAAAAGAGCCTTCTGCAACAAACAGTTCTTCGGGCCAGGAGCATCCGGCATGCAGCCGCTCCGATCATTGTCGCAAGCCAGGAGCATGAGAGGCGGGTTATCGCCGAGTTGAGTGCGGTGGGCTGCGCTCCCTCGCGACTGCTCCTCAAGCCCATTGGGCGCAACACCGCCCCCGCCCTTGCGATGGCTGCGCTCGAGAGTGTGGAGGAGGACAACCTGCTGCTGGTCATGCCAAGCGATCATGTGATCAGGAACGTTGAAGCGTTCGGCAAGGCCGTTCATCGTGCGCTTTCATTAGCCGAAGTCGGCTGGTTAGTGACGTTCGGTATCACGCCCGACCGCCCGGCAACCGGCTACGGCTACATTCACATGGGAGACTCGCTCTCCGGCCCGATATGCCGGGTGAACCGGTTCGTCGAAAAGCCCGAAGCCGCCCGCGCCGAGCGCATGCTCGCCGAAGGCAGTTATTTGTGGAACGCTGGAATATTTCTCCTGCGCTCCGACCGCCTCCTCGAGGAGCTCTCGATCCAAGCCCCCACGCTCGTGGGTTCGGTCCGCAAGGCGCTGTCCACTGGCCATCGCGAGGCAGGTCGGGTGATCCCCGATCGTGCGACCTTTGCCGCCATCGAAGCGCAATCGATCGATTACCTGGTCATGGAGCGCGCATCGCGCATGGCGGTCGTGCCTGTCGATGTGGGCTGGTCCGACATCGGGAGCTGGGACGCGCTCCACGAGGTCGAAACTCGGGACGATAGCGACAATGCCTTCCACGGCGATGTGCTCGCCCTCGACAGCCAGGGCTGCCTGATCCGGAGCGATGGCCCCCGCGTCGCGGCCTTGGGCATATCTGATCTTGTCATCGTTGCGACGGAGGACGTGGTCCTGGTGATACCCCGCGAGCGTGCTCAGGAAGTGCGCCGGCTGGTACGCTTGGCAGCTGAGACGACCGAGCCGCCAGCGCCCTCACCGGCTGCGGCGCTGTCGGCGGCAACGCCCGCCTCCTGACCTGGAGACGACGCGGCACCCCCCTGACCCTGAAGACGTCTTAGAAGGAGAGCTTGATGAGTGGCTATGCCCTGACCCCGCCGGTCCGCCACATCGCCCTGATCGGCAACTTCCCACCGCGCCGCTGCGGCATCGCGACCTTCACGGCCGACCTGCGCAGCGCGCTGGTCCAGATCGCGCCTGACACCAGTCTGACGACGATCGCTATGAACGATCCGGGCATGCGGCACCTCTATCCCTCGGAGGTCGGCTACGAGATCGCGCAGGACGATCCCGCTGCGTACCTGGCCGCGGCGGATCATCTCAACGCGCTCAATCCCGACGTGGTGTGCGTCCAACACGAGTTTGGCATCTTCGGCGGGGATGCCGGCGGCTATCTCCTGCCGATGCTCGAGAAGCTTCGGGCGCCGATCGTGACAACGCTCCACACGATCCTGACGCGGCCAGACCGTGCTCAGCAACGGGTTATGCAAGCGCTCGTCGAGCGGTCATCGCGCCTTGTCGCTATGACAGAAATGGGAAGAACCATCCTCGAGCGCGACATGGGGGTAGCGGACAGCAAGATCTCCGTGATCCCGCACGGAATCCCTGACGTGCCATTCCTTGACCCCGCGTTCCACAAGCACCGCTTCGGCCTCGATGGCCACCGGGTCATCCTGACCTTCGGCCTGCTCTCGCCGAACAAGGGCATCGAGGTCATGATCGATGGGCTCTCTCGTCTCGTTAAAGACCACCCCGATCTCGTCTACGTCGTCCTGGGGGCAACGCACCCTCATCTGGTGGCCCGCGAAGGAGAACGCTATCGCGAGCGGTTGGAAGCTCGCGTTCAGAGTCTCGGTCTTTCGAACCACGTCCGGTTCGTGAACGAGTATGTCGACGCACCAACCCTACAAGCGTGGCTGTCAGCCTGCGATATCTATGTGACGCCCTATCTTTCCGAGGCGCAGATTACGAGTGGCACGCTGGCCTACGCCGTGGGCCTCGGCAAGGCGGTAATTTCGACGCCCTACTGGCATGCGAAGGAGAAGGTAGCCGACCGCCGCGGGCAGCTCGTGCCGTTCGCGTCACCCGAGGCGCTCGCCGAGGCGGTCGGCGCCGTCCTTTCCGACCGGAGCCTCTGCGACGAGCTGCGTCGAAACGCCTACCAAGCCGGCCGGGAGATGATCTGGCCGGTGGTCGCGGAGCGCTATACGACCCTCTTCCAACGGGCACGTGTCGAAGCCAGTTCCAAGCAGGATCTGGTACAGCTCAACCCCTCCACGGCAATGTCGCCCAAGTCCACTCTCAATGCCGTCGCCCGAATGAGCGATGGCTGTGGCATGCTCCAGCACAGCCGGTCCACGGTGCCCGACCGGCGACATGGCTATTGCCTCGACGACAACGCTCGAGCCCTGATGCTTGCCGCAATGTTCGAGGCGGAGGGGATAGACAGCAAACGCGCTATCTTGCTCGCATCTACCTACGCCTCCTTCGTCGATCTCGCCTGGGACGAGCATGCCAAGCGGTTCCGCAACTTCATGGGCTTCGATCGGCAATGGCTCGAGCGCGAGGGCTCGCAGGACAGCTTTGGCCGGGCGCTGTGGGCGATCGGGCGCACGGCGGAGCTAACCCGCAATCACGGTCTCAAGCTTTGGGCTACGGCGCTTGCCGACAAGGTGATCCCGGCCACTGGTTACCTCACGAGCCCGCGAGCCCGAGCGTTCGCCATACTCGGCCTTGCCGCTCATCTTCGCGTCTATCCCGGACTTCGGCCCGCAAGGCTCCAGCTGGAGACATTCGCGGGAGAGCTGCTCAGCCTGCTCCGCGCAGAAAGGAGAAGCGGTTGGACGTGGTTCGAACCGGTGCTCGCCTATGACAATGCCCGCCTCCCCGAGGCGTTGCTGCTGGCGAGCGATGTTCTTGATGATGGTGACATGCGCCGCGAGGCGCTGGAGGCGCTCGACTGGCTACGACGGCTGCAGACCGCATCCGAAGGTCACTTCCGACCCGTAGGGACCCAAAGCTTCGGGGCTGAGTACCAGGCCCCCCGCGCCTTCGACCAGCAGCCACTTGAAGCCTGGGCAACAATCGACGCGTGCGCCCTCGCATTTGAGCAAGACGGCGACCAGCGTTGGCGAGCGCATGCCGAAGCGGCTTTCGCCTGGTACCTGGGCACCAATGACCTGGGAGCGCGCATCGCCAGCCCCGATGGCGGTTGCTACGACGGATTGCAAGTAGACCGCGTGAACCTGAACCAGGGTGCAGAGTCCATCCTTGCCTATCAGTTCGCGGCTCTAGCGATTGCGCGTATCCGCAGCGCTGCCGAGGGTTCAGAGAGAGGCAAGGCGCGAGCCGCTGCTTCCGGAGGCGTTGCATGCCGCTGATCCAATCCAGCCTGCGGCTGCTGCCGAACCCAGATCGGGTCGTCGTACGGCCCCTTCATCTCGCTCCGGAGCCGCGGGACATCAACCCGGTCAATAATGATCGAGTGCGGCGGATCATTGCCGCGGTGCGCGCCATGGACGGCCGCACGACCCAAGCCGAGCTCGCCCTTGTGCTCGCGGATTTCGAAAGCCGCCATCGCGAGATACGCCGGGTGTTCGAGGAGCGGTACGATCAGGTGGCGAGCGAGATTGGCCTGGCTGATCCATTGGACCGCGCTCAGCGCCAACTCATCGGCGCCTATTTTTGCCACGAATACTCCTTCGGCGCCGCGGCGGTCATGAACCCGAGCATCGTTCCGCACCCCGACCAGACGGGGCTGACCGAGGGGGCGCTTCGATTCATCCTGTCGCTGCGGGCCGTGGGCGAGGGGCACATTTCCTCTGTGACCTTTCGACAAGGGATCGTTCGTGTCGACGGCACTATCGAGCTTGATCCGGAGCCCGATCTTGCGGTCGCCGCCAAGGCTGAGAGTCAGCCCGACGGCAGTGTCGTCTTTCGCCGGCATGACTGCAGCAACCGTCTCGACGAGATGGTCCTGTTCCCGTTCACGCCGGCCCAACGCAATGGCCTGGAGGATCTGCGTCTCGTCAGGTTCGAGGATGACGATGGGAACCGCGCCTATTACGGCACCTACACCGCCTACAGCGGCGCAGCGATAGCTTCGGAGATACTGCTGACCCGCGACTTCGAGACTTTCGAGTTGCGGGCTTTGCAAGGGAGTGCCGCGCGCAACAAGGGCATGGCTCTATTTCCACGCAAGTTCGATGGCGATTATCTGATGGTCGGCCGGCAAGATGGCGAGAGCCTCTACCTGCTGCGTTCGCCAGACCTATATCGATGGGAGCGCGGTGAACTTCTCGCCCGTCCTGAATATGCCTGGGAACTCATCCAAATCGGCAACTGCGGGGCGCCCATCGAGCTCGAGGAGGGCTGGCTCGTACTTACCCACGGCGTCGGCGCAATGCGCAAATATTCAATCGGCGCACTGTTGCTCGATCGAGAGGACCCATCCTGCATCATCGGTCGAACGGCGGTGCCGCTACTGTCGCCTTCCGATGAAGCTCGGGAGGGCTATGTTCCCAACGTCGTCTATACCTGCGGGGCACTGGCGCACGCCGGTCGGCTGATCATGCCCTACGGGGTGGCGGACAGCTCGGTGAGCTTTGCATCGATCGACCTGGCGGAACTACTGGCGATGCTTTGCCCGCCATCCGTGTCCCGTTACTCGCTAATCCGCGATTTCGGGCAGGTGCGGGATCGAACGGATGCGTGATCGTCGGCAACGAGCATAAGCGCCGGTCCTGGCTTCGACGCGCAATCGGTCGGTTTCACCGCTCGGACCTGTGAAGAGCGAGCTCTGGCCAAGCCGCAATCTCATCAAGTCGACCGCATCCGAGAGTGGGCATCGGCTTCGGGCACCGCCTCAACGCAGCAGCCGATGACGTGACCCCGATCTTTCATCCAGCTGCGACCAGAGACCGACCGGTGTTGTCGCGCATGAGCGCGGGTGAGGCAACGGGCGGGGTTAACCCCGCCCGTTGCTGTTCGAGCCCGGCTGCGAATGCGGCCGGTGTAGCGTAGCCGAGCGACGAGTGCGGCCGCTCGGTGTTGTAGTCGTCGACCCAGCGCGCCAGGATCGAGCGGGCCTGACCGATGGTGAAGAACAGCGTCTCGTTGAGCAGTTCGTCGCGCATGCGACCATTGAAGCTCTCGACGCACCCGTTCTGCGTCGGCTTGCCGGGCGCGATGTAATGCCACTCGACGCCCACATCGCCGCACCAGGCGAGCACCGCGTTCGACGTCAGTTCGGTCCCATAGCACATTGGGAAGCGCTGGTTCGGGAGCCGCTATGGCCCTGATGAAGACAAGGCCGCGTAGCGGCCGCAGGCTTCATCAGGGCAAGCCATGGCCGGACAGCAGGTATCTAAAGTGAGGTTGTCGA
>NZ_JAAVJH010000043.1:2500-5913 GCF_012035195.1 Sphingomonas corticis
GCGGCCAAATCTGGCTGAGATTAATCATCCGCACCAAGATACTGCGACAGCGTTGCTCTGCCGAGTTGATTGGAGGAGCCGAGCGTCGGCACGCCAAGCGTGCCGCCGGGCGGCTCAGCTGATCCAGCGTTGTCGTTGGTGGTGTGGACTCTCAAGCGTGAGGTAAGGGCAATTCGTGGATGCCTTGGCGCATACAGGCGATGAAGGACGTGGCACGCTGCGATAAGCTGCGGTGAGGTGTGAGCAACCTTTGACCCGCAGATTTCCGAATGGGGAAACCCACCCATCCTGATTATCCGAGAAGAGCCGAACGACGACACGTGAAGCGTGCCGCCGGGCGGCTCAGCTAGGGTAATTGGGGTTTTGGGTATCATGGGACTGAATACATAGGTTTCATGAAGCGAACCCGGGGAACTGAAACATCTCAGTACCTGGAGGAAAAGACATCAACCGAGATTCCGTTAGTAGTGGCGAGCGAACGCGGACCAGGCCAGTGCCTGATATTCAACTAGCAGAACGATCTGGAAAGTTCGGCCGTAGCGGGTGACAGCCCCGTATGCGAAAGTGAGATATCAGGACTTGAGTAGGGCGGGACACGTGTAATCCTGTCTGAACATAGGGGGACCACCCTCTAAGCCTAAATACTCGTATGCGACCGATAGCGAACTAGTACCGTGAGGGAAAGGTGAAAAGCACCCCGATGAGGGGAGTGAAACAGTACCTGAAACGGATTGCCTACAAGCAGTTGGAGGGTCTTTAGGGCCTGACAGCGTACCTCTTGCATAATGGGTCTGTGACTTAATGTATCGAGCAAGCTTAAGCCGTTAGGTGTAGGCGCAGCGAAAGCGAGTCTGAATAGGGCGCACATAGTTCGATGTATTAGACCCGAAACCCGGCGATCTAGGCATGACCAGGATGAAGGTGGGGTAACACTCACTGGAGGTCCGAACCGATTAACGTTGAAAAGTTACCGGATGAGTTGTGTTTAGGGGTGAAAGGCCAATCAAGCCGGGAAATAGCTGGTTCTCCGCGAAAACTATTGAGGTAGTGCCTCGAGCGGACACCATAGGGGGTAGAGCACTGGATGGTTGCGGGGGTCGCGAGATCTACCAATACTAACCAAACTCCGAATACCTATGAGTGATACTCGGGAGACAGACGGCGGGTGCTAAGGTCCGTCGTCAAGAGGGAAACAGCCCTGACCTACAGCTAAGGTCCCCAAGTCACGTCTAAGTGGGAAAGCATGTGGGAATCCCAAAACAACCAGGAGGTTGGCTTAGAAGCAGCCATCCTTTAAAGAAAGCGTAACAGCTCACTGGTCTAAACAAGGGTTCCTGCGGCGAAGATGTAACGGGGCTCAAGACGTGCACCGAAGCTTAGGGTGTGATCTCACGATCACGCGGTAGCGGAGCGTTCCGTAAGCCTGCGAAGCGATCTGGTAATGGGTCGTGGAGGTATCGGAAGTGCGAATGCAGACATGAGTAGCGATAAAGAGGGTGAGATGCCCTCTCGCCGAAAGACCAAGGGTTCCTGCGCAAGGCTAATCCGCGCAGGGTGAGCCGGCCCCTAAGACGAGCCCGAAGGGGGTAGTCGATGGGAATGCGGTTAATATTCCGCAGCCTGGTGGTGTGTGACGGATGGTGTGTGTTGTTCGGCCTTATCGGATTGGCCGGGCTTCGAAACTGTCCCGGGAAATAGCCCCACCGTATAGACCGTACCCGAAACCGACACAGGTGGTCTGGTAGAGTATACCAAGGCGCTTGAGAGAAGTGTCCTGAAGGAACTCGGCAAATTGCCTCCGTACCTTCGGAAGAAGGAGGCCCCACGTATGCGCAAGCACTCGTGGGGGGCACAGGCCAGGGGGTAGCGACTGTTTAGCAAAAACACAGGGCTCTGCTAAGTCGGCTTCAAGACGACGTATAGGGTCTGACGCCTGCCCGGTGCCTGAAGGTTAAGTGGAGGGGTGCAAGCTCTGAAATGAAGCCCAGGTAAACGGCGGCCGTAACTATAACGGTCCTAAGGTAGCGAAATTCCTTGTCGGGTAAGTTCCGACCTGCACGAATGGCGTAACGACTTCCCCACTGTCTCCAGGACATGCTCAGCGAAATTGAATTCTCCGTGAAGATGCGGAGTACCCGCGGTTAGACGGAAAGACCCCGTGCACCTTTACTGCAGCTTCAGAGTGGCATTAGGAAAGAACTGTGTAGCATAGGTGGGAGGCTTTGAAGCGTTGGCGCCAGCCGGCGTGGAGCCATAGGTGAAATACCACCCTGTTGTTTTCTGATGTCTAACCTCGTTCCGTGAAGCCGGAACAGGGACCCTCTGTGGCGGGTAGTTTGACTGGGGCGGTCGCCTCCTAAAGAGTAACGGAGGCGCGCGATGGTGGGCTCAGGTCGGTTGGAAACCGACTGTTAGAGTGCAATGGCATAAGCCCGCCTGACTGCGAGACTGACAAGTCGAGCAGAGACGAAAGTCGGTCATAGTGATCCGGTGGTCCCTCGTGGAAGGGCCATCGCTCAACGGATAAAAGGTACGCCGGGGATAACAGGCTGATAACCCCCAAGAGCTCATATCGACGGGGTTGTTTGGCACCTCGATGTCGGCTCATCACATCCTGGGGCTGGAGCAGGTCCCAAGGGTTTGGCTGTTCGCCAATTAAAGTGGTACGTGAGCTGGGTTCAGAACGTCGCGAGACAGTTTGGTCCCTATCTGCCGTGGGCGTCGAAATTTGAGAGGAGTTGACCCCAGTACGAGAGGACCGGGTTGAACGTACCTCTGGTGTACCTGTCGTCGTGCCAACGGCGCAGCAGGGTAGCTATGTACGGACGGGATAACCGCTGAAAGCATCTAAGCGGGAAGCCTCCCTCGAGATAAGATTTCACAGGACGGTCGAAGACCACGACCTTGATAGATCGGATGTGGAAGTGCGGTAACGCATGGAGCTAACCGATACTAATCGTCCTATTCGCGCTTGAGAGGACACACCATCAACGACAGCGTTGGCCAAAAACAACGACGGGTGGATGAAAAACTCCCAGCCAGAAAACGTGCATCGATTTGAACCCGCTGGCCGCCAGGCACACGCAACGCGCGTGCGCCCAAGCGGCACAGCCCGTACGCAGGCTTCATTGCCTGGTGACCATAGCGTCGGTGTCCCACCCGATCCCATCCCGAACTCGGCCGTGAAACCCGACCGCGCCAATGGTACTATCGCTCAAGCGATGGAAGAGTAGGTCGTCGCCAGGCATTGCAGCCTGCGTACCCAGAAGAACCCGTTCACCCGCCTTCCCACCACAAGGCACACCACACACCGCATCCTTGCGGACATTACCTCGACGCGGGGTGGAGCAGCCCGGTAGCTCGTCAGGCTCATAACCTGAAGGTCACAGGTTCAAATCCTGTCCCCGCAACCA
>NZ_JAAVJH010000044.1 GCF_012035195.1 Sphingomonas corticis
CGGCCGCCTCAAGGATTGGCGGCGCGTCGCCACCCGCTACGATCGCTGCCCCACAGCCTTCTTTTCCGCCGTCGCCCTCGCTGCGACAGTCATCTTCTGGCTCTGATCAACGAGTCCTGACCCTAACGCGGGTAAAGGCGGGAGGGTCCCACGCCTGCGAGGCGCCTGTTCGTCATGCCAGGCCCGTCCCGGCATCCAGGCCCGCAAGCGGTGCCATCCGTGGCGCTGGACCCCGGGACAAGCCCGGGGTGACGGGAAAATCTACTCCCCGCCCGTCGGCGACAGGTGCAGATGTTCCGAATAAGGCATGACGAGCCGCCCGTCCGGCGCCGCGGTGTACGTCGTCTGCGTCGGATAGGGGATCACCAGCCCCTCGTCGTTGCAGCGCTTCAGGATCGCGATGCCGGTCTTGTGCCGTCCGTCGAACGCCGTCTGGAAATCGGGCGAGTTGCTGTCGAACTCGATGTCGAAGTCGAGGCTGGAGGCGCCGAACTGGAGCAGGCCGCAGCGCACGAAGACCATGCCCGACGCCTCGATAGTCTCCTTCATCATCGCGGGAAAGGCGTCGAGCTTCTCGACCGGCGTCTCGTAGGCGAGGCCCAGCGTGAACTTGATGCGCCGCCGCTCGCGTCGGGTGTTGTTCTGGATCTCCTTGTCGAGCAGCTGCTTGTTCGAGATGATCCGCTCCTCGCCGTTCACCCCGCGCACGCGCGTGGACTTCAGGCCGATCTCTTCCACCGTGCCGCTGGTCTGGTCGTAGCTGACGGCGTCGCCGCGGCGGAACGGGCGGTCGAAGATGATGGCGAGCGCGGCGAACAGGTCGGCGAAGATGCCTTGCGCGGCCAGGCCGATGGCGATGCCGCCGACGCCCAGCCCCGCCACCAGGCCGGTGACGTTGACGCCCAGGTTGTCGAGCACGACGACCAGCGCGATTGCGAACACGGCGAAGGTGACGAGCAAGCGGATGAGGCCCATCGCGCTCATCAGCGCCTCGCCCGCGTAATGCTGCGACCGGGTGCGATGCTCGATCGCGCCCAGGATCAGCTCGCGCGCCCACACCGCCGCCTGGAAGACGACGGAGACGGTGAACAGGAAGCCGATCGTCGTCGCCACGTTGGGCGGCGCTCCGGCGTAGCCCGCCACCAGCCGCGCGGACAGCATCACGATGAAGAAGGTGCCGGTGCGCGCGATCGCGCGGCCGAGGATCGCGGCCCAGCCCTTCCCGCTCGCACTGCGCCTGGCGAGCCGCGGGCCCAGGCTGCGCAGCCAGATCAGCGACAGCGAGATGACGGCGCCGATGCCGATCGCGATCGCGATCTGGAGCCAGTAGGCCGATGCCCAGTCCACGCTGGAGCGCACCAATTCGCTGGCGTGGTCGCCGACCTCGCCCGCGTCGATGCCGCCGGCCTTCGCCGCGGCGGCGGTATTGTTGCTCACGCCGTCTCCCTCGCTGTGCCCGTCAGGCGGCCTTCTTCGCCGCCGGGCCGCTCGCTTCCGCCTCGAGGAAGGCGATCAGTCCGCGTTCGGCGCGGCTGAGATACTGCGTCGCGCGGGGAAGAACCAGTTGCTCGCGGAACGAGGCCTGCAACGCCTTGTCCTTCCCCAGGACGATCAGCGTGGGGTGGACGTAGGACTTGCGCGCGATCGCGGGGGTGTTGCCCAGCCGCTCGACCACCGGCTCCAGCATCGTCTTCAGGCCGATCGGCGCCGGCGCGGTCGCCAGCGTCTCGAACGCCACCGCGCTGGCGCCCCAGGTGCGGAAATGCTTGGCGGTGAAATCCTCGCCCATCGCGGCGCGGATATAGTCGTTCACGTCGGAGGAGGTGACGGGCCGCGGCTCGCCATCGGCACCGACGTACTGGAACAGCTTCTGCCCCGGCAGATCCTGACACTTCTTCACGAAATTGGCGAGGCTGCGGTCGGTGATCTTCAACCGGCGCTGCTTGCCCGACTTGGCGGTGTAGCAGAGCGTCATCGTCGCACCGCTGAACGTCGCGTGGCGGTCGCGCAGCGTCGTCAGGCCGAAGCTCTTGTTCGTCTTCGCATAGGTCTCGTTGCCGATGCGCAGGTTGCAGGTGTCGAGCAGCTTCACGATCGCGGCGACGGTATGCGCCTTGTCGTGGCGCTTCTTCGCCAGATCCGCTTCCATTCGCGCGCGCAGGCGGGGTAGGGCGCGGCCGAACGGCGCGCACAGCTCGTACTTGGCCGCCTCCTGCTTGGCGCGATAGTCGAGGTGGTAGCGATATTGCTTGCGCCCCTTCTCGTCGATGCCGGTCGCCTGGATGTGGCCGTTCGCCTTGGGGCAGAACCAGGCATCGCGATAGGCGGGCGGCAGCCCGATGGCGTTCAGCCGGTCGATCTCCTCGCGGTCGGTGATGCGATTCCCGTCCGCGTCCCAATAGCCCCAGGCGCGGGCATTGACCCGCCGCCGCGTGATGCCGGGTTCCCCGTCGTCGCAATAGACCAGCCGCGCCAAGGACGTCTCCTTCCCGCCCCGGCAAATGCTCGGCCAATCGCTTCGTTCCGGAACGCAGGGTGCGGGGCGCGGGTTCGGGCTGTTCCCAATGAACGGAGTGTCCCATGGCCGACCTGAAAGAAGCCCGCGTCCTGATGATCGCCGCGGACGGTTTCGAGACCGTGGAGCTGTTCGAGCCGCGCAAGGCGCTGGAGGCGGCGGGCGCCACCGTCACGCTCGCGTCGATGAAGACCGATCCGATCCAGGGCATGAAGGGCGACATCGAGAAGGCGGAGACCGCCACGCCCGACGTGACGCTGGAGGAGGTCGACGTCGACGATTACGACGCGCTGGTGCTGCCCGGCGGCGTCGCCAATCCGGACAAGCTGCGCACCGAGGCGCGGGCGGTGGAGATCGTGCAGGACTTCATGGACGACGAGAAGATCGTCGCCGCCATCTGCCACGCCCCCTGGCTGCTGGCGGAGGCGGACGTGATCGAGGGACGCCGCGTGACCGGATTCGAATCGATCCGCACCGACCTGGAGAATGCCGGCGCCGACGTGGTGAACGAGGAAGTGGTGATCGACGAGAACCTCATCACCAGCCGCTGTCCCGACGACATCCCCGCCTTCAACGAGGCGATCATCGCGGCCTTGGGGAAATAGCAGAGCCGTCGCCCCTGCGCAGGCAGGGGCCCATGACTGTTGCGAAGAGCGTTCGATCGACACAGCGGTGTCGCCGGTGTGCCGATCGAAACGCGGCATTCGACAGCGGTAGGCGCCTGCCTGCGCAGGGGCGACGGGTTTACGCCGCCGCCACCCGCGGCGCGCGGATCGGGCGCCACGCCGCCTCCTGCCGCCGCCGCGACAGGTACGTGTCCAGCCCGATCTGCGCCGCCAGCAGGAAGTAGAGGAACGACTGGAAGGCGATGCCGACGAAGGCGCCGCCCAGCAGGTAGATGAGGTGCGCATGGCCTAGCGCGGTGGCGAGCCGGCCCGCCCACGCCAATTCCCCGTCGGGATCGCGGTAGCGCCGCCGCAGCACCTCCATGCGGACCAGGCCGATCAGGTTGATGAGCAGCCACAGCGCCAGCCCGGGATAGCCCTGTTCGCCCAGCATCTCAAAATAGCTGGAATGATAGGCGCGGCTCTGGTCGACGGTCAGGTCTCGCTTCACCGTCGCCGACGCGCCCTCGCCTTCCACCTTCACCGTGTCGTAGCGGATGCGGTTTTGCCGGTACGCCTCGAACCCACCGCCGAACGGGTGCTGCTTCGCATAGTCGATCGTCCACTGCCACACCGCCAGCCGGGTGGAGGCGCTCTCGTCCGCCTGATAGGTCTTGATCGTCCCCATCCGCTCGCTGAACGCGGACGGCAGGAACGGTACCGCCGCCATGCCGGCGAGCGCCAGCGCGCCGACGTAGAGCATCCGCCGCTTGACGACGCGCAGCATCAGCACCGCGAGCAGCGCGATGCACAGGAGGCCGGTGCGCGCCGAGGTGCCGACCGGGATCAGCAGGCAGGCGAAGATCAGCGCGGTGCCGAACAGCCGCACGCGCCCGTCGGGCGCGAACACGGTGCCGTCCTTCATCAGCCACAGGATGATGGGGATCAGCGAGATCGCGACGGCCGAGATGATCGACCCCTCGTAGAGGCCCGAATTGTTCGAGACCATCAGGTTCAGCTCGCCGTAGCCGCCGCCCGACGCCAGCGTCTTGATCCCGCCCACGATGATGATCGACGCGGCGGACAGGACGACGAACAGCAGCAGCGTCTCGATCCGCAGCCGCGTGCGCAGCATCAGCGGCAGGAAGGCGGCGACGGCCAGGTTCTTCCACACCCACTCCCACTTCTCCAGCGCCTCCACGGGAAAGTCGGCGTGGGTGGTGGTGGCGTAGCAATAGGCGAGCAGCAGCAGGATCAGCCCCTGGCGAGGGCCGACGCGCACGTCGCGCTTGTCGTCCGCCGCGGCCCAGCCGACCACCATCAGCGCGACGGCGACCAGCGAGATCGGCACCGCGTTCAGCAGCCAGTAGGTCAGCCGCTGCGGCGAGACGATGTCGATGTAGACGTAGGCGGCGACGAACAGGAACGGGCGGCGAAAGCCCGTCGCGCACAGCGCCAGCAGGAAGGCGACGAAGGCGAGGTCACGCACGCCGCTTCTTCCGCGGGGCCACGTCGCGAGGCGAGGGCTCGCGATCCAGCAGCGGACGCCGCACGAGGATGAACGCGGCCAGCAGCATCAGGCCGTGGGTGAGGCCGAGCGAGAAATTGTCGATCATGGCCCGGCTCCCCTCGGCGGCGACGCGAGGCTCGCGTGTAGGCGGCGGCGGTTGATGCCGCGTTAGGGTCAGGACTCATTGGTCATAGCCAGAAGATGACGGTGGCCGCGAGGGCGACGGCAGAGAAGAAGACGGTTGGGCAGCGGTCGTAGCGAGTTGCGACGCGGCGCCAATCCTTCAGACGGCCGAA
>NZ_JAAVJH010000045.1 GCF_012035195.1 Sphingomonas corticis
AGCGGGGCTACATGGGCGAGCAGCTCGTCGGGCGCGGGCTCGCCGCTGGCGCGCAGATGCTCGACGGCGCGGCCCATGTAAAGCGTGTTCCAGTACACGATCGCGGCGGTGACCAGCGTCAGCCCGGACGCTTTCAGCGCCTGGTTCTCGAACTGCGGATCGCGCAGGCGGCCCTGTTTGTGGACGAACACGGCTTGGGCGAGCGTGTGACGCGCCTCGCCCTTGTTGAGCCCAGCCTGACACTGCTGGCGGAGCGCCCTGGATTCTAGCCAGTCGAGCGTGAACAGGGTGCGCTCGATCCGGCCCAGCTCCTGGAGCGCGAAGTCGAGCCGGTTCTGGCGACGGTACGCGGCCAGCTTCTTCAGCATGACCGACGGTAGCACCACGCCGGCCTTCACGGACGCGGCGAGCCGGACGATCTCGTCCCAGCTTTCGCGGATGGCAGCGATGTTGAACGGGCGCCCGATCAGCTTCGCGAGCGCCTCGGGGCGGGCCGTGCCCGGGAACAGGCCGAGCCGGCGATCGGCTAGATCGCGCAGGCGGGGCACGAACCGGAAGCCGAGTAGGTGCGCGAGCGCGAACACGTGGTCGGACGCGCCGCCCGTATCGGCATAGTGGGTCGCGGGTTCGATGCCGCAGCCGTGCGCGACCAGCCCGTCCAGCACATAGGGCGCCTCCGCCGCGGTCGCCGAGATCAGCCGGACATGGTAGGGCGCGTAGGTATCGGCGACATGGGCGTAGATCTTCTGCCCCGGCTCCCGGTCGTAGCGCGCGTTGGTGCTGCCGGCCGCGCCCCGCCTGCCCGAGCGGAAGAACTGCCCGTCCGAGCTCGACGCGGTGCCGTCGCCCCACACGCGCGTGAGCGGCAGCGCGGCTTGCGCGTCCACCAGATGGCGCAGCCCTGCCGCGTAATTCTCTTCCGATACGTACCAGCCATGCGTCCAGGCGAGCTGGGCGTAGGTGACGCCCTGGCTGGCGTTGGCCATGCGCTCGATGCCGAGGTTCGTCGCGTCTGCCAGGATCGCGGCGAGCACGGCCTGCGGGTTGGAGTGGGCGCGGCCCGAGCGCAGTTCCGGAAATGCGCACAGGAACCCAGTGCGGGCTTCCACCTCGGCGAGCAGCTCGGTGATGCGCACGCGGGGCATGAGCCGGTCGACGGCCGCGTCCAGCCTGTCGGCCGCAGCGGGCGTTACGGCCGCGAGCGGGCTGACCCTGAGGTTACCGCCCCGCAGCTCCACGCCGTCGAGCGTGCCGCGCTTCAGCGAGCCTGCGAACCGGCGCAACCGCCAGTCGAGCAGCCTGGCGCGCCCCTCCAAGTAGCGGCCGACGTCGGTGTCGAACGGCAGCGTGAGCGCGATCTCGGCCGCTTTGCCGGGCGGGAGCATATAGCTGTCGAAGCGCAGGTGTTCGCGCGTACCCTCCACCCACAGGTCGCCCGATTGGAGCCGCTCGCGCACGGTCGCGACCGTGGCGGTTTCGTAGCGACGGCGGTCGATGACGCCGCCCTCGGTGATCGCCGCCTTCCATTTTCTGGAAAACGGCATGGGCGCATCGGCCGGTACGTCTCGCCGCCCGGTCGCGTTCAGCGCGCGCACGACCTTGATCGCGCCGAGCACGCCGTCGCGCGAGCCTGCCGCCTTGAACCGGAACGCGTCAAAAAACGCGGGCGC
Organism: Sphingomonas corticis; assembly: GCF_012035195.1. Taxonomy (GTDB): domain Bacteria; phylum Pseudomonadota; class Alphaproteobacteria; order Sphingomonadales; family Sphingomonadaceae; genus Sphingomonas; species Sphingomonas corticis. The sequence continues at coordinate 1,671 of NZ_JAAVJH010000045.1, forward strand.
GTAGCGCCGCATCGTCATGTAGCGCCCCGCCGCGCGGATCAGCGGCTCGTCGCGAGTCAGGTCGGCGATCGCGGTCGCCTCGCTCTCGGCGTCCAGAAGCCTCGTCCAGCCCACCCCGTCGTCGAGCGCCGCCCAGACGTCCAACCCGTCCTCGCGCGCGACCCGGAGTGCGCCGACCGTGGCGCCCAGCAGCCGCATGAGCCGGTTCACGTCGCGTGTGGTCGCCTCGATGCCGCGCTTCTGCGCGGCCCTGGCCCTGGCGAACAGGAGGCCGGTCTGCTTGCCGAACATCTCGATCGCGGCGTCCGCGAGCCGCGCTTCCAGGTCGATGACGGCTGCGGCGAGTGTCGCGCGCCTTCTGCGGAGCGAGTAGTCGGACAGGAGGAACGCGGGCGCGACGTGGCCTTCGCGCACGAGCTGCTCGAAGCGGTGCTCGTGGATGCGGCCGGCCATGCCCGGGTCGAGCCCGAGCCGGCGCACGTGCGCGAGCCGGGCGAGAATGCCGGCGAGATTGCGCGCGGTCGGGCTGTCCGACGTGTCGCGCAGCCACGCGAGCGGCGTCGTGCTGCGATCCTGGTCCACGATCAGCAACGCATCCAGCCCCGTCACCTGCTCCGGAGCAAGCGCATCGACCAGCGTGTCGGCCGCGAGGCGGCGCGCCATGGCGCGCCCCGCCACCCCGATCCGCTCGATACGGGCGGGCGCGGGCAGAACGATCCGGGCAGCACGCAAATGGCCCAGCACTGCCGCGGCGATCGGCTTGCCCCGTTCGGTCGCTTCCGCCGCGCGGGTGGCTGCGCCGAGCGCGCCGGGGACGTCGGCCGCCTCGAACGCGCGCAGGCGCAAACGCTCCATCGCCTCCCAGGCGTGTTCGAGCCGGGTCTGGGCGCGATGCGCGTAGCCCTCGAACGCTGTGGGCGCGATGTCGAGTTGCGCGGCCAGGTGCCGGATCAGAAAATCGGGGACGACATCGTCGTGGCGTATGCCGAAGCCGGGATGACGCAGCAGGGCGAGGTGCAGCGCGAAGCCGAGCCGGTTGGCGTCGCCGCGCTTCGCTTCGATCAGTGGCCGGTCCTCATCGGCAACCGTGTAATGCTTGGCGAGCGAGGCATGGTCGAGGGGCACGCCGAACAACGCGCGGCGTTCGTCGCCCGTTAACAGATCGCGTCTGGCCATCGATCACCCCCTGTCCGGGAGCGTATAGTTTATGGCCGACACGTGCGAGGTGTCGCGTAACTCTCAAGTTTCGCGACAGCGGCCCTGACCGGTCACGCCACGAGGGCGGACGCTGTCGCAAATGTCTGTTGCTAATCAGCCGTGTTCCAATGCACATCTGCGACATGCTCCTCGGCTATGCGCGCGTATCTACCGACGATCAGGATCTCACGCTTCAAAAGACGGCACTGAAGGCGGCCGGATGCCGGCGGACATTCGAGGAGAAGGTGTCCGGCGCCAAGCGCGCCCGACCGGAACTCGACCGGATGCTGGAGCAGCTGCGCGACGACGACGTGGTTGTGGTCACCCGGCTCGATCGCCTAGCGCGTTCGACGCGCGACCTGCTCGACATCGCCGAGAAGCTGAACGAGGCGGGAGCGGGGCTGCGCTCGCTCGCCGAGCCCTGGGCCGACACGACCACGCCTGCGGGACGCATGGTGCTCACCGTGTTCGCCGGCATCGCGGAGTTCGAGCGCGAGCTGATCCACCAGCGTACCAGTTCCGGCCGCGCGGCAGCCATGGCGCGCGGCGTGAAGTTCGGGCGTAAGCCCAAGCTCACTCCGGACCAGATCGCGCTCGGACAGCGTCTCGTCGGCGAAGGCACATCGGTGCGCGAAGCGGCGAAGCTGCTGAAGTGTCATCATGCCACGCTCTATCGGGCGCTCAACCATCCGGCGCAGATGCCCGTACATCGCTCGACACGTTGATTGAGGAGTAGGATTTCGCCATGATCTTCGCGCTTCTACTAGCGGCAAGTTCGCCGAATTCCGCGCTGGAGGCGGAGCGGGCCTACTCGGAAGCTGTACTTGCCAGTGGCCGTCAGGCAGCGGCACGCAGTTTCGGTCCACAAAGCGACCCCTGGCCAATACAACATGCGCCCGAAACCGCGCGCTCTCCATCTGTGGCCAGCATGTTGCAAGCAGCCGAGAGTAGCCGAAGGTGGTGGCTCACAATGATGAGTGTCGAGAGCCATGCCGAGCGCAGACCCGAACTTGTCTTTCCGTCCTGTGATCCGAGCGGGTCGGCAGTTGTTATCGGCGGGCTGTACGATGGCGGAAATCGAGTTGGATCATATAAGACGCTTTGGCGGAACAGTGCTGAGGGGTGGCGCTGGGAAATCGACGACTATCGTCGGGATGGATCGAAGGCATTAGCGGCAGAAAGTTTACAAGCGATCGAACCTGAGTGCTCGGCAAAACTCACCAATGAACAGCTCCAAATCCAAGCCGTTAGCGATGCGAAAGAGATCGCGTCTGTTTTGCGACAGGAGCAGGCCGGCAAACAGGTCGACTGGTTGGCTGTTCCAAGACGAAGCGTGGCCGAAGACGTTATCTTTGTCGGCAACGATGGCCGACGCATCCGCAGGCTCCCCGCCAAGCTGCCCATTCGGCGCATAGCGGGTGCGTTATCGTCCGGAAGCAGTTACGATGAAACGCTACGGTGGAGTAGCCGCGTCCTGGACGGGTCTGCACAAGCCCATAGCTTTCAGATCACCCAGTGGCGCGGTCCCAAGAATGGATGGCAGATCGTCTACTACGAGCTCCGCGGGTGAAACATCACGAGAGGTGATCCGGTAACTTCCAACTCGTCCAACCTCACAAACCCACGAAACTTAATATACTTTGCGGCAACGCTCAGGC
>NZ_JAAVJH010000046.1 GCF_012035195.1 Sphingomonas corticis
TCGACAACCTCACTTTAGATACCTGCTGTCCGGCCATGGCTTGCCCTGATGAAGCCTGCGGCCGCTACGCGGCCTTGTCTTCATCAGGGCCATAGCGGCTCCCGAACCAGCGCTTCCCAATGTGCTACGGCACCGATCGGCTGATCGACGTGCGTCATGCCGGCAAATGCTGGCACATCGATCCCTCCGACGAATCCGCCGATGTCGTCAGCCGCGCCTTCGGCGCGCTCGCCGCGGCGCATGCCGATCTCGGCGTCGCGCTCCGCCCCGTCGGGGTCGACTGATCCCGCCCGTGACGCACCCGGCGACATCCCGGGGACGATTCACCGCCCGCGTGAGAACGCGGTCGGTGAGGGGCGCTTCCCGCGCCCTGCCCGGCCGAAGGGCCGGGGAGGAGAGAGGGTTGAAGATGAATGTCGAGGACAAGGGGTCCAGCACGACAATCTCAGGAGACACGTCATGAACATCGGTTCGATCAAGCAGAACGAGAGCGGCATCTTCATGGGTCGCATTTCCACCCTCGCGGTCGCGATGACGATCGCGCTGAAGCCGGTCCACTCCACCAACCCGCGCGCGCCGCGCTACGAGATCCACGCGCTCACCCCCGGCCGGACGTGGGTGCAGGTCGGCGCGCTCTTCGAGCTCACCTCCAACAACACCGGCGAAGCCTTCCTCAACGGTCGCATCGACGATCCGTCGCTCAGCGCCCCGCTGCAGGTCTCGGCCTTCCGGCAGGACGACGGCTCGTACAACATCGTCTGGCAGCGCGCGCAGAAGCGTCGCGACGTCACCAGCGCGCTCGGCATCAAGGCGGACGAGGACCCCGCGCCGCCCTTCGGCGCCGACGGCAGCGACGCACCCGCCGGGGTCGCCGACGATGCCGGCGCCGCTGACGACGGTCTCGGCGAGACCACTGCCCCCGTCGAGGACGCCACTTCGCGTCGCGGTCGCGGCAAGCGCGTCGCCGAAAACGCCTGACCGGTTTGCCGGCGTCGCGCCGCTCCCTCGCGGCGCCGGCAATCACGACGGGACATCCCCCGCATCCCGTCGCCTACGGGCGGTGCCGCTACGGCATCGCCCGTTTTTTCTGCGCGCGCGGCGACAGTCTCCATTCCGGACGAAAAGAACCCTTGCAATCGATTCTCAACACAACTCCATTAGTAGCGTTGTGAACGACAAGTGAACGGAACCGACCGACCTGAAAGATTGAAGGGGAGAGGGTGGATGACAGGTAGCTGGGAGAATGGTGCCGCAGGCCCGGACGAGACCAGCATGCCACCTGCCCTGCGAGGTGCCGCCATGGCAGACCGCGTTCCCTTCTCCATCACCATCGGCGGCTCGCTCCCCGCCGACCGCCTCGATGAACTTATCGACATCGCAAACTCCGCAGGTCTTTCACCGACTTGGGACGGCGGCCCGCTCACGGTCGATCACCTGCCAGTCGGCACACCGTTGAAACTCCACGCTCACGAAGTCGCCAACGGACAGATCGACGACATCGAGGACTTCTGCTGCCATAACGACCTGCCCTTTGTACGCTGGTCGGGCGCCGCGCCGGGCTCCTTCCCGGCGGAAATCGTGGTCTGGGTCGGCGAAGGACCCCGCCGCAGCTTCACGGCCGACGATGACGAGCATGTCGTGCTGACCACCGAGGAAGCCGAAAAGGTCCAGTCGCTCGACGATCTGAAAGAACATTTCGAAACCGGCTCCTACGTCCCGCCACCGCTCGAAATCGTCAATCCAAAAAGCGAATGATTCGGTCCGACAACACTACGGTTGATTGAGGGGGCTAACGCCCCCTCACATGGGAGTTCTCAGGTCAATAGGCTGTGCGGTAGACCGTTCAGCCTCTTTCCTTCCGCACAATCATATCTGTTCTACCTTGCCGGCTCGGCTGCCAGCCGCAGCAATGAACCAAAACAGCGCGCCTGCAATAGTGCCTAGAAGGGCAATCTGGCCGACGTAATAGAAGTTCATCAGCCATCCATAAGCGGTCAAAGATCCGTTGATGACGGTTGATCGTCCACCAATGCTCGCATTGTCCGGTCGACTGAGCAGCGCGAGCCCGAGCCAGGGAAGAGCGGCGACCACTGCACCAGTTGCAGCGCAGTTGATGATCGTCGCATCGACGTGTCGGCGTAACATGAAGAACGCCGGGAGCCCGATGATGAAAGCTGGAGGGTAAGCGCCAAACACGGCAAATGCCACAGCGCTCCGCCAGATCCGTTCAAGCGGATCAGTGATGCCCTCGTATGCTGGCATAACAATAGCCATCAACAAGGCGGCTGCGCCCGGGACCACCACAAAAGCCAGAATCACCCGCCAGATCGAAGGATAGGTGCGCTTGGCTCGTGCGGCGTACATGACGCCAGCTTATCGCTTTGTCGTCGCCAATCCAGATCAATCGTCAGGGATGGTCAGAGCGTCAGGCCATGGTCGTCCTCCTCGATTCTCGGATCACTGGTCTGAGCCTGTTGCAACAAGCGTCCCGCTGACCGGTCCGCTCTAACCTCACATCCGGTCGCCGCTCGTGCGCGGCCGCACCACAATCCCGCTTGCGTCGGGTCTGGCTCAGGAGACGGGACCAACCTTTTTGTCGGCGAGTGAAGCCAAGAGGGGCCGACGGTCCGTCCACCTGGATCCGGCAGGGGCGATACCCTGCGGGAACTCGTATAGGGTAGCTCGCTCAGGCCGCCTTCAGCAGCGCGCCCTTGGGCACGACGCCGGCCGAGCTGAACTGCCACAGCGCGATCAGCAGCTTGCGGGCGAGCGCCACGATCATCACGCGCCGCACGCGACCGCCGTTCGCCTGCACCCGCTCCGCGTACCAGCGGGTCAGCTCGGACTCCGGCTGATGCCGCAGCCACAACCAGGCGACCTGGATCATGGTCACGCGCAACCGCTTGTTGCCGGCCTTGGACACGCCCTGCTCGCGGTCCATGCTGCCACTCTGCCACGGCGATGGCGCGAGGCCCGCATAGCAGGCGACCTGCCGCCGGTTGCTGAAGCTGCGGAAGAAGGCTTCGGCGTGCAGCACGCCGGCGAACTCGGGTCCGATGCCGCGGAGCTGGAGCAGGTGGGCGCTGGCCGGCTCGGCTGCCTCGTCCGTCGCCGCCTCCAGCATGGCGTCGCGTTCGCGCTCGACCTCCTTGATCTGGCGCATGACCAGCTCCAGCCGGTCCAGTTCGCGCTCGATCTCGCGCTTCACATGACAGGGCAGCGGCCGCCCGTCGCCGGTGACAAGCTCTTCCAACCGCGCCCGCCGGTTGGTGCGTAGCGGCTCGTAGTCGCCAACCCCTTGTGCGAACAGCAGGCCCTTGACCCGGTTGATGTGCCGGATGCGCTCGACTACCAGCGAGCGCCGCTCGCGGCAGACGCGCCGGCGGTCCTCGTCCTCCGCGCTCGGCACCGTCACCATCGCGCAGACCCGCGGCTCGCCGCGCTTGTAGGCGAGTAACGTGCGGACCAGCGCCTCCCCGTCCAGCTTGTCCGTTTTCGCGCGCCGGCTGCGCCGCGAGGCCGCGATCGAGGCGGCGTCGACGACGTGGCTCTCGATACCCTCGCGCACAAGGCAGCGGTGTATCCAGAAGCCGTCCAGCCCCGCCTCCTGGATGACGACCAACGGATACTGCTCGCCTGTCCGTTCCCGCGCCTTCGCCTGCAACTGCGCGAACCGCTCCAGGAGTGCCGGCACGTCGCTTCCCTTCACCTGATGCCGCGAGATGCGCTCGCCGCGTCCTGGCGACAGCGACGTCACCAGCCAGGTGGAACGGCTCAGCTCAAGCGACACGAAGATGGCGTTCAGCTGCGTGCTGACGGCGGCATGGGACGGAATGGACACGGGCGACCTCCTTCACGACAAAGCGGGAAGGTCAGTCTGCCTCAACCGGCGCCAGCCCGCGCCCATGGGATCTTTTTGTTTGCAGTACTGGCGTCAGTTCAACGCCTGCCGACGCATCGTACCGAACCGCTACCCATCGCGCCGCTGCGCGTCGCGATGATAGACGTCTCGACGAACATCCTGACATGAACGGGTTCGGATCAGCCGTGAATGCTGCTGTAGCGCCCATAGGGCGTCATTGACGGGCAGGATCGGGGCGTCCCGCCTTGTGGGCGGGACCGGGCTCTCACCGGCCCTGGTGGGCCTTGCGGAGCCCCGTGCCGGGTCTCCGCCCTTGCGGGTTTCGATCCCTATGCCGGCGCCGGGCGTCCTGCGCGCGGGCGACGGCCGCTGGTTCGCCCTCCCGGGCTCACTGGCGCGACCTTTG
>NZ_JAAVJH010000047.1 GCF_012035195.1 Sphingomonas corticis
TGGCAGAGAGCGATCCCGTTGACGGTGGAAGCCATCTGGCTCAGATTGCATGCCGCGCCGATGGTTGTCGGCGCATGGATATCTGCTGGCCCAAACCCGCCGCTGCTTCCCGACATAGGACGTTGTCACTGACGATCATCATCGGCCTGCCACGCTCGGCGATCAGATCGGTCAGCTCGCGCACGACCCGCCGACCCGAGATCGACGTGTCCACCACCGCCCGGAGGCATTCACGCGTGACGTCGTCGACGATGTTGAGCACGCGGAACCGTCGGCCGGTGACGAGCTGGTCGTGGACGAAGTCCAGGCTCCAGCGCTGGTTCGGGAGCGCCAGCACCGGCGCGGGCGCCCGTGCGCCAACCGCGCGCCTTCGTCCCTTCCGGCGCCTGACCGTCAGCCCTTCCTCGCGGTAGAGCCGCTGGGTCTTCTTGCGATTGATCGTTATGCCGTCCCGGCGCAGCAGGATGTGCAGACGCCGATAGCCGAACCGCCGGCGCTGCTGCGCCAGCTCACGCAAACGCGACCGCAGGTCGCCATCATCTGCCCGGCACGAGCGATACCGCATGCTCGTGCGATCCGCTCCGACAACCGCGCATGCCCGCCGCTCGCTCAACCCCAACGTCGCCTGGAGATGCGCGACTGCCTGCCGCTTCGCGGCGGGCGTCACCACTTTTTTGACAGCAGGTCTTTCAACCCCGCGTTGTCCAGCATCGTGTCCGCAAGCAGCCGCTTGAGCCGCGCGTTCTCCTCTTCGAGCGACCTCAGACGCTTCGCGTCGGACACCTCCAGGCCGCCGAACTTCGCCTTCCACGCATAGTAGGTCGCGCTCGACATCCCGTGCCTGCGGCACAGCTCCGTCACAACCGCGCCCGCCTCGGCCTCCTTCAGGATGCCGATGATCTGCTCTTCCGAAAACTGCTTCCGCTTCATTCCGTCCGTCCCTTCAAGGGCCGGTCTCTAGCTCAAACTGGATGAAGAAACGGGGGTCACGTCAGAACAGTTCGAGGCAGAGGCGCGGTTCGAGGCCATGTTCCAGGCCAATCCGGCGCCGGCGCTCATCATGCGACTGTCGGATCAACGGTATAGCCGGGCAAATCGCGGCTTCCTTGAAATGACCGGCTATCCCCGCCAGACGGTCCAGGGCAACAGCCTGTACGACCTCGACATTCTGAACGGCGCCGAGCGAAAGGACTATGCCAAACAGTGCCTCGCGGAAGGCCGGACGATCCCGCAGATGGAAGCCGAGTTGCCGCTACCTGATGGCAACACCAAGCTCGTCATCATCGCCGGGCAGCCGATCGAAGTCGGCGACGACAAGTGCATGCTGTTCACCTTCGCCGACCTGGAGCCGCGCCGGAAGGCAGAGCGTGCATTGCGATCGAGCGAGACGCACTTTCATACCCTGTTTCAGATGGCGCCGGTGGCGATGGTGCTGACTTCGCCCGACAGTCACCGCACGATGGACGTGAACGACGCCTTCGTTCGCCTCACCGGCCGCAGTTCGGCCTGCTCCATCGGCAGGGCAGCCGGCGACCCCGAGCTTTGGGCCGATCAGGGGCGAGCGCTGCACGCTGTGGCTCTATCAAGACATTACCACGCGTCGGAGGAGTGAGCTGGAGCTCGCCGACGCGATCGAGGCGGTGATGAAGGATGCGAGCTGGTTCAGTCGGACCGTAATGGACAAGCTCGCGACATTGCGTAACCCACATGCGGCGACCGCCATTGAGACAGCGGACTTGACGCCTCGCGAGCGCGAGGTGTTGGGGCTGATCTGCGAGGGTCTGGACGACAAGGCGATTGCGAAGCGCCTCTCGCTCTCAGGCAATACAGTGCGTAATCACGTCGCCGGCATTTACGGCAAAATCGGGGTCAACCGGCGCGCCGCGGCGATCGCCTGGGCACGGGAACGCGGCCTCTCCTAGATCGAATGGCAGCCATATGACCCTGCGTATGTCCTGGACTCTGTGCTTGCTTCCGGCCCTGTCGCTGGCGGTAGGATGCTCCGCGCCACAGGCCGACCCTGCCAACTCGAACTGCGCGCCCGATGCGCAGGGGCTCTCATCTCCCGACGCACGGCCGTCTCCCCCACTACCCCACTCTCCGCCGCCAGCGCCCGGACCCAACTATTCGAGCAGTGTCGCTATCGCCCTGCCCGGCCTGCCCGACACCCGCGGCTTGGATGACGCCCAGCTCGACGCGATGTTCGATGCGGCGGTTGCACAGGCGCGGCCAGGTGAGGAGAAGCGCGCCGTCTGTGTCGGGATGCAGGGCCTTGCGGATTCGGCCGTGACCGATGCTCCGCCGAGGATCGTGCAGCGCCTAAGCGAGGGAGTGAGACTCCCCGCCGTCCCAGCATCACAATGCCAAGCCGATGTTCACCCCTTCGTGATGGCGACCAAGGCGAATGCCATCCTCTACACCGTTAAAGTCGAATCCCGCGACGCGCGGGGCGTTCTGACCTTTGTGGCGATGGCAACCTTCGGAAATCTTGGCGCCAAAGGGATGCAGTTTCGGCTCGTTCGCGAGCAAGGACGCTGGACGCCGCGGCACACCGGCAAGACCATTTATTCATGAGGCGGCCGTGACTCTCCGCACCATCAGGGTCGCTGTGGCAATACTGACCGCTTCGGGATGTGCGGCGTTGCCCGAAGCGGAGAGCGCCCGACCATCGGCCGCGTTGCTGAAACCTTGGCCAAGCTCCACCGGAACGCTGAAGCGGCCGACGCACCCTATATCGAGAAGGTGCGCGACGAACTCCAAGCGTCAGGCGCCTCGCTCGAGCAGGCGGCAGCGCAGATGATTGCAAATGAACGGCAGGACTACCGTGCCGCCTACAAGGACCATGCTGCACACTTCCTGTCGGTGACACCCGGGTACGGCCGCTTCCTCTACGAGATGGCGCGGGCCACGAAGGCAACGCGAATTGTGGAGTTCGGCACATCGATGGGCATCTCCACCATCTATCTGGCGGCCGCGCTCCAGGATAATGGCGGTGGCCAGCTCATCGGCTCCGAGATGGAGCCCACGAAGGTCGCGCGCGCCCGCGCGCACGTCCAGGCGGCGGGGCTCGCCGACCTGGTCGAGATTCGAGAGGGCGACGCGCTGGAGACGCTCCGGGATCTCGACAGCGTGATCGATCTGGCGCTGATCGACGGCGCGTGGTCGCTATACCTTCCGGTGCTCAAGCTGATCGAGCCGAAACTGCGGCCCGGCGCGGTGATCCTCGCCGAGAACGCCTTCGCCGAGGATTACCTGGACTATGTCCGCGCGCCGGCCAACGGCTACATCGCGCAGACCCTGCCGATCGATGAAGGCCGCGGAAACGAGTTCGCGGTACGCGTCGGATGACAGGCGCGACCGCAGCGGGCGGCGCCGGTGCCAGATGGGGGCACCTCAAGGTTTGTCATATGGACAGCGGCAGTCGGAACAAATGGTCAACAAAAGCCTGAGCGTTGCCGCAAAGTATATTAAGTTTCGTGGGTTTGTGAGGTTGGACGAGTTGGAAGTTA
>NZ_JAAVJH010000048.1 GCF_012035195.1 Sphingomonas corticis
GTAAGCGTGGCGTGAGGACCGCAGTTTATGCGGCTTGGGCTGTTGGCTGATCTGTCTGGGGCACCCAGTTCCACGGCATCAGCTCGTCCCAGCGGGTGGCGGGCCAGTCGCCGGCGACCCTGGCGATGACATCGGCGATATAGGCCTGCGGGTCGACGCCGTTGGCCTTGCAGGTCTGGATGACGGTGTAGATGGCGGCGGCTCGCTCGCCGCCTGCGCGCGAACCCGCGAACAGCCAGTTGCGCCTTCCCACGGCGACGCCGCGCAGGGCCCGCTCCGCGATGTTGTTGTCGATCTCCAGACGCCCGTCACCCAGGAAGCGGCACAGCGCCGGCCAGCGTTTGGTGCCATAGGCGATGGCTTTGGCCATGTCGGACTTGGGCGACAGGCGGCGAAGGGCAGCGTCGAGCACCTCGCGCAAGGCGTCGACCAGCGACTGGCTTCGTTCCTGTCGCGCTCGACGGCGTACATCCGGCGGCTGACCACGCACCTCCGCCTCGACGGCATAGAGCGCGCCGATGCGCTCCAGGATATCGGTGGTCAGCGGCGTGGAGAGGCGCTCGTGCAGGTCGAACACCTTGCGCCGGAAGTGTGCCCAGCATGCCACCTCTGTGACGCCACCGCGGTACAGGGCGTCATAGCCCGCATAGGCATCGGCCTGGAGAAAGCCGCGAAAGCCGGCGAGATGCGCCTGCGGGTGCGCCGCGGTGCGGTCGGGCGTGAAGCGATACCATGTTGCGGGCGGTGTCGTGCTGCCGGACGCCTGGTCGTCGGCGGCGTACACCCACAGCCGCCCGGTCGCGGTCTTGCCACGGCCGGGGTCGAGCACCGGCACCGGCGTGTCGTCGGCGTGGATCTTGTCGGCCTTGAGCACCTCGTCACGGATACGGCTGACCACCGGGTCGAGCAGTGCTGCAGCTTGCCCGGCCCAGCCCGCGAGCGTCGAGCGGTCGATCTCGAGCCCCTGCGCGGCCATCATCTCGGCCTGGCGGTACAACGGCAGATGGTGGTCGAACTTGGAGACGACGACGTGCGCCAGCGTCGCGAAGGTCGCCTTGCCCCGCGCCACAGCGCTGACCGGCGCGGGTGCCTGGACGATCTTCTCGCAAGACCGGCAGCTGTATTTGGGGCGGACGTTGCGCACGACCCGCCAGCGCACCGGCACGATGTCGAGCATCTCGTGCGCGTCCACGCCCAGCCGGCGCAGCGCACCACCGCAGTCCGGGCAGGTGCAGATACCGGACGCCGGCTCGTGGACGACCTCCTCGCGCGGCAGATGCTCCGGCAGACTGCGGACCGGTGCCAGGCGCGGCGCTACTCCAGGCGCCGCAGTCTCGACTTCGGAAACATCCCGCTCCGTTTCCAGCTCTTCCAGCGCCAGCTCGAGCTGTTCGATCTCGCGGCCCAACTTCTCGGAGGAGGCACCGAACTGCATCCGCCGCAGTCGGGCGATCTGCCCGCGCAACGTGTCGATGAGCAGATCGCGGGCGGCGAGCGCGGCATTCGCCCGGGCGAGCGATGCCTCCAGCGCGGCGATCCGCGCGGTGGCATCAGCAGGGGAAACAGGCGCTTCCAGCACCCGCATTTCATAACAGATCACGCATCGACGGGCGAGAAAAAGCGTCGCAAAACCGCCGTTTTCACCCCGCCAGCGTCGGCGTGAACGTCCGCTCTGGGCGACGCCAGTCGATGCCCTCCAGCAGCATCGACAATTGTGCCGGCGTCAGCGTCACCGTGCCCGTCGCGGTCACCGGCCAGACGAACCGACCCCGGTCGAGCCGCTTGGAGAACAGGCACAGGCCTTGCCCATCGAACCACAGCAGCTTGACCACATGACCCCGCTTGCCCCGGAACGCGAACAACGCGCCCGAGTGCGGGTTCTGGGCCAGCACCTGCTGCACCAGTACCGCCAGGCCATCGAACCCTTTGCGCATGTCGGTGACGCCACACGCCAGGAACACCCGCGTCGGCAACGGCGTGGGGCTCAACGCAGCACCGACAACACTCGCGCCAGCGCGCCGGCGTCCACCGACCCGTCCACGCTCACTCGGACGCCACCCGGAAATTCGATGCAGATGAGGCCAGACGTGGATGTCGCCGGCTGCGGCGCAGGTGCGGCGACATCGGCCACGCGCACCTCGGCGAATGCCGGCAGCGCAGGCGCGACCCCGCCCAGCTTGCCCAGCCGCGCCTGCTTGCGCCACGTATAGATCAGGCTGCTCGACACCTCGCGCCGGGCGATGACATCACGGACCCGCACGCCCGGCCGGAACGCCTCGGCCAGGATCTCCAGCTTCTCCGCGTCCGACCAGCTCCGTCGGCCCGATACCCGGCCGACCACCTCCACACGACCAGTCGTACGAGCGCTCGTACGACCAGTCTCAGAACCGAAAACTTCCCGCACCGCCCGCGCCCTCGTCAAAGACGATAAGCATCCCGGCTACGGCCAAACGGGCAAGGCGGCCCTCAGGCCACGCTTACC
>NZ_JAAVJH010000049.1 GCF_012035195.1 Sphingomonas corticis
TCGGGCTACGCCCGCCCTACGCCGCAACCAGCGCGAACGGTGCGACCCCCATACCCGTCACGCTGCTTGACGAAGGGGGTCCCTTTTGCACGCCGATAGGGGGTCCTTTTTGGACGCCGATTGACATTCCGCTACAGGAGGAAGGCGCGATGATGATGCACTGTAAGCGGGTGCTGCCCGCCGTCATCCTCGTTGTCGGGCTCGCGGCGTGCTCGGAAAGAAAGCCGCCAGCCCCGCCAACGGAGCAGCAGATCCATTCGTCCGACAGCGCCGTGGCGACCGGGGAAATGGGGCGGCATAGATATCGCTGTTCCGACGGGGAACCGCTGTTCGTCGATTACAAGGACAACGGCCTGCAGATCGATTTGCGGCGCTCCAACGGGGGACCGCCGATGATGCTGACCGCGCCAGCGCAGGGCCTGCAATATGTCGGCGAAACAGCCACCGCGACCTTCAAGGGGTCGCAGCTCACCATCGTGGAAGGCGATGGCCGTACCCGGATCTGCGAGCGGGAAGGCACGCGATGAACTGCCCTGCCTTCGAACGCCACAGGGCGCTTCGTCGGAAGAGACCGATGTCTGACACGTCGATTTCAAATGTGACAACCTTGTGCGGCCTGAATCGGGCCGGTCTGGCGATCGCGCGCCTCGGCGTCGTTCTCGTCTCCGGGGCGGTTATAGGGGCGTGTAATCCAGCGCCGACCCAGCCTACCGAGCCGGCGCATGAAAAGCATCTGACGTCGAAACTAATCGCGCAGCGCATCATGTACTGCGACGACGGCACACGCGCCGATGTCGACTTCATCGATGACGGCTTGAAAATGGCCGTCACCTGGCTGCCGAAGGGCAGGACCGAGATCCTGCGCGCGCAGCGAACCGGTGACGAGTTTCGCGGCGACCATTCGCGGGCTGTCGTGGCGGGCGGATCGATCGCGTTCACGCGACGCGGGAAGATCCGCGTCTGCCACCGAACCCCGGAGGAGTCCTAGGAAATGCAGGCACTGCTCTATACGCTTGCGCCTGTGCTGGCGGTCGTGCTCGGCGCGATTGTCGCGAGCCGCACCAAGTTGAAACCTGGCCTCGTGGCGGGCCTACAGCATCTCGCTGCCGGCGTCGTGTTCGCGGCGGCAGCGACCGAAATCCTGCCGCAGGTCAAGCATGAGGCATCGCCCAGCGCGACGTTGATCGGCGGGGCGGCGGGCGTCGCGACCATGCTGGGGCTCAAGGCTCTTGAGGCCCGCTTCAAGGGGCCGATGGCGCTACTCGCCGCGATCGGCATCGACATTCTGGTCGACGGCCTGGTGCTCGGCCTCGCTTTCGTGGCGGGCGAGAAGGCAGGTCTCCTGCTGACGATCGCGCTCACTCTGGAAGTGTTATTTCTGGGACTGACGCTGACCGACGAGCTGGCGGAAACCTATCGCTCGCGCTTGCGCATCATCGTGATCGTCTCGGCATTGGCCCTGCTGCTGCCGATCGGCGCGCTCGCTGCCGTGCCGGTCGCCGCGCTGTCGCCGGTGATGATCGCCGGCTTCCTCAGCTTCGGGCTGATGGCGCTGCTCTACCTCGTCACGGAGGAGTTGCTGGTCGAGGCGCACGAGAAACCCGACACCCCGCTCATCAGCTCGATGTTTTTCGTCGGCTTCCTGGCCCTGCTGACACTTGAGGAGATGATGGGATGATCCCGGGCAACGACAACAATGGCGGGCAGGAGCGCCGCACACTGTGGATCGTCCTGCTGCTGAACGCGGCGATCGCTGCGGGCTTCTTCGTTTCCGGCTTCTTCGCGGACTCGAGCGCGCTGATCGCCAACGGCGTCGACAACCTGTCCGATACGGCTGTGTATGCGCTGAGCCTTGTGGCGCTCACCCGGGGCCAGACATGGAAGACACGCGCCGCGGTCGCTTCGGGCGTCATGCTGCTGATCTTCGCGGGCGGCATCTTGATCGATGTCGGACGGCGCTACGTGTGACGGCCTGCAATGATGATCGGTTCGACGCGAGATAAAGGGCGCACTCTGGCGCATAGTCTGTGAGACCGTCGAGGTGCTTGGGCGCACGTTATTCGAGAACCAGCGTACGATCTTTGAGACG
>NZ_JAAVJH010000005.1 GCF_012035195.1 Sphingomonas corticis
AATACCAGCATCCCGATCTCGCCGCCTGACACACCGCCAAGCGAGCAGCCTAGACCACCGGGATGAGGGGTCCTTTTTCGACGCCGATCACCCCGCTACCGGGGTCCCTTTTCCACGCCGATCCACAGTCTGTGGGTATGACGATGCGGCACCCCGCGATGTGACATGCGGCACAATGCCGGCGTACCTTCCTCGGCCTTTAGCTCGCCGCGCGTTCCTCGCAGAAATGCTTGGCGAGCACACTTGATGCCGCAAACGCACGGCCGTCACGTTCCTCGGACCCGTCAGATGAACGAGTGTCCGCCTCCAGAAGCGAAGTCAGGCCGCTTGAATGACGAAAAGTGGGTCGATGCTGCCGACATCACGCAAGCGAGCCGTCCAGCGGGTGGAGCTTCACCTCGTCGCGTCGAGGATGACGGCGACTGTCTCCTCCGGCGTGTCCCACATCGGAAAGTGCCCGCTGCCATCAAACCAGTGGAGCTCGGCGCCGGGAAAGGCTGCCTGCGCGCGCGCAGCCTGTTTGGGGAGGCAGAGCCGGTCTTGCCTGCCCCACCCGATGACGACCCGGCCGGTGCCGGCAGCGGGGGGACCGGACTGCTCAGGTCCCGTGGCAAGGCTCTGGACCAGCGCATCGAACGTCGGCGTTCTACTGAGACCTTCCAGCTCGGTCGCGACGGTCTCCCCGTCAAGCGCCCAGGGACGCGCGGAGAGCTGAGCGAGCAGCGCCGTGCGCGACGCTGCGTTCCGGCTCAACGCCGGCAGAGCCGGCCGGATGGCGCGCAGCAAGCGACCGGAGGCGCCGATGGTGGTTCTGAAGAAGGTTCGCTCCCACCCTCGCCAGAAGCCGCCAGGATCAAGCGCGACGACGTTGCCGACGAGCCCGCGCCGCGCGAGCTCAAGCACAATCCGCGCGCCCATGGAACTGCCGACAACATCGACGCCAGGTAAGCCAGCCTCCGCGATGTACCGCTCGACGCTGCCGACCAGACCATCAAACGTTCCGCTGTCGGACTCGGCAAGGGAAGCCCCATGGCCCGGAAGATCGACTGCGATGACCTTCCGCGAGGCGCTGAGTGGGCCCAAGACGGTGCTCCACGATCGCCAACTCCCGCCCAGGCCGTGGATCAGAAGCAGCGTGCGTCCAGTGCCGCGCTCAATCGTGTTCATGCCGCCTCCGCCTTGTCGCTGTGAGAAGCTCAACGAGCACGGTCGCTTCGCGGGCCCGGCCTTAATCGGCTGACGGGCGCTGGAGATCGGCCCCGAGGCCCACGCCAGAAGGCGGTGAGCCGGGTAAGTCTTCCTGTTCAGAAAAGGGTCCTTGAATATGAACGAGCGACCGCTTGCGAGTAGCGCTACGTTTGCACTGGATGGCCGCTTGTGGGTCAAAGCGAGGCGGCGAATGTCACGACGTCTCAACCGGCTGCAGCCCAATCGCGATGGCCGAGTGGTCCTCAGCTGCGTAGGCGATCCCGGCAGACTTCCGCTCGGAATATCGGTCGACCAGCTGCGTCGCGTGCGGGCGAAGCAGGACCGTGAAGCGAACTAGCTCCTCCATCACGTCGACGATCCGGTCGTAATAGGCGGATGGTTTCATGCGCCCGGCTTCGTCGAACTCCTTGTAGGCCATCGCAACCGACGACTGGTTCGGGATGGTGAATATCCGCATCCAGCGCCCGAGCAAGCGAAGCGTATTCACGGCATTGAACGACTGCGAGCCGCCCGAGACCTGCATGACCGCGAGCGTGCGGCCTTGGGTCGGGCGCATGCCCTTCATCTCGAGCGGCAGATGGTCGATCTGCGCCTTCATGATGCCGGTGATCTGGCCGTGCCGTTCGGGGCTGCACCAGACCATGCCCTCCGACCAGAGCGCATGGTCGCGAAGTTCGTGGACGGCGGGGTGGTCATCGCCGGGCACCTGATCGGGCAGTGGCAGATCGCGTGGGTCGAAGATGCGCGTCTCGGCACCGAACAGTTGCAGCAGCCGGGCCGCCTCCTCAACCGCGAGGCGCGAGAAGGAGCGCTCCCGCAGCGAGCCGTAGAGGAGGAGGATGCGCGGCGGCGGTTGATCCTCGCCCAGTCCCGCAGCGGGTCGCCGGATGACGAAGGTGGGATCGAGCGCGGGCAGATGGTCGGCGTCGGTCAGTGTGCGCAGGCGGCTCATGCGCTTGCTCCTTCATACCATCCGCGCGTCCGCTTCACGATGGCGACGACGCTGAGCATCACCGGAACCTCGACCAGCACGCCGACGACGGTAGCAAGCGCGGCGCCACTCTTCAGTCCGAACAGGCTGATGGCAGCGGCAACCGCCAGCTCGAAGAAGTTCGAGGCACCGATCAGTGCAGCGGGCGCTGCGACGCACCAGGCGACACCCAGCCGCTTCGAAAGCCAATAGGCTATGCCGGCGTTCAGATAGACCTGGATGAGGATCGGCACCGCGATCAGCGCGATGACGGCGGGTTGGGCGAGGATCTGCTCGCCTTGAAAGCTGAACAGCAGCACCAGCGTCGCGAGCAGCGCAACAAGCGATACCGGGCCGAGCGTCGCCAGCACCCGATCGAGCGCCGCCTGTCCGCCCCATGCGAGCACCGCCCGGCGGACGACCTGCGCCGCGATCACCGGCACGACGATGTAGAGCGCGACCGACAGCAGCAGCGTGTCCCACGGCACCGTCACCGACGCGACGCCGAGCAGCAGTCCGACCAGCGGCGCGAACAGAAAGACCATCAGTACGTCGTTCAGCGCCACTTGGCTCAGCGTATATGTCGGCTCCCCGTCGCAAAGGTTCGACCAGACGAAGACCATGGCTGTGCACGGCGCGGCAGCCAGCAGGATCAGCCCGGCGATGTAGGAGGGGATCTCGCCCGCGGGCAGCAGGGGCACGAACAGCCAGCCAAGGAAGAAGGTGCCGAGCGCCGCCATCGAAAACGGCTTCACTGCCCAGTTGACGAACAGCGTGACGCCAACGCCTTTCCAGTGCTGGCGCACCGATCCGAGCGAGCGGAAGTCGATCTTGAGCAGCATCGGCACGATCATCAGCCAGATGAGGCCGGCGACCACAAGGTTGATCCGTGCCACCTCGGTCGCCGCTATCGCAGCAAATGCACCGGGCAGGAGATGGCCCAACCCGATCCCGGCGACGATGCAGAGCGCCACCCAGATCGAGAGGTATCGCTCGAACGTCCCAATACCGGGCCGCTGCGCCTCGCTTGCCAGCGTTGCCATCAGCGCACCCGCTGCCCGGCGGCGTCGACGATTTGCTCGCCGTCTTCCTTAGCGAACGCCGCGCGCTGCGGCTCAAGCAGGATATCGAGCACGACCTCGGACGGCCGGCATAGCCGCACGCCGAGCGGCGTCACCACCAGCGGCCGGTTGATAAGCACCGGATGCGTCATCATCGCGTCGAGCAGCGCCTCGTCAGACAGGCTCTCGTCGCCCAAGCCAAGCTCGGCATAGGGCGTGCCCTTTTCGCGCAGCAGCGCGCGCGGCGTCAGCCCCGCCCGCTCGATCAGCTCGATCAGCAACGCGCGCGAGGGGGGCGTCTTCAGGTATTCGACGACGTGCGGCTCGATCCCGGCATTGCGGATCATCGCCAACGTGTTGCGCGACGTCCCGCAATCGGGGTTGTGATAGATGACGATGTCGGTCGGCATGTCGGCTCCCTCAGCAGCAGGTCAGATCGGCGATCAGCGGCTCGCACAGCTCAGCACGGCCCTCGCAGCAGTCCTTGGCAAGGAAGGTCATCAGCTGTCGCAGGGTATCGAGGCGGGCGTGCTGAATCTGCTGCCGTCCGCGCTTCTCGGCGGACACGAGGCCGGCCTTTGCCAGTACCGCGAGATGGGTCGAAAAGGTGCTTTGCATAAGCCCGCTTGCCTCCACGAGCGCCCCTGTCGGCAAACCGTCAGGGGAATGCCGCACAAGCAACCGAAACGCATCCAGGCGTGTCGGATGGGAAAGCGCGGCGAGCGCCGCTAGCGCATCAGGTGTATCCATTCATCGGCTTTATCCGATAGGTCTAGCCTGTCAATTCTAATCGGGATATACCGATGGTTTGGAAGTGAGAGTTGCCTGAATGAACGTCCGCTACCGGGATTTGCTTTTAGGCAGGTGAACGTCCGCAACTGGGTCGAAACGGCCAGGGTTCTGGTCACACGCGCAATGCTTCGATCAATGCGCGCAGCGCTGGTGTGACCCGCCGATCGGGATAGTAAAGGCGGCAACCCGGATAGCTTGGGCACCAGGCTGCGAGGACCTGAACAAGCCGACCATCGGCGATCTCGTCTGCCACATCGTGTTCCATCATGTAGCCGAGCCCAGCGCCGGCGCGCACCGTGGCCCCCGCCAGAACTTCATCGTTGACGATGAGCTGCCCAGGTACCCTCAGCCTCACCTCTCGACCGGCATCTTCGAACTCCCACGGAAGCAGCCCGCCACCGCCCAGCAAACGGTAGTTGACGCAGACGTGGCGATCGAGATCAGCAGGCGTCTCGGGTGGGGTGTGGCGCGCGAAGTAGGCGGGTGTGCCGACCACCACCGTGCGTAGGTCCGGACCGACCGGTACGGTCACCATGTCGCGCTCGACCGTCTCGCCGAGCCGGATGCCGGCGTCGAAGCCACCCGCCACCAGGTCGATCAGCCGGTCTTCGACGGTGACCTCCATCGACACATCGGGATGGTCGAGCAGAAAGCGCGGCAGCCGCGGCGCCAGGATGGTGCGCGCCGCATAGCCGAACGTCGCCAGCCGCACGGTGCCCGAAGGCGCCCCGCGCCAGTCCGCGAGCGCCGCGAGACCCTGCGCCATTTGTTTCAGTGCCGGGTCAAGCGAGCGCAGGAGTTGCTCACCCGCCGCAGTCGGTGCGACCGAGCGGGTAGTGCGAGCGAGGAGGCGGACGCCGAGCCGCGCCTCCAATGCCTTCATCGCGTGGCTGAGCGCTGATGGGGAGAGGCCGAGTTCCGCGGCGGCCCGCGTGAAGCTGCGGTGCCGTGCGACGCTGGCGAATGCCGCGAGATCGTCGAGGTCGCCGCGCCGCATTGATGCATCATGCTCACAAGCCCTTGCGGTTCGCAACGGCTAATCCCGCGATCTTCCATGCTTTACCTCCACTGCAACAGGAGGAGTGATGAGCCATGGACATGACCGACTACCGCACGCTTGGCCGCTCGGGGCTGGCAGTGAGCCCGCTAGCGCTGGGCACGATGACCTTCGGTGCCGGTCGCTGGGGTGCTGACGAGGCCGGATCGCGCGCCATCTTCGATGCCTATGCCGACATGGGCGGCAACTTCATCGATACGGCGGACGTGTATTCCGGTGGCGAGAGCGAGGCGATGATTGGTCGCTTTCTGCGCGAGCGCGGCAGTCGCGACCGGATGGTCATCGCCACAAAGTCGGGCTTTTCGCGCGGGGAGGGCAATCCGCTGGCCGGCGGCAACTCAGCGCGCAACATCCGCGACGGCCTCGAAGGATCGCTCAGGCGACTGGGCACCGGTCATATCGACATGTATTGGACGCATGTGTGGGATCGCACGACGCCGGTCGAGGAGGTGCTACGCGCGCTGACTGATGCGGTGCGGCGGGGCGACATCCTCTACTACGGTTTCTCCAACGCTCCTGCGTGGTACGCCGCGCAAATCGCGACACTGGCGCGCGCGCACGGGCTGCCCAAGCCGATCGGACTTCAGTACAGCTACTCGCTGATCGATCGCGGCGTGGAGCTGGATCTGGTGCCCGCCGGTGGTGCGCTGGGCCTGGGACTGGTGGCGTGGAGCCCGCTCGCTTTCGGGATGCTCACGGGCAAGTACGGGCGGGAGAAGCTCGCCGCCTTCGGACCGGCTGGTAGCGTGCCAAACAAGGGCGGCGAACACACCGGCGGTAGCGACGGCCGCCTCAACGGCGACAATCCCTATGGTGGCATGCTGTTCACCGAGGCAAACTTCGGCATCGTGGACGAAGTGCGCGCCATAGCTGAGGAAATCGGCCGTCCCATGGCGCAGGTGGCCCTTGCCTGGGTGACGGGGAGGCCGGGCATCTCCTCTGTGTTGATGGGGGCGAGTCGGCCCGAACAGGTGCGGGAAAACGCGGCGTCACTCGACATCGTGTTGACGCCGGATCAGCAGCAACGGCTGGACGCGGTAGGAGCGCCGCCGCGGCTGAACCCCTACTTCATCTTCGACCTGCCGCGCGAAAGCATCTTCGGCGTGAACTCGGTGAAGGCCTGGGGGTAGCGCCGCCCTCTCGCGATCGACGTTTGCAGACTCGCTGGCTCACCTGTCGATCGACAAAGATCGTTCGAGTTCCGAGGCGATTGTGTAAATGTTCGCCTTCGCGTCAATGAGCGTCTGCCTTCAAGCGCCGCCGCTACCCGCCTGGATTGCCGCAATTGGGTCAAAAGCGCGGATCCATACGAAGACGCTTTCCACGTCGTCAGGCTGTCTCCGGCACTCGCGCATAGCGCACGGGCGGCATGCCGACGTGCCGGGTGAAGGCGGTGCTGAACGTGCTGGCCGACCCATAGCCGACCTCGGCGGCCACCTGACCGATCGCGAGACCGCGCGTGCGCAACAGGCGCTTCGCCAACGCCATCCGCCAGGTGAGCAGATACTCGATCGGCGGTATGCCGACGGTCCTGGTGAAGCGCGCGAAGAAGGCGGAGCGCGACATGGCCGCCTCGGCGGCCAAGTCCGTGACAGTCCACGGATGCGCGGGGCGCGCGTGAATGGCTCGCAAGGCGGCGACCAGCCGATCGTCGGACAGGCCCCGCGCGACGCTCGGCATGGCGGCCGGACCGGAGCCGCAGCGCAACGCCTCGATCAGCAGGACCTCGAGCAAGCGTTCCAACACCAATTCGCGCCCGGGCCTCGCCTTGCGGGTCTCGTCGCCGACCAGGTCCATCAACGTGGCCAGCCGCGGCTCGCCACGTGCCACCACCATCGCCGGTAGCAAGGACACGAGCAAAGCGGCGTCCGGCGACGCGAAAGAGCAGATGCCCACCTGCATGCGCAGATTGATGGGCTGATCGGCTTGTCCGATGCGGAACCGGCCCTCGCCGATTTCGGTCGGGCTCATGGCGGCGCCGTCGGGCGGTGGGTCCATGCTCTCGATGCCGTCGATGGCCCGATCGCCAGTGGCAGGCAGCAGCACGAAGTCGCCGGCCCGGACAACGGTCGAGGCTTGACCGGCGTTCACCACCCGGCATTCGCCTTCCAGCACCGCAAAATAGACAGGCTTGCCTTCGACGTCGCGGCGAATGCGCCAGCGTCCGGCATATTCGACGAGTTTCGAAAAGCTCGCGGAGGGCCGCAGCAGGGTCACGATCTCGGCAAGCGGATCGATGGTCATGTCAGGACGATCGCCAATGAAGTCAGGATTGTTAACCATAGGCAGTCTTGATCGAGGAAACCATCTTCCGCGCTCCCGTACTCGTCAATGGAGCAAGACATGCCCAGCGTCCTTATCACCGGCTGTTCCTCGGGCTTCGGTCTCGACACCGCAAAACTATTCCTCGATCGCGGCTGGCGTGTCGTCGCGACGATGCGCACGCCTGACCCGGGCCTGCTGCCGTCGTCCGACCGGCTCACCATCCTGCCGCTCGACGTCATGGACCGTGACAGCATCGCCAGCGCGGTTGCGCAGGCAGGCTCGATCGACGTGCTCGTCAACAATGCCGGTTTCGGCGCCGCGGTCCCGATCGAACTCATCGAGTTCGAGACGGCGCGCCAACTCTTCGAGACCAACACGCTCGGCACGCTTGCGATGATGCAGGCGTTTCTGCCGGCTTTCCGCGAGCGGCGATCCGGCGTGATCATCAACGTGACCTCGACCGTCACGCTGAAGCCGCTGCCGCTGGTCAGCACCTATCGCGCCAGCAAGGCCGCGGTGAATGCGCTCACCGAAAGCCTGGCGGTCGAGATGCAGCCGTTCGGCGTGCGCGTCCACATCGTGCTGCCCGGCCGTTCCCCGACGACGCAGTTCGGCGCGAATGCAAGGCCGCACCTGCGCGGTCTCGACGATCCCGACTACAAACCGCTGATCGAAGGCATGATGAAACAGTTCCAGGAGGACACAGGGCCGGTCACCCATGCCCAGGACGTCGCAGCTGCCGTGTTCGAGGCCGCGACCAACCCGTCTGCACCGCTCAAGATACCCGCTGGCGCAGATGCGATCGCCTGGATGGCCGACGCCGCCTGACGCGCGAATCCGGCGGCCGGCGGGTACCCACCCGCTGGCCGCCGGGCCGCCGCCCGAAGATCAGGCGGAAGCGAGCCGGACTGCCGTCTCGCGATAGTCGTGCAGGGGCCGCCCGAGCAGGCTCTCCAGGCGCTCGCGGTCGCCGGCCTTCGGGATCATCCCGTCGCTGACGTAGCGCTCGGCCATCAGCCGCATCTCATAGGCCATCCAGCGCGGCATGAAGGTCGCCATGTTCTGTTCGAAGCCGCTGGGATCGTCGCCGCCATAGGCGACGGGGCGCCCGAGGACGTCGGACCATATCGCTGCCACGTCCTCGCCGGTCAGCGTCTCCGGACCGACCACGTTGATCGTCTCGATCGGAAGCTTGCCGGGTGCGCGGTCGCGCCGGATCAGCTCGATCGCCGCGACCTCGGCGATGTCGCGTGCATCGACCATGGCCACGCCCTTGCCGCCGATCGGCATCGGATAGACGCCGTGCTGCAGGATCACGTCCTTCACCATCGCCTCGTTATCGATGAAATAGGTCGGGCGCAGGATGGTGGCGCCGAAGCCCATCGCCTCGAGCATTCGTTCGGCACCCGATTTCACCGCAAAGTGCGGTACGTTGACGGCGCGGTCGGCGTCGAACACCGACAGATAGACGACGCGATCGACACCGGCCTCTCGCGCGACGTTGAGCGTGACGATCGCCTGGGTGAACTCGTCGCCGGTCACCGCATTGAGAAGGAACAGCGTCCTTACGCCGACAAAGGCTGCGCGCAGGGCGTCGATATCGAGCAGATCGCCCTTGGCAACATCGACGCCGGTCGAAAACGTCGCCTTGGCAGGGTCACGGGTGAGGACGCGGACAGCGGCGTCGCGGGCGACAAGCTGTTCGACGACATGGCGGCCTACGCGTCCGGTGGCGCCGATTACGAGGATGGTCATGAGGCTTCTCCTTGGGTCTTGCTGACCCGAGCAAGATGCGTGATCCATCTTCAGGCAACTAGACGCGCGATCTGGACGCGCCGTCTCATGGGTGGAACGATATGGACCTGCTCGCGCTCGCCGACTTCACGCTCGTCGCCCGTCATGGTGGCTTCGGCAAAGCCGCGCGCGCCGCGCGCAGGCCCAAGGCGACGCTGTCGCGCCGCGTGTCGGAGCTGGAGGTCGCGCTCGACTTGCGCCTGTTCGAGCGCGGCCAGCGGGACCTCAAGCTGACCGAGGAGGGGCGGGCGCTGGCCGAGAGGGCAGGCGCTCTGCTTGCTGAGCTGGAGGAGACGACCATCGAGATCGCATCGGGCAGCGTAGCAGTCCGTGGACGCCTCAGGATCAGCGCGCCGCTGCTCTTCTCTCAGACCGCGATGGGCTCGCTGGCGGCCGGGTTCGCGCAGCGCCATCCCGACGTCCAATTGGAGGTCACAACCGACGATCGCGCGGTCGACATGGTCGAGGAAGGCTATGATTTGGTCATTCGCGTCAACCCGGCGGCAGACGATGCTTTGGTGGGCCGACCCTTCCTCCACGACCGCCTGATCGTCGTCGCTGCACCCGACCTAGCGCCGCTAGCAGGCGTGATCTTCCCTGCTGTGGTGCGCGACCGCGACGTCGAGAGCAGCTGGACGATAGACACCGCCGATGGGCAACGCGCAATCCCGATCAATCCGGTGCTCCGATTGTCTTCGCTGGTGATGATCCGGGATGCGGTGCTTCTTGGAGCCGGCGTGGCGCGCTTGCCCCTCTCGCTGGTCAGTCGGGACATCGCAAGAAGGCGGTTGATCGCGTGGGGCGATGTCCGAACCTCACGCATCGCGCTATGGGCGCTCTACCCCTCGCGACGCTTGCTGAACGCGAGGGTGGCGGCGTTCTTGGATTACCTGCGGCAATCCTTTCCGAACGGGACGGCCGAAGAACTCGCAACCTATTTGGATGATCGTTGCTGACCGTCAACAGCTCCCTGACCACGACGCCCAACCTGAACGAGCGACGGCTTTCGGGCAGCGCCTGCCTCGCTGCGAATGTCGGCGTTTGGGTCTGGCCAGCCTCAGCTAACCGCGCAACTCAGCCCGCGGTGAATTCCGCGGCCAGCCCGTCGAAAGCATCGCGAAGAATCGCGTCGAAGGGCCGGGTGCCGTTCTCCCGGCTAAAGGTCTCGGACGCGAGCCGCGTGGCGCCGACGGCTACCATCGCCACCACCCGCAGCCGCGTTTCCCGCTCGGGTTCGGGCCAGCGCTCGCGCAGCGCAGAGAAGAGCGCCTCTTCCTGCTGTCGATAGCTCGCCTGTTTGCGGGCCTGCACCGAGGCGCTTCCACGCATCAGCCGGTCGAGGGCCAGCATATCGTCATGTGGGAACGACGCACAGACGGTCAACGCCGCGTCGCGGACCACCTCGAACGGGGTATCGGCGGTCGGTGCCCTGCGGACCTCCGCAGCAAAGAGCTCGCCGATGTCGCTCTGCAACGAGAGCAGGATGTCGTCCTTGGAGTCGAAGTAGTGGAAGAAGGTGCGCCGCGAGATGCCCGCGGCGACGGCCACCTCGTCCACGGTTGTCCCGTCAAAACCCTTTTCAATGAACAGGCGCACGCCAGCGTCGGTGATCCGCCGTAGCGTCTCGCGTCGCTTGCGCTCCCTTACGCCGGTCGGCGGAGGAACATCGGATGCATCGGCCACAAGCACGCCTTGAAGAAAATAGTTGCACTGAGTGCATATAGTAACTTACACCGAGTGCAGATTTATCGGAAAGGCACGAAGATGGCAAGGTGGACCCAGGACGACATTCCCCCGCAACGCGGCCGGACAGCGATCGTGACCGGAACCGGCGGCCTTGGGTTCGAGGACGCCGTCGCACTGGCGCGTGCGGGAGCTTCCGTCGTTCTTGCTGGTAGGAACGGCGCCAAAGGAGCTGCGGCACTGAACCGCATCCGCACGATGCTCCCCTCGGCGGACGTCCGCTTCGAGGATTTGGACCTTGCCAGCCTCGCTTCGGTCACGGCGTTCGCCGCTCGCATTACCCAGCGTCACGAGAGCGTGGACATGCTGATCAACAACGCTGGCGTGATGGTCCCGCCGCGTCGGAAGGTGACCGCCGACGGCTTCGAATTGCAGCTCGGGACCAACCACCTCGGCCACTTCGCCCTTACGGCGCATCTTCTGCCAATCCTGCGCGCAGGCGCGCGCGTGGTCTCTCTGTCGAGCGTGGCTGCGCGTGCAGGGGCCATCGAATTTGATGACCTGAACTCTACGCGCAGCTATGCGGCGATGAAGGCGTATAGCCAGTCGAAGCTCGCCTGCCTGATGTTTGCGCTGGAGCTGCAGCGGCGAAGCGACGCCGCGGGCCTGGGCATTGTCAGCATCGCCTCGCATCCCGGCATCGCGCGGACGGACCTGCTTCACAACGGGCCCGGCCGCCGTAGCGCCCACGGGCTCGCGCGGACGCTGCTGCCATTCCTGTTCCAGCCAGCCGACCGCGGCGCGTTGCCGACGCTCTACGCGGCCACCGCGCTGGATGCGGCCGGAGGCGCTTATTACGGGCCGGACGGCATCGCCGAGGTACGCGGCTATCCCACCCTCGCGAAGATTCCGCCGCAGGTGCTGGATCAGGACGTGGCGGCGCACCTGTGGCAGGTTTCCGAGGAACTGACCGGCGTCCGCTTCCCGAATAGGACGTCCCATCCTCGGAACGCCTAAGAGGTGCGATTGATGCTGCATGGGTCCTTGACCCGCGCAACACGGAAGGAAAAGCACAATGCAGATTGAAGGTGCGGTGGTGGCGATCACCGGGGCGAGCGGCGGAATGGGCGAGGCGACAGCCCGATATCTCGCCGAGCGAGGCGCAAAGGTGGTGCTGGGCGCGCGAAACCAGGACCGGCTGCGGCGCCTTGTCGGCCAGATCACGCTTAGTGGTGGGGCGGCAACCTGTGTTCCGGTCGACGTCCGACGGCGCGAGGACGTGGCCATGTTGGCGCAGCACGCGGTCGCGACCTTTGGTCGCCTTGATGTCTTCGTCGCCAATGCGGGTGCCATGCCGATCGGCCCGGTCGACGCGCTTGCGCTGGACGACTGGGAGACGATGGTGGACGTGAACGTCAAGGGCGTCCTGTGGAGCATTGCCGCGGCGCTGCCAATCTTCCGCGACCAGGGTTCCGGCCACTTCATCGCGGTGGCGTCAACGGCGGCGCGCAAGATCGTCCCGAACATGGCGGTCTACTCAGGTACAAAGGCGGCCGTCGTCGCGATCTGCGACGGGCTGCGCCAGGAGCTTGCTGGCGACCTCCGCGTCACCACCCTCACGCCCGGGTTTACAGCCACTGGCTTTGCCGACCATATCCGCGATGAGGTGCTGCGGGAGCAGATCGCGGCAGGCGGATCGATCGCCATGCCGCCGGAATCCATCGCTGAGGCAATCGCCTACGCCATTGGACAGCCCGCGGGCGTGAACGTCGGCGAGATCGTGATCAGGCCGACCGCGCAGGCATAACCAAGCTGCAGGGGCTTGACGGCGGCCCGACCGATGTACCTTTCGGCTCAGGCAGTTCGTTCGGAATTTAAGACGATCGTCTCAGTCAAAGCGGTCACAGGAACGAGCGTTTGCTCGCGGGCAACGCGAATACCCGCCTGAACGGCGGTTTCTGGGTCTTCGAACTCCTGGACAGAAAGTGAATTGGCCAAGGACCGCCCTACCTCTTTCCGATTGAAGCCGCTCCATTCAAGCTTCCCGACTTCGTGGTCTTCAAACGTGGTCGCCGCCATGATGCGCCGTGGCGGAGGCGTTCCAATGGCCTAATCCTAATCGGCAGATGGGGCTGGATATGGGCGGTAAGGGGCGTCAGCAGCATCAGAGCGCCGAGCTTTAACTCCAGATCTGCCTCATCGTCGTAAGTGCTGGCGGTTTCGGTTTCGCCTTCGTGGCCGAAGATGTCGCAGCGTAGGCTGTCGCTCACGCGGCCTTTCAACATGGTGGTGGCGAGGCCGCGGTAGCTGTGGGCGTCCTTGTCTTTCCACGCGCCGCCAATGCGGCGACGCCATTCGGTGCCTTCGGGGAACGCCCAGCGCCGCAGCTTGATGAAGATCGCCTTGTAGAAGGTGCTCGCGAAGCTGGACGAGTCGGCCGAAACCATCTCGGGGAAGAGCATCGTGCAGCCGGCACGGCGCAGTTCGCCGATATAGTCGATGAAGCCGAGCCGGATCAGCTCGGGATGGATCGGCAGCTTGCGGATCGACTGGACGTTCTTGAGCGGGCGATCCTCGGTATAGTCGATGACGAAATAGGGGATCGGGTCCTGCTCGTGAACTTCCGCCAGCCCTAGGCCAGCGAGTTCGGAGCTGCGGCCGCCATACAGGGGCAGCATGAGCTGTATCCAGTACCAAGCGTCGTGGATGATCTCGGTCCCGGGCGTCAGGCGATGGTCGATCCCCTTGGCGCCCGTCCAGATCGGCGCGGACAGCAGACGCGCGACCTCGGCCTTCGTCCAATTGGCGCGCTTGTCACGCTTGCGCTTTCGGTCCTTGCGCGGGCCCTTGCCTGCACCCTTCCGCGCCGTCTTGAACAGAAGCGGGATCGCAGGGCGATGCCCCGTCTCATCGCCATCCTCGCCCGCGGCATGGTCGAGGACAGACGTCACCCACGTGAGATGCTTGTTGATGGTCACCTGGCCGAGGCCGACTTCGGACGCGGGCAGGGTCGCGGCACGGGCAAGGCTGGCCTCGAAGCCGCCGGCGCGTTCCTCGCGGGTTCGGCCCCAGCGGTTCGGCAGGGCGGCACATAGCTTGGTGAACGCGCGGACGTGGGATTGTTGGAGGTCCTCGATCAGGATCCCGGTGCCGCAGGCATAATCGAACAGGCGGATCGCGGTCCGCACCTGCTTGACCGTATCGGTGTCCCAGTCGCCGGCCTTCTGGTGCTCGGCGATCGCTTCCTCGCTGGCTTCGATCAGGTCCTTCTTCGGACGGATCGGCGGCGGGGGCGTTGGTTCGTCATCCACAGCCGGGGCAGGGGGGACAGGCGTGACGACCTCTGGCGCGGCGGTGAGCGCGGATCGTTCGAACGCGAATGGGGTGTCGTCGCCGAGTGCTTCGTCGATCCATGCCTCGCTTTCGTCTTCGCGCCAGGAAAGCCGCGCCGTCGCCTCGCGGCACGCCGCTGCCTTCGCCTTGCAAATCAGGCGTTGAACGCGCCCGACATTGTCCGCCGTGACGGGGAAGCCGAAGGTCGCGCTATAGGTCGCCACCTGCGCACCGGAAATGGTGCCGCCGTTCTGAAGATCGAAGACGATGTTCGCGACGGTCTTGGCCTGCGCGGGACTCCAGCCATTCGCAACGAGGCGCTGATGTTCGTCGAGCGTCCAGCGTGCCGCGACACCGCCGCGGGCGAGGAACTCCCATGCCTCGGCGTGAAGCGAGTTCGCAGTGGCGTGATCGCCCGCGTCCGCCTGGCTGCCGGCCTGATCCTGCTCGATCCGCTGCAACTGCCAGCGCAGGGCGTCGCCGAACACCTGCTTCATCTGCTCGCGGCTCATGCCGGTGAACTGACCATAGGCCATGCGCAAACCCTCGACTGCGACGCTCAGTCGGTCGGATATAAGGCGCGCGCGGTAGAAATTCCCGGTGCGTAACGAAATGGAGAGGGGCAGCGGCTGGCCTGCCACCATGATCTTGCGCCGCCAATGATAGCTGCCGCCGCGCAGTTTCAGGTTCGGCAATCCCACGCCTTGGCCCCCGATGGGTACAGCGATGGGTACAACCGTGGGTGCAACGGTTCCCGATCGCCGGGTTGGCGACGTGAAATCAGTAACTTAGCGGGAGTTGGTCGGGGAGACAGGATTCGAGACCGAATTACCTAGCGCCCAGACCGGTGGAAATCCGCGGTTCTCGCAGGATTGCCGCGCTCTTGTGAATCGGTTGTGTGTAGGTGTCCAGTGCCGATTGCGCTGCTCATCAAAATCCAGCGCAGACCTGACGATCGCGCACCAGCGCCACAAGATCCGACACCGGCATCAACCAGCCCTGCTGCGCCTTGGTGAACGTCTCGTGCAGACCGCGCGGCAGAACAAGCTGAAGCCGGCGCTGTTGCATCTCGTCGGTCTGATTGGTGCTGATCGACGGCTCCAGCGTCAGCAGGTGTTTGTCGGCAATGCGGTCGGCCTCGGCGAGCACCTGCCGCCAGCGATCCTTGCACGTCGACTTGACACCGAGCATCGTCAACAACTCGGCCGGGAAAGCCAGATCCTGATACGCGGCGGTGCCGGGAAACAGGAAATCAGGCTTCGCCTTGCCCTCCGTTACCGGCGTGCGGTCGCACTTCAGTCCCAGCAGGCCAAACAGATGTTCGAGGTGGTTCTCCAGTGCGCTGCCCGCTCGTGACTTTCGCCGGTTCTGCACCGACAGGCTGAACTTGAGGAAGTCGTCGACCTCGGCGAAGCCACCCTGCAAGCGGTCGCCGATCAGATGGCGCTCCATCGTGCGGAACAGGACTTCCTCGCGTTCCATCAGTGCCAACACGGCGGCATCGGGGTCGGCAGTGAGATCGATGTCGCCCAGCGTTCGGCGCGCGTAATCGGAGAATTCGCGGGTGGTCGGGAAGCGACCACCGAACCGCTCGAGCATCTGGTCGAGATAGTTCTCGTCGACCTGCTCGACGACGACACCGATCTCTTCGAGGATCAGACGGGAGGCGAACTCGAGCCGCACCTGATCGGCTTCCAGTTCACCTTTAACGGAGAAGCCTGGCAGCTTTGCCTCGCCGACGCCGAACAGCCACAGCAGCTGGTTGGCGACCGTGGATTCACCCTCGGCGATAATGACCATCAGCGTCCCGTCGGGACGCTGGGCGATGATCAACAGATCGCCTTCGGTGGCGTTGTCTGATACCACCGTGTCAGGGAAGTAGAGGCGATATTCGGTCCGTGTCGGGTGCGCACGCCGGGCATCATACCAGCTCAGAAAGCCTTCCTCGCGCAGCGGCTCCGGATCGTCGTCATTGAGATAGATGAAGACCGCGGGGATATTGCGCTTGTCGTCGTCGCCCAACATCGCTCGCAACCTGCTGACCCCGTCGAACTCGTGCTGGTTCGAGCGGTGCCGGTCCGCCTCGACCGCGCTCAGCGTCTTCACTGCAAAGTCGATGAAATATTCGGAAAGGTGACCCTTTTTCATTCGCGCAACTCGATCATCCGGTCCTCTCCGCGGACCCATGTGGCGAGTCGGTCGGTAACGTCGATCAGAGCCTGTGGGCCTTTGCCGCGCAAGGCACATTCCCATACCGTCGCCACCCGCCAGCCAGCATCGAGCAGCGCGGTCAGGTTCCGCGCGTCACGGGCAGCATTGCCCTCCAGCTTCTGCCGCCAGAAGTCCGGGCGGGTTGCAGGAATGCGGCAAAGCCCGCAATCATGGGCGTGCCAGAAACACCCATGGACCAGCACGGCCGCCCGCCAGCGAGGCAGCACAATATCCGGTCGCCCAGGCAGGCCACGCACATCCGTGCGATATCGCAGCCCGCGGGCGTGCAGGGCCTTGCGGATCGCCACCTCGATCTTGGTGTCGCGACCCCGGATGCCGGACATCATCCGGCTGCGGGTCGCCGTGTCGACAACGTCGACCATCGCCGCTTCAGTCCTGCGGGAGCTCGAACTGGAGCGGCTCGCCTTTCACGAGGTGCATGATACCCGGCTTCATCGCCGCCGCCACCTCCGCGATCAGCGGCACGACGACCGAGTTGCCGAACTGCTTGTAGGCTCGGGTATCCGACACCGGAATGCGGAACGTGTCGGGATAGCCCATCAACCGTGCGCATTCCCGCGGCGTCAGCCGGCGCGGATTGCGCCGCTTGCCCCGCGAGATCAGGATCTCCGAGCCATCCTTGTAATAACGCGCCGACAGCGTGCGGCTGGTATCGGTCGGGCCGACAACGCTGCAGCCGAAGCCGTTGCCAGCCTGCCGGTGCTTCTCCGCATAACCCTGCAGATACTGCCACAGGCGGTCGGTGAGCGTGTACTTCTTCTGCACCTTGCCGTCGGCGCCGATGTAACGATGGTCGTCGACGTCGGCTTCTTTGCCGTCTTCGGGGTGCAGGATCGAGCGCAGGCGCGGTCCTTCCGCCACCGCCGGCATCTTCGCCAGCACCTTTTCCCAGTCGAAGCCCACGTCCTGCTGGAAGCCCACCAACAGGATGCGCTGGCGGTGCTGGGGAACGAACCGGCGGCCATCGACGACCATTGGCCGCACCACATAGCCAAGCGTCTTCTCCAGCACCTCCATGATGACGCGGAAGGTGTTGCCGCCGTCGTGGCTGACAAGATTCTTCACGTTCTCCAGCAGGAAGGCCTTCGGTCGCTTCTCCGCGATAATGCGCTGGACGTCGAAGAACAGCGTTCCCTGCGTCGTGCATTCGAAGCCGTGAGGCCGGCCCAGTGCATTCTTCTTCGACACGCCCGCGAGGCTGAACGGCTGGCACGGGAACCCCGCCAGCAGGACGTCGTGGTCGGGAATTTCACTGGCATCGACCTTGGTGATGTCCCCGTGGATGCCGTGGTCGTCGCCGAAGTTCTCGATGTATGTCTTCTGCGCGAACTTGTCCCACTCGCTGGTGAACACGCACCGACCGCCGGCTTCCTCGAACCCCAGCCGGATACCGCCGATGCCGGCGAAAAGGTCTATGAAGGTGAAATCAGCTTCGTGATCGTCACGATAACCGGCACGGTCGCTGATGACCTGCTGCAGCGCCGGCACGATGGCGGCTGGCACGTCCACCTCGCCGCGCTCCCATCGGCCAATCTGCTTCGCCGTATAGTCGAGACGTTCGGCCAGCTCTTTCTGGGTGTAGAGTTCTCGCGCCCGGGCCAACACCTCGCGACGATCAGCAGTCAGAAACTCGGTCATCGTCGCACCTCATGGGGAATCAATGAGGACTTTTTGTCGCCGATGATTCCCCGCGTCAACCGAAATCGTGGAACGTTAGTGGAACATATATAAGTTGCCGCTCGCAGACAATCAGAGAAAGAAGTCACCCTGACCCATCCAACCGGCGGGGCCCGCATGAGGCTGGCGTGGAAAAGCCGCATGGGCGGCCGTTCTTCTGACCGTGACAGGAGTGGGGAAAAACCTCGCTGCCGCTCGGTCCTGAAGGAGACAAGACATGCGCCGAGGGCCGTTGCCCCAACGCGACGCGTTTAACGAGCATCACGTCGTCGTCTATGACATCGAGACCATCTGCGACGAGGAGCCGGCCGACGGTTCCTTTCCGCCCTGGCCGCGACATCGCCCAGTCGCCGCGGCGTTCCTGACCGCGCGATGGACGACGGAGGGCTATGCGTTTCGCCTTGCCACACTGATGTGCAGGCCCGGTGAGGAGGCCGCATTCCACGCTAAGGTCGAGCAGCAGCTGCCGGCGGACGCGACCGGCATCGGTTTCAACTCGCGTGGCTTCGATAACCGCGTGCTCGCCATCCAAGCCATGAAGCACGTGCCCGGCTTCGACCATGCCGGGCTGGCGCGGCAAACGTTCGCCGGCCGGTTCGATGGCGCGCATTGCGACCTCGCGGATCAGTTCGGAGGCTTGGGCGGGGCGCGGCCGGTGGCGCTGGCCGAAATCTGCCACGCGCTCGACATCCCCATCAAGACCAGCACCAGTGGCGGCGACGTGGGCGCGCTGTGGCGGGCGGGGCAGTATGGCGCGATCCGCGACTATGTCCGCGAGGACGTGCTCGCCACCTACCTGTGCTGGCTGCACTTCATCGCCTTCGTGAATTCGGACGAGGCGAGCATCGTCTTGCCGCTCGCCGATCTCGCTGCTTGGCTCGAACGCGAGCCGGGTCTCGCCCACCTGCGACCGTTCGCCGAATGCCGGCCGGCGCGGGCCGCACGCGCGCGAGCACCGGCACTGCGGGCGGCGGCGGCATTCGCCAGGGCCGAACGCCGCGTCACGCAGGAGCGCGACGAAGCCGCCTTCACCGCCGGGGCCGCCGCCGGCTTCTGACGTCGCCGGGCTGACTGCCCGCCATCTCCACCACCGCACCATCGCTGCCGACACGTCCGGCGGCGCGATGGCGCGCGTCCACCGAGGATCGATATGACAGATACACCCAACACCTGGGTCGCCATGACCGCCGCCACCGTCCCCGTGCCGGCGTCCACCGACGGCCGCTATCCCGCCGAGCGTCAGCTCATCGGCGTCGGCCTGTTCATTGCCAGGTACGAGGATGGTCGCTGGCGGTTCGCCCGCCGCGTCAGCGCGATACCGGCCGGGGTGCCGGAGGCGGCCGTGCTGGAGAACATCGCGGATCGCCTGCCCGCGCAAGGCACGCTGATCGGCTGGCACGTCGATCACGCGCTGATGCCGACGCTGCTCGACGCGGCGGCGACCGCGCCGCCGATCGTCGCGCATCATTTCCTCGGGCGCCTTCACCGGCTGTTGCAGGGTGCAGTGGTCGATCTCGCGCTCGGCCATGGCACGGCGGCGCTCGCGACCATCGCGGCCGACATGGCGATCCGTGCGCCGCAATGGGATGCCGACACCGTCTCTTGCGCTTGGGCATCCGGGCGGATCGAGGGCGTTCGCTACGATCTCGCCGACGAGGCGCTGGCCATCTGGCGCGTGTTCGTCCGCGCGGCGGGGTTGGCCGGCCTCGACGCGGAGGCGGCGACCGACGCTTGGGTCGCACAGCGCAAGCGACTGCGCCTCGTGAAGCGGGCGGGCTGATCGTCAGACTTGGAAAGCGGGTTCCGCAGGGAAGCGGAAAAATGCCCCGGCCGACAGGCCGTCATACGAAAGGATGAACTCATGGATATGATGCTGCGCCACCAGAAGACGATGCTCGCGCTGCGCCAGCAGATGGGCTGGCCGCTGTTCAAGCCAGCCAACGATTGCCTCGCGTTCGGTAGCGGAAAGACCAGCGACTTCGAGGTGGGCATGGAACTGGGACGCATCGCGCAGATGCTCGGCAAGGATATCATCTACTCCGGCTGGGCCAGCGTCGGCGCGACCACACCCGCCGGCTTCACGATCGCCTGGCGCGGCCTGCTCACGGTCGACGTCATCAACCGGGCGCTGCCCTATGCCGCCAACGACCAGGCCCCCATCGTGCTGGTCAGCACACGCTGCGACGAACACTTCGTCATCGACCAGCGCGGCTCGCTGGCGCGAGTGCCAGGCAGGCCGAAGTCGCTCGGCGCCGGGCGTCGGCTCGCCATGAAGCGGATCAAGGCTGCGGCGAAGACCATGGGTGACGAGCTGCTGGCCGGGAACCGTCACGTGCCGTGGGGCTCCGACACCATCGCGCCGGACACGGTGCCGATCGAGACGGTCGTGCGGTTCGGCTGACCCCGCCGCCTAACCCCAGCCATCAACCTCGCGCCCGTCGCGACGCCCTGCGACGCCGCCCCTCATCCGGGCGGCGTCGCCGTTTCAAGGAGAGACCGATGACCCCAGACATCACCAAAGCCGACGTCGATGCGATGAAGCGCATCCTGTTCGCCCGCCCGCGCGACCGCCAAGTCGGCGACCATCCGGACTTCGCGGTCCGGCCGATCAGCGAGGCGTGGCGGCTCGACCGTCGCATGCCCGCTTACAAAACCGCCGTCGCCAACGTCGCTTACATCTGGCGTGATAGCGACGCAGCCGACAGGTTCGGACCGATGCCGGCAAAATTCGCTGAGCGCCGCTGTGAATTGCGCGGTGCGGGGCTGATGTTGCCCGCCAGCGCACCGTTATGGGCCACCCGCGGCTATGACATCTGGGAAGAGGCAGATGCCGCGACTGTAGCGACAGGCGATCCCACCGCGGTCGCGGCATGGCACGTCATGATGGAAATCCCGGCGTCGATTCGGACCGACGAGTGGCGGCAGCTGGTGAACGGTTTCGTGGCGCAGGAACTGGCCGGCCGCGGTGCCGGCGTCGCATGGGCGATCCATGCTCTTGAGGGCCTCGACGGGTGGATCGTCAACCCACACTCACACCTGATCGTTACCGGATTGCACTGGCGGCGCGACTATCGGCACGGGCAGCGCCATCCGGCATGGATCGGGTCGTGGCAGGCGCAACGGCGGCTTGAACTCGCATGGCGCCGGCGATGCTTGGCCGGGCAGCAAATCCCTTCTTCGATCCAAGAACGGCGGATAGGTTCCATTGCAAACTCGACCTGACGCTGAAGGCTTTAGGTGGGAGACATGCCTGGCGCATGAAAGATGGACATGCGGATTCCTCGTTGACTTCATGACTGGTGCGCTGATTATTAGAATCATGGGGACCGCGATCTCCCCACGAGGCGTCAGCCGAAGCATCGCGTCCTGTTGATCACGCCAAGGACGCGTCATGCCTGCACCCAACACGATAACAGTCGACAAGCTGTCGCGCCTCGTTGCGCTGCCGGGATCGCCCGTCGTCATCGATGTGCGATCCGATCCGAAAGAGGCAATACCCGGCTCGTTGATTCGGAACGCCGACGACGTGGGCTTGCGCCCGCTTCTCGACGCGTCCGCCTTCGTCGTCGTCGACGCGCGCGGCGAAGGGCCGGCAGCCGCGGCGGCAGCCTTTCTGCGCAGCGAGGGGCTGGCTGCCGAGACGCTGGAGGGCGGGTTCGCCACGTGGGCCGAGGCCGGAACGCCCACCGTGTCCTTCGCGCACCTCCCGCCGCGCCACGCGGATGGACGGACCTGGTGGGTCACCCGCTCGCGCCCGAAAGTCGATCGTATCGCCTGCCCCTGGCTGATCCGTCGGTTCGTCGATCCCGAGGCGCGCTTCATGTTCGCCGCGCCCGCCGAGGTCTCGGCGGTCGCCCGTCAGCATCAGGCAGAACCCTTCGACGTGTCGGACGACGGCGTCTTCTGGAGCCACCGCGGTGAGCGCTGCACCTTCGACGTCATGGTCGAGGCGTTCGGGCTTTCCGACCACGAGCCGCTTGCGCGCCTCGCCGCGATCGTGCGCGGCGCCGACACCGATCGGCTCGACGTCGCGCCCGAGGCGGCCGGCCTGCTC
Organism: Sphingomonas corticis; assembly: GCF_012035195.1. Taxonomy (GTDB): domain Bacteria; phylum Pseudomonadota; class Alphaproteobacteria; order Sphingomonadales; family Sphingomonadaceae; genus Sphingomonas; species Sphingomonas corticis. Next base: position 22,128 of record NZ_JAAVJH010000005.1, read on the forward strand.
GCCATCTCGCTCGGTCTGTCGCGCCAGCACAGCGAGGACCACGTCCAGCTCGAAGCCGGCATGGCGATCTACGACGCGCTGTATCGCTGGTGCCGCGATGCCCAGGGCGAGAAGCACAATTGGTCGTCCCATCAGCCCGCCAAGCGGACGGAGGCGTCGGCATGACCGCCGCCGCGACCACGTCGCCCACGGCCGAGTTTGCCGTCCCGAAGCGACCGGAACCGGTGACGCTTCGACAGGCCTTCTGGGTCTGGCTGCGCATCGCACTGCTGTCCTTCGGCGGACCGGCCGGGCAGATCGCGGTGATGCATCGCATCCTGGTCGAGGAGAAGCGCTGGCTCGGCGAGCAGCGGTTCCTGCACGCGCTCAACTACTGCATGCTGCTCCCCGGGCCGGAGGCGCAGCAGCTCGCCACCTACATCGGATGGCTGATGCACAAGACGAAGGGCGGCATCGTCGCCGGCGTGCTGTTCGTCATTCCGGGCGCGGTCGCCATCATGGCGCTCAGCTGGATCTACGTCCTCTACGGCCGGATCGGCATCGTCTCCGCGCTGTTCTTCGGGCTGAAGGCCGCGGTGCTGGCGGTCGTCCTGCAGGCGGTCGTCCGGATCGGCGGGCGAGCGCTCAAGACCGGCGCAGCCCGCGCACTCGCGGCCGTCGCCTTCGTCCTCATCTTCTTCCTGGGCGCGCCTTTCCCGCTGATCGTCCTCGCCGCCGGTGTCATCGGCTGGTGGGCCGGTCGGCAGGGATCGACCGCGTTCAAGGGCGGCGGCGGACACGGATCGAACGGCGGCGACGTCGTCGCCGATGCCGACACGCTACTCGGCGAGGAACTGCCCGCGCATGCGCGCCCGACGTGGGGCGAGACGGCGCGGACGGCGCTGCTCTGGCTCGCCCTGTGGCTCGTCCCCGTCGCCGCGTTGATCGCTGCGCTCGGCCCCGACGACGTGTTCAGTCGCATCGCCACCTTCTTCTCGACGATGGCGATGGTGACGTTCGGCGGCGCCTACGCCGTGCTCGCCTATGTAGCGCAGCAGGCGGTCGAGAGTTACGGCTGGCTGCAGCCCAAGGAAATGCTCGACGGTCTTGGCATGGCGGAGACGACGCCGGGTCCGTTGATCATGGTCCTGCAGTTCGTCGGCTTCCTCGGCGCGTATCGCGACCCCGGAGCGCTCTCGCCGCTGCTGGCGGGGACGCTCGGCGGGCTGCTCGCGACCTGGGTGACGTTCGTGCCGTGCTTCCTGTGGATCTTTCTCGGCGCGCCATTCATCGAGCGGCTGCGCGGCAACGCCGCGGTCGCGGGGGCGCTGTCGGCGATCACGGCCGCGGTAGTCGGCGTCGTGCTGAACCTGGCCGTCTGGTTCGCCCTTCACACCCTGTTCCGCGAGACGTCCGCAGTGTCGCTCGGGCCGATACGCTTCGACGCGCCCGTTATCGCCAGCCTCGATCTGTGGGCAACGCTGCTCGCCTTGGCAGCGGTCGCCGCCGTCTTCCGGTTGCGCCTCGGCATCATCACGACGCTGATCGCGAGCTCGACTTTGGGCGTCGCTCTGCATCTACTCGGACTGATAGGTTGAACAACGAACGGCGGAGGATGGCATGGAAATGAACAGGCGTGCGGCGTTGGCGAGTGGTCTAGCTGCGGGGATCGCTGCGATTCCTGGCACCGCAGGAGCCCAGACCGCACCCGTGCCGGGCTTTACGCCGCGGCCGCTGCCGTTCGACGCCGCCACGGTGCCTGGCCTGTCCGCGAAGCTGCTGACCAGCCACCACGACAATAACTACGCCGGCGCGGTCAAGCGGCTGGGCGCGATCAAGGCGGAGTTCGCGAAAGTAGATCCGCTGACGGCCCCGGGCTTCGCCATCAACGGGCTGAAGCGCGAGGAGCTGATCGCCTGGAATTCGATGATCCTGCACGAGATCTACTTCGCCGGGCTGGGCAACGCGGCGCGGCCGGGCAGTCGCCTCGCCCAGGCGATCGAGCGCGACTTCGGCAGCCAGGCGCGCTGGGCGGCGGAGTTCACCGGCATGGGCAAGGCGCTTGCGGGCGGATCGGGGTGGGTGCTGCTGACCTGGAGCGAGCGGGACCAGCGCCTGACGAACACCTGGGCCGCCGATCACACGATGACGCTGGCGGGCGGCACGCCGCTGCTGGCGCTCGATATGTATGAGCACGCCTACGCCATCGACTACGGCGCCAAGGCCGGCGACTATGTCGACGCCTACATGAAGGTGCTCAACTGGGATGCCGCCAGCCGTCGCTTCGAACGGCTGGCAGCCCCGGTTTAAGCGACCGCCTGCTCGGGCGGTGCGGCGCGCGGTCGCCGCTGAAGCCGCGACGCCCAGGCTGTGATCGCGGGCAGGACGAGCAGGGTCAGCGCGGTTGAGGTGATCAGCCCGCCGATCACCACCGTCGCCAGCGGACGCTGCACCTCTGCACCCGTGCCGGTCGCCAGCGCCATGGGCACGAAGCCGAGACTGGCGACCAGCGCGGTCATCAGCACCGGCCGCACCCGCTCCATCGCGCCCTCGACGATCGCCGCGTCCTCGTCGGCGCCCTCGTCGCGGCGCTTGCGGATCGCGCTCATCATCACGAGGCCGTTCAGCACCGCCACGCCGGACAGCGCGATGAAGCCGACCGCCGCCGTGATCGAGAACGGGATGCCGCGCAGCAGCAGCGCGAACACGCCGCCCGCAAGCGCCATCGGCACCGCGCTGAACACGATCGCGGCGGGGACGAAGCCACCGAGCGCCATGCAGAGCAGCGCATAGATCGCGAGGAAGCAGATCGGCACCACGATCAGCAGCCGCAGCCGCGCCGACTGGAGGCTTTCGAACGTGCCGCCCCACGCCGTGTACATGCCCGGCGGCAGGTCGAGCGCGCCGATCTTCGTCTGCGCCTCCTCGACGAAGCCGCCGAGGTCGCGGCCGCGCACGTTGACCTGCACCACCACCATGCGCTTGCCGTTCTCACGACTGATCTGGTTCAACCCCTGCGTGTAGCTGAAGCGCGCGACCTCGCTCAGCGGGATCGAGCGGGCGGTCTGACCCTCCGCCGTCGGCAGCATCACGGGGATCGAACCGAGCGTCTCGAGGTCGTCGCGCTGGGCGTCGGCCAGGCGGACGACGACCGAGAAGCGCCGATCGCCTTCGAAGAGCAGCCCCGCCTCGCGACCGCCGAGCGCCGCGGCGACGGTGTTCGCCACCTCCTCGACGGACAGGCCGTAGCGGCCCGCCGCCTGCCGATCGATCTTCACGTCGAATGTCGGTGCGCCAGACGTCTGTTCGGCGCTCACGTCGCCGGCACCGGGAATCGTGCGCAGGACGCCCGCGATGCGCTTCGCCTGCTCGGTCATTTGGTCGAGATCGTCGCCGTAGAGCTTGACCGCGACGTCGGATCGAACGCCGGCGATCAGTTCGTTGAACCGCATCTGGATCGGCTGCTGGATCTCGGTGCGGTTGCCGATCAGCGGCTTCATGCGCTCCTCGATGCGGGCGAGGATGTCCGCCTTGCTCTTCACCTCGGCCGGCCACTCGCTCTCGGGCTTGGGAATGACGTAGGTGTCGGACGCGTTGGGCGGCATCGGGTCGGTGCCGAGGTCGGCGTTGCCGTTCTTCGAGAAGACCAGCGCGACCTCGGGCAGCGTCTTCAGCGCGTTCTCGATCTGCAGCTGCATCTGCGTCGACTGGTCGATCGACGCCGACGGCACGCGGAAGTTGGTGACGGTGATGTCCTTCTCATCGAGCTGCGGCATGAACTCCTCGCCGAGCAGGCCGAAGCACAGCACCGCCGCGGCGAACACGCCGGCGCCGGCGGCGATGAACGGCAGCGGCCGGGCGACGGCCTTCGCCAGAACGGGTGAGTAGCGTTCCTTGAACCAGCGGATCGGCTTCACCTCGGTCTCGCTCACCTTGCCGGTGACGACCAGCGCGATCATCGCCGGAACGAACGTCAGCGACAGGACGAATGCGCTCGCCAGCGCGAGCATCAGCGTCACCGCCATCGGCGAGAAGGTTTTCCCCTCGACGCCCTGGAAGGTGAGCAGCGGCACGAAAACGAGGAAGATGATGAGCTGGCCATAGACGGTCGGCCGGATCATCTCCTGCGCCGCGAGCGTCGTCTCCTCCATCCGCTCGTCACGGGTCAGCAGCCGGCCCTCGTGCTCCTGCCGTTCAGCCAAACGCCGCAGCGCGTTCTCGACGATGATGACCGCGCCGTCGACGATCAGGCCGAAGTCGAGCGCGCCTAGGCTCATCAGGTTGCCTGACACGCCGAGGCCGTTCATGCCGGCCGCCGTCATCAACATCGTCACCGGGATGACCGCCGCGGTGATCAGTGTCGCGCGGATGTTGCCGAGCAGCAGGAACAGGACGACGATGACGAGCAGCGCGCCCTCAATCAGGTTCTTCTCGACGGTCGCGATCGTGGCGTTCACCAGCTTCGACCGGTTGTAGACGGGTTCGGCGAACACGTCGGGCGGCAGGGCCCGGTTCACCTCGACCAGCTTGTCGGCGACGCGATTGGCGACGACGCGGCTGTTCTCGCCGACGAGCATCAGGATCGTCGAGATGACGGCCTCCGACCCCATGCGGCTGCCTGACCCCGTGCGGACAGCGCCGCCGATCACGACCTCGCCGACGTCGCGGACACGCACCGGCGCGCCGCCGCGCGTGGCGACCACCGCATCCTGGATGTCCTCGATCGAGCGCAGCCGCGCATCGGCGCGCACGAGGAAGCTCTCGCCCGCGCGCCGGACGTAGTTCGAACCGGCCGACACGTTCGCCCGCTCCAGCGCATCGGCCAGCTCGGTGATCGACAGGCCGTAGGTGGCGAGCGCGGTCAGGTTCGGCTCGATCAGATACTGCTTCACATAGCCGCCGTTCGAGTCGACGCCGGCGACGCCCGTCACCGTCCGCATCTGCGGCCGGATGATCCAGTCCTGCACGGTGCGCAGATACGCGGCCTTGGCCAATTCAGTGGTCAGCCGCTCGCCCTCGGGCGTCAGATAGCTGCCGTCGGACTGCCAGCCGGGCCGACCGTCGACAATCTTCACGCCCTTGCCGTCGGGATGGCGGAAGGCCACCGAATAGAAGAAGATCTCGCCGAGGCCCGTGCTGAGCGGCGCGAGATTGGGCTGTATACCGGCGGGCAGGCTGTCCTTCGCCTGCGCCAACCGCTCGGTCACCTGCTGACGCGCGAAGTAGATGTCGGTGGCGTCGGTGAAGACCGCGGTCACCTGGCTGAAGCCGTTGCGCGAGAAGGACCTGGTCATCTCCAGCCCGGGGATGCCGGCGAGAGCCGTCTCGACCGGGAAGGTGACCTGCTTCTCGATGTCGACCGGCCCCAGCGTCGGCGCGAAGGTGCTGATCTGCACCTGCCGGTTGGTGACGTCGGGGACCGCGTCGATCGGCAGCTTGGTGATCTGCCACGCGCCGAAGCCGATGACGATCAGGGTCAGGACCGCGACGAGCCACCGCATCCTGACCGAGAGCGAGAGGATGCGCGCGATCATTCCGCCTGCTCCTTCTCGATCTCGGCCTTGAGCAGGAAGGCGTTGGTCGTCGCGATCGGCGTCCCGGCGGTCAGGCCGGACACGATAGCGACGAGACCGCCCGAGCGCGCGCCGACCTGCACGGTGCGCGCGCGGAAGCCCATGCGGGTGCGCTCGAACACGACCGTGCGGTCGCCGAGCGTCTGCACCGCCTCCTGCGGGACCATCACACCGTCCTTGGTCGCGCCGCCGCTGGCGAAGATCCGCGCCTGGACCAGCTGGCCGGGCGCCAGCGTGCTGTCACCCGCGGTCGGCACGACGACCACGGTCGCCGCGCGCGTCTCGGGATCGACGACGCCGGTCTCCGACCGCACCCGGCCTTCGATGGTGCGGCCGTCGGTGGTCGTCAGCTCGACGCGGTCACCGGCGCGGACGCGGGGCGCCTGCGCAGGCGGCAGGCTCGCGGTGATCTGCAGGCGGCGCGGATCGGCGACGCGGAACAGCTCGGTCTCGGCCGCCACGAACTGGCCGAGGTTTGCCGGCGCGGCCGTGATCCGTCCGCCAACAGGGCTGACCACGGCGATCGAACGACCATCGCCGGCGAGCCTGACCGCGCCTGCCGCGGCCGATGCGCGGCGCGCGTCGGCCTGTGCGACCGCTAGGTTCGCCTGCGCCGTCTCGTAATCGGCTCGGGGCGATACGCCCTGTGCGAGCAGCGAACGCTCCCGCGCGGCCTGCCGGCTGGCGAGCGTCACGCGGGCGGCGGCGGCGGCACGGTCGGCGGCGATCTGCGATGCATCGCGGCTCTCGACCAGCGCCAGCGTCTCGCCGGCGCGGACCGGGTCGCCGATGCGCTTGAGGATGCGGATGACGGTGCCGGGCGCGCGGGCGGTCAATACCGCCTCGGCATCGGGCGTCGCCTCGACCGTGGCGGACGCCGGGATCGCGGCGTCGAGTTCGCCCGACGTCGCGCGCGCAACCGCGATCTGCGACGTCGCGATGCCATCCGGCGTGATCGCGACGCTGTCGCCGGCGGCGGCGGTCGCCGTCGCCTCAGGTTCGGGCGCCGGGGGCGCGGGCTGGGTCAGGCGGGCGGCGCCGAAGCCGAGCGCGGCCGCCGCGACGAGGCCGACGGCGGCGCCGGCATAGAGACGTGACTTGTCGTTCATTGGACCGGCTCCCCGGTGATGGTGACGCCCGACAGGCGGGCGAGGCTGGCGCGTGCGTCGAGCCGGGCGGCGGCGGCGTCGAGGACGACGCCCCTGGCCACACCCAGCCCGTGACGGGCGGCGAGCAGTTCGATCAGCGGCGACTTGCCGGCTTCGTAGGCGATGCGGGCGAGCCGATACGTCTCGTTCGCGGTCGACATCGTCCGCTCAGCGGCAGCGGCGCGGGCGTCTGCGGCGGCTACCATCGCGACGGCGGCGTTCGCTTCCGCCTGCGCCTCCAGCCGGGCGGCGGCAAGCCTCGCCTCCGCGCCTCTGGCCTCCGCCTTGGCGGCGGCGATGTTGCCGCGGTTGCGGTCGAAGATGTGCAGCGGCAGCGACACGCCCGCCACCAGCGCGGTGGCGTTGTCCTGCTCGAGCCGTCGGACGCCGACCTGCGCCGTCAGGTCCGGAACCGCGGCGCGGCGCTGGACGTCGACGCGACGGGCGGCGGCCTCGCGTTCGGCATCTGCCGCGCGCACCGCCAGCGTCTGCATGGGATCGAGCGGACCGGATATCGGGCGCGTGGCGAGCCGGTCGAGTAGCGAATCCGAAAGCCCGGTATAGGGGGTCGTCGCGCCCGCCAGCGCGGAAAGCCGGGCGAGCGCGGCCGTGCGGTTCGCCTTCGCCGTCTCGAGCTCGGCGCGCAGCGTGTTCAACTCGGTTTCGGCCTGAAGCTGCCGGAGGCGCGCTTCCTTGCCCGCACCGACCAGCGCCTTGGCGACGTTCAGGTCGGCGGTTGCCTCCTCGACCTCGTCCTCGGCGATGCCTATGCGGCGTTCGGCCACCTCGGCCGCGCCATAGGCACGGGCGAGTTCCCAGGCGAAGGCGAGCCGACCGTCGCGGCCACGCGCCTCGGCCGCCGCGACGCCGGCGCGGCCCGCAGCGATCCGCGCCGAGCGCTTGCCGCCAAGCTCGATCGGGTGGTTGTATTGCAGCGTCGTCTCGGTCCTGCCGAAGCCGCCGTAGGGCGACGAGCCCGCGAAGTTTTCCCCATAGACGCTGATCGTCGGGTTGGGCCGGGCGCGGGCCTGCTCGGCCAGCCCCTCGGCCCGCGCGACGTCCGCTTCTAGCACCGCGACCTGCGGCGAAGCCTCAGCCTGCCGCAGCAGCTGGGAAAATGGTGGCGCCGTCTGCGCCCACGCGGTGCCCGCGAGCATCGTGCCCGCAAGCGCGCCGGTCAGCGCAATCATGCGCCGCCGGCCGGTTCTGCCGTTCATGTACCTGTTCTCCACGTCTGTCCCCGATGGCGCGAGCGCGCCGCGGCGGGATTAGGCGCGTGGAGGGCGCAACAGGGTTGACGGGCCAACACCGACCAGCAAGGCGGCGTCGACGATGCTGACCGGCGTGCGCGACGTGGAGAGCAGGACGGGCGCGAGCGTCCGTGCCGGCTCGACGAGCCACTGTCCGGCCGTGTGGGCGGCAAGATGCACGGGACTGTCGGGGTCGGTCTGCGCCCCGCCGTGCGTATGCTCGACCGATTCGACGTGCGCCGGATCGTCGTCGTGGAACGTCGCGCCGTGCCAGCCGGACACGCCGTTCATCGCGAACACCGCCAGCAGGGCCAGCAGCGCACCGAGGAGCGTGGAACGGGAACGACGAGCGATCACGGCGGTCAGCCTAGGCGAAGCGGTCGGAGGCGACAAGCGCGTCACGACTTCGGCCACTTCGGGTGCAGGCGATCGATGACGAACGGGTGATCGCCCTCGTCATGCCCGCGCCGGTGTTCGTGATCGGCGGGAAGGTCGTCGTGCTCGTGCGGAATCACGTCGGGATCGTGCCCCGGCCACAGCCACAGGGCGGACACCGTGCCGATCAGCGCCAGCAGCGCCATCGCGCCGAACGCCGACGCCATTCCCGTCCGCGCGCCGAGCTGCCCGACCAACGGATAGCAGACAAGCCAGCAGACGTGGCTAAGTGCGAATTGCGCGGCGAAGAGCGGCGGCCTGCCGCCCGCGTCGGCCGATCGCCGCAGCAGCCGGCCCGACGGCGTCACGCTGCCGGAATAGGCCGCACCGAGCAGCAGCCACCCGATCAGCAGGACGTGCCAATACCCGGCGCCGGCCGGAACCGTGACCGTGGCGACCGCCATGAGCGCGAGCAGCACGGTCATTGCACTGGCGGCGACCAGCATGACGGTGCGGTCGGCGATGCGGTCGAGCAACTTCGGCAGCGTCAGCGCCGCCGTGATCGAGCCGCCACCGAACGCGGCCAAGGTCAGCGCCACGTCGCGCTGGCTGAACCCGAGCCCCTTCACGATGACGACGGTGTTGACGATCACCATGGCGCTTGCCGCCGCCGCCGCGAGTGTCAGCGCGAGCAAGCCGCGCAGCCGGGGCGTTTTCAGATAAACGCGCACGCCGCGCGTTGTCTTGTCATAGATGCCGCCTTCGTCGTTCGAGGCGGCAGGCCGCGGCAGCACGGTGCTGACGACCAGCAGCGCCGAGGCGACGAAGCCGATCGCCGTGCCCGAGAACAGCCAGTGGTAGCTCATCACCGTCAGCAGCCCGGCGGCGAGGATCGGGCTGGTCAGGCTCTCCATGTCGTAGGCCAGCCGCGAGAGCGACAGCGCGCGGGTGTAGTCGCGCTCGTCGGGCAGCACGTCGGGGATCGTCGCCTGGAACGTCGGGGTGAATGCCGCCGACGCCGACTGCAGGACGAAGATCAGGACGTAGACCTGCCAGACCTGGTCGACGAAGGGCAGGCAGAGCGCGACGCCGGCGCGAACGACGTCCATCGACACCAGCAGTGCCCGCCGCGGCACGCGGCCGACGAATGCTCCCGCGACCGGCGCGACGCCGATATAGGCGATCATCTTGATCGCCAGCGCCGTGCCGAGGACGGCGCCGGCGTCGCCGCCGGCAATGTCGTAAGCGAGCAGCCCGAGTGCGACCGTGGCCAGCCCGGTCCCGACCAGCGCGATGATCTGGGCAAGGAATAGATGACGATAGGTGCGGTTCGCGAGGACGGCGAGCATGCCGCCTCATATCCCCCCGGGGGGATATGGTCCATCCCTTGAACGGTTGGCTCGTCAGTTTCGAGTGTTTAGGAAAAGCGTATGTCCCACGCAGCCCACGCGAGCCATCCCGCCATCGTGAAGCGCCTCAACCGCGCCGCCGGCCACCTCAAGAGCATCGTCGGCATGATCGAGGCGCAGCGTCCCTGCGTCGACATCGCGCAGCAGCTCCAGGCGGTCGAGAACGCCGTCGCCAATGCCAAGCGGGAGCTGATCAACGACCACATCGACCACTGCCTAGTGCATGCCGAGGAAGGCGAAGGCGCGAAGCATGCGATCGACGAGTTCCGCGCCATCTCAAAATACTGGTAGGGGACCGGCAAGCCTATAAAAAAGCAAAACTGATCGTCGCGCGGTGCGCCGTTATCGTCGGCCATGATGCCCCCTTATTGCGGGACATTGTCGCCGCTAAACCCCTGTCAGTCCAGCCGATCCGACCGGATTGGATCGTCCTCGGATGCCTTGCCGGGGCTGCCGGCCTTGAGGTGGCGCGTGACGATGGCTTCCAGCCGGGCGTCGGAAGGCAGTTCGCCTTCCACAGCACCGCCGGCGACGAGCTCGGTGAGCATGGCGGTGACGACCTTGGCGAAGTCGGCGGTGGGCAGATCGTGATCAACGGCGTTGGCGGCGCGAATGGCACGCAGCACGAGGTCGTCGATGTTCATCTGCGCCCAGCGCCGATGCAGCGCCTCGCCGACCTGGCGGTGGGCGGCGGCGTCGAGCGCCGCCTCGAACTCGTCGGACGGCGAGAACCGCGCCGACGCGCGGCGCCGTCTGGGCTTGGACGTATCGACAGGCTTGTTCGGCATGATGCGCGGTTCCAGCAAGATAGATTGGCGCAACTTAGCGCTTGGCAAAGCGCCAGACAAAAGGGATCATAAGAATTAGTAGATGAAAGAAGTAGCAAGGAATGTCGTGTCCACCACTTTAGCCCCCGCTTCTGTCGCTGCGCTCTGTCACCGGGGGCGGTGGAACGACCTTCCTTGTCGGGCGGGGTGCAGCCCCTCCCGAACCCTCCCCGGGCGAAGCCGGTCATCATGACCGGCTCGCCCAAGAGCCGCGCGGCGGCCCGCCCCAGGCGGGAGGACTTTCGCATCCGGCTATCGCCGGAGGATCATGCGAAAGTCCTGGCGCACATCGCTGCAGCCGGGTTCAGCGGGCCCTTCGCCAAGCAGGACTGGCTGCGGTCGCTGATCCCCGCGATGGCGCCACCGCGCCCCAGCCGTGCCGCGCGCGGCGAGGACACGGCGCAGCGCATGCCCATGCCCGGCGGGCAGGAGGCCCTGGCGCTGCTGGGCAACGTCGCCGTCGACCTCCGCGACGCCGCCCGCGACCTGCGCCGCCTGCGCGAATGGATCGACCGCATCGATCCCGTCTTCATCGCCGACGAACATCGCGAACGGGTGAAGCACGAGCTGCCGGTGATCGCGGAAAAGGTGCTGACGCGTCTCACGGCGCTCGAGCCGGCGTTGCGTCCCCGGCTCGATAGTGCGATCGACGCGATCGTCGCGCCGAAGCGTCGTGCGCGATGATCATCAAGGTCACTCGCGGCAACGACTTCGCGGGTGTCGTGGACTATATCGCGCGCCTCGGCAGCTATGCGTGCAAGGGCGCGGCGCGCGTCATCGCGCTCGAGCGGCTGCATGACCTGCGCACCGCTGCGGCCCAGCTGGCCTATGACGCGGCGCTCGACCCTTCGCGTTCCCGGCCGGTCGTGCATCTCATCGCCCGCGCCGAGCGCGGGCTGAGCGACGATCGCTATCTCAATCTCGCGCACCGGGTGCTGAAGGCTGCGGGTCTGGACGGGCACCGGTTCGTCGCCGCCGTGCATGATGACGACGGCCATCTCCACGTCGTCGCGAGCGAGGTGGACGAGGATGGCGCCGTTCCCGCGCGCATCCATTGGCACAAAGGGGAAAAGCGCTCGGTCACCGCGGAAGAAGCCGAGGCGTTGCCACGCGGCATCGTGGCGAAACGCGCGTGGGACAGCCACCTCGCCTGGCGGCTGACCCGCGTCGCCCGCGAAGTGGAGATCGACTGGAACCTGCGCCGGCTGTCCTCGTCGGCGAAGGCCAATGCGCCGGCCGAGCCACGCCGCGAGCAATGGCAGAAGGAGCGGCTCGCCCGCACCGGCAAGGTGCCGCTGCAGGATCGCTACTGGACCGAGATTCGGGCGGCGCTGGCGCTGCCCGGCTGGGGCGAGCGGACCGCCGCGCTGGCCGCGCACGGCCTCGTCATCCGCGCGCACGAGGTGGGCGGTCGGGTGCGCGGGCTGCAGGTGCACAGCCTGACCGACGCGCAGGACTTCGTGAAGATCAGCGCGTTCGAGATGGGCGGCATGGCCAAGCTCGACGCCAGCGCCGGCCAGCCGTTCATGGCCTGGGCGGCGCAGGAACGCCGCACCGCGATTAGCCTGACCAAGCCCGCGACCAGCGGTAATCCGGACATGATCGCCATGCAGGCCACGTTCAAGGCGCACATAAAGGAATGGCGACGACGCGAAGGTACGAGGATCGCTGCCTATCGCCAGCGCCGCCGCGATACCGGGGCGATCGATGCCGACATGGAGGATTTCGCGAACCGGTTCCGGCCGATCCTGACCGTGCCGGCGTTCCGCCAGGCGCGGGCCGAGAAACGGCGGGGGCTGAAAGCGCTCGCCGATGCGCGGCTGGCCGCTGCGCTGGCAAACGCAGGGCCGCGGACGCCGCAGCCGGTGTTCGTCGACTTCGTGAGAGCACGTGCCGGCACGGGCGATGACAGGGCGGCCCGCGTCTATCGCGATATCGCCGGTGACGTGTCGGAGACGCGGCGTCGCGCGCTGGACCGCGTCGCCATGATGGCGGCCGAACTCTCGGCGACGGCCCGCGCGTTGCGCGAGCGGCGCGATCGCCTGCGCTCCGATATCGCTGCGGCAACGGCGGCTCTGCGCAAAGTGGCGGGCGATCTTGCCCAACGGGCGGAGGCGGACACGGCGCGGATCAAGGCCGCGATGCATACAGCAGCGCGGAATACGCGCACGCGCCTGACATTCCTCGCCGAGGGTCTGGCCCAGCGGCTGGATGCCTCCGGTCATCGCATCCGCGTCACCGACAGGGTTCACGTCGATCGGTGGCAGCCCGGCCCGGCCGAACGCGAGATCATCCAAGCCCTCGCGAACCGCCGTGTGTTCGAACAATATGCGCGGGTGCAATCGGAGCAGGTCGAGGCGCTGCGCGACGACGTGCACCGCACTGGCGCCGTCCGGCGCGACGGCCGGCGTGTCGCGTTCGATCCCGCACGGTCGGGCATCGGCAATCCCCAAGTGCTGCGCTGGGCGAGCGAGCCGGAGGTCGTGGCGGCACTACGCGAAATCGATCGCCGTCAGCGCACGGCGCAGGCCCATGACGAGCGCATCGAGGCCGACCGACGCTGCCGTGACGCTGCGACCGTGCTCGATCGGCTGCGCGCCACGGTTGCGGTGCAGGCTGCGGTGCTAACCGCATGGCTGCCGACGCAGATGGCGAACGAGCTGCGCCAGGCTTCTGCCGCCATCCGCACGAGAAGGGCCGACCTGACGGCACGCGAAGCCGATCTTCGCAAGCAAGCCGCGGTCGAGCGGGCGAGCATCGAGCAGGAGCGATTGACCCTGCTCGCATCGCTCGTGCCGACCGGGCGGGTCTCCGGGGCGGTCGCCACCTATCTCGACCTATGGCGCCGGGCGGTCGAGCCGATGCCCGCCGACCGGCTGATCGAGCGCAGCGCGATGAACGTGGTTGAACAGGACACGGTTCGCGCGATGCTCTCGCAGGGCTTCACCGAAGGCGCCTTGCGCGGCATCGTTCGGGATCGCTCGCCACTCCGGGTAAGCAATGACGTGGCAAACGACCGTCGCGCCAGCGAGGTACTCGCGCAGGTGCTCACAGATCCGGCGGTGCGGCGGGTCCGCGACGAGAAGGCGGCCGAGCTGGCCGAGCGACAGGATCGGCTCGACACGATGGCGATGCTGGAGCGGCAGACCACACGCCTGCCCGCAGAGGAACGGTGGATCGAGCTGTGGCTGGAAATTCTAGCCGAACGGCCGCTGGATACGGACATCCCGCGCGCCGAGCGCAATCGGTCGATCGACCACGAAGTCGCGGCAGTGATGCTGGGCGAGGGCGTTACGCTGGTGAGCACACGTTCGGCGCTGATGCGGTGCTCGCCGGCGTTTCGAGCGCTGCCGTCGCGCGAGCGCCTGGCCTATGTCGATGAGCAGATCGACGCGCTCGACCACGTTCTGCGCCGAATGCCGCCCGAACAGCGCGAGCGAGTGGGTCCGAAGCCCGTCCCAGCGCGAGCGCTTGCGCGGATGGCCGAGGCAGGCAAGGCCGCGCGCGCGACGTGGCCGGAGGACGACGGCTCCGATTGGGTGTCCGGCAAGCTGCCCGGTATGCCGCCCTCCATCACCGATGTTGCCAAGATCGTCGATGGCAAAGCCATCTTTGGCGGGATGGAATTGCAGGTTGCCGGCTCCGTCATGGTCCAGGCTGCCAATCACAGGCCAGAAGAAGGGGCGGTCACGGCTGGCGAGAAGGAGACCTTATTCGACGCTGCCGGCCGGCCGTTGCCCCATATCCAAGCCCTGCTGAACGGCATCCGCCAGCATCGCGGCGCATTCAAGCTCGATGACAAGGGGCGGCTCACTGCACCTGGTCAGCCGCCCGAACATCGGAAACTGCTGGCCGGCTTGCTCGCCGACCCCCAGTTCGAACGGCTGGCGCTGGCTGCCTTTCACGGGCGACCGAACCCAGCCGTCCTCGCCGCGGGGATCGGCGGCAACCAGCGCTAGCCAGGCGGGTCAGCTCGGCGGCGCTTCAGTGGCGACGCTGGGGTCGTCGGCAGTCGCAGCGGCAGCCATCGGCAGCGCCATCTCGGTCTGAGGACCTTGAGTCTCGCCGGCTGCCGAAGCCATCACGTCCGCTGCATCAGGTTCGACGTGACTCTCGGGCGTCTCACTCGTCAACTGTCGCCCCGCCAGCATCGCTGCCGCGTCGATCGCTCGCTGCTGGAGCCGCCCGGTCAGTAGATCGACTTGGCGTCGGACGTCGGTCACTTCCCGGGTCAGTTCCGCAACCTGCGCAAGCGCCGCGTCGCGCTCCGTTTCGACCTGCCGGCAGAGTCCCAGCAGGTCCATCCGCTCCGCCTCCGATCCTTCGCGGCTGCGTTCGGCAGCGGCGACCCGCAACGAGGCGGCTTGGTCAATCGTGCCGCCGACCGCGCGCACCGTGCGTGCGAATTCGACCATCGCGTCATTAGAGAACTGGTCGAGCGCGGCGCGGAACGCCGCGCTCGCCTCCACCGGCACCTCGATCCCCGTCACCGACGTCTCCGCTTGCCGACGGCGGCGCCAGTCATAGACCTTCTCATAGAAATCGCCGCCCGGCTTCTCGATGCCGAGCTTCTTCGCCACCTGATAGGGCTTAACTTCCTCGGGGCCGCACCCACGTTCGGCGGCGGTCTCATCCGCCGCCTGGTCCACCGCTTTCTGGCGGAACCAGTCGTCACTGTCCTTCATGATCATTCTCGCAGCATTGCGAGACGGCTTCCGCGATACCCGCGCGTATCGCTGGTATCGCGGCTATCGCGGGATGTGCCGTCTACGTATCATCAACTGGCGCATGGCCGGCCCGTCACCGGGAGCGCGCGGATGGCAGCAATGATGTCGCGAGCTATGGTGCCGCCCAAGCTGACGGCGGGTGCGCAAGATGGCCGGAGAGCCGGTTGCCGGCGCTGGCAACTGCTGTCGAGTCGGCGGAAGCCTGCCGCCTTACCAGCAGAACTACCACGCCAACTGCAAACGCGACCGCGATCGACGCCAGCCGGAGTAGCGCGCCCGGACCGCCAAGCCGACGATCGAGATATCGCGCGACAGCGGCCAACACTTCGCCGATCATCTCGATCACCGACTTGCCCTCAAGCTCCGCCATGACGGCGGGATCGACATCTTGAGGGGCGAGTGCATGATCCACGGGTCCTGTATAGGACGGACGTGGGCACCTCGCCAAACGACCTGTACGAATTACGCCTAGCCGCGCTTCAACGTCGCCGGACGCCGGCTGCTCGAACCGGCATCATTCCGAATCTTGCGAGGCCGCGCCGATCCGACCCTGGATCGCTGATCAAGCGGCAGCAGCCGGATCGGCGCGGGTGCGAGGTCTCCCGTAACGATGGGCACGTAGCGCGTCATGAATTCGAGGCGCTCGCGCAGGACGACGGTAAGGCCCTCGGTCGCTATCCGCTTCGAATAATGCTTGCCGTTCACGGTCGCGCGGGCGTGTCCCATCACGTCGGCGCGCATGATCTCGTTGACGCCGTCGACCTCGTAAAAGGAGGCACCCAGCGCCCGGATCGAATGGATGTCCGGCCCCTTGCCGGCGCGGTTGCGCTCGACCGGCAGGCGGTCCTCGATCCAGTCCGCCATATGATCCCATGCCCGTGCGTAGAAATGTGCGCCGCCGCGCTTGGCGGCATGGACGTAGAGTTCGGGGAACAGAGGGGTATGGCCTTGGTCGCGGATGGCGCGAACATAGTCGAGGAAGCCGAGCCGGATCAGTTCGGGGTGCAGCGGCAGCTTGCGGCGCCGCGCCAGCCGCTTCTCGCCGGCGAGCTCGCCGTCGCGCCCGCGCACGTCATTGTCTTGGATGACGAAGTGGGGGACGTCATGGTCGATCACCACCTCGTCCGCTCGCAAGCCGCAGGTCTCCTCGCGGCAGCTATGGTGGTAATAGCAGAGCAGCGGCACCCAATAGGCTGCATCGTGCGACACCGTCAGGTGCCTGCCGGCGGCGGTCAGGCGATGCAGCGGGCCGTCGTTACCGGTGTAGAGCGGCGATCCGAACAGCAGCGCTAGGTGTTCCTTGCGCCACGGCGGGCGGGGATCATCGCCGGTGTCCTTCACGGTCAACGTCGCGGCGGCGAAGTCGAGCACCAGCGTGTTGGGCTGCTTCGGCTTCCATACCGTCTGGGCCAGGTGCCGCGACACCCGCGACATCGTCGACAAGTCTCTGTTGACGGTCTTGGCGTGCCGCTGCTTGTCCGGCGTCACCGGCGGCAGCGTCGCGACGACCTTGGCGAACGGCACCGCCATCGCGCCGAACTGATAGTCCTTGGGTAGCCGCATCAGACCGCGCTTGAAGGCGTCGACGTCGAGATGGGTATAGGCACCGCGAGGCTTGTCGCCGGTGATCCAGGCGAAAGTGCCCATGATGCGGCGCTGCTGGGCGCAATCGCCTTTCCACGTCTTCTCCTGCCGCAACTCGGCGATGATGTCGTCGATCCCGTCGCTGAAGCGACGTTGGTCGAAGACGATGAAGGGACCGTCGGGGTCCGCCTTCGGCTCAGTCGACTGAATGGGCGGCGCATCGCCGAGCGCCATCAGCGCCTGCAGCGGGTTGGCCGCGTCGATTACCGCCGGGTCGAATACCCGCTCGGTGCGGCGCCACGCCTCCGCCCGTGCGCGCAGGATATGACTGCGGGCGATCTCCAGCAGCGTGCGGGACGCCGGGACGCCGATGGCGGCGAGCCGTTCGCCGACATCATCGTCGCGCAGGCCGGCGACGTGACAGAAATCGGCCAGATATTCCTCGATCGCGGTCATATCGCACCGGTCGATCCCGCGCGCCGCTAGGTCGGCTCGGTCAGTGTCGGTGAGCGCATGGGGGCGATCCGGTCGCCGGGCGATGCGATATGCCTCGGCCAGCGGGCGGGCGTTCTCGTCCATGAAGCGCGAGTGGCTCTGGTTGCTGAAAGCGTCGCCGAGGTTCCGGGCTAGTTCCTGTTCGAGCTCGCGGCGGAACAGGGCCTCGATCTCGTCCCCGGTCAGGAAGGCGCGTTGTTCCGACAGCATGGCCTCGACGTTCATCTTCACTAGCACGAAGCGGGCCGACAGCAGGGCGGCGCGCCTGCGGGCCACCGAAGGATCGGCGGTCTGCAAGGCCAGCGTTACCGTCTTGGAGATAATATTCTGGAAATGGATACGGCGGCGATAGACATACCGGCCGGCAATACGGACGGTATTCGGGATGCGGCACATGGGTGGTAACCTTCCCGCGTGTGCCAGTGCCGTGTGCGCTGGTCGTGCGACCAGCCCGGGCCTTGGCAAACGCTAAAAGGCAGATTTCCAATAGCTTGGAGCTAAAGTGGTCGGGGAGACAGGATTCGAACCTGCGACATCCTGCTCCCAAAGCAGGCGCGCTACCAGACTGCGCCACTCCCCGACGCGGGCACCGATTAGGCGCGCGGACCGCGCGACGCAATAAAAAGGGGACGCGCCCGCGACGGGTGCGTCCCCTTCGAAACAGGCCGCGCCGGGGGCGCGGAGGCCTTCAGCGGGCGGCGTTGCCGTCCGCCTCGTTCGCGTCGCGGACCGCGTCCGCCTGCGATTCGAGGTTGTCGGCCGCCCCTTCCAGCAGAGCCGCCGCGTCGGCGTTGGCATTGCTGTCGGCCAGCGCCTCCAGATTGTCCGCCTTCGCTTCCAGCGCGGCGGCCATCTGTTCGGCGTCGTCGCGCACCGATGTCTCGGGTTCCGGGCTGCACGCGGTGGCGAGCAGCCCGGCGGTGGCGGCGAGAAGAAGCGTCTTCACGACGTCACGCCCGAAATCGATCGGCGCTGGCGATTACTGCGCGTTGTCAGCGGCGTCGCGGACGTTGTCGGCCGCGGCGTCGATGTTCTCGGCAACCGCCTCGGCGTTGTCCTCGGCGAACGGGTTGGCGGTGGTGTTCGAGGTGTCGGCGACGTTGTCGGCCAGCGTCTCGAGGTTGTCCGCAACCATCTCCGCGTTGTTCTCGACCGGCGTCTCGGTCTTCGAGCAGGCGGCGACCGACATGAGGCCGGCGGCGGCGGCAACGAGCAGGATCTTCTTCATTTTCGAATGCTCCCAAGCATCACAAAACTCGCGCCCGACCCCAGCGCCGTCGCGAACGCTTCGAATACCCTACCGATTCCGTAGGTCAACCGCCAATCGACACAGGTTATCGCATGAAGGTGACAGCGGGGTGACCAGGCAGGCGACTAGGGCCGCGGCACGGGACCGATCGTTTCCGGCGCGTCGGCGACGATCGCCAGCATGGCCGTCCACGCCGCCACGTTCTGGCGCAACTGCTCCTTGTCGACCCGCTCCAGCGTGTCGTCGGGCGTGTGGTGGACGTCG
This sequence comes from Sphingomonas corticis, assembly GCF_012035195.1. Lineage (GTDB taxonomy): Bacteria > Pseudomonadota > Alphaproteobacteria > Sphingomonadales > Sphingomonadaceae > Sphingomonas > Sphingomonas corticis. Next base: position 41,008 of record NZ_JAAVJH010000005.1, read on the forward strand.
AAGTAGCGCAGGCCCGACTGGTTCAGGTCCACGCCCGCCACGCCCCGCGCGACGATCGGCGCGATGTCCGCCCCGTCGCCCGCCTTCCCCGTGCCGCGCACGATGCCGAGCGGGGCGAGCGCGCCGGCCAGGCGGTCGCCCACCGCCTTCGCGCTGTCGGGCAGGCTCGTCTCCACCCGCCAGACGCGATCGGCGCCAAAGTCGCTTTCCGCCGCGACGACGTGCCGCTCGTCGCCGTGCCGCCGCGCGTAGTCGTCGCCGCCGAAGCCGCCCACTTCCTCCGCGCCGAACCAGACGACCCGGATGGTGCGGCGCGGGCGGCGGCCGGAATCGAGGATGCGCTTCGCCGCCGCGGCGGTGATGGCGACGCCGCTCGCGTCGTCGATCGCGCCGGTGCCGAGGTCCCAGCTGTCGAGGTGCCCGCCGATCAGCACAATGCCCGCACCCGCGTCCGTCCCCGGCACCTCGGCGATCACGTTGCCGCCCTCCTGTTCGCCGATCTGCCGCGGGGTGAGCAGCAAGCGCATCCGCACCGGCTTGCCGCGCCCCGCCACCCGCTCCAGCAGCGCGGCATCGGGCGCGGCGAGCGCGGCGGCCGGGATCGGCGCGACGCCCGCGGGGAAGTTCGTGACGCCGGTGTGCGGCAGGCGATGCTCGTCCGTGCCGATCGAGCGGATCACGATCGCCGCAGCTCCCTTGGCCGCCGCCACGCCCGGCCCGGCGAAGCGCGCCGGGCCCGCCGCACCATAGCTCGACCCGTCCTGCGTAGGCGCCATCGTGTTGCCGACATAGGCGATCTTGCCCTTCAGGCTGCCGTCGGGCGCGCGCGCCAGGTCGCCGTACGTGGGGAAGACGACGACCTCGGCCTCCAGCCCGGCGGCGGGGGTCGCCGCCGAATTGCCGAGCGCGGCCAGCGTCAGCCGGTGCGCGAAGGGAAGGAGGATCTCGCCCTTCTCGTCGCCGCGCACCCACGTGGGCATCCGATATGTCTCGATCCGCACGTTGCGGAAGCCCAGCGCCTTCAGCTTGCGCACGCTCCACTCGCGCGCCCGCGCCTCCGCCGGCGTCCCCGCAAGGCGCGCGCCGACCTCCGTCGTCAGCCCCTCGACGATGTCGTAGGCCACGTCGTCCGCCAGTGCCGCGTCGCGCAGCGCGGCCACGCGCGGATCCACCGCAGGCGGCGCGGCGGGGACGCCGCGGCGCTGCGAGGCCGGGGTCTGCTGCGAGGCGGCGGGCGCGGCGAGCGCCCAGGTCAGCAAGGGGAGGGAAGCGGCCAGGATCAAGCGGTTCATGCCGCCTGCGTATCGCGGCGCGTCAGGTTTGCCAACGCCGCCGTCCGCCCCTACATGCGAGCCGCATTCCAGCATCTTCGATACGGAGCGAGCGCGCCAGATGGCCGTCCAGTATACCTACGTCATGAAGGGTCTCACGAAGACCTTCCCGGGCGCGAACAAGCCCGTGCTGAACAACATCCACCTGCAATTCCTGCCGGGTGCGAAGATCGCGATTATCGGCCCCAACGGGTCGGGCAAGTCGACGCTGATGAAGATCATGGGCGGGATCGACCAGGATTTCGTCGGCGAGGCATGGGCGGCCGAGGGCGTGCGCGTCGGTTACCTGCCGCAGGAGCCGCAGCTGGACGAGACGAAGAGCGTGATCGAGAACGTGCGGCTGGGGGCCGGGCCGATCGTCGAGAAGATCGACCGCTTCAACGCCATTTCCGCGGAAATGGGCGATCCCAAGGACGACACCGACTTCGACGCGCTGATGGCGGAGATGGGCGAGCTGCAGGGCGAGATCGACGCCGCCGACGGCTGGAGCCTCGATTCGCAGCTGGAACAGGCGATGGAGGCGCTGCGCTGCCCGCCGTCCGATTCGCCCGTCACCAACCTCTCCGGCGGCGAGAAGCGCCGCGTGGCGCTGGTGCGGCTCTTGCTGGAGAAGCCGGACATCCTGCTGCTGGACGAGCCGACCAACCACCTCGACGCCGAGAGCGTGGGGTGGCTGGAGAACTTTCTGAAGGAATATGCGGGCAACGTCATCCTCGTCACCCACGACCGCTACTTCCTCGACAATGTCGTGAACTGGGTGCTCGAGCTCGATCGCGGGCGCTACTACACGTACGAAAGCAACTATTCGGGCTATCTGGAGAAGAAGGCCAAGCGGCTGGAGCAGGAGGAGCGCGAGGAAGCGGGCAAGCAGAAGGCGATCGCCGACGAGCTGGCCTGGATGCGCCAGACGCCCAAGGCCCGACAGACCAAATCCAAGGCGCGTATCCGCGCGTTCGACGAACTGGTGAAGAACCAGGAGAACCGCGCCGTGGGCAAGGCGCAGATCCTGATCCAGATTCCCGAGCGTCTCGGCGGCAAGGTGATCGAGGCCAAGGGGCTGACCAAGGCGTACGGCGACAAATTGCTGTTCGAGAACCTGGACTTCATGCTGCCGCCGGGCGGCATCGTGGGCGTGATCGGGCCGAACGGCGCGGGCAAGTCGACGCTGTTCAAGCTCATCACCGGGCAGGAGCAGCCCGATGGCGGCTCGATCGAGGTCGGGCAGACGGTGAAGCTTGGCTACGTCGACCAGTCACGCGACCACCTCGATCCGAACAAGAACGTCTGGGAGGAGGTGTCCGACGGGCTCGACATCTTCCGCTTCGGCAAGCAGGAACTGGGCACGCGCGCCTATGTCGGCGCCTTCAACTTCAAGGGGCAGGACCAGCAGAAGAAGGTGGGCCAGCTCTCCGGCGGTGAGCGCAACCGCGTCCACATCGCGAAGATGCTGAAGGAGGGCGGCAACGTCCTGCTGCTGGACGAGCCGACCAACGACCTGGACGTCGAGACGCTGCGGGCCCTGGAGGAAGCGCTGGAGAGCTTCGCCGGTTGCGCGGTGGTCATCAGCCACGATCGCTTCTTCCTCGATCGCCTGTGCACGCACATCCTGGCGTTCGAGGGCGACAGCCACGTCGAATGGTTCGAAGGCAATTTCGAATCGTACGAGGAGGACAAGCGCCGGCGACTGGGCGATGCCGCGGATCGCCCGACGCGACTGGCGTACAAGAAGCTGACGCGCTGATCCTCGCGTCAAGGGGCCACGTCATGCCGGGCTTGTCCCGGCGTCCACTGCGCCGCAGACCTTCGGTCGAAGTCTGGACGGCACCATGGATCCCCGGACAAGTCCGGGGTGACGCGGGGGAGGGCGGTAGCCGGATTTCTGATCCGCCCGGTCGGAACCGCTCCTGTCGTGTGCCGGCTTACGTCGGGGAAGCCTCCGGGATGGGCGGGACCGGCTCTTAGCCCGCCGGGCTGGTCAGGATCGCTTCCACGGCGTCGACGATGCCGGTCAGCGCCTCCGGCCGGCTCCAGAAATGGTGGTCGCCGGTGTCGCTGCGGTCCAGCGCCGCCTCGCGCGCGGCGACCAGCGTCTGCAGCGCCAGACCGGCGAACAGCAGCCGCTGGTTCACCGTCGCCGCCGGCAGCGGCGCGAGCAGCCGGTGGACGTGCGCCAGGTAGCGCGCATAGCCCGGTGAATGCTCCGGCACCGTGGCGCTGAACAGCGCGCGGCGTTCGTTCTGCACGTTCACGATGAAGCGGAAGTACGTCTCGCCCTCGCCGGTGTCGCCGCCCAGGTCGATGCAGGGCATGACGTTGGCCTCCACCACCGCGCGCAGGTCCGGCTCGCCCGCCGCCTCGGCGGCGTCGAACAGGGCGCGGCGGCGGGCGTCGATCAGGTCGGCGCCGTCGATCAGCAGCTCGCGCAGAAGGTCGTCCTTGGTGCCGAAATAATAATGGACCGCGGCCGCGTTGCGCTGGCCCGCGGTCTCCACCACCTCGCGCATCCCCACCGCGGCGATGCCGCGCTCGGCGAACAGGCGGCGGGCGGCGCGCTTCAGCTCGTCGCGGGTGCCGCCGCGCGCGGGAGAGGAAGGGGCCGCCGTCATCGTGGCGACGGACCATCCACCATGGATCGCCCCACCGCAAGGGCGCGCGTCACCCGCCCGCGCCGGGGATCGGCGACTCCTTCAAGAGCCGGGCTAGGTGCGCGGCGTTGGTGGCCAGCATCGCGGCGGTTTTCACCACCTTCTCCGGCGTCTCGTCCAGGTCCTTGAAGTCGGTCGAGCCATAGGCCTCGCCGACCCAGTAGACCGCGCCGACCGGCGGGATCGTCCAGCCCACGTCGTTGAGGCACTGAAACGCCTGCGCGGAGGAGACGTGCGCGCCGTCCTCGTTGCCGACGATCGCGGTGACGGCGACCTTGCCGTAGCTCGGCATCCGCCCTTCGTCGTCGGTCTCGGAGAGGAAGGCGTCCATGCGCTCCAGCACGCGCTTGGCGACGCTGCCCATCTGCCCCATCCAGATCGGACCGCCCAGGATCAGGATGTCGTGGTCGAGGATGCGGCGGCGCAGGTCCGGCCAGTCGTCGCCCGGCCCCTCGTCGCTCGTCACGCCGGGTAGGATGTTCAGCGCGGCGACCCGGACCGGATCGGAGACGGTGACGCCCGCCTGTGCGAACGAATCGGAGACCACGCGCAGCATCGCGTCGGTCGAGGATGGCTCGGTGGCGTCGGCCTTGAGCGAACAATTCAGCGCGATCGCCGTCAGCGGCATGGTCATCTCCTAACCTGGGGAAAGACCGAGCGTTTCAGCGCGGGCGCGGTTCCGCGGACAAGCGGCTCATCAGCACGGCGGCGCGCAGGGCCTGGCGCGGCAGGCTGGTGAGGTCGACCCACTCGCCCTCGGCATGGCTGCCTCCGCCCGCCGCGCCCAGCCCCGCCAGCACGGCGACGTGCGGCGACACCCAGCCCGCGTCGGAGGCCCCGCGCTTCGCCGGGTCCCAGGGCGCCATCTGCGGCAGACCCAGGTCCGCGTTCACGCGGTTCAAGGCGGCGAGCAACGCGTCGTTGCGCGGATCGGGCGCCATCGGCGGCAGCGCATCGTTGAAGGTGATCGTGGCGCCGGTGCCCGGCAGATGCTGCGCGACGATCGCGCGCATCTTCGCCTGGACGCGATCGGCCTGCTGCGGCGACAGCGCGCGCAGATCGCCGCGCATCACCGCTTCCGCGGCGATGATGTTGGGCTTGCCGCTGGCCGTCGCGCGCACGCCATCGGCGTCCAGCGCAGCCGGGGTGCCGCCGACCATCAGACCGATGTTGTATGTGAGCGACGGTTCGGTCAGCTCCCGGCGAAAGGCGTCGGCGATCCGCGCGACCTCGTAGATCGCGCCGTAACCCGGCGGCCCGAAGACGATGCTGGAATGGCCGGTCTTGCCGGTCGTCTTCACCTCCCAGCTGATCGACCCGCGCCGCGCCACCGTGCCGAAGTCGCGATCCTCCGACGTCACCAGCGCCTCGAACTCCAGCGCGACGTCCGCTTCCTTCGCCGCCGCCACGAGATCGGCGCGGGCGAGCGACGCCGGCTCGCCCGACCGCTCCTCGTCGCCGACCAGGACGACGGTGATGTCCGCCTTCGCCAGCGTGCCGGCCGCCTTCATCGCGCGCAATGCCGCCACGATGACCACGTCACCGCCCTTCATGTCGCTAGCGCCCGGACCCTCCGCTTCGTCTCCCTCGCGTTTCCACTTCTGGAACGGGCTGTCCGGCTCGAACACGGTGTCGAGATGGCCGATCAGCAGCAGCCGCTTGCCGCGCCCGTCGCCCTTGTGCGTCGCGATCAGATGGCCGGCGCGCCCCGTCGCGCGCATGTCGACCCAGCGCGTGGCGAAGCCGAGCTGCGCGAATTCCGGCACCAGCATGTCCGCCACCGCCTTCACGCCCGCCAGGTTCAGCGTGCCCGAATTCTGCTCCACCAGCTTCTGCAACAGCGCCTCGTGGCGCGCGACCTCCGCATCGACGGTCGTCTTCATGCGACGCTCGGCGGCGGTGGGCGCGGCGCCGGCGGGTGCGGCGTCGAGCGAGAGCACGGTCGCCAGGGCGGCGAGGATCGGCCGGGTGCCGTTGGCGAGCGCGGGCGCGCGGAACGTCATGCGTGGAACTCCCCCTTCGGCCGGCGGATTGTCGCACGGCAACGATGGAGAGTAACATGCGTAAAGCCGTCGCCGCCATGGCGATCCTGATGTTTGCCGCGCCGCTGGCGGCGCAGGGCAACGATCCCGCCGCCCCGCGCGCGCCGCTGGCGCAGGACCGCGGCTACGACAAGGACCAGCCGCGCACGCGCGCGATCAACGAGGCGGAACGGCCGGAGGTGCAGGAGGCGAACGACCTGTCGCTGGCGCAGGCGCGCACGATCGCGGCGCCGACGGTGCGCGGCAACGCCGCCAACGAGGCACGCTACGAGGCCGACATCGCCGCCTATCGCGACATGCTGCGCCAGCACCGCCGCGACGTGCGCGCCTATGCCCGGCAGGAGCGCGCCTACGCGAAGGCGATGGCCGACTGGCGCGCCCAGGTCGCCGCCTGCGACGCCGGCAACCGGCGGGCGTGCAACCTGCCGACGCCCGATCCGATGAGCTATATGTGAGGTGAGGGAGCGGGTCTTTGCCGGGGCAGACTTGCCGGCGTAACGCCCAAACTCCGTTCGCGACGAGCGAAGTCGAAGCGCTCTCCTTTCCGACCGGTAGGTGACCGGCGGCACGGGAAGGACAGCGCCTCGGTTTCGCGCGGTACGAATGGAGATATCCGGCCAGACGACGCGGCAACGCTGCGTCGTCGATCCTCGCTTCGCAAGGTCGGCCGGCCTTCGCGGTCTCGCGGGCAGCACCGCTGCCCGCGTGCCGCTCAGGCGCTGTAGTACATGTCGTACTCGACCGGGCTCGGCGTCATCTCCCAGCGCGCGACCTCGGACCACTTCAGCTCGACGTACGCCTCGATCTGGTCCTTCGTGAACACGTCGCCCTTCAAGAGGAAGTCGTGATCCGCGGTCAGCGAGTCGAGCGCCTCGCGCAGGGACGCGCAGACGGTCGGCACCTCGGCCAGCTCGGCGGGCGGCAGGTCGTACAGGTTCTTGTCCATCGCCTCGCCGGGGTGGATGCGGTTCTGGATGCCGTCCAGGCCCGCCATCAGCAGCGCGGCATAGGCGAGATAGGGGTTCGCCATCGCGTCAGGGAAGCGCACTTCCACGCGCTTGCTCTTCGGACCGGTGCCATAGGGGATGCGGCAGGAGGCCGAACGGTTGCGCGCCGAGTAGGCGAGCAGCACCGGTGCCTCGTACCCGGGCACCAGCCGCTTGTAGCTGTTCGTCGTCGGATTGGTGAAGGCGTTGATCGCCTTGGCATGCTTGATGATGCCGCCGATGAAGAACAGGCACGTCTCGCTGAGGCCGGCATAGCCGTTGCCGGCGAACAGCGGCTCCTTGCCCTGCCAGATCGAGAAGTGCGTGTGCATTCCCGATCCATTGTCCTCCTTGATCGGCTTCGGCATGAACGTCGCCGACTTGCCGTAGGCGTGCGCGACCTGGTGCACGACGTACTTGTAGATCTGCATCCGGTCGGCGGTGGTCGTCAGCGTGCCGAAGGTGAGGCCCAGCTCGTGCTGCGCCGCCGCCACCTCGTGGTGGTGCTTGTCGCAGGGCAGACCCATCTCGAGCATGGTCGAGACCATCTCGCCGCGGATGTCGACCGCGCTGTCGACGGGGGCGACGGGGAAATAGCCGCCCTTGGCGCGCGGGCGATGGGCGAGGTTCCCGCCCTCATACTCGCGACCGGTGTTGGTCGGCAGTTCGATGTCGTCGATCTTGAAGTAGGATTCGGCGTAGTTCGTGTCGAACTGCACGTTGTCGAACATGAAGAACTCGGCTTCCGGCCCGACATAGACGGTGTCGCCGATGCCGGTCGAGGCGACATAGGCCTCCGCGCGCTTCGCCGTGGTGCGCGGGTCGCGGCTGTAGCCCTCGCCGGTCGACGGCTCGACGATGTCGCAGAACACGATCAGCATCGGCGTGGCGGAGAAGGGATCGGTGTAGACCGCGTCCAGATCCGGCTTCAGGATCATGTCGCTCTCGTTGATCGCCTTCCAGCCCTCGATCGAGCTGCCGTCGAACATCAGGCCGTCGGTCCACTCGTCCTCGCCCATCACCGAGGCGACCATCGTCAGATGCTGCCACTTCCCCTTGGGATCGGTGAAGCGCAGGTCGACCCACTCGATCTCCTCGTCCTTGATCTTGCTCAGAACGTCTGCGGCCGTGTTCGCCATGTCGAAGTCTTTCCTCGTTCGCGTTTCCCGTCCCGCTGGCGGGAGGGGTTAGGGGAGGGGAGTGCCGCGACCGCGACGACCGCGGCCAGGCCCACCCCCGACCCCTCCCGCCGGCGGGAGGGGAAAAATGGGATCAGATCGCGTCGTCGCCGCGCTCGCCGGTGCGGATGCGAAGCGCGGTCTCGACGGGAAGGACGAAGATCTTGCCGTCGCCGATGCGGCCGGTCTGCGCGGCGGCGGCGACCGCCTCCACCACGCGCTCGGCGAGTCCGTCCTCGACCACCACCTCCAGCTTCACCTTCGGCAGGAAATCGACGACATATTCGGCGCCGCGATAGAGTTCGGTATGGCCCTTCTGCCGACCGAAGCCCTTCGCCTCGGTCACGGTGATGCCGGACACGCCGATCTCGTGCAGCGCCTCCTTCACCTCGTCCAGCTTGAACGGCTTGATGATCGCCTCGATCTTCTTCACGCGTGCTCCGCCCCACCCGACATCGTCGCCCCGCTGACGACCTTGCACCGACCGTGCCAGTCGCGCGCGCGAAGGGCAAGGCGGCAGCAGGCCGCATCGGAGGCGTGGATCGTGCCCACGGAACGGGCATTGCCGGACCACTGCCACGAAAATGGGCAGTTCGCTGTCGCGGTCCACGCAAGCGAGGTGCCCGGTATACCCGATCTGGCGACCGGCAGGGATCGAAGGTTCTGGGACGCCGTTGGCATCGATGGCGGCGCAAGTGCCCGTCGTCGAATGGAGCTGCCATGTCCCGTATCGCCTTCCCCGCGCTCGCGGCTTGCGCCGCCGCGCTGATGCCCGTGACCGCGTCGGCACAGGACGGGGTGTTCGACATGGGGCAGTTAACCGGAACGCTGTCGCAGGATCACGTGACGCAGTCTGAACGTGCGCGGGCCGGGAAGTCGCGACCGCGCGACCCCAGAACGGTCGAGAAAATCTGCGTCCAGTACCTGCCGGTGTATCGCAAGCAATACAGCTCGCGGCATCCGAAGGTTGCGCAACTCGGACGGATGTGTCGGCAGGCGGGGTATTGATCTCGCCCGAGGCAACTGAAACCTGACCCCCCGCCTGATTGCATCCCGGCGCCGGCGCGGGCTCACCGAACGCCGGTTCTCCGCGGCCCTGCTTCCGGTTTCGGCGCCGGAGACGGGTCCGTCAGATTGGCCCGCGCCCACGCCGCCTCGTCGATGACGTAGAGCCGCACCGCTTCCGCCTGCGCAGGGCTCATCACCTTCGCGAAGCTGACCATTCCCTGGTCCTTGAGCACGCCGTCGATCAGCACCGACTTCCACGTGTCCGCGTCGGCAAGCACGCCCGAGCGCTGAAGATCGGGCAGCACCCCGCCGCCGCCCGCGCTGGCGCCGTGGCAGACCTGGCAGTAGCGGCCGAACAGCAGCCGTCCGTCCGCCACCTGCTGCGGCGTGCCGCGCCGGTCGGGCAGCGGCGGCGGCGGCGCTGCCGGTTCCGCGGCCACGTCGGGCAGGCGCGCGGTGCCGTTCAGCTTGAACACCAGTAACCGCGGGCGATTGGGCACGTCGCGTGCCTTGCCGATGGCATAGCCGATCGACAGCGGCAGCGCGCCACCGCGTCCGGCGAGCACCGCGACATATTGCGTATCGCCCACCATGTACGTCGCCGCGCCCGCCATCACCCCGGTGCCGACCGGATAGGCGAACAGCTGCCTGCCCGTGTCGGCGGCATAGGCGCGGAACTCGCCCAGCGCCGTGCCCTGGAAGACGAGGTTGCCCGCCGTCGCCATCGTGCCGCCGTTCCATGGCGTGGGATGCGGCACCGTCCAGCGGGGCTTGTTCGCTACCGGATCCCACGCCACCAGCGCGCCCGTCGCGCCCGCGGTCGCGGCCTTCACCACCGCGGCGTCGCGCGGGTACATGGCGTTGCCGAGATCCTGGCCGACGTTGAAGCCGATCGGCTTCGCCGCGTCGAGAGGGGAGGAGGGATTGAGGTAGGCCGAACCAACCGATTGCGCCGGGATATAGGCGAGGCCGGTCTGGCGGGAGAAGGCCATCGGCTGCCAGTTGTGCGCGGCGATCGCGCTCGGCATCGCCAGGAACGGCTTGCCGGTCTTGTAGAAGCGCGCCGCCGGGTTCTCGATCGGCCGCCCCGTCTTCATGTCGTAGCCGCTGGCCCAGTTCACGCCGGGGATGAACTGGCCGGCGTTGACGAGCTTTCCGTCGGTACGGTCGACGACGTAGAAGAAGCCGTTCTTCGGCGCCTGCATCAGCACCTTTCGCGGCTTGCCGCCGATCGTCAGCGTGGCGAGCGCGATCGGCTGCGTCGCGGTGAAGTCCCACGTCTCGCCCGGCGTCTCCTGATAATGCCACAGGTACGCGCCCGTCTCCGGCTTCAGCGCGACGACGGAGGAGAGGAAGAGGTTGTCGCCCTGTCCCTCGCTGCGCAGGCCATGGTTCCACGGGCTGCCGTTGCCGACGCCGAGGTACAATTGGTCGAGCTCCGCGTCGTAGACGATCGAATCCCACACCGTCCCGCCGCCGCCCGACTGCTTCCACTGGCCGTTCTTCGACCAGGTGGGCGCGACCTTCGCCATGGCGGCGTCGCTCGCCTCGCCGTCCTTCGCGCCGGTGGGGTTGGGCACGGTGTAGAAGCGCCACTTCTTCGCGCCGGTGGCGGCGTCATACGCGGTGACGTAGCCGCGCACGCCGAATTCCGCGCCGCCGTTGCCGATCACGACCATGTCCTTCACCACGCGCGGGACGCCGGTGATCGTGTATGGCTTGCTATTGTCCGTGGTCTGCACCGACCAGTCGGGCTTGCCCGTGGCGGCGTCCAGCGCGATCAGCCGGCCGTCGATGGTGCCGACGTACAGCCGCCCCTTCCACGCCGCCACGCCGCGGTTGACGACGTCGCAGCACGCCTGGACGCCCTTGTCCTTCGACACGCCGGGATCGAAGGTCCACAACGGCGCGCCCGTGGCCGCGTCGAAGGCGAACACCTTCGACCAGGGTCCGGTGACGAACAGCTTGCCGTCGACCACGACCGGCGTCGCTTCCTGACCGCGCGCGTCGGGCATGTCGGCGAACCAGGCGAGGCCCAGCTTCGCCACGTTCCCCGCGTTCACCTGCGTCAGCGGCGAGAAGCGGTCCTCGCTATAGTCGAAGCCGGTCATCGCCCAGTCGCGGCCGTTGCCGCCGCTGGCCAGCAGCGCGCCGTCCACCTTGTCGACGCCTGATGTCGCCACGCGGTCGCGTGCCGGCTCGCCGCCGCTGCACGCGGACAGCACCAGGGCGGCCGTCCACGCCGATCGATAGGCCCTGCGCATCCCCGTTCCCCTCCCGCTTGGTGCCGGCGTCGCCGGTCGTTCGCACGATGGTGGCGCGAAAGCCGAACGATGGGAAGGGTGTAGCGCGATGTTAAGTTTGCGCGGGCTACGGCGGTATCCGGGGACGGAGGAATCGATCGACATGCGTATCATCAGGCAGCGCCTGACCCATGCGGCGCTGGCCTTTCCGCTGCTGCTGACCGGCTGCGGCGGGGAGGGGGGCGGGGACGGCAGCTCTTCGACGCCGATCGTCGTCGCGCCGGCGCCCGCGCCCAGCCCGTCGCCGACCGCCAGCGTGCCCGCGCCGTCGCCCAGCCCTACGTCCGCACCCACGCCCACCAGCGTCGTGGTGCCACCGGCCCCGCCGCGCCCGGCGAGCTGGGCTGCGGGTGCGGCGGCGCTCTATACCAGCGCGCCCGACGTGCCCGGCTGCCGCACGGGAACGCTGGCGCAGGCAGTCAAGGATGACGTGCTGCTGCGCATGAACGCGCTGCGCGCACTCCACGGTCTCGCCCCGGTGACGTACAACGAGGCCGACGACGCGCAGATGATGCAGTCGTCGCTGATGATGGCGGCGAACGGCGCGCTGGAGCACACGCCCCCCTCCACGTGGAAGTGCTGGTCGCAGACCGGCTACGACGGGTCGAGCACGGGCAACCTCTACGGCGGCACGATCTCGCCCTTCCTCGTCTGGTCGACCGAGGACGACTTCATCGGCGGCTGGATGACCGAGGTGAACAACCTGATCGCCAACAACGTCGGGCACCGCCGCTGGATGCTGGACCCGTTCCTCGGCAAGATCGCCTACGGCCGCGTCGCGCAGGTGCTGGCCGACGGCAAGCGGACCGACGCGGCGACGCTGAAGGTGTTCAACTTCACGGGCGGCGTGCCCGCGCCGTCCACGGTGCCGGCCTTTGTCGCCTATCCGCAGGGGGACTATCCGGCGCGCTGGTTCGACACGCGCGCCCTGCTGTCCTTCTCCGCCATCTCCAGCACGGCCAGCCGCGGCGCGAACGGAAACGTCAGCTTCGCCAATGCGACGATCACCGTGCGCGATCCCGGCGGCACCGCGCTGGCGGTCAGCGAGGTGTCGTTCGACAACGTCGGCTACGGCATTCCGAACAACCTGCAGTGGAAGCTCGCCGGACTGCAGAGCAACGTGCGCTACGCGGTGACGATCGCCAACGTGCGGGTCGCCGGCGCCGCGCGCACCTATGACTACACCTTCCGGATCGTGCCGTAGGGGAACGCCATGTCGGGGGCGCCGGGAAAGCCCGACGCCGCGCTACGGCCGCCCCTCGAACCGGTATTCGTGCTGGCTGTCGCGCACGACCAGCGCACGCTTTCCGTCCTTGTCGTCCACGACCATGGGGAAGCCGAGGAAGGTCGGCTCCAGCGTGACGAACGACAGCGTGCCGTCGTCGTTCCGGCGCGAGGCCATCGGCACCTTGCCCAGCGTGGGGAAGTCGAAGGTCACGCCGGTCTTCCCGCCGCGTTCCACGGTGAAGCCGCCGAGTTCCGGACTGGCGTAGGCCGATGCCAGCTTCGCCACCGCGGCCGGATCCGCCGGGATCGTCAGCCGCTTGCGTTCCGCCTCGATCTCGCCGGCGTAGCGCGCGGCGGAGGCCCTGACGTCGCCCGCCGCCTCCGCCCGCCCACCGTAGAGCAGTTCCATCAACCGCCGCGCGAAGGGGCGTAGCAGCGCGCGCCCGTTGTCGGCATTGGTCAGCAGCACCGCGCCGACGCCGGCGGCGGGAACGAGCATGATGTCGCTCTTGTACCCGCCCATGCTGCCACCGTGGTGGACCACCTCCACCCCGCCCATCTTCTCCGTCTCCAGCCCCATGCCGTAGAATTCATCCTCCCCGGTCGGCACGTTGGGGATGCGCCGCTGGAGCAGGTTCTTCGTGCTGACCCATTGCCGCCCGTCGTCGGTCTTCCCCTCGTTCAGCTCGAAGCGGACGTACTTGATGAGGTCGTTGGCGCTGGACCACGCGCCGCCGGCGGGGCGGAACGGGAAGACCGCGCGGTTCAGCAGCATTGCGTTTGCGACGGAAGCGACCGGCCGGCCGTCGATCGCGTCGCCGTGGGGGCGCGCCCAGTTGCGCTTCATCGCCTGGTCGAAATCGAAGTAGGTCGCAGTCATGCCGAGCGGGCGGAACACCTTCTCCTGCATCGCCGCGTCGAAGGCGCGCCCCAGCTCCCATTGCGGGTGGACGAGGTGCCCGCCGACATAGCCCGCGGCGGATGCCATCAGGTTGTTGTACTGGAACACCTCGCCGAAGCCGCTGGTCGGCTGCGTGTCGGCCAGCTGCGCGAACGTGTCCGAGGCAGGGGTGGTCGGCAGCGTGTTGAACAACCAGATGAAGTCCTTGCGCGGCAGGCCGGTGCACGCGCAGACCAGATGCTTGACCAGCACCCTCGACGTCGTCTCCGCGCTGCCGAGGCGGAATTGCGGATAGACCTGCGTCACGGGCTGCTCCCAGCCGAGCTTTCGCTCGTCCACCAGCCGCGCCAGCAGCAGCGTCGCCATGCCCTTGGTATTGCTGGCGATCATGAACTGGGTATCGGCGTCTACCGGCGTGGGATCACCCAACTCGCGCACGCCCAGGCCCGTCGAATAGAAGGTCCGCTTGCCGTCGGTCAGCGCGAAGGAGGCGCCGGGGACGCCCAGCTCCTTCATCGACGTCTCGACGAAGGCGCGCAGCTGCGCGATCCGCGCGGCGTCGAGCGGCCTGGCGGTCCGGCCGGCGAAGCTCTCCTTGGCGTAGCCGGCCGGGCAAAGGCTCTGCGACACCAGCGCCGCCGCGGCGCCGCGCTTCTCAAACGTCGCCTCGCTCCCGTCGGCGATCATCACCGTCCAGCGCTGGCCTGCGCGCATCGCCGCGCCCTGGATGAAGCGCTTCTCGTTGGGCGACGTCTCGTAGGAGAAGACGGGGCGCTCGTCCCAGCCGTCCTTGGCGGCGCGCGGGCTGACCAGCTTGGGCGTGCGCACCGCCTCGGCCGGACGCCACGCCTTCCACGCCGCCGCCATGGCCGCGGTCGCATCAGCGGCGGCGCCCACGTCGACGATCGCGATCGTCAGGTCGCCCTCGGGTGCGGAGACGGTGGTGACGGTGTCGCCCGCCTGCGCGCGGATCCATGCCTTGGGCAGGGTGAAGCCGGTGCCACCCGGCGTGGCGATCGCCTGGTCGGCGGCGGCGGCAGCAGCGGGTTGCTGCGCCCATGCGGGCATGGGCGACAGGGCCGTGGTGACGAGCAGCAGCGGCGCGAGCAGACGAACGGTCATGAAGCGATATCCCCCCGGTTATCGAGGGGCGGACGCTATGCCGGGTAGGGCGGCCTGTCGAGTCCCGCGGGCGAGGTGGTAAAGATCTCGCACCCGTCCTCGGTGATGCCGATCGAATGCTCGAACTGCGCCGACAGCGACCGGTCGCGCGTCACGGCGGTCCAGCCGTCGTCCAGCAGCTTCACGTCGGGCCGACCGATGTTGATCATCGGCTCGATCGTGAAGATCATGCCCGGCTTCAGCTCCGGCCCGGTGCCGGGCCGGCCGACGTGGACGACCTCCGGCGCGTCGTGGAACAGACGGCCCAGGCCATGCCCGCAGAAATCGCGCACCACGCCGTAGCGATGCGCCTCCGCGTGGCGCTGGATCGCGTGGGCGACGTCGCCCATCGTGTTGCCGGGCCGCGCCTGCTCGATGCCGATCATCAAGCATTCGTAGGTCACGTCGACCAGCCGCCGCGCCTTCAGCGGCACGTCGCCGATCAGGTACATGCGGCTGGAATCGCCGTGCCACCCGTCGACGATCGGCGTCACGTCGACGTTCACGATCTCGCCCGATTTCAGTTGCCGCTCGCCGGGGATGCCGTGGCACACGACGTGGTTGATCGAGATGCAGCTGGAGTGGGTGTAGCCGCGATAGCCCAGCGTCGCCGGCGTGCCGCCGTTCGCGGCGACGAAGTCGTAGATCAGCCGGTCGATCTCCGCCGTGGTGACGCCTGGCACCATGTGCGGCACCAGCATGTCGAGCGTCTCGGCGGCCAGGCGCCCGGCCTTGTGCATCCCCGCGAAGGCCTCGCGCCCGTGCAGCTTGATCGCGCCGGTGCGCCCCAGCGGCGCGTCGGAAGTGACGGTGACGTAATCGGTCATGACCGCGATATAGCGTGACGCGCGGCGCTTTGCGAGGTTATGCCCCGGGGATGGCAGAGGAACGCATCTTCACCGCCGCGCTGGTCGTCATCGGCGACGAGATCCTGTCGGGGCGCACGCAGGACAAGAACGTGGCGCAGATCGCGCAGTGGCTGAACGTGCAGGGCATCCGCCTGGCGGAGGTGCGCGTGGTCGCCGACCAGGAGGAGGCGATCGTGGAGGCGGTGAACACGCTGCGTGCGCGCAACGACTATCTGTTCACCACGGGCGGCATCGGCCCGACGCACGACGACATCACCGTGGACGCGATTGCCGCCGCGCTGGGCACCGGCGTGACGCATCACCCCAAGGCGGTCGCCACGCTGACCCGCTACTACGAGACGCGCGGCGGCGTAACGCAGGCGCGGCTGCGCATGGCGCGCGTGCCAGAGGGGGCGGAATTGATCGAGAACCGCGTGTCCGGTGCCCCGGGTATCCGCATCGGCAACATCTTCATCATGGCGGGCGTGCCGCATATCACGGCCGGCATGCTCGATGCGCTGACCGGCACGCTGGAGGGCGGGCGACCGGTGGTCAGCAAGACGATCGGCGGCTGGGTGGCGGAGAGCGAGGTGGCCGACATCCTGCGGGAGGCGGAGAAGGCGCACGCCGGCGTGGCGATCGGCAGCTACCCGTTCTTCCGGGAAGGACGCGTCGGCGCCAATTTCGTCGTCCGCTCGCCGGACGAGGTGCTGGTGGACCGCTGCCTGGCCGATCTGACGCGCGCGCTGGAGGGGGCGGGGCACGTGGTGACGGGCGGGGGCATCTAATTCCTCGCACCGTTCGTGCTGAGCCTGTCGAAGCACGTGGTCCGGACAGGCCCTTCGACAGGCTCAGGGCGAACGGCAGTCCTGCTACGCCGGCCTCACCCGAACGGCAACGTCGGCTGCGCGACGTCTTCCTCGCGGACCAGGCCCGACAGCGTCAGGCCGAGGAGGCGGATGCCGCGTTCCACCGGCAGTTCCGCGCGCAGCAGCGACCAGCCCGTTTCCAGCAGCATCTCCCGCGTCGTCACCGCCTCCACGGTCGATCGCGCGCGGGTGAGGGTGCGGAAATCGGCGTGGCGCAACTTCAGCGTCACCGTGCGGCCCCGCGCGGCGTGCCGCTCGATCCGTACCCAGGCGGCGTCGGCCACCCGCTCCAGCGCGGCGCGAAGGTCCGCCTCGGCGGCGAGATCGGTCTCGAACGTGCGCTCGGCACCGATCGACTTGGCCTCCCGGTCGGCGCGCACCGGCCGCTCGTCGATGCCGCGCGCGGCGCCGTGGAGATAGTCGGCGTGGCTGCCGAAATGTGCGCGCAGGAACTCGATGCTCTGCGCCGCGAGGTCGGCGCCGCTCTCGATGCCCAGCCGCGCCATCTTCGCCGCGGTGACGGGGCCGACGCCGTGGAAGCGCTTGACCGGCAGGGTCTGAACGAAGGCGGCGCCTTTCGCGGGCGGGATGACGCACACGCCGTCGGGCTTGTTCTGGTCGGAGGCGAGCTTGGCGACGAACTTGTTGTAGCTGACCCCTGCCGAGGCGGTGAGTGCGGTGTCCGCGCGGATGCGCGCGCGGATCTCCTCCGCGATGGCGCGCGCCGAGCCGAGCGCGCGGCGATCCTCGGTCACGTCGAGGTACGCCTCGTCGAGCGACAGCGGCTCGATGAGGTCGGTGTAGTCGGCGAAGATTGTGTGGATCTGCCGGCTGACCGCGCGATACACGTCGAAGCGCGGGGGCACGAAGACGAGGTCGGCGCAGCGGCGGAGCGCGGTGACCGAGGGCATGGCGCTGCGCACCCCGAACGCCCGCGCCTCGTAGCTCGCCGCTGCCACCACCCCGCGCCCCCTCGCGCTGCCCACCGCCACCGGCCGTCCGCGCAACGCCGGATCGTCGCGCTGCTCCACCGACGCGTAGAAGGCGTCCATGTCGATGTGGATGATCTTGCGCGAGTTCCCGGTCACCAGGGGCTATATAAATATCCTCCCCGGCACGGGGAGAGGGATCATGCGCAGCATGGTGGAGGGGTGGGCCGCATACGCCGCACGCCGTGGCACGCCCCCTCCACCACGCCGCTGCGCGCGTCGCGGTCCCCCTCCCCGTACCGGGGAGGATATGGTAGGCGCGCCGGCATGACACAGGAACTCGTCCGTCCCGTCCTCGTGCCCCCCGCGGGCGAGAAGAAGGTGCTGCTCCACAGTTGCTGCGCGCCCTGCTCGGGCGAGGTGATGGAGGCGATGACGGCGAGCGGGATCGACTATACGATCTTCTTCTACAATCCCAACATCCACCCCAAAGAAGAGTATCTCCTGCGCAAGGACGAGAACATCCGCTTCGCGCGGGAGCACGACGTGCCGTTCGTCGATGCCGACTACGATACGGCCAATTGGTTCAAGCGCGCCAAGGGAATGGAGTGGGAGCCGGAGCGGGGCCCGCGCTGCACCATGTGCTTCGACATGCGGTTCGAGCGGACGGCGCTCTACGCGCACGAGCACGGCTTTCCCGTCATCACCTCCTCGCTCGGCATCTCGCGCTGGAAGAACATGGCGCAGATCAACGATTGCGGGGAGCGCGCGGCGGCGCACTATCCCGGCATTCGTTACTGGACGTTCAACTGGCGCAAGGGCGGCGGCGCCGCGCGCATGATCGAGATCTCCAAGCGGGAGCGCTTCTACCAGCAGGAATATTGCGGCTGCGTCTATTCGCTGCGCGACACCAACGCCCACCGCGTCGCGCAGGGGCGGGAGGAAATCCGCATCGGCGAATTGTTCTACGAGGATAAGCCGAAAGCGGACGAATGACCGTTTTTTGGCTTGCGGGCCGGGGGGCGGACGTCTAGGCGCTCCGCTTCCGCAATGTGTCGGGGCGTGGCGCAGTCTGGTAGCGCACTGGTCTCGGGGTCCAGGGGTCGTAGGTTCGAATCCTATCGCCCCGACCATTGCGGTGTTTCACCCCGTCATCTGCGCGCGTCCAGCATCGCCTCGATCGCGGTAAACTTCTCGCGCGGGGCACCGTCGCGCGCATTGGCCACTTCCGCCTTCTCGATCGCCTGCCAGTCGCGGAAGGTGACGACGTCGACCCCGCGTTCCGCCAGCAGCGCATCCAGCCCCGCCCGGCCCGGCTTGCCCGAACCGTCCGCCACGTCCGCGGCGATATGGTCCGCGATCAGGAAGCCGTCGGGCCGGTTGGTGCCGATCGTTCCGGTCGGTCCCCGCCGTGCCCAGCCGACCGCGTAGAGGCCGGGTGCGATCCGTCCCTCGCTGTTGGCGAAGCGCCCCAGCTTCGCATCATAGGGCACGCCCTCGATCCGCGGGGTCTGATAGCCGATGCAGCTGACGACCAGGGTGGCGGGGATCGCGTAGGTCTCGCCGGTCCCGCTCGCACGGCCATCCGCGTCCAGCCGGGTGCGCTCGACGATCACCTGCTCGACCCGGCCGTCGCCCTCGATCGCGACCGGCTGCGCGAAGAAGTCGAAGGCGATCGTCACCGGTTTCTCCTCGCCCGCTTCGGCAAAGGCGCGCAGATGGGCGACCGACTTGCGCTGGCCGGGATCGAGCGCCGCGTCCGCCGCCGGGGCGGGCAGGTCGGCGGCGTCCACCATGGCCCGCGCGCGCGACAGATGGGCGAGCTCGCCCAGCTCCTTGGGCGTCATCGCGATCTGGTGCGGCCCGCGCCGCGCCAGTAGCGTGATCCGGTCGTGCGTGCCGGTGCCCAGGTGGTCGAGCGCGTGGCCGACGATGTCCGACCCGCCGAACTCCTCCGCGGTCTTCGCCAGGATGCGCGCGACGTCCAGCGCCACGTTGCCCGCGCCGACGACGACGGCGGGACCGTCGAGCGGGGGGCGGAGCGCGGCATGATCGGGATGGCCGTTGTACCAGCCGACGAAGGCTGCGGACCCGACCACGCCGGGCAGGTCGTCGCCCGGCACGCCGAGCGGTCGGTCCGCCGGTGCGCCGGTGGCGAGCACGACCGCGTCGTAGAGCGAGAGCAGCTCGCCGATCGACACGTCCCGCCCGACCGCGACGTTGCCGACGAAGCGGACGTTGTCGCTGAGCGCGGTCGCCTCGTAGCGGCGCGACACCGCCTTGATCGACTGGTGGTCGGGTGCGACCCCGCTGCGGATCAGGCCGTAGGGGACAGGCAGGCGATCGACGATGTCGACGCGCACGTCGTCTGCGAACAGCTTCTGCAACGCCTCCGCGGTATAGTAACCCGCCGGGCCGGAGCCGATCACCGCGACGTGCCGCATCCGCTTCCTCTCTCGCTGTCCGTGCCGGACCCTAGCCGGTTATGCGCGACGCTGGAAAGAGCGCACCGCCTTCGCTACGGCGCGCGGCATGGCCACTCCGCTCGACAAGATCCGCAACTTCTCCATCATCGCGCATATCGACCACGGCAAGTCGACGCTGGCCGACCGGCTGATCCAGCGCACCGGCGGCCTGTCCGACCGCGAGATGAGCGCGCAGGTGCTCGACAACATGGAGATCGAGAAGGAGCGCGGCATCACCATCAAGGCGCAGACCGTGCGCCTGGAATGGAAGGGCCATGTCCTGAACCTGATGGACACGCCCGGCCACGTCGACTTCGCCTACGAGGTCTCGCGATCGCTGGCGGCGTGCGAGGGCGCGCTGCTGGTCGTCGACGCCGCACAGGGCGTGGAGGCGCAGACGCTGGCCAACGTCTACCAGTCGATCGAGCACGACCACGAAATCCTGCCCGTCATCAACAAGATCGACCTGCCCGCCGCGGAGCCGGAGAAGGTGCGGCAGGAGATCGAGGACGTGATCGGCCTGGACGCGAGCCACGCCGTCCTCGCCAGCGCCAAGTCGGGCATCGGTATCGAGGAGATCCTCGACGCGGTGGTGGAGCGCATCCCCGCGCCCAAGGGGGACGCCGCTGCGCCGCTGAAGGCGATGCTGGTCGATTCGTGGTACGATCCATACCTCGGCGTCATGATCCTCGTCCGCGTGATGGACGGCGTGTTGAAGAAGGGGCAGCAGGTCAGCTTCATGCAGGCGGGTACGACGCACCTGATCGACCGCGTCGGCTGCTTCCGCCCGAAGATCGAGCAGCTGGCCGAGCTGGGGCCCGGCGAGATCGGCTTCATCACCGCGCAGATCAAGGACGTGGCGCAGGCCCGCGTCGGCGACACGCTGACCGACGCGAAGAAGCCGGCGGCGGCGGCGCTGCCGGGCTTCAAGGAAGTGCAGCCGGTCGTCTTCTGCGGGCTGTTTCCCGTCGACGCCAACGACTTCGAGAAGCTTCGTGAGAGCATCTCGAAGCTGCGGCTGAACGACGCCAGCTTCTCGTTCGAGATGGAGACGAGCGCGGCGCTGGGCTTCGGCTTCCGCTGCGGCTTCCTCGGCCTCCTCCACCTAGAGATCATCCAGGAACGGCTGACGCGCGAGTACGACCTCGACCTCATCACCACCGCGCCGAGCGTGGTCTATCAGATCGAGCTGACCCACAACGGCGGCCACATCGACCTGCACAACCCCGCCGACATGCCCGATCCGAACAGGATCGCGTCGATCAGCGAGCCGTGGATCGAGGCGGTGATCTACGTGCCGGACGAGTATCTCGGCTCGATCCTGAAGCTGTGCCAGGATCGGCGCGGCATTCAGAAGAACCTGACCTACGTCGGCGGACGTGCGCAGGCGACTTACGAGCTGCCGCTGAACGAGGTCGTGTTCGACTTCTACGACCGGCTGAAATCGCTGTCGAAGGGCTATGCCAGCTTCGACTATCACCAGATTGGCCATCGCGAGGGCGACCTGGTGAAGATGAGCATCCTTGTGAACGAGGAGCCCGTCGACGCGCTCAGCATGATCGTTCACCGCGGCACGGCGGAGACGCGCGGGCGCGGCATGTGCGAGCGGCTGAAGGAACTGATCCCGCGCCACCTGTTCAAGATTCCGATCCAGGCGGCGATCGGCGGGAAGGTGATCGCGCGCGAGACGATCAGCGCGATGCGCAAGGACGTGACCGCCAAATGCTACGGCGGCGACATAACGAGAAAGCGCAAGCTGCTGGAAAAACAGAAGAAAGGTAAGCTGAAGATGCGCGAGTACGGCTCGGTGCAGATCCCGCAGGAGGCCTTCATCGCGGCGCTGCGGATGGGCGACGAGAACTAGCTTTCCAACGGGTACCGCCGCCGATTTGATTGGACCGCGAAATGTCCGCGGATCGCCTCGTTGAAGAAGCGTCCCGCGGATCGGGCCGTCGTCAGCGCGTCGTAGATCGCGCGGGGCACGCCGAAATAGGTGTAGCTGCGCCCCGACCCGCGGAACGACACGCGCAGCGTCTCCGCCTCGTCGTCGAACACGACGCGATCGATCAGCGAGGACTTCAGCCGGCGGGCACGCATCCTGCCGCGACGAGCGACCGACTCGCGCGTTCCTGCGCCTGCGCCGACGCG
Organism: Sphingomonas corticis; assembly: GCF_012035195.1. Classification (GTDB taxonomy): domain Bacteria; phylum Pseudomonadota; class Alphaproteobacteria; order Sphingomonadales; family Sphingomonadaceae; genus Sphingomonas; species Sphingomonas corticis. Next base: position 63,049 of record NZ_JAAVJH010000005.1, read on the forward strand.
AATCGGATTTACGGCGAAGCGAATCGTCCATCGCTGGAGCCGCCGACAGACGCATGGAGGGGCTGCCGCGTTGTTTCTCCGTTGCGAGAATGCGATGAGCCATGACGATGCGCCGGATCTGCTTCCTTCTCTCGCTCCTCCTCGGCCTGATCGCCACCTCCGCGACCGCGCAGCGGCGCGGGCCGCTCGTGCTGGCGGCGGCGAGCATGCAGGAGGCGCTGACCGACGCCGCAGACGCCTGGCGCGCGCAGGGGCACGCCCGCCCGGTGCTGTCATACGCCGCTTCGTCCGCGCTCGCGCGGCAGGTGATGGCCGGAGCGCGCGCCGACCTGTTCGTCTCCGCCGACGCGGAGTGGATGGATGCGGTGGCGGCGAAGGGCCTGATCGTCGCGGGCACGCGTGCGACGCTGGCGCGCAACCGGCTGGTCGTCGTGGGGCGGGTCGGCGGTCCCAGGCTCGGCACGTTGCGCGGGGCCGCGCTGGCGCGGGTGCTGGCGGCGGGGCCGCTGGCGATGGCCGATCCGGATAGCGTGCCCGCCGGCCGCTACGGCCGCGCTGCGCTGACCAGGCTGGGTGCGTGGGAGGCGGTCGCGCCGCGCGTGGTGCGGGCGGAGAACGTCCGCGCCGCGCTGGCGCTGGTCGAGCGTGGCGCCGCGCCGTACGGCGTCGTCTACGCCACGGATGCGCGGGCGGCGCGTGGCGTGGCGATCGCCGGCTACTTCCCCGCCACCAGCCACGTGCCCATCGTCTACCCGGTCGCGCGGCTGTCGGCCTCCGACGAGGCGGAGGGCTTCCGCCGCTTCCTGCTGTCGACGCGCGGGCAGGCGATCCTCGCGCGGCGCGGGTTCGCGCGGCGCTGATGGAGGATGTCGCCGGGATCGTCCGGCTGTCCCTGCTGGTCGGGCTGGTCGCGACCGCGGCGGCATTGCCCGTCGCCTTCGCGCTCGCCTGGGTGCTGGCGCGCTGGCGGTTTCCGGGGAAGGTGCTGCTCGACGGGCTCGTCCACCTGCCGCTCGTCGTGCCGCCGGTCGTCACCGGCTGGCTGCTGCTGATCGCCTTCGCGCCCGAGGGGCCGCTGGGGTCCATCGGCGACCGCGTCCTTTTCCGGTGGACTGGCGCCGCGATCGCTGCCGCAGTCATGGCCTTGCCGCTGATGGTGCGCGCGATGCGGCTGTCGATCGAGGGGGTGGACCGCCGGCTGGAGCAGGCGGCGCGCACGCTCGGCGCATCGCGCTGGCGCGCCTATGCCACCGTTACGCTGCCGCTCGCGCTGCCCGGCGTGCTGGCCGGTGCGATGCTGGGCTTCGCGCGGTCGCTGGGGGAGTTCGGCGCGACGATCACCTTCGTCTCGAACGTGCCGGGCGAGACGCAGACGCTCCCGCTCGCCATCTACGCCGCGCTCCAGCGTCCCGGTGGCGAGGCGCTGGTGTGGCGGCTCGCCGCCGTTTCCGTCGCCCTCAGCCTCGCCGCGCTGGTCGCGTCGGAGGCACTGGCGCGGCGCGCGGGCAGGGGGGTGCATGTCCTTTGACGTCGACGTAACGGTGCGGCGCGGCGGGCGCGACCTCCACGTCGCCTTCGCCGCGGGGGGCGGCGTCACCATCCTCTTCGGCCCTTCGGGCGCGGGCAAGACCAGCACGCTGGACATGATCGCCGGCCTGTTGCGGCCCGCGGCGGGCCACGTGCGGGTCGCCGAGCGCACCCTGTTCGACCACGCGGCGGGGATCGACCTGCCGCCCGAGCGCCGGCGCGCGGGCTACGTCTTCCAGGACGCGCGCCTCTTCCCGCACCGGCGCGTGCGCGCCAACCTGCTGTACGGCGCGCGGAGCGACGCGCGGCTGGCGGAGGTGGCGGCGACGCTCGACATCGCGCCGCTGCTGGGCCGCTGGCCGCGCAGCCTGTCGGGCGGCGAGGCGCGGCGCGTGGCGATCGGCCGCGCGCTGCTGGCCGATCCGGACTTTCTGTTGCTGGACGAGCCGCTATCCTCGCTCGACGCCGACCGGCGCGAGGAGGCGACGCGCGCGATCGAGCGAGTGCGCGACGCGGCCGGGCTGCCGATCCTGCTGGTGACGCACGACGCGGCCGAGGCGGACCGGCTGGGCGACCGCGTGGTGCGCGTGGGATAGGAGGCGGACATGCCGGGCTTCGACGAGGTGTACGCGGGTCTGCGGGCGATCATGCTGGAGGCGGCAGGCGACCTGACCGTCGCGCGCGACCTGCCGGGCGACCTGGAGGTGCGCACGCCTGTGCTGGACGCGAAGACAAGGCAGCCGGGCTGGTTCGGGACGGTGACGCTGAAGAAGAGCTACGTCGCCTATCACCTGATTCCGCTCTACGACGCGCCCGCGCTGACCGAGGGACTGTCCGACGCGCTGACGAAGCGGCGGCAGGGCAAGACCTGCTTCAACTTCAAGGTAGTGGACGAGGCGCTGTTCGCCGAAGTTGCGATGCTGACGCGGCGGGTGCGCGCGGCGGTCGCATGACCGCGCCCGTGCTCCCGCGCGAGCGGGAGCACGGGGAAGGGGATCAGGCGACCGCGGCCTTCAGTGCGTCAACCAGGTCGGTCTTTTCCCAGGTGAACAGATCGCCCTCCGGCTCGCGGCCGAAATGGCCGTAGGCGGCGGTCTTCGAGTAGATCGGCGCGTTCAGCTTCAGGTGCTCGCGGATGCCCTTGGGCGTCAGGCGCACCAGCTGCGGCAGCGCCGTCTCCAGCTTCGCCTCCGCCACCGTGCCGGTGCCGTGCAGGTCGACGTAGACCGACAGCGGCTCGGCGATGCCGATGGCGTAGGACAGCTGGATCGTGCAGCGACGCGCCAGGCCCGCGGCGACCACGTTCTTCGCCAGGTAGCGCGCAACATAGGCGGCGGAGCGGTCGACCTTCGTCGGGTCCTTGCCGCTGAACGCGCCGCCACCGTGCGGCGCCGCGCCGCCGTAGGTGTCGACGATGATCTTGCGCCCGGTCAGCCCGGCGTCGCCGTCCGGCCCGCCGATCTCGAACTGGCCGGTCGGGTTGATGTAGACCTTCGTGTCGCCATCGATGAACCCGTCGGGCAGGACGTCGCGGAACACCTGCATCACGTAGTCGCGCAGCACCGCGTATTTCGCGGCATCGGCGTTGTCGCCCTTCTCGCAATAGCCGGGCGCGTGCTGCGTCGAGACGACCAGCGCGGTCGCCTTGACCGGCTGCTCGTTCTCATAGGCGAGCGTCACCTGGCTCTTCGCGTCCGGCTCGAGGAAGGGCGCCGCGCCCGAGTGACGGTCGGCGGCCATCCGCTCGAGGATCTTGTGGCTGTAGTAGAGCGTGGCGGGCATCAGGCCTGGGGTCTCGTCGGTGGCGTAGCCGAACATGATGCCCTGGTCGCCGGCGCCCTCGTCCTTGTTGCCGCTCTCGTCCACGCCCATCGCGATGTGCGCCGACTGGCCGTGCAGGTTGTTCTGGAAGACGAACTCGTTCCAGTGGAAGCCGGACTGGGCGTAGCCGATGCGCTTCACCGTGGCGCGGACGGTGTCCTCGATCTCCTGCTCCACGCCCGGCGCCCACTGGCCGTTCTCGTACACGCCCTTGCCGCGGATCTCGCCGGCCAGGACGACCAGCTGCGTCGTCGTCAGCGTCTCGCATGCCACGCGCCCCTGCGGGTCCTTCGACAGGAACAGGTCGACGATGGCGTCGGAGATCTGGTCCGCGACCTTGTCGGGATGGCCCTCGGACACGGATTCGGAGGTGAACAGGAAAGACTGGGGCATGGAGGCTCCGCGAACAGATAACGATATAAAGATAACTTTATGTGTTCCCCTATCGCGCCCGCCGCCGCAAGGCAATCGCCGCGGCGACCAGCGCGATGCCGACGATCAGCGCCGCCCAATTACCGATGCGCGAAAAATGTGTGGGCGGCAGCGCTGGTGGGATCGGCACGTCGATCGCGCCGGCGACCTTGTGCGGCACCTGCGCCAGCACCCGTCCGTCCGCCGCGATCACCGCAGAAATGCCGTTTGGCGTAGAGCGCGCGACCGGCACGCCCTCCTCAATCGCACGCATCTGCGCCTGGCGCAGGTGCTGCGGCGGGCCCCAGGAGCCGAACCAGGCGTCGTTGGACGGATTGAACAGCAGCAGGGGGCGATGGTCCCGGTCGATGACTTCGCCGGAGAAGATGATCTCGTAGCAGATTTGCACCGCCACGGGGCCGAACAGCGGAAGGTCGCTGGTCTCCGGCCCTGGCCCGGGAAGGAAGTCCATCTCTCCTGGCACCAGCCGGGCGAGGCCGAGCGGCTTCAGCAGCCACGGCATCGGCAGGTATTCGCCATAAGGTACGAGATGCGACTTGTCGTAGCGCATCTCCACCTGTCGCCCGCTGTTCAAGGCGAAAACCGAGTTTGTCGCGGCGACCACATCGCCACGCGCGTCGAATTGCAGCGCATCGCCCCCGGTCATCAGGATGTCGCGCGGTCCGAGCACCGATGCCAGTCGCGCGCGCGTCGCCCACGGACTGGTCGCGCCATACACCCACAACGGATAGCCGCCCTCGATCAGGTTGCGCATCACCCCTTCCGGCCACAGCACCAGCCGCGGCACCGCGGCCGGGCGCCCGGACAGGCGGGTGAGCCGCGCCAGCATCATCTCCTGATCGCTCTCGCCGCGCTGGTCCTGCGGCACGTTGGGCTGGACGACGACCAGCCGCGGGGCACCGGCGGGGGGCGGGGGCAGTGCGGGCGTGCCGCGGACGACCTGAACGGCGACCAGCGCGACGATCGCGGCGGCGAGCGGCCAGCGTCGGCGTGCGAGGAGAAGAAGCAGCGCGCCGGCCGCCGCCACGAACAGCGCGGACAGCGCGTAGGTGCCGATCTCGCGCCCCAGCAGCGCGACATGCGGGATCGGCAGCCCGAGCCAGGCAACGCCCAGCGGATCCCACGCATAACCGGTAAAGACCCAGCTGCGCAGCCACTCGCCGAGCATCCAGGCGGCGGCGAAGAACAGCACCCACGCCGTGTCGACCCGCTCGCGCCGCATCCGCCACGCCAGCCCTGCCGCGAGCGCGGGATAGACGGCGAGGTACAGCGCCAGCGCGAACGGGGCGATATAGCCCAGCTCCGCCGGCATCTTGTCCTGAAAGGTGAAGGCGTGCTGGAACCAATTGTCGTTGATCGTGAAATGGCCGACGCCGAAGGCGTAGCCGCGCCACAATGCCTGACGCGCCGAGGGGGCGGCGTGGACCAGCCACATCCACGCGGCGAGCGCGGGCAGGGCGAGCCACCACAGGTCGAGCGGCGCGAAGGCGCAGGCGGTGACGACGCCGAGGAGCAGGGAGAGCGGGGCGGGAAAGCGCATGGGCCGCGACCTAGCCTATCCTCCCCGGTACGGGGAGGGGGACCAGCGACGCTGGTGGAGGCGGGGCGCCACGAATGTCACGCTTGTGGCCACCCCCTTCACCATTCGCTGCGTGAACGGTCCCCCTCCCCGAGCCCGGGAGGATAGTGTATGAGAGCGCCATGACACTCCGCCCCTTCCATCTCGCTTTCCCCGTCCACGACCTCGACGCCGCGCGCGCCTTCTATCGCGACGTGCTCGGCTGTGCCGAAGGGCGGTCGAGCGGGCAGTGGATCGACTTCGACTTCGGCGGACACCAGATCGTCGCGCACCTCGACCCCGCTGCGAAACCGGTCGCGGTTGCCAACGAGGTGGACGGCCATCACGTGCCGGTGCCGCATTTCGGCATCGTGCTGACGATGGCCGACTGGCAGGCGCTGGCGACGCGGGTGGAGGCGGCCGGCGTGCCCTTCGGCATCGCGCCGCACGTCCGCTTCAAGGGGAAACCGGGGGAGCAGGCGACGATGTTCTTTCGCGATCCCAGCGGCAACGCGCTGGAGTTCAAGGCGTTCGCCGACGACACCATGCTGTTCGCCACGGAGGAGCCACGATGAGCCGCCCGATCGAGATCGACCTTCCGCACAAGCTGGGCCGCGACGCCGCGCGCGCGCGGATCGATGGCGGGTTCGGCAAGATGGCGAGCTACATCCCCGGCGGCGCGGTAACCGAGCATCGCTGGACCGGCGACCGGCTGGATTTCACCGTGGAGGGCATGGGGCAGCGCGTGGCAGTGACGCTGGACGTCGCCGACACCAACGTCCACGCCACCTTCGTCCTGCCCGCCTTCCTGCAGATGTTCGCCGAGCCGCTTCGCGCGAAGCTGCAGAAGGACGGGCCGAAGCTGCTGGAGTAAGCGACCTGCCCACGGTCGACTGAGCGTCGACAGGCTCGGTACGAACGGTTCGGGTCTAGCGCGCCGCGCTGACCCGCCAGATCGCGTTGCCGACATCGTCGGCCACCAGCAGCCCGCCGGTCCGGTCCGCGATCACACCGACGGGACGGCCCCGCGCCTTGCCGTCTACGAGGAAGCCCGACAGCACGTCGATCGGCTTCGCGCCCTTCATCGGCCAGCCCTGCGGCGTGAACGGCACGAACACCACCTTGTAGCCCGACAGCGGCTTGCGGTTCCACGATCCGTGCTCACCGACGAAGGCGCCGCGCTGGAACCGCCCGCCCAGCTTCAGCCCGTCGGCGAAGGTCAGCCCCAGCGCAGCCACGTGCGGCCCCAGCGCATAGTCCGGCCGCTTTGAATATTGCTGAAGCTGCGGGTTCTTCGGCTCCACCCGCGGGTCGACGTAGCCGCCCCAGTAGAACCACGGCCAACCGAAATGGTCGCCCAGCTCCACCGCCGTCAGGTAATCGGGCACGATATCGGAACCGAGCATGTCGCGCTCGTTCACCACCGTCCACAGCGCCTTGGTCGACGGCTCCAGCGCCATGCCCACGGGGTTGCGCAGGCCGGCGGCGTAGATGCGGCTGGTCTTGTCGTCGGGCCACACCTGAAGGATGGCGGCGCGGCGCTGCTCCGCCGCCACGCCGTTCTCCGCCACGTTGGAGGAGGAGCCGACCGAGACGTAGAGGCTGCGCCCGTCTTCCGCGGTGATGAGGCCGCGCGTCCAATGGTTCGCACCGCCGGGATAGCGCACGATCGTCTCCGGCGTCGCGCTGATCCGCGTCTCGCCGCCGCGATAGGGCACCCGCACCAGCGCGTCGGTGTTCGCGATGTAGAGCTGCCCGTTCAGCAGCGTCATGCCGAAGGGCGAGTTCAGCCCCGTCATGAAGACGCCGCGCGTCTCGGCGACGCCGTCGCCATCCGCGTCGCGCAGCAGCGTGATTCGATTGGGGGAGGGCACCCCCGCGCCGACCCGGCCCATCAGCACCTTCATGACCCAGCCCTTGATTCCGCCGCCCTCGCGCGGAGGCGAGTTGCTCTCCGCCACCAGCACGTCGCCATTGGGCAGGCGGTAGAGCCAGCGCGGGTGGTCGAGCCCCGTGGCGAAGGCGCGCACCGCCAGCCCCGGCGCGGCGACCGGCGTCTGCCCCTGCTGCCAGCCGACCGGCTCCGCGGTGCCGACGGTGGGGATCACCTGCTCGCGCGGCGCGGTGATCTGCGGACGCTGGCCGGTGACCGCGGCGAGATCGAGCTGCGCCTTGTCGGGCCAGGCGAGCCAGGCGACCACGGCGATGCCGATGAGGAGCAGGAAGGCGAGAAAGCCCAGGATGTGTTTGCGCATGGCGTCCCGATACCGCGCCGGCGGCACAAGCGCCACGGGCTGCGTGGAAACGCGTGACGCAGGCTGTCGGGAGCAGCCGTCCGCGCAGCGATCGTCTCGCGGGACGCCAGAAAAAAGTTAGGCCGCCGACGTGGGGGGCACGCCGACGGCCTCCGGCCTTTCCGACCCAAGGTGCGACCCGAGGGGCATACTCAACCGGTTCCGGAGGGGAGGGGCGCCGTACCGACCGGTGCGACGCCCCTTCCTCAAACCATTCCGCTACCCGTTAGCGGAAGCCGGACCGTCACGCCAGATCGAAACGGTCAGCATTCATAACCTTAGCCCATGCCTGCACGAACTCGGCGACGAACGTGTCCTTGGCGTCATCGCAGGCATAGACCTCCGAGATGGCGCGCAGCTGCGAGTTGGAGCCGAACACCAGGTCGGTGCGCGACGCGGTCCACTTCTGCTCGCCGGTGTGGCGGTCGGAGCCGACGAACTCCTGGTCGCTCTCCTCGCTCACCTGCTTCCACGCCGTGCCCATGTCGAGCAGGTTGACGAAGAAGTCGTTGGTCAGCTGCCCGGGACGATCGGTCAGCACGCCGTGCTTCTCCGCCTTGGCATGGTTGACGCCCAGCACGCGCAGGCCGCCCACCAGCACCGCCATCTCCGGCGCGGACAGGCCGATCAGCTGGGCGCGGTCGACCAGCAGCTCCTCCGTCGGCACGTTGAAGCGGACCTGCAGGTAGTTGCGGAAGCCGTCGGCCTTGGGCTCCAGCGGCTCGAAGCTCTCGACGTCGGTCCACTCCTGCGTCGCGTCCCCGCGACCCGAGGTGAACGGCACGGTCACGTCGTGGCCGGCCGCCTTCGCCGCCTGCTCGATGCCCAGGTTGCCGCCGAGCACGATCAGGTCGGCGATACTCACCGTCCCGGCGAAGTCCGCCTTGATGCCCTCGTACACGTCGAGCACCTTGGCGAGCTGCTCCGGCTCGTTGACGTCCCAGCTGCGCTGCGGCTCCAGCCGGATGCGCGCGCCGTTCGCGCCGCCGCGACGGTCCGAACCGCGATAGGTGGAGGCCGAGGCCCAGGCGGTCTTCACCAGCTGCGCGATCGTCAGGCCCGACGCCGCGATCTTCTCCTTCAGCGTGGCGACGTCGCCGTCGGACAGCGGCGTGCCGGCGGGGATCGGATCCTGCCAGATCAGGTCTTCGGTCGGCGCCTCGGGCCCCAGGTACCGCGTCTTCGGGCCAAGATCGCGATGGCACAGCTTGAACCACGCGCGCGCGAACGCATCGGAGAAGTACGCCGGATCGGCGCGGAACTTCTCCAGGATCTGGCGGTAGCCGGCGTCGTCCTTGAACGCCTTGTCCGCCGTGGTCATCATCGTCGGCACCTTCTTGCCCGGCGTGTGCGCGGCGGGAGCCTGCGTCTCTTCCGGATTGCCGACCGGCTGCCACTGGTTCGCGCCCGCGGGGGACTTCACCAGCTCGTATTCATGGTCGAGCAGGTTGTCGAAATAAGTCATGTCCCACTTGGTCGGCGTCGGCGTCCACGCGCCCTCGATCCCCGAGGTGATTGTGTGGTCGCCCATGCCGCTCTCGTGCGTGGAGGCCCAGCCCAGGCCCATCTGCGCGATGTCCGCGGCTTCCGGCTCCCGGCCGACCAGCGAGGCGTCGCCCGCGCCGTGCGCCTTGCCGAAGGTGTGGCCGCCGGCGGTGAGCGCCGCGGTCTCCTCGTCGTTCATCGCCATGCGCTTGAACGTCTCGCGCAGGTCGCGGGCGGAACCCTTGGTGTCCGGCTTGCCGCCCGGCCCCTCCGGATTGACGTAGATGAGGCCGTGCTGGATCGCCGCGAGCGGGCTCTCCATCGCGAGGCCCGCCTCGTCGTCGATGCGGGTCTGGCCGAGCCACTCCTCCTCGGTGCCCCAGTAGATGTCCTTCTCCGGCTCGAAGACGTCCTCGCGCCCGCCCGAGAAGCCGAACACCGGCCCGCCCATCGACTCGATGGCGACGTTGCCCGCCAGAATGAACAGGTCCGCCCAGCTCAAGGCGCGACCGTACTTCTGCTTGATCGGCCACAGCAGGCGGCGAGCCTTGTCGAGATTGCCGTTGTCCGGCCAGGAATTGAGCGGAGCGAACCGCTGCGAGCCGGAGGACGAGCCGCCGCGCCCGTCACCGGTGCGGTACGTGCCGGCCGAATGCCACGCCATGCGGATGAAAAAGGGACCGTAGTGCCCGTAATCGGCCGGCCACCACGGCTGGCTGTCGGTCATCAGCGCGGTCAGGTCCTTCTTGACCTGCCAGTAATCGAGCTTCTGGAACTCGGCGCGATAGTCGAAGTCCTTGCCATAGGGGTTCGGCGACACGCCGTTCTGGGCCAGGATGTCGAGGCTCAGCTGCTCCGGCCACCAATCGCGGTTGGTGCGGCCCAGCAGCGTGCGCAGCGCCGCGGGCTGCTTTTGCGGGTCGTTGATCGGGCTGCCTTCGGTGATGGCGTCCATGATTGTCTCTCCAGTTGAGCCGCTGCCCGTATCGCTCTCGCGTGACGGGGTCATGGCGACGGACTAGACCAAGTGTATTGATCGGGAAAACGCGAAAAGGTGCGCGCGTTGATCGAGTGATGCGATCAGAACTACTCGTCCACGCCCTCGGGCACCGGGCGGGGCGGGTGGAGGCGCAGCCGGTCGATGCGGCGCTCGTCCGCGGCGACGATCTCGAGCCGCCAGCCGCTGGGATGGTCGATGCAGTCGCCCGGCTGCGGTACCCGCCCCGCCAGCACCGCGGCGAGTCCACCGAGCGTGTCGACGTCGCTTTCCGCCTCCGCCAGCCGCGGATCGACCTCGCGACCTACATCCTCCAGTTCGACCCGCGCGTCCGCTTCCCACGCGCCGCCGTCCAGCGGCACCAGTTGCAGCACGGGCGCCTCGTCGTGCTCGTCCTCGATCTCGCCGACGATCTCCTCGATCAGGTCCTCGATCGTGACGAGCCCCTCCGTGCCCGAATATTCATCCAGCACGACGGCGAGGTGGATGCGCGACTGGCGCATGTCGGCGAGGAGGTCGAGCGCGCCGCGGCTCATCGGCACGTAGAGCGGCTGGCGGATCAGCGCCGCGATGTCGTCCGGCCGCGGGCCGCCGGTGGCGAGGATCGCGAACACGTCCTTGATGTGGACCATGCCGATGATCTCGTCGAGGCTGTCGCGATAGACCGGCAGGCGGCTGTGCCCGGCCTCCGCGAACAGGTGGACCAGGTGGTCGAAGCTGGTCTTCTCCTCCACCGCGATCACGTCCGCGCGCGGCACGCCGACGTCGCCCGCGTCGCGCTCGCCGAAGTGGAGGAGGTTGCGGACCATCTGCCGCTCCAGCGGGGTCAGGTCGCCCTTGGCGTCGGGCGCGGGGTCGCCCTCGTGCCGGTCGATCGCGTCTTCCAGCTGGTCGCGCAGGGTATCTTCCTGCGGTTCGCCGAAGATCAGGTTGCGCAGCCCCGTCCAGATGCCGCTTTCGTGGGAGTCGCCGTTCCCGGCGGTACTTCGGTCCTCGGCCATGATGGCTGGGTCAGTCCTCTCGGATCAGATAGGGGTCGGCGATGCCGAGATCGGACAGCGCGGCGCGCTCGATCTCCTCCATCGCGTCCCCCTCGTCGTCGGTCAGGTGATCGTAGCCTAGCAGATGCAGCGCGCCATGCACCATCAGATGCGTGGCATGATGATCGACGGAGATGCCGCGCTCCGCCGCCTCGGCGGCGCAGACGCCATGCGCGAGGACGATGTCGCCCAGCAGCACCTCGCCGTCGTCGCTGTTCTGCGTGACGGTGGCGATCAGGTCGGGCTGCACCATGGGGAAGGACAGCACGTTGGTCGGCTTGTCCTTGCCGCGATACTGGCGGTTCAGGGTGTGCACCTCCTCGTCCGAAGCGAGCCGCACGCTGACCTCGACGTGCGCCGGGGTGGCCAGCAGCTCGCCATGCGGTGTTCGGGCGATCGCGGCGCGGGTGGCGGCGAGGGCGATCTCCTCCCAGCGGCCGCCATCGGGCCAGGGATCTTCGCGGGTGAGTTCGACGTGGATCATGCGAGGTCCGTGTGGGAGAAATCGTCACCCTTGTAGAGCAATTTCGCATCGTTGGTCACGGCACAGGCATAGGCGAAACAATCACCCATGTTGAGCCGGGCCGGGTGACGGCCCTTGCCGTAGCGGTCGTGCGCGTCGATGGCGGCGCGGTTCTCCGCTTCCCCGATGTCGACCATCCGCAAGGCTGCCTCCACGGCGAAGCTGGCGACGGCGTCGCTGGCCGCCCGCAAGCCGACCGTACGCGTTCTCGCAATCGCACGTGCGGCTTCCCAGGCACCCACGGCGCAGTAGCAGCGATCATTATGCCGCTCGATCGCGTCCGAGAAGGCGTCTGCCTCAGGTTCGCCGCTCATGATCGCGACGATCGCCGACGCATCGACGAGGATCGTCAATCGTCGTCCTCGTCGTTGAGGGAATCGTAGAAGGCTTTGTCGGCTTCCAGGCCGGTCGGTTCACCGAGCGGATGTGCCTTCCGCCACGCCGCCATCCGCTCGCGCAAGGGCGCAACTTGCTCCTCACGAGCGAGTTCGCCTCTCAGCGCCAGCTTCACCGCCGCGGTCTTCGATATGCCCCGCCGCGCCGCAAGCCGCGTCGCGAGTTCGTTCGCTTCCTCATCCTTGACGTAGAGCGACGCCACGACGGCCTCCCCGGATATCCTTCGAAGCTAGGAAGGATATCCTGCCCCGTCAAGCATCCGCCCCCTCGTACGCCTCCACGATCCGGCCGACGATCGGGTGTCGCACCACGTCGCCCGCGGTGAACCGGCAGAGCGAGATGCCCTCCACGCCCTCCAACCGGTAGGTCGCGTCGGCCAGCCCGCTCGCCGCCACGCCGCCGGGCAGGTCGGTCTGGTTCGGGTCGCCGCAGATCACCATCCGGCTGTTCTGGCCGAAGCGGGTGAGGAACATCTTCATCTGCGCGGGCGTCGTGTTCTGCGCCTCGTCCAGGATCACGAAGGCGTCGGCCAGCGTGCGGCCGCGCATGAAGGCGATCGGTGCGATCTCGATCTCGCCGCTGGCGATGCGCCGCTCCACCTGCTCGGCCGGCAGGCAGTCGTAGAGGGCATCGTACAGCGGGCGGAGGTAGGGATCGACCTTCTCCTTCATGTCACCGGGCAGGAAGCCGAGCCGCTCGCCCGCCTCCACCGCGGGGCGCGACAGGATCAGGCGCTGGACGCTGCCGGTGATGAGCTGCGCGACGGCCTGCGCGACGGCGATATAGGTCTTGCCCGTGCCGGCAGGGCCCAGCGCGAAGATCATGTCGTGCGTCGTCAGCTCGCGCATGTAATGCGCCTGTGCCGGCGTGCGCGGGACGATCGTCTTCTTGCGCGTGCGGATCATCACCGAGGGCGCGGCGCCCTTCTCCGCGGAGATGATGCCGTCGAGCGTGGGTTCCGCCATCATCGCGATCGACGCGTCGACCAGCCCCCCGTCGACGTCCTCGCCGCGCTGGATGCGCTTGTAGAGGTCGTTCAGCACGTCGCGCGCCATCGCCACCTGCTCGGCGGTGCCCTCCAGCCCGACCCGGTTGCCGCGCGCGGTGATGTAGACGCCGAGGCGATTCTCCAGCGCGACGAGATGCTGGTCGTACTGGCCAAAGAGCTGCGCCAGCAGCTGGGGGCGGTCGAACAGCAGCTCGACGCGCGAACGCTCGCCATGCTGCGCGGGTACGGGCTTGCGACTCATGCGGTCCTTTCGATCACGGCGCCCAACGTAGGACCGCGCAGGGCCCATGCAACCGGAACGATCGTCGCGCGGTCAATCGATCGGCGTCGTCGCGGGGCGTCCGACGACATAGGCGGATTCCGGATCGTCGAAGGGGAAGCCGAGCATCGCCAGCCCGGCCATCAGCCGCCGCAGGTTCGCCCACATGGCGACCTTCGTTTCCATGGACCGCGGGCTGCGCAGGAACGCCTCGTTGATGACCAGTCCGTCGGGCAGCTGCTGCACCTGTTCCTGCAGCATGATGTCGAGCCGCCGCCGAACCGTGGCCTTGGGCATCATCAGCAGCTCGCCCAGCCGCCGCGGTCTGAGCGGCACCTTCAACGCCTCGGGCAGCGTGGTGCCCATCGCGGCATACCGGCGTGTCAGCACCGGATTGGTCGCGACCTGCCGGTAGTTCGCGCACTGGATGGTGGAGAACAGCACCAGGTTCACGCGGTCCTGATGCGTGCCGATGTTGCAGTCCACCACCGCCAGCATCATGTCGACCGCGGTGAACCAGCCCGCGCGCCACGAATAGGGCCGCGTCGACCGGCGGAACGAGGGCAGGGCCCCGGTGGCGCCCAGGTCGGCGATGAAGCGGACCATGCAGTCGTGCGCCAGCGGTGCGAGCACGTCCATCGGTGCATCGTCCAGCGAGCCGGTGAACAGAACCCCGCCGCGATCGCGCCGGCACCAGCCGGCCTCCGCCAGCGCGGCGACGTGCCGCCGCGTCGTCTCGAACGGCAGCCCCAGCGAATTGGCGATCGAGAGGACCGGCGTCGGCCGGCCGCTGTCCAGCGTCCGCCGGGCGAGGAGCGTGAAGACCAGCAGGCGATCGATCCGGCCGCCGGCGTAGGGCAGCGCGGCCGAGATCATGGTGAACTGCATCTCGGAAAGGCCGTGGGACAGCGCCCGCAGCGGCAGTTCGGTGACGGGGTCAGGGCACATGGTCCGGCCGACCTGCGGGCGAACGCCCGCCGCTGTCCAGACCGCCGGGCCAAAACGGGTAAACCTGCGTCGCCCGGCGCGGCAGGAACACGCGCTCTCGATCCATGTAATTGACGATGCGGGAGCTTCGTCCCGTCAGGCGGCCAGGCCGGCGGTGACGATCCCGCCGAGCGAATTCGGCCCCGCGTGGGCGATCTGCACCGTCACGATATCGCCGATCGCGGCCGACGCGGTCAGGTGGACGGATTGCAGCCACGGCGATTTGCCGAGCATCTGCCCCGGCAGCTTGCCCCGGCGTTCGATCAGCACGTCGCAACGCGCGCCGACGGTGGCGGCGTTGAAGCGCTGCTGGTCGCGGTTCAGCGCCGCCTGCAAGCGACGAAGCCGGTCGTCCATCACCTCCGCCGCGACCTGTCCCGCCATGTCCGCGGCGGGCGTGCCCGGGCGCGGCGAATATTTGAAGCTGAACGCCTGCGCGTAGCCGACCGCGTCGACCAGGCTGAGCGTCGCGGCGAACTCCGCCTCCGTCTCGCCGGGAAAGCCGACGATGAAGTCGCCCGACAAGGCGATGTCGGGCCGCGCGGCGCGGATACGGTCGATCAGGCGCAGGTAGCTGTCCCGCGTGTGGCTGCGGTTCATCGCGCGAAGGACGCGGTCGTCGCCCGCCTGCACGGGCAGGTGGAGGAACGGCATCAGGCTCTCCACGTCGCGATGCGCGTCGATCAGGCCCTGCGTCATGTCGTTGGGATGGCTGGTCGTGTAGCGGATGCGCGCGAGCCCCGGGATGCGGTCCAGCACGCGGATCAGCGCGCCCAGGTCGCGCTCGCCGTCGGTCCACGCATTCACGTTCTGGCCCAGCAGCGTGATCTCGCGCGCGCCGGCATCGACCAACGCCTTCGCCTCGTCGACGATCGCGGCGAACGGCCGGCTCACCTCCGCCCCGCGCGTATAGGGCACGACGCAATAGGTGCAGAATTTGTCGCACCCTTCCTGCACGGTCAGGAACGAGCTCGGCCCGACGCGGCGGCGCGCGGGCAGCTGGCCGAACTTGCTGGCGAGCGGCATGTCGGTGTCGAGCGCCGGCGTACCGGCGGCGGCGTCCGCCACCAGGCGGGGCAGGTTGTGATAGGCCTGCGGCCCGACCACCACGTCCACCTTCGCGCGGCGCACGATCTCCGCCCCCTCGGCCTGCGCGACGCAGCCGGCGACCGCGATCATCGGCGCTGCGCGCCCCGCTTCGCCCTGCGTTTTGCGGATGCGGCCGATGTCCGAATAGACCTTCTCCGTCGCCTTCTCGCGGATGTGGCAGGTGTTCAGGACGACGAGGTCGGCGGCGCCGGCATCGTCGGTGGCGACCATGCCGTCCGCCGCCATCAGTTCGGCCATGCGCTCGCCGTCGTAGACGTTCATCTGGCAGCCGAACGACTTGACGTGGTAGGTTTTCGGAGTGCGCTTCATCGCGCGCGCCTTACTCCTCCCCGCGCCCGCGCTCAATCCGCCGCGACCGGCCCGCTGGGCGCCTGCGGCCGGCGGCAGAGCCAGACGAGGATGACGAGCGATCCGGCCAGCCACGCGGACAGGCGGAACAGGTCGGTGGAGGCGAGCAGATAGGCCTGGCCCACCATCTGCCGCGTCACCGCCGCCGCGGCCTGCGTCGCGTCGAGGCCGAGCCGCCGCAGCTGCTCGGCCGCCATGCGATACGGAACGCCGTTGCCGATCGCCTCGGCCAGCCGGTTCTGGTGCAGCGCTTCGCGCCGGTCCCAGGCGGTGGTGATGATCGACGCGGCGAAGCTGCCCGCCACGATGCGGCAGAAGTTGCTGATCCCGGTCGCCGACGGCAGCCGCTCGGGCGGGATGCGATCGAGTGAAATCGTCAGCATGGCAAGGAAGAAGGTGCTCATCGACACCCCCTGCACCAGCAGCGGCAGCATGAAGTCGGTGAAGCTGGCCGTGGTCGTATAGCCGGACCGCATCCAGTAGCTGATCGCGAAGCCGACGAAGGCGACCGTCGCCAGCAACCGCGCGTCGAACCGGCCGGACAGGCGCGCCACGAACGGCGTCAGCACCACCGCGACGAGCCCGCTGGGCGCCGCGACCAGCCCGGCCCAGGTGGCGGTGTAGCCGAGCTGCGTCTGCAGCCATAGCGGCAGGATCAGGATGTTGGCGAAGAAGACCGCGTAACCCAGGGCGAAGGCCAGGTTTCCGATCAGGAAATTGCGCCGTGCGAACAGCGTCAGGTCCACCGTCGGATTGGCGTCGGTCAGCTCCCAGATTACCCAGGACACGAACCCGACGATGGCGACCAGCGCGAGGACGACGATCAGGTCGTCGTTGAACCAGTCGGCATTCTTGCCGAGGTCCAGCATCACCTGCAACGCCCCCACCCACAGCACGAGCAGGCCGAGCCCGACCGTGTCGATCGGCAGCTTGGCCGTGGGCGTCTCCCGGTCCTTCAGGTTCGTCCAGCACACTGCCGCCGCCAGCACGCCGAAGGGCACGTTGATGAGGAAGATCCACGACCAATGGTAATTGTCGGAAATGTAGCCGCCCAGGATCGGCCCCATGATCGGCGCGACCAGCGTCGTCATCGACCAGATGCCGAGCGCGGTCGCGCGCTTCTGCGGCGGGAAGATCGAGATCAGCAGCGCTTGGCTGCCCGGCATCATCGGACCCGACACCGCGCCCTGCAGGACGCGGAAGGCGATCAGCGAGGGCAGGTTCCACGCGATGCCGCACAGGAACGAGGCGATGGTGAACATCACGACGGAGATGCAGAACACGCGCACCACGCCGAACCGCCGCATCAGCCAGCCGGTCAGCGGCACGGCGATGCCGTTCGCCACGGCGAAGGCGGTGACGATCCAGGTCGAATTGTCGCTGCTGACGCCGAGGTTGCCGGCGATCGTCGGCAGCGAGACGTTCGCGATGGTCGTGTCGAGCACCATCATGAAGGTGCCGAGCGCGAGGGCGAAGGCGGTGAGGCCCAGCCGCGCGCCTGATAGCGGCGTGGGGGCGGGGGGAGCGGGACGATCCGTCATGCCGGGCTCGTCCCGGCATCCAGGGCGCCAAGCCACGCCGTTCCTGGCTCTGGATGCCGGAACAGGCCCGGCATGACGAAGCAGGATTTCACCGATTCGCCGCCACGATCCGCGCGATCGCCGCCTCCACCGCGGGATCGTCGTAATTGGCGGTGTCGCCGCGATAGGGCGAGGCCGCCGCCTGTGCCAGCCGGGCGCCGCCCCTGGACGCGGTGTCCACCGTCGCCTTGACGGAGAGGCCGACGCGCAGTGGATTGGCGCCCAGTTCGCGCGGGTCGAGCGCGATGCGCACGGGCACGCGCTGGACGATCTTGATCCAGTTGCCGCTCGCGTTCTGCGGCGGCAGCAGCGCGAAGGCGTTGCCGCTGCCCGCGGCCAGGCCGACGACGCGGCCGTGATAGACGATGTCGTCGCCGTACATGTCCGCCACCACCGTCGCGGGCTGGCCGATGCGCAGGTCCTTCAGCTGCGTCTCCCGGAAGTTCGCATCCACCCACAATCGCCGCATCGGCACGATTGCCATCAGCGGGGTGCCGCCCTGGATCTGCTGGCCGACCTGCACCGTGCGCTGCGCGACCACGCCGTCGATCGGCGCAGTGACGCGCATGTGGCTGCGGGTGATGGCGGCGCGGCGATAGGCCGCCTTGGCGGCGAGGACGGCGGGGTTGGTGTCGACGTTGGTGCCCTGCACCGCGCTGGTCGCCTGACGCCGCTGCTCGCGTGCGAGGCGCAGGTTGGCGCTCGCCACCTTCACCGCGTCCGCGGCGTTGTCCAGCTCCTCGCCGGACACGGCGCCCTCCGCGGCGGCACCGCGACGGCGCGCGTAATTGCCGCGCGCGCGCGCCAGTTCCGCCTCCGCCTGCACGATCGCGGCGTCTGACTGGCCGACGCGGGTGAAGTCGGCGCGGGTGGCGCGTACCGCGCGGGCGAGCTCCGCCTCCGCCGACTGGAGCGCGACGTCGCTGGCGAGCGGGTCCAGCTCCAGCAGCGGCTGCCCCGCCTTCACCGACTGCGTGTTGTCGGCGTGGAGCGCCACGACGGTGCCGGGATCGCGCGCCGTCACCGCCACCACGTCGCCCGCGACATAGGCGTCGTCGGTCTCCTCCTCCGGCGCGGCGAGCAGGAAATGGAAGATCGCCCATATTACGACGCCGACCAGCACGACGACGGCCAGGATCGCGAAGGCGCGCCGGCGCGCGCGCGGCTTGCCCGAGGGAGCGGGGGCGGGGGTCGGGGTGTCGGCCGCAGGAGCGGGCGCGGCGGTGTCGGTCATCGGGCGGGGTCCTGCAGGGGATCGAACCCGCCGCCCAGCGCGACGGCGAGGGCGGCGCGCGCGGTCAGCGCGTCGATCGAGAGGTTGGCGGCGGCCAGCTCGGCGTCGAGCAGGCGGATGTCGTTGTCGATGCCGGTCAGCCGGCTGTCGAGCCCGCTGGCGACGCGCACGGCGTTGAGCCGCCCGGTCTCGGCGAAGCCCGCCACCACGGCGCGCTGGCGCACGCGGGCGGTGTCCGCGGCCTGCACGCGCGCGATGGCGTCCGCCGCGTCGCGCGCGGCGGCGATGACCGCCTCGTTGTACTGCGCGGTGGCCACGTCCTGCGCGGCGGTGGCGCCGGCCAGGTCTGCCTTCAGCCGGCCGTTGTCGAAGATCGGCAGGTGCAGCGCGGCACCCACGCCGGCCGTGCCCGCGTCCGGCTCGATGAAATTGCCGATGCCGATCGCCTGAAGCCCGACCAGCGCGGTCAGGTTCACGCTGGGGTAGAAGGCGCGCCGTGCCACCTGCCGCCCCGCCGCCGCGGCCTCTACCCGGGCGCGCGCCGCGGCGATATCGGCGCGGCGTGCCAGCAGGTCCGCGGGAACGGCGGTGGGGACGGGGAGGGCGACCTCCTCGGGGATGCGCGTGGGGCCGATGCCGCGGCCATAGTCCGGCCCGCGGCCCGCCAGCGCGGCGATCGCGTCCACCGCCAGCACCCGGGCCGCGCGCGCTTCCACCAGCGCGAGCTCCGCCTGCGCCAGCAGCGTGCGCGCCGCCTCATGGTCCAGCCGGCTGGCCAGCCGGTTGCGGACGCGCGCATCGACCAGCGCCAGCGAGCGGCGGCGCGTCTCGATCGCGCGGGCGGCAATGGTCGCGCGCCGCTCGGCGCGGGTCACCTCGGCATAGGCCTGCGTCACCGCGCCGGACAGCATCAGTCGCGCCGCCGCCGCGTCGAACCGCGCCGCTTCGGCGCCCGCCGCGGCTTGCGCGATGGCGGCGCGCTGACGGCCGAACAGGTCCAGGTTCCAGCCGAGCCCGGCCTGCGCGGTGCCCAGCTCGCGCACCGTGCCGGCGAAGGGCGGGGGGATGGTGTAGCGGCCCGACAGCCGCGAGGCCTGCACCTGCGCGTCGAGCGCGGCGTCGGGGCCGCGATCCGCATCCGCGCGCGCGAGCACCGCCCGCGCCTGACGCACCCGCGCCGCGGCGACCTCCAGCGAGGGGCTGGTCGCCAGCGCGTCGGCGACGATGCGGTCGAGCTGCGGGTCGCCCGCCGCGCGCCACCAGTCGGTCGCGACGGGCACGCTGGCACCGGTCAGCGCCAGGTCGCCCGCCACGCGCGGCGCGACGGCAGGCGGGGAGGCGGGCACCGCGCAGGCAGCGAGCGCCAGCGGAGCGAACGGGATCAGGCGGCGCACGTCTTGCCCTCCATGGTGGCGTGAAGGCGCGCGAGCTGCGCGATCAGCGCGTGAATATCCTCATCGGGCCAATCGGACAGCAGGTCGTTCCAGCACGCCATGGCATGGTCGCGGCAGCGCAGCGTCATCGCCTCGCCCGCGGGTGTCAGCGACAGGTTGACGACGCGTCGGTCGACGACGTCGCGCCGTCGCTCCACCAGACCGCGTTCTTCCAGGCCGTCGATAATGCGCGTCATCGCGCCCTTGTCGTGTGCCAGGTCGCGCGCCAGCGCCGCGCACGTTCCGCCACGGTCGAAGTGGATCGAGATCAGCGCGCTCCACTGCACCGCCCGCAGCCCCTCGGCGGCGAGCACCCGGTCCAGCGCGGCGACGCTGTGCTGATGGCAGACGCGCAGCAGATAGCCCGCCGACGTGGCGGGGTAGAAATTCGTGTCGTCGTAGAACGCCATCCCGTTGACATGACAATCGTTGCAACGGCAGTCAATTTCTTTTTGTTGCTGGCTTGTTGCTCCCCCGGCGGCGGCTATACCGGGGCTTTCCGCCCGAGGAGCCTCACCCCTTGTCCACGCGCCACCACGCCCTGGTCGTCGCCCTGTCGGCGCTCGCCGTTTCTTCGGCCTCGTCCCATGCCGCTACCGTCCAGCCGACCCCGGCCGCCGCGCCGGTCGCCTCGCTGGTCCGCGCGGTGGACATCCCGTTCGAGCAATTTACCCTGCCCAACGGCCTGCGCGTCGTGGTGCACACCGATCGCAAGGCGCCGGTGGTGGCGGTCAGCGTGTGGTACGACGTCGGATCGAAGCATGAGCCGAAGGGAAAGACCGGCTTTGCGCACCTTTTCGAGCACCTGATGTTCAACGGCAGCGAGAATGCGCCGGGCGACTTCTTCGAACCGCTCAAGCAGGTCGGCGCGACCGACTTCAACGGCACCACCTATTTCGATCGCACCAATTATTTCGAGACGGTGCCGACCGCGGCGCTGGACCGGGCGCTGTTCCTCGAATCCGACCGCATGGGCTATCTGACCGGGGCGATCACGCAGGGCGTCCTCGACGAGCAGCGCGGCGTGGTGCAGAACGAGAAGCGGCAGGGCGACAATCAGCCCTACGGGCTCGTCCGCTACAAGCTGACCGAGGGGCTGTTCCCCGCCGACCATCCCTACGGGCACACGACCATCGGCTCCATGGCGGACCTCGACGCGGCCAGCGTGCAGGACGTGAGGAACTGGTTCCGCAACCATTACGGGCCGAACAATGCCGTGCTGGTGCTGGCCGGCGACGTCGACGTGCCGACCGCGCGCCGGCTGGTGGAGAAGTATTTCGGGGCGATCCCCGCGGGGCCGAAGAGCGTCGCGCCGCCCGCGCCGGTGCCGACCGCGTTGCCGGGCGTGGCCGCGGAGGTGATGAAGGACCGCGTCGCGGCGCCGCTGATCCTGCGCACCTGGGCCGTTCCCGGCCTGAACGACGCCGATGCCGCCGGGCTGGACGTCGCCGCGGGCATCCTCGGCGGGCTGGCCAGCTCTCGGCTCGACAATGCGCTGGTCAAGCGCGAGAAGGTCGCGGTGCAGGTGGGGGCCGGCTACAGCGACTTCGCGCAGGTCGGCACGTTCACCGTCAACGCCGTGGTGCGCCCCGGCATCGATCCCGCCGCCGTGTCGAAGCGGATGGACGAGATCGTCGCCGACTTCGTGAAGAACGGTCCGACCGCGGACGAGGTCGCTCGCTACGTGACGCAGACCGTGTCGGGGCGGATCGCGGGCCTTGAATCGGTCGGCGGGTTCGGCGGCAAGGCCGTCGCGCTGGCGGAAGGCGCGCTCTATTCGGGCGACCCCGGCTTCTACAAGAAGCGGCTGGCCGCGCTGGCGGCGCAGACGCCGGCGACGGTGCGGGCCGCTGCGGCGCGCTGGCTGACGAAGCCGGGCTATCGCCTGTCGGTGCTGCCGGGTGCGCGCGACGCCTATCAGGATGCCGCGGTGCCGCCCGCCGTGCCGGTCGCCGCCGCGCCGGAACAGGCGCCCAAGGGCACGCGCGGCCCGCTGCCCGGCGTCGGGCAGGTCGCCGACCTCGGCTTCCCCGCGGTGGAACGCGCACGGCTGTCGAACGGGATCGAGCTGGTCTACGCCCGCCGCGCCGTGGTGCCCGTCACCCGCGCGGTGCTCAGCTTCGATGCCGGCGTCGCCGCCGACGTGCCGGACTGGTTGGGCACGCAGCAGCTGACGCTGGCGATGCTGGACGAGGGGACGCGGACGCTCGATTCGATCGCGCTGGCCGAGGCGCAGGAGCGGCTGGGTGCGGAAATTTACGCCGGCGGCTCGTACGATCGCACGATCCTGGGGCTGCGCGTGCCGAGCGCGAACCTGGCCGCGGCGTCGCAATTGTGGGCGGACATGGCGCGCGCGCCGTCCTTCGCCGAGGCGGAGCTGCCGCGCGTGAAGACGCAGCTGCTGACGCAGATCCAGCAGGAACTGACCAGTCCCGACGGGCTGGCGCAGCGCGTGCTGCCGCGGCTGGTGAACGCAGGCACCCCTTATGCCAAGGCGCAGGGGTCGGGCGATCCGCGCGCGGTGCAGGCGCTGACCCGCGCCGACCTGGTCGCGTTCCAGCAGGCGTGGCTGCGGCCCGAGAAGGCCAGGCTGTTCGTCGTGTCCGACCGCCCGCTCGACGAGATTCGCGCGCTGATGGAGCGACGCCTGGGCGACTGGAAGGGTACGGGCGCCGCCGGGACCAAGGGCGACGCCGCGCAGCCGACGCCGCTCACCCCGCGCATCGTCCTGATCGACCGGCCGGACAGCCCGCAGTCGCTGATCGCGGGCGGCACGCAGACCGGACTGAAGGGAACCGACGACCTGCTGCCGGTCGAAGTCGCCAACGACGCGCTGGGCGGCGGCTTCCTGGGCCGGCTCAACATGAACCTGCGCGAGGAGAAGCACTGGTCCTACGGCGTGGGCGGCAACTTCAGCCGCTACGCCGGCGCGGCCCCCTACATGGTCAACGCGCCGGTGCAGGCGGACAAGACCGGCGAGGCGCTGGCCGCGCTGCGCACCGACATCGCGCAGTTCGTCGGCACGAAGCCGATGACGCGGCCGGAGTTCGACCGCGCCATCGCCGGCGCCACCCGGTCGCTGTCCGGCAATTTCGAGACGTCGGACGACGTGCTGACCGCGATGCAGCTGAACGACCTCTACCGCCGGCCGGACGATTACTATGCCACGATCACGCGCCGCTATCGCGCGCTGACGCTGCCGCAGGTGACGGACGCGCTGCGCGGCGCGATCCGGCCCGACCGCTTCGTCTGGGTCGTCGTGGGCGACGCGTCCAAGGTGAAGCCGCAGCTTGACACGGCGGGGCTGCCCGTCGAGGTCATGCCCGCCGCGACGGTCGCAGGGGCGGGCGCGAACGGCAAATAGGTTGGAGAAGGCGATGTCTGATATCGACGGCAACTGGGACGTGGTCGTGAAGTCGCCGCTGGGCGATCAGAAGCTGACGCTGAACGTGAAGAGCGACGGCAGCACCTTCACCGGCACCGGCTCGGGAGCGATGGGGTCGGCCGACATCACCGGCCAGGTCGAGGGCAACACGCTCAGCTGGAAGCAGCAGGTGACGACGCCGATGCCGATGACGCTGGACATGACCGCCACGGTGGAAGGCGACAGCATGACCGGGTCGGTCGGCGCGGGCGCCTTCGGCAGCTTCCCGCTGTCGGGCACGCGCGCGGCGTAACCTAGCGTACCCTCACCCTTCCGGCGCTACGCGCCTCCCGGCGCAGCCGGGCGGGAAGGGTGAGGGTGACGATCTATCGCACCAGCCGGGTGACGTGTCCCATCTTGCGGCCGTCGCGGGTCTCGCGCTTGCCGTAGAGGTGCAGGTGTGCGTCCGGCTGGCCGACCAGTTCGGGCCAGCGCTGCCACTCCTCGCCGATCAGATTCTCCATCTCGACCCGCGTCGCGACCACCTTCGTGTCGCCGAGCGGCAGGCCGCAGATCGCCCGCACGTGGTTCTCGAACTGCGACGTGGCGGCGCCCTCGATCGTCCAGTGGCCGGAATTGTGGACGCGCGGCGCCATTTCGTTGAACACCGGGCCGTCGGCACCGGCGAAATACTCGCACGTCAGCACGCCGACATGGCCCAGCGCCTCGGCGATACGCCCCGTCAGCGCCGCCGCCTCCGTCCATTGGCCGGCGATCGGCGCGGGGGCGGGGAGCGTGGAGCGGTGCAGGATGCCGTCCCGATGCTCGTTCCACGGCGGCGGGTAGCTGGTGATCGTGCCGTCGCCGGCGCGCACCAGCACGATCGAGAATTCGTGCGTGAACTCGACGAAGGCTTCCAGCACCGCCGGTCCGCCCACCGCTTCCCATGCCGCGTCGGCATCGAGCGATGTGGCGATGCGCGCCTGTCCCTTGCCGTCGTAGCCAAAGCGCGTGGTCTTCAGCACCGCGGGCGTACCGATGGTCGCCAGCGCGTCGTCCAGTTCCGCGCGCGTCGCCACCGCGGCCCAGCGCGCGGGGCGTCCGCCCACCTCCTCGACGAAGCGCTTCTCCGCCACGCGGTCCTGCGCCACCTGCAAGCTGCGCGGCGATGGGTGGACGGGCACGCGCTCGGCGAGCCAGCGCACCGGCCCGGCGTCGATATTCTCGAACTCGTAGGTGACGACGTCGCACTGCGCCGCGAAATCGGCGAGGACGACGGTGTTGTGATAGTCGGCGCGCGTCAGCGAGGAGGCGGTCTGCGCCGCGACGCTCTCACGATCGGGGGCGAGGACATGGGTGCGATAGCCAAGCTGCGCCGCCGCCGCCGCGATCATCCGGCCGAGCTGCCCGCCGCCCAGGATGCCGATGGTGGAACCGGGCGGCAGCGCGGTCATGCCGGATCGGTCGCGACGCCGTCGGTCTGCGCGGCGCGCCACTCCTGGAGCCGCTGCGACAAGGCCGTGTCGGACAGCGCCAGGATCGCGGCGCCGAGCAGCGCGGCGTTGATCGCCCCCGCCTTGCCGATCGCGAGCGTGCCGACCGGAATGCCGCCGGGCATCTGCACGATCGAGAGGAGGCTATCCATGCCCTTCAACGCGTGGCTCTCGACCGGCACGCCCAGCACCGGCAGGTGCGTCATCGACGCCGTCATGCCCGGCAGGTGCGCGGCCCCGCCCGCGCCGGCGATCACCACCTTCAGTCCGCGGTCCGCGGCGGAAGCGGCGTAATCGTACAGGCGCTGCGGCGTACGGTGCGCGGACACCACCTTCGTTTCGTGAGCCACGCCGAGCGCGTCCAGCGTCGCGGCGGTGTGGCGCATCGTCTCCCAATCGGACGTGGACCCCATGATGATGCCGACCTGCGCCATCCGCGGCGCGTAGCGGGGGAGGGCGGCAGGGGTCAAGCACGCCTCCACTCGTCGAGCGAAGTCGCGGCACATGCCCGTGCCCTTCGGCTTTTCAGGAGGGCGCAGGTCGCGCCTTACGCCGCCACGGCCAGCTCGCCCATCGCCGCCGCCGCGATCGTCAGCGAGCGCTTGCGCGCCGCGTGGTCGTAGATGCTGCTGGTCAGGATCACTTCGTCCACGCCGGTGCGCCGGACGAAGGCGGCGATGCCGTCCGCCACGTCGGCCTGCGTGCCGGTGGCGCTGCACGACAGGACGTGGTCGAGGATCGCGGCGTGCGACGGCGGCAGCGATTCGCGGTAGCCCGCCACCGGCGGCTTCATCCGCCCGGGATTGCCGGTGCGCAGCGCGACGAACGCCTGCTGCTGCGATGAGGCGAGCAGCGCCGCCTCCTCGTGCGTGTCCGCGGCAAACACGTTGAAGCCCGCCGCGGCATAGGGGCGGTCGAGCGTCGCCGACGGCTTGAAGTCGCGCCGGTAGATGTCGAGCGCGGCGTCCAGCGCATCGGGCGCGAAGTGCGAGGCGAAGGCGTAGGGAAGGCCGAGGATCGCAGCGAGCTGCGCGCCATAGGTACTGGACCCTAGGATCCACATCTGCGGCGCGGCGCCAGCGCCGGGCGTGGCGGAGATGCCGGTACGCCCATCGTCCGCGAAATAGCTCTGCAGTTCGACCACGTCGGAAGGGAATTGGTTCGGGTCGCTCGCCAGCGTCCGGCGCAGCGCGTGCGCGACCCGCTGGTCGCTGCCGGGCGCGCGGCCGAGGCCCAGGTCGATGCGACCAGGGAACAGCGCGTCGAGCGTGCCGAACTGCTCCGCGATCTGCAACGGCGCCGAATTGGGAAGCATGACGCCGCCCGCGCCGACGCGGATCGTCCGCGTCGCCTGTGCGACGTGCGCGATCACGACGGCGGTGGCGGCCGACGCGATGCCGTTCATGCCGTGGTGCTCGGCCACCCAATAGCGGTGGAAGCCCAGCGCCTCGGCATGGCGCGCGAGGTCCGCGGCATTGGCCAGCGCCTGCGCAACGGAGCCGCCTTCGACGACGGGGACGAGATCGAGGAGGGAGTATCGGGTCATGCGGGGAAGATGGGGTCGGGGCGGGGAGAGCGCCAGCGAAGCTTTTCTATCCGCGCTGGAACGGGGAGGATCGCTTGCCCGCACCAGCCGCGCGACCTACAGCCCGCCATCGATGCTGCCCGCGCTCTCCCATGTCGACACGTGGATCTTCGATCTCGACAACACGCTCTACCCGGCGCGCGCGAACCTCTTCGCGCTGATCGACGCGCGGATGACTGCCTTCGTCGCCGACCTCTTGAAGGTCGATCGTATCGAGGCCTTCCGCGTGCAGAAGGAATATTTCCTCGGCCACGGCACCACGCTTGCCGGGCTGATGGCGCACCACGACGTCGATCCGCACGCCTTCCTGTCCTACGTCCACGACATCGAGATGGATGTGTTGGAGGAGAATGCGCCGCTCGCCGCGCATCTCGCCTGCCTGCCCGGGCGCAAATTGGTCTTCACCAACGGCGACAAGCCCTATGCGCTGAAGGTGCTCGACCGGCTGGGCCTCGGCGCCAGTTTCGAGGCGGTCCACGACATCATCGCGATGGACCTGGCGCCCAAGCCGTCCGCCTCCGCCTATGCGGGCCTGTGCGCCGCCTACGACATCGATCCGGCGCGCGCGCTGTTCGTGGAGGATATGGCGCGCAACCTGAAACCCGCCAAGGCGATCGGCATGACCACGGTGTGGGTCGACAACGGCAGCGAGCAGCACCACGACGCCGACCGCGACTACGTCGACTATCGCACCGACGACCTGACCCACTGGCTCGAACATATCCTGGAGGCCCGATGACCGACCTGCAACAGACCATCGACGCGGCATGGGAGGATCGGGCGAACCTGGGCCTGTCGACCGGCGGCGAGGTGCGCACGGCGGTGGACCGCGCGCTGGCGCTGCTCGACGGGGGCGAGGCGCGGGTGGCGGAGCCGGACGGTGCGGGCGGCTGGCAGGTCAACCAATGGCTGAAGAAGGCGGTCCTGCTGTCCTTCCGTCTGAACGACAACGCGCTGATCGATAACGGCCCGGGCGCCGGCCACTGGTTCGACAAGGTGCCGAGCAAGTTCTCCGGCTGGAGCGAGGCGGATTTCCGCACCGCCGGCTTCCGCGCCGTCCCCGGCTCGGTCGTCCGGCGCGGCGCCTTCGTCGGCAAGGGCGCGATCCTGATGCCCAGCTTCGTCAACATCGGCGCGCATGTCGGCGAGGGGACGATGGTCGACACCTGGGCGACGGTCGGATCGTGCGCGCAGATCGGCAGGAACGTCCACCTGTCGGGCGGCGCGGGTATCGGCGGCGTGCTGGAGCCGTTGCAGGCCGACCCCGTCATCATCGGCGACGGCGCGTTCATCGGCGCGCGCAGCGAGGTGGCGGAAGGCGTGCGCGTGGGCGAGGGCGCGGTGCTCTCCATGGGCGTGTACCTGGGCCAGTCGACCAAGATCATCGACCGCGAGACGGGTGAGGTGTTCCGCGGGGAGGTGCCGCCCTACGCGGTGGTGGTGCCCGGGTCGACGGGCGGCAACCTCGGCCTCTACTGCGCGGTGATCGTGAAGCGGGTGGATGCGCAGACCCGGTCGAAGACGAGCATCAACGACCTGCTTCGCGATTGATCGGAAGCGAAGCTGCGTTAAAGCCGGGAAGGATCACGTCTTCCCTCCGTTCGCCCTGAGCGAAGTCGAAGGGCAAGCGCGGCGCTTAGGCTTCGACTTCGCTCAGCCCGAACGGGCGTGGGGAAGAGCATACGAGAGGGGAACCGTTATGACGACCGCCGCGAGCCACGTTCTCGACCGCGTGCTGGTGCTGGAGATGGTGCGCGTCACCGAAGCCGCCGCCATCGCCGCGTCCACCCTGGTGGGCCGGGGCGACGAGAAGGCGGCCGATGCCGCCGCGGTGGAGGCGATGCGCGCCGCGCTGAACTCGCTCGACATGAACGGCACTGTCGTGATCGGCGAGGGCGAGCGCGACGAGGCGCCGATGCTCTACATCGGCGAGAAGGTGGGGACGGGGCACGGCCCGGCGATCGACATCGCGCTCGACCCGCTGGAAGGCACGACGATCTGCGCCAAGGCGGGGCCGAACAGCCTTGCCGTGCTCGCCATCGCGGAGGCGGGCGGGCTGCTGAACGCGCCCGACGTCTACATGGACAAGATCGCGGTCGGCCCCGGCTACTCGCCCGACGTCATCGATCTCGACCGCACGCCGACCCAGAACGTCCACGCCATCGCGGCGGCGAAGGGGGTGGAGCCCAACGAGATCATCGCCTGCGTGCTCGACCGCCCGCGCCACGAGGCGCTGATCGCAGAGCTGCGGCAGATCGGCTGCGGCGTCGTGCTGATCGGCGACGGCGACGTCGCGGGCGTGATCGCGACCACCGATCCCGACACGACGATCGACGTCTACATGGGCTCGGGCGGCGCGCCGGAGGGCGTGCTGGCCTGCGCGGCGCTTCGCTGCGTGGGGGGGCAGTTCAAGGGTCGGCTGCTGTTCCGCAACGACGCCGAGCGGTCGCGCGCGCGCAAATGGGGGATCGAGGACCTCGACCGCCAGTACGACCTGAAGGACCTGGCGAAGGGCGATTGCATCTTCGCCGCCACCGGCGTGACCGACGGCTCGCTGCTCGACGGCGTCAAGCGGCAGGGCAAGCGCATGACGACGGAGAGCGTCGTGATGCGCGCCTCGTCCGGCACGGTGCGCTGGGTGAAGGGCGAGCACCGGCTGTAAGCCCTGCGCCCTCGCCTTCAGCCTCACCCTTCCGGCGCTGTGCGCCTCCCTCCCTGTCCCGGTGGGAGAGGGAAGGGGCCCATCGGCGCCGCCGATGGGACGGGTGAGGGCGGGTAGGTGACAGCCGCCATCCTCCTGCCCACGCTCGGTCTCCTTTGGCTCTTCCTGCGCGGCGACATGCTCGGCCGCTGGCGCCGGGCCGCGGCATGGCGGCGCTACCCGGCGTGGATCGCGCGCGCGTGGACGCTGTTGGGGGCCGGATCGCTGACGCTGCTCGCCGCGATGGGCGAGGTCGGGGCGATCGCCGCCTTGCCCGACCGCTTCCTGCCTGCGCGCGCGATTGTGGTGACGTGGATCGGTGCGATCGATCCGTTCGGCAGCATGGGAGCGGCGGCGCTGGGCGGGGTCCTGCTCGGCGGGATCGTCGCGGGCCTTCTCGAGCGGCGCGGGCGGCGAGTCGCGTTCGGCGACGTGGAGCGCGTGCTGCCGCGCGACCGGCGCGAGTGGCGGTGGAGCGCCGCGCTGGCGTTGACCGCGGGGATGACGGAGGAGCTGTACTTCCGTCTGCTCCTGCCGCTGTCGATCGCCGCCGTCACCGGCAGTGCCGCGGCGGGATTCGCAATCGCGGCGATCCTCTTCGCGGCGGCGCATCGGTATCAGGGCTGGGCCGGGATCGCCGCCACGGGCGCGGTCGGCGTGCTGATGACGATCGTCTACCTTTCCACCGCCAGCCTGATCGCAGCGATGCTGCTCCACGTCGCGATCGACCTCAACGCCCTGGTGCTGCGGCCGATCGTCTCGCGCAGGCTCAGCTCTTCAGCCGCCACCCCGTCCTGAAGATCGCCACGATCGCCGCGAGGCACAGCAGCAGGAAGCCGAAGGTCACGCCCATGGCGAGGCCGACGTCGACGTCGCTGACGCCGAAGAAGGTCCAGCGGAAGCCGTTGATGAGGTAGACCACCGGATTGAACAGCGTCACCGTCCGCCACGGTTCGGGCAGGACCGTGACCGAGTAGAAGGCGCCGCCCAGGAACGTCAGCGGCGTGACCACCAGCAGGGGGATCACCTGCAGCTGCTCGAACCCGTTCGCCCATATGCCGAGCGCGAAGCCGAACAGGCTGAACGCCACGGCGACCAGAACCAGGTACAGCGGCATCAGCAACGGGTGCGCGATCGGCAGGTCGACGAACAGGTGCGCGGTGGCGAAGATGACGAGACCGATCACCACCGACTTCGTCGCCGCCGCTCCGACGTAGCCGAGCACCGTTTCCAGCGGCGACAGCGGCGCGGAGAGCAGCTCGTAGATCGTGCCGGTGAACTTGGGCATGTAGATGCCGAGCGAGGAGTTGAAGATCGACTCGCTGAAGATCGTCAGCAGCATCAGCCCCGGCACGATGAACGCGCCATAGGGCACGCCCTCCACCGATCCCATCTGCCGCCCGATCGCCGAGCCGAAGACGATGAAGTACAGCGTCGTCGTGATGACGGGGGTGAGCAGGCTGGTCCAGATCGTGCGACCGAAGCGCGCCATCTCGAAGCGATAGATCGCGAAGATGCCGTGGAGGTTCACCTCTTCTCCCCCACCAGATCGACGAAGATGTCCTCCAGGCTGGACTTGCTCGTCTCCAGGTCCTTGAACGCGATGTTGCGCTCGCCAAGGCGCTGGAGCAGTGCGGGGATCCCCGTTTCCTCCGCCTTGGCATCGAAGACGTAGCGCAATTTGTGCCCCTCGTCGGCGAGGGCGAGGTGCCATTCGTCGAAGCCGTCCGGCACCGCGTCCAGCGGCTCGACCAGGGTCAGGTCCAGCTCGCGCTTGCCCAGCTTCGCCATCAGCGCGGCCTTCTCCTCGACCAGCAGCAGCTCGCCGCTGCTGATGACGCCGACGCGGTCGGCCATCTCCTCGGCCTCTTCGATATAGTGCGTCGTCAGGATGATCGTGGTGCCGTTCTCGCGCAGGCGGTGGACCAGGTTCCACATGTCCCTCCGCAGCGACACGTCGACGCCGGCGGTGGGCTCGTCGAGGAACAGCAGCTCGGGTTCGTGTGCCAGCGCCTTGGCGATCAGCACGCGGCGCTTCATGCCGCCCGACAGGTCCTTGATCTTCGCGTGACGCTTTTCCCACAGGGACAGGTCGCGCAGGACCTGTTCGACGTGCCCGCCGTCGGCGGAGCGGCCGAACAGGCGGCGCGAGAAGGTGACGGTCGCGAGCACGCTCTCGAACTGGTCGGTCGACAGCTCCTGCGGCACCAGCCCGATCGCGCGTCGCGCCGCCTTGTAGTCGCCGAGGGCGTCGTGCCCCGCCACGGTGATGCTGCCCGACGAGGGGGTCACGATGCCGCAGATGATGCTGATGAGCGTCGTCTTGCCCGCGCCGTTCGGGCCCAGCAGCGCGACGATCTCGCCGCGTTCGACGGTGAGGTCGACCGACTTCAGCGCGGTCGGGCCGTTCTTGTAGGTCTTGGAGACGCCGCGAACGGTCAGGATCGGTTCGGGCATGGAGGGGGAGGTAGAGCGCGGAGCGTCGCGTCGCAAGTCTTTGACCCCGCTCTTCCGGGTGAACGCAAGTGGTGCCTGCCGTGCTCCCCCGACTCAGCGCGCCCGTGCCGCCGAAACGGCTTCCTTCAGCTTCTCGATCGGCAACGCGCCGGTCAGCAGCTGGTCGCCGACCACCCAGCTCGGCGTGCCGGAAATGCCGAGCTTCGCCGCGGTATCGAGCGTGTCGCGGATCGTCGCGTCGGCGTCCGCGGGGACGGCGGCGAGGTTCACGCCCGCCTTCGCCGCGGCGGCGCGGATCGTGTCCGGCGTCACCTGGCCGGCGGCGTAGAGCGCATCGTGGAACGGCTTGAAGCGCCCCTGGCTCGCGGCGGTCAGCGCGGCGCGCGCGGCGTTCCGGCTCGAGTCGGCGAGCACGGGCATCTCCTTGAAGACGACGCGAAGCCGCTTGTCCTCCGCCACCAGCCGCTCGATCGTCGGCAGCGCGGCGCGGCAATAGCCGCAATTGTAATCGTAGAATTCGACCAGGGTGACGTCAGCGTCCTTCGCGCCGATCCAGGCATCGCCGTACGGCTCCTCGATCGCGCCGCGATGCGCCGCCACGGCCTTCGACGATTCCTTCTGCTGCAATCGCTCCATCGCCTCGGGCAGCAGTTCGGGATGCGCGAGCACATAGTCGCGCACGATCCGCTCGACGCGGGCGCGATCGGCGCCGGAGAGGTCTCCGGGCGCCGCCCGCTCGGCCAGCCACATGCCGCCGGCACCGAAGAGGACGCCCAGCAGGACGAGGCCGAGCAGCGTCAGTCGGTTCACTTCTTCTTCTTCTTGTCCTTGTCGACCAGGTCCTGCGCGGTCATCGCGATGTCCTGCGCGCGGATCCAGTCGGCGGTGTTCTTCGGAATGCCCGCCATGGCGTAGCGCGCGCGGGCGACGGCGGTGCGGGGATCGCCCGTCATGCTCGCCCGCTCCGCAGTGGCGAGCGCGGCGCGCGCGTCGTCGCCGGTCAGCTCGTAGATCGTGCCCAGCTGCTGCCAGGCGAACGGGTTCTGGTCGTCGCGCGCGACGGCGATGCGCAGGATGCGCCGCGCCTCGTCGTAGTGCGACGGATCCTCGGTCGCGATCAGCGCGTGGCCGTAGGTGGTGGCGATCAGCGGGTCGGATCGCGAGCCGTCGGTCGCGGCCTTCAGCGGCGCCAGCGCGGCCTTGGGCTTGCCCGCCTCCAGCAGGATCTGCCCGACGATCTCCTGAAAATAGGGGTCGTCCGGCTGCGCCCTCAGCAGCGCCGCGCCTTCCGCGTCGGCTTTGTCGGGATAGCCGGAGCGGTGATAGGCGTAGGCGCGGGCGTAGTGGGCGCGGAGCGATTGGTCGCTCTCCGGATATTTCTGCAACGCCTGCGCGGGCGGCAACAGGTAGCCGTCCAGCTTCGCCTGCACCCGCTTGAACCGCGATTCCAGATCGGCGTTGGGCGCGTGTGCCCAGGCCGGGTCCTTCTCCATCGTCTCCGTCAGGTTGGCGATCCGCTCGCTGGAGACGGGGTGGTCGAGCAGGAACTCCACCTTGCGCGTGATGCCGTAGCGATATTCAAGCTGCTGCATCTTCTTGAAGAAGGAGAGATACCCCTTGCCGGTGATCCCGGCGGCAGAGAGGTATTTCGCGCCGGCCGCGTCGGTCGACGCCTCCTGCGCGCGGCTGAAGGCGAGATACCGGCCCATCGCCGCCTGCTGCCCCGCGGCCATCACCCCCGCGCCGGCCTCGCCCCCGCCCGCCGCAATGGCGGCGACGCCGATCAGGAGGCTGAGGAGCGTGATGCCGGTCGCCTCCTTCATCGCGCCGCCCGCCAGCGGCACGTGGCCGCCCGCGATATGCCCCAGCTCGTGCGCGATCACGCCCTGCACCTCGTTGGCGCTGGTCGCGGCCTGGAGCGTGCCGGTGTGCACGAAGACCATCTGCCCGCCGGCGACGAAGGCGTTGATCGAATCGTCGTTGACCAGGACGATCCGCACGTCGCGCGGGCGCAGGCCGGCCGCGGTGATGAGCGGCGCCGACATGTCGTTCAGCAGCTTCTCCGTCTCCGCATCGCGCAGGATCGACTGCGCATGCGCGGGCTGCACGGCGAGGAGGATCGCGGCGGCGAGGGCGGCGAGCAGCCGTTTCATTGCGTGGTCGGTCCCCCGTGGGTCGTGTCCGTGCGGCCGGACCCGTGCAGCGGCGCGACTGAACCGCTGCTGAAGGTCCGGCCGGACATGACGTCAGCCGCCGAAGGTGCGCTGCCACCAGCCGCGGCGCGGCTGGCTGCCGCCGCCCGCGGCGTCGCCCGTGGCCGCGGCTTCTTCCTCCGCCGCGTCCTGCTCTGCCTCGGCGGGAGCCGCCTTGACCGGCTCGGCCACCGGCTCTGCCACCGGCGCGTCCGCCTTCTTGCGGCGCGTGCGCTTCGGCTTGGCGGGCGGTGCTTCCTCTTCGGTCGCCGTGTCGGGCGCGGGCAGGCCGTCGCTGACGGGGGCGGCGTCTCCCGCCTCCACCACCGGGTCGGTCGCCTTCTTGCGACGCGTGCGCTTGGCCTTCACCGGCGCTTCCGCAGCGGCAGCAGGCTCGTCCGCCGGCGCTTCCGGCTCTGCCTCGGCCGCCTCGGCCGCCGGGGCCGCGGCACGGGCGCGCGGGCGACGGCGGGTCTTCGGCGCCGGCGCCTCCTCCACCGGAGCGGGGGCGGGAGCCTGCTCGTCCTCGGCGACGGGTTCCGCAGCGTCGTCCGCCGCGGCCATGGCCACGTCGGCCGTCTCGGCGGCGTCACCGCTCACCGCCGCGTCGCCACCCTCGCGCCGGCCGCGACCGCCGCGGCGGCGACGGCGACGGCGGGTGCGCCCGCCATTCTCCTCGCCGTCGGCCGTGTCCCCGGCGCCACCTTCGGAGATCGCGTCCTCCTCTTCGGCGTCGGCCGCCGGCGCGTCGTCGCCCGGCTCGTCGTCACCCCGCTCCTCGTTGTCGCGCGCGGTCGCGCCTTCGGCTTCCTCGCCCTCGGGACGACGGTTGCGGCGGCCGCGACGGCGGCGGCGGCGGCGATTGCCGCGGTCGTCGTCACCTTCGCGCGCGGTCTCGGCGGTGCTCTCCTCCGCCTCAACCTCCTCGTCCTCCTCGACGTCGATCTCGTCCTCGATATCGTCATCGGGCTCCTCGATCGGAGCGTCGAACTTGGGCGCGTGCGCCGGCGGCGGGCCGCTGGCCTCCACCGACATGCGCGCGCCTTCCTCCTCGCCGTCGGCCAGGATCTCGACGTGGACACCGTAGCGGTCCTCGATCTCGGCGATGTCCGCGCGCTTGCGGTTCAGCACGTAGAAGGCGGCCTCCTGCGACGCGCGCAGCGTCAGCAGCGAGCCGCGCCCGCGCGCCGCCTCGTCCTCGATCAGGCGCAGCGCGGAGAGGCCCGCGGAGGAGGCGGTGCGGACCAGGCCCGTGCCCTCGCAATGCGGGCACTGGCGCGTAGACGCCTCCAGCACGCCGGTGCGCAGCCGCTGGCGGCTCATCTCCATCAGGCCGAAGCTGGATATGCGGCCCACCTGGATGCGCGCGCGATCGTTCTTCAGCGCCTCCTTCATCGCCTTCTCGACCTTCCGGACGTTCGATCCGTTGTCCATGTCGATGAAGTCGATGACGACGAGGCCCGCCATGTCGCGCAGCCGCAGCTGTCGCGCGATCTCCTGCGCCGCCTCCAGGTTGGTCGCGGTCGCGGTCTGCTCGATATTGTGCTCTCGCGTCGACCGGCCCGAGTTGATGTCGATCGAGACCAGCGCCTCGGTGGGATTGATGACGAGGTAGCCGCCCGACTTCAGCTGCACGACCGGGTGGTACATGGCGGCCAGCTGGTCCTCGACGTGTGCGCGCTGGAACAGCGGCACGGGATCGCTGTAATGCTTCACCTTCTTCGCGTGGCTGGGCATCAGCAGCTTCATGAAGTCCTTGGCCTGGCGATATCCCTCGTCGCCCTCGACCACGACCTCGTCGATGTCCTTGTTGTAGATGTCGCGGATCGCGCGCTTCATCAGGTCGCTGTCGCCGTAGACCAGCGCGGGCGCGGCGGACGCGAGCGTCTTGTCGCGGATCTCGTCCCACAGCCGGGCGAGATAGTCGAAGTCGCGCTTGATCTCCGTCTTCGTGCGCTGGAGCCCGGCGGTGCGCACGATGCAGCCCATCGACGAGGGCAGCGCCAGCTCGGCCATGATCGTCTTCAGCCGCTTGCGGTCGGCCGCGTTGCTGATCTTCCGGCTGATCCCGCCGCCGTGCGACGTGTTGGGCATCAGCACGCAATAGCGGCCGGCGAGGCTGAGGTAGGTGGTCAGCGCCGCCCCCTTGTTGCCGCGCTCTTCCTTCACGACCTGCACCAGCAGCACCTGGCGGCGGCGGATCACGTCCTGGATCTTGTAGCGGCGGCGCAGGTTCATGCGGCGCTGGCGCAGCGCCTCCACCGCGTCGTCCTGCGCGCGGCCCTTGCGGCGCGGACGCGCCTCGGCGCTTTCGTCGCCGCCCTCGTCGTCAAGGTCGTCGTCGTCGTCGTGGCCGTCGGCGGTGATGCCCGCGAAATCCTCGGCGTCTTCCCCGCGGTCGCCGACCAGTTCGAGATTGTCCTCGTGATCGTCGTCGTCCTCGGCACGCAGCGCGGCTTCCTCGGCGGCGTGCTCCGCCTCCTCGCGCAGCAGCGCGTCGCGATCCTCCTTGGGGATCTGATAATAGTCGGGATGAATCTCGCTGAAGGCGAGGAAGCCGTGGCGGTTGCCGCCGTAATCGACGAACGCGGCCTGCAGCGACGGCTCGACGCGCGTCACCTTGGCGAGATAGATGTTGCCCTTGAGCTGTTTGCGCTCAGCGCTCTCGAAATCGAATTCCTCGATCCGGTTACCCTTGACGACCGCCACGCGGGTCTCTTCCCGGTGGCGTGCGTCGATCAGCATACGCATGGTCATGTACGATTCTCCGCGCGCCGCAGACGTCCCGAGGGGCCGCGGCGCGATAAAAGGGCGCGGCGGAACGCTCGCGCGGGGATGATGAAACTGCCTTCGCTCGCCGCGCATGCCCGGCCGATTGCGGGCCGGGCGATGGGGAGCCGCACAGGGCCGCAACCGCGCTGCCGCCGGCAGTGGCCGGGCGGGGCAGCGGTCGGGCGGAATACGGCATACGAACGTCAACCTGGTCGGCCCGGGACCGGCAATCTCGACGGGCGGGCGGTGATGCCGGGACGCG
Source organism: Sphingomonas corticis (assembly GCF_012035195.1). Taxonomy (GTDB): domain Bacteria; phylum Pseudomonadota; class Alphaproteobacteria; order Sphingomonadales; family Sphingomonadaceae; genus Sphingomonas; species Sphingomonas corticis. Next base: position 99,908 of record NZ_JAAVJH010000005.1, read on the forward strand.
AGAACGCACCACCGGACGCGGGCGGGTTAGCATCGCTTTCGTCGCGCGACAACTGCCACGTTCCCCCGCATCCCGCACGCGCCTTAACCGTGCGTTAACCGCACTCTGCAAGCATAGGCTGAACGGTGGTGCGCCAGGGGAACGGCGTGGAAGCGCAGCGGCGAAGAGCGGGAATTCACTGGACCGGTGGTGCCGATTTCCGGCATCTGCGGCGCGTGCTGCCGCTGCTCGCCGCTTTGTCCGCCATGCTCCCCGCACCGCCTGCGCACGGCACCGCCGTCGAGCGGGTGAAGGTGGCGGGACCGGTTGCGGCGAGCGGCGCAGGGAAGACGGCCGTCGCGGACTGGAGCCGCGCGAGGAAGCCGCGCTACGTCGTCTCGCAGGCGGTACCACCGCCCGCGCGCCCGCTGCCGCTGCCGCGCGTGCAGGGGGAGGACGGGCGTCCGCTGGTCGTGATCGACGCGGGCCACGGCGGGGTCGATCCCGGCGCGATCAACCCGCTCGACGCGCGCCTGCGCGAGAAGGACGTGACGTTGAAGATCGCACGCGCGATCCGCGACCGGCTGGTCGAGAGCGGGCGCGTGCGCGTGGCGCTGACCCGCGACGACGACCGCTACATCCTGCACCGCGAGCGCTTCGGTATCGCCCGCCGGCTGAAGGCAGACCTGTTCATCTCGATCCACTGCGACAGCGTGGGCAGCGGCACGCCGACGGGCGCGACGGGCTACACCCTGTCCGACGTCGCCTCGGACAAGGAAGCGGCGCGGCTGGCAGCGCGCGAGAACAAGTCGGACGTGATCGCGGGCGTCACGCTGGATCGCGACGCCGACGTGTCGTCCATCCTGATCGACCTGGCGCAGCGCGAGACGATGAACGCCTCCGCCGGCTTCGCCCGGCTGCTGGGCCGCGAGGCGAAGCCGTTGATGCCGGTGAAGGAGAATTTCCACCGCACCGCGTCGCTGATGGTGCTGAAGGCGCCGGACCTGCCCTCGATCCTGTTCGAGACCGGCTACCTGTCCACGCCGGACGACGCCGCCTTCCTCGACAGCAAGGCGGGGCGGGAGAAGATCGCGGAGAGCGTGAAGCGCGCAGTGGAACGCTATTTCGCGCGGCGGCTGGCGGCGAATTGAGCGTCACCGCGGATCAGGTCCGCAACAACGAGCGTGCTCAGTAATTCCACTGCAATTGCGTGCGGATCAGATTGCCCTCCGCGCGCCCGTCGCGACGCTCGTCCGCCTCACGGCGCTCCATGTGCGCGAAGGCGAGCGTCAGCTCCAGCGGCGGGACCGGCTGGAACTCGATGCCCAGCTCCCACTCCTCGGTGTCGAGCTCGGGCGCGTTGAGCAGCGCCTTCCACCCGCCGCGATAATGCTGCCAGCGCGCATAGGGCATGAACGGTCCCACCGCGGAGCGGCGTACCCGCGCCATCCCCTGCACGTAGCCGCCCTCCAGCGAGCGGGTGACGATGGCGCCGAGCGCGCGGTCGAACTGCGGCCCACGGCCCCAGTTCCACTCCGCCTGAAACCCGATCGGCGCCGGATAGAGGATCGCGTGGACGCCGATGCGATCGTCGGCGAAGGAGCGGGCGCTCACCCCGCCGGCGCGCAGCTCCGGCTGCACGCGATTTCTATAGCCCGCCCCGCCCAGCTCCAGCACGCGCCCGCCACCCAGCTCGAACGGCCAGGTCACCATCGCGACGGTCATCAGGTCGTCGTTGGTCTCCGGCCGGTTGGTGCCCTGTCCGTTGAACGCGCCGAGCGCGAAGGCGCCGTAATTGCCGAACAGCTTCTGCCCGTCCTTCTCCAGCCGCTCCCAGATCCGCTGCACGCCTGGCGGGGTGTAGTAGGCGACCACGCCCAGGTCGCGCTCACTCGGCACCCCGCTGTTGATGCCGTCGCTGCGATCGAGCGTCAGGCGGTTGGAGGAGGATTGCATGTTCTCCCACCCGTACGGCACCTTCGACTGGCCGAGGCGCAGCTTGAACGTGCGGTCGGCGTCGGCGAACACGTCGACATAGGCGTCGCGCAGCTGGAGGAACCCCTCGCGCCGCTCGCCCGCGGACTGATTTGCGACGTTTGTGGCGAAATCAGGCTGGAGGTAGAAGGACACGCGATCGGACAGGTCGCCCTGCACGACCAGGCGGATGCGGCGGAACGTGAAGTTCGTGTCCTCGCCGATGCCGCCGTCGTGGACCGAGCGCAGCCGCGACACGCCCGCCGGGGCCGTGCGGTCGCCCGACACGAACTCGCTGAAGCGCAGCTGCGTGTAGCCCCGCAGCGTCACGCGCTGGAACCACGGCTGGCGCGGCGCGCGGGGGGGCGACGTGGGGGAGGGCGGCGCGGGAGCGGCGGCGACCTGCGCGGGCGGCGCGACGGCCGGTGGCGAAACCGCGGGCGGCGCGGGCGGCGCGCCGACCAAGCCCCGCGCCGCCCTCAGCTCCGCGATCTGCGCCTTCAGCTCGTCGATCTGCCGCTGCAGTTCGGCGACGGTCTGCGCGCCCGCGGGGGCGGCGACGAGGCACGCGGCGGCGCAGGCCGAAGCCGCGAGGAGGAGGCGCTGCGCCATCGATCAACCTTTGTTACGATCGTGTGACGCCTTGGCCCAAGCGGGTGCGGGCGGCAAGCGCGGCTTTCCCCATCCGGCGAACCTGCTACACGCTGGCGCGACATGGCTTCGTTTGCGTCCCTGCGTCGTTTCCCGGCCCGGTTGTGGCGGTTCCTGCCGGTGCGGCTCGCCGTCTACCTGACCGCGCTGGGCGTGCTCGCCGTCGCCGTCCTGCTGTTCGTCGTCTCGCGCGGGCTGCCCTCGGTCGACACGCTCAAGACGTACCAGCCGCCGCTGCCTACCAACGTGCGCGGCATCGATGGCACGCCGATCTACTCCTACGCGCGCGAGCGGCGGGTGCAGCTGGCGTTCAACGAATATCCGCCGCTGATGGTGCGCGCGATCCTGGCGGCGGAGGACAAGACCTTTTTCGAGCATCACGGCCTCGACTATCCCGGCCTGGTCCGCGCCGCGTACCAGGGGATCACCAGCGGATCGACGCCGCGCGGCACGTCGACGATCACGCAGCAGGTGGCCAAGAACCTGCTGGTCGGCAACGAAGTGAGCTACGCGCGCAAGCTGCGCGAGGCGATCCTGGCGTGGAAGATCGAGGATACGCTGTCGAAGCAGCAGATATTGGAGCTTTACCTCAACCAGATCGCGCTCGGCCGCAACGCCTTCGGCGTGGAGGCCGCGGCGCACGCCTATTTCGACAAGGAGCTGGACGAGCTGACGCTGCCGCAGTTCGCCTATCTCGCGATCCTGCCCAAGGGGCCGTCCAACTACGAGCCGTTCCGCCACACCGAGCGCGCGCTGGAGCGGCGCAACTGGGTGCTGGGCGAGATGGCGCGCAACGGCTTCATCACGGCCGGCCAGCGCGACGCGGCGCGGGCGGAGCCGATCGGCGCGGTGACGCGGCGCACGCCCAAGTTCGAGCGCGTCGGCGGCTATTTCGTCGAGGAGGTGCGCCGACGCCTGATCGGGCGCTTCGGCGAGACCGACCGCGACGGACCGTACAGCGTCTATGCCGGCGGGCTGTGGGTGCGGACCTCGCTCGATCCGCGCCTGCAGAAGCTGGCGGCGGAAGCTCTGCGGGACGGCCTGCTGCGCTACGAGGCGGGTCGCGGCTGGGCCGGGCCGATGCGGCACGTGGAGATCGACGGCGACAATTGGCAGGGCGCGCTGATCGCGACGAACATCAGCCTCGACTATTCCGACTGGCGCCCGGCCATCGCCATCGCGCGGGATGGCGACGCGTGGACGATCGGCTTCTCCGACGGGCGCACCGCGCGCCTGCCGCGCTGGGCGGCGCAGCAGCCGGTGCGCGGCACCGCCACGCCCGCCTTCGGCGCGATCAAGCCGGGCGACATCGTGGCCGTTGCGCCATCGGGAAGCGACTACGCGCTGCGCGGCGTGCCGCGGATCGCCGGCGGCTTCCTGGTGCAGGAGCCCGCCACCGGCCGCGTGCTGGCGATGCAGGGCGGGTTCGAGTTCAGCACCGACCCCTTCAACCGCGCCACGCAGGCGCAGCGCCAGCCGGGGTCGACGATCAAGCCGATCGTCTATTCCGCCGCTCTGGAACACGGCATGACCCCGGCGTCGATCATCGTCGACGGACCGTTCTGCGTCTACCAGGGCGCGCGGCTGGGGCAGAAGTGCTTCCGCAACTTCTCCGGCGGCGGTGCCGGGCCGCACACGATGCGCTGGGGCATCGAACAGTCGCGCAACCTGATGACGGTGCGCGCCGCGGCGCAGACCGGCATGGGCAACGTCGTGAAGCTGATGAAGGACATGCAGATCGGCGACTATTCGCCCTATCTGTCCTACTCGCTGGGGGCAGGCGAGACGACGGTGGAGAAGATGGTGAACGCCTATGGCGTGCTCGCCAACCAAGGGCGGTGGCACGATTCCACCGTCATCGACTACGCGCAGGATCGCGACGGCAAGGTGATCTGGCCGGAGGGCTGGCGCGCCTGCACCGGCTGCAACGCGCGCGACTGGAACGGCAAGGCGATGCCTCGCCCCGTGCTGCGCGGGCGGCAGGTGCTGGATGCGATGAGCGCCTACCAGATGGTGCACATTACCGAGGGCGTGATCCAGCGCGGCACTGCGACGCAGCTGCGCGACCTGGGCAGACCCGTGTTCGGCAAGACCGGTACCAATTCGGGCCCGACCGACGTCTGGTTCATCGGCGGCACGCCGCAGATGGTGGGCGGGCTGTACATGGGATACGACAGCCCGCGCGGTTTGGGCGGCTACGCGCAGGGCGGCACGCTGGCGGTGCCGATCTTCAAGGCGTTCGCGAAGAAGGCGTGGGAAGGAATGGCGGTGCTGCCGTTCCGCGCGCCCCGGGGCATCCGGATGGTGCGCATCGACCGCGGCTCGGGCCGCCCCGTCTACGGCACCTGGCCGGGGTTCGAGGAGGCGAAACCGGCGGTGATATGGGAGGCGTTCAAGCCGCAGGCGGAGGCGCGCCGTGCCCGCCGCACCAGCCCCACCGCGCAGCCCAGCGCCGCGCCCACCGCCCGCGCGACGCAGGCGCCGCGCGACAGCGACTTCCTGCAACGCCAGGGCGGCATCTACTGAAGCCTGGCCGTCACCCCAGCGAAAGCTGGGGTCGCACGCCTAGGCGATCCGATCGTAGAGGTCGTCCCACACCGGGTTCATCGTCCCGCCGGCTCGTCATGATGTAAGTCCAGCCGCCCATACGGTCGCGTAACGAAGATGGAGAACGATACCAGCTTGCGCTGGCATGACGAAGGGGGCGCGCGGACGAGGAACTCGCCAAGCGCCCCCATTGCCGCCCCGCGCTTCCCGGCGTACATCGCCGCCCCAACATCGTCGTTCCCGCACGGTCGTGGGAATTCCGCCATTCGCCGATCACGGGCGGGGCCTTTCCGCGGCGGAATGGCGACGCGAGAGGAGATTGATTGATGCGCGCCGAAGCGCAGGCCCATGTCGACACCATCAACGAGGCGCTGGCGCTGCTGCGCCGCTCGCTCGACTGGGACCGCGCGCTGCGCCGGCTCGACGAGCTGAACGCGCGCGTCGAGGACCAGGCGCTGTGGAACAATCCCAAGGAAGCGCAGGAAGTGATGCGCGAGCGGCGGCGGCTGGACGAGGCGGTCACCGCGACGCGGACGATCGAGCGCGAGCTGGCCGACACGGTCGAACTGATCGAGATGGCCGAGGCCGAGGGCGACGTGGAAATGACGGACGAGGGCACCACCGCGCTCGCCGACCTCGCCCGGCGCGCCGACCAGGACAAGGTGAAGGCGCTGCTGTCCGGCGAGGCCGATCCCAACGACACCTATCTCGAGATCAACGCCGGCGCGGGCGGCACGGAATCGCAGGATTGGGCCGAGATGCTCCAGCGCATGTACACCCGCTGGGCCGAGCGGCACGGCATGAAGGTGGAGCTGGTCGACTATCACGCCGGCGAGCAGGCGGGCATCAAAAGCGCGACGCTGCTGGTGAAGGGCGAGAACGCCTATGGCTATGCCAAGGTGGAGAGCGGGGTGCACCGCCTGGTCCGCATCAGCCCCTACGACAGCTCGGCGCGGCGGCACACCAGCTTCTCCAGCGTGTGGGTGTATCCCGTCATCGACGACAATATCGAGGTGGAGGTCAACGAGAGCGATCTGCGCATCGATACCTATCGCGCGTCGGGCGCGGGCGGGCAGCACATCAACACCACCGATTCGGCGGTGCGCATCACCCATCTGCCGACGGGCATCGTCGTGCAGTGCCAGAACCAGCGTTCGCAGCACAAGAACAAGGCGGAGGCGTTCAACCAGCTGCGCGCGCGCCTCTACGAGCGCGAGCTGGCCGAGCGCGAGGCGGTGGCCAATGCGGAGAACGCCAGCAAGACCGACATCGGCTGGGGGCACCAGATCCGCAGCTACGTCCTGCAACCGTACCAGCTGGTGAAGGACCTGCGCACCGGTGCCACCTCCACGTCGCCCGGCGACGTGCTGGACGGCGACCTGGACGATTTCATGGCCGCCGCGCTGGCGCAGCGCGTGACGGGCGAGAAGGTGGTGGTGGAGGACGTGGATTGAGGCGAGCGCGCCTCCTCCTGCTCGTGCCGCTGCTGCTCGCGTCGGCCTGCGACGGCTCGCAGCCGCTGGTGCCGCGCAAGGCGAAGGGCCCTGGGCCGTTCCCGGCCGCGGACCGGCCGGTGGCGAGCATCGTCTCGTCGCGCTGGTCGACCGAGGAGGCGCGCGACCGGCTGAACGAGGCGGAGCGGGTGATGACGCTCGCCGGCATCGCGCCCCGCATGACGGTGGCGGACCTGGGCGCGGGCGAGGGCTATTACACCATCCGCCTCGCCAAGCGGGTGGGCGAGGACGGGCGCGTGCTGGCGCAGGACATCGTGCCCGGCGTGCGCGACGCGCTGGCCGAGCGTGTCAGCCGCGAGCGGCTGGAGAACGTCTCCGTCCGGCTCGGCACCGCCGCCGATCCGAAGCTGCCGGCGAACAGCTTCGACCGCGTGCTGATGGTGCACATGTACCACGAGATCGCATCGCCCTACGAGTTCCTGTGGCGGCTGCGCCCGTCGCTGCGTGGCGACGGGCTGGTCGTGGTGGTCGACGCCAACCGCTCCACCCGCGACCACGGCACGCCGCCCGCGCTGCTGCGCTGCGAGTTCCGCGCGGTCGGCTACGAGCCGGTGTCGTTCCAGGAGCTGCCGTCCGCGGGCGGGTATTTCGCGACGTTCCGCGTGGCCGGAAACCGGCCCGATCCGGCCGCGATCCGCCCCTGCCGCATCGACGACGGGGCGGTTCCGGAGAGCCGCGCGACGTCTCACCCCGCGCGCGAGGGTTAGGACCGGGTCGAAGCGCGCGCCGCCCGCACACTGGCGCGACTCGCCCATGCGCGTTAGCGTCACCGCCATGCGGCAGTATCTCGACCTCATGCAGCGCGTGCTCGACCATGGCGCGCGCCAGGACGATCGCACCGGCGTCGGCACGCTCAGCGTCTTCGGCGCGCAGATGCGGTTCGACCTGGCCCAGGGCTTCCCGGTGCTGACGACGAAGAAGCTGCACCTGCGCTCGATCATCGTCGAACTGCTATGGTTCCTCAACGGCGACACCAACGTGCGCTGGCTGCAGGATCGCAAGGTCAGCATCTGGGACGAGTGGGCGGACGTGGCGGGGGAGCTCGGCCCCGTCTACGGCAAGCAGTGGCGCGACTGGGAAACGGCGGACGGGCGCCACGTCGACCAGATCGCCGAGCTGATCGCGCAAATCCGCACCAGCCCGGCCAGCCGGCGCCAGATCGTGACGGCGTGGAATCCGGGCGAGCTGCACGCGATGGCGCTGGCGCCGTGCCACTGCCTGTTCCAGACGCACGTCGCCAACGGTCGGCTCTCGCTCCAGCTCTACCAGCGGTCCGCCGACATCTTCCTCGGCGTGCCGTTCAACATCGCCAGCTACGCGCTGCTGACGCACATGCTGGCGCAGCAATGCGGGTTGCAGCCGGGCGAGTTCATCTGGACCGGGGGCGACTGCCACCTCTACGTCAACCATGTCGACCAGGCGCGCGAGCAATTGTCGCGCACGCCCGGAACGCTGCCGCGGCTGGAGATCCTGCGCCATCCGCTGGCGATCGACGCCTATGAGTACGAGGATTTCGCGCTCCATGATTATGCCGCGCAGCCGCACATCAAGGCGCCGGTCGCGGTCTGATGCGCGGTTCAGTTGCCGTTCAGCCGAACGACTACATCTGTAATCGCAAGAGGACGGATGGGAGCCCGGCGATGGTACGCAATATGATCGCGGTGATGGTGACGGCCACCTTGTGCGCGCTGGCTTTGCAGGCGTGCGGCGCGGCGTGACGATCGTCTTCCATCTCGCCCGCGCCGACAACGGCGTGATCGGCGTCGACGGTGGGCTGCCCTGGCACCTGCCGGCGGACCTGAAGCGCTTCAAGGCGGCGACGATGGGGCGTCCCATGGTGATGGGCCGCAAGACCTTCGAGAGCTTTCCCGCGCCGCTGCCGGGCCGCCGCCATATCGTGCTGACGCGTGATCGCGGCTGGTCCGCGCCGGCCGCGGAGGTGGCGCACACGCCCGACGAGGCGCTCGCGCTGGCTGGGCCGGGGGAGGTGGCGGTGATCGGCGGGGCGGAGGTGTTCGCGCTGTTCCTCGACCGCGCCGATCGCGTCGAGCTGACCGAGGTGCACACGACGCCTGCCGGCGACGCGGTCGTGCCGGCCTTTGACGGCTGGCGGGAAGTGTCGCGGGAAGATCACGAAGGAGTGGACGGCCGGCCGGCGTACAGCTTCGTCACGCTGGAACGCTGAGCCGCGCTCCACCGCTTGCCGCCCGCGAACCCGCACCGTAAAGCGCCGCACATGGAGCGGCTGGACGGCGGCGCAGCGCTTCCGCCGCATCTGACCGGCGGGATCGTCGCGCTCGGCAATTTCGACGGTTTCCACCTCGGTCATCAGGCCGTGGTCGGGCGCGCGGTGGAACGGGCGAGGGCGGCGGGTCGCCCCGCGCTGGTCGCCACCTTCGATCCGCATCCGGTGCGCTTCTTCCGGCCCGACGCGGCGCCCTTCCGCCTGACCACGCTGGACCAGCGCGAGCGGCTGTTCGCCGCCGCGGGCGTGGACGCGATGGTCGTCTTCCACTTCGACGCCAGCCTGGCGGCGCTCTCCGCGGAGGCGTTCGTGCGCGAGCGGCTGGTGGCGAACCTGGGCGTCGCGGGTGTCGTGACCGGCGAGGATTTCACCTTCGGCAAGGCGAAGGGCGGAAGCGTCGCGACGCTGGCCGCGTTCGGCGCGGCGCTGGGCTTCACCGCGGAGACGGTCGGCGCGGTCGCGCTGGACGGCGAGCCGGTGTCGTCGACGCGCATCCGCGACCTGCTGCGCGCCGGGGACCCGCGCGGCGCGGCGCGGCTGCTGACGCGGCCGTTCGCAATCGAGGGCGTGGTGCAGCACGGCGACAAGCTGGGCCGCACGATCGGCTACCCCACCGCAAACCTCGACATGGGCCGTTATCTGCGCCCCGCCTACGGCATCTACGCGGTGCGCGGGCGGCTGCTCGACGGACGCGTGCTGGACGGGGCGGCGAACCTGGGTGTCCGGCCGACCTTCGACCCGCCCAAGGAGTTGCTGGAGCCGTATTTCTTCGACTTCGCCGGGGACCTGTACGGACAGGCGATTGAGGTCGCGCTGATCGAGTATCTTCGGCCCGAGGCGAAGTTCGACGGGCTGGACGCGCTGACCGCGCAGATGGATGCCGATTGCGCGCGTGCGCGGGACATCTTGGACCGCGAGTTGCTGGCGGGCTGAGGCGACGCTAAGGCGCGTGCTCCATGCCCGACGAACACGAACCTGCGCGCGACTGGCGCGACACCGTCTTCCTGCCGAAGACCGACTTTCCGATGAAGGCGGGCCTCGCCGCCAAGGAGCCCGCGATCCTCGCGCGCTGGCAGCGGATCGGCCTGTACGACCGCCTGCGCGAGCAGCGCGCCGGACGCGAGCGCTGGATCCTGCACGACGGCCCGCCCTACGCCAACGGCGACATCCACATGGGCCATGCGATGAACAAGGTGCTGAAGGACGTGATCGTCCGCAGCCGCTCGCTGATGGGCTATGACGCGCCCTACGTGCCCGGCTGGGACTGCCATGGCCTGCCCATCGAGTGGAAGGTGGAGGAGGCGTATCGCGCGAAGAAGCTGGACAAGGACCAGGTCCCCGTCGCGCAGTTCCGCGCGGAATGCCGCGCCTATGCGGAGAAGTGGGTCGACGTCCAGAAGGGCGAGTTCGAGCGGCTGGGCGTGATGGGCGACTGGGCCGACCCGTACCTGACGATGAAGTACGAGGCGGAGGCGACGATCGCGGCGGAGCTGCTGGCCTTCGCCGAAACGGGCCAGCTCTATCGCGGCGCGAAGCCGGTGATGTGGTCCCCGGTTGAGAAGACCGCGCTGGCCGAGGCCGAGGTCGAGTACGAGGACATCGTGTCCACGCAGATCGACGTCGGGTTCGAGATCGCCGAGGCGCCCGAAGCGCCCGAGCTGGTCGGCGCGTTGGCGGTGATCTGGACGACCACGCCGTGGACGATCCCCGTCAATCAGGCGCTCGCCTACGGTCCGTCGTTCGATTACCTGTATTTCGGGCACGAGGGGCGCCGCTTCCTGGTGGCGGAGCCGCTGTTCCCCGCTTTCTCGAAGCGTACCGGGATCGGGCTGGGCGAGTTTCTGGGCCTGATGAAGGGCGTGGTGCTGGAGGGCGCGACCGCGCGTCACCCCATGCACGCGCTCGGCGGCTTCTTCGCGCGGCCGCGCCCGTTCCTCCAAGGCGAGTTCGTCACCACCGACGCGGGTACCGGCCTCGTCCACATGGCGCCCGACCACGGCGAGGACGACTTCCTGCTGTGCAAGGCGAACGGGCTGGACCCGGTGTTCGCCGTGGACGCGGCCGGCTTCTACCGCGCCGACTGGGCGTGGCTGGGTGGGCAGGGGAGCGTCATCAACAAGAAGTTCGTCGGCGCCGACGGGCCGATCTGCACCGATCTGCGCGAGGCGGGCGCGCTGCTGGCGGCGAGCGACGACTTCAGGCACAGCTACCCGCATTCGTGGCGGTCGAAGGCGAAGGTGATCTTCCGCTGCACGCCGCAATGGTTCATTCCCATGGATCTTTCGGCCGGGCAGAATGCCGCCGCCGGCATCGCTCCCCAGCCGTCGGAACGGACGGACGGCGGGAGGGGCAACGGCCCCACGCTGCGCGAACTCGCGCTGGATGCGATCGCGCGCACGCAATGGGTGCCGCCGCGTGCAGAGAACCGCATCCGCTCGATGGTGGAAGGGCGGCCCGACTGGGTCATCAGCCGCCAGCGCGCCTGGGGCGTGCCGATCGCGCTCTACGTCCACCGGCAGACGGGCCAGTATCTGAACGACGCGGCGGTCAATGCGCGCATCGTCGCCGCTTTCCGGCAGGGCGGTGCGGACGCGTGGTTCACTGCCGACCACCAGGCATTGCTGGGCGAGGCGCACGACCTTGCCGACTACGAGCCGCAGTCGGACATCCTCGACGTCTGGTTCGACTCGGGCTCGACCCACTCCTTCGTCGTCGAGGCGCGCTACGGCGAGGGCACGCGCGCGAACCTGTACGTCGAGGGGTCGGACCAGCATCGCGGCTGGTTCCAGTCCTCGCTGCTGGAAAGCTGCGGCACGCGCGGCCGCGCGCCGTACGACGCGGTGCTGACGCACGGCTTCGCGCTGGACGACAAGGGGCGCAAGATGTCCAAGTCGCTCGGCAACGTCGTCGATCCGCTGAAGATCATCGGCGAGAGCGGGGCGGACATCCTGCGGCTGTGGGCGGTGTCCACCGACTATTTCGAGGACGTGCGCATCGGCAAGGAGGTGCTGGCCACCGCATCCGACGCCTATCGCAAGCTGCGCAACACCTTCCGCTACCTGCTGGGCGCGCTCGACGGGTTCGACGAGGCGGAGCGGCTGCCGGTCACGCAAATGCCGGAGCTGGAGCGCTACATGCTCCACCTCGTGCACGCGCTCGACCTGGAGCTACGCGAGGCGGCGAAGGGGTTCGAATTCAATCGCTACGTCCGGCTGCTGACCGACTTCTGCAACGAGGATCTGTCCGCCTTCTTCTTCGACGTGCGAAAGGATTCGCTTTACTGCGACGCACCCGGCGACCCGACGCGGCGCGCCTATCGCACCGTGCTCGACGTGATGTTCCACGCGCTGGTGCGCTACTCCGCGCCGGTGCTCGTGTTCACCGCCGAGGAGGTGTGGCAGGCGCGCTTCCCGAGCGAGGACGGCTCAGTCCATTATCTCGAATGGCCCGAACTGCCGGAGGCGGCGGCCGAGGACCTGTCGCAGCGCTGGCTGGCGGTGCGCCGCCTGCGCGAGCGCGTGACCGAGGCCATCGAGCCGCTGCGCCGCGAGAAGACGATCCGATCGAGCAACGAAGCCGCGGTGACGGTGCCCGAGCTGCCGCTGGACGCGCCCGCGCTGGCGGAGGCGTTCATCGTCGCGAGGGTGACCCCCGGTGATACGGTGGACGTGACGCGCACCGACTATGCCAAGTGCGGCCGCTGCTGGCGCCACTTGCCGGAAGTGCCTGCCGACGGCGCGCTGTGCGCGCGCTGCGACGCGGTGGTCGCATGAGGCGCGGGCTGTTCCTGGCGGCGGCGGTGTTCGCCGCGGACCAGCTGACGAAGTGGATCGTCACCGGTCCGCTCGGCATCGCGAACTTCGGCGATTACCGTACCCTGCTGCCGATCTTCGACCTGCGCTTCGTGCAGAACACCGGCGTGTCGCTGGGCCTGCTGCGCTCCGACACCAACTGGATGCAGAAGCTGCTGGACGTGATCTCGTCCTGCACGCGCGAGGATTTCGCCTGCCGTGCCGACGTTGTGCGCTGGATACTGGTGGCCTTCACCGGCGCGATCGCGGCGGGCGTGGCGGTGTGGATGACGCGCGAGCCCAAGGCGGGGGATCGCGCCGCGCTGGGCCTCGTGCTCGGCGGCGCGCTCGGCAACATCGTCGACCGCATCCGCTTCGGCTATGTCGTCGATTTCGCCGACCTGCACTTCGGCGAGTGGCGCCCGTTCCTCGTCTTCAACGTGGCCGATGCCGCGATCACGATCGGCGTGCTGATTCTGCTGGCACGCGCGCTGCTGATAAGAGAGAAGCCCGCCGATGGTTCGGAGAATGTCCATGCGTAAGTTCGCTGTCGTCGCCGCGGTCGCGGGTGCGATGCTGGTATCGGGTTGCGGCAAGAGCGGGTTCGACCGCGCCCGGCCGGACGAGTTCGCCGTCGCGCGTCAGGCGCCGCTGGTGATCCCGCCCGATTTCGCGCTGGTGCCGCCGCAGCCGGGCGCCGCGCGCACGCAGGGCGCCAACCCGCAGGCGCAGGCGCTCGACGCCCTGTTCGGCGCCGCGCCGCGCAGCGCGAGCGAGACGGCGGTGGTGGACCAGGCCGGCGGTACGGGCGCGGTGGCGCCCGGCATCCGCTCGCAGGCGGGCGACCCGCAGACCAACGTGATCGAGAAGGGGCAGACCACCCGCGATATCGTCGCCGCTCCCGAGGGCGACGGCCAGGGCGCCCGCGCGGTCGCCGGGTCCGCGGCCCCCGCCGCCGCGGCGACGCCGACGCCGTAAGCGGCGCAACCGGGCCGCGCCCCTCGGTCCGGCCCGGCGAAGCTGATCGGGCGAGGCCAGTCCTAGGCCGCCGTCCTTCACCGTCGACGGCGGCGCGTCAGCCTCGATCGCGCGCCGCGCGGAACGCCGCCAGCCCGCGCTCCAGGTCGGCGATCAGGTCCGCCGGCTCTTCCAGCCCGATCTGCAAGCGCACCAGCGGCCCGGCGAAATCAGGCGTGGTGACGGTGCGGTAGCGCGCCGGGTCGACCGGCAGCGCCAGGCTCTCGAACCCGCCCCAACTGTAGCCGATCCCGAAATGGTGGAGCGCGTCGATCAGCGCGGCTCGCGACGCCTCGTCCCCGCCGTCCAGCACGAAGGAGAACAGGCCCGAACTGCCGCGGAAATCGCGCCGCCACACCTCATGGCCCGGGCAGGAGGGAAGCCCTGGGTGAAGCACCTGCGCCACCTCGTCCCGCGTCTCCAGCCATCGCGCGATCTCCAGCGCGGCCGCGCCGTGCTGCTTCAGCCGCAGCGCCATGGTGCGCAGGCCTCGGCTGCCGAGCCAGGCGTCGTCGGGACTGACCACCTGCCCCAGCTGGAAGCTGGTGTCGCGCAGGCGGGCGAAGCGGCCCGGCGCGGCCGTGACCGCACCCAGCATCACGTCGGAATGGCCGACCACGTATTTCGTGCCCGCCAGCACCGCATAGTCGATCCCGTGCGCCATGGCGGGAAACAGCAGCGGCGTCGCCCAGGTATTGTCCAGCACCGTCGCCACCCCGCGCGCCTTCGCCGCGGCGACGATGGCGGGCACGTCCTGCACCTCGAACGTCAGGCTGCCGGGGCTCTCGAGAAAGATCGCGCGCGTGCGCTCGCCGATCAGCGCGGCGATGCCGCCGCCGATCATCGGGTCGTAGAAGCGGGTAGTGATGCCCATCCGCTTCAGCAGTCCCGTGGCCAGCGAGCGGGTGGGATCATAGGCGCTGTCGGGCAGCAGCAGCTCGTCCCCCGGCGAGAGGATCGCGAGCAGGGTCGCCGCGATCGCCGCCACGCCGGAGGGATAGAGGAACGTCCCCTCCGCGCCAGGCTCCAGTTCGGTCAGCGCGTCCGCCAGGCTCCACTGCGTCGGCGTGCCGCGGCGTCCGTAGAACAGGCGGTGGTGCGTGTCGCGGCCGGCCGCCGCGCGCAACTGCGCAACGTCGTCGTACAGGATCGTGCTCGCGCGCCACACCGGGGTGTTGACGATCCCGCCGGTCCATTCGCGGCGGCGGCCCGCGGCGACGACCTTGGTCGCGGGGCTGGGTTCGTCCGTCATGCGTTCCCCGTCGCCTTGGGCGTGGCGGGGTCCGCGCCCCACTCGCTCCAGCTGCCGTCGTAGACCGCGGCCTCGTGGCCGAGCAGGTGTGCGCCGAACGCCAGGACGCTCGCCGTGATGCCCGAGCCGCACGTCATCGTCATCGGCCGGCTCGTGTCCACCCCTGCCTCGGCGAAGGCGGCGGCCAGCGCCTCGCCCCGCTTCCAGTTGCCGTCCGCGTCGAACAGCCGCGTGTAGGGCAGGTTGCGCGAGCCGGGGATGTGGCCCGGCGCCACTTCGGGGCGGGGATCGGCCTCCGCACCGGTGAAGCGCGCGGTCGATCGGGCGTCGATCACCTGCTCCCCCGCGGTCAGGCGGTGCGCGACCGCGGCCTGGTCCACGATGCCCGCTCCCGCCGTACGCGGCGTCGCATGGCGGGGGGAGGGCGCGGCGGGGCCGCGCTCCAGCGGGCGCCCCTCCGCCCGCCAGCGCGGCAGCCCGCCGTCGAGGATCGCGACCTCGGCGAAGCCGAAGGCGCGCAGCATCACCCAGGCGCGCGCCGCCGTGTGATGGGGCGCGTCGTCGTAGAGGACGATGCGCGTGCCGTCGCCCAATCCCAGCTTCGCCATGCGGCTGGCGAATTGCGCTGCGCCGGGCAGCATCGACGGGAGCGGGGAGGCGGAGTCGGCGAAGGCGGCGAGGTCCAGGAACACGGCGCCGGGAATATGCCCCGCCTCGAACTCGGAGCGCGCGTCGCGCGGGGCGTCGCCGGGGAAGTTTGCGTGCAGGCTGGCGTCGGCGACGCGCAGGTCGCGCGCGCCGATCTCGCCGGCCAGCCAGGCGGGGGTGACGAGGGGCTCCATTCCCGCGGCATAGCGGGCGGGGCAGGACGCGTCATGCCTTTCGCGCGGCCGTCCGACCGCCTATTTGCGCCGGCATGACACCCAAGCACCTCGGCCAGACGAGCACGCTTCCCGCCTCTCCCGAGCAGGCGGTGCTCGATTACGTGCCCAATCCGCGGCCCGGCCACCCCTATCTCGTCCGGTTTACCCAGCCCGAGTTCACCTCGCTCTGCCCGGTGACGGGCCAGCCGGATTTCGCGCACCTGGTCATCGACTACGTGCCCGACGCCAGTATCGTCGAATCCAAGTCGCTGAAGCTGTTCCTCGGCTCCTTCCGCAACCATCAAGCGTTCCACGAGGATTGCACCGTCGGCATCGGCGAGCGCCTGTTCCGGGAGATGGCACCGACCTGGCTCAGGATCGGCGGATATTGGTATCCGCGCGGCGGGATGCCGATCGACGTGTTCTGGCAATCGGGTGCGCCGCCAGCGGGGGTGTGGCTGCCCGACCAAGGGGTCGCGCCGTACCGCGGGCGGGGTTGATCGACATCAGGCGTTCTGCGCTACCGCACTGCAACATGAACGCAACCTTTCGATAGGCCATCGGTTTTCCTTTGGAAGACAGCCGGAAGTGCATTCCGCGCTGCACCAGCGAAGGCGACGGGATGAGCACCACGGTTACGACGGATGGCGTCAAGCACATCGCATTGCTGGGGAACTTCCTTCCCCGCAAGTGCGGCATCGCCACCTTCACGACCGATACGTACCAGGCGCTGCGCACCCGTTTTCCGGACATGCAGGTCGATGTCTACGCGATGGACGACCATCCCGGCCGCTACGACTATCCCGCCGCGGTGGTCGCCGCCGTCGACCAGCATGACCGCGCCGCCTATGTCGAGGCCGGACGCGCCATCGCGGACAGCGGTGCGCAGGCGCTGTGGGTGCAGCACGAATATGGCATCTTCGGCGGGGAGGCGGGCGCGCACGTCCTGGCGCTGATCGACCGTGCCGGCCTGCCGCTGATCGTCACCCTCCACACCGTGCTGGAGAAGCCCAGTCCGCAGGAGCGATCGGTACTGGAAGGCCTGTTGCGTCGCGCCGGCCGGGTGATCGTGATGGCCGAGCGCGGACGAGACATCCTGCTGCGCACCTACGGCGTCTCGCCCAAGTCGGTCGCCGTCATCCCGCACGGCGTGCCCGACCGACCGTTCGCGCATCCCGATCTGTTCAAGGGCCGCTTCGGCTGGACCGGGCGTCGCGTCATCCTCACCTTCGGTCTGCTGGCGCCGGGCAAGGGCATCGAGACGATCATCCAGGCGATGCCCGCGGTGGTCGCGAAGCATCCCGACGCGATGTACGTCGTGCTGGGCGCGACGCATCCCAACCTCGTCGCGCACGAGGGCGAGAAGTATCGCGACGGGCTGAAGGCGAAGGCGGCCGATCTCGGCGTCGGCGACAACGTCGCATTCATCGACGCCTTCGTCGATCACGACGACCTGATCGACTATCTGCAGGCGGCGGACATCTACGCCACGCCCTACCTGAACCCCGCACAGATCACGAGCGGCACGCTGAGCTACGCCGTCGGCGTCGGCAAGGCGGTGATCTCCACCCCCTACGTCCATGCGACAGAGATCCTGGCGGACGGACACGGCGTACTGGTCGACTTCCGCGACGCGGAGGCGTTCGCGCGAGAGATCAACGACCTGCTCGGCAGCGATCGCAACATTTCCCGCCTGTCGGAGCGCGCCTACGCCCGCGGGCGCACGATGATCTGGCCGCGCGTCGCCGAGGAGGCGATGGAGGAGGTCGTCGCCGCGGTCGCGGCACGACCGCGCCGTATCGCCAGCCCCGCCGCCGCCGACAAGGTCCTGCCGCCCGACATCGCCGCCGTCGAGCGGATGAGCGACAGCACGGGGATGCTCCAGCACGCGATCTATTCCGTGCCGGACCGCCGCCACGGCTATTGCATCGACGACAACGCCCGCGCGCTGATGTTGATGACGGCGATGCCCGATCTCGATCCGACGGTGCGCGACAAGTGGACGACGATCTACGCCTCGTTCATTCAATACGCCTGGAATCCGGAAAAGCGCCGCTTCCGCAACTTCATGAACTTCGACCGCACGTGGTGCGAGGACGAGGGATCGGAGGATTCGAACGGCCGCACCATCTGGGCGCTGGGCGTCGTCGCGCGCGATGCGCACGAGGCGAAGCATCGCGACTGGGCGACGGCGATGTTCGATTCGACCGCCAGCCTGGCGCTCGACCTCGGATCGCCGCGCGCACAGGCGTTCGCCATGCTGGGCGCGGCGGCGATGCTGCAATCCTCCCCCGGCCACCGGCTGGCGACGGAGATACTGAAGCGCTTCCCCGATGAGCATCTTGCGCTGCTCGACGCGGCCCGGCGGCCGGAATGGGGCTGGTTCGAGATCGTGCTGGCCTATGACAATGCGCGCCTGCCCGAGGGGCTTCTGCGCGCGGGGCTGGCGCTGAACCGCGACGACCTGATCGCCTGCGGCCTCTCCACGCTGGAGTGGATCATGGAGAAGCAGACGGCGCCGCAGGGCCATTTCCGCGCGGTGGGATCGGAGAGCTTCGGCCGCGTCTACGCCGAGCCGCTGCCGTTCGACCAGCAGCCGCTGGAGGCGGTGGCGACGGTGGATGCCTGCGCCGCGGCCTATGACGCGACGGGGGACGACCGCTGGGTGGCGGAGGCGAACCGTGCCTATCAGTGGTTCCTCGGCGCCAACGACCTGGACCTGCCTTTGGCGACGCAGCGCGACGGCGGCTGTTTCGACGGGCTGATGCCCGGCGGGTTGAACCGCAACCAGGGCGCCGAATCGATCCTGGCGCTCCAAATGGCCTCGTGCGCGATTTCGGGGCTTTCGCATCGCGTAGGAAAAGTGGCAGGGGCGGA
This sequence comes from Sphingomonas corticis, assembly GCF_012035195.1. Lineage (GTDB taxonomy): Bacteria > Pseudomonadota > Alphaproteobacteria > Sphingomonadales > Sphingomonadaceae > Sphingomonas > Sphingomonas corticis. Next base: position 118,618 of record NZ_JAAVJH010000005.1, read on the forward strand.
CCCGCGTCGTCGGGCGGGCTGATCGGGTCCGCCGCCGCGACGCCTCGGGACGAACAAGCGCGGGGCCTTCCTTGGAACTGTTCAACCACCCGCTGCGGCTGCACGCGGACCCTTCGCGCGTCGTGGTGCGCCCGTTCCACATCGGATGGGTCAGCCAGGCGAACGGGATCAGCCGGTCGGAGCGCCTCATCAACGAGGTGCTCCAGATGACGCGCGAGCAGGCGCGCGATCAGCTGGACCTCGTTCTCAAGGATTTCGAGGCCCGCCATTGGCAGACGCGGCGCGTCTTCATGACCCGCTACGACGAGATCGCGGCGGCGCACGGGCTGGACGGCGACGCGATCGGCGACGAGAAGCGCCAGCTGATCGGCGCCTATTTCTGCCACGAGTACAGCTACGCCGCGGCCGCGCTGATGAACCCGAGTGCAGTGCCGCACTTCGACCAGTCGGGCATGCCGGAGGGATCGCAGCGCATCCTGATGTCGCTGCGCTCGGTAGGAGAGGGGCACATCTCCTCCGTCGCGTTCCGCGAGGGCATCATCACCTCGGCCAACGAGCTGAAGCTGGCGCCCGAGCCGCCGTTCGCCACCGCCGCCGACACGGTCGGAACCGGCGAGGACGAGGCGCCGGTCGGCCCCGTCACCGTCTATCGCCACCGCGACAGCACGCTGTCGGGGACCGTCATCTTCCCGATCACGCAGGCGCAGTCGAAGGGACTGGAAGACCTGCGTCTGGTGCAGTTCCGGCACGACGACGACGAGCTGGAGTGGCTGGGCACCTATACCGCCTACAATGGCGATACGATCCAGTCGGAACTGCTGCGCACCAAGGATTTCCGCGCGTTCGATCTGGTGCCGATGACGGGCAGCGCCAGCCGCAACAAGGGAATCGCGCTGTTCCCGCGCAAGGTCGACGGCCAGTACATGTCGATTGGCCGGCAGGACGGCGAGACGCTGTACCTGCTGAAGAGCGACCGGCTGAATCATTGGGACGAGGGGACGCAGATCCTGGCGCCCGAGTTTCCGTGGGAGTTCGTGCAGATCGGCAATTGCGGCCCGCCGATCGAGATCGACGAGGGCTGGCTGCTGCTGACCCACGGCGTCGGCGCGATGCGCAAATACTCGATCGGTGCCGCGCTGCTCGACAAGGACGATCCGTCGAAGGTGCTGGGACGCACGCGCGAGCCGATCCTGGCGGCGGCCGACCAGGACCGCGAAGGCTACGTGCCCAACGTGGTCTATTCCTGCGGTGCGATGCGCCACGGCGACCGGCTGTTCATGCCGTACGGGATCGCGGACAGCTCGGTAGGATTCGCCTTTGTTGAGATCGCGGAGATGCTGCGGGCGATGTGACGGGCGGGCGGCAATGTCAGTCCGACGCCGCGCGCCGCGTCCGTCGGTACAGCCACCACGCCAGCGCGACGTAGACGGCGAGGCCGACGACCAGTGCCGGCGTCTCGAATCCGTCGACCAGCGCCAGCGGCGAGTCGCTCCCGCTCTCGTAGACGATGCCGGCGAACAGGACGTTCCACAGGCTCTCGCCCACGATCATGCCCGTGGCGGTCAGCACGCCCAGCCGGCTCGCCGCTTCGGGATCGGGCGTGCGCGCGGCCCAGCGCTCGTACAGGTGGCCGACGATCGTGCCGACCACAACGGTCAGCGTCGCCCCCATCGGCAGGTAGATGCCGAGCCCCACGCCGAGCGGCGGCAACCGCATCCGCCCCAAACGGCCCAGTACCTCGTCCAGCACGATCACGCCCGCGCCCGTCGCCGCGCCCCAGCCGATCATCGCCCAGTTGAGGTCGCCGCCCAGCACCCCGCGCGCCAGCGCGGAGATCAGCGCGGCCTGCGGCGCGGGCAGCGCGTTCGCGCCCGCGTTCGGCATTCCGGCGAAGCCGAAGGACATGTAGAGCAGCTGGAGCACCGGCGGCACGACCATCGCGCCGAAGCAGACGCCGATCACCAGCGCCACCTGCTGCTTCCACGGCGTCGCGCCCACCAGCTGGCCGGTCTTCAGATCCTGCAGATTGTCGTTCGAGATGGTGGCGATCCCGAAGACGATGCCGGTCACGATCAGCGCGTAGGCGACCAGCGCCTCGGTCTGCCCCGCCTCGCCCCCGCGACCGAACCAGCCCACCAGCATCAGCGACGCGGCGATGACGGCGAGGATGCCGATGCCCGACACCGGTGAGTTGGACGCCCCGATCAGCCCGGCCATGTAGCCGCACACCGCCGCGATCACCAGGCCGATGACGGCGACGAAGAGCAGGCTGGCGGCCACCAGCAGCAGCGCGCTGCCCGCCAGCGGGCCGCCCGCCAGCACGGCGTGGAGCAGGAACGCGATCGGCACCAGCGCGGCCAGGCTGCCGCCCGCCACCGCCGCGACGGGCAGGTCGCGCTCCTCCAGCGCCAGCGCGTCGCCGCGTGCCACGCGCGAGGCGGCGAGCGAGGCGTTCAGCCCGCGCACCACCGGGCCGGCGATCCGCAGCAGCGTGTAGATGGCGGCGATGCCGATCACGCCCGCGCCGAAGAAGCGCACGTCGTCGCGGAAGACGCCCTGCGCCCAAGCGGCGACGTCGCCCGTCTGCGGCGCGGCTGCGGTGAGGACCGGCAGCACGATCCACCAGCCGATCGCGATGCCCAGCAGGATCGCCATGCCCGCCGACAGGCCGATCAGGTGCCCGGCGCCGAGCAGCGCGAAGGACAGGCCGCCGATCACCCCGGTCGCGCCCGGTCCCACGCGGAAGAACGCCGCCGCCTCCGCCGCGGCGAGGCGCGTCTGCGTCAGCAGCGCGAAGGCGGCGGAGGCGGCGGTGCTGGCCAGGATCGCGCGCAGGCCCTTGGCGCTCTGCGCGCCGCCGTGCCGGCTCTCCTCGCCGATCTTCAGGACCTCCGCCGCCGCGCGCCCTTCCGGAAAGGGCAGCGTGCCGTCCACCACCAAGGCGCGGCGCAGCGGCACGGAGAACATGACGCCCAGGATCCCGCCCAGGGCGGTGATCGCCGCCGTGGTGACGAAGGGGAAGCCCCGCCAGTAACCGACCATCACCAGCCCGGGCAGCACGAAGATGATCGCCGCCAGCGTGCCTGCGGCGCTCGCCACGGTCTGCACGATGTTGTTCTCGAGGATCGACGAATCGCGGAACGCGCGCAGCACCGCCATGGAGATGACCGCGGCGGGGATCGACGTGGCGAAGGTCAGCCCGATCTTCAGGCCGAGATAGACGTTGGCCGCGGTGAAGACGAGCGTGATGGCGCCGCCCAGCAGGATGCCGCGAAGCGTGAGTTCGAGAGGTCTGGCCGTCATGCGCGTCTGCATGGCACGGCGCGGCGCGCTGAAACAGGGGCTGTGCGAGGGCGGGTGGCCGGTCCTTCTGTCCAAGGGCCTGATGCGGGGGGCGGCGACTGCTCCCGTCGCCTGCCCCCTGCCGCTGCCGGGTCGACCGGCGCATCCTGTCCCGCGAACGTATCTTTTCTTATGGCGCTCGCCGTAGAGCAAAGCCGGGCCAAAAAAAAGGGCCGGCAGAGCCGACCCGGGAAGTTTTTAGGAGAGGATGCCTGAAAGGCCCGATCCTTGTGCATCGCAGCAATTGCGATCGCAAGTGCAATGTAATCGGTTGCAGATTGCGTTTTGTGCAATCGTGCGGTGTCTCGACTCCGCGACAGCGGAAGCCTAGCCAGCCCGGCGAACGAGGAGGCAGGAATGGGCGGGACGGGTTCACGGGCACTGCGCATCGCGCTGGCGGGGTTGGGGACGGTGGGCGCAGGAGTGATCCGCGTACTGGACACGAATCGCGAGCTGATCGCCAGGCGCGCCGGTCGGCCGATCGAGGTGGTCGCCGTCACCGCGCGCGACCGCACGAAGGACCGCGGCGTCGACCTGGGGCGCTTCGCGTGGATCGACGACACCACCCGGCTGGCCGAGGCAGAGGTGGACGTGGTGGTCGAACTGGTCGGCGGTTCGGATGGCCCCGCACTGGCGCTGGCGCGCGCCACGCTGGCCGCGGGGAAAGGCTTCGTCACCGCCAACAAGGCGATGCTGGCGCATCACGGGCTGGAGCTGGCCGAGGCGGCGGAGGCGGCGGGCGTGCCGCTGAAGTTCGAGGCGGCGGTCGCCGGGGGCATCCCCGTCATCAAGGGCCTGCGCGAGGGGGCGGCGGCGAACGAGCTGGCGCGCGTGACCGGCATCCTCAACGGCACCTGCAACTTCATCCTCAGCAAGATGGAGGCGGAGAAGCGCGACTTCGCCGACGTGCTGGCCGAGGCGCAGGCGCTGGGCTTCGCCGAGGCGGATCCGTCCTTCGACATCGACGGGGTGGATGCCGCGCACAAGCTGGCCATCCTTGCCAGCCTTTCGTTCGGCACGAAGCCTGCCTTCGATCGCGTCGGCATCGGCGGTATCCGCCACATCCTCGCCGCCGACATCGCGGAGGCGGCGGCGCTGGGCTATCGCGTGCGGCTGGTCGGCGTGGCGGAGGCGGGGGCGCACGGCCTGTTCCAGCGCGTCCACGCGCATCTGGTACCGCAGGACCATCCGCTGGCGCACGTCACCGGCGCGACGAACGCGGTGGTGGCCGAGGGCAATTTCGTCGGCCGCCTGCTGTTCCAGGGGCCGGGCGCAGGCGAGGGCCCGACCGCCAGCGCGGTGGTGGCGGACCTGATCGATATCGCGCGCGGGGAGGCGGGGCCGCCCTTCGCCATGCCCGCCGCGGCGCTGGCGGACGCGGGCGAGGCGGACGGCAGCGATCGCCGCGGGCGTGCCTACCTGCGCTTCGCCGTGGCCGACCGGGTCGGCGTGCTGGCCGAGATCGCGGCGGCGATGCGCGACGCCGGCGTCTCGATCGAGAGCCTGATCCAGCGCGGCGCGACCGCCGACGGCAGCGTGCTGGTGGCGATCGTCACGCACGAGGGGCCGGAGCGCTGCGTGGCGCAGGCGCTGGAACGGTTGCGCGGCTCGCAGAGCCTGACCGGCGAGCCGTTGTGGATGCATATCTTGGGGTGACGGGGCAGCCGAGGTCGCCCGCGAACGGCTAGGGAGCGACCCGCCCGCTCGTGACCGGCTCCGACAGGTCGATCGCGACCCGCTCGCCCGCTGCCGGCTTGCGCTTGCCCAGGCTCTTCGCCCCTTTGGCCACGTCGCGCACCAGCAGGAAGGGGTTGGTGGCCTCCCCCGCCTCCTCGCAGCAGCTGTTCGGCGCGACCAGCTTCTGCACGCCGCGGATCAGCGCGGTGCCCATGCCGAACACGTCGATCCCCGCCTGGCATCCGCCGACGCTCGCGGCGCACGGCGTCGCCTCCGCGTTCAGCGCGCCGACGCCGTCCGCCCGCGGGTTCACCGCAGTGGGGAAGGGCGACACCGCCTCCGCCGGCAGCGGCAGCGCCTGTTCGGGCAGCGGATCGGCGCACACGACGATCTCGTCCGCGGCACGCGTGCGCGTGCACGGCTGGCTCTTGACCGGGACGAGGATGGAGAACCGCTCGGGCGCGGACCCGGTAGAGGGCGGCGGAGCGACCGCCTGCAGTGCGAGGGCGAGGAGCAGCATGGGCACAACCCTGCGCCCCGTGGCACCGCGGCGTCAACGCCGGGTTAAGACGCGCCGGGTTATGCCGCGACCATGCTGTTCTCGCGCCTCTTCCGCAATCGCTACGCCGCGCTGCTTTGGGCGGGCGGCGTGTTGTGGTTCGCCTACGACGTGGCGGAGAACCTTTCGCGCATCCGCTGAGCGCTTGACTACGGCCGTAAACGATGTGACTACAGGCGTAGTCGGATCAGGAGCGAGTCGTGGCGGAAAACGCAAAGCCGGAACGGATCAGCGAGGCCGAGCACGCGGTGATGGAGGTGCTGTGGCAGGATTCGCCGCTCACCGCGCAGGACGTGGCCGAACGGGTCGATCCCGACCGCGCCTGGACCGCGGCGACCGTCAAGACGCTGCTCGGCCGTCTCCTCACCAAGCGCGCGGTCGCGCATGAGGTCGACGGGCGTCGCTATCTCTATCGCCCCGCCGTCGCGCGCGAGGAATATGTCGCGGGCGAGTCGCGCCGGCTGATCGACCGGCTGTTCGGCGGCAAGCTGACACCGCTCGTCGCGCACCTGGCCGAGCGGGACGAGATCAGCGCGGCCGATATCGCCGAGATCGAGGCGCTGCTGAAGGCGCTGAAACAATGATCTGCTGGATCGCCGAGGCGCTCGCCGCCTCCGCCGCGCTGATGCTGGCGGTGCTGGCAATGCGCGGTCCCGTGCGGCGCGCGTTCGGCGCGGAGCTGGCCTATGCGCTGTGGGCCATCCCGGTATTGCGCCTGCTCATGCCGCCCCTGCCGCAGGAGTGGCACGCCGCGGCCACCGCTCCCATCGCGGAGATCGGCCGGCAGGCGAGCGCGGTGATGATCGCACCGCTGAGTGACATCGCTACCCCGGCCGCCGGCGCGCCGGCCACCGACGCCGCCATCGCCATGGTGGAGCAGCCCGGCTGGCCCGACCTCCTGCCGCTCGTGCTCGCCGGCACGTGGATCGCCGGGGCGATGCTGTTCCTCGCGTGGCAGCTCGCCCGCTACGTCCGCTTCCGCATCGCACTGATGGCGCGGGCGGTCCCGCTCGACCGGCAGGGACGGGTCGCCATCGTCGAGAGCGCGGGGGCGACCGGGCCGCTGGCGTTCGGCATCGTCCACCGCGTCGTCGCCTTCCCGCCCGATTTCGCCGCCCGCTACGACGCCGACGAGCGCGATCTGGCGCTGGCGCACGAGCTGGGCCACCACGCCCGCGGGGACCTGATCGCGAACTGGATCGCGCTGGCGGTGTTGGCGCTGCATTGGTTCAATCCGGTGGCGTGGATCGCCTATCGCGCCTTTCGCGCGGATCAGGAGATGGCGAACGACGCCGGCGTCATGGCGCGGCTGGGGCCGGGCGCGCGCCACGCCTATGGCTGCGCGATCGTCAAGGCGGCGCACGGCCGCGCGCTGACCCCGGCGTGCCACCTGCACACGATCAAGGACCTGAAAGGGAGACTGAGGATGCTGGCACGCGGGCGCGCGTCGCGGACGCGCATGGTGGCGGGCGCCGCGGGCGCGATGGGGCTGACGGTCAGTGCGTTGGCGCTCACCGCGTCGGGCACCCAGGCCGCGGAGCGCGTGCGCGCGCGGGTGGAGAAGGCGACGGGGGTGGAGATCGCCGCGATCGATCCGGTCGCCGCGATCCACCCGGCAACCGCCGCCGTCGCCACCCCCGCCGCCGGCGCCCAGGGGAAGACGCGGGTGACGGTGAACCGCGACGGCCGCACCGAGACCTACGAGGGCGAGGCCGCGGACGCCTATCTCGCCGCGCATCCGCTCCCCGCGCCGCCGGCGCCTCCGGCCCCGCCCGCCGACGTCGCCGACCGCGACGGTTACCGCGGCGCGATGCCCGCCTTGCCGCCCGCCGTTCCCGCCGTGCCGATGCCCCCCGAGCCGCCGGTGGTGGCCGAGCGGAACTGCGGCAAGGGCGAGCGCGGCTCCGCCTTCGTCGTGGAGCGTCGCGACGGCGCGCGTTCGGTCACGGTGATCTGCACCGACAGGATCGAGGCGCATGCCCGCGCCGCCGCCCGTGCCGGGGCCAGCGCGCGGCTCGCCGCCGACCGCGCGCGCATCGCCGGCGAGCGCGCGCGCGTGGCCGGGCTGCGCGCGGGGCAGAGCGGCATGGCGACCGCGCTCGCCAGCCTGCGCGAGACCCGCCGCGCCATGGCCGCCAACCACGCCATTCCCGACGAGGATCGCGCCGAGGCCCTGCGCGAGCTGGACGAGGCGATGGACGAGGTGCGCCGCGAGCTGCACGACATCGGGCACGACTGAGCGGCGGGGCCGCGCGGCGCTTGCGCCGGTGCGGCGCGCCCGGCATGGCGGGGGGATGGACGAGACGCCCGCGCCGCCGCCACCGCCGACCGGTCAGGTGATCGTGCTGGAGCCCCTGGTCGCGCGCGTGCTGGCGCCCAATCCGTCGCCCTTCACCTACACCGGCACGCAGACCCATCTGGTCGGCACCGCCGACCTCGCCGTGATCGATCCCGGCCCCGCCGATGCGGCGCATCACCAGGCGCTGCTGCGCGCCATCGCCGGGCGGCCGGTGACGGCGATCGTCGTGACGCATCACCATCGCGACCATTCGCCCGGCACGCGGGCGTTGCAGGCGGCGACCGGCGCGCCGATCGTCGGCGCCGCGCCCGTCTTCCTCGCCGACGACGGCCCGCGTGCCGACGCCGCCTTCGACACCGACTATTCGCCGGACCGCGTGCTGATCGAGGGCGACACCGTGGCGGGGGAGGGCTGGACGCTGGCGGCGATCGCCACGCCCGGCCACACCGGCAACCACCTGGCCTTCGCGCTGCCGGAAACGGGGGCGCTGTTCTCCGGCGATCATGTGATGGGCTGGTCCACCAGCATCGTCTCGCCGCCCGACGGCGACATGGGCGACTACATGGCGAGCCTGGAGAAGCTGCTCGCGCGCGAGGATCGCGTCTACTACCCTGGGCACGGCGAGGCGGTGGAGCGGCCGCAGCGGCTGGTGCGCGGGCTCCTCGGCCATCGCAGGCAGCGCGAGGGGCAGATCCTGCGCCTCCTCGCCGATGTGCCGCGCGGCATCGCCGCGATGGTGGAGAAGATGTACGTCGGCCTCGATCCCCGGCTGCTTCCCGCGGCGGAACGATCGGTGCTGGCGCACCTGATCGACCTCGAACGCCGCGGCCGCGTGCGCCGCGACGGCGCGGTGTGGGTCGCCGCCTGACCAACACAGGTGTTTGTCCGCGGCGCCGATCGGGCGTATCGTGGTCGCCTGGTCGATGGGCAAGGGGGGCTTGCAATGGCGACACGGGCGATGACGGGCGCGCGGGTGCGCGCTTTTTCGGCGGAACGGCGGCTCTTTGTCGGCCTGGCGATCGCGATGGCCTTCACCATCGTCGCCGGCTTCTCGCTGCAATGGCTGATGGGACGGTCCAGCTTCACCGAGTCGCCGGCGCGGCTCCACGTCCATGCGATGCTGTTCATGGGATGGGTCGGATTGTACCTGGCGCAGACGCTGCTGGGGGTCGGGGCGGCCGGGCCGACATCGATCGCGCTGCACCGGCGGCTCGGCTGGATCGGTGCGGGCTGGGCGATCGTGATGGTCGTCGTCGGCGTCTACGTCACGGTGGGGATGGTCCGGCGCGGGGCGGTGCCGTTCTTCTTCACCCCCGCCTATTTCCTGTTCATGGACCTTCTCGCGGTGCTCGTGTTCGGCGGGCTGGTCGCGGCGGCGATCGTGCTGCGTCGGCGCACCGCGTGGCATAGCCGGCTGATGGTGTGCGCGATGGCGGTGCTGACCGGCCCCGCGATCGGGCGGATGGTTCCGGTGCCGCTGGTGATGCCGTGGGTCGGGCTGTCGGTGTTCGCCGTCGTCATCCTGTTTCCGCTGGCGGGCATGATCGCGGATCGCCGCCGGTACGGTACCCACCCGGCATGGCTGGCGGGACTGGCGACGCTGGCGGCGATGCAGCTCGCGATCGAGCTGCTGCCGCGCTCGGCGGCGGGGCTCGCCCTCTATCGCGCGGTCGCCGCCGGGTCGCCGGGCGCAGCGGTTGCACCCGACGCCTACCCGCCACCCCCCTGGGCGACGGCGCCGAGGGCCGGGTAGGGCGGCTGATCCCGCGCGCCGCCGATGCTGGCGCCTTGATCCCGGCGCCCCGCCGGGCCATCTGCGGCGCATGGAACAGCCGCTGAACCTCAAGGGCCTCGACCTGCGCGCCGAGATCGACCGCCTCCGCAAGGAGCGCAATGCCGTGATCCTGGCGCATTACTATCAGAAGCCCGAGTTGCAGGACCTCGCGGACTTCGTCGGCGACAGCCTGGACCTCAGTCGCAAGGCGGCGGAAACGGATGCGGACGTCATCGCCTTCTGCGGCGTCCGCTTCATGGCGGAAACGGCGAAGATCCTCTCGCCGCACAAGACGGTGGTCCTGCCCGACATGGACGCCGGCTGCTCTCTGGAGGACAGCTGCCCGCCCGAGCAGTTCGCCGCGTTCCGCGCGCAGCACCCGGATGCGATCGCGCTGACGTACATCAACTGTTCCGCCGCGGTGAAGGCGCTGAGCGACGTCATCGTCACCAGCTCCTCGGCGGAGAAGATCCTGTCGCAGATTCCGAAGGACCAGCCGATCATCTTCGGCCCCGACCGCAACCTCGGCGGCTATCTCGCGCGCAAGACGGGGCGGGACCTGATCCTGTGGCCGGGCGTATGCATCGTGCACGAGGCGTTCAGCGAGACGGAGCTGCTGAAGCTGAGGGCGCAGTACCCCGCTGCCCCGATCGCGGCGCATCCGGAATGCCCCGCGATCATCCTCGACCATGCCGATTATGTCGGGTCGACCCGCGGCATCCTGGAATACGCGCAGGCGATGACGGCGGACACGCTGATCGTCGCCACCGAACCGCATATCATCCATCAGATGGAGAAGGCGCTGCCCGGCAAGACCTTCATCGGCGCGCCGGGCGCGGACGGAAACTGCAATTGCAACATCTGCCCGTACATGGCGCTGAACACGATGGAGAAGCTGTACGTCGCGCTGCGCGACCTGGAACCGCGGATCGAGATCGAGGAGGACCTGCGGCTCAAGGCGAAGAAGAGCCTGGACGCGATGCTGGCCATGGCGAGCGCGACCCTGGGGCAGGGGGATCTGGGACCGGCCAGGGTGACGGGCGACTGACCTCGCTTCGACGTGATGGGGAGATGAAATGACGATGGCCATGCAGGGTGGAGTGCTCGCGCTCGCCATCGGATTGGCGATGCCGGCGGCGGCGCAGGACGCGAGCCTGTCCACGCGCGTGCCGCAGGCCCATGTCGATGCCTTCGTCAGGGACTGCGCCGTCAACGCGCCGATCGCGTCATGCACCTGCATCATCGGGAACCTGAACGACAGCGCGGACGGGCAGGTGTCGATGGACATGGTGGGCTTGATGCGGCTGAAGCCGCAGCCGTCCAAGCCGGACGTGCTCGCGCTGCTCAACCGCCACGGGCTGCGCCCCGGCCAGCTGACGTCTGCGCTCGAACGCGGGCAGAAGATCCTGGCCGCCCTCGCGCCGACCTGCGACTGACGCCCGCCGGAGCAGCCACGTCCTGTAGGCATCAAACCGACCGACGCGCGGGCGACGCGACGTCCGCTAGCGCGCCAGGCGCCCGTCCTCCAGCGCCGCCATCTCGAACGGGAACAGCACCTCGGGCTTTGGCGCCTTCACCTCCGCCGCCACCTCCGCTGGGGCGAGCGTGCGCAGCAGATGGCGGATCACGTTCCGCCGGGCGCGCTTCTTGTTGTCGGCGCGCACGCAGATCCAGGGGGCGAGCGGGATGTGCGTGCGCGTCAGCATGGCGTCGCGCGCGGCGGTGTAATCGTCCCACTTGTCCTGCGCGACCGCGTCCAGTGCGGAGACCTTCAGCGCTTTCAGCGGGTCGGTGCGCCTCCGCTCCAGCCGCTCCGCCTGCTCCTCCTTCGAGATGTCGAGCCACAGCTTGACCAGCGCGATCCCGCTCTCGACCAGCATCGCTTCGAACCCCGGCACATCCGCCAGGAACCGCGCCTGCTCCGCCGGCGTCGAGAAGCCGTTCACCACCTCCACGCCCGCGCGATTGTACCAGCTGCGGTTGAAGATCACGAGCTCGCCCGCCGCGGGCAGATGCGCGACGTAGCGCTGGAAATACCATTGCGACCGCTCGCGGTCGCTCGGCTTGGGCAGCGCGACGACGCGGGTGTTGCGCACCGACAGATGTTCGGTCACGCGCTTGATCGTCCCGTCCTTGCCCGCGGTGTCGCGCCCCTCCAGCACGACGATCGCGCGCGCGCCGCTCGCCGCCATGGCCTGCTGCATCCGCACCAGCCCCAGCTGGAGCGCGTCTTCCTCGGCGGCGTGATCGGACATGAATGCTCCTGCTTGTGACGGCCTGTGCCGACCGTTACGCACCTCGGTCATGAAACGTTTCATTGCGCTCGCGTTCCTGCCCCTTCTCGCCGCCGCCCCCGCCGCCGACCGCTACCTGTGGCTGGAGGAGATAGAGGGGCCGCGCGCGCTGGAGCAGGTGAGGGCGTGGAACGCCGAAACCGAGGCGCTGCTGACGAGGGATCCGCGCTACGAACCCGATCGCGCGCGCGCGAAGGCGATCCTCGACGACGAGGCGCAGATCGCGACGCCCGACGCGGTGATCGGCGACCGCGTGCTGAACCTGTGGCGCGACGCGAGGAACCCGCGCGGGCTGTGGCGCGCCTCGCCGCTCGACGCCTATGCCGCGGGCAAGCCGAAGTGGACGACGCTGATCGACGTCGATGCGCTCGGCAAGGCGGAGGGGCAGAGCTGGGTCTGGCACGGCGCGCGCTGCCTGGAGCCGGCCTACACGCGCTGCCTGGTCTCGCTCAGCCCCGGCGGCACCGACGCCGACACGGTGCGCGAGTTCGACCTGACGACGGGCAAGTTCGTCGCCGGCGGCTTCGTCCTGCCGCAATCGAGCCAGTCGGCGGCGTGGATCGACCGGGACACGCTTCTCGTCGCACGCGACTGGGGCGCGGGCTCGCTGGGTCGCACCGGTCGCCCGCGCATCGCGAAGGTGTGGAAGCGCGGCACGCCGCTGTCGGCGGCGACGACGGTGTACGAGCAGGACGCGGCGCGCACGCCGATCGGCGTCTCCGCGCTGGTCGACGCCACCATGCGGCGGCCGATGATCCGCGCGGGCAAGACGTTTTTCGACACCGACTATCTCTTCCGCGTCCCCTCGGGCCGCTTCGTTCGCCTGCCCGTGCCCGCGCGCGCCGACGTGGTGGACGTGATCGACGGTCGCGCCATCGTGCGCCTGAACGATGCCGCCGGCGGGCAGCCGGCGGGATCGCTGGTGGCCTATTCGCTGGCGGCGCTGGACCGCGGCGAGACGCCGCGCGCGGAGCCGGTCTTCGCGCCGTTGGCCAGCCAGGCGGTCGAGGAGGTGGAGGCGACCGACCGCGTCTTGTTCGTAAAGGTGCTGGACGACGTTGCCGGAAGGCTGCTGGCGCTATCGCGGGGCGCCGACGGGCGCTGGGTCCAGCGGTCGATCGCGCTGCCCGCGAACAGCACCGTGCACATCGCGGGCGTATCCGGCGGACGCGACCTCGCCTTCGTCACGGTCGAAGGGATGCTGACCCCGCCGACGCTCTACGCGGTTCCCGCCGCGGGTTCAGTGACGAAGGTCCAGTCGCTACCCGCGCGCTTCGACGCGCGGCAGTTCGACGTGGCGCAGCGTTTCGCGACATCCCGCGATGGCACGAAGGTGCCCTATTTTCTCGTCACGAAGAAGGGCGCGAAGCGGCCTGCACCAGCGCTGATCCACGCTTATGGCGGTTTCCGCAACGCGCAGACGCCGACCTATCTCACCGACCAGCCCTATCGCGCCGGCCCGCTCGCGCTCAGCTTCGTGGAGCGCGGCGGTGCCTATGTCCTCGCCAATCTGCGCGGCGGGGGCGAGTACGGCCCGCGCTGGCACGAGGCGGGAGTGCGTGAGAAACGGCAGAACGTGTTCGACGACCTGCACGCGGTCGCCGACGACCTGGTGCGCACCGGCGTCAGCGCGAAGAAGCGGATCGCCATCTCGGGCCGGTCCAACGGCGGCCTGCTGGTCGGCGTCGCGATGCAGCAGCGGCCGGACCTGTACGGCGCGGTGATCGCCGGATCGCCGCTGGAGGACATGCAGCGCTATACGAAGATGTCCGCGGGGGCGCTGTGGATCGACGAATATGGCGATCCCGACGTGCCCACAGACTGGGCGTTCATGCGCCGCTACTCGCCCTATCAGAACGTGAAGGCGGGCGTGCGCTACCCGCCGGTGCTGTTCTACCTGTCGACCAAGGACGACCGCGTCCATCCCGGCCACGCGCGGAAGCTGGCGGCGTTGCTGAAGCAGACGGGCAACACCGTCTACTATCACGAATATCTCGAGGGCGGCCACTCGGTCGGCGCGGACCACGCGGAAGACGCGCGGCGCGCGGCGCTGCTGCAGGCGTTCCTGGCGCGGGAGATCGGACCGTTGGACGAAGGCAGATAGACGCTCCGCTCTGGGCGGAGCGTGGCAGGCTATCCTGCGTCTGCTACCAGCACGTGCGTCCGTCGGTCGAGATGTTGATGTAGAGGAAGTTCCTCGCCTTGCCCGCCGTCTCCAACGCGTTCACGCCGTGGTAGCTGTTGTTCGAGCACGGAAAGAAGACGCCCAGGTTGGGCTTCGGCTTCAGCGTGGCGACCACGTCGACCAGCGCCGGCTTGGGATGCCGCTCGTGCTCGGCCGGCGACTTGTCGCTCTTGTGCGCGTAGATGTTCAACTCGCCGCCCTCGATGCCCTCTGCCTCCAGATCGCTGAAGTAGAGAATGAGCGAGCACAGACGGTTGCTGCGGTCGCAGTGCGGCGGCTTGGCGTAGCCGGCGAAGCTCTTCTCGACGTCGAGGCGGGTGAACAGCGTCGGGATCCTGTTCCGGTTCCGGCCGAGACCGTCGACGATCCTGCCGAGCCGTTCCCCGATCGTCTGCCGCGCCGTCAGCGTCGAGCGCGATTCGACCATGTCGCGCCGGTACGCGGCGGGATCCACCGTGATCGAGCAGCCCAGCCCGGCGAGATCGTCGCCGAACACATCGAGGAATGTCGTCACGAAGGCGGCGGAGTTGATATAGGCGTCCAGCTCGGCCCAGGCGGCGGAGCCGGCGACCAGCCGGTCGTAGGCGAGATCGCCCCGATAGATGTCGAAGCCGGTGCCGGCCCCCACCCGGCTTCCGGTCGCCCCCGTCTGCGAGAACTGATCCTCGAACGATGCGGATGTCGGGAAGTCGGCGCTCAGTCGCGCGAACAGATCAGGCGGCAGGAAGTCCATTTTGGCGACATGCGGAAATGGCGTCGCGACGACGTCCGAACGATCGATCTGAAGCACTGTCTTCCCCCCATCGTGCCCGGCATCGGACAAGATTCCCCGCTCGCAGGATTCTTCGGGCGAAGCATCGGGGTCAAGGGGTAACTGTCGGGCGGGTGGTCAGATCTTGGGACTCGCCGATCCGATGAATGCTGCCCATGTTGTCGGAAGCGCACCGCTGTTCGACTTCCCGACGTTACTGCTTTCCTTGAGAAATCATGATGATAAACGGATCGCAGCGCGATCCACGCTTCTTGTCGCGGGTGGATGCGCTCGGCAGCGCCAGGAGCGGCGTGATGACCGTCCGGTATCCACCACGCCGCGACCTTCCCGTTCTGGTGCGGCCGATGCCGCTCAGTCGACCAGTTCGACCGCGAGCGCCGTCGCCTCGCCGCCGCCGATGCACAGCGACGCGACGCCCTTCTTCAGACCACGATGCTTCAGCGCGGCGACCAGCGTGGTGATGATACGCGCGCCCGACGCGCCGATCGGGTGGCCGAGCGCGGTGGCACCACCGTGGACGTTGATCTTGTCGTGCGGGATGCCGAGGTCGTGCATCGCGAACATCGCGACGCAGGCGAACGCCTCGTTCACCTCGAACAGGTCGACGTCGCCGATCTGCCAGCCCGCCTTGTCCAGCAGCTTCTGGATCGCGCCCACGGGCGCGGTGGTGAAGGCGGACGGCTCCTGCGCGTGCGCGGCGTGCGCCACGATGCGCGCGACCGGCTTCTGCCCCTTCGCCGTCGCCACGCTCTCGCGCGTCAGCACCAGCGCGGCGGCGCCGTCGCTGATCGAGCTGCTGGTCGCCGCGGTGATCGTCCCGTCCTTGGCGAAGGCGGGCTTCAGCGTGGGAATCTTGTCGGGCATACCCTTGCCGGGCTGCTCGTCGGTGTCGACCGTCACGTCGCCCTTGCGGGTCTTCACGGTGACGGGGACGATCTCCTCGGCGAAGGCGCCCGACCTGATCGCCTCCTGCGCGCGGCGCAGCGATTCGATCGAGTAATCGTCCTGCGCCGCCCGCGTCAGCTGATACTCGTTGGCGGTGTCCTGCGCGAAGGTGCCCATCGCGCGGCCGGCCTCGTAGGCGTCCTCAAGTCCGTCGAGGAACATGTGGTCGTAAGCGGTGTCGTGGCCGATGCGCGCGCCGGAACGGTGCTTCTTGAGCAGGTACGGCGCGTTCGTCATGCTCTCCATGCCGCCCGCGACGATCAGGTCGGCGGAGCCCGCCGCGATCGCCTCCGCTCCCATGATGACCGTCTGCATACCCGAGCCGCAGACCTTGTTCACCGTGGTCGCCTGGACCGACTTGGGCAGGCCCGCCTTGATCGCCGCCTGCCGCGCGGGCGCCTGGCCGAGGCCGGCGGGAAGGACGCAGCCCATGTAGATGCGCTCCACGTCCGCGCCGTCGACGCCGGCACGCTCGACCGCCGCCTTCACCGCGGTGGCGCCGAGGTCCGTGGCGGAGACGTCGGCGAGCGCGCCCTGCATTCCGCCCATCGGCGTGCGTGCGTAGGACAGGATGACGACGGGATCGGTTGCCATGGTGCTCCACTCCGGATCGGTTATTAGGGGGTCGGTTATGCTGCGCTGCATCTAGATCATGGTCAGTCGCTTTTCAAACCGGGCCGAATTGCCGTGCATCAGCCGGCCTCCTACGCCCGCGTCCGTGCAAATCGTCGATCTTTTCAAATGGTACGCCGCCGCCAGCGGCACGATCGCGGCCTTCATGGTGTCGCTCGACTCGGGGCGCCGAGTGACAGGATGGGGGATGGTGCTGTTCGTCACCTCGTCCGTCGCTTGGATCACCGGCGCCTTCCTGACGAAGGACGAGCCGCTGGGCGCGCAAAATGTCGTGCTGCTCGGCATCAATTCCTTCGGCGTCTATCGCTACCTGATCCGCAAGCGCGGTGCCTGAGGCGCTCGCCTGGCCGCTCGCGCTCGCGCTGCTGGGCGCGGTGATGGGCAGCTTTCTGTCGACGCTGGCGATCCGCTGGCCGGCAGGGCGCGCGATGGGCGGACGATCGGCGTGTGACGGATGCGCGCGGCGACTGACCGCGATCGAGCTGGTGCCGGTGCTCGGCTGGATCGCGGGGCGGGGACGGTGCCGCACCTGCGCCGCCGCGATCGATCCGCGCCATCCGTCGTTCGAGCTCGGCTGCGCGGCGATCGGCGCGCTGTCGGGCGTGGTCGCGCCGGGGCCGGTGGGCGCGTCCGGCGCGGCGTTCGGCTGGCTGCTGCTGACGCTGGCGGCGATCGACGCGGCGGAGCTGTGGCTGCCCGACCCGCTGGTGCTGGCGCTCGCGCTGCTCGGGCTGGCGAGCGCGGCGGTGGCGCCACCCGATCTTGCAGCGCGACTGATCGGCGGCGCGGCAGGCTTCGCGTCGCTGTGGCTGGTGGCCGCCGGCTACCGCGCGGCGCGCGGGCGCGAGGGGCTGGGCGGGGGCGATCCCAAGCTGTTCGGCGCGATCGGGCTGTGGCTCGGCTGGCGGCTGCTGCCCGCGGTGCTGCTGCTGGCGGCCCTCGTCGGGCTGGGTCTCGTTCTCCTGCAGCGGTGGCGCGGGCGGACGGTCGCGGCCGACGACGCGGTGCCGTTCGGCGCGTTCCTCTGCGTGGCGGCTTACCCCGCGTGGGTCGCGATGGTAGGGGCGGGCGGATGATCGCCGTGCTGCTCCTCCTTGCGCTTCAGGCCGCCACGTCGATCGACGGGCTGCCGATCGGCGGCCTGCCGCGCCAGGCGCTGCCGGCGAGGGGGTGCGCCGCCTATCTGTTCACCACCGGCACGACGCGCACCTTCGCCGCGATGGCGGCGCCGACGTCGCTGCGCATCGCGGTGAACGGAAAGCTTGTGGACCTGCCGCGCGTCGCCGGCCAGGGTGCTGAGGTGCGCGGGCTGGCGCGGGAGGGCGAGTATCGTGTCGACGGCATCACCGCGCGCCTGTCGATGACGATCGTCGAGCGGCAGGACCTGGCGCAGGGCGCCGCAGTGACCGAGGCGGTGCTGACGCTGGAACGCGCCGGCAAGGACGCCGTGGCGGTCCCGCTCGCCGGACTGGTGGGCTGCGCGGCATAGCCAATCGCTCCGGTTCGTGCTTCAGTTGCCGATGACAACGCAACGGCGACGGGGAGAGGGCGGATGAGGGCTTTGCTGGAGGCGCAGCGCGCCGCGTTCATGGCGGCGCTGCCGGAGCCGCTGTCGGTGCGCAAGGATCGGCTGACGCGCGCCGCCGCGATGGTGGGCGACCATGCCGACCGCTTCTGCGACGCGCTGAGCGAGGATTTCGGCCACCGCAGCCGCGAACAGTCGATGATGACCGACATCGCCGGATCGATCGCGCCGCTGAAGCACGCGCTGAAGCACGTGGATCGCTGGGCAAGGGCGGAAAAGCGCAAGGTGCAGTTCCCGCTCGGCCTGCTTGGCGCCAGGGCGCGGGTGGAATACCAGCCCAAGGGCGTGGTCGGCGTGATCTCGCCGTGGAACTTCCCGATCAACCTGGTCATGTCGCCGCTGGCCGGCATCTTCGCCGCGGGCAACCGCGCGATGGTGAAGACCAGCGAGTTCACGCCCGCGACGTCCGCCCTGTTCGAGGAGGTGGTCGGCCGCTACTTCGCCGCGGAGGAGCTGGCGTTCGTGTCGGGCGGGCCGGAGGCGGGGAAGGCGTTCGCCGAGCTGCCGTTCGATCACCTGATCTTCACCGGCGCCACCGGGATCGCGAAGCATATCCTCCACGCCGCGGCGGACAATCTGGTGCCCGTCACGCTGGAACTGGGCGGGAAGAGCCCGGTGATCGTGGGCAGGGATGCCGATATCCGCCAGGCGACCGAGCGGGTGGCGATCGGCAAGATGCTGAACGCCGGGCAGATCTGCCTCGCGCCCGACTATATGCTGGTGCCGGCGGAGCAGCAGGCGGCGGTAGTCGAGGGGCTGAAGACCGCGGCGAGCGCGATGTACCCGACGCTGCTGTCCAATCCCGACTATACGGCGATCATCAACGACCGCCACCACCAGCGGCTGGCCGAGTGGATCGACGACGCCCGCGCGAAGGGCGCCACGGTGGAGGTGGTCAATCCCGCCGGCGAGGATTTCGCCACCGCGAACTCGCGCAAGATGCCGCTCCACATCGTCACCGACGTGACCGACGACATGACGATCATGCAGGAGGAGATCTTCGGCCCCGTGCTGCCGGTCCGCCGCTACGAGGCCGGGATCGATGCGGCGATCGCCGAGGTGAACCGTCGCGACCGGCCGCTCGCCGTCTATTATTTCGGCAAGGACGAGGGCGAGAAGCGCCGCGTGCTGGACCGCACCATCTCCGGCGGGGCGACCGTTAACGACGTGATCTTCCACGTCTCGATGGAAGACCTGCCGTTCGGCGGCGTGGGTCCGTCGGGCATGGGCGCATACCATGGACGCGACGGGTTCGTGACGTTCAGCCACGCCAAGGCGGTGTACCAGCAGCCGAAGATCGACGTGGCGAAGCTCGCCGGGCTGAAGCCGCCCTACGGCGCGGCGACGAGAAAGGCCGTGGCGGCGCAGATGAAGCGCTAGCGGCAGCAAAAAGCCCGGCGGTGGATCACCGCCGGGCCGCAGGAGACCGGACCTCAATGGGTAGAGGCGATCTCTTCCTTCAACTTCAGCTTCTGCTTCTTCATGTCGGCGATCGCGATCGAGTCGGGCAGCGGGCGCTGCGATTCGATGGAGATGCGCTCGTCGAGCACGGCACGCTTGGCCTCAAGGGCCGAGATGTGTGCAGACTGCATGGGCAGATGCCTCCTAAAGCGGTTGACGGGGTAGGGATTGAACCACGAACGCGTGAAAAAGTCGCGCAGGGAATTGCTTGGGCGCGGCCGATCGTCGTGTATGCGCGATGATGTGTGTTAGCGTTCGTTGCCGGCGCTCCGGCCCAGGGGGAACATGGACGAGGGAAAGATCCTGGCGCGGCTCAACCTGCTGCGGATCGAGCATCGCGACCTGGACGCGTCGATCGTCGCGCTGGGCGAGGGCGGGGCGCCCGACCAGCTGCGGCTGGCCCGGCTGAAGAAGCGCAAGCTGTCGCTGCGCGACGAGATCGCGCGGCTGGAAGACATGCTGATCCCCGACATCATCGCCTGATCCCAGCGGGCCGGGGGGGGCGCGCGGGATAAAGAGGGTTAACGCGCAGGTCGCATTGGAAACGTCGGCGCGGCTGTGGCATTCATCACCCCGTGCTGCCCGAAGAACCCACCACCCGCCTCCACGAGCGGCTGATCGACACCTTCTACGTCGATGCCATGCTGCTGGCCGACGAGGCGCGCAGCTATTTCGACGAGGGCGGGCGGATCGAGCGCGAGTCGCTCGCGCCAATGACGCGCGTGGCGTTCAGTTGCGAATCGCTGAAGGTGACGACGCGGCTGATGCACGTCATCGCCTGGCTGCTGACGCAGCGCGCGGTCCACGCGGGCGAACTGAGCCCGCAGCAGGCGCTGGAGCCGTCGCGCCGGCTGGGCGAGGCTCCGGTGACGGAGGCGGGGCTGCTCGACGTCCTGCCGCACCAGGCCCGCGCGCTGGTGGCGTCGAGCATCGAGCTCCACCGCCGCGTCGCGCGGCTGGACGAGGCGCAGGCCGGCGGGCCGCGCGCGGCGAGCCCGGCGCGCTCGATGCTCGACCGGCTGGCCACCGCTTTCTAGGGATTGCGCAACACTTCCGCCCGCCGTTCGACCTGAGCGCAGTCGAAGGCTACTCGCACAGCACCACGGGCGGCGGCAATCGTCGTCACGGCGGCCCGCAGCAGACCGCCGACAACGAAAAGGCCGGGTCATCGCTGACCCGGCCTCGTCCACGTCCTGCGTGGTTTTCCAATGGCGCGCCCGGAACGATTCGAACGTCCGACCCTCAGATTCGTAGTCTGATGCTCTATCCAGCTGAGCTACGGGCGCCCTTTGGAGCGGCGCTGTTAGACGGGCTTTTTTGATCGCGCAAGGGCGTTGCGTCGCTTTTCTGCGCGGCTTACGCCCGGCGGCGATGATGCGTCGTTCCGCTGTGCCCGCCCTTTTCTCCGCCGCGCTGCTGGCGGCGTGTTCCACCGCTGGCGACGGCGACTTCCCCTCGCTCGCGCCGCGACCGCAGGAGAAGCTGGGCTTCGCCGAACCGGAGGCGCCTCCCGCGGCGCCGGTGGCGGCGGACCCCGCGCTCGACGCGCGGATCGCTGCGGTGGCGCGCGACCGTGCGGCGGCCGACACCGCGTTCGACGCGGCGGCAACGCGGGCGGAGCGGGCGGCGGCACGCGCAGGGGCGCGGGGAAGCGACGCGTGGCTCGACGCGCAGACCGCGATGGGAGCGCTGGACGTGGCGCGCGGGCAGCAGCGCGACGCGGCCGACGCGCTGGAGGAGCTGGCGGCGGCGCGGGCGGGCGCGCTCGCACCGGAATACCCTCCGCTCACCCGCGCGCTGGCGGCGGCGCGTGCCGGGATCGAGGCGCAGACGCGCCGCGCCGACGCGATCGCGGCGCGGCTGCGCTAGGCGTCAGATACCCAGCCGAAGCGTCACACGCAGGTCGCGGCCGGCCAGGGGCGCGAAATCCTTCAGCACGCTGGCGTGGCGGCGCGCCTCCACGTCGAAGATGTTGTTCGCACTCAGCAGGATTGAGCGGCGATCGCCATCGCCCCACGGCCGGAAGGCGAGCGAGGCGTTGACCAGCGTGTAGCCGTCGGTCGCCGTCTCGAACGCCGCGGTGCGGTCCTGCTCGAAGGCGTGCTCCACCTCCACGCGCGCCGTGGTGGCGGGGCCGGCGGCCTCCACCGCGCCGAGCAGGCGAAGCGGCGGAATGCGGGGCACAGGTCCGCGGTCCACCACCGTCGCGCGGACGTAGTCGCCGATCAGCTCGGCCGTCAGTACGTGGCCGGCGACGGTGCCCAGCCGCAGGGCGGCATCAGCCTCCAGGCCCCAGTAGCGCGCGTCGGCCTGCTGGTACTGGAAGCAGGGAAGCTCGACCTCCTCGCCGCCCGCCGCTGCCTGGCACACCGCGCCGTCGACCTGCGTGTCGTAGATGAAGCCGTCGAACCAATTGTGATAGGCGGACGCGTCGAGGCTGAACGGCCCGCTGTGCGCGTGGAACGTGGCCTCCAGTCCCCAGCTCCGCTCTGTGCGTGCGTTCGGGTTGCCCAGCTCGTACGCCTGCGTGCCGGCGTGCGCGCCGTTGGAGAACAGCTCCTCCGCCGACGGAGCGCGCGCCGTGCGCGAGCCGTTCACGCCGATGCGGACTCCCTCGCCCAGCGCGTAGGAGGCGCCGAGCGAGCCGGAGAAGGCGTCGTAGCTGCGCGATCCGGCGAAGAAGCGCGGTGCGTCGGCGACGGGGCGCGCGGTGAGGCTGGTATGTTCGTAGCGGACGCCGCCTTCCGCGCGGAAATCGCCGAAGTTGAACTGCTGGAGGGTGAACACGCCGACCTGCTCGGTCTCGCTGGGCGGCAGGAACGCCTCCTCTCCGATCGCCTCGAAGTCGCGGCCGAGATATTGCACGCCGCTCGCCCCGGTCCAGCCGCCGCGGGTGGCCTGTACCACTTCCAGCCGGCCCTCGGTCCCCTTGTTGAGGAAGGTGGTGCCGATCGCGCCGTCCTCCTCCAGCTCGTCGTGGCGATAGTCGGCGTGGCCCAGCCGCAGCCGGATCGCGTCGAGCAGGTCGCCGCCGGTCTTCACCTCGGCGCGCAGGTCGACGCGGTCCTGCCGCACGTCCAGCCGCGGCGCCTCCGCCTCCTGTCCCGGCGCGATCGCGTAGCGGATCGGCACGCCGTAGAGGCTGTCGTAATGGCCGTAGGAAATGCCAAGCGAGCCACCGTCGGTGACCAGCGCGGCGCCGACCCCGGCCGTCCACGTCTCCACCGCGCTGTTCGGCAGGCGATCGCGCAGCTGCGTCGCGGGTACCAGTTCGGCGTCGCCGGTCGCCAGCGCTGCGGCGCGCGCCTCGCGCGACAGCACGTGCCCGCCGATGCGCAGGTCGTCCGCCTTCAGGTATGAGCCGTTGACGTTCACGACGAATCGCGGCCCGATCGCCACGTCGGCGGAGGCGGCGACGTTCCGCTGGTCCGCGGCGGAACCGTAGCCGGCGATGGCGTCGAGCCGATAGCCCGCCTCCGGCACGCGGCGCGGGATTCGCGCGTCGATGACGTTCACGACGCCGCCGACCGCGGACGAGCCGTACAGCAAGGCGACGGGACCGCGCAGGACCTCGATCCGCTCGGCCAGCAGGGGATCGATGACGACGGCGTGATCGACCGAGCTGCTCGCCGCGTCGAACGAGCCGATGCCGTCGGTCAGGATGCGCACGCGGTCGCCGGAAAAGCCGCGCAGGATCGGACGCGAGGCGTTGGGGCCGAAGGACGTGGCGGAGACGCCGGGCAGCCGCGCCAGCGTCTCGCCGATCGTCGGCCGCAGCTCGCGCGTCAGCGCCTCGCCGGACAGGACGGACGTGCCCTGCAGCACGTCGGTCTCCGACTGGCGGATCGGCGCGGTGACGATCAGGTCGTCGGAACGGTGCGCGTCGCGCGGGCGCGGGGCCTGCTGCGCCGCGGCGGGCGCGGGCAGGGCGAGCAGCGCGGTGGTGGCGAGCAGCAGGAACTTCATGACGCGACTCCGATCGACAAGGTGCTGCCGGCCGAATAGCGCAATGTTACATCATATCAAGTGGCGGGATGTTCTGCGCGCATCAGGCGCGCCCGCGCACCAGCAGCATCAGCACGCCGCCGATCAGCGTCAGCGCGGACAGCGCCGCCATCACCGCGCCGAAATCGTCCGGCGTCGCCAGCCACCAGGTGAGCAGCGGCCCGGCCAGCGCCGGCAGCGTGTTGGCGAGGTTCAGCAGGCCGAGATCGCGCCCGCGGTGCGCCGGATTGGGCAGCAGCTGCATCGCGAAGCCGGCGTGGAGCGCCAGGAAGGTAGCGGACCCGACCGCGTAGAGCGCGAACCCCGCCGCGCCCGCGTTCCAGTCACCTGCGCGGGCCATCAGCGCCAGTCCCGCCGCGCCGCCCAGTGCGGCGGCGAACAGGAACGGCTTGCGCCGACCGCTGCGGTCGGACCAGCGGCCCAGCAGCATCGCGACCGGCAGCGCCGCCGCGAAGGCGAGAGTCAGCAGGCTGCCCACCCGCGGCGCCAGCGCGGCGGACGACGCGCCGGCGACGATGCTGGAGAAGTAATAGAGGAGGTAAAAGGATTGCGCGTTGCCCGCCGCCTGCACCAGCAGCCGCGCGGCCCAGGCGATCGCCAGGTCGCGGCGCAGCAGCGGCACCGCGCCGGCGGGCGGGGCGGCGGCGAGCGGCCGCGCGCGCAGCGTCAGCAGCGGCAGCTGGCACAGCAGCGCCAGCGCCGCGACGACGGCCAGCTGCGCCGCCTCGCCGGCGCCCCCCGCCGCCACCAGCCCGGCGGAGACGGCGGCGGCCACCGGCGCGGCGAGGGCGAGCAGGCCGCCCGCCACGCCCTTGCGATCGTCGGGCACCTCCTCCGCCATCATCGCCAGCAGCGGCGCCAGCAGCGCGTTGATCGCAGCCTGGAACAGCACCACGGCGACGACGATCGCGACGGGTTCCTGCGCCAAGGCGAGCGTGGCGTAGGACGCGGCCGTCATGGCTCCGCCGGCCGCCAGCCAGCCCCGCCGCCCGCGCCCGCGCGCGACCGCGCGGTCGCTCAGCCAGCCGAAAAGGATATTCGACGCGCTCGCCACCACCGCTCCCGCCACCATACAGGCGGTCAGCACGTCCAGCCGCGCCGCGCCCGCGATCCGTTCCACCTTCAGCGGCAGCAACAGGGAGAGCAGCGGCAGATAGCCGATCACCGCGCCGCTGTAGGCGAGCGCGTAGGATGCGAGGAGGAGAGGGGTACGCACACGGTTCACGATGCGGTGCTACCGCGACGAGCGCGCAGGGAAAAGGCCGCGGCGCCCCCCGGCACCGCGGCCCGTTCTTCCCGAGATACGCCGGGAAAGGAGAAACGCAGGAAGCGGGTCAGGCGACCGCGGCGGTCGCGCCCTCGGGCTCGCGCAGCACGTAGCCGCGGCCCCACACGGTTTCGATGTAATTCTCACCCTCGCACGCCATCGACAGCTTCTTGCGCAGCTTGCAGATGAAGACGTCGATGATCTTCAGCTCGGGCTCATCCATGCCGCCGTACAGGTGGTTGAGGAACATTTCCTTGGTCAGCGTGGTGCCCTTGCGCAGCGACAGCAGCTCCAGCATCGCATATTCCTTGCCGGTCAGGTGCACGCGGGCGCCGTCGACCTCCACGGTCTTCGCGTCCAGGTTCACTGCCAGCTTGCCGGTGCGGATGACCGATTGCGAATGGCCCTTCGACCGGCGCACCACCGCCTGGATGCGCGCCACCAGCTCCTCGCGGTGGAACGGCTTGGTGACGTAATCGTCGGCGCCGAAGCCGAACGAGCGGACCTTGGAGTCCATCTCGTTGATGCCGCTGAGGATCAGCACCGGGGTCGTGACCCGCGCGGTGCGCAGCTTCTTCAGGACGTCGTAGCCGTGCATGTCCGGCAGGTTGAGGTCGAGAAGGATGATGTCGTAGTCGTAGAGCTTGCCGAGGTCCAAGCCCTCTTCACCCAGGTCGGTATTGTAGACGTTGAACCCTTCGGTGGCGAGCATCAGCTCGATCGCCTTGGCGGTCGTCGGCTCGTCCTCGATCAGCAGCACGCGCATCGGCCATCCCCTGTCCGCAAGCCGTAGCGACCACCCCTGGCGCGGCTCCGGTCTGAAACATTAACCATCGCCCATCTGAACGCAAAAGGTTAATTCGCGATTAATCCAGGGTTCCCGGCGAGTCGTCCTTTGGTCGAACCGCCGGCGCGCGCAGGGTGCCGCGGGCGGTGAACAGCGTCCGCTCGCGCGACCGTGGGATATCCTCTCCCAGCACTTCGCGCAGGTACAGGCTGCGCACCAGCGTGAAGCCGACGACCAGGATTCCGCCGGAGAAGAACAGCCCGAACACGCCGAACACCGCGCCCGTGCCGATGATCGCGAACAGGCTGAGCGCGGGCGGGATCGCGATGACGCGGCTGGTGACGAACGGCGTCACGAAGTTGGTCTGCACCACGCGCACCACGGCGAAGACGGCGAGCGCACCGAGCAGCGGCTGCGTCCCCTGCGTGGCGGCGAGGCCGAGCGCGGGCAGCATCGCGGCGATCGGGCCGACATAGGGGATGAACTCGCTGACGCCGGTCAGCAGGCCCAGCGCGGCCGGGGAGGGGACGCCGACGAACCAGAGACCCACGCCCACCATCACGCCCATCGACGTCATCTGGATCAGCTGCGCGCGCAGCCACAGCAGCAGCGTGCTGGCGACATCGCCCAGCGCATCCTCCACCGCCGCACGCTTGGCGGGCGGCACCATCAGCAGGAAGCCGCGCTCGTACACCTTCGGATCGACGGCGAAGAAGATCGCGCCGAACAGCACGAGGACGGTGTTGAGCAGCAACTCGCCCACGCCGCGCGCCAGCTCGCCGATGTCCTGCGCCACGCGGCTGCCCGCGAACGCCGCCTGCACCGCGTCGGCCACCTTCTCGCCCACGGGCGACTGCGACATATAAGCGTCGAGCTGGAGCACCAGCCCCGGCAGGCGTTCGACCAGCACGTTCACCTGGCTGCGGAACTCGACGCCGAACAGCCAGCCGAGGAAGCCGATGAAGCCCAGCACGGTGAGGATCGCCATCGCCATCGCGGGCCGCTTGGGCGCGCGCAGCTTGCCTTCGTAGACGTCGGCGATGGCGTGGATGGCGATGGCGACCAGGATCGACCCGAAGGCCAGGATCAGCAGGTGCTGCGCCAGGTAGAGGGCGGCGAGCACTGCGGCGATCAGCGCGATCCACAGCACGCGGCGGATGAACCGCGCGTCCGCCTCGTCGGGCGTCAGACGGTTCATCGGCGCGGGAAGGCGGATCGTTTCACGAGCGGCACAACGCGCGGAAGCGAAAAAGGGGGCAGCGAGACGATCGGGCTCCCGCGCAACTCACGGCTCCCCCAGCCAGGCCGCGCGGAAGCGACGCTGGCGCAACGAGGGTTTCGCGCCCGTCGCTTCCAGCGTCACCAGCTCCCATTGCGGGCTGGCGGTCGCGGTGACGGTCGCCTCGCGCTCGGCGCCGCGTCCGGCGAAACGCAGGCGGATCGTGCCCCCTGGCGCCAGCGCCGCAACCCGCGCGGCCAGCGCCCCCGCGCTTCCCGCCGGGCCGCCGTCCACGGCGAGGATGCGGTCGCCCTTGTCCAGCCCGGCGCGGTAGAGCGGCGTTCCGGGCGCGGGATAGGCGGCGACGCGCGGGCCGTCGGCGCTGTCCTCGAACCCCGTCTCGCCGATCCAGCCCGCTTGCGGCGCGGCACGGCGCAGCACCAGCCCCGCCTGCGCCAGCAGCGGCACGAGGTCGGGCAGGCGGCTGGCCGCGATCGTGTCGGCGAAGAAGGCGTCGGCGAACGCCTGGTCCTTTGTCACCGCGCCAAGCGCCAGCCGCAGGTCGTCGTTGCTGTAGGGCCGCTCGGTCCGCCCGTGGCTCTGCCACAGGTGGCGCATCAGGTCGTCCAGCGTCACGCCCTTGAACCGCTCACGCAGCGTGAGGTCCAGCGCCAGCGCGATGATCTGTCCGTAAGGGTAATAGGAGAGGAAGACGTGCGGCGCGGCGGGGTCGATCGAGACCGCGGCGTCGGCGAAGGGCGCGCGCAGGCTCATCTCCTGCGGCCCGCCATGCGCGCGCGCCGAACTGTTCAGAACATGGTCGAGCGTGCGCGAGGTGCCCGTCACCCATTCGTCCAGCGTGCCGACGCCCGACCGCCGGATCGCGAGCGGGCCGTAATAGTTGGTGAACCCCTCGGCGAACCAGAGCGACGGCGTGGGGTTCGCACGCGTGAAGTCGAACGGTTCCAGCTCGCGCGGGCGCAGCCGCTCGACGTTCCAGCTGTGGAAGAATTCGTGGCTGAGCGTCGACAGCGAGGGCTTGCCGCTGCCGGAGATCACGGTGGAATTGCGATGCTCCATCCCGTCGCCGGAGACCCAGGGCAGATAGTCGGCGAGGAAGGTGTAGGTGCCGAAATCATACCTCGCCGGCTCGCCGAACAGCGCGACCTGCGCGGCGACGATGCGGCGCGCCTTCGCGGCGAAGGCATCCGCCTCGGCGTCGGTCACGTCGGCGTGGAAGGCGATGCGGATCGTTCCGCCCGCGCCCGGCAGCGCCCATTGTCGCAGCCGATGCGCGCTCACCTCGATGGGCGAGTCCATCAGATATTGGAAGCTCGGCGCGGACCAGCTGCCGTCCGCCTCCGGCTTCAGCTGCGTGGCGACCTTCCAGCTCGGGTCCTGCCCGGTGAAGCGGACGCGGGCGGGGCGCGCGTCCTGCCCTTCGGCGAACAGGAAGGTGGCGGGCGCGTTCAGATGCGCGTGGCTGGCGTCGATCTGCGCGTAGGTGCCGTCGGCCAGGTCGCCGAACAGCGTGTAGGTGACGGCGACGGTGCCGTCGTGTGAGGGGATGGTCCAGCCATAGGGATCGGTGCGCGACAGCGCGACCGGCCGTCCCGCACCGTCCGTCGCGGCCACGTCGTACACGTTCTTCGCGAATTCGTGGATCGCGTAGCGGCCCGGCGAGGAGCGTGCCATGCGGACGCGCACCGGCCCCGCGGGCAGGTCGCGCCAGGTGGCGGTAATGCGCGCGCGATGGTGCACGGCGTCGTCCAGGCGGACGAAATAGTCGACCGGGGGCGGCGCTGCGGTCTGCGCCTGCGCGGTGCCGGCGAGCAACATGGCGGCGAGAAGTGCGAAACGCATGGATCAGCCCCTTCGTCGTGCCGGGCCAGTCCCGGCATCCACGGCGCCGCGCCCGATCACGCTGCGGGTGTGCGGCACCGTGGATGCCGGGACAAGCCTGTCCTGAGCTTCGCCGAGGGGCCCGGCATCACGATCAACCGGTGAAAAGCCGCCCGGCGGTCCGCCGGCGCCGCATCCCGTCAGATGTGGATCGCCCGCCCGTAGGCGCCGAGCACGCTCTCGTGCATCATCTCGCTCAGCGTCGGGTGCGCGAAGACGGTCTCCATCAGCTCCGCCTCGGTCGTCTCCAGCTGACGCGCGACGACATAGCCCTGGATCAGCTCGGTCACTTCCGCCCCCACCATGTGCGCGCCCAGCAACTCGCCGGTCTTAGCATCGAACACCGTCTTCACGAAGCCGTCCGCCTCGCCCAGCGCGATTGCCTTGCCATTGCCGATGAAGGGGAATTTGCCCACCTTCACCTCGTGACCCGCTTCCTTCGCCTTCGCCTCGGTCAGGCCGACGCTGGCGACCTGCGGGCGGGAATAGGTGCAGCCGGGGATGTTCCACGTCTCGAACGGATGCGGATTCTCGCCGGCGATCTTCTCGACGCACACGATCCCCTCGTGGCTCGCCTTGTGCGCTAGCCAGGGGGCGCCGGTGACGTCGCCGATCGCGTACACGCCCTCGACATTGGTGCGGCCATAGCCGTCGACCTTGATGTGCCCGCGCTCGGTCTCCACGCCCAGCGCCTCCAGACCGATCTCCTCCGTATTGGGGACGATCCCGATCGCGACGACGACGTGGCTGTAGTCCTCTGTCGCGGACTTGCCGTCCTTCCCCTTGATCGTCGCCTTGACCGACGAGGCGCCGGTCTCGATCTTCTCCACGCCCGCTCCGGTGACGATCCTGATCCCTTCCTTGGTCAGCCGCTTCTCCATGAACGCGCTGACCTCCTCGTCCTCGACGGGCAGGATGCGCGGCAGCATCTCGACGATCGTCACCTCGGCGCCCATGTCGTTGTAGAAGCTGGCGAACTCGACGCCGATCGCGCCCGATCCGATGACCAGCAGCTTGGTCGGCATCTCCTCCGGCACCATCGCGTGGCGATACGTCCAGATGCGCTTGCCGTCCGCCTTGGCGAAGGGCAGGTCGCGAGCGCGTGCACCGGTGGCGATCAGGATGTGCTTGGCGGCAAGCTCGGTGGTCCTGTCGCCCTGCTTGACGCTGAGTTTCCCCTTGCCGGTCAGCGTGCCGACGCCCTCGTGCACCGCGATCTTATGCTTCTTCATCAGACCTTTGACGCCGGCGTTGAGCTGCCCGGCGACCTTGCGGCTGCGATCGACGATCCTGTTGAGGTCGAAGCCGACATTCTCCGCCTTCAGGCCATAGTCCGACGCATGGGTCATGTAGTGATAGACCTCCGACGTGCGCAGCAGCGCCTTCGTCGGAATGCAGCCCCAATTGAGGCAGATGCCGCCCAGCCGCTCGCGTTCCACGATGGCCACCTTCATGCCCAGCTGCGACGCGCGGATCGCGGCGACATAGCCGCCGGGGCCGGAGCCGAGGACGATGAGGTCGTAGGTGTCAGCCACTGTCAGTCTCCGATAATCTCAGGCGTCGACCGGGCGGGGGCGCCGGTCGCGGTCGATGGCGACGAAGGTGAAATGCGCTTCCGTCACCTTGCGTGTCGTCTCGCGGTGGCGGTCGCGCGCGTGTGCCTCCACCGCGATGGTCATCGAGGTGCGGCCGACCTTCGCGACCTCGGCATACACGCTCACCTCGTCCCCGATGTGGACGGGCGACAGGAACTTCATCCCGTCCATCGCGATGGTCACCGCGCGGCCCTTGGCACGGCGCGCGGCGACGAGGCCGGCGGCCGAATCCATCAGGCTCATCAGCCAGCCGCCGAAGATGTCGCCATAGGCATTGGCGTCTGCCGGCATCGCGGTGACGCGCAGGGCAGGATCCCGCACCTCGCCCTCAGCCACGGCGCACTCGCCAGGCATCGCGCGCCGCCAGCGCCGCCACCGCGGCCATGGTGACGGCTCCGACCCACCAGATCGTCTCGCCGCCTTGCGGATAGCTCCATGCCGCGCCCTTGAAGACCAGCGCGGTGACGCCGAGGCCCAGCGCGCCCCAGGCGATCTCGCTGGTCACGGGATCGATCGTCATGCGTGCCACGCGGCCGGCCTCAGGCGAGCATCGCCAGCGGGTTCTCCACCAGCTCGCGGAACGCCTTCATCAGCTGCGCGCCGTCCGCGCCGTCGATCGCGCGATGGTCGAAGCTGCCGGTCGCGCTCATGATGCTGGCGACGCCCAGCGCGCCGTCCTCCATCACCCACGGCCGCTTCTCGCCCGCGCCGACCGCCAGGATCATGCCCTGCGGCGGGTTGATGACCGCCTCGAACTGCTTGATCCCGTACATGCCCATGTTGCTGATCGACGCGGTGCCGCCGGCGAACTCCTCCGGCTTCAGCTTCTTGTCGCGGGCGCGCGCGGCGAGGTCCTTCATCCGCGTCGAGATGCTGGATAGCGACGCCGTGTCCGCCTCGGTGATGACGGGGGTGATGAGACCCTCCGGCGTCGAGACGGCGACGGAGATGTCGGCGCGCGCGAAGGTGACGAGCTGGTCGGGCGTGAACATCACGTTGCACTTGGGCACCTGCACCAGTGCGACCGCCAGCGCCTTGATGAGCAGGTCGTTCACCGACAGCTTCACGCCGCGCGCCTCCAGTCCGGCGTTCAGCTCCGACCGCAGCTTCAGCAGCTTGTCGAGGCGCACGTCCACGGTGAGGTAGATGTGCGGAACCTGCTGCTTTGATTCGGTCAGGCGGCGCGCGATCGTCTTGCGCATGTTGCTGAGCTTGGTCAGCTCGTGCGGCACGTCGGGGATCGCCGCAGGCTTGGCGGCGGCAGGCGCGACGGCAGGCGCGGCGTCCTCCTTCGCGGCGGGAGCGGCGGCGGCCCCGGGCTTCGTACCCTCCACGTCGGCGCGCACGATGCGGCCGTTGGGTCCGCTGCCCTGCACGGCGGACAGATCGACGCCCTTCTCCGCGGCGATGCGGCGGGCGAGCGGGCTCGCCTTCACCCGCTCGCCGTCCTTGCGAGCAGGCGCCGGCGAGGGCGATGGGGCCGGCGCGGCGGCCTTCGCGTCGTCGGGCTTGCCGTGGTCGCGCACGTCCTCGTCCGCCGGCTTCGCCTCGGTGCCGGTCTTGTTCGGATCGGCGGGGGAGGGCTTCGTCTCGCTCTCCTTCGCGGCGGGCTCCGGCGTGCTCTCGCCCTCCTCGCCCTCCGCATTCAGCAGCGCGATCACCGCGCCCACCTTCACGCCGTCGGTGCCCTCGGCGACGACGATCTTGCCGATCGTCCCCTCGTCCACCGCCTCGAACTCCATGGTCGCCTTGTCGGTCTCGATCTCGGCCATGATGTCGCCGGACTTCACCGTGTCGCCTTCCTTCACGAGCCACTTGGCGAGCGTGCCCTCCTCCATCGTGGGGGACAGGGCAGGCATCTTGATCTCGATCGGCATCACGATCCTCGGGCATTCCTCGGGAAGCGGCGTCTCTCGCGTGCCGTAGCGGCGCGGTCAAGTGCGGGCCACCTTGCGCCCGCCCGGCACGGCGATAGGATCGGCGACGACATGCGCGTCTATCTCACCGTCATCGACGACACGCCGGAGGCTGAGGCGGCGCTGCGCTTTGCGGCGCGGCGCGCGGTGAAGACGGGCGGCGGGGTGGAAGTGCTGGCGCTGATCCCGCCGCAGGAGTTCATCGCTTTCGGCGGCGTGCAGGCGACGATCGAGGACGAGCAGCGCGAACATGCCGAGGCGCTGGTGGCGCGCGCGGCGGGGACGCTGCTGGAGGAATCGGGCCTGCGCCCGACGGTGACGGTGCGCGAGGGCGACGGGCCGAAGGCCATCCGCGAGATGATCGCCGCCGATCCGCAGATCGCCGCGCTGGTGCTGGGTGCCGCCGCGACCGGCGCGCCGGGCGACCTCGTCAGCCACTTCGCGGCGGAGGCGGGGACGCTCAGCGTGCCGCTGATGATCGTGCCGGGCGGGCTGGACCGCGAGGCGATCGACCGGGTGAGCTGAGGCCCCTCCGGTCGCGCGCGATCAGCAGCGGCACCCCTTGGTGTAGCGGCGGCCCTTGCCGCGATGCACCGCCTCGGCCTCGTACACCTCCTCGTAAGCGGCTGCGCCGCCCGACTGGACCGTGACGGTCGTCACCGTGGTGCCCGGCCAGTAGTAACCGTTGGCGATATAGCCGCCGCCCACCTGCGCGCTGGTGCTGGTGACGATCGTGCCGTCGGGAAGCACAGTGCTGGCGGGATAGGCGGCATAGGGCGGCGCCATCGGGGCGGGGGCGAGGGCGGGGCCGGGGGCCGCACCGTAATAGGTCGTGCCCGAGTAGGTCGTGCCGGCGTAATCGCCGCCGTAGCTGCCCTGTTGATAGGCCACCATCGGCGCGCCGGGTGCGGCATGGGGCCGGGCGTGGGGCTGGGGAGGCAACGGACGGGCGTGCGGCGGTGGGGGGGCATAGGACGCGCCGTAGCCGTCGTAGCGCGGCGCCGGCACCGGCGCGACGGGTACGCGCCCGCGGCGGTCCGACTTGTCGATGGCCAGGCCCGCCAGCGCGCCCGTGCCCGCGCCGATCAGCGCGCCGCCCAATCCTCCGCCGGTGATCGCCGCGCCCGCCAGCCCGCCGGCCACGGCGCCGATCGCCGCCCCGCCGGTACCGTCGTCGGCGTCGCGCGTCGGATAGGCGAGCTGCGGCGCCTGATCGTAACCGTAGCCGTCGTCGCGATAGCCATAGTCCGCGTCGGCCGCGTCGAACCGGTCCCAGCGCACGCCGCCCACCGTGTCGTAGACGGTGCCGCGCCCGTCGATCAGCACCGCGTCGTCATAGTAGCGCGACCAGGTATAGCCGAAGGGCGGCTGCGGCAGTCCGTATCCCGCCCAGTTGTTCACCGACCAGCCGGGCGAGACCCAATAGGCCGGCAGCACGTAACCGCGCGCGGGCCGACGATAGGCGCCCCAGCCCCCCGGCGCGCGCACGCCGCCCCACCAGCGACCGCCGATCCGCCCGCCCCAGCGCGGTCCCGTGGCGACGTGGCCACGGTTCCAGCCCGGCGTGCCGCGGTTCCAGCCCGCGCCCGCGCCGGCCTGTAGCGGCTGCGCATCGGCCACGCCCGCCGCGCCCAGCGCGGCGGCTGCCGAGACCAGCACCATCGTGGTCCGCATCGAAACTGCTCCCTGTTGCCCGTGCCCACCGCCCACGCGCTGCCGCCGGGCTCTGCCATGCGGAACGCCTACCACCCCGCCGAGATGCGGCGAAAGCGAGGGGCCAGTCCCGATCCGGGACAATCGGGACGGAGTACGGGAGGGGCGGTCAGAGCCGCGCAGCCAGGACCGCCATCAGCGCCTCGCACCCGGCCTCGTCGTCCGCGTCGAACCGGCCGGGGCGAGGGCTGTCGAGGTCCAGCACGCCGATCAGCCGATCGCCCGCGACGATCGGCACGACCAGTTCGGACGCGCTCGCCGCGTCGCAGGCGATATGCCCGGGGAAGGCGTGGACGTCGTCGATCCGCATCGTCCGCCGCTCGGCCGCGGCGGTACCGCACACGCCCTTGCCCAGCGGGATGCGGATGCACGCCGGCTTACCCTGAAACGGGCCGAGCACCAGCTCGCCGTCCACCATCCGGTAGAAGCCGGCCCAGTTCAGATCGGGCAGATACTGCCACACCAAGGCGGCGGCATTGGCCATGTTGGCGACAGCGTCGGGCTCGTCCGCGGTCAGCGCGTCGAGCGCCGCGGCGAGGTCGCGATAGAGCTCAGATCGGGAACCGGCGGCGATGTCGAAGGCGTACATGGTCGCGCAGGTAGGGTCGCCGCGGCCGGCGGGGAAGGGGAAACCGACGCCCTTCTGATGGGTTACTTCCCATTCGCCGTCGCGCTGCGCGTCCTGACGAAGGTTGGTTTTCCATGCTCGAACACGTTCCCCACTGGATCGGCGCCCTGCTGCGCGACGTGCGCGCCGGCCATGCGAAGCTGACGATCGTGCAGGACGGCGTGGTGCGCGATGCACCGGCGATCGAGCTGTCCAGTCCCGCGTTCGCCGACGGTGCGCGCCTGCCCGAGCGGTTCACCGCCGACGGAGAGGGCGTGTCGCCGCCGCTGGTGTGGGGCGAGGTGCCCGCGGGCACCGCGGCGCTGGCGCTGATCGTGGAGGACCCGGACGCACCCGCGCCCCAGCCGCTGGTCCACGCCATCGTCTACGGCCTGCCCGCGGGCGAGCGGCGGCTTGCCGAAGGGGCGATCGTCGCGGACGGCGACGGCGCGGCGGACGGGCGCGACGTCGGCCGCAACAGCTACCGGCGAGAGGGCTGGCTGCCGCCGGACCCGCCGGGAGGGCACGGCAGCCACGACTACGTCTTCCAGCTGTTCGCGCTGTCGGAGGCGCCGGACCTGGATCCGACGCCGGGGCGCAGCGCGCTGGTCGATGTGCTGGCCGGCCGTGTGCTCGCCGCCGGAATGCTGGTCGGCACCTACTCGCGCGACGAGCCGGCGCCGCTGTCGCCCGCGTCCTCGCTCGCTCCTGCGGGGTGAGACCGATCTCGAGATAGGATTGTAAGAAATGACAGGCTCTACGACTGGACAGGTCGGCGCCGAATGGCGAACATCGGCCAACTTCAAATGGATAGCTCCCGAATGAGCATTTCCTTCTACGAAATGCCGCCGGTGCCGTCCGACGAGGCGCGGCGAGAGGATGCAGTGGCGGTGTCGGGCGCGCTCGACGCTGTCGGCGACGCGTCGCTGTGCGCGCTCGTGCTGGAGGCGAAGGCGTTCCTGCGCGCGGACGTGGCGCTCGTCTCCATCATCCACGGCGACTATCAGCACATCATCGCCGCCGTCGGCCTGCCGCTCGGCATCACCAGCCGCCGCACGTCCTTCTGCGGTCACGCCGTCGCGTCGGGCGAGGACGTCTTCTGCGTGCCGGATCTCGATGCCGACCGGCGGTTCGCGGGCAATCCCCACGTCAACGGCGATCTCGCGCGCTATCGCTTCTATGCCGCGGCCGTGCTCCACGACGACACCGGCGCGGCGCTGGGCGCGCTGTGCGTGCTCGCCGACACGCCGCGTGCGGCGCTTGGCGGTGCCGAGCGGGCCACGCTGGTGCGGCTCGGTCGCGAGGTGGTGCGGCGTCTGGCGGATCTGCGCGACGAGTCCGCCGCCGCCTGATCCCGCGTCAGTCGAGCGCGACCCTGCCTCGCCCGGCCTTCACCGCGCCCCGGCCCTTCTTCGCGTCGACGCGCCGCGCCTTGGCCGCCTTGCTCGGTTTCGTCTTCACCCGCCGTGCCTCGCGCTTGGCCGCCTCGTCCAGCATCGCCGCCAGCCGCGCCCGCGCGTCCTGCCGGTTCGCCTCCTGCGTGCGATGGCGGCGCGCGGTGATGACCAGGGTGCCTCCCGCGGTCAGCCGGCTGCCCGCGATCACCTTCAGCCGGCGATAGCTCTCCGGCGGCAGCGCCAGCCGGAACACGTCGACGCGCAACTGGCAGGCGGTGGCCACCTTGTTGACGTTCTGCCCGCCCGGCCCGGTCGCGGCGAGGAACCGCTCCTCGATCGCGTCTTCGGGAACCTCAGCCACGGTCGAAGCCGAGCGCCGCGAACCGCGCCGGCCACGGCGCCTCCGCCGCAACCGGTTCCTTGCCCGCGCGCGGCACCGACAGCGACAGCGCGTGCAGCATCATCCCGCCGCTGTCGGCGCGCCCGTAGAAGGGATCGCCGGTCACCGCCGCGCCCAGCCCCTCCAGCGCGTGGACGCGGATCTGGTGGGTGCGTCCGGTCTCCGGCCGGAATTCGACCAGCGCGCGCCCGTCGTTCTCGCCGAGCAGCCGCCAGTGCGTCCGCGCGGCCTTGCCCTTCGGGTCGCCGCGCATCCGCCACCCGTGCGCGGCGCTGGACACCTTGGCGAGCGGCAGGTCGACCATGCCCTCCGCCGCGCCCGGCACGCCGTCGAGGATCGCGACGTAGCGCTTCTCCACCATCCCCGCCTCGAACGCCTGCTGGAACCGAGCGTGCGCCCTTGGATTGCGTGACAGCAGCAGGCATCCGCTGGTGTCGCGGTCCAGCCGGTGGACCGCGACCGGCCAGCGTCGGAAACCGAAGGTGAGGGAGGCGAGATGATTGTCGAGGCTGAGCGCGCCGTCGCGCGGGCGATCGACGGGCAGGCCCGCGGGCTTGTCCAGCACCAGCGCCTCGGCGTCGAGAAAGAGGACGTGTTCCTGCAGCATGATGCGCGCATCCTTGCCACCCGCGCGCGCGGGTGGAAAGCGCTGGCGGCGGCGGCGCTCGTCGTCGCGGCTCCGGCGCAGGCGCAATTGTGCGACGATCGCAACGCGCCGGTCGCCGCCGACGGACGCGCGCTGGGGCATCTGCCCTACGGAGACGTCGCGCCGGGCGAGCTCGCGTCGGTGGCGGCGGAAATGGCGGTCTCCGCCTGCGCGCTGCGGCGCGAGGTGCTGCCCGATCTGGAGCGGCTGCTGGCCGCCGCGGGCGGGCAGGTGCTGGCATTGTCGTGCCATCGCTCGATCGCGCGGCAGCAGGCGGTGTTCTGCGCCGAGCGCGCGACTGCCGCCGACACGCGCGCGCTGTCGGTCGCGCCGCCCGGGCACAGCGAGCACGCGACCGGCTACGCGCTCGACTTCGCGTTCCGCCCGCGCCTCAACGGCTGCGCCGATGCGGAGGGCTGCGTGGTGGCGAACCCCGGCTTCCGCTGGCTGGTCGCCAACGCGTCGCGCTTCGGTTTCGAGATGTCGTTCCCGGCCGGCAATGCGCAGGGGGTGAAGTGGGAGCCGTGGCACTGGCGC
This sequence comes from Sphingomonas corticis, assembly GCF_012035195.1. Classification (GTDB taxonomy): domain Bacteria; phylum Pseudomonadota; class Alphaproteobacteria; order Sphingomonadales; family Sphingomonadaceae; genus Sphingomonas; species Sphingomonas corticis. The sequence goes on from NZ_JAAVJH010000005.1 coordinate 156,135, forward strand.
TGGGTGGGCGCGAGCGCCGGCGCCCCCGGTGCCGCCCGCGCGCGCGCCTTGTTCGCGCGGGCGCGGCGCGACTTTCCGGCCCAGCCGTCGGTGGATCCCGTGCCGCGCGTGGTGGCGATCGCCGCGCTGCCGGCACCGCCGGTCTACCTCCACGCGATCCCGGCGCCCGAGTGTCGCCGCGGCAAGTGCCGCGCACCGAAGCGGAAGCGATAATCGGCTCGGCCCTTACCGGGCGGGGCCGAAGCGGATGCGCGACGGCTTCGCTTCGACCACGCCCGGCACGAACGAAAGGCGAGCGCCCTGCCGGCGACCGGCGCTACTTCAGCTTCGCGGCGGTCTCGGCGATGCGCTTGCCCTGGTAGCGCGCGCCGTCGAGATCGACCTGGCTCGGCTGGCGGCTGCCGTCTCCGTCCGCCAGCGTGCTGGCGCCGTAGGGCGTACCGCCATGGACCTCCTTCACTCCCATCTGCCCCTGAAAGCCATAGTCCAGCCCGACGATCGTCATGCCGTGGTGCAGCAGGTTGGTGATGATGGAGAACAGCGTCGTCTCCTGTCCGCCGTGCTGGCTGGCGGTGGAGGTGAACGCGCCGCCCACCTTGCCGACCAGCGCGCCCTTCATCCACAGCCCGCCGGTCGTGTCCCAGAACGCCGCCATCTGCGACGGCATCCGGCCGTAGCGGGTGGGCGCGCCGACGACGATCGCGTCGTAGCCGGCGAGCGCGTCCGGCCCCTCGATCGTCGGGTGCGCGGTGTCCGCCTTGAACCCGGCGGCCTTCACCACCTCCGGCGGCGCGGTTTCCGGCACGCGGCGGATGTCGACCTCCGCGCCGCCGGCGCGCGCGCCCTCGGCGACGGCGTCGGCCATCTGCTCGATATGGCCGTAGGAGGAGTAATAGAGGACGAGGACCTTGGTCATGCTGATGCTCCCTTCGTGATCGGTCAGTTGGCGTCGACGAGGACCAGTTCGGCGTCCTCGATCGCGGTGATGGTGACGGTCTGCCCGCCGGACAGCGCGGCGCCGTCGCGCGCGGCGAACCGCTCGCCGTCGATCGTGATCGCGCCGGTGGCGGGGACCAGATAGGCGTGGCGACCCGCGCCCACTTCGTGCGTCACGCTCTCGCCCGCCTTCAGCGTGGCGCCCATCACGCGCGCTTCCGCGCGGATCGGCAGCGCGCCGTCGTCGCCCATGCCCGAGGCGAGGGTGACGAAGCGGCCCGAACGATCGCTTTTGGGAAAGGGCTTCGCGCCCCAGCTGGGATTGCCGCCCGAGGTGGTCGGCTCGATCCAGATCTGGAAGAGCGTGGTGGGTTCGTTCTCGAGATTGTACTCGGCGTGGCGCACGCCCGAACCGGCGCTCATCACCTGCACGTCGCCCGCCTCGGTGCGGCCGGTGTTGCCGAGCGAATCCTGGTGCGTGATCGCGCCGGAGCGGACGTAGGTGATGATCTCCATGTCGCGGTGCGGATGCGGGGGGAAGCCGCTGTTCGCCGCGATCACGTCGTCGTTCCACACGCGGATCGCGCCCCAGCCCATGCGGGCGGGATCGTGGTAATTGGCGAAGGAGAAATGGTGGCGTGCGTCGAGCCAGCCGTGATTGGCGTGGCCCAGCGTGTCGAAGGCGCGGCGCTGGATGCGGGTGTCGGTGTCGATCATGGCGCGAACTCCTGAAAACGTCTTGGACGCAAGATAGGCAGCGGCCCCGCGTGCGAAAACGGAAACGATTGAAACGGATCGTTTCACCACATAAGCTGACGGCATGGCACTTCCCGATCTCGAGGCCTGGGCGATCTTCGCCGCGGTGGCCGATGCGCGCTCCTTCAGCGGTGCCGCCGACGCGATCGGCGTCAGCAAGGCCACCGTATCCAAGGCGGTGTCCCGGCTGGAGACGCGACTCGGCCTTTCCCTGTTCCACCGAACGTCGCGCCGGCTGGCGCTGACGGAGGCGGGGACCGACCTCGCCGAGCGCGCCCGCGCGATGGTGGCGCAGGCGAACGCGGCGGAGGAGAGCGCGCGCGCCGGCGCCAGCGTCGCGGCGGGGCGCATCCGCATGGCCGTGCCGATGACCTTCGGCGTCACCAACGTCGCGCCGCTGGTCGCCGACTTCCTCGTCGCGCATCCGGCGGTGGAGATCGAGCTTCACCTGTCCGACGCGCGGGTCGACATCGTCGCGGAGGGATTCGACGTCGCGCTGCGCATCGCCGACCTGCCCGACAGCAGCCTGCGCGCGCGGCGGCTGTGCCGGATCGAGGCGCATCTGGTCGCCGCGCCCGCCTATCTCGCGGCGCACGGCACGCCGACCCACCCCTCGCAGCTCGCCGACCACCGGCTGCTGGGCTACACCAACATCACCGGCCCGTGGCGCTTTCGCGGGCGCGACGGCAGCGATTTCTCGATCCGCGCGCACGGGCCGCTGGCGGCGAACAGCGGCGACGCGCTGGTGCCCGCGCTGGTGCGGGGACTCGGCATCGCGCGGTTGCCGCACTTCATCGTCGGGGAGGAGCTCGCGGCCGGATCCCTCGTCACGATCCTCCACGACTGGTCGCCCGCGCCCGTCAGCCTGCACCTGCTGACGCCGCCCAGCGCGCTGCGCCCGGCGCGGGTGGAGGCGCTGATCGCGTTCATCGCGGAGCGGCTGCGCGATCCCGGCTGAGGTGGCGAGACACGAGTGATGCACTTGTGCCACAACGTGCGAATCTTCGCTGCAACTATCGCTGACGATCGATCGTTTCTGGTCTATGACGCAGGGGCGGGTGTCGCGCCGCGTGGGAGGAAAGGTCTTATCATGGTCGCTCGCAAGCGCTGGCGCACGAAGTGGCCTGCCATCGGTGCAAGCCTGCTGGCGGGCGGCGTGCTCGTCGGCTCGTCCGGTCTCGTCTCCTCGCGCGATCTCGCCGGGGCACGGGCCGCGGTAGGCCGCGCGGCGAGCGTGCTGACCGATCCCAGCGCGCTGTTCGCCACCCGCTCGCCCGGCATGCGCGAGGCGGGCGCGCTGTTCGACACCAAGCCCGGCTATGCGGGCGTGCCGGGCGTGGACACGCCGACCGAGCGGGTGCTGACGGCGATCCGCGACCGGACGCCCGTTTCCATCCCCGGCGAGGTCCCGGCGATCCCCGTCGATCTGGCACCGCCCGCGGGCGCGATTCCGTTCGTCTCCGTTCCTGCGGTGCCGGGCATCCCCGGTGACATTCCGCTGGTCGGCCTGCCCGGTCCCGGTGGCGGCCTCGTCGGTATTCCCGGCGGCGGCGGCGGCGGCGGCGGTGGGGGAGGCGGCGGCGGGGGCGGAGAGATCCCCGGCATTCCGGAGCCCGCCACCTGGGCGATGATGATCCTCGGTTTCTTCGGCATCGGCGCGGCGCTGCGGCGTCGGGTGAAGCGCCGCGCGGATGGGCTGGCGTAGCGTCGCGGCTGCGGCGGCGGGCCTGCTGCTGCTGGTCGCGGGCGGCAGCCTCCTCTTCGCCCCCCGCGCCGCGCCCGCCATCGACGCCGCCATCGCGGCCGCGCCTGCGCCGATCGACCAGCCCCGCGTCCGCTATCCCGCGGGACGTCAGCCCGTCCTGACCGCACCCGACGGCTCGCGCCGCGCGGTCGCCAGCCTGCTGAACGTGCGGCGGCGGATGCATTACGGCGACTATGCCTGGGACGAGGCTGGCGTCGCCCGCGGCCCCGTGTGGGTGCAGGTGGATCTCGCGCGGCAGATCCTCTCGGTCTTCCGCAACGGGGAGGAGATCGGGTCCGCGGTCGTCCTCTACGGCACCGACGGGAAGCCGACGCCCACCGGCGTGTTCCCCGTCATGCAGAAGGCGCGCGACCACCGCTCCTCGCTCTATGACGCGGCCATGCCGTTCATGCTGCGGCTGACCGGCGACGGCGTCGCGATCCACGCTAGCGACGTGCGCCGCGGCCGCGCCACGCACGGCTGCATCGGCGTGCCCCCGGCTTTCGCCGAGAAGCTGTTCGGCGTCGTCGATCGCGGCGACCCGGTGGTGATCCTGCCGGCAACTTCGCGGTCAACCGCCGCTTAACCACCCCGCGCAACCGCGCCGAGACCCTCCGCGGGCGAGAAGACCCTCCGTCGCCACGGAGGAGTTCGTTCCATGCCGCCCGTCTGCCGCCTGCTGCTGCCGCTCCTTGCCGCGCCGCTGCTGACCGGTGCGAGCGCGGGGATCGAGGAGCGGCTGCTGGCTCGCCACAATCAGGAGCGCGCCACGCGTCATCTGCCACCCATGCGCTGGAACCCCGCGCTCGCCGCCTCCGCGCGCGGCTGGGCGGATCATCTGGCGCAGCGCGGGGCCTTCTACCACGCGCCGGAGAAGCCGCGCGATCCGGAAGGGGAGAACCTGTGGGCGGGCACGCGCGACCGCTTCTCGCCGGAAGCGATGGTCGACGCCTGGGCACGCGAGAAGCGCTTCTACAAGCCCGGCGTCTTTCCCGACAACAGCACCACGGGCCGCGTCGCCGACGTCGGCCACTACACGCAACTGATGTGGCGTGCGACGCGCCAGGTGGGCTGCGCCACCGCGCGGGGCGCGCGCGAGGAGGTGCTCGTCTGCCGCTACAGCGAGGCGGGCAATTACCGCGGCGAGGTGGCATTCTGATCGGGCATCTCGCCGGGCGCGGCGTCGACCAGCAGGCGTAGCTGCTCCGCCGCCGTCTGCGCCAGCCAGGCGCGACGGTCCGCCAGGTCGCGTGCCTTGATCGCCGCATCGCGCGCCGCCTCCGCCTTCCGGCGCTCCGCCACCGCCACCCGCGCGTAGCCGATCGCGGCGACCGACAGCAGCGACAGGACGACGACCAGCATCGTGGACACGGTGGCGATCGCCACGACACGGTTGCGCTGGCGCCGGTTCTCGCGGTCGGCGAGCACGCCGTAGCCGATGCCGAGCAGCCCCGCGATCAGCTTCAGCTTCACCGCCCGCCGGTCCAGCTTCTGCGCGTCGGGCGCCAGCGGCTCCAGCGCGCGGGTGCGGTCGGTGGTGCCGTCGGCGTGGAGCGCGAAGCGCAGCGGCTCGGGAAAGCATTCCTGCTCCGCGTCGCCGGGCACCCCCCGCGCGATCACGGCGAAGACCGGGCGGTCGGGATGCATCGTCTTGAAGCTGCGGATCTCCTGATCGACCCAGGCCGAGCGCGCCGCGTGGGGCGACGCCACGACGATCAGCGCCGCCGCCTGTGCCAGCGCGCCGCGCAGCTTGGGCCCCAGTTCCGCCGCCCCCGCCAATTCGTCCTCGTCGCGGAAGACGGGACGCAGCCGCGCGGGCAGGGGGCCGTTGTCGCCCGCGGTGCCGACCAGCGCGCGCGGCAGGCGGTACGCTTCCAGCCCGCGGTGGAGCCGCCGCGCGAACGCCATGTCGGCGTGGCTGTAGCTGATGAAGGCAGCGTAGCGTGGCGCGCCGCTTTCCTGCGTTGGCGAGGGCGGCGGGCGAAGGCTATCGTCGCGACCAGACGACGATTCGCGAGGGGGCTCGATCATGCGTTCGCTTTCAACCGCGCGGCTGCCGGCGCTCGCCGCGCTGCTGCTGTCCGCCGCACCGGCCGCAGCGCAGGAGCCGCCGGCGGTCGACGCCTTCGCGCAGGCGATGGCGGCGCGGCAGGTGGCCGATTTCGCGCGCCGGCAGAAGGACGTGCGCGCCATGTTGACCGCCGCGGCGATGCTGCGCGAGATCCCGACGCAGGACCAGCCCGGGGCGGAGCCGGGCGGCTTTGGCGCCGCCGCCCTGTTCGCGGAGGCGCGTGCGATGGCGGGCGGCGACGCCCGCGTGCGGGCGGAGGTGGACTTCGCCGAGAAGGCAGCCCGCAGCCGCGGCGTCGTCGCTTCCGCGTTCGGCAAGGGGCTGGTACGCAGCGTCCGCGTGGTCGATCCGCGCGGCGCCTATCGCTTCACCGTCACCGCGGCGGGCGGCACCCCGCTGCGCGTCGGCGCGATCGGCGATGTCGGCACCGCGCTCGCGATGCGGGTGCAGGACGGGGCGGGGCGCACGCTGTGCCTGGACGACAATGCGGACTATGCGCCGGTCTGCCAGCTGACGCCGAAGACCGCCGGCCAGTATCGCATCGATATCCTGAACAAGAGCGGGGCGAGGAGCCGGGCGGTGATCCTGTCCAACTAGGAGCGCGCGCGGACGCGGCGAGACCATGGCCACGCGCCTATCGCCCGGTGTACAGTTCGGCCACCGACAGCCCGCCCGCGGCGCCAGCGGCGACCACCGCCTGCTTCAGCGGCGCGACGAGCCGTCCGGAGGCGCGCTGTCCCTCCACCGCGCGAAGCACCGCGCGCAGCGCGACGGGCGCCTGCGGCGTCAGCAGCGCGACGACGTGGTCGGTGCCGTAGGGCGGAGTGACGCGGTTCTCGATCAAGGGCAGGCGGGCGCCAGGCTCGATCCGGCCATCGCCTTCCTGTCCGCTGGGATAGAGCGCCTGCACCGTCCCGTCGGAGGCGAGGTTGAAGACGGTGAGGTAGAGCGACGCCCCCGTCGTCGACCCCGCCGCCGCCGCGGCGGTCACGCTGGCGTCGACCTGCGCGCCGGGGACGTAGCGCGTCCCGAACGCGCCCGGCCCCAGCGTCAGCCGCACGCGGGTCTCGTCCAGCAATGGGCGGAGCCGGTCGATCGTGTCCCACTTCTCCAGTACGCCGCGCAACTGCGCCGTCGTCGCCACATCCTGCGCCACCCGGTCGCCCGAACGGCGCAGCAGCACGCCCGCCGTCCGATCGTAAACGAAGTCCGCCGCCTCCGCGCGCGCGGCGACCCGCCAGGGCGCGCCCGCCGCCGCCAGCATCGGCTGCGCAGCTGGATCGGCGGCGAAGATCGCGGGCAGGGGCGCCGTTTCGGGGGGCGCCGCGGCCTCGACGCGGGCGAACAGCTTCAACCCCTCGCCTCCGGGCGGGATGAACGCCTGCGGTTCCTGCCGGTCGGCCGTAAAGGACCGGACCTGGGTGGCGACATATTGCGCCAGCTCACCCACCTCCACGCTGCCGTTGCCGTCGAGGTCGGCGGCCAGGCTGCGTCCGTCCGGCCCGCGCGTCGTCAGTCCCTGCTCCACGTTGTACGTCAGCAGCCCGCGCGGCGGGGCGCCCTCCACCGGCATGGGAAATTCCCACGCCAGCTGCTCGTCCCGCGCGGCGGCGAGGTAGATCAGATTGGGCAGGTCGGCGCGATCGACGGTCGTTCCGCCCGATCCGCCGAGGACGGCGGCGAAGCGTGGCGCCGGACGCGCCGTCAGCGTGAAATCGGCCTGCGCCGCGCGGAAGCCGAGGCGCGGCGTGAAGCGAAAGGCGCGGGCGTCGGCGGACCGGTTCAGCGTGCCCGAGTGGCAGGCGTCGGCCATCATCAGCACCTTGACGCTGCCCGGCACGTAACGCGATAGCCAGGCGTAGAAGTCCTTGTCGACGATGTAGCGTTCCGGATCGGCGGGGTCGAAGCGCGCGAGCGGCAGGAACTGGTCGCGATCGCCGTCCCGGGTGCCACGCACCGCCGCGTCCGCCTCGGCGCCGTGGCCGGAATAATAGAGGACGATCCAGTCGCCCGGCTTCGAGCGGAGACCGAGCGCGTGGATCGCCGTCTCGACGGTCGTTCGGGAAACCTGGTCGTTGCGCAGCACGGTGACGTCGCGCGCGCCCTCCGCGCGGACCAGCGTCTCCATCGCGGCAAGATCATGCTCCGGCCCGGCAAGGTCCTTCAGCATCGGCGACTCGAACTTCCAAACGCCGACCAGCAACGCGCGAGTCTCGGCTGCGACCGGCGAAACAAGAGCCGTAATAAAGAGCGATGCCGCCACGCCTGCGGCAAGACGCCTCCATGTGCTGCCCATGCCCCACCCCCATCTGCGATAGAATTGGAAATTTCTGCAACTTTACTCTCCCGGCGTTCGGGAGCAATCACGGCAGGTCTCGCGCGTTTGCACCGCGTTGACAATGGGGTTGAAGACGGGGGTCTGAAGGGAAACGCGATGCGGATTTCCGTGGGGGGACACGCGGCCGTCGTGGCGGTCGCGGGGGTGGTGCTCGCCGGCGCGGCACCGCTCGCGGCGCAGGTGACGCAGGGCGGCGAGCGCGGCGTGGTGGTGCTGCGCGCGCAGCCGCTGGCCGCCGCGGAGCCGACCTCGGCCCCCGCCGTCGTCGCGACGCCGGTGCCGCCGCCGATGCCCGGCGGGCCCGCGCCGTCGCCGATGTTCAAGCCGTGCCCGCGACCCTTCCCGGCGACGGCCGCGACGCTGGGCACGTCCGGCTTCGACAAGGCGGTCACGCGCGCGCTGAGGGCGAAGCCTGCGGTGGCGGTGGTGGATGTCGCCGCGCCGTTCGCGGTGGGCGACGCGCCACCCGCCGCGCTGACGCCGTGGCTGAGCCAGGTGAAGGCCAGCGGCGGCCTGGTCTCCGCCGACGAATATTGCCGCGATTCGCGTGGGATGTTCGGCTGGATCGGGCGGATGGTCCGCGCGGTGCGCGGCGTCTCCTACGCGGCCGCGGACGGCTATGACGCGGTGCTCCACGTGGATGGATTGGACCAGAAGGTGACGCAGGTCGAATTTCGGCGGCGCACGCCGTAATGCGCGGCGTCAGGCGTTTCGCCGCTCTGGTCGCGGCCACTCTGCTCGCGCTCGCCGCGCTGCCCGCGGGCGCGGCGTCGAAGGAGCCGCGGCTCGCGCTGGTGATCGCCAACGGCAGCTATGCGAACTTCCCCGCGCTGGGCGCCACGCACAGCGACGGCGACCGCGTCGCGGCGGCGCTGACGACGACCGGTTTCCAGGACGCTGCCGGGGGCAAGGTGACCGCGCGCCGCGACCTGACGCTGGCGCAGATGACCGCCGCCGTCGCCGCGTTCCGCGCGAAGCTGGCCGCCGCGGGGCCCGAGGCGTTCGGCGTCCTCTATTTCTCCGGCCACGGCGCGGCGCTCGGCAGCTACGGCGACGTCATGCTCCTGCCGGTCGATGCGGGCGCCGGCATGACCGCGGAGGCGGAGCGGCTCACCCGCGCGGCGCTGACCCGCGGCCTCTTGTCCTCGGGCGCGCGCAACCTGCTGATCGTGCTCGACATGTGCCGCTCGGTCGTCGACGTGCCGCCCCCCGCCGCGGGCAGCGACCCGGCGGTGCTGGCCACCGCCGTCGCGGGGCGGGGCGGAACGGTGGGCAGCAAGGGGCTGGCGCGGATCGTGCGCGACGGCCCGGGCGCGGCGCGACCCGACCAGGGCTATCTCGTCGCCTACTCGACCAGCGCGGACCAGGTCGCCTTCGACGACGGCGTGTTCAGCAAGGTGCTGGCGGAGGAGATCCGCCGCCCGCAGCAGTCGATCGCCGACGCGCTGAAGCGCACGTCGGACCGCGTCGCGCTGAAGCCCGGGCGCTATTTCCAGAAGCCGACGTTCGACTACGGCCTGCAGGGCGCGCCGCCGTGCTTCGTGTCCTGCGACGGCAACGCGGAGGGCCGCTTCTACGATTGCGCCAATTGCCCGTGGATGCGCGTGGTGCCCGCCGGCTCGGCGATGCTCGGCTCCCCCGCCACCGAGGCGAAGCGCGGCGGCGACGAGAAGGCACCGCGCGAGGTGGTGTTCGCGCGCCCTTTCGCGATGGGCGTGTACGAGGTGACGGCGGCGGAATGGGCCGCCTGCGTCCGCGACAAGGCGTGCCGCGGGATCGCCGGCTGGGCAAAGGAGAATCCCAATCCGCTGATTCCCGCCGCCGGGCTCAGCTACGAGGACGCGCAGGCCTTCGTGGCGTGGCTGTCCGTCCAGTCGGGCCTCGCCTATCGCCTGCCGACCGAGGACGAGTGGGAATATGCCGCCCGCGGCGGGGCGGGCACCGTCTTCCCGTGGGGTGACGCGATCCAGCCGTCCGACGCCAATTACGACCAGACGGAGAGCTATCGCGGCGGCGGCACCGCGCCGTACCGCGGCTATCCGGAGGCGGTGAACGCCTATCCGCCCAACGGCTTCGGCCTGTACCAGATGGCGGGCAACGTGTGGGAACTGACGCAGGGCTGCGACGACGCCTCCTGCCGCGCGCGCGTGGTCCGCGGCGGATCGTTCCAGAGCACGCCGTGGGAGTTGCGCGCCGCCAACCGCATGGGCGTGGGCGCGGCCAAGCGGCGCGACGACGCCGGCCTGCGGGTGGTGCGCGACTTGGCCGCGGACGAGGCGGGCTGATGCGTCACGCCCGTCCCGCGCTCGCGCTCGCCGCCGCCGGTCTCGCCACCGCCGTCGCCCCGACCGTGATCGCCGCCGATACGCCGCCGCACCGCGTCTTCATGACGGGCGCCGTGGCGATCGAACCGGCGGAATATGTGAAGCTGCCGAAGGAGCCGACCTACCGCGCCTTCACCCCCTACGGCGTCGACCTGTCGGACGAGTTCCCGCGGCCCGGCTATCAGGGGCAGCAGGCGAGCTGCGTCGCCTGGGCCACCACCTACGCCAGCAGCAGCTATTTCCACGCAGGGCGCCTGGGGCGCCGACCGGACAAGCCGGGCGAGCTGATGAGTCCCGCCTATATCTACAACAGCGTGCGCGGGCCGGGGAAAAGCTGCATGACGCCGCTGCGGCTCGCCGACGCGCTCGCCTTCCTGCGCGATCGCGGCGCGGTGTCCTACGCCGACTTCCCCACCGACGTGACGCAGTGCGACCCCGCGCTGCCCGCCGGGCTCGCCGACAAGGCGCGCGCCTTCCGCTTGCGCTCGTTCCGCCGCATCGACGTCGGCGCGGCGCCCGGCTTTCCCCGCGCGCTGAACGTCGACGACATCAAGGGCGCGCTGTATCAGCAGAAGCCGGTCGTCTTCATCATGGCGGCGCCGCAGGACTTCATGGATCTGACCGGCGACGTCACCTACCGGCACCTCGAACCCAGCGCGGTGAACCGCCACGCCATGGCCATCGTCGGCTACGACGACCGGCGACAGGCGTTCCGCATCATCAACAGCTGGGACGAGCATTGGGGCGACCGGGGCTACGCCTGGGTCGGCTACGACACGTTCCGCACGCTCGCGACCGAGGCCTATGTGCTGGAGGGTCCGGGGAACGGCGGCCTGACCGCGACCGTGGCGCTGAGCCCCGCCGCCGCGCTCGACGGGCTGGTGGCCAATGCGGGCGCGAAGTGCGGCGCGATCCGCATGACGCGCGAGAAGGGCCGGCTGACGCTGCGCGGCTTCATCGGCGACGCGGCCGCGCTGGCGCAGGTGAGGGAGGCGGCGCTGGCGGTCGATCCGCAGGCGCTGGTCGCGGTGGAGCATCACCCGTTCCCCCAATGCGAGGCCGAATTGACGCTGGCCCGCGCGACCGAAGCGACGCCGCTGCGCCTGTCCGCCACCGACGCGCAAGGCCGGCCGCGCGCGGGCGCATCGGTGGAGATGCGGCGGGGCGAGCTGTTCGGCCTGACCGTGGCGGCCCCCGCGGACCTTCCCTACGTCAGCGTCGTCTACGTCCAGGCAGACGGCAGCGCGGTGGAATTGTACCGCGGCACGCCGCAGCTGCACGCCGGCGGCCGGCTGCGCAGCGTGACCATCGGCACCGGCGGGCCGAAGGAGACGCGCTTCCAGGTCGGCGCGCCGTTCGGCGACGAGCTGGTCGTCGCGCTCGCCAGCAGGCAGCCGCTGTTCGGCGCCGAGCTGGACGACTACCGCACCGAGCGGCAGTTCCTCACCGGGCTGCGCGCGCGCATGGTCCGCGTCGCGCCGGGGCAGGCCGCGGCCGCCGTGCTGCGGCTGCGCACCACCGGCTGATCGTGCCCGCGCTGCGCCGCGCCGCGCTGTCGCCGCGCGTGGCGATCGCCGCGCTCGCCGTGGCGCTGCTGTTCGGCATCATCGGTATCTGCGAAGTCGATGGCCGGTCGGTAGCCGCGACGCGCCCGATCCTGCGCGCGGCGCTGCCGGTGCTCGTGCTATGGGTGGTGGCGGCGCTCGCATGGCGGATCGGGCGCCGGCACGTCCGGCTGTGGCGCATCGCCACGCGGGGCGGGCATCTGATCGTCGCCGGCGACGCCGGCCTCGCCGTGCAGGTGGCCGCCGCGGAGCTGGCGCGCGGGGGGCGGGTGCTGCTCTACGACGGGGATCCGCGCGCGCGGTGGATGTTGCCGCTCGTCGATGGCGGGGCGACATCCACCGGCGCACCCGACCGGCTGGCTCTGGGCAAGGCCCGCGCCGTGCTCCTGCTCGGGACGGACGATGCCGCCAACGCCGCGCTGGCGCGCGCGCTGGTGGACGCCGCCCAGGGCACGCGCGAGGTCGGCGACCCGCTCGACGTCATCGTTCGCGTCGACGACCTGGACCGGCGCCGCGTCCTGGAGCGGCAGTTCGACGGCGATCGCGGCGACGCGCGGGTGCGCTTCGCCTGCCTGCCCGATCTCGCTGCGCGCGAGCTGTTCGTCGAGGCGCCGCTGGACCGCTTCCATCGCGACGGCCAGGCGGCACGCGTGGTCTTCCTGCTCGGCGTCACGCCCGCGATCGAGCGCTACGTTCGCCGCCTGCTGGCCGGAGGGCATTTTCGCGACGGTGTCCGCCCGCGCCTCGTCGCGGTGGCGCGCGACCCCGCGGCGGCGGCGGCGGGCTTTGCCGCGCGCAATCCCGGCGCCGACCTGCCCAACCCGATCACATGGGAAACGGGGACGATCGATCCGCCATCCGCCGTGCCGGCGCTGGTGGCGGATCTCGCCGCGCGGCACGGCGCCCCCGTGGCGATCGTGATCGACGGCGACGACGACGAGCGTACCGTGGCTGCGGGCAGCGCCATTGCGGACGATCTCGCCGCGCGGGACGAGGTCGCGCCGCCGATCCATTTGCGGCTGTCCGGCGGACACCACGCCCCCGCCGACCCCGGCCTCCGCGCGTTCGGCACGGCGAAGCGCTTCGCCGATCCCGAACAGCTGCTCCAGGAGGATCACGACGCGCTCGCCCGCTCCATCCACGACTTCTATCTCGAGGGCCGCTTCGACGACGGCGAGGCGCTGGGCGGGCGTGCCTCGCTGAACGAATGGGAGGACCTGCCCGAGAGCTTCCGCGACGACAATCGGCTGGTGGCCGACTGCTACGCGCTGAAGCTGCGCGACATCGGCGCGCGGGTGGTGACCGGCACCGGCGTGCCGATGCGGATCGACGCCGACGAGCTGGAGGAGCTGTCGCGCGCGGAGCACGACCGCTGGATGGGATCGAAGCTGGCCGACGGCTGGACGCACGGCGCGACGCGCGACGATGCTGCGCGCCGCCATCCCGACATCGTCCCCTATGACGCGCTGTCCGAGCGCATCAAGGATCTGGACCGCGAGCAGGTGCGCGCCATCACCCGCCTGCTCTCGCACGCGGGGCGTCGCGCGCTACGCACCCTGATCGTCGGCGTCGCCGCCGGCGTCGAGGCGCGCGACGCCGACCCGCTGATCGCTGCGCTGGCGGCCCATTATCCCGATCGCGTGCCGCTGTTCGCGGGCGATCCCGCGGGCGGGGCGGCCGGCCTCCTTGAGTCCGCGCAGCGCGCCGGTGCGCCGGTGCTGCTGACGCTCGCCGGCAATGCGGCGCGGCTGGGGGCGGACGCGTCGCTCGCGGCGCTGCTGCGCGATGCCGACACGATCGTCGCCACTGCCGATCCGGCAGGCTGGATCGCGCGCCATGCCGCGCTGACGGTGGGCGGCGACATCCGCCTCGACGCGCGCGGTGGGATCGTCGCGGCTCCGTGGCGATGATGGCGGTGCTGCGCGGGGCGGGCAGCGGCGCCTGGCTGGTGGCGCGCGCGGCGCGCGGCACCTGGACGCGCTGGAACACGGGCGACGCGCTGCTCGCCCCCGCGCTTGCGCGCGACCTCGCGCGGTTCCTGTGGACGCCGGTGCCGACGGTGGTGGCGCTGTCGCTGCTCACCGGCGTGATCGCCGGGCTGTCCGCCGCGCGCGTGCTGGCGCTCTACCATGCCGAGCTGCTCGTCCTGCGCGCGCTGGTCGACGCGCTGCTGCGCCAGGTGCTGCCGCTGGTCGTCGGCATCTTCGCCGCGTCGGGGGTGGCGGTGGCGGTGGCGAACCGATTGGGCGCGATGAGCCTCCAGCGCGAGATCGACGCGCTGGAGACGATGGGGCACGATCCCGTGCCGTTCGCGCTCGGCACCCCGGTGATCGCGGTGGCGGCAGCGGTGCCCGTGCACATGGTGCTGGCGAGCGTCGCCGCGCTGCTCGGCGCGGGGCTGCTGCTGGCGGCGGGCGCGAACGTGCCGTGGCGCATGATCGTGGGCATCGCCACCGCGCAGCCCGCCGTCGCCGCGCTGGCGACGGGCATGGCGAAGGTGGCGCTGTTCTCGCTGTTGGCGCTGATGGCCGGCGCCGCGACCGGTGCCCGCCGCGTCGCCACGCCGGCGGAACTCAGCGCGGCGGGGGCGCGCGCCTTCACGCGCGGGCTGCTGTGCGTCTTCGGCGCCGCGGCGATGTGGACGGCGCTCGCGTGAGCGTGCTGGCGCTGGAGGGGGTGTCGAGCGTGGCCGGGGGCGTGCGCGTGCTCGACCGGCTCGACCTCGCCGTCGCCGCCGCGGAGCGGGTCGCGATCGTGGCGGGAAGCGGGGAAGGCAAGTCGCTGCTGTCGGCGATTGCCATCGGCCTCGTGCCCCCGCTGGCGGGCATCGCGCGGCTGTTCGGCACCGACCTCGCCCGCGCCGATGCGGCCGCGGTGCGCCGGCTGCGCGCGCGCTGCGGCGTGACGGTGCAGGGCGGCTCGCTGCTGGGCGAGTGGAGCGTGGAGGACAATCTGCGGCTGGGTGCCGGGAGTGCCGCGCGAGTCGGGCGCCGCATCGACCGGCTGATGCTCGACTTCGCGGTGGAGCGCAGCGGCACCGCGGCGGTGCAGTCGCTGTCGCGCGGCGAGCGGCGGCGCGTCGAGCTGGTCCGCGCCTTCGCGCGCGATCCCGAGCTGGTGATCCTGGACGAGCCGCTCGACGGCGCGCACGCGGGCCGCGACGCGCTGGAACGCGCCATCCTGCGACAGATCGCCCCGCGCGGGCGCGCGCTGCTGCTGCTGACGCAGGACGAGGCGTTCGCGGCCCGAGCGTGCCAGCGGGTGCTGCGACTGGAGCGGGGGCGGCTGGTGTAGCGCGGACGCTCAGCAGCCCTTCGCGCGTTCCGCGACGAAGGCGGAGACTGCCGCGCCCAGCGCCGTCTCGAATGCGCGCGCGCGGGTCGTGCCGCTGGCGTCGGCGATCGGCGCAGTGGCGCACCAGCGGCCCGTCCGCTCGATCCGCCCGCCGCGCGTCACCACCGCGTCGAAGGCGACGACCGCGCGCGACGCGGCGCCCGCATCGGCCTCCTCGAACCGGATCAGCGTCGCGACGACGCGGCGGTCGGCGGGCAGCGGCGTGGCAGTGGCGTAGACCTGCGCGTAGCGGGTCGCCAGCGCTTCCGCGAGCGCGCGTTCCAGCAGGCGCGGCGGCGGCTCTTCCCAGAACAGTCGCGCCGCCTGGCGCAACTCGCCCGGGGCGGCGGCGGCCACGTAGGTGTAGCGCCGGTGCCCGGCCAACCCGCGAGCCAGCACCGGCGCCACCGCGATCGATCCCGCGGCCGGCGTCCCCGCGGCGAAGCCGGGATCCACGCGCATCGTCACCGGCGCGTCGCCGCCACGCACCGCGGCGCAGCCGGCGAGCAGCAGCGTCAGCAGCGGCGCGGCCCTCACTTCACCGCTCCCGGCGCGGGTGGATCGGCGAAGCGCGAGCCGCGGATCGCGAAGGTCGGGTCGCCCGACAGCCGCTCGGTCAGCGTGCCCAGGTCGTCGCTGACGGTGGCGAGGTTCGCGCTCGCCTGGACCATGGAGGCGCTCAGCCCTTCCAGCATCGTGCGTGTCTGCTGCGTCGCCCCGCGGGTGTCGGCCAACATGGCGGCGACCGTCTCCTGGTTGCGCGCGATCATCGCGTTGGTGTCGCGCAGGATGCCGTTGACCGCGGCGACGTCCAGCGTGGCGGCGGTGCCCGACAGGCGGCGGACGTTGGCAAGGGTCAGCGCGATATCGCCGCGCCCCGGCGCCAGGCTGCGGCCCAGTTCGGAGGAGACGCTGTTCAGCGCCGCCACCGTCCCCGTCGCGTCGCGCGCCAGCCGCGCCATGTCCACCGGCGAGGCGCCGCCACCGGCGGACCCGTTGAGCATCGTCGCGAGTCGAGTGGCCATTGCATTCGCGGTGCGCGCCACGCCCGCCGCCTGCGCCACCGCGGCGGCGGCGGACTGGATCAGATCGGGTGCGCGACGGCACGCCCTGATGGCCGCGCCGTCCGACGCCACGGGGGCGATCGTGCTGCAACCCGCCTGCGCCAGCGCGGCACCGCACGTTCGCGCCGGGCCGTCCAGCGTCACCAGTTCGATGCGCGGGGCGGTAAGCGGGTTGGCGGCGCCCACAATTACGTAGTCGCAGGCGGACGGACGCCACGATTTGACGATGCTGAGGTCGACGCCGAACCGCCGCGATGCGGGATCCAGCGCCACCTTCGTCACTTCGCCCACCGGCGCGCCGCGAAAGAACACCGGCGTTCCGGGCGTCACGCCGCCGACGTCGTCGAGCGCCGTCGCGTAGCAGCGATGGCGGAAGAACGGGTCGGGCACGAGCGCGAGCACCGCCACCACCACGATCGCCGCGGCGCTGACGCCCAGTCCCCACCTGATCTGGCTCTGCGGATTCGGCCCCACTCTTCCCCCCCGGGGCCGATTGTGCGGCAGCGCCGGGCGGGGGGGAAGGCACGGTTACGTACAATGCCGCGGAAAGGCGCGAGTCCGCGACGTGACTACCCGAACCGGTTCCGCGATCTTGTTTCGCATTCGAAATGGTCCCCGGCCAACGCGGCGTCGGGCGAGGGGTGGGAAGCGGTCGCCCCGCCGGAGTGGCAGGCCGGCGGCGGCCTCGCCGTGACGCTGTCGCGTCCGCTCAGCCTGACCCTCGACTATCGCCACTGCCAGCTGACCGGCGTGACCTTCGACCACGGGGGCGAGAGCATCCGGGTGGGCAAGGTGAAGACGAACCTGTTCACCGCCGGCCTGCGCTACCTGTTCTGAGCGGTCGCGGACCCGGCGGGCGCGACGTGCCGCCCGCCGGGTCCGCCGTCCTGCATCAGCGGAAGGCGGTGGCCTCGAAGCGAAACGGTTCGCCGACGGGCGCGTCGCCCAGCTGATCCTCGAACATCGCCACATGACCGCGGATAATCGTGGCGACGGGCTTCCCCGTCAGCGTCATGCCGGTGAACGGCGACCAGCCGGACCGGCTCTTCAGCCAGTCGTCGGTGACCGTCCACTTCTTCTTCAGGTCGACGATCGTGAAGTCGGCGTCGTAGCCCGCGCAGATCCGGCCCTTCCCCACAAGGCCGAAGATGCGCTGCGCCCCCGCGCTGGTCAGCTCGATCACGCGCTGCAGCGTCAGGCGGCCGTGCGCGGCATGGTCCAGCAGCAGCGGCAACAGCGTCTGCACGCCGGGCATCCCGCTCGGCGAGGCAGGATAGGGTTTCGCCTTCTCCTCCAGCGTGTGCGGCGCGTGGTCGGATCCGATCACGTCGGGCACGCCCTGGTTCAGCCAGTGCCACAGCCCGTCGCGGTGCGCGCCGGAACGGATCGGCGGATTCATCTGCGCCAGCGTGCCCAGCCGTGGATAAGCCTCCTCGCCCGCCAGCGTCAGGTGCTGCGGCGTCACCTCGCACGTCGCCACGTCCTTGTTGCGGCCCAGCAGCTCCAGTTCCGCCGGCGTCGTCACGTGCAGCACGTGGACGCGCCGCCGCGCCTCGCGCGCCAGCTTCAATATCCGGCGGGTGGCCAGAATCGCGCTCTCGTCGTCGCGCCAGACGGGGTGCGAGGCGGCATCGCCGTCGATCCGCTCCGCCACCCGCGCGTTCATCCGGTCCTCGTCCTCGGCGTGGATCGCGACGCGGCGGGTGCCGTGGCGCAGCACCTGCGCCAGGGTCTCGTCATCGCTGACGAGGAGGTCGCCGGTGGAAGCGCCCATGAAGATCTTCACCCCTGCGGTGCCCGGCATCCGCTCCAGCTCCGCCAGCGCCGCGGGATTGTGGTGCGTCGCGCCGACGTAGAAGGCGTGCTCGCACCACATGCGGCCCTTGGCGCGGTCCAGCTTGTCCTGGATCGCCTCCGCGCTGTCGGTGTTGGGCTTGGTGTTCGGCATTTCGAACACCCCCGTCACCCCGCCCATCACCGCGGCGATGCTGCCGGTGGCCAAGTCCTCCTTGTGCTCCAGCCCCGGTTCGCGGAAGTGGACCTGCGTGTCGATGACGCCGGGCAGGATGTCGAGGCCGGTGCAGTCGATCGTCCGCCCGGCATCGCCCGGCTCGCCGATGGCGACGATGCGGCCGTTGACGACGCCGACATCGGCCTTCGCCGGCCCGCCGGGCAGGTGGACGGTGCCGCCGGTGAGGGTGAGGTCGTAGGTGGGCATGGCGTCGGCTCTCCATCCAAATAGCCGTTCGTGCTGAGTAGAGGCTGAGCTTGTCGGAGCCTCGTCTCGAAACATAGGTCCTTCGAGACGCCGCTTCGACTTCGCTCAGCGGCTCCTCAGGACGAACGGAAGGTGTTCGTGCTGTAGAGTTTGGAGAGGCATCCCGACAAGCCGATGACGAGAGTGGACTGGCTCACTATCTCTCTTCCATGGCCACCACCCTCTCCGATCGCGCCGTCATCCGCCTGGCCGGGGAGGACGTGCGCGGCTTCCTGCAGGGCCTCGTCACCAATGACGTCGCGCAGCTGCCGTGCTGGGCCGCGCTGCTGTCGCCGCAGGGCAAGGCGCTGTTCGACTTCATCCTGTGGCCCGACGGGGAGGACGTGCTGATCGATTGCGAGGCGGCGCAGGCCGATGCCCTGGTGCGGCGCCTGTCGATGTACCGCCTGCGCCGCCCGATCGCGATCGCGCCCGATCCGTCGCTCGCGGTCCACTGGTCGTGCGGGGGCGGGGAGGGGGTGCCCGACCCGCGCCTTCCCGCGCTCGGCCGACGCTGGATCGCTCCCGCGGACGAGCCGGCGGAAGGCTGGCGCGCGCACCGCCTGTCGCTGGGCGTGGCGGAGGGGGTGGCCGAGCTCGGCAGCGGCGAGACGCTGTGGCTGGAGGCGAACGCGCGCGAGCTGAACGGCGTCAGCTTCGGCAAGGGCTGCTACGTCGGCCAGGAGAATACCGCGCGGATGCACCACCGCGACAGGGTGAACCGCCGGCTGGTCGTGGCGCCGCTCGCGGCGGGCGAGGCGAAGATGCGCGCGGGCCATGCCGATCTCGGGCTGATGGTCACGCTGCGCCGCGTCGACGCGCTGGGCGACGCGATCGTGCCCGCCTGGCTTGCCGAAGCGTTATAGCGAAACAACACAGATCGCGCTTGACGAGGCCGTGGCGGCCGATACGTTCGCTCCATCCAAAGGGTTGGGGGAGCGACAAGTGCTTCGACGTGATTTTCTGGCCGCCACCGGCAAGGTGGGCGCGGCCGGTCTGCTGCTATCCGCGTTTCCGGGCCGCGCCATCGCCGAACAGGAGCTTCAGTCCGCCGTGGACGCCTCGCTGAAGAAGCGGCTGGCCGATGCGGCGCTGGGCGCCGCGCGCTCCGCCGGGGCGACCTATACCGACGTGCGCGTCGGGCGGTACCTGCGCCAGTTCGTCATCACGCGCGAGGCGAACGTGCAGAATATCGTCAACACCGAGTCCACCGGGGTCGGCATCCGCGTGATCGCCGGCGGTGCCTGGGGCTTCGCCGCGACGAACGCGCTGACCGACGACGCCGTCGCCGCCGCCGCGCGACAGGCGGTGGCGATCGCCAAGGCCAATGCGAAGAACCAGTCCGCGCCGGTGCAGCTGGCGCCCACGCCGGGCGTCGGCGAGGTCAGCTGGAAGACGCCGATCGTCAAGAACAGCATGGCCGTGCCGATCAAGGACAAGGTCGACCTGCTGCTGGGCGTCAACGCCGCCGCGATCGGCGCGGGCGCGAACTTCGTCAACTCGATGCTGTTCCTCGTGAACGAGCAGAAGTATTTCGCCTCGACCGACGGGTCGTACATCGACCAGGACGTGCACCGCATCTGGGCGCCGATGACGGCGACGGTCATCGACAAGGCGACCGGCAAGTTCCGCAGCCGCGAGGGTCTGTCGGCCCCGATGGGCATGGGCTTCGAATATCTCGACGGCGCACCTGCGGAGAAGACCGTGACGCCCGCGGGCGTCACGACGTACAAGCGCTCGTACGACATGAAGGAGGACGCGATCGCCGCCGCGAAGAACGCGCGCGCAAAGCTGACCGCGCCCTCGGTGAAGCCGGGCAAGTACGACCTGGTGCTCGATCCCAACCACCTCGGCCTCACGATCCACGAGAGCGTCGGCCACCCGCTCGAGCTCGACCGCGTGCTCGGCTACGAGGCGAATTACGCCGGCACCAGCTTTGCCACGCTCGACAAGCAGAAGGCGGCGTACCAGTACGGCAGCGACAAGGTGACGATCGTCGCCGACAAGACGCAGCCCGGCTCGCTCGGCGCCGTCGCCTACGACGACGAGGGCGTGAAGACGAAGAAGTGGGACCTGATCAAGGACGGCACGCTGGTCGATTATCAGACGATCCGCGACCAGGCGCATATTCTCGGCAAGAAGGAGTCGGACGGCTGCTGCTACGCCGACAGCTGGTCCAGCGTGCAGTTCCAGCGCATGGCGAACGTCTCGCTCCAGCCCGGCAAGGCCAAGATGTCGCCCGCGCAGATGATCGCGGGGGTGGAGAACGGCATCTACATCATCGGCGACGGTTCGTTCTCGATCGACCAGCAGCGCTACAACGCGCAGTTCGGCGGGCAATTGTTCTACGAGATCAAGAACGGCAAGATCACGCAGCAGATCGAGGACGTCGCCTATCAGATGCGCACGCCGGAATTCTGGTCCGCCTGCGCGGGAAGCTGCGACGAGAGCGACTATCGCCTGTTCGGCAGCTTCTTTGACGGCAAGGGCCAGCCCTCGCAGGTCTCCGCGGTCAGCCACGGATCGTCGACCACGCGCTTCAACGGCATCAACGTCATCAACACCGCGCGCTCGCTCGGCTGAGCTCGAGCGCAGGGGAGAGTAGAGAATGGCTCTGTTTACCGAAGCTGAGGCCCGCGCGATCTGCGCCAAGGCCGTGAAGATGTCGAAGGCGGACGAATGCTCCGCGACGCTGACCGGCTCGATCAAGGGCAACGTCCGCTTCGCGCGCAACGACGTGTCTACCGCGGGCCTCGTCGAAGACACCGACCTTGCCGTGCAGGTCGCGTTCGGCAAGCGCACCGGCGTCGCGACGATCAACCAGTTCGACGACGCCTCGATCGAGCGCTGCGTGCGTCGCGCCGAGGATCTCGCGCGGCTGGCGCCGGAGAATGCCGAGTACATGCCCGTGCTCGACAAGCAGGCCTATCGCGCGACGCCCACCTTCTCCGCGGCGACCGCAGCGCTCACGCCGGAGGCCCGCGCGCAGGTGGCGGCGCAGTCGATCGCGCCATGCCGCGCGGCGAAGCTGGTCGCCGCCGGCTTCCTGGAGGACGGGCAGAGCTTCTATGCCTTCGCCAACTCCAAGGGGAATTCGGGCTACCAGCGTTCGACCGGCATGGATTACACCTGCACGGTGCGGACCGAGGACGGGCGCGGTTCCGGCTGGGTCGGCCGCAACCTGCAGGATTCCGCCGCTTTCAGCGCGGACACGGAGATCCGCACCGCGATGCGCAAGGCGAGCGCCTCCGTCGACGCCAAGGCGATCGAGCCGGGCAAGTACACCGTCATCCTGGAGCCGGCGGCGGCGGCCGGTCTCGTCAGCTTCATGCTGAACTTCTTCGACGCGCGCTCCGCCGACGAGGGGCGCAGCTTCCTGTCGAAGAAGGGCGGCGGCAACAAGCTGGGCGAGCAGGTGTTCGGTCCGCAGGTGAACATCACCAGCGATCCGTGGGATCCGCAGGCCGCGGTGCTGCCGTGGGACGACGATTACGTCCCGCGCGAGAAGATGCCGATCGTGCAGAACGGCAAGGTGATGAACCTCGACTATTCGCGCTTCTGGGCGGCGAAGCAGGGGAAGAAGGCGATCGGCACGCCGGGCAACATCATCATGGCGGGCGGCACGAAGTCGACCGCGGACCTGGTCCGCACGACGCAGCGCGGCATCCTCGTCAGCCGCACGTGGTACATCCGCATGGTCGATCCGCAGACCGTGCTGCTGACCGGATTGACCCGCGACGGCACCTTCTACATCGAGAACGGCGAGATCAAATATCCGATCAAGAACCTGCGTTTCAACGAATCGCCGGTCATCATGCTCAACAACATCGACGAGCTGGGCAAGCCGGTGCGCGTGGCCGGTGATGAGAGTTCGCTGACGATGGTCCTGCCCCCGATGCGGCTGCGCGACTTCACCTTCACCTCGCTGTCGGACGCGGTGTGAGGAACGCCGTGGGAGGCGAGCCGCAATCGGTTCGCCTCCCCGGCGACGGCCGGGGTCCAGTTGGGCGAACGGACATGACGACGCGCAACCTGTATCACTTCGGCCTTCCCAACCGGACCCCGGCTTTCGCCGAGGTGGTAGGATAGCCTGATGAATCGTCAGCAATTCCTCCGCACTGCCATCGGCGCGGCGGCGGCGACGGTTCTGCCGCGATCTGCCCACGCCGCGGGTGCCTACGATTTCTGGTTCACGCGCCTGCGCTACGACAGCGGCGACTGGGACGTGGACGCGCGGATGCCGTCCAACGTCATCACGTCGCTGATCGACTACACCACGCTGCGGGTCGATCCCAAGGAGCGGGTGGTCGCGCTCGCCGATCCGAAGATGCTGACCGCGCCCTTCTGCTACCTGGCGGGGCACAAGCTGGTAGAATTCTCGCCCGCGGAACGGCGCAATTTCGAGCACTACGTGAGGAACGGCGGCTTCGTGCTGGTGGACGATTGCAACCACGACATCGACGGCCTGTTCGCCAAATCCTTCGAACGGCAGATGGCGTCGATCTTCGGCGCTGCGGCGCTGAAGAAGCTGCCGAACACGCACCCGATCTACCGCCGCTTCTTCAAGTTCGACGGACCCCCGCCGACCGCGCTGGAGCTGAACGGCTGGGGCGACGACCTGGTCCACGACTACCTCAAGGGCATCGCGGTGAACGGCCGCCTCGGCCTCCTCTATTCGAACAAGGATTACGGGTGCGAATGGGACTACGATTGGCGCAACAAGCGCTTTCTGGCGGTCGACAACACGCGCTTCGCGGTGAACATCGTGCTGTACGCGCTGACGGCGTGAGGGCGTCGTTCCCCGGCGAAGGCGGGGGTCCAGTCGGGAAGACCGTCATGATGATGCGCAGCATCCGCCAACGATCGTCGCCCAACGGGACCCCGGCCTTCGCCGGGGAACGAGGTGCCGCATGACCGAGGCCGACATCCAGGCGCAGCTGGCGAAGCTCACCGACCTGCGCGCCGCCATCGCGCAGGCGATCGTCGGGCAGCAGGACGTGGTGGAGCAATTGCTGATCGGCCTCTTCGCCGGCGGGCACTGCCTGCTGGAAGGCGTGCCGGGGCTGGGCAAGACCTTGCTCGTCAAGTCGCTGGGCGAGGCGCTGGAGCTGCCGTTCCGCCGCGTGCAATTCACGCCGGACCTGATGCCCAGCGACATTTTGGGCACCGAGCTGCTGGAGGAGGACCACGGCACCGGCAAGCGCCATTTTCGCTTCCAGCAGGGGCCCGTCTTCACCAGCCTGCTGCTCGCCGACGAGCTGAACCGCACCCCGCCCAAGACGCAGGCCGCGCTGCTGGAGGCGATGCAGGAGCGCACGGTCAGCTACGCCGGGGTCACGCACGAACTGCCGCGCCCGTTCTTCGTGCTGGCGACGCAGAACCCGTTGGAACAGGCCGGCACCTATCCGCTGCCCGAGGCGCAGCTCGACCGCTTCCTGCTGCTGGTCCGCGTCGGCTATCCGACTGCGGCGGAGGAGGCGGCCATCCTGCGGCTGACGACGGGTGCGGCGCAGGCCGCGGTGCCCAAAGTGATGGACGCCGACGAGGTGGTGGCGGTCCAGCGGCTGGTGCGCGACGTCCACGTGTCCGAAGGGCTGGTCGACTGGATCACGCGGATCGTGCGCGCCACCCGGCCGGGCGACGCGGCGGCGGAGGTGGTCCCGCGCTACGTCCGCTGGGGCGCGGGGCCGCGTGCGGGGCAGTCGCTGGTGCTGGCGTCGAAGGCGCGCGCGCTGCTCCACGGGCGGCTGGCCGCCACGCGAGAGGACGTCGCCGCGCTCGCCGCGCCCGTGCTGCGCCACCGCCTGCTGCTGTCCTTCGCCGCGGAAGCGGACGGGAAGAGCGCGGACGACGTGGTCGCGGGCGTGTTGGCGCAGGTGCCGGCGCCGTGACACTGTGGGTTCCCGTCCCTTGCACCCTCCGTTCGGCCTGAGCGCAGTCGAAGGCCAAGCGATGGCGGCTGTGCTTCGACTTCGCTCGGCACGAACGGTGGCGGCGCGCCCGTGACGGCCGATCCGCTCCCCCCCGGCACGCGCGCGCGGCTCGCCGGGCTGCGCCTCGTCACCCGCCGCGCCAGCGGGGCGGGGGGCATTGGCCTGCATGCCAGCCGCAGCCGCGGCGCGGGGCTCGAATTCGCGCAATACCGCCCCTACGAGCCCGGCGACGAGCCGCGCCAGATCGACTGGAAGCTGTACGCGCGCGCCGACCGCTTCTTCGTGCGCGAGGCGGAGCGGGAAAGCCCGGTCGCGCTGTGGACGCTGGTGGACGCCACCGCGTCCATGGCACAGGCCGATGCGCGCGCGCCGGACTGGACGCGCTGGGCCGCGGCGCGCGCGATGGCGGCGGCGTTGGGCGAGCTGGCGCTGGCGGGCGGCGACCGCTTCGGCTGGGTGGTGCTGGCGCAGGAGGGGCTGGAGCTCGCGCAGCCCGCGGCCGGCGTGCGCCAGCGCGACCGGCTGCGGCGCGAGCTCGCCGCCCTGCGCGGGGCGGGGCGCTTCCCCGCGCCCGACCGGCTGGCGCCGGTGTTCGAGCGGATCGCCGCGCGTGACCTCGTCGTGATGCTCAGCGACTTCTTCGATCCCGCGGCGGTCGCCACCGCGACGCGGCTGGCCGATGCCGGACGCGAGGTGGTCGCGATCCAGCTGCTGACCGTCGCCGAGCGCGACTTCGACTTCGCCGGCGGCCACCGCTTCCGCGATCCGGAGACCGGCGAGGAACTGCTGGGCGACGCCGACGCGCTGCGCGCCGACTATCTCGCGCGCTTCGCCGACGCGCGCGCCGCGTTGACGGCGGAATGGGAGGCGCACGGCGTCCGCCACGCCACCTACGTGCTCGACGAGCCGCTCGACGCGCCGCTGCGGCGGCTGTTCGCGTGACGGCGGCGCTGCTCCTTCCCGCGGGGCTGGCGGTGCTGGCGGCGGTGGCGATCCCGCTGCTGGTCCACCTGGCGCGGCGCACCCAGGCGGTGCCGACGGACTTCGCCGCGCTCCGCTGGCTGCGGCAGCGGCCCCGGCCGCGGCAGCGTCCGCGCTTCGACGAGTGGCCGCTGCTCGTCGCGCGACTGCTGCTGGTGGCGCTGCTCGCGCTGTTCTTCGCGCGCCCGGTGCTGATCGGGGAGGCCCAGCCGCGCGCGATCGTGGCCGCGGTCCCCGGCGCCGACACGCGCGGCCTCGGCGAGCGGGCCGTGTGGCTCGCCCCCGGCTTCCCCCCGGTCACCGACCCCGCGCCCGCGGGATACGTGCCCGTCGCCAGCCTGCTGCGCGAGCTGGACGCGACCTTGCCCCCCGGCGCGCGGCTGACCGTGCGCGTGCCCGCGACCATCGAGGGCGCGGATGCCGAGCGGCCGGTGCTTTCGCGCGCGGTCGACTGGCAGGTGGTGACCGGCCGCATGGCGCCGCCGCGCGCGACCACGCCGGTCGCGGTGCGGCTGGCGGTGCGCGACGGCGGCGTGGCGGGGGCGGCGTACCTCCGCGCCGCCGCCGTCGCGCTCGGCCATCGCGACGCGGGGAGCGCCGCCGCGCCGCTGCCGCACGCCGGGGCGCTCGCCTGGTTCGTGCCCGGCGCGGTGCCGGACAAGGTGCGCGACTTCGCGGCGCGTGGCAACGTGGTGCTGCTGCCGGTCACCGCCTCGCTGCCCGGCGCGGAGACGGTCTGGCGCGACCGGCTGGGCGCATCGGTTGCCGAGGGCACGGCGGTAGGGCGCGGGCGCATGCTGCGCTTCGTGCGCCCGCTGGTCCCCGCCGCGCTGCCCGCGCTCGTGGAGCCGGATTTCCCCGATCGCCTCGCCGAGGCGATCGCGCCGCCTCGCGCTCGACCGTCGCGCGCGACGGCGCGCGACCTCGCGCCGGTCATCGGCGACCGCGCTGCGGGAGAGGGGCTCGCGACCACGGACCTGCGCCCGTGGCTGGCACTCGCCGTCGCGCTGCTGTTCCTCGCCGAGCGCTGGCTCGCGACGCGCCGCCGGCGCGCGGTGACGCCGTGAGCGCGCCCGATCGCGCCGCGCGCTGGACGCGCCCCGCGAAGCGTCGTGCGGGGGTGGCCACCCTCGTCATCGGCGCGCCGCTCGCGGCGGCGACGGCGCTGTGGTCGCTGCCGCTCGCGATCGTGCTGCTGGCCGCGACCGCCGTGGCGGCGTGGCGGCGCGCGCGTCGCTTCGATCGGCGCTGGCTGGTCCGCCGGCTCGACGCTCGCCACGCGGCGGCGCAGGACAGCGCCGACCTGCTCTTCGCCGATCCCGCCACGCTGGGTCCGCTCCAGCGCCTGCAGCTCGCGCGCGTGTCGCAGGGCATTGCCGAAGAGGCGACCGACCTCGCCGATCCCTGGCCGGTCGGCCGCATCGCCGCCGCCTGGCTGGCGGCGGGGGCGCTGGTCGCGGCGATCCTGCTGTGGCCTGCCGCGCGCGAGGAGCCGCTGGCGCCGAGCGACGAGGGCGTCGCGCGTGTGCCCGGCGTGCCGGCGCTGACCGGGCAGCGGCTGCGCGTCGTGCCGCCCGCCTACACCGGCCTTCCGGCCCGCGATCTCGCGACGCTGGACGCGCGCGTCCCCGCGGGGTCGCGCATCGAGTGGACGCTCGCCTTCGATCCCGCGCCTGCCGCCGCCGCGCTGGCGTTCCTCGACGGGCGACGCGTGGTGCTGGCCCCCGGTGCGCGCTGGCGCGGAGCGACGACGCTGGTGCGCTCGGGGCTGTACCGCGTCGCGCCGGCCGGGGCGCCGGCGGGGCGGCTGCACCGGATCGACGCGGTGGCGGACCAGCCGCCGCGCGTCGTCGTGCGCGCCCCGCGCGAGACGCTGACGCTCGCCACGCCCGGTCAGCGCGGCTGGACCGTCGCGTTCGAGGCACGCGACGATTACGGCGTCGCCGCCGCCGCCCGCCTGGTCGTCACCACCGCCAGCGGGGAGGGCGAGCAGGTGACCTTCCGCGAGCGCACGCTTGCCCTCTCCGGCAGCGGCGCGGCCACCGCGCGCCGCTTCGCCACGACACTGGACCTGCCCGCGATGGGGCTGACGGGGGCGGGGGACCTGATCGCGCAGCTGGTCGTCACCGACGGCGCGCGCCACGTCGTGCGAGGCCCCAGCCTGATCCTGCGCCGCAAGCCGCCGCAGAGCGATCTCGGGACCGGGCTGGACGTCGGTGTGCGCGTCGCGCTGCCTGCCTATCTGACGAGCCAGCGGCAGGTCATCATCGATGCGCAGGCGCTGCTGCGCGAGCGGCGGCGGCTGTCCCCCGCCGCCTTCCTGGCGCGCGCGCAGCGGATCGGCGACGACCAGGGGGCGCTCAGGATGCGCTACGGCAACTTCCTCGGCGGCGAGACCGAGGGCGCGAGCAACGCGATGCCGACCAGCGACGCGGAGGCGCCCGCCGCCGACGTCCACAGCCCGGACGACGGCCACGACCACGGTCCCGCCGGCACGCCCCTGGTCGGCCGCGCGGAGGACGTGCTGGGCGAGTTCGGCCACGCCCACGACGAGGGTGAGGCGGCGACGCTGTTCGATCCGGAAACGCACGCCCGCCTGACCGAGGCGGTGGACCAGATGTGGCAGTCCGAGGGCGCGCTGCGGGGGGGCGACCCGGCGCGGGCGCTGCCCTTCGCCAACCGCGCGCTAGTGCTCATCAAGCAGGTGCAGCAGGCGACCCGCGTATTCCTCGCCAAGGTCGGCAGCGAGCTGCCGCCGATCGACGCGGCCCGCCGCATGACGGGCAAGCGCGACGACATCGCGCCGACGATGCTGGCGCTTCCCGCGCGCGACGGCGACGAGGCCGCGGCCGCGCGCGCCTGGGCCGCGGTGGACGGCGTGGGCCGCGGCGACACCGCGGCGCTCGACCGCTTCCTCGCCGGTGCCGCGGTGCGCGACCCGCTCGCGCTCGCCGCGGCACGCGACGCGGTGCGGCGCGATCCCGCCTGCGCCGCCTGCCGGGCCAGGCTGCGCGGGCTGGTGTGGGAGGCGCTGTCGCGTCCCCCCGCGGGAGCCGCGCGTCGCGCCGGCGCGAGTGCGGCGGGGCGGCGCTACCTCGACGCGATCGGCGGCGCGCGATGACGGCGGAGCGGTGGACGGCAGCGCTGCTCGCGCTGGCGGTGGCGGTCGGCTGGATCCGGCTGATCGGGTGGCGCCGCGCCGCCCCGGCGCGCCCGCCCGCAGGCCGGCTGGCGCTGCTGCTGACGGCGCAGCCGGTGCTGGCCGTGCTGCTGTTCCTCACGCTCTATCCGCCGCCCACCGGCCCCGCGACCGATCCGGAGCTGGCCGTCGCCACCCGCGGCGCCTCCCCGGGCAGCGCCGACATCGCGCTGCCGGAGGCGCCGCGCGGCAGTGCGCCGGTGCGCGTGCCCGACCTCGCCACCGCCTTGCGCGCACATCCCGGCACCCGCCGCATCCGCGTCCTGGGCCAGGGGCTGGAGCCGCGCGACCGGGACGTGGCGCGCACCGTGGGCGTCGCGTTCGTGCCCGCCGCGCCGCGTCCCGGGCTCGTCGCGCTCGCCCCGCCAGCGCGGGTCGCGCCGGGCGCGCCGTTCCGCGTCGGCGGGCAGGTGGCGGGCGCCGCCGGCGCGCGCGTCGAACTGCTCGATCCCGCGGGCCGCGTCGTCGATGCGGCCGGCGCGGCGCAGGACGGCAGCTTCGTCCTGCAAGGCGCGGCGCGCGTGCCCGGCGTCGCGCTGTTCCGCGTCCGCCTGCGCGGCGGGGAGGCGGCGCCGGTGCCCGTCGTCGTAACGGCGAGTGCGCCGGTACGCGTGCTCTACCTCGCCGGGGCGCCCGGGCCCGAGGTGAAATACTGGCGCCGCTGGGCCGCCGATGCCGGGATCGCCGCCACGGTCAGCCAGACCGCGGGTGCCGGTATCGACCTGGGCGAGCATCCTTCGCCGCTGACCGCCGCCACGCTGGCGCGCTTCGATCTCGTCGTGCTGGACGATCGTCGCTGGGCGGGGCTCGGCGGTGGCGAGCGGGGCGCGCTGGCGGCGGCGGTGCGCGGCGGGTTGGGGCTGCTGCTGCGCGTCACCGCGCCGCTGCCTGCCGGCGTCCGCGCCGGCTGGGCCGCACTCGGCGCGCCGGTGGGCGGGGCGGGGCGGGGCGGGAAGCCGGCGCGGCTCGGCGGGGCGGACGTGCCGGTGCTGACGCGCTGGGACGCTCTGGCGCCCGGTGGCGTGACGCTCGGGCGCGACGCCGCCGGCGTCCCCTTCGCCGCCTGGCGCGCGCGCGGGCTCGGCCGGGTCGGCGTGTGGACGCTCGCCGACGCGGCCGCGCTGGTGCCGTCCGGTCACGGCGAGCGGTTCGACGCCTTGTCCGCCGACGCGGTCGCCACGCTGGCCCGCCCGGCGGCATCGCGGACGCCGAGCGTATCCGACTGGCCCGTCGTCGGCGAGCGCACGACCGTGTGCGGCGCGGGGCCGGGGGCGCAGGTGGTCGCGCCGGACGGGACGCGCGTGGCTCTGCTGCCGGACGGCGGATGCGCGGGCTACTGGCCGCGGACCGCGGGCTGGCACGTGCTGGCGGACGGATCGGCGCGCCTGCCCTTCCACGTGACGGAGGCGGCCGCGATCCCCGGCCTGCGCGCGGCGGACCGGCGTGCCGCGACGCTGCGACTGGCGGCGATGCCCGGCGACCCCACGCCGGCCGCGGCGGCGCCCGCGCCGATCCCCGGCGCGTCCTGGCCCTGGCTGCTCGCCTTCCTCGCCGTCGCCGCCGCTTTGTGGTGGTTCGAACGGCGGGGGCGTGGGGCGATAAGCGTCGAGAAACGTTGAAGTGCCGCCGGCGAGTGCTATGCTTCGGCCGGATCGCGCAGGACGAGCCATGAGCGGGATTGATCCATGAACTGGCCGACCGGATCGAGCGAGATGGCGCGGCGTGTGCGCGAGCACGATTGGGCCGCCACGTCGATGGGGCCGATCGATCGCTGGCCCGTCCCGCTGAAGGCGATGGTCGACGTCATGCTCGCCGCGCGCCAGCCGGTCTACATCGGCTGGGGCGACGAGGTGTTGTCGCTCTACAACGACAGCTACCTGCCGATCCTGGGCGACAAGCACCCCCACGCGCTGGGCCTCCCGTTCGCCGCGGTGTGGCCGGAAAAGGACCAGCGCGTGATGCTCGCCGCGGTCATGGCGGGCGAGTCGCACCTGCTCGTCGACCAGCCCTTTGCGCTGACCGGCCGGCCGGGGCGGCCGATGAGCTGGTTCACCTTCAGCTGGACGCCGGTGCGGCTGGAGGACGGCTCGATCGGCGGTTTCATCTCCTTCGCGACGGAGACCACGGAGGAGGTGCTGTCGCGCCGCTCGCTGGAGGAGAGCGAGGAGCGGCTTCGGCTGGCCACCGAAGTGACCGACCTCGGCATCTTCGACTGGAACCTGGCCAGCGGCGATGTGGAGGCGAACGACCGCTTCCGCGCGCTGTTCCAGCAGCCCGCCGAGGGCACCCTGCGCGCCGACAGGATCCTGGAGGGCATCGTCCATCCCGACGATCTCGCGCAGGTCCGGCAGCTGATCGCGGATGCCTGCGATCCCGCCGGGCCCGGCCGCTACGCGTTCGAGCATCGCATCCGGACGCCCGCGGGCGAGCGCTGGATCCTCACCTCCGCGCAGGTCCGCTTCGACACCGTGGACGGCGAGCGCCGGGCGGTGCGGATCGTCGGCAACGACCTCGACATCACCGAACGCAAGCATGCCGAGGACGCGGTGCGCGAGAGCGAGCATCGGCTGCAGACGCTGGTGGAAGGCATTCCGCAACTCGTCTGGCGTGCCGTGGACGGCGGCGAGTGGACGTGGTGCAGCCCGCAATGGTCCGAGTACACCGGGCAGACGCAGGCCGATTGCGTCGGCCACGGCTGGCTGGAGGCGCTGCATCCCGACGATCGGGAGGGCGCGCTGCGTTTCTGGTCGGAAGCGGTGCGCGCGGGCGAACTCGAGATGGACGGCCGGCTGCGCAATGCGTCGGACGGTACCTACCATTGGTTCCAGACCCGCGCGACGCCGGTGCGCGACCGGCGCGGCCGCATTGTCGAGTGGCTGGGCACCTCCACCGACATCGACGACCTCCGTCGGCTCCAGCAGCGGCAGGAATCGCTGCTGGCGGAATTGCAGCACCGTGTCCGCAACATCCTGACGGTGGTGCGGTCGGTGCTGAACCGCACGGCGGAGCGCAGCATCGACGTGGACGACCTGCTGGATCATTTCCGCGGGCGGCTGGACGCGCTGGCGCGCACGCAGGTGGTCGTCGCGCAGAGCGTGGCGGGCACCGTCGACCTGGAGAATCTGATCCGGGACGAGCTGCTCAGCGTGGGCGTCAGCGACGGGCCGGGCAGCGGCGTCACCCTGTCCGGACCGGACGTGGAGCTGCCGGTGGATGCGGTGGCGTCAATCGGACTCGCCATCCATGAGCTGACAACCAACGCGTTGAAATATGGCGCTTTGAAAACGCCGAGCGCGACGCTCGACATTCGCTGGTTCGTTAACATGGATGGTAGAGGTTCCCGTGTCCTGAACCTTACATGGACGGAAAAAGGGGTCCCGGTCGTGCCGGTCCCGCCGCGAGAAGGGTTTGGACGCGAATTGATCGAACACGCTCTGCCATACCGCCTCGGCGCCGTCACCGACTTTGCGTTCCGCGGCGGCGGGGTGTGCTGCGACATCCGCGTGCCGTTGCCGGCCGAAGGCCAGGTGCCGGACGCGCTGATGGGACGGCTGCTGTGAGCGCGCCGGGCGCGAGCGGCGGTGCCCCCATCACGGGGCAGCGCATCCTGATCGTCGAGGACGAATATTTCATCGCGGCCGACCTGCGCCGCGCGCTCGATCAGGCGGGTGCCACCGTCGTGGGGCCGGTCGGCGAGGTGGGTGCCGCACTGCGACTGGTGGAGATGGAGGCGCTCGACATGGCGCTGCTCGACGTCAACCTGGCGGGGGAGGCATCCTATTCGGTAGCGGAGGCGTTGGAACGTCGGGGCGTGCCGGTGCTCTTTCTGACCGGCTACGACGCATGGTCGATGCCCGAACGCTACCGCGCGGCACCGCGGATGGCCAAACCCTTCGTCGCCGACGCGCTGGTCGCTCTCGCCGGAGACCTGGTCAAGCGAGGACATCCGTCATGATCGCCGAAGATTATCGCCACATCGACGCGCCGGCGCTGCGCCGGCTGGAAGCGCTGGCACCGCTCGACCAGACCGCCAGGCAGGCGCTGCAGGCGGCGATCGCCCGATCGCGCAAGATCGCCCCGCGCCGCGAGCTGATGATCGAGGGGCGCGAGGTAAAGGAGACGCTGCTGGTCGTGCGCGGCTGGGCGGCGCGCATCCGTATCCTCGGCGACGGCCGTCGCCAGATCATGAATTTCACGCTGCCCGGCGATCTCGTCGGCCTGTGCGGGCAGGAGAACCCCGTCTCCTCCGCCACGATCATCGCGATGACCCCGGTGGCGGTCTGCACCGCGCCCGACATCGCGGCTGCCCCCGCGCTGGCGCAGGCCTATGCCGTCAGCCGCGCGCGCGAGGAGGCGTATCTGCTGGCGCAGATCGCACGGCTGGGCCGGTTGAACGCGCACGAGCGGATCGCCGACCTGTTCCTCGAACTGCTGGAGCGCCTGGAGTTTGCCGGGCTCGCCAGCCACGGCCGCTTCGTCCTTCCGCTGACGCAGGAGGTGCTGGCGGACGCGCTCGGACTCACCGCCGTCCACGTCAACCGGATGCTCCAACAGGCTCGCCGCGCGGGCGAGCTCAGCTGGCAGTCGAAGGAGCTGGTGATCCACGATCCCGCCGCGCTGGCCCGCCAGGTCGGCCGTGCGCCGGTGCGGGTGACCGCCGCCGGCTAGACGCGATCTCGACCCGTTCGTCCCGAGAGAAGTCTAAGGACGTGTCCGGGGCGGGGCGGGTTCCTCCGCTCACCGTTCCCGCGCGGAGGCCATCTGCGCGCGCGCCAGGACGCCCAGCGCGCGCCGGTCATACTCCTCCGCGAGCAGGTGGTGGATCCGCGCGACGCCGTGGTCGTGGCATCGCGCGGCGCGGGCCCGTTCCTGGCGTGCCCGCTGTTGCAGATAGTCCTGCTCGCCCTGTGACATGAGATCGCCCTCGTCCGGCAGAACTCCGGTGTGGTCCTTCGCGAGCGCGGCTTCCATCACATGGTTTAGCGGTCAGTCGCTGCCCGACCCCGGCTCCGCCATGCGCCGGTGCATCTCCGCCGTCACCTTCTCGGGCAGGACGTGCGCCGCCGCCGCCTGCAGCTTGTTCTTCAGCCCGTGGACCACGTCGCCGCGGCCGGACATCAGCGCGTCCCACCCGGTCTTCGCGACCGCCGCGGGATCGTCCTTCTCGCTGGTGCCGACGTTCGTGTCGTCCATGCCGGCGCGGCGGAAGAACTCGGTGTCCGTCGGCCCAGGCATCAGCGTGGTGATGGTGATGCCGTCGCGATCGGACAATTCGGCGCGGATCGCGTCGACGAAGCTGTCCACGAACGCCTTGGAGCCGTTGTACACGGCCTGGTACGTGCCGGGCATGAAGCCGGCGATGGAGCCCGTCACCAGCACCTTGCCGTCGTTGCGCGCCGCCATTTCCTTCAGCACGCGCTGGAGCAGGTAGACCGTGCCGGTGATGTTCGTCTCCACCACGTGGCGCCACTCGTCGACCGGCTGGTCCAGGAACGCGTGGCCCAGGCCCCGGCCCGCGTTGGCGCACAGCAGGTCCACCTGCCGCCCCGCTGCCGCCTCGACCAGGCGGTCGACCGCGTCGGTGGTGGAGAGGTCCAGTTCGATCGTCTGCGCCCCCGCGGGCACGTCGGTGAAGGGCGTGTCCGCCGCCAGCAGCAGGTCGTAGCCTTCCGCCGCCGCCAGCTTCGCCAGCTCGGCACCGATGCCGGTCGAGGCGCCGGTGATGATCGCGAATTTTCGTGCCATGTGCGTATCCTCTCAGGCAGTGCCGGGCTTCAGGACGACCTTGGTCACATTGTCCTGATCGTCGTGGAACATCTTGTAACCTTGCGGCCCTTCCTCCAGCGCCATGCGGTGCGAGATGAGGAAGGTGGTGTCGATCTTGCCCTCCATGATCGCGGCGAGCAGGCCGGGCATGTAGTGCTGGACGTGGGTCTGGCCCGTCTTCAGCGTCAGACCCTTCTCCATGAAGGCGCCGAGCGGCCACTTGTCGACGAAGCCGCCGTACACCGCGGGCATCGACACGCGCCCGCCCTTGCGGCACGCCAGGATGGCCTGCCGGTTGGCATGCGCGCGGTCGGTGCCCAGAAAGGTGGAGACCTTGATCTGGTCGATCACGTTGTCGCCGAAGAAGCCGTGCGCCTCCAGCCCGACGCTGTCGATGCAGGCGTCCGGTCCGATGCCGCCGGTCATCTGCATCAGCGCGTCGTAGACCGCGGTCTCCTCGTAGTTGATCGTCTCCGCGCCGAACCGCTTGGCGAGCGCCAGCCGGTTGGGAAAATGGTCGATCGCGATCACGCGCTCGGCACCCATCAGGAATGCGGACTGCACGGCGAACAGGCCGACCGGCCCGCATCCCCACACGGCGACGATATCGCCGGGCTCGATCTCCGCATTCTCCGCCGCCATCCAGCCGGTCGGCAGGATATCGCTGAGGAACAGCACCTTCTCGTCGTCCACGCCGTCCGGCACCACGATCGGGCCGACGTCGCTGAACGGCACGCGGACATATTCCGCCTGGCCGCCGGCGTATCCGCCGGTCATGTGGCTGTAGCCGAACAGGCCCGACATCGGCTGGCCGTACAGCGTCTGCGCGATGTCCTGGTTGTCGGCGGGCAGGCCGTTGTCGCAGGCCGAATATTGGTGCTTTCCGCAATGGTAGCAGCTGCCGCACGAAATGGTGAACGGCACCACCACGCGCTGACCCTTCTTCAGCGTCGACTTCGCGCCGGTCTCCACCACCTCGCCCATGAATTCGTGGCCCAGGATGTCGCCCGACTTCATCGTGGGGATGTAACCGTCGTACAGGTGCAGGTCGGAACCGCAGATCGCGGTCGAGGTGACGCGGATGATGGCGTCGCGCGGGTTCAGGATCTCGGGATCGTCGACGTTGTCGACGCGCACGTCGTGCTTCCCGTGCCAGGCGATCGCCTTCATGCGTCTCTCTCCTCGTGCTCGCGCCGGTTGCGCGCGCCGGTGGCGATCTCACCGGTTTCCATCAGCTGCTTGAAGCGGCGCAGGTCGCGCCGCGCCTGGATGGCGGGTTCGCGCTGGAACAGCTTGGCGATCACCTTGCCGACGATGCCCGCGGGGGGATCGTAGTCGATCGTCGCCGTCACCACGGTGCCGCGCTGCCCGGCATCGCGGAATTCCACCCGTCCGCTGTTGGGCACGTCGGCGCCGTCGCCGGAAACCCATGCGATCAGCGCGCCGGGATCGTCCTCGGTGACGATCGCGTCCCACTCGACGGTACTCCCCGCAGGCGCCTTCACGACCCAGTGCGAGCGCTTCTCGTCGATCACCTCGATCCGCTCGACATTCTCCATGAAAGTCGCGAGCTTCGCGAAGTCGCGCCAATATGCGTACAGCTCGGCGCGCGGGCGGTTGATGGTGACGGCGCGCGCGATCGGCGCGTCGCCGTCTCTCGATGCGCTCTTCGGCGCGTCGTCGCTCGCCATGGCTCAGGCGGGCTCGGCGGTTTTCGCGCGCGTGTTGGCCTTGGTCTCGGCCATCTGCGTCAGCTTGTCGTCCGTGGCCTTTTCCTCCGCCAGCGTCTCCTCCAGCACCGCGGCGCAATCGTCGCGGCCCAGTTCGCGCGCCCAGGCGATCAGCGTGCCGTAGCGGGTGATCTCGTAATGCTCGACCGCCTGGGCCGCCGCGATCAGCGCGGCGTCCAGCACCGCCTTGTCGCTGATCTCGCCCGCCACCTCGTTGGCTTCCTTGATGATGCCGTCGATCGCGGGGCAGGTGACGGCCTTGGGCGTCTGCCCGTGCATCTCGAACACGCGCTCGAGCCGCGCGATCTGCCCTTCCGTCTCACGCAGGTGAGTCTCGAATCCCTGCTTCAGCGAGGGGTCGGTCGCCTTGTCGATCATCTTCGGCAGCGCCTTCGTGATCTGATGCTCGGCGTAGTAGATGTCCTGCAGCGTGTGGACGAACAGGTCGTCCAGCGTCGCGATATCCTTGGTGAAGAGGCCCATCGCCTTGTCCTTTCCATGCGGGAGGAAGGCGCCGACCAACGGCCGGCAGCTGTCGCGAAGAACGTGCCCGCGCCGCGCCGGTTTCGGAAAAACAGGGTGATCTACGTCAGTTGGGGGTGGAACGAGGCACGATGTCAATGCCCGGTCCCAGCCCCGGCCCAGTCGCCAGCTCCAGCCTTTGCGGCACCGTGCCGATGTCGATCCCCTCCTCGCGGAAGCGGTGGAGCAGTGCCAGGAACACGTTGGAGCGCGCGCCATAGGCGTCGCGCGGGGATGCGACATGGGCGAAGCAGTTGAACAGGATGCGCCCGTCGGTGATCGCGTCGACGAACGCGGCGGGAGCCGGCTCCGCCAGCACCGCGGCCTCGGCCTCGAACGCGTCCAGCACGATCCGCCGCACCTTCTGCGCGTCCTCGTCCAGCGGAACGGAGAACTGGATCTGGATGCGGCCCAGCGGCATCGCCAGCGTCTTGTTCAGCACCGATTTCGTGATGAGCTCCGAATTGGGCACGATCAGCGTGGAATGGTCGGCGAGCGCGATCTCCGTAGAGCGCACGCTGATCCGCTTCACGTCGCCTTCGTCGGTCCCGACGCGGATCCAGTCGCCGATCTTGATCGGCCGTTCGGTCAGCAGGATCAGGCCGGAGACGAAGTTGGACGTGATCGCCTGCAGGCCGAAGCCAATGCCGACCGACAGCGCGGAGAGCAGCAGCGCGATCCGCTCCACTCCGATGCCGAGCGAGGCGAGCGACCAGATGACGGCCAGCGCGATTCCGACGTAACGCGCGATCAGGCCCACCGAATTGCGTCCCGACCCGTCGAGGTCGGTGGCGGGAAGGTAGCGCTTCTCCAGCCAGCCCATGAAGCCGCGCACCAGCGCGAGACCGATGACCAGCACCGCCACCGATCGCAGGATCGCGCCCGGCGAGATCGCGATCCCGCCCACCTCCACCCCCTGCGCGAAGCTGCCCAGACGGCCGAAGATGCCGCCGACCCCGCCCGCGCCGAACGGGCTGAGCAGCAGCCCCAGCGACAGCAGCACCAGCGCCAGGCGCAACGTGGCGGACAGCAGGAGGCCGAACTGGTCGACCAGGCTGGGGCGCAGGCCCAGGCCGCGGACCAGCGCCTGCCCGACGCGGCTGTCGCGCTGGAACAGGCTGGTCGCCACGTCGTCCGCCGCGTGCATCAGCAGGAACAGCGCCGAGGCCAGGATCACCGTCCACACGATCACCCGCGCGACGAAGATGCTGAGTCCGATGTACCCCGCCAGCAACGCAATCGCCGCCGCGCCGACCAGCAGCCACGCCACCAGCGTCACCGCGCCCAGCCCCGCGCTGGTGGTCAGGCTGCCGGCATCCTCCGCCGCGGCGCGCTCGACGCGCAGGCGGCCCAGCAGCAGCAGGAACCAGCCGATCAGCAGCAGGTGGAGCAGCGCCTCGATCGCCTGCGTCGCCACCATCGCCGCCTGGCTGGCGCCCACCGCGGCGTTGAACGCGTCGATCAGGATGCTGGCGAAGGCGAGCGCGGCCAGCATCCACGACAGCGGGCGCACGCGCGTCGCCGTCTCGTCGGCGATCGGCGCGATCCGCCACGACGGCTGGCTGCGCATCAGCACCGCGCCGAACACCGCGCCGACGAAGGCGGCGAAGCCGGTCGCGGTGACCAGTCCGTCCAGCAGCGCGCTCCACCGCTCCGGCAGCAGGCCGGCCCAGCGGAACCCCTGCACCAGCGCCAGCGCGGCGAGCAGCGGCGTGACGGTGCCCACCGTCACGCTGAAGATCGCGAAGGCCGACCGCCGCACCCGATGCCCCGGCGTGCTGCCGATCAGGTAGCGCTGGCCGATGCGCCGCCCCGCCGCCCGTACGGGAAAGAGCAGCGCCACCGCCAGCACGACGCCGAGCAGCGCCTGCCACGGCGGCGCGCCGCGCCACTGCAGCACCACCTGCGCGCTGCCGTCGCGCAGGAACACGTCGATGCGGCGCCAGTCTCGCGGCACCGCGCGCACCACCGCCTGCCAGAACGCAGGAGTGATCGGCGAGGCGACGCGGGTGGACAGCGTCTGGTTGAGTTGCTCGGCCTGTCCGCGGGCGATCTCGTCCAGCAGCTGCTGTGCCTCGACGTCGGCGAGGCGACCGCGCTTGGTCGCGGCGTCCAGCGCCGCACGCTCCGCGGCGAGCCGCTGGCGCTGGGCGCGGATCTCGGGCTCTTCCGTGGTGCCCGCGGTGACGGGCCCGAGCCCCGCGATCCGCGCCTCCACCAGCGCGAGTTGCTCGGCGATGTCGGCGGCGGCGCCGCGGGCGGCCTGCTGCGCGGCGGCGGCCTTCGTCCGCAGCGCGGTGCGGGCGTCGGCGTCGACCCGGCCGTCGAGCGCCCGGTCGACCGCGCGAAGATCGCCCTCCGCCTGCGCCAGCGAGCGCGTGGTCTCGGCCGGCGGCGTCTGCGCGGCGGCCGGCGGACCGGCCAGCAGCAACGCGAGGAACAGGCAGGCGAGGAAGGGCAGGCGGGGGAGCATCGCGTGACGTTAACGCGCGAGCCCCGATTGGGCTACGTTACCGGAACGGGGCGGGACGGACGCCGCGTGGCGTCCGCGATCGGATCAGCCGCGACGGTGCTTGCCGCCGTACTGCCGGCCGATATAGCCGCCGATCCGCGCCATCTCGCCCGCCGCGGCGTGCGCCGCTTCGGCACAGCAGGGGAGGGGGTCGCGCTCGGCCTGGGTCGCGCGCATCGATACGCGGTCGCACAATTCCTCGATATCGGCGCGGCTCAGCAGGTTCTTTTCGCGCATCAGGCACAGGAGGGTCTGCAGGATGACCATCGTCTCGTCCTGCCGGGGGGTCGCCAAGCCTTCGATGCCCATCGCGCGCTCTCCTATGTCTTATAGGAAAGGCACCATACCGCAGTTTCGATCCCGGTAAAAGCCGCTCACTCCAGCCCGCCGCCGAGCGAGCGATACAATTCGATCAGGTTGTTAGCCCGGTTCAGCCGCGTCGTGACGAGCTGCTGCTGCGCACCGTAGGACACCCGCTGCGCATCCAGCGAGACGAGGAACGAATCGACCCCCGCCCGATATCGCGCGTCGGACAGGCGCGCGGCGACCAGCGCTGCCTCCGCGCGGGCGGACTGGGCGGATACCTGTTCCTCGATCGTGCCGCGCTGCGCCAGCGCGTCGGCCACCTCGCGGAAGGCGGTCTGAATGGCGCGCTCGTAGGTCGCCACCGCCACCTTCTGCGAGGCGCGGGCGTAGTCGAGGTTGCCCCGGTTGCGCCCGCCGTCGAACAGCGGCAGCGATGCCTGCGGGGAGGCGGAGTAGGTGAAGGTGCCGCCGCCGAAGAGACCCGACAGTGCGGTCGAGATGGTGCCCAGCGTTGCGGTCAGCGAGATGCGCGGGAAGAACGCCGCGCGGGCCGCGCCGATGTTGGCGTTCTCGGCGATCAGCTGATGCTCGGCCTGCAGCACGTCGGGCCGCCGCAACAGCACCTCCGACGACAGCGACGGGGGAAGCGCGTCGCGCGTCACCGGCGCCGCGGCGAGGCCGGTGGGCAGCTGCTCCGCCGGCACGGTGGTGCCCACCAGCAGGTTCAGCGCATTCTGGTCCTGCGCCACCCGCGTCGTCGCCGTCGCGATGTCGTTGCGGGCCGCCTGGTAGTTCGTCTCCGCCTGCCGCGCCTCCAGCTCGCTGGCGACACCGATGCGGAACTGCGCGCGGGTGAGCCGCAGCGTCTCCTCGAACGTCTTCAGCGTCTCGCGCGCCAGCCGCAGCTGGTCCTGGTCGGACGCCATCGTCGTCCAGGCGGTCGCGACTTCGGCGATCAGGCTGATGCGTGCGCTGCGCTGCGCTTCCTCGCTGGCGAAATACTGTTCCAGCGCCGCCCGGTTCAGGTTGCGGACCCGGCCGAACAGGTCGAGCTCGAAGGCGGAGAAGCCCGCATTGGCGGTGTAGATCTCGATATTGGAGGAGGTGGCACCCGCCGCCGCCCCGCCGGCGCCCACGCCGCCCGCACCCGCACCGCCACCGGCGCCCGGCGTCCCGCCCGCGCCCGGCGTCGCGCCGCCCTGCGCGCCGAAGATGTTGTTCGTATAGGTCGCGCCGGCGGAGACGTTGGTGGTGGGCACCAGGTCGGCGCGCGTCACGCGATACTGCGCCCGCGCCTGAAGCACGTTGCCCGCCGCGATGGCGAGGTCGCGGTTGTTCTGCAACGCGGTGTCGATCACCTGCACCAGCCGGGGATCGACGAAGAACTGGCGCCAGCCGATCTTCGTGATGTCCGGCGCGTCCGTGGCGGCGCGCGGGTAGATGCCGCCCTCGGGCAGCGCGACCGGCACGGCGCCGGTGGGCCGCTCGTACTTGGGCGCCAGGTTGCAGGCGCTGAGCGCGGTGGCGGCCAGCAGCAGGGGCAGGAAGCGGGTCACGGGATCAGGCTCCTTCGCGCGCGGGCTCGTCGCCGTCGTGCGCGCGGTCGTGTTGGTCGTGGTGGCGGTGCTCCTGCGCCTCCGCCTGCGCCTTCTTGTCGCCGCCGAACAGGCGGACGACGACGACGAAGAACATCGGCACGAGGAAGATGGCGAGGATCGTGGCGGTCAGCATCCCGCCCACCACCGCGCGACCGATGGCGTTCTGCCCGCCGGCGCCCGCGCCGGTCGACAGCGCCAGCGGCAGCACGCCGAAAATGAAGGCGAGGCTGGTCATGATGATCGGCCGAAGGCGCAGTCGCGCCGCCTCCACCGCGGCGTCGAAGGCGCTCATGCCCTCGGCGATCCGCTCCTCGGCGAACTCGACGATCAGGATCGCGTTCTTCGCCGCCACGCCCATGGTCGTGATGAGTCCGACCTGAAGGTAGATGTCGTTGTTCAGCCCCGTGATCGCCGCGGCGAGCAGCGCGCCGACGACGCCCAGCGGCACCACCAGCAGCACGGAGATCGGCACCGACCAGCTCTCGTAAAGCGCAGCGAGGCACAGGAACACGATCAGCAGCGACAGGCCGTACAGCATCGGCGCCTGCCCGCCGGACAGCCGCTCCTCATAGGAGAGGCCGGTCCATTCCAGCGCCGTTCCCGGCGGCAGCTTCGCGTGGATCTCCTCCAGCGCTTCCATCGCCGCGCCGGTGGCTTCGCCGGGTCCCGGCGAGCCCTGGATCTGCATCGCCGGCTGGCCGTTGTACCGCGTCAGCTGCACGGGGGCGAGCGCCCATTCCAGCGTCGAGAAGGCGGTATAGGGGACCATTTGCCCGGCCGCCCCGCGCACGAAGAACTGCCCGACATCCTCCGGCCGCAGGCGGAAGGGCGCGTCCGCCTGAACGTACACGCGCTTCACCCGGCCGCGATCGATGAAATCGTTGACGTACGCGCCGCCCCAGGCGGTCGACAGCGTGGAGTTGACCGACGCGAGGTCCAGCCCCAGCGCCCCCGCCTTGTCCTGGTCGACGTCCACCTTCAGCTGCGGCGCGTCCTCCAGGCTGAGCGGGCGGACCTGCGCCAGTCGCTTGTCCTGCGCCGCCATGCCCAGCATCATGTTGCGCGTCTGCGTCAGCTTCTCGTGGCCGATCCCCGCGACGTCGACCAGCTGCACGTCGAAACCGGTGGCATTGCCCAGCTCCTGCACCGCGGGCGGCACCAGCGCGAAGATCATGCCGTCGGTATATTGGCTGAACGCGCCCATCGCGCGTCCGGCGATCGCCTGCGCCTTGTTCTCCGCGCCGGAACGGTCCGCCCAATCCTTCAGGCTGATGAAGGCCAGGCCCGCATTCTGCCCTTGTCCGGCGAAGCTGAAGCCGTTGATCGTGAAGACCGACGCGACGTTCGCGCCTTCCGCCTTCAGGAAATGGTCGCGGATCAGCGCCAGGCCCTTGTCGGTGCGCGCCGTGGTGGCGCCCGACGGCCCCTGGACCAGCGCGATCACCGTGCCCTGGTCCTCGTCCGGCAGGAAGCCGCTGGGCAGCCGCACGAACAGCAGCACCATTCCCGCGACCACGAGCAGGAAGACCACGCCCGACCGCACCCAGTTGCGCGCGCCATACTTCACGCCGGCGACGTAGCGGTCGCGCGTGCGGTCGAACCGGTCGTTGAACCAGCGGAAGAAGCGCGCGATCGGCCCCTTGCCCTCGTGCTTGTCCGGATCGTGCGGCTTCAGGATGGTGGCGCACAGCGCCGGCGTCAGGATCAGCGCGACCAGCACCGACAGCACCATGGCGCTGACGATGGTGATCGAGAACTGGCGATAGATGACGCCGGTCGATCCGCCGAAGAAGGCCATCGGCAGGAACACCGCGGACAGGACGAGACCGATGCCGACCAGCGCGGACGAGATCTCGTCCATCGACTTGCGTGCCGCCTGCTTGGGGCTGAGGCCCTCGTCCTGGATCAGCCGCTCGACGTTCTCCACCACCACGATCGCGTCGTCGACCAACAACCCGATCGCCAGCACCATGCCGAACAGCGTCAGCGTGTTGATGGTGAACCCCGCCACCGCCATCACGCCGAAGGTGCCCAGCAGCACGACCGGCACCGCGATCGTCGGGATGATCGTGGCGCGCCAGTTCTGGAGGAAGAGGAACATCACGAGGAAGACGAGGACGACCGCCTCGATCAGCGTCTCGATCACCTGCTCGACCGACAGGCGGACGAAAGGCGTGGTGTCGAAGGGGTAGACGACCTTCACGTCGGCGGGGAACTGCCGCGCAATCTCGTTCACGCGTGCCTTCACCAGCTCCACCGTGTCGAGCGCGTTCGCGCCCGCGGCCAGGCGGACGCCGAAGCCCGACGCCGGCTGCCCGTTGTAGCGGGTGTCGAAACCGTAATTCTCCGCGCCCAGCTCCAGCCGCGCGACGTCGCCCAGGCGCACGATCGCGCCGTCCGCGCCGGTCTTCAGCCGGATCTGCGCGAACTGCTCGGGCGTCTGCAACCGCGACTGGACGGAGACGGTCGCGTTCAGCATCTGCTCCTTGGGAGCGGGCTGCGCGCCGATCTGTCCGGCGGAGACCTGCGCGTTCTGCGCCTGCACCGCTGCGGTCACGTCCGCCACCGTCAGCTGGTAGTTGTTCAGCTTCAGCGGATCCAGCCAGATGCGCATCGCATATTGCGCGCCGAACACCTGCAACTCGCCCACGCCGGACACGCGGCTGACGGGATCCTGCAGGCGCGAGACGACCATGTCGGACAGGTCGGTCGCGGTGTGGCTGCCGTCGGTCGAATACAGGCCGACGATCACCAGGAAGCTCGCCGCCGATTTCTGCACCTGCAGGCCCTGCCGCTGCACCTCCTGCGGCAGCAGCGGCGTCGCCGCCTGCAGCTTGTTCTGCACCTGGACCTGCGCGATGTCGGGATCGGTCCCCTGCTCGAACGTCAGCGTGATCGTGACGTTGCCCGACGAGGACGAGGAGGAGGAGAAGTAGCGCAGATTGTCGATGCCGCGCAGCTGCTGCTCGACGATCTGCGTGGTGGTGCGCTCCAGCGTCTCGGCGTCGGCGCCGGGGTAGACGGCGTTCACCGTCACGGTGGGCGGCGCGATTTCCGGAAATTGCGCGACCGGCAGGCTGCGGATCGCGATGACGCCGGCCAGCATCAGCACGATGGCGATGACCCATGCGAAGATGGGCCGGTCGATGAAGAAGCGGGACATGGGAGGTTACTTCGCCTGAGCCTGCGACGGTGCGGCCTGCTGACCCCCCGCCTGCTGACCCCCCGCCTGCTGACCCCCCGCTTGCTGACCCTGGGGCTTGGCGTTCGGGTTCCACGGCACCGCGCGCACGGCCATGCCGGGCCGCAGCATCATCGCTCCCTCCATCACCACCTTGTCGCCCGCGTTCAGGCCCTTGGTGACGATCCAATTGTCGCCGATCGTGCGCGTCGTCGTCAGGATGCGCGGCTGGAGCTTGCCGTCCGCGCCGACGACCAGCGCGCTGGCCTGGCCGCGCTCGTCCCGCGTGACG
Source organism: Sphingomonas corticis (assembly GCF_012035195.1). Taxonomy (GTDB): domain Bacteria; phylum Pseudomonadota; class Alphaproteobacteria; order Sphingomonadales; family Sphingomonadaceae; genus Sphingomonas; species Sphingomonas corticis. The sequence continues at coordinate 200,543 of NZ_JAAVJH010000005.1, forward strand.
GCGCGCTGCGGCACCAGCAGCGCGTCCGGCTCGGTGCCCTGGATCAGCTCGGCGCGCACGTACATGCCGGGCAGCAGCAGACCGCGGGGGTTGGCGAAGCGGGCGCGGATCACCTGCGATCCGGTCGCGGGGTCGACGCTGACGTCGGCGAACTGCAATTCGCCCTCGATCGGATAGACGCTGCCGTCCTCCAGCCGCAACCGGACCTTCGCCGCGCCGCCGCCGCGCGTCAGCTCTCCCGCCATCAGCTGCTGGCGCAGCTTCAGCAGGTCCGCGCTCGACTGCGGCACGTCGACGTAGATCGGGTCCAGCTTCTGGATGGTGGTCAGCGCATTGGTCTGCGCGGCGGACACCAGCGCGCCGGTCGTCGTCACCGATCGGCCGATCCGGCCGGAGATGGGCGCGCGGATGGTGGTGCGGGCAAGGTCGATCTGCGCGGATCGCAGCGCCGCCTGCTGTGCGGCGACGTCGGCGCGCGCCTGCTGCGACGAGGTGATCGAATTCTCATATTCCTGGCGGGCGATGGCGTTGATCTTCACCAGCTCGCCGTAGCGCCGCGTCAGCGCCTCGCTCGACGCGATGGCGGCGCGGGCGCGCGCCAGCGAAGCGCGCGCACTCGCCACCTGCGTCAGATAGGGCTGCGGGTCGATGCGATAGAGCGCCTGCCCCTTGGTGACGTTGTCGCCCTCCTCGAACAGCCGCGCCAGGACCAGGCCGTTGACCTGCGGGCGCACCTCCGACGTCTCGAACGCGGTGGTCCGGCCGGGCAGCGTCGTCGTCAGCGTCACTGCCTGGGGCTGCACCTGCACGACCTGCACCGTGGGCGGACCCTGCGGCGCTTGCCCCTGCTGTTGCGAGTCGCCGCCGCCGCCACACGCCGACAGCGTGAGGAGCACCGCAGGAAGGGTCAGGCGCACAAAGGTCATGACAAACTCGCCGAGGATGATAAATGTGAGTGATCGATCACTCACTTTGCTGCTACTGCGAAGTAAGTGTCAGGTCAATCATGGATTGTGGACGAGTGTCGGACGGCGCAACGACAAGGCATCAGCAAGGTTCCCAGCGCTCGCGCGCGGACGAGCGGCGCGAGCGGATCCTGACCGCGGCGAGCCGGCTGTTCGCCGAACAGGGATTCCACAACACCGGCATCGCGCAGATCGCGCGCGAGTCGGACGTGCTGGTGGGACAGCTGTATCGCGATTTCGCCAGCAAGCAGGACATCATCGTCGCGATCGTCGAGCGCGACATGCAGGACTTCCTGCCCGACGTGGAACTGACCACCGCGCTCGACGCGAACGACCATCCCGCGATCCGCCGCTGGATCACCCGCTTCATCTCCTGCCCCCCCGAGGAAGGCGAAACCAACCATCGCGTCATTTCCGAGATCATCGCGGAAGCGGCGCGAAGCGACCGCGTCGCCGGTGTCGTCACCCGCATCCACCAGAGCTTCCGCAGTCAGTTGAGCAGCGCGCTCGAGCGGCTGGCACCGGGCGACGCGCGGGCGCGCCGGCGCGAGATGCTGGTGGAGGTGATCCTGACGATCTCCAGCGGTGTCTTTCAGCGCCGCGTCACCTTCCGCGACGCGCTGCCGGACGAGGTGATCGCGGTACTGGCGGAGGGCGTGCAGCGGCGCATCGACATGCTCGCCGCATCGTGATGGCGGAACCATCGCCGGTGCGCGCCCTTCTCGCGGGATGACGCCAGCAATCCCCGGCCGCGCACCCTGGTGGCAGTGCGGCGTGATCTATCAGGTCTATCCCCGCTCGTTCCAGGACAGCGACGGCGATGGAGTCGGCGACCTGGCCGGGATCGAGGCGCGGCTCGACCATATCGCCGACCTCGGCGTCGATGCGATCTGGCTGTCGCCGATCTTCCCCTCGCCGATGGCGGATTTCGGCTACGACGTCGCCGACTATTGCGACGTGGAGCCGATGTTCGGCGATCTCGCCGCCTTCGACCGGCTTCTCGCCGCCGCGCACGCGCGCGGGCTGAAGCTGCTGCTCGATTTCGTGCCCAACCACACCTCGACGCGGCATCCCTGGTTCGTCGCCAGCCGATCCTCGCGCGACGACCCCAAGCGCGACTGGTACATCTGGCGCGATCCCGCACCCGATGGCGGCCCGCCGAACAACTGGGTCAGCGACATGGGCGGGCCGGCGTGGGAGCATGATCCGGCGACCGGCCAATATTACCTGCACACCTTCCTGAAGGAGCAGGCCGACCTCGACTGGCGCAACCCCGCGGTGGTGGCGGCGATGGGCGACGTGATGCGGTTCTGGCTGGGCCGCGGCGTCGACGGCTTCCGCATCGACGTGCTGTGGCACATCGTGAAGGCCGAGGGGCTGCCCGACAATCCACGCAATCCCGACTGGCGCGAAGGAATGGCGGAGAAGCTGACCCTGCTCCAGCACCATTCCACCGACCAGCCGGAGGCGCACGCGCTGGCGGCACAGATGCGCGCGATCGCCGACGGTTACGGCGACAAGCTGCTGGTAGGTGAGATCTTCCTGCCGCGCGAGCGGCTGATGCGCTGGTACGGCACGCCGGAGCGCCGCGGGGTCCACCTGCCGTTCAACTTCGAGCTGATCGAGAATCCGTGGGATGCCGCCGTGCTGGCGCGTCTGATCGCCGGCTACGACGCCGCCATTCCCGCGCACGGCTGGCCCAATTGGGTCATCGGCAGCCACGACGCCCCCCGCATCGCCGCGCGCGTGGGCGAGGCGCAGGCGCGCGTCGCGGCGATGCTGCTGCTGACGCTGCGCGGCACGCCCACCTTGTACCAGGGCGACGAGCTCGGCATCGGCCCGGTCGCGATCCCGCCCGATCGCATCCGCGACCCGCAGGACCTGCGCCAGCCCGGGCAGGGGCTGGGCCGCGACCGTTCGCGCACGCCGATGGCATGGGACGACGGCGCGAACGCGGGCTTCTCCGTCGCGGCGCCGTGGCTGCCGCTCCACGCCGACTGGCGCACGCGCAACGTGGCGGCGCAGGGGGCGGACCCGGCGTCGATGCTGTCGCTCTACCGCCGCCTGCTGGCGCTGCGCCGCGCCGAGCCCGCGCTGTCGCTCGGCACGATGACGGTGCTGGACGCACCCTCGGGCATCCTCGCCTATCGACGGGAACACGGCGCACGGCGCCTGACGATCCTCCTCAACCTGACCGCCGACGACGTCGCGGTCGACTGGAACGGGGAGGTGCTGCTGTCCACGCTGCCCGATCCGGTGCAGGCGGGAACGCTGCGCGGCAACGAGGGACTGATCGTCGCATGAGGATCGCGATGCTGGCACCGATCGCCTGGCGCACCCCGCCGCGCGCCTATGGCCCGTGGGAGCTGGTGACGTCGATGCTGACGGAGGCGCTGGTCGCGCGCGGCGTGGACGTGACGCTGTTCGCCACGCTGGACAGCGTCACCTCGGCCCGCCTCGACGGCGTGGTGCCCGCGCCGTACGAGGAGGATCCGGCCGTGGACGCGAAGGTGTGGGAGTATCGCCACCTGTCGCACCTGTTCGCGCAGGCCGACCGGTTCGACCTCATCCACAACCAGGCCGATTTCCCCGCCCACGCCTTCGCGCCGCTGGTCGCCACGCCGGTGGTGACGACGATACACGGCTTCGGCTCGGACCGCATCCTGCCGATGTACGCGGCGTATCAGGACCGCGTGCACTATGTCGCGATCAGCGACGCGGACCGGCATCGCGCGCTCCGCTACGCGGCGACGATCCACCACGGCATCCCCGTCGCCGACTTCACCTTCGATGCGGCGGGAAGCGACGACCTGCTGTTCTTCGGCCGCCTGCATCCGGACAAGGGCGCGGCGGAGGCGATCGCGGCGGCGCGCGCGAGCGGGCGCGCGCTCGACCTCTACGGCGTGGTGCAGGACCGCGGCTATCACGAGCGCGAGGTGCTGCCCGCGCTGTCCGATGCCATCCGCTATCACGGCCCGGTCGGCGGCGCGGCACGGGTGCGCGCGCTGGGCGCGGCGAGGGCGCTGCTCCACCTCATCAACTTCGACGAGCCGTTCGGCCTGTCCGTCATCGAGGCGATGGCCTGCGGCACGCCGGTGATCGCCAACCGCCGCGGCTCGATGCCCGAGCTGATCGAGGACGGCGTCACCGGCTTCCTCGTGGACTCGCCCGAACAGGCGCCGGCCGCGATCGAGCGCGCGGGCGAGATCGACCGGCGGGCCTGCCGCCGCGCGGTGGAGGAGCGCTTCTCCGTCGACCGGATGGCGGACGATTATGTGGCGCTGTACCGGCGGATTCTGGGCGGATAGGTGCTCCTGCGAATGCAGGAGCCCAGAGCTTCAGGCGCTGGTACCCGTCACCCTGTCCTCCTGCCTCCGCAGGAGCACGCCGCGCGTCGCCCCTGCCGCGCCGGCTGGTTTCCCCACCAACGGACGATCGCCTTCACCCCTGGCGGGAAAGCCACTCCTCCAGCCACTTGATCGTATACTCGCCCTGCTGGAACTCCGGATCGTCCAGCAGCGCCTGGTGCAGCGGGATGGTGGTCTTCATCCCCTCGATCACGAACTCCTCCAGCGCGCGGCGCAGGCGGCGCAGCGCGCCCGCGCGGGTCGCGCCATAGACGATCAGCTTCGCGATCATGCTGTCGTAATAGGGCGGCACCTTGTACCCGGTGTACAGCCCGCTATCGACGCGCACGTTCATGCCGCCGGGCGCATGGTACATCGCGACCTTGCCCGGCGACGGCGCGAAGGTCTTCCAGTCCTCGGCATTGATGCGGCACTCGATGGCGTGGCCGCGGAACTGCACCTCTTCCTGGCGGAACGTCAGCGGGTGCCCCTCGGCGATGCGGATCTGCTCGCGCACCAGGTCCAGCCCGGTGATCGCCTCCGTCACCGGATGCTCCACCTGCAGCCGGGTGTTCATCTCGATGAAGTAGAACTCGCCGTCTTCCCACAGGAACTCGATCGTTCCCGCGCCGCGATAGCCCATGTCGGCCATCGCCTTGGCGACGACGCCGCCCATTCGCGCCCGCTCTTCCGCGCTGATGACGGGGGAGGGCGCCTCCTCCAGCACCTTCTGGTGGCGGCGCTGGAGCGAGCAGTCGCGCTCGCCCAGGTGGATGGCGTTGCCGTTGCCGTCGCCGAACACCTGGAATTCGATGTGGCGCGGGTTGCCGAGATACTTCTCCATGTAGACGGTGGCGTCGCCGAACGCCGCCTTCGCCTCCGTCCCGGCCTGCTGCATCAGCGTTTCCAGATGCTCCGGCCCGGTGCACACCTTCATGCCGCGCCCGCCGCCGCCGCTCGCCGCCTTGATGATGACGGGATAGCCGATCTCGTCCGCCAGCGCCTTCGCCTCGGCGACATCGCTGATCGCCCCGTCGGAGCCGGGCACCAGCGGCAGCCCCAGCGCGCCGGCGGTCCGCTTGGCCTCCACCTTGTCGCCCATCGTGCGGATGTGCTCGGGCTTGGGCCCGACGAAGATGATGTTGTGCAGCTCGACGATCTCGGCGAACTTTGCGTTCTCGCTGAGGAAGCCGTAGCCCGGATGGATCGCGTCCGCGCCGCTGATCTCCGCCGCGGAGATGATGTTGGGGATGTTCAGGTAGCTGTCCACCGCCGCCGGCGGGCCGATGCAGATCGCCTCGTCGGCGAGCCGCACGTGCATGGCGTCCGCATCCGCGGTGGAATGCACCGCGACCGTCTTGATGCCCATCTCGTGGCAGGCGCGGTGGATGCGCAGCGCGATCTCGCCGCGGTTGGCGATCAGGAGCTTCTTTATCTGGGGCATAGGCTTCTCGTCCTACCGCCGTTCGCCCTGAGCGAAGTCGAAGGACACGCGTGTCGCATGGGCTTCGACTGCGCTCAGCCCGAACGGAGCGGGGGTAAGGATCACTCGACGACGACCAGCGGCTGATCGAACTCGACCGGCTGGCCATTGTCGACCAGCACCGCCTTCACGGTGCCCGCCGACGGCGCGGTGATCGGGTTCATCACCTTCATCGCCTCGACGATCAGCAGCGTGTCGCCCGCGGCGACGCTCTGCCCCACGCTGACGAACGGCTTCGCGCCGGGATCGGCGGCGAGGTAGACGGTGCCGACCATCGGCGAGCGCACCGCATTGGCGCTGACCGCCGCGGACGGTCCGCCCACGTCGACCACCGGCGGGGTGGTCGCCGGGGCGGCGGCGGGGGCGGGCGCGTAGGCGACGGGAGCGGCGGTCACGGCCGCGGCCTTGCGCGCCACGCGGATCTTGCGGTCGCCGTCCTCCACCTCGATCTCGGTCAGGTGGGTGGCGTCCAGCAGCTCCGCGAGCTGGCGCACCAGCTCCACGTCCACCTTCATGTGCGTTTCATCGGCCATATGGCTCAATTCCCCTGAATAGGGCCCCAGAACAGGGCGGCGTCCCTGTCAGATACGCGCCGCGGCTTCAAGCGCGAGCATATAGGACATCGCACCGAAACCGGCGATGCTGCCCTTCGCCGCCCGGCCGACGAAGCTGACGTGACGAAATTCCTCACGCGCGTGCGGGTTGGACAGGTGCACCTCAATCACCGGGGTCGTCACCGCCTTGATCGCGTCGTGGATCGCCACCGACGTGTGGGTGAAGCCGCCCGCGTTCAGCAGCACCGCCTTGGCGCCGCGCGCCTGCGCCTCGTGGAGCCAGTCGACCAGATGCCCCTCATGGTTGGACTGGCGCATGTCGATCGACAGGCCCAGCTCCTTCGCGCGGTCGTCCAGCCGGCCGGCGATGTCGTCCAGCGTGTCGTGGCCGTAGATGTCGGGTTCGCGCAGGCCCAGCAGGTTCAGGTTGGGGCCGTTCAGGACGAAGATGGTCGCTTGTGGGATGTCGGTCATGCGCCGGCTTTCGGTTGCGGGCCGGGACGACGGCGCCTAGATCGCCTCCATCCTACCCGTTCGTGTCGAGCGAAGTCGAGACACGTGCCCCACGGGTTCCCTCGCGTCCCACGCTTCTCGACTTCGCTCGAAGCGAACGGGTGGAAAGATCATGCCCCACTCCGACGGAACCGTCACCATCACCGTCAACGGCGAGCACAGGCGCGTCGCCGCCGGCCTCTCCATCGCCGCCCTGGCCGAGCAGCTGGGCCTCGTGCCGGAAAAGGTGGCGGTGGAGCGCAACCTGGAAGTCGTGCCGCGCTCCACGCTGGCCCAGGTGACGGTGGAGGACGGCGACGAGCTGGAGATCGTCCACTTCGTGGGCGGCGGCGACCACGCCGGCACGGTCGATGCGGACACCTGGACCGTCGCCGGCCGCACCTTCCGCTCCCGCCTGATCGTCGGCACCGGCAAGTACAAGGACTTCGCGCAGAACGCCGCCGCGCTGGAGGCGTCGGGCGCGGAGATCGTGACCGTCGCGGTGCGCCGCGTGAACGTGAGCGATCCCAACGCGCCGATGCTGACCGACTTCATCGATCCGACGCGGGTGACGTACCTGCCCAACACCGCCGGCTGCTTCACCGCGGACGAGGCGGTGCGCACGCTGCGGCTGGCGCGGGAGGCAGGGGGGTGGAACCTCGTCAAGCTGGAGGTGCTGGGCGAGGCGCGCACGCTGTACCCCGACATGCGCGAGACGCTGAAGGCGACGGAGACGCTGGTGCGCGAGGGGTTCGAGCCGATGGTCTATTGCGTCGACGATCCCATCGCCGCCAAGCAGCTGGAGGAGGCGGGCGCGGTCGCCATCATGCCGCTGGGCGCGCCGATCGGCTCGGGACTGGGTATCCAGAACCGGGTGACGATCCGGCTGATCGTCGAGGGCGCCGGCGTGCCGGTGCTGGTCGACGCCGGCGTCGGCCAGGCGAGCGACGCGGCGGTGGCGATGGAACTGGGCTGCGACGGCGTGCTGATGAACACCGCCATCGCCGAGGCGAAGAATCCGGTGATGATGGCCGCGGCGATGAAGGCGGCGGTGGAGGCGGGCCGCCTCAGCTACCGCGCGGGCCGCATGGGCAAGCGCCGCTACGCCGATCCGTCGAGCCCTCTTTCCGGCTTGATCTAGATTTACTGCGGCGCGGAACCGGCGGACGCGATGTCCGTTGTTCCTTCATCGAGATCAAGCAACGGTGAAGGAGAAATCCGATGGGTGAGATGGTCGACAAGATCAAGGGCAACATCAACGAAGCGGTTGGCAAGGCGAAGGAAGCGCTGGGCGACCACAACCGCGACGACAGCCTGAAGGCCGAAGGCCAGGCGCAGCAGGCGCAGGGCAAGGGCGAGCAGTTCAAGGGCAAGGTCAAGGGCGCGCTCGGCGACGACATCTGATCGCTGCGTGACCATGATCGATGGGCCGTCCGGTGCGAACCGGGCGGCCCTTCCGCGTTGAGCGGTGCTTGATGGCGCCTCAGCTCCGCCCCGCCATGGCGCTCAGCGTCGTCCCCGCGGTGATCTGCTCCACGTCCGTCACCACGTGCAGCAGCCGCACGCCGCGCTGCGCCATCGCGCGGTCGAGCGCGGGTGCGAATTCCTCCGTCCGCTCCACGCGCTCCGCCCAGCAGCCATAGGCGCGGGCGAGCGCGGCGAAATCCGGATTGTGGAGGCGCGTCGCGCTCTGCCGGCCGGGGAACTCGCGCTCCTGGTGCATCCGGATCGTGCCGTAGGTGGAATTGTCCACGACGACGACCAGCATCGCGGCGCCGTGCTGCACCGCGGTTGCCAGCTCCTGCCCGTTCATCAGGAAGCAGCCGTCGCCCGCCAGCGCCACCACCTGCCGCCCCGGCTGGCGCAGCGCCGCCGCGACCGCCGCCGGCACGCCATAGCCCATCGCGCCCGCGGTCGGCGCCAGCTGCGTGCCCGGCGCGGCATAGCGCCAGTAGCGATGCCACCAGCCGGAATAATTTCCCGCGCCGTTGCAGATGATCGTGTCCGCGGGCAGCGCCGCGCGCATCGCCGCCACGCACGGGCCGATGTCCATCGCCACCCCCTCGCGCGGCCTGGGCGTCGACCAGTCGACCCACGCCGCGTGCGCTTCCGCGCCGTGCGGGTGCGCCGGCCCGTCGAGCGCCGCCAGCGCCTCGGCGAACGCCGCCATCGTGGCGCAGATGGCCAGGTCCGTGCGGTACGTCATGCCCAGCTCGTTTGCGTCGGGATGGACGTGGACCAGCCGCTGGCCGGGATGCTCGAGCGGGATCAGCGCGTAGCCGTCCGTCGTCGCCTCTCCCAGCCGCGGCCCGGCGACCAGCAGCAGGTCCGCCTCGCGTACGCGCGCCACCAGTGCCGGATTGGGCCCGTAGCCCAGGTTCCCCGCCCAGGCCGGGCAGTCGTTCGGGATCGCGTCCTGTCGCCGGAACGCCGCCGCCACGGGCACGCCGGTGCGATCGGCCCAGGCGGCGAAATCCTGTCCCGCCACCGCGTCCCATCCCGCGCCGCCGACGATCGCCAGCGGGCGTTCGGCGGTGGCGAGCAGATCGGCCAGCCGCTCCATCGCGTCGGCGTCGGGCGCCTGCACGACCGGCTCCACGCGGGGCCGGTCGCTCGCCTCCACCTCGTCCAGCAGCATGTCCTCCGGCAGCGCCAGCACGACCGGGCCGGGCCGTCCGTTCATCGCCGTCGCATAGGCGCGGGCGACATACTCCGGTATCCGCCGCGCGTCGTCGATCCGCGCCGTCCATTTGGCCAGCGGGGCGAACATCGCCTGAAAGTCGACCTCCTGAAACGCCTCGCGGTCGCGCGTGCCGCGGTCGACGTCGCCGATGAACAGGATCATCGGCTGGCTGTCCTGCAGCGCCACGTGAACGCCGATCGAGGCGTTGGTCGCGCCGGGACCGCGCGTGACGAAGGCGATGCCCGGTCGGTGCGTCAGCGTCCCGTCCGCGCACGCCATGAAGGCGACGCCGCCTTCCTGGCGGCAGGTGACCACGTCGATCGAGGGCGTGTCGTGCAGCGCATCCAGCACGGCGAGGAAGCTCTCCCCCGGCACGGTGAAGATGCGGTCGCACCCCTGCGCCACCAGCTGGTCGACGAGGATGCGGCCCCCGGTGCGCTTCGACATGTGCTCTCCCGTATTTGCCCTCTTCGCCGCTCTCGCTAACCTTCCCCGGCACAAGAAGAAAGGTAGGAGAATATGCCGGAACTGGAGCTGGTGGCGGAGGGCCTGCGCTTTCCCGAGGGCCCGGTGGTGATGCCAGACGGCACGATCGTGCTGGTCGAGATCGCCGCGGGGCGGATCACGCGGGTCCACGCCGACGGCCGCAAGGAGACGGTGGCGGAGCCGGGTGGCGGCCCCAACGGCCTCGCGCTGGGGCCGGACGGGATGCTCTACTGCTGCAATAACGGCGGGTTCGAATATGTCGAGAACAACGGCATGCTCGCGCCCCACGGGATCGCGAAGGATTACTCCGGCGGGCGGATCGAGCGCATCGACCCGGCGACGGGGCGGGTGGAGGTGCTCTATCGCTCCGGCGACCAGGGCGTCACGCTGCGCGGGCCCAACGACATCGTCTTCGATGGCCATGGCGGGTTCTGGTTCACCGACCACGGCAAGGTCGACTATGCCAAGCGCTGCCACGACATCGTCGGCATCTTCTACGCGAAGGCGGACGGCAGCTTCATCGAGGAGGTGGTCTTCCCGTCGAACAACCCCAACGGCGTCGGCCTGTCGCCGGACGGGGCCACGCTCTACGCGGCGGAGACGTACACCTGCCGCCTGATGGCATTCCGCGTCACCGCCCCGGGCCGGGTCGCGGCCGATGCCGGGCCGGGGGGCCCCGGCATCCCGCTCTACCGCCCCGCCGGCTACAAGTTCTTCGATTCGCTGGCGGTGGAGGACGGCGGAAACGTGTGCGTCGCGACGATAGGCGAGAGCGGGATCAGCGTGGTCTCGCCCGCCGGCGAGCTGGTGGAGTTCGTCGCCACACCCGACATCTTCACGACGAACATCGCCTTCGGCGGCGCCGACCGGCGCGATGCGTACATCACGCTGTCGGGCACGGGCAAACTGGTGAGGACCCGCTGGGCGCGACCGGGACTGGCGCTGCGATACTAGGCGCGGACGGTAACCCGGGCCGTTCGCCTCAAGGAGCCGTCGAGCCTGTCGAAACGGCGTCCCAAAGGGTCGCCAGCGGTACTTCGAGACGGCATTTCGACTGCGCTCAATGCCTCCTCAGCACGAACGGGGAGGGGAGCGTCATCCCTCCCCGCCGATCAACGCCGCCCGGTGCCGCGTCACCAGCTCCACCAGCCAGGCGCGGAACGCGCGGACGCGGCGGAGCTGGCGGGTGTCGCGGTGGGTGACGAGGAAGAAGGCGCGCGCGATCGTCACCTCCGGCACCACGCGCACCAGCGCCGGGTCGCGCCCGGCGATGAAGTGCGGCAGCACGCCGACGCCCGCGCCGCCCGCGATCAGCCGCGCCTGCGCGGCGATGCTGGACGATCGCAGCTGCGGCGCCAGCGCGGGATCGACCTCGCGCAGGTAGCGCAGCTCGGGCGCGTAGAGCAGGTCGGGAATGTAGCCGACCAGCTTGTGCCGGGTCGCCAGCGTCTCGCGCGTCGGCGCCCCGGTCCGCGCCACATAGTCGGCGCTGGCGTAGAGGTGGAGCGCGTAGTCGGCCAGCTTGCTCGCCACCACCGGTCCCTGCGCCGGGCGGGCCAGCAGCACTGCCACGTCCGCCTCGCGCTTTGACGGGCTGAGGAAGCCGGACGAGGCGACCAGGTCGATCGTCAGGCCGGGGTGGGCCGCGGCAAAGGCGGGCAAATGCTCGGCCACCAGCCAGGTGCCGAACCCTTCGGACACGCTGACGCGCAGCAGGCCGGACAGCGCACCCGAGTCGGGGCGCGCCTCGATCCGGTCGGCGGCGCGCTGCATCGCCTCCACCTGCGCCAGCAGCGTCTCGCCCGCCTCGGTCAGCACCTGTCCCTCGCGCGTCTGCTCGAACAGGGTACGACCCAGCCGCGCCTCCAGCCGGCGCAGGCGGCGCCCGACGGTGGTCGCGTCCACGCCCAGCTGCGCGGCGGCGCGCGCGATCTGCCCGGCGCGCGCGACGGTGAGGAAATCGTGCAGGTCGTTCCAGTCGAGGTGCTGCATTTATGCAGGCCAATGTTGCGACATTGCCGCTTGCCTGCAACCCCGCCGACGCGCAGAGCCGCCGGCATAGGAGAGTGCGATGCGGCAGATCGATCACTTCATCGTCGGCGGGGCAGGCGGCGGAGCAACCGGCGGGGGGCGCAGGTCGGATGTCTTCGACCCCAACACGGGAAAGGTGCAGGCCAGCGTCACGCTCGGCACGCAGGCCGATCTCGATCGCGCCGTCGCCGCGGCGCAGGCCGCGCAGCCCGGCTGGGCCGCCACCAATCCGCAGCGCCGCGCCCGCGTCATGTTCCGGTTCAAGGAACTGGTCGAGGCGAACATGGACGCGCTGGCGCACACGCTGTCGAGCGAGCACGGCAAGGTCATCGCCGATGCGAAGGGGGACATCCAGCGCGGGCTGGAAGTGATCGAGTTCTGCTGCGGCATCCCCCACGTGCTGAAGGGCGAATATACGCAGGGAGCCGGCCCCGGCATCGATGTCTATTCCCTGCGCCAGCCGCTCGGCATCGGTGCGGGCATCACGCCGTTCAACTTCCCGGCGATGATCCCGATGTGGATGTTCGGCGTCGCCATCGCCTGCGGCAACGCCTTCATCCTCAAGCCGTCGGAGCGCGACCCCAGCGTGCCCGTGCGCCTCGCCGAGCTGATGATCGAGGCGGGCCTGCCCGAGGGTGTGCTCCAGGTCGTCCATGGCGACAAGGAGATGGTGGACGCGATCCTGGACCATCCCGCCATCTCGGCGGTCAGCTTCGTCGGCAGCAGCGACATCGCGCACTACGTCTATCGTCGCGGCGTCGACGCGGGGAAGCGCGTGCAGGCGATGGGCGGCGCGAAGAACCACGGCATCGTCATGCCCGACGCGGACCTGGACCAGGTGGTCGCCGACCTGTCCGGCGCCGCCTTCGGCTCGGCGGGCGAGCGCTGCATGGCGCTGCCCGTGGTGGTGCCGGTGGGCGAGAAGACCGCGGATGCGCTCCGCGCGAAGCTGATCCCCGCGATCGAGGCGCTGCGCGTCGGCGTCTCCACCGACGCGGAGGCGCATTACGGACCGGTCGTCAACGCCGCGCACAAGCAGCGCGTGGAAAACTGGATCCAGACCGGCGTGGACGAGGGCGCGGAGCTGGTCGTGGACGGCCGCGGCTTCACCTTGCAGGGGCATGAGGACGGCTTCTTCGTCGGCCCGACCCTGTTCGACCGCGTCACGCCCGGGATGCAGGCCTACAGGGAGGAGATCTTCGGTCCCGTGCTGCAGATCGTCCGCGCGGCAAGCTTCGACGAGGCGGTGCGCCTGCCCAGCGAGCATCAATACGGCAACGGCGTCGCCATCTTCACCCGCAACGGCCACGCCGCGCGCGAGTTCGCGGCGCGCGTCAACGTCGGCATGGTCGGCATCAACGTGCCGATCCCCGTGCCGGTCGCCTACCACACCTTCGGCGGATGGAAGCGTAGCGCCTTCGGCGACACCAACCAGCACGGCATGGAAGGCGTGAGGTTCTGGACGAAGGTGAAGACGGTGACGCAGCGCTGGCCCGACGGATCGGGCGACCTGCCGCGCGGCAGCGAGGACGGCGGACCTTCCCGCATCCAGGATGCGTTCGTCATCCCGACGATGGGTTGATACCGGGGGTTGATCCGACATGCGCCGTGCCGCCTTCCTCCTGCTCCTGCCTCTCGCCGCCTGCGGCGGTGCGAGCGACGCCGACTACAATCGCGTCGACGTGCCGGAAAAGGAGGCCGAGGCGCAGAACGCGATCGACGCCGCGGTGGCGCAGAACGGCGCGGCCTCCACCGCACGCGCCGGCGTGCCGGTCGCCGCGACGCCGCGCAACGCGGCGCGCGACCGCGCCCTGCCCAAGGACTTCCAGGGCTATTGGGGCGTCACGCCGAACGATTGCGAGCTGGCGAACACCAACGCCACCGGGCGGATCAACGTGGATGCGGACCGCATCCGTTTCTTCGAATCGCGCGCGCGGGTAGTGGACGTGGTGAGCCGCTCCACCTACGCGGTGACGGTCGACCTGCGCTTCGAAGGGGAGGGGCAGACGTGGCAGCGCCGCACCGCCCTCTCGCTGGAGAATGGCGGCACCGCGCTCGTCCGCACCGAAACCCCCGTCGGCTCGGGCGCGGCGCCCGCCACCACGCGCTACCAGCGCTGCTAGGGACCAGGAATGACCGACCAGTTCCAGTTGACGGACGACCAGCGCGAGATCCAGGAACTCGCCCGCCGCTTCACCGCCGACCGCATCACGCCCTTCGCTGCGGAGTGGGACGAGACGGCGCACTACCCCGTGGACGTGTGGAAGGCCGCGGGGGAGCTCGGCTTCGGCGCGATCTACGTCAGTGAGGAGAATGGCGGTATCGGCCTGGGCCGGCTGGAGGCCGCGCTCATCATGGAGGCGATGGCCTATGGCTGCCCGGCCACCAGCGCCTTCATCTCGATCCACAACATGGCGACGTGGATGATCGAGCGCTTCGGCGGACAGGAGATCAAGGACCGCTTCCTGCCCGGCCTCGTCGGCATGGACAGGATCGCCAGCTACTGCCTGACCGAGCCCGGCTCCGGCTCCGACGCCGCCGCGCTGAAGGCGAGCGCGCGGCGGGACGGCGATCATTACGTACTGAACGGCACGAAGCAGTTCATCTCCGGCGCGGGCTACAACGACATCTACGTCTGCATGGTCCGGACCGGCGAGGAGAAGAGCAAGGGCATCACCTGCCTGGTCGTGGAGAAGGACACACCCGGTCTCTCCTTCGGCGCGCCGGAGCGGAAACTGGGCTGGAACGCCTCGCCGACCGCGCAGGTGATCTTCGAGGATTGCCGCGTGCCGGTCGCGAACCGCGTCGGCGCGGAAGGCGACGGCTTCCGCTTCGCCATGGCGGGGCTCGACGGCGGGCGGCTCAACATCGGCGCCTGCTCGCTCGGCGGGGCGCAGCGCTGCCTGGACGAGGCGATCCGCTACACCAAGGAACGCCAGCAGTTCGGGCAGCCGGTGGCGGAGTTCCAGAACACCCAATTCACGCTCGCCGACATGGCCACCGATCTCGAGGCGTCGCGCGCGCTGCTGTACCTCGCCGCGGCGAAGGTGACCGCGAACGCGCCCGACAAGTCGCGCTTCTCCGCGATGGCGAAGCGGCTGGCGACCGACAACGGCTCCGCGATCGTCGACCGTGCGCTGCAACTGCACGGCGGCTACGGCTATCTGCGCGACTATCCGATCGAGCGCTTCTGGCGCGACCTGCGCGTCCACTCGATCCTCGAAGGGACGAACCAGGTGATGCGCATGATCGTCGGCAGGGATCTGCTGCGGCAGTAAGCCATGTGCTCCCGCGAAGGCGGGAGTCCAGCCCGGGCTCCCGCCTTCGCGGGGCCGCATCGCGAGGGGCCATGACTGAAGAGATCATCACGACCGTCGAAGGCCCCGTCGGCCGCATCCGCCTGAACCGGCCGAAGGCGATCCATGCCCTTACCACCGCGATGTGCGAGGGCGTGCTCGACGCGCTGGAGGCGTGGCGCGGCGACGATGCGGTGCGCGTGATCGCGATCGATCACGCGCAAGGCCGCGGCTTCTGCGCCGGCGGCGACATCCGCATGCTGGCCGACAGCGGCGCGAGGGACGGAGCGGAGGCGCGCGCCTTTTTCCACACCGAATATCGCATGAACCATCGGCTGTTCACCTACGCCAAGGACACGGTCGCCTTCATGGACGGCATCACGATGGGCGGCGGAGTCGGCCTGTCGCAGCCGTGCCGCTACCGCGTGGCGACGCAGAACACGCGACTGGCGATGCCGGAGACCGGGATCGGCCTGTTTCCCGACGTCGGCGGCGGCTGGTACCTCTCGCGGCTGCCCGGGCGGATCGGCCAGTATCTCGCGCTCACCGGCGCGCGGATCGACGGCGCCGAATGCCTCGCCCTGGGGCTCGCGACGCACTACCTTCCGAGCGACGCGCTGGACGAGGCGAAGGCCGGCCTCGCCGACGGCGTGGCGGTGCTCGACCGGCTGGCGGTCGCGCCGCCCCCCGCCGCAATCCTCGACCGGCGCGAGGCGATCGACCGGCTGTTCGCCTCCGACGTGCTGGAGGAGGTGTTCGCCGCGCTGGAGGCCGACGGGGGCGACTTCGCGCGCGAGACGCTGGCGACGCTGAAGACCAAGTCGCCGCAGACGATGAAGGTGTCGCTTCGCCTGCTGAAGGACGGCGCGGGCATGGCGAGCTTCGCCGACGAGATGCGGCAGGAATATGCGGTGGGATCGCGGGTGGTGCAGCGGCACGACTTCCTGGAAGGCGTGCGCGCGGTGATCGTCGACAAGGACCATGCGCCGCGCTGGGACCCGGCCTCGCCGGAAGGGGTGAGCGACCACGTCATCGACCAGATCTTCGCGCCGCTGCCCGAGGCGGAGGCGTGGACGCCGGCGTGACCAACGACGTCATGCCGGGGTGACGAACCGAGAAGGAGAGCCGATGACTTACGAAACCATCCTCGTCGAGCAGCGCGGCGCCGTCACGCTCGTCACGCTCAACCGGCCGCAGGCGCTGAACGCGCTCAACAGCCAGGTCCTCGCCGACCTGCTCGCCGCCTTCGCCGCGTTCGACGCCGACGCGTCGCAGGGATGCGCGGTCCTGACCGGCAGCGAGAAGGCGTTCGCCGCCGGCGCCGACATCAAGGAGATGTCGAGCCAAGGCTTCGCCGACATGTACGGCGGCAATTTCTTCGGCGGCTACGAGCGGCTGACGCAGACGCGCAAGCCGATCGTCGCCGCGGTCGCGGGCTATGCGCTGGGCGGCGGGTGCGAACTCGCCATGATGTGCGACTTCATCCTCGCCGCCGACAACGCGAAGTTCGGCCAGCCGGAGATCAAGCTGGCGGTCAGCCCCGGCATGGGCGGCTCGCAGCGCCTCACCCGCGCGGTCGGCAAGGCGAAGGCGATGGAGATGTGCCTGACCGGCCGCATGATGGACGCGGCGGAGGCGGAGCGCGCCGGCCTCGTCAGCCGCATCGTCCCCGCCGCCGACCTGGTGGAGGAGGCGGTGAAGACCGCCGCCACCATCGCCGGCATGGCCCCGCTCGCCGTCATCGCGAACAAGGAGATGGTCAACGCCGCGTTCGAGACCGGCCTGGCGCAGGGCGTGCAGTTCGAACGCCGCCTGTTCCACGGCCTGTTCGGCACCGCCGACCAGAAAGAAGGCATGGCCGCCTTCGTCGAGAAGCGCACGGGGCAGTGGACGGGGAAATAGTGTCGTCGCCCCTGCGCTGGCAGGGGCCCATGTCTGCCACATGATCGACGACGGTGGACACACGGGCGTCGGGTCATGGGTCCGACGGCGAGATGGACGATACAGCGATAGGCTCCTGCCTGCGCAGGAGTGACGGAGAAGATCATGGCACGGGTCGCGTTCATCGGATTGGGCAACATGGGCGGCGGCATGGCCGCGAATCTCGCGAAGGCGGGGCATGACGTGCGCGCCTTCGACGTCAGCGAGGAGGCGCTGGTCCGCGCCGAGGCGGCGGGCTGCCTGCGCAGCTCCAGCGCCGCCGCGGCGGCGGAAGGGGCGGAGGCGGTCGTCACCATGCTGCCCGCCGGCGCCCACGTGGCGCAGGTCTATGCCGAGGCGCTCGGCGGTGTCGCCCCCGGCGCGATCCTGATCGACTGTTCCACCATCGACGTCGCCACTGCGCGCCAGGTGGCCGAACAGGCGACAGCGCGCGGATTGCTGGCGGTCGACGCGCCCGTGTCCGGCGGAATAGCCGCCGCCACCGCCGGCACGCTCACCTTCATGGTGGGCGGCACGGACGCCGGCTTCGCGCGTGCCGAGCCGTTCCTCGCCAGCATGGGCAAGGCGGTGATCCGCGCCGGTGCCAGCGGCGCGGGTCAGGCGGCGAAGATGTGCAACAACATGATCCTGGGCGCCACCATGGCGGCGACGTGCGAGGCGTTCGCCCTGGCGGAGAAGCTGGGGCTGGACGCGCAGGCCTTCTACGACATCGCCAGCGTGTCGTCGGGTCAGAGCTGGTCGATGACCAGCTACTGCCCCGTCCCCGGCGTCGGGCCGACCACGCCCGCGGACAACGACTATCGGGGCGGGTTCGCGGCCGGGCTGATGCTGAAGGACCTGCGCCTCGCCACCGAGGGAGCGGCCGGCGTCGGTGCGGCGGTGCCGATGGGCCAGCGCGCGCGCGAGCTGTACGAGGCGTTCGTTGCCGATGGCGATGCGGCCACCGACTTCTCCGGCATCATCCGTACGATGCGGGCTTAATCGCGCGCGTAAACACGGTTGCGCCCTCGTCCCGCCGCGCGCTAGCCTGGCCGCAGGACGAGGGAGACCGGCAATGCCAGGGGGCAAGGCGGCAAAGGGGGCCGTGCGGCCGGCGAGGACGTCCCGGCCGTCACGCGACCCGGCGCGCAATTCCGCCGACGCGCTAATGGATGCGGCGGGCGCGCTGATGGCGGAGCGCAACTCCGTCGACATCACCTTCGCCGACATCGCCGAGCGGTCGGGCCTGAATTCCGCGCTGATCCAGTATCGCTTCGGCGGGAAGACCGGGCTGTTCCGCGCGCTGCTGGAGCGCGATGCGGGCGCGATGCTGCCGGCTCTCGCCGCGCTGGTCGCGGCGGATCTGCCGGCGGAGGAGAAGCTGCGCCGCCATATCCGCGGCGTCATCCGCACCTATCATCGCCACCCCTATATGAACCGGCTGATCGGCGCGCTGGCGTCGGAGACGGACGGCGATGCCGCGCGCTACATCTCAGAGCGGTTCACCCGCCCCATCGCCGCCGGGCATCGTGCGATCCTGCGCCAGGGAGTGGCGGAGGGCACGTTCCGCCCCGTCGATCCCATGTTGTTCTACTTCTCGCTGATCGGCGCGTGCGACCACCTGTTTCACGCGCGCTACTCGCTGAAATGGGCGTTCGGCATCGGAGAGATCGACGAGCCTCTCAGCCTCGCTTACGCGGCACACGTCGAGGCGACCGTGCTCGCCTCCGTCCTCGTCGCTCTACCGACAGCCACCGTGGACAGGACTTAATCGCTCAATTAAACAGGCGGCCGAAAACAGGAAGGCAGAGGGGGAGGGGACGATGACGATCCTGCACGCATCGGCGATGGCGATCGCAGTCAGCCTGGCGGCACCGGCCTTGGCGCAGGACGCGGCCAACGCCACGCGCGGCGACGATGCGGTGCCGCAGACGCCCGTCAGCCCGTCCTCCCCCGGCGCCCCCGCCAACGCGCCCGATGCGACCGAGAGCCGCGGCGGTGTGGACGACATCGTCGTCACCGCGCAGAAGCGCGAGCAGTCGCTGCAGGACGTCCCCGTCGTGGTCTCCGTGCTCAGCCAGGAACAGCTGACCAACGCGGGCGTGCGCGACATCAAGGATCTGCAGACGATCACGCCGGGCCTCAACGTCACCTCGTCGACCAGCACCGCGCAGACGTCGATCCGCATCCGCGGCGTCGGTACGGTCGGCGACAATCCCGGGCTGGAGAGTTCGGTCGGCACCGTCATCGACGGCGTCTATCGCGCGCGCTCCTCGGTGGCGTTCGGCGACCTGGGCGAATTGCAGCGGGTGGAGGTGCTGAAGGGGCCGCAATCGACGCTGTTCGGCAAGAACATGTCCGCCGGCGTCATCAACGTCGTGACCGCGGCGCCCAGCTTCACCCCCGCGGCGGAATTCGTCGGCAGCTACGGCAACTACAACCAATATTCGATCAGCGGCAGCGCCACCTTCGGCCTGGTGGACGAGGTGCTGGCCGCGCGCATCTTCGCGCTGAAGCGGGAGCGGGACGGCTTCCTGCGCGTGAACACCGGGGCCGGGCCGCGCACGCAGACGCGCGACGGCGACGAGGATTACTACACCGTGCGCGCGCAACTGCTCTTCCGCCCGCTCGACGGGCTGGAGATCCGCGCCATCGGCGACTACACCAACCGCGACGAGAATTGCTGCATCAACACCGTCAGCATTCCCGGCCCCACCGCCGCCTTCGTCGACCTGCTCGCGCCGGACGCGGGGCTGCTGCGCAACCGCCAGCCCTTCTCGCGGATCGCCTACGCCAATCGTCCGTCGCCGACGCGGGTGGAGGATTACGGCGGATCGGTGCAGGCCGACTACGACATCGGCGGCGGGCTGTCCGCCACGTCGATCACCGCGTGGCGCGTCAACGACGCCGCCAACGGCACCGACCTCGATTTCTCCAGCGCGGACATCTGGTACCGCCCGGTGGACAACCGCAACGTCTTTCGCGTCTTCTCGCAGGAGGCGCGGCTCGCGTTCACCAGCGACCGGCTCAATTCCATCCTCGGCGTCTTCTACGCCAACGAACGCCTGCAATCGGACCCGGTCACGCTGTTCGGCACCGGGTACGAGAGCTATTTCGGGTATCTCCTCTCCGCGTCCAGCGGCGCGCCCAACCCCAATTTCGTCGCCGCGCTGACCGGGCTTCCGGCCGGCTCGAACTATCTCGCCGGGCAGGGCGCGCGGGATTTCCACAACCACCGCAGCTCGTCGCTCGCCATCTTCACCGACAACACGATCACGCTGGCGGAGGGATTGGAGCTGACGCTGGGCCTGCGCTACACCGACGAGGTGAAGCGGGTGGCGTCGCGCTACACGAACACCGCGCCGGGCAACGCCTGCGCCGCGGCGCTGGGGCGGGCGGCCTTCTATCCCGCCGCGGCGCGCACCGCGATCGTCGGCGCGCTGTGTGCGCCGACCGCCGACCCGGCCTTCAACGACGTCAGCGCGAACCAGCGCCGGCCGGAGAACCGCTGGGCCGGATCGGCGAAGCTGCAATATCGCTTCTCGCCGCAGGTGATGGCCTATGGCTCCTACGCCAACGGCTTCAAGTCGGGCGGCTTCAACCTGGACCGTGCGCGCTTCGCCCCCGGCAGTTTCAACCCCGACACCAGCTTCGCGACGGAGAAGGTGGAGGCGTACGAGGTCGGCACGAAGACGACCCTGTTCGATCGCCGCGTCCTCGCCAATCTCGCGGCCTTCTATCAAAAATACACTGATTTTCAGTTGAACACCTACACCGGCATCAGCTTCCTCGTCGCCTCCATTCCCGAAGTGGTGTCGAAGGGCGTCGACTTCGACGTGCTGTGGAACACCGGCATCCAGGGCCTGTCGCTCAACGGCGGCGTCACCTACGCGGACACGCGGTTCGGCGACTTCGTGCCCCCCGCGGGCATCAGCGCACGGCTGCCCGGCGCGACATTGCCCTATGCGGCGAAGTGGAACGTGACCGGCGGCTTCTCCTCGCGTCAGCCGATCGGCGCCGGGCTGGACCTGTTGTCCAGCGCGTCGGTGAAGTGGACGTCCGCATACAACACCGGCTCCAACCTCGACCCGCTGAAGGAGCAGCGTCCCTTCGCCCTGCTGAACGCGCGGCTCGGCATCGCGCCGGAATCGGACGCGTGGACGGTGGAGGTGTGGGCGCAGAACCTCACCAGTTCCGACTACTACCAGGTGGTGGTGGACCAGCCGCTGCAATCGGGCACCTATGGCGCGTTCCTGGGCGCGCCGCGGACCTACGGCGGCACGGTGCGCGTCCGCTTCTGATCGACGGGGAGGGCAGGGCGATGGACCTCGGCTGGAGCGCGCAGGAAGAGGCCTTCCGCGAGGAGGTCCGCACCTTTCTCGCCGAGCGGCTGACGCCGGAACTGGCGCGGGCGGGGCGACTGGCCACCAGCGTCTATCCCGACCACGACGCCTCGATGCGCTGGCAGGCGATCCTGGCCGAACGCGGCTGGGCCGCGCCGCACTGGGCGGTGGAGCACGGCGGCACCGGCTGGACCATCGCGCAGCATTACATCTTCGCGACCGAGCGCCTGGTGGCCGGCGCGCCCGCGCTGTCGCCGATGGGCATCTCGATGGTGGCCTATGTCATCCAGCGGTTCGGCACGCCAGAGCAGCAGGCCTTCTTCCTGCCGCGCATCCTGTCGGGCGAGATCTTCTTCTGCCAGGGCTATTCCGAACCGGGCGCCGGCTCCGACCTCGCCTCGCTGACGACCGCGGCAGTGGTGGAGGGCGACCGGCTGGTCGTCAACGGGCAGAAGGTGTGGACGACCCACGCGACCGAGGCGAACTGGATCTTCGCGCTGGTCCGCACGTCGAAGGAAGGGCGACCGCAGGCGGGGATCACCTTCGTGCTGATCGACATGGCGTCGCCCGGCGTGGAGGTGCGGCCCTTCACCATGCTGTCGGGAGAGCAGGTGCAGAACGCGGTCTTCTTCACCGACGTGCGCGTGCCGCTGGCCAACGTGATGGGCGAGGTCGATCGGGGCTGGTCGGTCGCCAAATACCTGCTGGAATTCGAGCGCGGCGGCGCGGCCTATGCGCCGGGGCTGAAGGCGCGCTGCGACGGGATCGCGGCACTGGCGCGCGACACGACCGGCGACGACGGCCGCCCGCTCGCCGAGGACCCGCTGTTCCGCGCCCGCCTGGCGCGGTTGCAGGCGCGCGCCGACGTGCTGGAGATCACCGAGCTTCGCCTCCTCTCCGCCAGCGAGGGCGCCAGCGTCGGCGCGCTGTCGTCGATGATGAAGGTGATGGGCACCGAACTCGCCGGCGAAGTGACCGAGCTGGCGCTGGAGGTGGCGGGCCCGCGCGGCCTCGTGTTCCAGCCGCACGCGACCATGCCCGGCGGCCCCGCGCCGGCGCATCAGGCGCCCGCGGACGGCTACGTCAGCGGCGACGAGCGCCACGCCCTCGCCGCGCTGCGCTACATGAACGAGCGCGCCGGGCCGATCTATGCCGGGTCGAACGAGATCCAGCGCAACATCCTGGCGAAGATGGTGCTGGGGCTGGGCTGAGGCTCCCGCGCGCGGCGCGGAAGCCTCCCGTGCATCAACGCAGCGCCGCCTCCATCTGCGCGCCCCGCGCGGTTTTCAGCGCGGCGCAGATGCGGATCGTCTCCACGCTCTGGTTCAGCTCCAGCTCGTTGGCGCCCAGCGTCTTGAGCCGCGGGCGGAACAGCGCGTCCACCTCCGCCGCCTTCCCCGCGTCGCAGTAGCTGGCGAACAGCAGCGGCAGGCGCGAGCGGCGGAACGAGGGGACGTCCGCCGTCATGCGATCCCAGTCGGTGCGGAACAGGTCGAACAGAATGTCGCGCCCCACCGGACGCGCCGCCAGCCCGTTCATCAGCTGCTGCCGCTCCAGCGTCTGCAAGCCGCCGCCGGCGTCCTGCGCGTAGCCGAGCGCACGGCGCACCTTCTCCGCCGTGTCCGCTGCCATCAGCCCGGCGAGCGCGTTGCTGCGGAACAAGGGGTCCTCGCTCTTCGCCAGCTGGGTCTTCAGCCGCTCCATGAACGCGGCATCGCGATCCTGCACCGCCACGGCGAAGGCGAGCGAGCGATAGGTCGGATCGAGCGCGTCGGCGTCGCCCGCCACCGCCCGCTCCGCCGCTTTGGCCAACGTGGCGCGCGTCCCCGCGTCGCGCGCGGTGGTCGCCATCAGCCCCGCGAACGCCCGGCGCGACTGCGCGCGATCCGTCTCCTCGCCTGCATAGGCGCCGCGCCGGGGGTCAAGCCCCAGCTGCGCCAGCCGCGGGGCGTAGAGCCCGCCGACCAGCCGCTCCACGCCCGCACCCGCCTCGGGCGACAGCGTGGTGACGGCCAGCGTGTCGAGCCACTCCGGCAGCTTCGTCGCCGCCTGCCGATCGGGATGCGCCGCCAGCGCGCGGGTGGCCTCGACCACCAGCGCGAAGGGCGCGTTGCCCGCGGCGAAATCGGCGTAGAGGCTGTCGGCGAACGCCAGCGCCTCGCGCGCCGGCAACCCGGCGCTCGCCGCGGTCAGCGCCGACCATTGCGCCGCGGGCAGGCTGTAGCGGTAATAGCCCGCGCCGCCCGCGTTGGGCACCGCCACGCCCGCACCGGACAGGCGCATGGTCGCGCCCGGCCCGCGCATCAGCGTGCATCGCGTGTCCGCGTCCTGCCGCACGCAGAAGGGCAGGGTCCAGCGCTGCGGCTTGCCCGCCGCGACCCCGATCGGCCGGTAGCGCGCCTGCGTCAACCGCCACCCGCCGCCGCTGCCCGGGCGCACCGTCACCACCGGAACGCCGGTCTGGTTGACGAAGCTCTGGAAGAGCGGGACGACGCCCGGGTCGCCCGATCCCTTCGCCATGGAGGCGAAGAAATCCTCCGCCGTCGCATTGCCGTAGGCGAAGCGCGTCAGGTGATGGCGAACCCCGTCGCGGAACTTGTCCTCGCCCAGGTAGCGCTCGACCATGGTCAGCACCTGGCCGCCCTTTTGATAGGTGATCGCGTCGAACGCGCTGGCGATCTGCGCATTGCGCTCGATCGGCTGGCGGATCGGGCGGCCGATGGAGCGGCTGTCCGTCTCCATCGCGTCCAGCGCCTCCGCCATCTGCGCCACGCCGGTGCCGAGCTTAGGATCCCAGATCTCGCCTACCCGGTTGCCCGCCCACTCGGCGAAGCTCTCGTTCAGCCACAGGTCGTTCCACCACATCGGCGTGACGAGGTCGCCGAACCATTGGTGCGCCATCTCGTGCGCGACGACCATGCCGAACGACCGCCGCTGCGACGCCGGCGCGTCGGGCGACAGCAGCAGCAGCGTGTCGCCGTAGGTGATGAGCCCGGCGTTCTCCATCGCGCCCTGCATCACCGGCCCGGCGATCTGGTCCAGCTTCTCGAAGGGATAGCGGCTGCCGAAATAATCCTCGTGCAGCGCCAGGATCTTCGGCCCTTCCGCCGCGGCGGTGGCGAGGCGCGCCTTCTGCCCCTTCGTCGCGATCACGCGATACGGAAGCGTCTTCGGCCGCACGGCGTTGCCGGGCGCGTCGTTCTCCACCACGTCGAAATCGCCGACCGCGATCGCGACGAGGTACGTCGGCAGCGGGCGGGACGCGGCGAACTCGTGCCGGACCGTGCCGTCCGCGGCAGGGGTCGTGCGCACCTCGGGCGTGTTCGCGAAGACCTTCAGCGACTTGCGCGTCGTCACGCCCAGCGTGAACGGCGTTTTGAAGCGCGGTTCGTCGAAGCCGGGGAACATCCGCCGCGCGTCGATCGGCTCCATCTGCGTCCAGGCGTACCAGTCGTCGCCGACCTTGGCGTGATACAGCCCCTCGCTGCCGGTCATGAAGGGCGCGGTGTACTCGAACGTCAGCGTGGTGCGCCCGGCGGGCAGCGCGCGCCCGAAGTCCAGTCGCGCGACGCCGCTGGGATCCACCTCGGCATAGGTGCCCGCCACCTCGGCGCCGTCCACCAGCGCGACCACGCGCGAGACGGTGAGGCCGAGGCCGTGCAGGAAGAACGATCGCTGCGCCTTCGCCAGCGTCACGTCGATCTCCGCCCGGCCCGAGAATGCCTTGGCGTCGGGAAGGACGGTCAGCTCCAGCCGATAGGCGGTCGGCCGCACCCCTTCGGGCAGGCGCCCCTGCGGTACCGCCGCCGCGGGTGTGGCGCGCGGCGCCTGCGCGGCCACCGGCACGCCGAACGCCATCGCCGCGGTCGCGGCGAGCCACCAATGCGTCTTCATCGTCTTACCCCTGTTCCTGTCGTGACGGTCTCACGCCGCCGCCAATGCCCCGTAACGTGCGAGATGATGATCCGCGCCGCCGAACTGCTGCTCGATCGCGGTCGCGCGCTTGAAATAGAGGCCGACCGGCAGTTCGTCCGTCATCCCCATCGCGCCGTGCAGCTGGACCGCATTCTGCGCGACGAAGCGCAGGCCGTCGGCCACCACCGCCTTCGCGGCGGAGACCGCGCGGGCGCGGATCGCGGCGTCGGCGTCGAGGTTCAGCGTGGCGAGATAGGCGGCGGACTGGATCTGCTCGGCCGCCATGTACATGTCGACCATGCGGTGCTGGAGCACCTGGAAGCTGGCGAGCGGCTGGCCGAACTGGCGCCGCTGCTTCGTCCACTCGACCGTGTCGGCCAGCATCCGCCGTGCGACTCCCGCCGCCTCGCCGCAGATCGCGGCGATCGCGGCATCGCCCGCCGCCTCCAGCCACGCCACCGCCGCGCCCTCTTGGCCGACCAGGGCCGCGGGGGCGGCGTCGAGGACGATATCGGCCGCGACGCTGCCGTCGATCAGGCGATAGTCGTGGCGCCTGACCGCGTCGGCACAGACGAGGAACATCGACACGCCGTCGCGGTCGCGCGCGGCGCCCGCCGTCCGCGCGCTGACGAGCAGCCGGTCGGCGTCGGGCGCGCCCAGCACCACGGCCTTCTCGCCGGTCACGCGCCAGCCGTCGCTCTCGCGAACCGCGCGGGCGGACACCGCGTGCCACGCGTGGCGCGATCCCGCCTCCAGCGCGGCGAGCGCGACCTGCACCGTCCCGTCGGCGATGCCGGGCAGCAGCGCGACGTCGCCCGCCTGGCGCAGCACGCCCGCCGACAGGACGACGTTCGAGAGATAGGGCGCGTCGGCCAGTGCCTCGCCCAGGGCCTCCATCACGATCATCGTCTCCACGGGCCCGCCGCCCAGTCCGCCGGCCTCCTCCGGCAGCGCGGCGCCGACCACGCCCAGCTCCGCCGCCAGCGCGCGCCACAGCGTCGCGTCGCCGGCCACCGTCCGCGTCCGCCGCTTCAGCCTTGCGTGCAGCGGATCGGCCTCCGCCAGGTAGCGGGTCAGCGTGTCGCGCAGCATCGCCTGCTCGTCGCTCAGCCGGAAATCCATCGCCCTCTCCCTCGCCGTGCGGACAGGGGTGCCACAGCCGGCGTGGCTACGCCAGCGAGCCGTCGCGCGCGATCGCCTCCCGCGCGGTCGCGGCGATCGCCTTGCGCTCCATTCCCGCGGGATCGAACGGTGGCAGGAACGACAGGTGCGCGACGAAGGTGCCGCGCCGCCGCAGCACGCGCAACGCGTGTCGCTGCCCCGGCTCGTCGCCCACCCATGCGAGGTCCCGCGTCGCCGCGCCATAGTCGATCCGCACCGGCTGCACGCGCATTCCCCCCGGCGAAGGGTCGAGCGCCGCGAGCAGCGACGCCTTGAACGGCAGCAGCGTCGCCCCGTCACCGGTCGTGCCCTCGGGAAAGATCGCGACGCTGCGTGCCGCTTTCAGGGCGGTGCGCAGCTCCGCCACCTGCGCCGCCACGCCCATCCGCTCGCCGCGGCTGACGAAGATGGTGCGGTTGAGCGTGCACAGCCATCCGATCAGCGGCACCGCGCGCAGCTCCGCCTTGGCGACGAAGGCGGTGCCCGTCGCCCCGGCGAGCAGCAGGATGTCGAGCCAGCTGAGATGGTTGGCGAGGAACACCACGTCCCCTTGCAGCGGCGTGCCGGTCGCCCGCGCCCGCGCGCCGAAGATGCGCGCCGCCCCGCCCAGGAACATTCGCGGCCACGGCGACCGCGCCCGCACCAGCCGCCATGCGCCGTGCAGCACCAGCATGACGAGCAGCCAGAGCAGCACGACCGACAACCGGGCGGCGATGCGCAGCGCGCCCGTCATGCAGGCGCCACGCCGGAGATGATCGAGGCGGTTGCGCCCACCCGCTTCGTCAGCCCGCACCGCTTCGTCACAGGGCCGCGCGCGACGATCCGTCTCAATCCTTGCGCGCGAGCGAGACGCCGTACAGCTCCATCCGGTGATCGACCAGGCGGAAGCCCAGCCGCTCGGCGATCGCCTTTTGCAGCTGCTCCACCTCGGGATCGACGAACTCGATGACGCGCCCGGTCTCCACGTCGATCAGGTGGTCGTGGTGTGCCTCGGGCGAGGGTTCGTAGCGGGCGCGCCCGTCGCCGAAATCGTGGCGGTCGAGGATCCCCGCCTCCTCGAACAGCCGCACCGTGCGATAGACGGTGGCGATCGAGATGCCCGGGTCGATCGCCGACGCGCGCTCGTACACCTTCTCGACGTCGGGATGGTCCTCCGCCTCGGACAGCACGCGCGCGATGACGCGGCGCTGCTCGGTGATGCGCAGGCCCTTCTCGTGGCAGAGGGCTTCCAGATCGATCTTGCGGGCCATGCGCCCCATGTAGTGCGCGTTGCTTGTTGCGAAAAGCGCTACTGACTCGCAACAAGCGCGATCACAGCGCGCGGGCGTAGGTGTGCGCGTCGAACGTCTCGCCGGTGCGCGCGCGATAATAGCCGCGGCGCACGCCGACCGCCGCGAAACCGTGCGCGGCGTACAGCGCGATGGCCGGGTTGTTCGCCCGTACCTCCAGGTGCAACTGGCGCACGCCGCGTCCCTGCGCCTCGGCGATCACCCCGCGCAGCAGCGCCGCGCCGATCCCGCCGCGGCGCTGGCCAGGTGCCACCGCGATCAGCAGCAGCTCCGCCTCGTCCATGATCGCCCGGGTCAGCGCGAAGCCCACGGTGGCGCCGTCCACCTTCGCCAGCGTCAGCCACACGCCCGGCATGGCGAGGATGCCGATGCACTGGTTTCGCGTCCACGCCTCGCCGTAGCGCGGGTCGAACGCGGCGGCCATCACCGCATCCACCGCGTCCGCGTCGCGCGCGTCGCCCCGCACCAGCTCCACCGTCCGTGCCGCGGTTGTCGTCATGCCGGCAGCTTGGCGTCCGGCGCGCGGCCGTACAAGGGCCGTGCCGGCAGGTCGCGATACGATGCGGGCAGGGCAAGCGCGAACATGGCCGACGGCAACAGCGACGGTCCCCGTTGCCGCGCGGGAAGGTCAGCCAGGCGACCGACGCCGGTACCCACGGCCTGCATCGCGCCCAGCCGGTTCAGCGCATCCGACGGGGTGAGCGACTCGAAGTCGTCCATCGCGCGGAATTCGGGTCGGCCGGCATATCGCTGCACGAACACTTCGCCATGACCTCCTTCCATCACGACCGCGAACGGCGACGAGCGCCCGGCATTGGTGAATTCGTCCATCGCCACCAGCGCCAGCGACGAATAGCCGGCGACGCTGGCCCCCCAGCCGAGCGCGAGTCCCCGTGCCGCGGCGATGCCGACGCGGATGCCGGTGAAGCTGCCCGGACCCACGTCGACGAGGATGCGGCCGGCGCGCCCGCCGTCCGGCAGCTCCGCGATCATCGGCACCAGCCGCTCGGCATGGCCGCGCCCCACCACCTCGTCCCGCCACGCGAGCAGATCCTCGCCCTCGAACAGGGCGATGGAACAGGCGGCGGTCGCGGTGTCGATGACGAGGGTACGGGTCATGCGATGGAACTCCCCTTCCTCGCGGGGAGGGGGCGGGGGTGGGTAGCGTCCTGGCGATACGGATAGGTCACGGTGCCGCGCGCCGTAGCATCAGGCCCGACCCACCCCCAACCCCCCCCTTGCGAGGGAGGGGAACGAAATCACACGATCCGGTTGAACTTCTCGAAGTCCGGCCGCGGACTGCGATCGAAGATGCTGGCGGGGTCGCCGTGGCCCAGCGTGGAGATGAAGTTGGTCCGCACCGACGGCCGGTCGGCGAAGAACGCCTTGTCCACCGCCCCCGCGTCGAACCCGCTCATCGGCCCGGTGTCGAGCCCCAGCGCGCGCGCGGCGAGGATGAAATAGCCACCCTGGAGCGAGGAGTTGCGGAACGCCGATGCCTCGCGCAGCTCGCGGTTGCCGACGAACCAGCTCTTCGCGTCGGTATGCGGGAACAGCTCGGGCAGATATTCGTGAAATTCGGTGTCCATGCCGATGACGACACTGACCGGCGCCTTGCGCACCTTGTCCGCGTTGCTGTCCGAGCAGCACGCGGCCAGCGTCTCCTTCGCCTCCTGCGACGTGCACCAGACGAAGCGCGCGGGCAGCTGGTTGGCGCTGGTCGGCCCCATCTTCACGAGGTCCCACAGCGCGTGCAGCTCCTGCTCGCTCACCGGCTGGTCGGTAAAACCGTTGTAGGTGCGCGCGGTGCGGAACAGCTGGTCCAGCGCGGCGTCGTCGAGCGGCTGCGTCAAGCGAAACTCCTGTCGTGAAGGGGCGGATCAGACCGCGCGGACCTCGGTCACCTCGGGCACGTAGTGGCGCAGCAGCTGCTCGATGCCGTTCTTCAGCGTCGCCGTGGACGACGGGCAGCCGGCGCACGCGCCCTGCATCCGCAGGAACACCTTGCCCTTGTCGAACCCGCGATAGACGATGTCGCCGCCGTCGTTGGCGACGGCGGGGCGAACGCGCGTGTCGATCAGGTCGCGGATCTGCGCGACGATGTCGGCGTCGGCGGGATCGTCCTCGAACGCCTCCTCCTCGGCCGGCACGGAGAAGCCCGCGCTGGGTCCGCGAAACAGCGGCATCTGCGCGGCGAAGTGATCGGAAAGCAGGCCGAGGACATCGGGCTTCAGCGTCGCCCACGCGACGCCCGGTGCGGCGGTGACGGACACGAAGTCGCGGCCGAAGAAGACCCCCGTCACGTCGCCCAGGTCGAACAGCGCGGTCGCCAGCGGGCTCGCCTCCGCCTCTTCCGGCGTCGCGAAGTCGCGCGTGCCCGCGTCCATCACGATGCGGCCGGGCAGGAACTTCAACGTCGCCGGATTGGGCGTGGCTTCGGTTTCGATCAGCATGCGCGCGATGTGGCGCGTGCGCGGACGGGGATCAAGCCGGGGAGGGGAAAGGAATTGTTTCCGCCCGCCAGCCGGCTCACACGTCCAGCTGCTTCACCGCCGCGTTCCACTTCGCCACGTTGTCGCGCGCCTCCTGCACGAAGGCGGAGCGCTTGACGAAGCCCAGGAACAGGTCGGCGAACCATTTGCCCGGCTGGCGCAGCGGTCGCTCGAACTGGATCAGCAGGACGACGCGGGTCCCGTCCGTGTCGTTCCACACCTCGTGACGGTAGGTGTCGTCGAACACCAGCGTCTCGCCCTCCGCCCAGCGCACGATGCGGTCGCCCACGCGCATCCTGACATCGCCGTCGCGCGGCACGATCAGGCCCAGGTGGCACGTGATGAGCCCCTTGGTCACGCCGCGGTGGTCGGGGATGTGCGTGCCGGGCGCCAGGATGGAGAAGAAGGCGGAGTTGAGTCCGGGGATCGCCTCGATCGCCGCCTTCGTGCGCGGGCAGCGCGAGAGGTTGTCGTCGATCGGATAGCCGTATCCCCACAGGAAGTACGACCGCCACTTGTCCACCTCGGCGATGGCGCGGTGGTCGGGCGAGATGGTGGCTAGGCTGGGCGCGGCGTGGCCGACCAGCGCGACCGCGCGCGCCTCGTCGCGGATCGCCTCCCAGTCGGCGCGCAGCGCCTGCGTCCAGGCGAAGTCGCGCACGTCCAGCACCGGATCGTTCGACACCAGCGAGGATCCTGCGATCAGCCGGTCGAACACGCCGCGCAGGTGCTTGCCGATGCGGATGACGAGCGGGCGGTTCGGATCGGCCTGCATCGCCGCCCCGGCACGCGGCGCGCCGGAGACGACGTTCAGGTCGGGCACCATCCCGCCCGCGGTGGCGGGACGTGTCGCGGTGCGGACGTCACTCATCGAACAGCCTTTCCTCTTTCCCCCGCACGTCAGATGGGCACACGCTGCGCCGGGTTCACGTCCAAATCGTGGCGGAGTTCGGGCAAGGAACCCGAACCGGCGCACGATCCGCGCGGTTGCGGCGGACCGTCGCGACCGGTAGAGGCAGGGGCGATGATCCTCTTCTCGCGTACGTTCGCGAGGCCGCTCGCGGCCGCTTCCCTCCTCCTGCTCGCCGCCGGCCCCGCGATCGGCCAGCGCAAGCGTGCCGCGCCCGCGGCGCAGCCGCCCGCCGCCCCGCCGGGCAAGGTGGCGGTCGACACCTCCCCCTGGCTGTTCAAGGGATCGGACATCACGCCCGATCCGGAATGGCAGTTCGGCCGCCTTCCCAACGGGCTGCGCTACGCCGTGCGGCGCAACGGCGTGCCGCCGGGGCAGGTGGCGGTGCGCGTCAGGATCGACGCCGGCTCGCTGTACGAGGGCGATGCCGAGCAGGGCTACGCCCACCTCATCGAGCATCTGTCGTTCCGCGGATCGAAATACGTGCCCGATGGCGAGACGCGGCGGGTGTGGCAGCGCTTCGGCGCGACCTTCGGTTCGGATTCGAATGCGTCCACCACGCCGACGCAGACGGTCTACAAGCTCGACCTGCCCGGCGCGACCGACACGAAGCTGGACGAGAGCCTGAAGATCTTCGCCGGCATGATGGCGGAGCCGACGATCTCGCAGGCGAACCTCGATGGCGAGCGCCCGGCCGTGCTGGCCGAGCAGCGCGAGGCGCCGGGCGCGCAGGTGCGCTACGGCGACGCGCTGCGGCAGACCTTCTTCGCCGGCCAGCCGCTGGCGGATCGCTCGCCGATCGGCACCATCAAGACGCTGGAGGCGGCCACCCCCGCCAGCGTGCTCGCCTTCCACCAGCGCTGGTACCGCCCGGAGCGGACCGTCGTCATCATCTCCGGCGACATCGACGCGCAGGTCGCCGCCGACCTCGTCGTCAAGAACTTCGCCGGCTGGCGCGGCACCGGCCCGAACCCCGCCGATCCCGATTTCGGCAAGCCCGACCCGGCCCAGCCCGCGACGCGCGCGATCGCCGAACCCTCGCTGCCGCCGCTGGTGGCGACGGGCGTGCTGCGGCCGTGGATCTACCGTGACGATACGATCATCTTCAACCAGAAGCGGCTGGTCGATTTCCTCGCGCTGCGCCTCATCAACCGCCGGCTGGAAACGCGCGCGCGGGCGGGGGGCAGCTTCCTCCAGGCATCGGTCAATCTCGACGACGTCTCGCGCTCGGCGAACGGCACGTTCACGAACATCGTGCCCGTCGGCGACGATTGGGAAGCCGCGCTGAAGGACGTGCGCGCCGTGATCGCCGACGCGCAGGCCACCCCGCCCAGCCAGGTCGAGGTGGACCGCGAATTGGCCGAGTTCGACGCGGCGATGAAGAACGACGTCGACACCGCGCGGGTGGAGGCGGGCGCGAAGCAGGCCGACGACATGGTCAACGCGCTCGACATCCGCGAGACCGTCGCCGGCCCGCAGACCAGCTACGACATCCTGCAACAGGCCAAGCGGCAGGGGTTCTTCACCCCCGCCGCGATGGTCGAATCGACCCGCCGGCTGTTCCAGGGCGACGCCACCCGCGCGCTGCTGAACACGCGCACCGCCGATGCAGGCGCCGCGGCGAAGCTGGCGACCGCGCTGACCGCCGACGTGTCCGGCCTCGCCGCACCGCGGTCGGAGCAGGCCGCGGTCGATTTCTCGCGCGTGCCCGCGCTCGGCAAGCCGGGGAAGGTGGTCGCGCGCGTCACCGTCGGCGATCCGCCGATGGAGCAGGTGACGTTCGCCAACGGCGTGCGCGCGCTGATCCACGCCAGCAGCGCGGAGACGGGGCGCGTCTACGTCCGCGTGCGCTTCGGCCGCGGCTATCGCGCGCTGCCCTCGGACCGGCCGACGGTGGCTTGGGCGGGCGACAACGCGCTGGTCGCCAGCGGCATCGGCTCGCTGAACCAGGGCGATCTCGACCAGCTGACCTCGGGCCGCCGCATCGGGCTGGACTTCGACATCGGCGACGACGCCTTCGTGATGAACGCGCAGACGACGCCGGGCGACTATGCCGACAATCTGACGCTGATGGCGGCAAAGCTGGCCGCGCCGCGCTGGGATGCGGCGCCGGTGCTGCGCGCGCGCGCGGCGATGCTGGCCGCCTATCCCGGCTTCCGCGCTTCGCCCGACGCGGTGCTGGGCCGCGAGGTGGAGGGCCGGCTGCGCGACGGCGACCCGCGCTGGACGCCGCCGACGCTGGAGCAGGTGCAGAAGCTGGACGCCAAGGCGTTCCGCAAGCTGTTCGAACCGCTGCTGAAGACCGGGCCGATCGAGGTGCAGGTGTTCGGCGACGTGAAGGCGGACGAGGCGATCGCGGCCATCGCGAAGAGCTTCGGCGCGCTGAAGGGGCGCAAGCCGGCGAAGGACGCGAGCCCGACGGTGCGCTTCCCCGCGCACGTCGTGCAGCCGGTGACGCTGACGCATGACGGCGACGACACCCAGGCCGCGGCGCTGATCGCCTGGCCGACCGGCGGCGGCTCGGCCGACCATGCCGAGGCGCGGCGGCTCGACGTGTTGGCCTCGATCTTCGCCGACCGGCTGTTCGACCGGCTCCGCTCGGTCGCGGGGGCGAGCTACTCGCCGACCGCGCAGAGCCAGTGGCCGATGGGCCAGCCCGGCGGCGGCCGCCTGCTGGCGCTCGGCCAGGTGGCGCCCGACAAGGTCGACCTGTTCTTCAAGCTGTCGCGCGAGATCGCGGCGGAACTGGTCGCGACCCCGGTGCCGGAGGAGGAGATGCGCCGCACGATCGTGACGATGCTCCAGTACATGGCGCGCGCGTCGAGCGGGAACCAGTTCTGGCTGATGCAGACGCAGGGCGGCACCTTCGACCCCGCGCGGATCGAGGCCAGCCAGAGCCTGGTCAGCGACATGACCGGCATCACCCCCCAGTCGTTGCAGCAGACCGCGGCAAAGTACCTGACACCGGATAAGGACTGGACGATGGCCGTGGTGCCGCGGGCGAAGGCGGGGCCGGCCGGTACGGCTACCCGCTGACACCCGTCCTCCCTGCGAAGGCAGGGCCCATAGCTCCCTCGACGGAATGCAAGGGGCCGGTTGACGACGGGCTGCCCGGACGCCGTCGTTACGGGGAACGGCGCCGGCGATAGGCCCCTGCCTGCGCAGGGGCGACGGATCACATGTCGTTGCACGAGGCGAAGCGAGCCGGATCAGCGATTGGCCGTCACCCCTGCGAAGGCAGGGGTCCATGGCTCTATCGAAGGAAACCAAGGCCATCCGCGCAGGGGCGACGGTTCACATGTTGATGCGTTCGAACAGGTCGTCCCACCCGGGACTCATCCGGCCGATCAGGTTGAGCTTCCAGCCGCGCTTCCACTTCTTCAGCGCCTTCTCACGCGCGATGGCGTCGACGATCCGGTCGTGCTGCTCGACGTGGACCAGTCGCGTCAGCCCGTGCTCGCGGCAGAAGTCCGAGCCTCACCCCTCGCGATGCTGCTGCACGCGAGCGGCAAGGTGCGCCGTCACGCCGATGTAGAGCGTCCCGCTGGGTCCGTTGGTCATGATATAGACCCAGGCCACGCCCCGCTCAGCGATACAGCGCGTCCAGCCGCTCGCCGTAGACGCCCTTCAGCACGTGCCGCCGGATCTTCAGGCTCGGCGTCAGCTGTTCGTTCTCGATCGTGAACGGCTCGTCCGCCAGGATGAAGCGGCGCACCCGCTCGATCACCGACAGGTCGCGGTTCGTCCGCTCCACCGCCGCCTGCAACGCCGCGCGATAGGCCGGGTTCTCCGCCAGCGCCGCGTCGTCGGCGACGCCCTGCGCCTTCGCCCAGTCGGCGCGCCATTCCGGATCGGGCACCAGCACCGCCACCATGTGCGGCTTGCGGTCGCCCGCGATCATCGCCTGCACGATCTCGGGCTGGAGCGTCAGCATCCCCTCCACCTTCTGCGGCGCGACATTGTCGCCCTTGTCGTTGATGATGAGGTCCTTCTTGCGGTCGGTGATGCGGATCCGGCCGCCCGCGTCGATCTCGCCGATGTCGCCGGTGTGCAGCCAGCCGTCCTTCAGGACGCGCGCGGTCTCCGCCTCGTTGCGCCAGTAGCCGTGCATCACCAGTTCGCCGCGGATCAGGATCTCGCCGTCCCCGGCGATGCGCACCTCGGTGTTCTTCAGCGGCGGGCCGACGCTGTCCATCGTCACCCCCGCGCTGGGGCGGTTGCACGAGATGACGGGCGCGGCCTCGGTCTGTCCGTAGCCTTGCAGGAAGGTGACGCCGAGCGACTGGAAGAACACGCCGACCTCGGGCGTCAGTGGCGCGCCGCCGGAGATCATCGCCTTCATCCGCCCGCCGAACTTCTTCGTGATGCGCGGCTTGAACAGGGCGTCGACCAGCAGTGCCTTGGGCCGGTCGGCGAGGCGCAGGCGACCCGCGTCGCGCTTCGTGCCCACGTCCACCGCCGCGGCCAGCAGCTTCTGCGACAACCCGCCCTGCTTCTCGATCGTCTTCGAGATGCGCGTGCGCAGCACCTCGAACAGCCGCGGCACCACGAACATGATCGTCGGGCGCACCTCCTCAATGTTGGCGGCCAGCCGGTCCAGCCCCTCGGCATAGTAGATCTGCCCGCCCAGCCCGATCGGCAGGTGCTGCCCGCCGGTATGCTCATAGGCGTGGCTCAGCGGCAGGAAGGAGAGGAACACCTCCTCGCCCCAGCCGAAATCCTCGTCGATCACGGTCGCGCAGCCGTCGACGTTGTGCAGGATCGCGCCGTGGTGCTGCATCACGCCGCGCGGCGCGCCGCCGGTGCCGCTGGTGTAGATGATGCAGGCCAGGTCCTCGCGCGCGAAGTCCGCCGCGACGGCGACCGCGTCCGGATCGGCCGGGTGCGCGGTTGCCAGCGTTTTCCAGTCGTAGACGTCGAACGGCACCTGGCCCAGCCGCACGGGATCGATGCCGATCAGGATCTGCGGCTGGATCGAGCGCAGGATGGCGGGCATCAGCGCCCTGGCCAGCTTGTCCGTGGAGACGATGACCGCCTTCGCGCCCGAATTCTCGATGATGTGCGCGTGGTCGCGCGCGGTGTTCGTCGTGTAGGTGGGCACCGTCACGCAGCCCGCGGCCATGATGGCGAGGTCGGACAGGCACCATTCCGGCCGGTTCTCGCTCACCAGCATCACCCGGTCGCCGCGCGATAGGCCGATCGCCGTCAAGGCGGTGGCCAGCCGCGCCACCGTCTCCGCCGCCTCGCGCCACGACGTCGCGGTCCACGCGCCGTCCTGCTTGCGCCACAGGAACGGCGCGTCGCCCTTCTCCCGCGCGCGCGCGAAGAACATCGCGACCAGATTGGGGAAATGTTCGAGCGTGCGCATATCCTCTCCCGCGCCGGTGCGCCGGCGCCTATTGCTGCAACGACGTGCCCGGGCTGCGCGGGTCCGCGGCGCCGACCCAGCGGCCGTCCGCCAGCCGCTCCGCCGCATTCGCCTTCAGCCCCAGCGTGGTGACGGTGACGTGCTGCCCCATCGCCTTCAGCGGGGCGGCGAAGCGTGCGGTGGCGGTCCCGTCCTCCAGCACCAGGCCCTGCCGGTCGAAGAAGATCTGCCCCAGCGCGATCGCTTCCTGCGCGGACAGCTTCCAGTCGAAATGCGCGATCAGCGCCTTGGCGACCTGCATGATGATGGTCCGCCCGCCCGCCGCGCCCACGGCGAACACGGGCTTGCCCGCAGCGTCGTAGACGATCGTCGGCGCCATCGACGACAGCGGCCGCTTGCCCGCTTCCACGCGGTTGGCGACGGGCGCGCCGTCCTGCTCGGGCGCCAGGCTGAAGTCGGTCAGCTCGTTGTTGAGGACGTAGCCGTTCACCGCCAGCTGGCTGCCGAACGCGCTCTCCACCGTGTTGGTCCAGCTGACGACGTCGCCCGCATCGTCCACCGCGACGAAGTGCGTCGTCCCCGCGACCTCGCGCGAGGGCGCGGGGCTGCGCGGCTGGGCGCCCGGCGGGGTGCCGTGCTCATATGTCCCTCGCGCCTTGTCGGGCGCGATCAGCCGCGAGCGCGCGCGGACGTAGCCGGGATCGATCAGCCCCTGCACCGGCACCTGGACGAAATCGGGATCGGCCTGGAAGAAGTCGCGATCGGCATAGGCGAGCCGCATCGCCTCGCCGATGACGTTCCAGGATCGCGGATCGTCCTTGCCCCAGCGCGCCAGCGGGAAGCGCTCCACCATGCCCAGCACCTGCAACACCGTCAGCGCGCCGGAGGAGGGCGGCCCCATGCCGCACACCGTCCACTGCCGGTACGGTCCGCACACGGCGTTGCGCGGCTTGGCGCGATAGCCGGCGAGGTCCGCCTCGGTCAGCGGTACCGGGTTCTTCGGCGCCGCGGTCACCGCCTCGGACAGCTTCCTGGCATTGTCGCCGGCGTAGAAGGCCTCGGGCCCTTCCGCGGCGATGCGGCGCAGCGTGGCGGCCATGGCCGGGTTGCGGAACGTCTCTCCCTCCGCCACCGGCGTGCCGCCCTTCGCGTAGAGCGCGCGGATCGCCGGAAAGTCCTTCCACAAGGGCGCGTTGCGCGCCGCCGCCCCGGCCAGCCGCGCGTTCACGACGAAGCCCTTGTCGGCCAGCCGCACCGCCGGTTCGAACAGCCGCGCCCAGGGGAGCCGGCCCCACTGGCGATGCGCCGCCTCGGCGAGGCGCAACGTCCCCGGCACGCCGACGGAGAAGCCGCCCGGCCACGCCTGAAGGAACGGCAGCGGCTTTCCGTCGGCGCCGAGGAAGCGGTCGGGCCGGGCGGCGGCGGGCGCGGTCTCGCGCCCGTCGATCGTCTCCAGCAGCCCGGTCTTTCCGCCGTGGTGGACGATGAAGCCGCCCCCGCCGATCCCGCTCGACTGCGGCTCGACGACGTTCAGCGCCAACACCATCGCGATCGCCGCGTCGGTGGCGGTGCCCCCGGCGCGCAGCATCTCCTGCCCCGCTTCCGCCGCGCGCGGATCGGCGGCGGAGACCACCCCCTGCGCGGTGGCGGGTGACGGGGCGAAGAGCGGAGTGGCGGCGAGCAGCGCGAGCGCGAACGGGGCTTTCATCGTGCGCGACCCTATCGCGGCGCGCCGTAGGGGCAAGCGGGCAAAGTGATGCATGGAAGCGGGAGGACGATAGCCGCGCGCTATCGCTGCGTCCCGACCGCCGCCGCGACGTCGGCGAAGCCGTCCCGCGCCAGCAGCGCGGCGAGCTGTGCGACGGTGCGCCGCGCGAGGCCGGGACCCTCGTAGATCAGGGCGGAATAGATCTGTACCAGCGAGGCGCCCGCGCGGATCCGCGCATACGCTTCGGCGCCGCCGTCGATCCCGCCCACCGCCACCAGCGGCAGCGCGCCACCCGTCGCCACGCGAAAGTCGCGCAGCCGCTCGCTCGCCAGCGTGCGCAGGGGGGCGCCCGACAGTCCGCCCGCCTCGCCCGCGTCGCGCGCGCGCAGCGGCGGGCGCGACACGGTGGTGTTGCCGACGATCAGTGCGTCGGTCCGCGCTTCGATGACAGCGCGGGCGATGCCGTCAACCTGCGCGGGGGTCAGGTCCGGCGCCACCTTCAGGAACAGCGGCGTCGCCCCCCGCGCCGCGGCGCAGCGGGCGAGCAGGTCGGCCAGCGCCGGCCCTTCCTGCAGGTCGCGCAGCCCCGGCGTGTTGGGCGAGGAGACGTTGATCGTCACGTAATCGGCCACCGGCGCCGCGGCGGCGACCCCGGCGACATAGTCGGCGACGCGATCCGCCGCGTCCTTGTTCGCGCCGACGTTGATGCCCAGCATCCCGCCGCGTCGCCGCGCCGCCGCCGCGCGCGCCACGCCGGCGCGCAGCCCGCCGTTGTTGAAGCCCATGCGGTTGACGATCGCGCGATCCTCCACCAGCCGGAACAGCCGGGGGCGCGGGTTGCCTGCCTGGGGCAGGGGGGTCAGCGTGCCCACTTCCACCGCGCCGAAGCCGAGGGCGAAGAGCCCGCCGGCGGCGCGCGCATCCTTGTCCAGCCCGGCGGCGAGCCCCACCGGGTTGGGAAAGCGCAGCCCCGCCACCCGCGTCTCCAGCCGCGGCATCGCTCCCGCCAGCGGCGCGCCCAGCGCATCCCACCGCGCCAGCGCGGCCAGCGCCGTGCCATGGGCGCGTTCGGGATCGAGGGCGAAGAGCGCGCGGTGCGGATGGAGGGCCATGGCCGGAGCCATCGCGCGGCCGGCCGGCTCGATCAAGGGGCGCGGGTTGTAAAAAAAGGAAGGTCGTGTGGTCGAATCCATCCAAGACTTGCCCGCCGGTTTCGACTTATAACGAGAACGCGACCCGAGGGGCATTCGCAAGAACGCCCTTTCCTTTCAGACCCGGTGCCTCGGCATCGGGTCTTTTGTTTGCACCCGTCTTCGGCTAGATTTGCTCACCAGCGCGCAGGGGGGCCGATGTCGCCGATATCGCTCGAATATCGCGTGCCGCCGGAGGATCTTCGGCCGTACGTCACCTTGTTCTACCATTTCCACGCCGACGTGCCGGCGCTGGACGAGATCGAGCGCGCCGACCACGCCCAGCTCCGCTTCCGGCTGGACGGCGGCGACGCGGTCTATCGCGTCGGCGGCGACGCGGACCAGAGCGTCGGGCCGTGCCACGTCATCGGCCCCACCGGCGGGGCGATCCGCGTGCGCGCGGCAGGGCCGATCGAGCTGATCGGCATGGGGTTGCAGCCCGCGGGCTGGGCCGCGCTGCTGCGCGTGGACGCCTCCGTCATGCTGGACCGCGTGTTCGACGCGGCGCAGCTGTTCGGCGAGCCATGGTGCGCGTCCTCGTTCGCGCGGCTGCGCGCGGCGGACGGCACCGATGCCAAGGTGGCGGAGGCGATCGCGATCATCCGCGCGATGCTGGACCGGCATGACATCGTCGCGCTGGACTTCGCGCGCGCGATCGACGGCTGGCTGGCCGGCAGCGCCTCCGCCGCCGTCGACGATCTGGTGGCGGCCAGCGGTCTGTCGCGCCGTCAGGTGGAGCGCCGGACAAAGGCGCTCTACGGCGTCCCGCCCAAGACGCTGGCGCGCAAGTATCGCGCGCTGCGTGCCGCGGTCACGCTGGCCTCGGGCAGCGCGATCGGCGAGGCGCTGGTCGCCGGCGGCTTCTACGACCAGTCGCATCTCAACCGCGAGATCAAGCAGTTCGCGGGGCTCACCCCGCACCAGATGCGCGCCGCGCCCGGCCTGCTGGCGCAGCTGACCATCGCGCAGCGCCGCGCGCTGGAAGGCAGGGTGCATCCCATCATTTCCGACACCTGAGCGCATCCCGGCGGTTGATTTTCCGCGACGCAGCGACCATCTGCCCAATCGGAACGATTTGCTCCGATTTGAGAACCGCTCGCAACATGCGCCTTTCCTCCCTCGCGGACTATGCCGTGGTCCTGCTGACCGCCGCCGCGCGCCATTGCGGCGGTACGGGACGCATGAGCGCGACCACGCTGGCGGAAGAAACGGGCGTGCCGCTGCCCACCGCGCAGAAGCTGGTCAGCCGCCTCGCCGCCGCGGGGCTGATCGACAGCACGCGCGGCACCGGGGGCGGCATCCGCCTGTCGCGGCCGCCTGCCACCATCACGCTGGCCGACATCGTCGAGGCGGTGGAGGGGCCGATCGCGATGACGGCGTGCGTCGAGCACGGCGCCCAGGATTGCGGGCTGGATCACCAATGCTCGGTCAAGCCGCACTGGCCCGTCGTCAACGCCGCGGTCCGGGGGGCGCTGGCGGGTGTGTCGCTCGCGCAACTTGCCGGGCGGCCCGATTTTCCTTCCGTTCGCGCTTCGACCGGCTCGGCGCGAATGGACCCACTCCTTTCCGAGGTTTCGCTGTAACATGGCAACGAAGAACGCCGAAGCCTACGAGGCCGTATCCAAGAAGTACGAGTGGGGCTTCGCCACCGACATCGAACAGGACTTCGCGCCCAAGGGGCTGAGCGAGGACACCGTCCGCTACATCAGCGCGAAGAAGGGCGAGCCCGAGTGGATGCTCGAGTGGCGGCTGAAGGCGTATCGCCGCTGGCTGACGATGGACTCGCCCGACTGGGCGAAGCTGTCGATCCCGCCGATCGACTATCAGGACGCGTATTACTACGCCGAGCCGAGGCAGAAGAAGACGATCGCCTCGCTGGACGAGCTCGATCCGGAGATCCGGCGCACCTACGAGAAGCTGGGCATTCCGATCGCCGAGCAGGAAGTGCTCGCCGGCGTCGAGGGCGCGCGCAAGGTGGCGGTCGATGCGGTGTTCGACAGCGTCAGCGTGGCGACCACCTTCCGCGCCGAGCTGAAGGCGGCGGGCGTCATCTTCCTGTCGATCAGCGAGGCGATCCGGGAATATCCCGACCTCGTCCGCAAGTGGCTGGGCAAGGTGGTGCCGCAGCACGACAATTACTTCGCGACGCTGAACAGCGCGGTCTTCTCCGACGGCACTTTCGTCTACGTGCCCAAGGGCGTGCGCTGCCCGATGGAGCTGTCGACCTACTTCCGCATCAACGCCGAGAACACCGGCCAGTTCGAGCGCACGCTGATCGTCGCGGACGAGGGGGCGTACGTCTCCTATCTCGAAGGCTGCACCGCGCCGATGCGCGACGAGAACCAGCTGCACGCCGCGGTGGTGGAACTGGTCGCGCTGGACGATGCGGAGATCAAATATTCGACGGTGCAGAACTGGTATCCCGGCGACGAGAACGGCGTCGGCGGCATCTACAATTTCGTCACCAAGCGCGCGCTCTGCCAGGGCAGGAACAGCAAGGTCAGCTGGACCCAGGTCGAGACCGGCAGCGCGGTGACGTGGAAATACCCGTCCTGCGTCCTGGCCGGCGAGAACAGCGTCGGCGAGTTCTACTCGGTCGCCGTCACGAACAACCGCCAGCAGGCCGACACCGGCACGAAGATGATCCACCTCGGCAAGGGATCGCGCTCGACCATCGTGTCGAAGGGAATCAGCGCGGGGCGCAGCGACAACACCTACCGCGGTCTCGTCCGCGTCGCGCCGACGGCGGAGGGGGTGCGCAACTTCACCCAGTGCGACTCGCTGCTGCTGGGCGACCAGTGCGGCGCGCATACGGTGCCTTATATCGAGGTGAAGAACCCCAGCGCGCAGATCGAGCACGAGGCGACCACGTCGAAGATCAGCGAGGACCAGCTGTTCTACGCCATGTCCCGCGGGCTCGATCAGGAAGCGGCGGTGGCGCTGATCGTCAACGGCTTCGCGCGCGAGGTGCTGCAGCAGCTGCCGATGGAGTTCGCGGTCGAGGCGCAGAAGCTGCTCGGGATCAGCCTGGAGGGAAGCGTGGGTTGATCCTTCCGCCCGTTCGTCCCCGGCTGCCAGAATACAACGGATAAAGAAGACGATGCTCAGAATCGAGAACCTCCACGCCGAGATCGACGGCAAGGAAATCCTGAAGGGCCTGACGCTCGAGGTGAACGCCGGCGAGGTGCACGCGATCATGGGCCCGAACGGCGCGGGCAAGTCGACGCTCGGCTATGTCCTTGGTGGCCGCCCCGGTTACGAGGTGACGGCGGGCAGCGTGACCTTCAACGGCCCAGAAGGACCTTGCGACCTGCTGGAGAAGGAGCCGCACGAGCGCGCCGCGGCGGGGCTGTTCCTCGGCTTCCAATATCCGGTCGAGATCCCCGGCGTGTCGAACGTCCAGTTCCTGCGCGAGTCGCTCAACGCCCAGCGTGCGGGGCGCGACGAGAAGCCGCTCTCCGGCGCCGAGTTCCTGAAGCTCGCCCGCGCGCAGGCGGATGCGCTCGGCCTCGCGCAGGACATGCTGAAGCGCCCGGTCAACGTCGGCTTCTCCGGCGGCGAGAAGAAGCGCAACGAGATGGTGCAGATGGGCATCATCGACCCCGCCTTCGCAATCCTGGACGAGACCGACAGCGGCCTCGACATCGACGCGCTGCGCATCGTCGGCGACGGCATCAACCGCATCATGCGCCGGCCTGACAAAGCGGTGCTGCTCATCACCCACTATCAGCGCCTGCTCGATTACGTGAAGCCGGACCGCGTCCATGTGCTGGCGGACGGTCGCATCACCCGCTCCGGGGGCGCAGAACTCGCTCACCAGCTGGAGCGCGAAGGCTACGCAGAGGTCGTCGCATGAAGATGCTCACGCGGAGGCGCGGAGGCGCGGATCATGCTGGCGCCGCAGGCACGATAGATTTCACGCGAAGCCGCGAAGACGCGAAGACGTTCCGCGCGCCGCCTCGTCGCGTCTCCGCGCCTCCGCGCGAACACATT
Source organism: Sphingomonas corticis (assembly GCF_012035195.1). GTDB lineage: Bacteria > Pseudomonadota > Alphaproteobacteria > Sphingomonadales > Sphingomonadaceae > Sphingomonas > Sphingomonas corticis. Next base: position 244,169 of record NZ_JAAVJH010000005.1, read on the forward strand.
TCTTCGTCTCAGAGCGCCGCCGCATGACCGCCGTCCTCGATCTTCCCTCCACCCGCGAGGAGGCGTGGCGCTGGGCCGATCTCGGCGCGCTGTCCGCCGCCGCGGCGCTCGCCCCGGTCGCCGCGCCGGCGCACGAGTTCCTCGACCTTCCCGGCGCGCGGCTGCTGTTCGTCGACGGCGTGCTGGACGAGGCGCGATCGCAGCTTCACCGCGTCGAGCTCACCGATCTTCCCACGTCGGATCACGCCCTCGGCCGCCGCGCCGCCGGCAAGGGCTGGCGCCTGTCGCTCGACGCGCGCGCCGCCGCCGATCCGGTGCAGGTCGTCCACGTCGCCACCGGGCGGGAGAACCATCTGCCCGCGCATATCCACCTCGGCGACGACGCCGTCGCGCAGGTGGTGGAGACCTTCGTCGGCGCCGGCTGGCAGAACCGCCACCTCTCCGTGACGCTCGGCAAGGGCGCGCGGCTGATGCGATCGGTGCGGCTGCTCCAGCCCGCCGGCTTCGTCTCGCTGCGCGAGGAGGCGGACGTCGGCGCGGCGGCCAGCCTCGTCGCCGTCTTCCTCGGCGCGGGCGGGCAGGGCAGCCGCATCGACGCGCGGCTGACGCTCGGCGACGGCGCGTTCGGCGACTATGGCGGCGCGCTGCTGACGGCGGGCGAGCAACGCCAGGAATGCGCCGTCCGCGTGAACCACGCGCAGCCCGACGGCAGCTCGCGCCAGCTGTGGCGCGCGGTCGCCGCCGACCGCAGCCAGGCGAGCCTCGCCGCCGCGGTGGAGGTCGCTCGTCACGCGCAGAAGACCGACGGCGAGCAGTCGCTGCGCGGCCTGCTGCTCCACCGCACCGCCACGGTGAACCTGAAGCCCGAGCTGGAGATCTTCGCGGACGACGTGAAGTGTGCACACGGCGCGACCGTGGGCGAGCTGGACGCGCGCGCTCTGTTCTACATGGAATCGCGCGGCATCCCCCGCGCCCGCGCGCAGGCGCTGCTGACCCGTGCCTTCGTCAACGACGCGCTGGAACGGATCGGCGACGAGACGACGCGCGCCGCCTTCGAGGCCGACGCCGATGCGTGGCTGGAGGCCTCCCTCTCCCGGCGGGAGAGGAGTGTTGGGTCAACAGCGCCCCGCGCTGTTGAGATTCTGCCGGGGGCAGAACCGACCCAACTGGGCCCGCTCGGCGCAGCCGAGGGGGAAGGGTGAGGGCGCATGAGCGACGTCGACCTTCACCCTCACCCTTCCGCGGCTGCGCCGCTCCCTCCCTCTCCCGCTGGAAGAGGGAAAGCAGCGCCCCTCGACCTCGTCTCCGATTTTCCCGCCATCCCCGCCGGCTGGGCCTATCTCGACACCGCCGCCACCGCGCAGAAGCCGCAGCCCGTCGTCGACGCCATCGCGCGCGGCTATGACCGCACCTACGCCACCGTGCACCGCGGCGTGTACCAGCGCTCGGCGGACATGACCCTCGCCTATGAGGCGGCGCGCGCGCGCGTCGCCGCCTTCATCGGCGCGCAGGCCGGGGAATGCGTGTTCGTCCGCGGCGCGACCGAGGCGATCAACCTCGTTGCCCACTCCTTCGCCGCGCCGCGGCTGAAGCCCGGCGACCGCATCCTGCTGTCGATGCTGGAGCATCACAGCAACATCGTGCCGTGGCAGATGGTGGCCGAGCGCACCGGCGCCGCGATCGACGTGGTGCCGCTGACCGATGACCATCGCATCGACCTCGACGCGATGCAGGCGATGATCCGTGCGGAGCACAAGGTCGTCGCGCTGGCGCATGTCTCCAACGTCCTCGGCTCCGTCCTCGACGCGAAGCGCGCGACGCGGATCGCGCACTCGGTGGGCGCGACGATCCTGCTCGACGGCTGCCAGGCGGTGCCTCGGGTGCCCGTCGACGTCGCCGACATCGGCTGCGACTTCTACGTCTTCTCCGGGCACAAGCTCTACGGGCCGACCGGGATCGGGATCCTCTACGGTCGCGCCGAGCTGCTGGGCGCCATGCCGCCCTACCAGGGCGGCGGCTCGATGATCGACCGCGTCACCTTCGCGAAGACCAGCTACGCCCCCGCGCCGACGCGGTTCGAGGCGGGGACGCCGCACATCGTCGGCGCGCTCGGGCTCCACGCCGCGATCGATTACGTCGACGCGATCGGCCTCGATCGCATCCACGCGCACGAGACCGCGCTGGTGGCGCGCACCCGAGAGGCGCTCTCGCGGCTCAACTCGGTCCGGCTGCTCGGGCCGGACGACAGCGCCGGGATCGTCTCCTTCGTGATGGAGGGGGTGCATCCGCACGACATCGGCACCATCTTGGACGAGAGCCGAGTCGCGATCCGCGCCGGGCATCATTGCGCGCAGCCGCTGATGGAGGCGCTGGGCGTGGAGGCGACCGCGCGCGCCAGCTTCGGCGTCTACAACGGGCCGGCCGACGTGGACGCGCTGGTCGCCGGACTGGAACGAGTAGGAAAGATCTTCGGATGAGCGGTTTCGAGACCGAGGAAGTGGACAGCGTCGCCCCCCCGCCCAAGGCGCGGGTGGAGGATGCGGCGACGCCCGCGCAGAGCTTCGAGCGCAAGCGCGACTATCTCGCCGGGTTCCTGGCGCAGAAGCCCGCCGGCGACAGTCCGAACGAGCCGGGCGGCGCGATCTACGAAGGCGTGATCGACGCGCTGAAGGACATCTTCGATCCGGAAATCCCGGTGAACATCTACGACCTGGGCCTCATCTACGGCGTGGAGGTGACCGCGGAGGGCCAGGCGATCGTCACCATGACGCTGACGACGCCGCACTGCCCGGTGGCCGAGTCCATGCCCGGCGAGGTCGAGATGCGCGTCGCCGCGGTGCCGGGCATCGCCTTCGCCGACGTGAACCTGGTATGGGATCCGCCATGGGATCCGCAGAAGATGTCCGATGATGCCAAGCTCGAACTGGGAATGCTGTGATCGCGGCCGTCCGTTCGTCCTGAGGGGCCGCTGAGCGAAGTCGAAGCGGTGTCTCGAAGGATCGCCCACGTGGTTCGAGAGGAGGCTTCGACAGGCCCAGCCTCTCCTCACCACGAACGGCAAGGAGTTGAAATGACCACCACCACCCGCCCACGCCCCGCCGCGCTGAACCTCACCACCACCGCAGAGGCGCGCGTCGCCGCGCTGATGGCGCGCGCGCCTGCCGGCGCGATCGGCGTGAAGCTGTCCACGCCGCGCCGCGGCTGCTCGGGCCTTGCCTATTCGGTCGATTACGTCACCGAGGCCAAGGCGTTCGACGAGAAGATCGAGACTCCCGGCGGCACGCTCTACGTCGACGGCGCGTCGATCCTGTACCTGATCGGATCGACGATGGACTGGGTGGAGGACGATTTCACCGCCGGCTTCGTCTTCGCCAATCCCAACGCGAAGGGCGCGTGCGGCTGCGGCGAGAGCTTCACGGTGTAACTTTTCCGTCATCCCGGGCTGGTCCCGGGATCCAGGGCCACGAGGACCATCGATCTCGGCTCTGGATGCCGGGGGGAGCCCGGCATGACGCTCCCGTCCCAACCTGGATCAAAACCCCGCTTGCCCTCCGGCCCGGGCCGGTCCAGCATCGCCGCCAAAGCGCGGGCAAACGCGCCGCAGGAGAGGTGCGATGCAGCAATTGTCCGCGATGGACGCGTCCTTCGTCTATCTCGAAACGCCGCACACGCCGATGCACATCGGCTCGGTCGCGATCTACGATCCCTCGACCGCACCCGGCGGATTCGTCCGCTTCAAGGATATCCTGCGCTTCATCCAGGCGCGCCTGTCCGGCGCCCGCAGCTTCCGCCAGCGGCTGGTCCGCGTCCCCTTCGATCTCGACCATCCGTACTGGGTCGAGGATCCCGAGTTCGACATCGAATATCACGTCCGCCACATCGCATTGCCCAGGCCCGGCGACTGGCGGCAGCTGTGCATCCAGGCGGCGCGGCTCCACTCCCGCCCGATGGACCTGACGAAGCCGCTGTGGGAATTCACGATCGTGGAGGGGCTCGACAATATCGAGGGCCTGCCGCCGGGCTGCTTCGCGCTGGTCAGCAAGGTGCACCACGCCGCGATCGACGGGATGAGCGGGGTGGAGATGTCCGCCGCGGTCCACTCCACCGACGCCGACGTCGCCGATCCCGACACCGCCGACACCTGGCGTCCCGACAACATGCCCCAGGTCGCCGACCTCCTCGTGCGCAGCTACGTCAACAATCTCGTTCAGCCGATGCGCGCGCTGGAGACGATCGGCCGCTCGCTGCCCGGCGTGGGGCGCCTCGCCAACGAGGTGCGCAAGGGCGACGTCAGCGTCCGCAACACCCGGCCAGCGCCGCGCACCCGATTCAACGGAAAGGTCGGCGCGCACCGGGTGTGGGATGCGGTGCCGTTCCCCCTGAAAGAGGTCCGCGCGATCAAGGATGCGGTGCCGGGCGCCACGGTCAACGACGTGATCCTCTCCATCGTCGGCGGCGGACTGCGCAGCTACCTGCAGGGCAAGGACGGGCTGCCCAGGGACACGCTGACCGCCATGGCGCCCATCTCCGTGCGGGGGGAGGGGGAGAAGGCGGCGATGGGCAACCTCGTCTCGGCCATGGTCGTCGGTCTCGGCACGCAGATCGAGGATCCGCTGGAACGGCTCCGCTTCGTCCACGCGGAAGCGACCAACAGCAAGGCGATGACCAACGCCATCGGGGCGAAGACGCTCAGCGACTATAGCCAGCTGATCCCCTCGGGCCTCGCCGGCCTGGCGGCGCGGCTCTACACGCGTGTCGGCGCCGCCAACGCCCATGCGCCCGCCTACAATTGCGTGGTCACCAACGTGCCGGGCGCCCGCGTGCCGCTCTATTTCTGCGGCGCGCGCATGGTCGCGATGTACGGCACGGGGCCGGTGTTCGACGGCATGGGGCTCATCAATCCGGTCTACAGCTACGGCGACACGATCGCGGTGTCCTTCACCGCGGACCGCGACATGATGCCCGATCCCGACGCCTATGCCGCCGGGCTGCGCGCCGCATTCGAGGCGCTGAAGGCGGCGGCGGTGAAACCAACGCCCGCGCCGACGATTGACCGGGATCAGGAATGGCCGCTGCCGTCGAAGAAGAAGGCGGCGGCGCGCAAGGCGACGGGAGCAGCATGATGGCCGACGACCCCACCAGCACCGCCACCGATCAGGCCGCGAACGCGGCGGGCGATGCCGCCGACCGCCTGCGCGCCGGCGCGGAGAAGGCGCGCGAGGGCTTCCAGGATCACGTCGTCGAACCCGCCCGCCGCGCCGGCGAGGCGATGCGCGAATCGGGCAAGCGGATCGCCGACAATTCGTCGACGATCGGCGTGAAGATGATCGACCAAGCGGAAACGAACACGCACGAGGCCTTCGCCGCCATGCGCGCCGCCGCGCAGGCCAAGGACCTGTCCGAGGTGATGAAGATCCAGGGCGACTATCTGCGCGAGCAGGGACGCCGCAGCATGGACCAGGCCCGCGAGATCGGCGAGCTCATCATGCAGTTCGGCCGCGACGCGGTGCAGCCGTTGAAGGGGAAGGCGGAGTGAGGCGCGCCTTCATGGTGCCGGCCGCGCATGCCGCGTTGACGATCGCCGCGGTGCTCGCGCTCGCGCCGGCCCCGGCCGTCGCGCAGGCGCCCGATCCCGTGGCCGTCAGCCAGGCGTTGGTGATCCGCGGGACGATGGAGGGTCACGCCGAACGCGACCGGGCCCGCCTGGAGGGTCGCGCGGCCACGCCGGCCTTGTCGAAGAAGTGCGCGGCGGCGTGGAAGCGGAGAGACCAGATGAACCGGGCGGAACGGCGGCGCCTCTACGAACTCTGTCCTCGCTAGGGCAGTCCGGACGGACCGCGCGCCGCAGTCCGATCCCCGCCCCGCTGACCGCGCGCTGATCTTGTCGCGTCCCGACGCGACTACAGATGCCCGGCGAACGCCGCCAGTACGTCCTCGTACAGCTTGCGCTTGAACGGCACGATCACGTGCGGCAGGTCGGCCGGCTCCACCCAGCGCCATGCGCGGAATTCCGGATGCGCGGTGTCGATGCGGATGTCGGCGTCCTCGCCGTCGAAGCGCAGCAGGAACCAGCGCTGCCGCTGCCCGCGATACTTGCCCTTCCACACCTTGCCGATCAGCTCGGGCGGCAGGTCGTAGAACAGCTCGTCCGCCGCCTCCGCCACCAGCGTGACCAGTTCCGGCCCGACGCCCACTTCCTCGCCCAGCTCGCGGATCGCCGCGGTGCGCGCGTCCTCGCCGGGGTCAATCCCGCCCTGCGGCATCTGCCACGCCTCCAGCGTGGTATCGATCCGCTGCCCGACGAACACGCGCCCGTCGCGGTTCATCAGCATGACGCCCGCGCACGGGCGATAGGGGAGGGAGGCGGGATCGGTCATCGCCGCCTCCTCGCGCCCGTCGCGCGCCCGGTCAACCCGCCGCCTGCGCCATCACCCGCGCGCCCTCGGCCTCGACGATCACGTCCTTCACCGCGGCAAGATAGCCCGCCACGTCGCCCTGGCTGGACGGCACCGCCTGGCGCAGCGTGACGAAGCCGTGGATGTTGCCCACCGCCTCGCGGTACGTCACCGGCACGCCGGCGAGCACCAGCGCGGCGGCATAGGCGCGGCCCTGGTCGCGGATCGGGTCCAGGCTGGCGGTCACGATCACCGCAGGCGGCAGGCCGACCAGCTCCCCCACCATCGGCGACCCGCGGAAATCGGCGAAGTCCGCCTGATAATGGTCGGCGAACCAGATCATCGTGTCGCGCGTCAGCAGGTAGCCGTCGGCGAAGTCGTTGAACGAGGGATATTCCCTGCTCATGTCCGCTGCGGGATAGATCGGGGCCTGCACGATCACGGGCACCGCCGCCGGCCGGTCGCGCAGCGCCATGGCGCTGGTGATGGTCAGCGTGCCGCCCGCGCTGTCGCCCGACAGCACCAGCGCGGTCGCCGTCCGCCCCAGTTCCGCGGGGCTGGACGCGACCCAGCGCGCCGCCGCCTCGCAATCCTCCGGCGCGGCGGGCCATTTCGCCTCGGGCGCCAGACGATAGTCGACGCTGACGACGGGCAGGTCCAGCCGCCGCGCCATCTCCGCGGTGAAGCTGGCGTGCGTGTCGACGTTGCCGATCACGAAGCCGCCGCCGTGGAAGAACACGACCACCGGCCCGGGCTCGCGCGTTTCGCGCGGGTCGAACAGCCGTGCCGGAATGTCGCCCGCCGGCCCGGGAATGGCGAGGTCGCGGATCGTGCCCAGCTCGCCCACGGGCGGGTCGGCCACATCCTTCATCGCAAGATACATCGCCCGCGCCGCCTCCGCCGTGCCCTCGTGCGTCTTCGGCCCCGGTATGCTGTTCAGATAGTCGAGGAAGCCGCGCACGTCGGGGCGGACATAGGGGGCGGTCATGCGGGTCGATCCTCTCGTATCGTTGTCGTTCGCAACCTATCTTAGCCGCGTGATCCCCGTCGTCCACCACCCATCGTACGTCACCGAGGCGCCCGCGCGGTCCACCTATCGCTGGGGCAAGAACGGCGCGATCCGCGACCTGCTGCTGGCGCAAGGCGCGGGCGTCGCCTGGCACGAGCCCGAGCCGATGCCCCCCGCCTGGTTGGAGGCGGCGCACGATCCGGGCTACGTGGCGGAGGTGCTCGCCGCCGCGGTCCCGCGCGAGAAGGAGCGCCGCATCGGCTTTCCCGTTACCCCGGCCGTGGCGCGCCGCGCGCAGACGGTGCCCGGCGGCACCTGGCTCGCCGCCCGCCTGGCGCTGGAGCACGGCTTCGCCGCCAACACCGCCGGCGGCAGCCACCACGCGCTCGGCGACACGGGCGCGGGCTATTGCGTGTTCAACGACCTCGCGGTCGCCGCGCACCGGCTGGCCGCGGAAGGGCGGCGCGTGCTGATCGTCGACGTCGACGTCCACCAGGGCGACGGCACCGCGGCGCTCACCGCCGGTCATCCGCAGATCGCCACCTACTCGATCCACGCGGAGAAGAACTTCCCTGTCCGCAAGGCGCGCTCCACACTGGACGTGCCGCTCGCCGACCATACCGGCGACGCGGCGTACCTCGCCACGCTGGAGGCGACGCTGGCTCCGCTGATCGCGGAGGTGGCGCCGGACGTGATCCTCTACCAGGCCGGCGTCGATCCCTTCGCCGACGACCGCCTCGGCCGCCTCTCGCTCAGCGACGACGGCCTCGTGGCGCGCGAGCGGCTGGTGGCGCGGCTGGCGCAGGGCGTGCCGGTCGCCAGCACGGTGGGCGGCGGCTACGGCGACGACGTGATGGCGATCGCCCGCCGCCACGTCCGCGCGATCCTGACGCTGGGCGAGGCGCTGGGGCGCTGATCCTTCACCCTCCGCTCGGCCCCAGGAGCCGTTGAGCTTGTCGGCGCCTCTCCCCGGCACGAACGGAGAGCCTCGAAGGAGGGATTACCCCTGCGCCGCCCGTGCCGCCCGCGCGCTCTCGTTCAGCCCCTGGAACGTCTGCTCGAACCGCCCTTCCGCCTCGGCGCTCCGCAGCATCTTCGCGCGCTCCACCGCAATCTCCGGCGGCGTCGGCTGCGTCGCGAAGCCGGCCAGCGTCTCCTCGACGAAGGCGTCGAGCGGCATGTAGCCCGGCCGGTTCTCCTGCCCCGGCGTCAGCGTCGTCTGGACGCCCGGCGGCGCCAGTTCGATCACCTCCACCTTGCCCTTCAGCGCATCGCGCAAGCTGACGGTGTACGAGTGCAGCGCCGCCTTGGTCGCGCAATAGACCGCCGCATCGACCAGCGGCACGAAGGCGAGGCCCGACGTCACGTTGACGATCGCCGCGTCGCCTTGTGCCGACAGATGCTCCACCAGCGCGTCGATCAGCCGGATCGGGCCGAGCAGGTTGGTCGTCACCGTCGCCTCCGCGTCGGCCAAGTCGCGCTTGCGGTCGATCGGCTCCAGCCGCATGATCCCGGCATTGTTGACCAGGACGTTCAGCGCCGGGAAGTCGCGCAGCACCCGCGTGGCGAAATCGGCCACGCCGTCCGCACTCTCCACGTCCAGTTCCACGCCGTGCATCCGTTCCCGCCCGGCGATCGTCTCGTCCAGCGCCGCGCGTCGTCGCCCCGCGACGATCACGACGTTTCCCGCATCGTGCCAATGCTGCGCCAGCGCCGCGCCGATGCCCGATCCGCCGCCCGTCACCAGGATCGTGTTGCCGCTCGTCTTCATGCGTGCCTCCTCCAGTCGGCACGCGTAACGCGCATAGTGCAGGTTGGACCCGCACCTCGCGAATCTTCACTGGACGTGCGGTTCGACCGGCGTAGAGACCGTGGCGAGAAGAGGAATGTCTATGGCCACCGCCATCCATGAAGTCTCGCCGGCCGACGCGTCGGCACACCCTGCCGCGGAGTCGATCGTCGTCCGCTTCGCCGGGGATTCCGGCGACGGCATGCAGCTGACCGGCGGGCAGTTCACCCTGTCGACCGCGCTGGCGGGCAACGATCTCGCCACCTTTCCCGATTTTCCGGCGGAGATCCGCGCGCCGCTCGGCACGCTCTTCGGCGTCAGTGCCTTTCAGATCAACTTCGGCTCCACCGCGATCGAGACCGCGGGGGACATGCTCGACGTGCTGGTCGCGATGAACCCTGCCGCGCTGAAGACCAACGTGGACGCGCTGAAGCCCGGCGGCCTCATCATCGCGGACGAGGGCGAGTTCAACCAGCGCAACCTCGACAAGGCGAAATACGCCGCCAATCCGCTGGATGACGACAGCCTTGCGCGCTGGCAGGTGCTGCGGCTCAACATCTCGCAGCTGACGGTCGATGCGGTGAAGCCGTTCGGCCTCGGCAACAAGGACGCGCTGCGCTGCAAGAACATGTGGACGCTCGGCCTCGCGCTGTGGATGTTCGATCGCGATCGGCAGCCGCTGGTCGACTGGCTGAAGGCGAAGTTCGCGAAGGCGCCGACGCTGGCGGAGGCGAACATCGCCGCCCTGAACGCCGGTCACGCCTATGGCGAGACCGCGGAGCTGGGCGGCGGCGTGCGCCAGCATGCGGTGCCCGCGGCCCCGGCCGAGCCGGGCCTCTACCGCACCGTCACGGGCGCGGAGGCGATCAGCCTCGGCCTCGTCGCCGGCGCGCAGCTGGCCAGCCTGCCGATGTTCTTCGGCGGCTATCCGATCACGCCGGCGTCGGCGATCCTGCACCACCTGTCGCGGCTGAAGGAATTCGGCGTCACCACCTTCCAGGCGGAGGACGAGATCGCCGCCATCGCCAGCGCGATCGGCGCCAGCTACGCCGGCCAGCTGGGCGTCACCTCCTCCTCCGGTCCCGGCATCGCGCTGAAGGGGGAGGCGATCGGCCTCGCCATCATGACCGAGCTGCCGCTCGTCATCGTCAACTCGCAGCGCGGCGGGCCGTCGACCGGCCTGCCGACGAAGACCGAGCAGTCGGATCTCTACCAGGCGGTCTACGGCCGCAACGGCGACGCCCCGATGCCGGTCATCGCCAGCCGCTCCGCCGCGGACTGTTTCGAGGTGGCGATCGAGGCGGTGCGGATCGCCACGCAATACATGACGCCCGTCATGCTGCTGACCGACGGCTATATCGCGAACGCCGCCGAACCGTGGAAGGTGCCCGACACGTCGGCGCTGGAGCCGTTTCCCGTCGCCTTCCTCGAACAGGCGCCGGCCGACGGCTTCCTGCCCTATGCCCGCGACGAGAAGCTGGCGCGCCCGTGGGTGAAGCCGGGCACGCCGGGCCTCCTCCACCGCATCGGCGGCATCGAGAAGAAGCAGGGCACCGGCAACATCGACTATTCGCCCGCGAACCATCAGGAGATGACGGACACGCGCAAGGCGAAGGTGGATGGCATCGCCGTGCCCGACCAGCAGGTCGAACTGGGCGAGGCGAGCGGCAAGCTGGTCGTCGTCGGCTGGGGCAGCACCTTCGGCCCGATCCACCAGGCGGTCCGCCGCGCGCGTCGCAAGGGGCTGGACGTGGCTCACGTCCACATCCGCCACATCTGGCCGATGCCGGCGAATCTGGGTGTCCTACTCAAGGGCTATGAGCATATCCTCGTGCCCGAGATGAACACCGGCCAGCTCAAGACCGTCCTGCGCGACCAGTTTCTCGTCGATGCCAAGCCGCTCAACAAGGTGTCGGGCCAGCCCTTCCGCATCGCCGAGATCGAGGAGGCGATCGCCGCCTATTTCGACGGTGTGCCGGGCAACGAGGGCGGAGAGGTGCCGGTGAACGCGCAGCAGCTGCCCACGCCCCAGTCGGGCCACGACGACGGGACGCTGCGCGGCACCTCGTCGCCGCAGAGCGACCCGTCCGCCACGACGCGCGACGGCGACGCGACACGACGCGACGCCGACGCGCCGCAATCCGCGGGCTGACGCACGGAAATGCGCCAGCGCCTCAACAGTCTCAACATTCGCGCGCCGCAGCCCGCGGCGATCGAGGTGTCCCGATGAACGACATGACCCCAATCGCGACGAAGCCCAAGGACTGGGAGACCGATCAGGAGGTCCGCTGGTGCCCCGGCTGCGGCGACTATGCGATCCTGAAGGCGGTGCAGCGCACCATGCCGGAGATCGGCGCGCGGCCGGAGAATACCGTGTTCGTGTCCGGCATCGGCTGTTCCAGCCGCTTCCCTTACTACATGGAAACCTACGGCTTCCACACCATCCACGGTCGCGCGCCGGCGGTGGCGACGGGGGTGAAGCTGGCCAATCCCGACCTCGACGTGTGGATCATCACCGGCGACGGCGATGCCTTGAGCATCGGCGGCAACCACACGATGCATCTGATCCGCCGCAACCTCGATTGCCAGGTGCTGCTGTTCAACAACGAGATCTATGGCCTCACGAAGGGGCAATATTCTCCCACCAGCCGCGTCGGCACGCAGTCGCCATCGACGCCGTTCGGCTCGGTCGATCGCCCGGCGAATCCGTGCGCGTTCGCGCTCGGCTCGGGCGCGCGGTTCGTGGCGCGCGGGATCGACGTGCACAAGAACCTGGTCGGCGTGCTGAAGGCCGCCTACGCGCACAAGGGCACCAGCTTCGTCGAGATCTTCCAGAACTGCATCGTCTACAACGACGACGTCTTCGCGCCCTTCACCGACAAGAAGCAGGGTGCCGACCAGAACCAGCTGTGGGTGGAGGACGGCAAGCCGCTCGTCTTCGCGGGCGCTACGAAGGGACTGGCGCTCGACCGCGACCGGCTCGCGCTGAAGGTCGTGGCGGCGGACGACCCGGACGTGATCGTCCACGACAAGACGAACCGCACGGTTGCGCACCTGCTGGTCGAAATGCCCTTCGGCGAGTTCCCGATGGCGCTGGGCGTGATCTACGAGGACCCGGCACCGACGTTCGAGAGCGCGGTGGTGGCGCAGAACGAACAGGCGAGCGCGGGCAAGAAGCCCGACCTCGCCAAGCTCCTCGCCAAGGGGCAGACGTGGATGGTGGAGAAGGAACCGCACGCGGTTTGAAGGTAGGATCTCACACAAAGACACAAAGCCACGAAGGAAGAAGAGAAAGGTGCGCGACGACGGGTTGGAGGAACTGGCTCGGATCGCGGTCGATTGCGGATTCCGGCTCCATGAGGGCCTCGGCCCCGGTTTGCTCGAGTCGGTCTACGAGGCCTGCCTCTGCCAAAGCCTCGCGAAGCGAGGCTTGAAAGTGGATCGGCAGGTGCCGATCCCGATCCGCTACGACGGTTTGATCCTGGAAGAGGGGTTTCGCGCCGACCTGCTGGTGGAGGGGCGCCTGCTGATCGAGCTAAAATCGACGCAGTCCTTCAACCCCGTTCACGCGAAGCAGGTGCTTACCTATCTGCGCTTGATGGACCTGCCGCTTGGCCTGCTGATGAATTTCGGCGGGTACACCTATCGTGAAGGTGTCCGCAGGGTGGCGAACGACTATTTCCGCACCTGACCTTTCTTTCTTCGTGTCTTCGTGCCTTTGTGTGAGGCCCCTTCTTCGTTCCGCCGGAACAAGCCGAGCGGATCTAACGTAAGGCAGGAATGACCAGCCTCCTCTGGCTCCGCCAGGACCTTCGCCTCCACGATCAGCCCGCGCTCGTCGCCGCCGCGCACGAGGGAGCGGTGATCCCGGTCTACGTGCTGGACGACGAGGGGCCGGGCCAGTGGCGGATCGGCGGGGCGCAACGCTGGTGGCTGCACCACAGCCTCGCCGCGCTGGCGAAGGCGCTGGAGGCGAAGGGCAGCCGCCTGATCCTGCGGCGCGGCAAGGCGGCGGACGTGCTGGCGAAGCTGGCGGAAGAGACCGGCGCCGACCGCATCCACGCGCTGCGCCACTACGAACCGTGGTGGCGCGCGGCGGAGGAGGCGCTGGGCGACCGCCTCTGCCTGTACGGCGGCAACCACCTCGCCCGGCTGGAGGAGGTGACGACGGGCTCGGGCGGCCAATTCCGCATCTATTCCTCTTTCTGGAAGGCGTTGCAGGCCCATCTGCCTCCCGAGGAACCGCTGCCGATGCCGCGCAGCATACCGGCGCCGGACACGTGGCCGCGATCGGACACGCTGGCGTCATGGGCATTGTTGCCGGCGAAGCCCGACTGGTCCGGCGGCTTCGCGTGGGAGCCGGGCGAGGCGGCGGCACTGGCGAAGGTGAGGGCGCTCGACATCGATGGCTACGACCACCGCCGCAACCTGCCCGCGGACGAGGAGGGGACGTCGCAACTCTCGCCGCACCTCCACTTCGGCGAGGTGTCCGCCCGCACCGTTTGGCACGCCACCGAGCGCGGCGACGCGACCTTCCGCAAGGAGCTGGCCTGGCGCGATTTCACCAGCGGCGTGGTGCTGGCGATGCCCCGCTACGCCGACGAGAACGGTCGGCCGAAATACGACAGTCTGCCTTGGCGCCGCGCGCCGAAGGACCTGAAGGCATGGCAGCGTGGCCGCACCGGATATCCGATCGTCGACGCCGGAATGCGCCAGCTGTGGACGCTCGGCTGGATGCACAACCGCGTGCGGATGATTGCCGCCAGCTTCCTCGTGAAGCACCTGCTGATCGACTGGCGCGAGGGCGAGACGTGGTTCTGGGACTGCCTGGTCGACGCGGACTACGGCAACAATGCGGTCAACTGGCAATGGGTCGCCGGCACCGGCGTCGACGCCAATATGTTCGGCCGCATCATGGCGCCGCTGACCCAGTCGGAGAAGTTCGACGCCGGCGACTACATCCGCCGCTGGGTGCCCGAGCTCGCCGCCCTGCCCGACGCGGCGATCCACGATCCCGATGCGGCGGGGTGCCGGCCGGAGAACTACCCGGCAAAGATCATCGGCCATCGCGAGGCGCGCGAGCGGGCGCTGGCGGCGAACGCGAAGGTGCGATAACCGCGCGCGGATGGACGCGCGGACGGGCACTCGGATCGGCAGCAAGGGGCGGGTGGCGCGTGCCGTGGCGGCGCCGTTCCACCGCATCCTCGACCGCATCGACCGCGGGCTGGAGTCAGGCGCGATCGAGGCGGCGCTGCCCGACGGCACGCGCCGGCTGGTCGGCGGCCACGCTCCCGGCCCCGTGGCGCAGATCACGCTGCACCGCTGGCGCGCGCTGTGGCGGCTCGTCAGCGGCGGCTCGATCGGCTGGTACGAGGCGTGGGAGGCGGGCGACTGGTCCAGCCCCGATCCGGTGCCGATCTTCGACCTGTTCATGCGCAACCGCGCCGCGCTGGGCGACGTCGCCCGTGCGCGCCCCGCCGCGCGGCTGGCGATGCGCGCGTGGCACCGCTTGCGCCGCAACGACCGCCGCGGCTCGCGCCGCAACATCGCCGCGCACTACGATCTCGGCAACGATTTCTACCGCGCGTGGCTCGACCCCTCGCTCACCTATTCCAGCGGACTGGGCGAGGGCACGCTGGAGGCGCGGCAGGCGCGCAAGCTCGCGCGCGTGCTGGAGCGGACCGGGGCGCGGCCGGGCGATCGCGTGCTGGAGATCGGCTGCGGCTGGGGCTCGTTCGCCGCCGCCGCGTCCGCGGCGGGGGTCGGCGTCCACGCGCTGACGCTATCCACCGAACAGCGAGACCAGGTGGCGGCACGCAACCTGCCCGGCGTGACGGTGGCGCTGACGGACTATCGCGACGTGACCGGCACCTTCGACGCGATCGCCAGCATCGAGATGGTGGAGGCGGTGGGGCCGGAATATTGGGGCACCTATCTCGACGCGATCGCCCGCCTGCTGCGGCCGGGGGGACGCGCGGCGATCCAGTTCATCACGATCGCCGACGACGTGTGGCCCGCCTATGCGCGCGGCGTGGACTTCATCCAGCGCTACGTCTTCCCGGGCGGCGCGCTGATCCACGAGCCGACCTTCCGCGCGCTGGCCGAACGCGCCGGGCTGGCGTGGCAGGACCGCGAGGCGTTCGGCCTCGACTATGCGGAGACGCTGCTTCTGTGGCGCGAGCGCTTCGATGCGGCGACGCTGCCGCCGCGCTTCGACCCGCGGTTCCGGCGGCTGTGGCGCTACTATCTGATGTATTGCGAGGGGGGGTTCCGCGGCGGCGGGATCGACGTGGTGCAGGTGACGCTGGCCAGGCGCTAGCGCCCGCCCGCCTCCAGCAGCCGACGCGGCGCGGCGAGTTCCCAGCTGCGCGCGACGCGATCGTCGACCAGCGCCCAGTCGACCTCCCCCGCCAGGTTCACGCCGACCCAGCCGGATGGGCCGAGATAGGCGGGACGCGAGTAGGTCTCCGGTGCCGCCTCGATCAGCATCGCCTGCTCGTCGCTGCCGCCGGTCCGCACGCAGACGACAGTCAGGCCGTCGCCGTGGTGATCGTTGCGGAACTGCGCGAACTGCTTGCCCGCGACGAAGAAGGTGGGCTGGCCGTGGCTGGCGCGCTCCTCGGTCTCGGGCAGCGCCAGGGCGGTCTCGCGCAGGCGGGTCAGCGGGTCGGTCATCGGCGGACGAACTCCTTCAACGCCTGGGGATAGAGGCGGTGCTCCGCTTCCAGCACCCGGGCGGCCAGCGTGGCGGCGTCGTCGTCCGGCAGGACCGGCACCTCCGCCTGCGCGATCACCTCGCCCCCGTCCAGCTCCTCGGTCACGACATGGACCGAGGCGCCGGCGATCGCGTCGCCCGCGGCGATGGCGCGGGCGTGGGTATCCAACCCCTTGTACCGGGGCAGCAGCGAGGGATGGATGTTGACGATCCGCCCGCGCCAGCGCGCCACGAAATCATCGGAGAGCAGGCGCATGTAGCCGGCCAGCGCGATCCACTCCGCCCCTGCCTCGCGCAGCGCACCGTCCAGCGCGGCCTCGTAGGCGGGCTTTCCCACCGTCTTCGGCGACAGCGCGAACACGGGGATGCCGCGCTCCAGCGCCCAGGCGAGGCCGGGCGCCTCCGGCCGGTCCGAGGCGACGACCACGACCTCGTAGGCGCCGTCCGCCGCGGCGACGAGCGACTGCATGTTCGATCCCCGGCCGGAGATCAGGATGGCGACCTTCGCCGTCATGCGTGGTGGGTCGCGGTCCAGTCGGCACGCGCGCTCCACGTCTCCGCCGACCCGCGGACGGTGCAGCCGCGGTCGCCGGCCTCCACCATGCCGATGCGCGCCACGGTCTCGCCCGCCTCCGCCAGTGCCGCGGCGACGGCGTCGGCGTCGTCGGCGGCGACCACCACCGCCATGCCGATGCCGCAGTTGAAGGTGCGCGCCATCTCCTCGGGCTCGATCGCACCCTGTGCCTGGAGGAAGGCCATCAGGCGCGGCTGCGCCCAGGCGTCGGCGTCGATCGTCGCGTGGGTGCCCGCGGGCAGGACGCGCGGCACGTTCTCCAGCAATCCGCCGCCGGTGATGTGCGCCAGCCCCTTGATCCGCCCCTCGCGCAGCAAGGGCAGCAGGCTGGCGACGTAGATGCGCGTCGGCGCCATCAGGTGATCGATCAGCAGCCGGTCCTGGTCGAACATCGCCGGTCGGTTCAGCTTCCACGCCTTGTCCGCGGCGAGCCGGCGGACCAGGCTGAAGCCGTTCGAATGGACGCCGGAGGAGGCGAGCCCGAGGATCACGTCGCCGGCCGCGATCGTGGCGCCGGTCAGCACCCGGTCGCGCTCCACCGCGCCGACGCAGAAGCCGGCGAGATCGTAGTCGCCATCGGTGTACATCCCCGGCATCTCCGCCGTCTCGCCGCCGATCAGCGCGCAGCCCGCCTGTCGGCACCCTTCCGCGATGGAGGCGACCACGCGCTCCGCCACCGCGGCGTCCAGCTTCGCGCTGGCGTAATAGTCGAGGAAGAACAGCGGCTCGGCGCCCTGGACGATCAGGTCGTTGACGCACATGGCGACCAGGTCGACGCCGACGCCCTCGTGCCGGTCATGCTCGATCGCCAGCTTCAGCTTGGTGCCGACGCCGTCATTGGCGGCGACCAGCAGCGGATCGGTGAAGCCGGCCGCCTTCAGATCGAAGAAGCCGCCGAAGCCGCCCAGCTCCGCGTCCGCGCCGGGGCGGCGCGTGGCCTTCGCGAGCGGCGCGATGGCGCGGACCAGCGCGTTGCCCGCCGCGATGGAAACGCCCGCGTCGGCGTAGGTGTAGGGGGAATTGCGACGATCGTTGCTCATGGGGCCGACCGCCTAGCCACATCGCGCTTGGATTTCCACGCCCGCTTCGCCAAAAGGCGCGCAGGATGCGTCGCGCCGTCATCGCCCTTCTCTGCACGGCCTTCGCCGGTGCCGCCGTGATGGCGCAGATCGAGGGCGGGGACCGCGGCGTGGCGGCGGTGGACAGCAGCCGCGATTTCGAGGTGTCGGGCATCCGCGTCGACACGTCGGGGAAGGACGCCGATGCGGCGCGGCTCGCCGGCTGGCGCGAGGCGCAGCGGCGCGGGTGGACGCAATTGTCGCAGCGGCTGGGCGCGGGAGGGGGCACGTTGCCGGACGGCGTGCTGGACCAGCTGGTCTCCGCCATCGTCGTCGACGAGGAGCAGATCGGGCCGACGCGCTACATCGCGCGGCTCGGCGTCCTCTTCGATCGCCAGCGCGCCGCCAGCCTGCTGGGCGTCAGCGCGGACGTGCGCCGGTCGCCGCCGATGGTGGTCGTGCCGGTGGTGTGGTCCACCGGCGTCGGCACGGCGTTCGAGCAGCGCACCGCCTGGCAGGAGGCCTGGGCACGCTATCGCACCGGGCAGAGCGAGGTGGATTACATCCGCCCCGCGGGCAACGGCCCCGACCCGCTGCTGCTGAACGTGGGGCAGACGCAGCGGCCGGACCGCGCCTGGTGGCGCATGATCCTCGACCAGTACGGCGGGCTGGATGTGGTGATGCCGACCGTTCGATTGTACCGGCAATGGCCGGGCGGGCCGGTGATCGGCGTGTTCCAGGCGCGGCACGGGCCGGACAACCGCCTGCTGTCGCAATTCACGCTGCGCGTCGGCGCGGCGCGCGGGCTGCCGCAGATGCTGGACGCGGGCGTCGCGCGACTGGACCGCCTGTACCAGGATGCGCTGCGCGGCGGCTACCTGGGCGTCGACCCCGGCCTGACCGCGCCGGAGGCGGTGCCGACCCCGGTGGCCACGCCGACACCCGGCGTCGACCCCTTCGCCACGGACGGCGTGGCGGCGAGCAGCACAATCACCGTCCAGTTCGATTCGCCCGATGCCGCCGCGGTCTTCGCGACGGAGAGCGCCATGCGCGGCGTGCCCGGCGTGGCGCGCGCGGCGACGACCAGCCTGGCGCTCGGCGGCATCTCGCTGATGCAGGTCGGCTTTGCCGGCTCGCCCGAGGCGTTCCGCGCCGCGCTGGAGGCTCGCGGATGGCAGGTGTTCGGCACCGGCACCACCATCCGCGTGCGCCGCGCGCCGCAGCTGCCGCCGCCCAGCGTCCAGCCCGACGCGCAGACGACCGGTTGACGCGGGCGCGATGAACCAGATCGCGCTTCCCCTGGCCTGGCCGGCCGACGACCGCGACGCCGCCTTCCTCGTCTCTCCGTCCAACGCGCAGGCGGCGCGGACGATGGAGCATTGGGCGAGCTGGCCGGTGATGGCGGCCTTGCTGGTGGGGCCGCCCGGCTCCGGCCGGTCGACGCTGGCGCGCGTCTTCGCGGCGCGGAGCGGCGGGAGCGTGATCGACGATGCGGAGCGGCACGAGGAAGCCGCGATCTTCCACGCGTGGAACCGCGCCCAGGCGGAGCGGCGACCGCTGGTCATCGTCGCGGGCGCTGCGCCGCCGGCGTGGGACGTGCGCCTGCCGGACCTGCGCACGCGGCTGGCGGCCAGTCCGCTTGCCACCATTGGTCCGCCCGACGATCCGCTGGTCGCGGCGCTGATCGAGCGCGGGTTCGAGCGCGCGCGGCTGGACGCGCGGCCGGAGCTGATCGCGTGGCTGGCGGCGCGGGTGGAACGCAGTCACGCCACCGTCACACAGGTGATCGATACGCTGAGCGAGGCCGCGCTGTCGGGGCACCGCCGCCTGTCCATCCCGATGGCGCGCGAAACCCTGGCGGCGGTCGCGACGTTTGCCGAAGGTACGATCCCGCATGACCCGCCCCGCTAACCTCGCCAGGCTCGACGCCGACGACGACGATCCCTTCGAGGAGGTCGGACACGAGCGCTATTTCAATCGCGAACTGTCGTGGCTCGCCTTCAACCGCCGCGTGATGGAGGAGGCGTGCAACGAAGCGCATCCGCTGCTGGAGCGGCTGCGTTTCCTGTCCATCTCCGGCTCCAACCTGGACGAGTTCTTCATGGTCCGCGTCGCCGGGCTGAAGGGGCAGCAGACGAAGGACGTGGAGCGCCGCTCCGCCGACGGGCTGACGCCCTCGCAGCAGCTCGCCGCGATCACCGCGGAGGCGGACGCGCTGATGGCGGGGCAGCAGGCGGTGTGGCGCGACGTGCGGGCCGCGCTGGCGCGCGAGAAGATCGAGGTGCTGGGCCACCGCCGCGTCGACGAGGCGCTCGACGCCGAGGAGCGCGCCTGGCTGGAGACGCATTTCCGCGAGCAGATCTTCCCGATCATCACGCCCCAGGCGCTCGATCCCGCCCATCCGTTCCCGTTCCTGCCGAACAAGGGCATGGCGGTGATGTTCGACCTGGTCCGCCGGTCCGACAAGGAACCGATCCGCGAGCTGGTGATGCTTCCCGCCGGCATGGCGCGCTTCATCCGGCTACCGGGCGGGACGGCGCGCTACATCGCGGTCGAATCGATCCTGAAGCGCTACGTCGGGCTGATCTTTCCCGGTTACGACGTGCTGGGCGCGGCGGAGTTTCGCGTGCTGCGCGACAGCGACATCGAGATCGAGGAGGAGGCGGAGGACCTGGTCCGCTACTTCGCCAACGCCATCAAGCGGCGCCGCCGCGGGCGCGTGATCCGGCTCGAGCTGGAGACGAACATGCCCGAGGGCCTCGCCGCGGTGCTGCGCGACGAACTGGGCGGCGCCGATGCGATCGTGACGGAGACGGGAACGTTCCTGGGCATCGGCGACCTCGCCGCGCTGGCGGACGAGGACCGGCCGGAGCTGAAGTTCCCCAGCTTCACCCCGCGCTTTCCGGAGCGGATCAGGGAATTCGGCGGCGATTGCTTCGCCGCGATCCGCGCCAAGGACATCGTCGTCCACCATCCCTACGAGACGTTCGACGTGGTCCTCGCCTTCCTGAAGCAGGCGGCGAACGATCCCGACGTGGTCGCGATCAAGCAGACGCTGTACCGCGCGGGCAAGCAGTCCGCCGTCATCAACGCGCTGATCGCGGCGGCCGAGGCGGGGAAGTCCGTCACCGCGGTGGTCGAACTGAAGGCGCGCTTCGACGAGGAGCAGAACCTGTACTGGGCCAGCGCGCTGGAGCGGGCGGGCGTGCAGGTGGTCTACGGCTTCATCGACTGGAAGACCCATGCCAAGGTCAGCATGGTGGTGCGGCGGGAGGCGGGGGTGTTCCGCACCTACTGCCATTTCGGCACCGGCAACTACCATCCGGTGACGGCGCGGATCTACACCGACCTCAGCTTCTTCACCGCCGACCCACGCGTCGGGCGCGATGCGGCTCGGATGTTCAACTACATCACCGGCTACGTCGAGCCGGAGGACATGGAGCAGGTGGTGCTCTCGCCGCGCTCTCTGCGCACCCGGCTGATCGAGAAGGTGGACGCGGAGATCGCGCACGCGCGCGCCGGGCGTCCTGCGGCGATCTGGGCGAAGATGAACAGCCTGGTCGACCCGGCGCTGATCGAGAAGCTGTACGAGGCGAGCGGGGCCGGGGTGGAGATCGACCTCGTCATTCGCGGCATCTGCTGCCTGCGCCCGCGCGTGCCCGGCCTGTCCGACCGGATCCGCGTGAAGTCGGTCGTCGGCCGCTTTCTCGAGCACAGCCGCATCGCCGCCTTCGGCAACGGCGACGCGCTGCCCAACGACGGGGCGATCGTCTACATCTCGTCGGCCGACTGGATGCCGCGCAACTTCGACCGCCGGGTCGAATATATGCTGCCGATCGAGAACGAGACGGTGCACGACCAGATCCTCGACCAGGTGATGGTCGCGAACCTGATCGACAACGAGCAGAGCTGGGAACTGGAGCCCGACGGCAGCTACGTCCGCGTCACGCCGGGCGATGCCAAGGGCTTCAATCTGCATCGCTACTTCATGACCAATCCGTCGCTGTCGGGGCGCGGTGCGGCGCTGGAGGACGGCAGCGAGGTGCCGGTCCTGTCGCTGAGACGCCGGGCGTGAGCTTGATCCCGTTGCGGCGCGGCGCGGAGAAGCCGGCGCGCCACGGCGGCGAGCCGCGCTCGGCCATCGTCGACATCGGGTCCAACTCGATTCGCCTCGTCGTCTATCAGGGCCCCGCGCGCGTGCCCGCGGTGCTCTTCAACGAAAAGGTGCTGGCGGGCCTGGGCCGCAGCCTGGCGGCATCGGGCCGGATCGACCCGGCCGCGATGGCGATGGCGACCACGGCCCTCCGCCGGTTCGCGGCGCTGGTGCGCGAGATGGACGTGGCGAGCGTCCGCACGGTCGCCACCGCCGCCGTGCGCGACGCGGCGAACGGCGCGGAGCTGATCGCGATCGCCGAGCACGCCGGGCTGTCGGTGGAGATCCTGTCAGGCGAGGAGGAGGCGGCGGCGGCCGGGCACGGCGTCCTCTCCGGCATTCCCGGCGCCAACGGCATCGTCGGCGACCTGGGCGGGGGCAGCCTGGAACTGGTGCGCGTGAAGGACGGGGCGCTGCACCGCCGCGTCTCCTTCCCCCTGGGCGTGCTGCGGCTGGCGGGGCTGCGCGCGAAGGGGCGGCTCGACCGGAGGGTGGCGCACCTGCTGGAGGAGACCGGCTGGAGCGGGGCGGGGAAGGGACTGCCCTTCTACCTGGTGGGCGGATCGTGGCGCGGGCTGGCGCGACTCGACATGGTGGCGACGCGTTACCCGCTGCCGATCATCCACCAATATGCCATGCCCGCCGCCACAATCGCGCGGCTGCGGCGCACCCTGTCGCACACCGACAAGGCGCGGCTGAAGGAGGTGCCGGGCCTGTCGAGCGGACGCATCCCCACGCTGTCCGACGCCGCGGCGCTGCTGGGGGTTCTGCTGAAGCACCTGAAGTCGAGCGGGACGATCGTGTCCGCCTACGGCCTGCGCGAGGGGCTGCTCCACCAGGCGCTGACGGTGCAGGACCGCGCGCTCGACCCGCTGATCGTCGCGACGCGGGACGAGGGGCGGCGGAGTGGCCGCTTTCCCGAGCATGGCGAGCTGCTCGACCGCTGGATCGCGCCGCTGTTCGGCGCCGACCGGCCGGAGGACGCACGGCTGCGCCACGCCGCCTGCCAGCTGGCTGACGTGGGCTGGCGCGCCAATCCGGAGTTCCGCGCCGAGCGGGGGATGGAAGTGGCGCTGCACGGCAATTGGGTCGGCATCGACGGGCGCGGGCGCGCGATGCTGGCGCAGGCGCTGTGGACCGCGCTGGGCGGCGAGCTGACCCGGCCCGATCCGCTGCCCCGGCTGGCCGGAGAGGCGGCGCTGGCGCAGGCGGCGCGCTGGGGTTTGGCGATGCGGCTCGGCCATCGGCTGAGCGGCGGCATGGCCGGGCCGCTGGAACGATCCTGCCTATCGCTGGATCGCGGCGCGCTGCGGCTGGCGCTCGATGCCGGCGACGCGGGCCTGCTGGGCGAGGCGGTGGAGAAGAGGGTGAAGGCGCTGGCGGCGGCGATGGGCGTCGCGGTCGGCTGATTCCGCCTCACCTTCCGCCGCTGCGCCGCCCCTTGCCAGTTCCGGTGGGAAGCGGGATCAGCCGCAGCTGAGCTTCACGATCGTCCCGGCCGCGTCGGTCTCGACGTTCAGGCGGTCGGCGCGGAAGTCCATGGTGACGGCGTCCCCGGTGCGATACCGGCGGACGATCCGCGCACCGCTCAGCCGCTGCGCCTCCGGGGCCGCCTGATCCGCAGGACGCCCGATCAGCCCCTGCGCGGCGTTCGCGTTGCACTGCGTGCCGGGCGCCGGCATGTCTGTCGAGGGCGGCGTGGTCTCAGCGGCGCACGCGGCGAGCAGGGGCAGCGCGGCGAGAGGCAAAGCGGCGAGGGGCAGGGGGCGCATCATTCGGTCTCCGTCCGTGTCATCTTCAGCTTGCCGCCGACCACGGCGAAGCCGAGCCGCCCCTCGACCAGGTCCAGCGCATCGCGGCCGAACTGGTCGAAGCGCCAGCCGGAGAGGATCGCCAGCCCGTCGCGCTGCCCGGCGGCGAGCAGCTCCAGCTCCTCGCCGCGCGCGAGAAGCCGGGGCGCGACGTCGATGTCGCGCGATCGGATCTTCAGCAGCAGCTTCAGCAGGTCGGCCACCAGCGACCCGTCACGACCGAGGCCGGGTTTGCGATCGTCGCGGGCCGGCATCTCGTCGGCGGGCAGCGGCTGCGCGTCGGCGATGGCCGTCATCAGCCGCGCACCGATGTCGTTCGACGCCCAAGTGGCGGAAAGGCCGCGTACCTTCGACAGGTCGGCCTGCTTCCTCGGCGGATGCCCGGCGAGGTCGGCGATCGTCTCGTCCTTCACGATGCGGCCGCGCGGCAGGTCCTTGGCCTGCGCTTCCAGCTCGCGCCAGCGCGCGATCGCCTTCAGCCGGCCGAGCACGTCGGGCTTGCGGCTGGACACGCGCACGCGCTTCCACGCGACGTCGGGATCGTTGGCGTAATTGGCGGGATCGCCCAGCCGCTCCATCTCCTGGTCGAGCCACGCGCCGCGCCCGGTCTTCTTCAGCCGCTCCAGCATCTTCGGGAAGATCTTGGACAGGTGGGTCACGTCGCCGATCGCGTAATCGACCTGCCGCTGGTCGAGCGGGCGGCGCGACCAGTCGGTGAAGCGCGCGCCCTTGTCGACCTGGATGCCGAGCCAGCTGTCGACCAGGTTGGAATAGCCGATCTGCTCGCCCTGGCCGAGCGCCATGGCCGCCACCTGCGTGTCGAACAGCGGGTGGGGCGTCTTGCCCGTCAAATTGTAGACGATCTCCAGATCCTGACCGCCGGCGTGGAAGACCTTCAGCACGTCCTCGTTGTCGACAAGGAGGTCGAGCAGGGGCGCCAGGTCGATGCCCGGCGCCATCGGATCGATCGCCGCCGCCTCCTGCGTGTCGGCAATCTGTATCAGGCAGAGCTCCGGATAGTAGGTGCTCTCGCGCATGAACTCCGTGTCGACGGTGACGAAGGGCGCGTCGGACAGGCGGGCACAGAGATTGGCGAGCGTTGCGCTGTCGGTGATAAGGGGGTGAACATGCATAAGCGCGCGGCCATAGCCGCTTGTGCGCGGGTTGACAAAGCGGGTTCGAAAAGGGGAGGGCCGCTGCCGTCCATTTCCCGTCACCCCAGCGCACGCCGGGGTCTCGTGCTGCGAGCGCCCTCTTGCCGCCTGAGACCCCAGCTTTCGCTGGGGTGACGTAATCAGAGATCACGTCATGCACGCCTACCGCACTCACACCTGCGCCGCGCTAACCGGGGCGAACGCCGGCGAGACTGTCCGCCTGTCGGGCTGGGTGCATCGCAAGCGCGACCACGGCGGCGTGCTGTTCGTCGACCTGCGCGACCATTACGGCATCACGCAGATCGTGGCGGACAGCGACAGCCCGGCGCTGGCGCTGCTGGACGGCCTGCGCGTCGAATCGGTCGTGACGATCGATGGCGAGGTGAAGCAGCGCTCCGAGGCGACGGTGAACCCGAACCTGCCGACCGGCGAGGTCGAGGTCTACGCCCGCGCCGCCACGGTGCAGAGCCACGCGCAGGAGCTGCCGATGCCGGTGTTCGGCGATGCCGAATATCCGGAGGAGATCCGCCTCAAATACCGCTTCCTCGACCTGCGGCGCGAGAAGCTGCACGCCAATATCATGCTGCGATCGAGCGTGATCGCGTCGATCCGGCGGCGAATGGTGGAGCAGGGCTTCACCGAGTTCCAGACGCCGATCCTGACCGCGTCCTCGCCGGAGGGCGCGCGCGACTATCTCGTTCCGAGCCGCGTCCACCCCGGCAAGTTCTACGCGCTGCCGCAGGCGCCGCAGATGTTCAAGCAGCTGCTGATGGTCGCCGGCTTCGACCGCTATTTCCAGATCGCGCCCTGCTTCCGCGACGAGGACGCGCGCGCCGACCGGTCGCCGGGCGAGTTCTACCAGCTCGACTTCGAGATGAGCTACGTCACGCAGGAGGACGTGTTTCAGGCGATCGAGCCGGTGCTGCACGGCGTGTTCGAGGAGTTCGCCGACTGGCAGGGGAAGGGGCGGTCGGTGTCGCCGTTGCCGTTCAAGCGCATCCCCTATCGCGAGTCGATGCTGAAGTACGGCAACGACAAGCCGGACCTGCGCAACCCGATCATCATCAGCGACGTCGGCGAGCATTTCGCCGGGTCGGGCTTCGGCCGCTTCGCCTCCATCGTCGAGGCGGGCGACGTGGTCCGCGCGATCCCGGCGCCGGGCACGGCGGAGAAGAGCCGCAAGTTCTTCGACGACATGAACGCCTGGGCGCAATCCGAGGGGTTCGCGGGCCTCGGCTACGCCACGCGCAAGGGCGGTGAGTGGGGCGGTCCGATCGCGAAGAACCATGGCGAGGAGAAGATGAGCGCGATGGCCGACGCGCTGGGCCTCGGTCCCGACGACGGCCTGTTCTTCGCGGCGGGCAAGGAGGCTCAGGCCGCGAAGCTCGCCGGCCTGGCGCGCACCCGCGTGGCCGAGCAGCTCGGCCTGATCGACCAGAGCCGCTTCGAGTTCTGCTGGATCGTCGACTTCCCGATGTTCGAGTACGACGAGGACGCGAAGAAGGTCGACTTCAGCCACAATCCCTTCTCGATGCCGCAGGGCGAGATGGAGGCGCTGGAGACGAAGGACCCGCTCGATATCCTCGCCTATCAGTACGACATCGTCTGCAACGGCGTG
This sequence comes from Sphingomonas corticis, assembly GCF_012035195.1. Classification (GTDB taxonomy): domain Bacteria; phylum Pseudomonadota; class Alphaproteobacteria; order Sphingomonadales; family Sphingomonadaceae; genus Sphingomonas; species Sphingomonas corticis. The sequence continues at coordinate 270,445 of NZ_JAAVJH010000005.1, forward strand.
GAGCTGTCGTCGGGCGCGATCCGAAACCATCGGCCGGAGATCATGTACAAGGCGTTCGAGATCGCGGGCTACACGCAGGCGGACGTCGACACGAATTTCGCCGGCATGATCAACGCCTTCAAGTTCGGCGCCCCGCCGCACGGCGGCTCGGCGCCGGGGATCGACCGCATCGTGATGCTGCTGGCGGACCAGCCGAACATCCGCGAGGTGATCGTCTTCCCGATGACGCAGAAGGCGGAGGACCTGATGATGGGCGCGCCCAACTTCGCCACGGCGAAGCAGCTGAAGGAGCTGAACCTGCGGTCCACGGTCGAGGCGCCGAAAGACGTGGCGAGGGCGGTGGCGCCCGACGCGGGCTGACGCGGCGGAACCCGCGCTGGCGTCCGGGCGTCGGCGCGCCATGGCGAAGACGGCGAGCATGGCCGCGCTGCTCCACGTGGCGCTTCAGGACCTTCACGCGGGCAAGGCGCTGCTGGTCGGGCGGCTGCCCGCGCTGGCGGAAGCGGCGAGCGACGCGGGTCTGCGCGCCGCCATCGCTGCGATGCGCGAACATGCCGCGGCGGCGCGCGACCGGCTGGCGGCGCTGAACGCGCAGGGCGGGCCGCCCAGTCTGTGGATGGCGGGCATCGCCGACGATGCCGACCGCGACGCCGGCTCGCACTTGCCGGGACGGATCCTCGACACCGCCCTGGTCGGTGCGCTGCGCAAGGCGTGCGCGGCGGAGATCGTGTCGCTCGACACCGCGCTGGCGCTGGCCGTAGCGCAGGCGCCGGGCATGGTGGCGCCGCTGGACGCGATCAGAACGGACACGGTCGCGGACGACCGGGCGCTGCACGACCTGCTGGGCAGATTGACGCTTTAGTGCGTCGACCGAGGGTCCCCTTCGTGCTCGACGTCCCGACAAACTGCGCGCGAACGGCGGACCGGGGATGCGCCTACCGCAGCGCCTCGCCGAGTGCGCGCACGCGCGCCACCTTGGCGTGCAGCGGCGCCCAATCGTCGTCGCGGTCGATGGCGGACCAGATCGCCTCCACCTCGTCGATCAGCATCGCGCACGGCTCGCCTTCGAAGAACCCGGGCCGCGGCTTGCGCACCGGATGGGCCGACAGTGCCGCCCGGACCTCGGCCCAGTCCGCGCCATAGCCGGGCGGCAGGTCCTGCGCGAACGCGTCGTGGAAGAAGCGGTCGATACCGGCGCCGGTGGATCGCAGCGCCATCTCCACCGCCTGCACCAGCGCGCGGTCCTCCGCCTCGCCAAGCGGCGCGCGGCCCAGCCGCCACAGGATCGCGCGCGCCACGGCGGGCTGATAGGCCGCGCCGAAGCCGTCGAGCGCGGCGATCAGCGGATCGGCATCGACCAGCGGGCGCAGCGCCACCGCCAGCTGCATCGTATCCCAGTGGATCGCCTCCGGCTGGCGACCGAAGGCGTAGAGGCCGGCGTGGTCGAAATAGGCCGCGGTGAACGCCGGGTCCCACGTCGTCGCGAACCGCCACGGCCCGTAGTCGAAGCTCTCGCCCGTCACGTTGATGTTGTCCGAATTGAGCACGCCGTGGACGAATCCCGCTGCCATGTACGCCGCCGCCAGCCGCGCGGTGCGCTCCACCACCAGCGTCAGCAGCCGCACCGGATCGCCGCCGGGCTCGCCGTAGAGCCGGTCGAGGACGTAGCGCACCAGCGTCCGCAGCCCCTCCTCGTCGCGTTGGTAGGCGAGCCGCTGGAACGTGCCGATGCGGATGTGCGAGTGCGACAGCCGCACCAGCACCGCGGAGCGGGTGGGCGAGGGTTCATCGCCCCGCTCCAGCGCCTCGCCGGTTTCGATCAGCGACAGCGTGCGGCTGGTGGGCACGCCCAGCGCCTCCAGCATCTCCGTCGCCAGGATCTCGCGCACCCCGCCTTTCAGCGTCAGCCGGCCGTCGCCGAAGCGGCTGTACGGCGTCTGTCCCGACCCCTTCGTCCCAAGGTCCATCAGCCGGTCGTCCCGGTCGCGCAGCTGCGCGAAGGTGAAGCCGCGGCCGTCGCCGATGTCGGGATTGTACTGGCGGAACTGATGCCCGTGGTAGCGCAGCGCCAGCGGCTGCGGCATCGTGCCGGGCAGGGGAAGGAAGCGGCCGAAGTGCGCGACCCATTCCTCGTCGGTCAGCGGCTCCAGCCCCACCTCCGCCGCGGCGCGATCGTTGCGGAAGCGCAGCCGTTTCTCGGGAAAGTCCGCCGCTGCGACAGCATCGTAGAAGCCGTCGCCCAGCGTCGTGAGGTCGGTGGCGGGGCGATATGCTTGCGGGTCGAACGGCATGGGGCGATATGGGGGGCGGGACACGCGGGGTGCAAGGATGGCCGGAGAGAGTAACGCCCATCGCGCGAAGGCGTGGGACGACCTGTTCTGGTGGTCGACGGACGGGGTGCGGCTCCACGCGCGCGACTATCCCGGCGATGCGGCCATGCTGCCGGTCCTCTGCTTTCCCGGCCTGACGCGCAACGCGCGCGACTATGCCGCGCTCGCCCAGCGCCTGTCGCCGCGGCGCCGCGTGCTGGCGGTGGAGTTCCGCGGGCGCGGCGACAGCGGCTATGCCAAGGACCCGATGAGCTACGTCCCGCTCACCTACGCGCAGGACGTGATGGCCTTGCTGGACCATGCCGGGATCGACCGCTTCGTCGCGATCGGCACCTCGCTGGGCGGCATCGTCACCATGCTGCTCGCGGGGCTGGCGCCCGGGCGGGTGGCGGGCGCGCTGCTGAACGACGTGGGTCCGGAGATCGAGCACGCCGGGCTGGCGCGAATCCGCGGCTACGTCGGGAAGTCGAGCAGCCATCCTACCTGGATGCACGCCGCGCGCGCGCTGAAGGAGGGGAATGCCGACGTCTATCCCGACTGGCGCACCGACGACTGGCTGGCGATGGCCAAGCGGCTGTACCGGCTGAACAACGCCGGGCGCATTGTCCTCGACTACGACCTGAAGATCGCGGAGCCGTTCCGCCTGCCGGGGCAGGAGGCGGGGCCGGACATGTGGGGGGCGCTGGCCCAGCTCGCCGGCGTGCCGGTGCTGGTGGTACGGGGCGCGCGCTCGGACATCCTGTCCGCCGCCACGGCCGAGCGGATGGCGGCGGCGCTCCCGCGCGGCGAGGTGGTGACCGTGGCCGGCGTGGGGCATGCGCCGACGTTGGACGAACCCGCGGTGCACGCCGCGGTCGAGCGGCTGCTCGCGCGGGCGGAAACGGGCGCGCGGACCGGTCCGGGGGAACCCGCGGCGTAGCTGGTTCGTCTCCGCAAACTGCTGCCGCCGGAGAAGCTCGTGACCGATATTTCCGAAAAAGACGCCCATACTCAGACACTTGCCCTTACTGGGCGCCGCGCGGTGGTGACCGGTGGGTCGACCGGCATCGGGCGCGCCATCGCCGTGCTGCTGGCCAGCGAGGGCGCCACCGTCTTCATCGGCGGGTCGGACCAGGGCCATGTCGACGATGCGCTCGCCCGCATCCGCGAAGTCGGCACGGGTGAGGGCATCGCGCTGGACCTGTCCCAGGAGAACAATGTCTCGCGCTTCCTGGCCGCCGCAACGGACGCGATCGGCGGCTATGACATCGTCGTTGCCAATGCGGCGGAGGCCGCGGAAGGGCTGTCGGACATGGACGAGGCAGCGGTGCGCCACGCCGTGTCGCTCAACTTCACGCAATACCTGCTGCTCGCCCGCGCCGGCGCGGAGGCGATGGGCGCAGATGGTGACGCAGGGGGCGACATCGTGCTGATCGGATCGATGAGCGCCTATGCGCTGGGACCGAAATCGACCGTATACGCCGGGATCAAGCACGGGCTGCAGGGCTTCTCCATCGCGCTGCGCCGAGAGCTCGGGCCCAAGGGCATTCGCGTCGCCCTGGTCGAGCCGGGTCTGACCGGATCGGACATGCAATATCCCGACATCCCGGCGGACAAGCAGCGCGAGATGATCGGCAAGGACGAGATGCTGCGCGCCGAGGACATCGCGGTGGGCGTCCACTATCTGCTGACGCAGCCGCGCCGCGCGGTGATCCAGCGTCTGACCATCGCCCCGCGGATGCAGGACGGCGAGTGATGCAGGCGACCGCGCCCGACTGGCCGTACGACGCCCTGGTCTTCACACCCGACGACGTCGATCTCTCGCGCTCGCCGCTGGCCGGGCAGATCGACGCGGAGACCTATGTGCTCGGCGCGTTCAACCCGGGCATGACTCGGCTGGCGAACGGCAACCTGCTGCTGATGGTCCGCGTGGCGGAGGCGCTGCGGACGCCGATCACCGGGGGCACGATCCGCGCGATCCGCTGGGACGCGGGTCGCTACGTTCTCGATGCGTGGCCCCTGGCGCTGGTCGACACATCCGATCCGCGCAAGTTCATGATGCGCAGCGCGGGGTGGAAGGTGATGGCACTGACCAGCCTGTCCTGGCTGCTGCCGGTGGAGCTGGACGCGGACGGGCGCGAGGTGGTGTCGGTGCACTACGACCGCGCCATCGCGCCTGCCACGTCCTACCAATGCTACGGTGTGGAGGATGCGCGGATCAGCCGGGTCGACGGGCGCTACCTGATGACGACCTGCTCGGTCAGTCCGGAGCGGCACTCTACCACGCTCTACACCAGCGACGATGCGCTCGACTGGACGCTGGAGGGCATCGTCCTCGACCATCAGAACAAGGACATGCTGATCTTCGAGGGGAAGCCGCAGGGGCGGTATTGGGCGCAGACCCGGCCGCTCGGCGACCTGTACTTCGCCTACCCGCCGGACAGCGAGTGGCGCGCGGGTCCCTCGATCAACCTCGCCACGTCGCCCGACGTGCTGCACTGGAAACCATACGACAGCCCCGGCATCCGTCCGCATGCGGCGACGGTGGCGACGGCGCGCATGGGCGGGGGCGCGCCGCCGGTGCTGACCGATCGCGGCTGGCTGACGCTGTGGCATGGCGTGGAGCCATCGGGCGTGGTGGGCGTCTACCGCACCTACTGGACACTGCTCGATGCCGACGACCCCAGCGTGACGGTGGCGACCAGCGATACGCCGCTGCTCGAGCCGGCGCCGGCCCTCACCGAGCCGTTGAAGGAGCAGATGTACCTGGACAACGTCGTGTTCACGACGGGCATTGCCGACGGCGGCGAACACTGGGTGGTGGCGAGCGGGGAAGCGGACCTCGCGTGCCGCATCACGCACGTGCCGAAATCGGCGATCCGGTAGAAGCCGTCACCCCGGCGCGGCCGGGGTGACGGGAATCTCGTCAGTTGCTGTCCGAATCGTCGTCGTCGTCCAGCGCGATGATGACGCCGCCGGCGACCACCGCGGCGGCGAGGACGAGGCCAACGATCGAGCCGGGGGCGGCCAATTCGCTCGACTTGCCCTTCGTGGCGGTGGCGGCGCGCGACACCGACAGCGACGACGCGGGGTTGGCGAGGGCCGGCGGGGCCGCGAGAGCGACCGCGCAGCCCGCCGCGATCAGGGTCTTCAGCTTCATCTCGTCGATCCTTTTTCCGTCTGTTCCAGCTTGGCCGTCCCCGCTCCTGCCGAGGGCTGCCGGTCGCGCCGTCCCTCCCGGGTCGCCGCGGCGAACGGCGAACGCCTTGCGCGCTTCTCGCCGGGGTTTAGGACGCGGGGGCCATGGCTTCGGTTCCCACCATCCTCCATCTCCATTCCACCTTCGACCTGGGCGGGAAGGAAGCGCGGGCCACGCGGCTGATGAACGCCTTCGGCGACCGGGCGCGGCACGTCATCGTCTCCGCCGTTCCCGACCGCTACGGAGCGCGCGAGCGGATCGACCGCGGCATCCGCTACGAGATCGCGCAGGACGCGCCCCCGCTGACGGGAACGCCCTCGGTCGCGCGCTACGACGCCATCGCCCGCTACATGCGCGGCTTCGACCTGGTGCTGACGTACAATTGGGGGGCGATCGACGGCGTGATGGCGCGGCGCGTGTTCCGCCGCGGGGCACCGCCGCTGGTCCATCACGAGGACGGCTTCAACGAGGACGAGGCCGGCGGGCTGAAGCGAGAGCGCAACCTCTACCGCCGGCTGGCGCTCGGCGCGGCGCACGCGCTGGTGGTGCCCTCGCGCAGCCTGGAGCGGATCGCGCTGGACACGTGGAAGCAGCCCGCCGCCAGGGTCCACCGGATCGCGAACGGCATCGCCACCGCGCTGTACGCCGAAGACCCGGCGGCGGGCGCGATCCCCGGCTTCGTTCGCAAGCCGAGGGAGGTGGTGATCGGCAGCGTCGCCGGCCTGCGCGCGGTGAAGGACCTGCCGCAGTTGGTCCGCGCCGCGGGCGGCCTGTCCGCGCGCTTCCGGCTGGTGATCGTGGGGGAGGGGCCGGAACGCGCTGCGATCGAGCAGGCGGCGCTGGCGATGGGGATCGACGATCGCGTGCTGCTGCCCGGGTTCGTCGATCGGCCCTACCGTTTCATGCGCCACTTCGACCTGCTGGCGCTCTCGTCGAAGTCGGAGCAGATGCCGATCAGCGTGGTGGAGGCGATGGCGGCCGGCCTTCCCGTGGTGGCGCCCCCGGTGGGCGACGTGCGCGCGATGGTGGCTCCGGAGAACCTGCCCTTCATCACCGATCATCACGGCGAGGTGCGCCTTCGGGACGCGATGCAGGCCTTGGCCGCCGACGCCGACCTGCGCGCGCGCGTGGGTGCCGCCAATCGCGAAAAGGCTCGCGCCGACTACGACGAAGGCGCGATGATCGCGCGCTACGCCGCCCTGTACGAGGCGGCGATGGCGCGCCCCGGCGTCCTGTCCTAGGTCGCATTTTCCGTCGCCACTCGCGCGCTTTGCTCTATAGGGTGACGGCTGGTCAGTAACGGAAGTGGGAAGCAGCGTGTTCAAGGGCCTGAAGCCGATCGTCTATGCCGGCCGCGAAGTGTGGCCGCTGGTGGAGGGCGGCAAGGGCGTCGCGGCGACCAACCATGCCTCCGCCGGTGCCTGGGCCGCCGCGGGCGGCATCGGCACGGTGAGCGCGGTGAACGCCGACAGCTACGATCCCGACGGCAAGATCATTCCGCAGGTCTATCGCGCGCTGACCCGGCGCGAGCGGCACGAGGAGCTGATCGCCTATGCCATCGAGGGCGCGGTGCAGCAGGTGCAGCGCGCCTGGGAGATCGCGGGCGGCAAGGGCGCGATCAACATCAACGTACTGTGGGAGATGGGCGGCGCGCAGCGCGTGCTGCAAGGCGTGCTGGAGCGCACGCGCGGCCTCGTCTCCGGCGTCACCTGCGGGGCGGGGATGCCGTACAAGCTGAGCGAGATCGCGGCCTCGTACAACGTCAACTACCTTCCCATCGTCAGTTCCGGGCGCGCCTTCCGGGCACTGTGGAAACGCGCCTATTCCAAGGTGGCCGACCTGCTGGGCGCGGTGGTCTACGAGGATCCGTGGCTGGCGGGCGGGCACAACGGCCTGTCCAATGCGGAGGACCCGCTGAAGCCGGAGGATCCCTATCCCCGCGTCAAGGCGCTGCGCGAAACCATGCGCGAGGGCGGCATTCCCGACACCACGCCGATCGTGATGGCCGGCGGCGTGTGGTATCTGCGCGACTGGGAGAGCTGGATCGACAATCCGGAACTGGGGCAGATCGCCTTCCAGTACGGCACGCGACCGCTGCTGACGCGCGAGAGCCCGATTCCCGCCGACTGGAAGGAGCGGCTGCTGACGATCGAGGAGGGCGACGTCCTCCTCCACCGCTTCTCGCCGACCGGCTTCTACTCGTCGGCCGTGCGCAACCCCTTCCTGCGCAGCCTAGAGGCGCGCAGCGAGCGCCAGATCGCCTTTTCGACGCAGGAGGCGGGGGACCATGTCTTCCAGCTGGATGTCGGCGTGAAGGGCAAGAACTTCTGGGTCACGCGCGGCGACCTGCTGCGCGCGCGCGAATGGTTCGGCGCCGGCTTCACCGACGCGCTGAAGACGCCGGACAATACATTGGTCTTCGTCTCGCCGCTCGAGAAGGCGGAGATCCGCAAGGATCAGGCGGACTGCATGGGCTGCCTCAGCCAGTGCCTGTTCTCCAGCTGGGCGGACACCGAGACGAACTCGACAGGCCGCCTGGCCGACCCGCGCAGCTTCTGCATCCAAAAGACGCTTCAGGACATCGCCCACGGCGGCGACACGGAAGCGAACCTGATGTTCGCCGGCCACGCGGCGTACAATTTCAAGCGCGATCCGTTCTACTCGAACGGCTTCGTGCCGACGGTGAAGCAGCTGGTCGACCGCATCCTGACGGGGGATTGATCTGCCGCCCTCGCTGCACCGCTCGCTGCGCCTGCTGGCCGAGGCGATGATCCCGGCGTGCGACCCGTGGTGGGTGATCGGCAGCACGGCCGCGATGCTTCACGGTGCCGCGACCGAGGTGGCTGACGTGGACGTCCTGTTGAGCGTCGGCGACGGGGACATGCTCGACAACGAACTCTCGCTCGGCCTGCAACCGGGCTCAGGCGATCCCGTCTTCCGCTCGGCACGGTATGGGCGCTGGATGGAACCGCCCGTGCCGGTCGAGTTCATGGCGGCTCTGCGCGTTCGTGGCGGAGACATGCTCGCGCCGAGGACGCGGGTGCCGATGGCCTTGTTCGACGGCACCATTATCTACGTACCCGATCGCGCCGAATTGATCGCGATCTTCGAGCTGTTCGGGCGCGACAAGGATTGGGCGCGCGCGGAACTGCTGCGCGCGCCCGGTGGGTAGACGGATCAGTCGTCGACGACGGTGCCGACCACCGCGCCGCCCACGCCGCCGACCGCCGCACCCTTCTCGACACTGCCGCCGGTCGCCGCCGCGACGCCGGCGCCACCCGCGGCACCGATCGCACCGCCGCGCAGGGTCGAGCAGGCCGACATGCTGACGGCGGAAGCGAGCAGGAGGGTGGAAAGCGCGATCTTCTTCATGTTCGATGACTCCGTCTTCTTGTCTGGTTGTGCGCGGTTAATGCAGCGCAACATCGCATGTTCCGGCGGAAACGCTTCGTTACCCGCGCTGGCGCGTTGAGGCGTGATGCCGCGCAAACTGAAGGTCTTCCGCACGCCCATCGGCTTTCACGACGCCTATGTCGCCGCGCCCAGCCGCAAAGCCGCGCTGGCGGCATGGGGCAGCGATGCCGACCTGTTCGCTCGCGGCGTGGCGGAGGAGGTGACCGACCCGGAACTGATGGCCGACGCGCTCGCGAGTCCCGGCGAGGTCGTCCGCCGCTCGCGTGGTACCGCCGCCGAGCAGCTGGCGATGACTCCGGCAAAGCGGCGCGCGTCCAGGCGAGCACCCGCCAAGGCAACGCCGCGGCCGAGCCCCGCCGAGGTCGACGCCGCCGAGGAGGCCCTGGAAACGATGGAGCGGCGGCATCGCGCCGCGCAAGCGGAGATCGCAAAACGTAAGGCCGCGCTCGACCTGGAGGAGCGGAGCCTCGCCAGAAAACAGGCGGCGGAACGAGACGCGCTCGAATCGGCGCGGGAACGGGCGAGGGCGGACTATGACGCCGCGCTGCGGAAGTGGCGCGGGTAAGCCGGATCGACCGCTACAGCGCGCCGTCCGCGATCATCTCCGCGACCACCTCCAGGCACGAGACCGCCAGCCGCTGCGACCGCGCCGGGCTCCACGCCTCGATCGGGTCGGGGTTCGGATCGTGATCCTTGAACGGCATTTCCAGCGTGATCGACACCGCGCCGAACCGCTCGGCCAACTGATTCGTCGACATCGACAGGTTCGCCTTGCCGGGCGCGCTCCGGGCGTAACCGAGCTCGGTCTGGAAGTCGGGCGTGTGCGCGGCCAGCCGGCGACCGAAGGCGAGGAAGCGCTCGCCGTGCGCATCGGTGAACGAGGGAATGCCCTCGAACCCTGCGATGAAGTTCGCCGCGATCGCCTCGTCGCCATGCACGTCCAGCGCCACGTCCACGCCGGTCTCGTCCATCCGGCGCAGCACCGCCAGCACTTCCGGACTGCGCTCGACGGTGGGGGCGTGCCACTCGCGGTTGAGGTTCACGCCTGCCGCGTTCGTGCGCAGGTGCCCGCGTCGCGTGCCGTCCGGATTCATGTTCGGCACGACGTGCACCGTCGCGGCGGCCAGCAGCGGAGCCGCCGCTTCGCCGGTGAGCCAGGCAAGCGCGCCGTCCATCCACCATTCGGCCATCGATTCGCCGGGATGCTGGCGCGCATAGAGCCACACCTGCTTCGCGCCGGCGCCGATCCGGAAATAGTCGATCGCCTGTCCGTCGAGGGAGTGACCCAGCACGCGATGCTCCACGCCCGGCGCCTGCGCGGTCCGGGCGACCAGCCGCGCGTGCTGCTCCATCGTGTAGGGCGCGAAATAGGCGAACCAGGCGAGCGACGTGTCGCCCGTCCAGTCGAACTCCAGCACGCCGCCCTCGTAGCGGGTGTCGATCGTTCGCCACGTGTCGAGGTCGGTGGAGGCGCGGGTGCGGTATCCCGGCCAACCCATCGGATAGGCGCTCTCGCCCGCGTTCAGGATGCGGAACGTCGCCGGTTTGCCGCCGAGGCCGGCGGCGCGGAAGTAGAACCATTGGAAGAAGTCGGACTGATGATCCCGGACAATCTCCAGGTCGACGCGGGTGCGATCGCGCTCCTCCGCGATCGCGAGGAGGCGGATGTTGCCGCCGTCGAAGGCGGCGTCGATGGCAATGGTCATTTCACCTCGATCGTGCGTCCGGAATCACCCGGGAAGCCGGAGAAGAGCGCCTGCGCCAGACGCGCGGCGATGGATGGGGTGTCGGCGTCGGGCGCGGTGGTGTCGGTCAGCGACTGCGCCTGCCCCTCCCACACCGCATCGGCGCCGTGGCGCAGGCGGACGGAGAGCTCGGTCACCACGCCCTCGCGCGCGCCGGACCCGCCGACGGGGAAGCTGACGCCTCCGCCCACAGAGCTGCCGCCCCGCCAGCCGCCGGAACCGGCGCCGCCACCCAGCCCGATCTGTATCGGCGACTGGCGCGGGGGCAGGGCCCGGGGCGCGCGGGTGAAGCCGACGGTGGCGATATAGTCCGCCTTCACGCCGGGCCTCGGCGAGGTGAACCCGACACGCAGCAACTCCGCCTCGACGGCGGCGGCGTAGGTCTTGTACTCGATGCTGGCAGGGCCGCCGCCGGGCAGAGGTTCGACCGTCACCGTGCCGCGCTGCGCCACCGCGTCATAGTGGAAGCGCGTCGCCTGCACCGGAAAGCGCTGCGGCCCGGTGGCGCAGGCGGAGAGCGCGCCGGAAAGGGCGAGGGCGGAGAGGAGGACGAGCGGCGCGCGCATCGGTGGGACCCTTTGGCCTGTTGTCGTTGCGCGATAGCAACGCTCGGGCCGCACGCAAGCTCCCACGCGCGGTTGACTTCGCGAGGGTGCCGATATACCCGCCGCGCTTCCGTTTTCCCGCAGAAAAAAGAACGATCGAGATGAAGATCCGCAACAGCCTGAAGTCGCTCAAGGACCGGCATCGCGACAATCGCGTGATCCGCCGCCGCGGCCGCACCTACGTCATCAACAAGACCAACCGCCGGTTCAAGGCCCGCCAGGGCTGAGCGGATCCGTGCCCGTCGCGTCGGTCATCTTCGACGTCGGGCACGTCCTCTACGATTGGGATCCGCGGATCCTGTACGAGCGCCTGTTCGATGACGAACGGGCGCTCGACGCATTCCTACGCGACGTCGCGACTCGCGAGTGGCACTTCCAGCACGATGCCGGCCGCCCGTTCGCGGAGACGTCGGAGGAGCTGGTCGCCCTCCATCCCGACCATGCGGACATGATCCGGCTGTGGGGGCCGCGCTTCGGGGAGCAGATCCCCGGCCCGATCCCGGGCATGACCGAGCTGGTGGAGGAGCTGGACGCCGCGGGCGTGCCGCTGTTCGCGATCACCAATTTCTCCGGCGAGTTCTTCGCGCCCTTCCGCCTGCGCGAGGCGCGGCTGTTCGATCGCTTCCGCGACATCGTCGTGTCCGGCGACGAGCGGCTGGTGAAGCCCGATCCCGCGATCTTCCAGCTCGCGCTGCGCCGCTTCGGCGTGGCGGCGGAAGAGACGATCTTCGTCGACGACAATGCGGCGAACGTGGCCGGTGCCGAGGCGGTGGGCATCCGCGCACACCTGTTCCGGGACGCGGCGACCCTGCGCGGGGAGCTGGAGACGCTGGGGCTGCTCCGCCCCCGACGATAAGTCCCCATCGGCCGGAACGAACGGGGCCATCGCGCACTTGTCCCGCTCCACCACCGAGGGAGCCGGAGCATGGAAGACGATCGCGTTTGGGCGTTCGAGGAGAGCCTGTGGACCGGCGATGCGGCGCATTACCGCGAGTCGATCGACGAGAGCTGCGTGATGGTGGTGCCGACTGAGCCCTTCGTGTTCGAGAGCGCGGCGGCGGTCGCGGCGGTCAGCGACACGCCGCGCTGGACCAAGGTCACCTTCGCCGACGGGCATATCGCGAGGCCGCAGGAGGGGCTGATCGTCATCGGCTATCGTGCCGAGGCCGAGAAGGAGGGCGAGCGCTACGTCGCCTGGTGCACCTCCACCTATCGGCGGCTGGAGCACGAGGTGTGGAAGGTCGTCCAGCACTCGCAGACGTCGCCGCCCGTCGCGGGGGGTGGGTGACCCAGTTCAGCGCACGACGGTTCGTGCTGAGGAGGGGCCGAGCCCTTCGACTGCCTGCCAGGGCAGTCGCTCAGGACAGGCTCCGGCACAAAGTGCCGTAGTCCGAGCCTCGTCTCGAAGCACATGCTCTTCGAGGTGCCGCTTCGACAAGCTCGGCGGCCCCTCGGAGCGAACGGATGTGGCGCAAAGCCCTCAGCCTTCCGCCTGGCCCTTGTACCCCTTCAGCTCGTCGCCGACGATCCGCACGACGTGAAGGACGTTGGTGGAACCGGGGGTGCGGAACGGCACGCCCGCCATGACGACGACCACATCGCCGGCCTTCGCCACGTTCTGCCGCAGTGCCATGCGCTTGGCCTTCGCCACCATCTCCTCGAACGCGTCCACGTCGCGCGTGTGGACGTTGTGGGTCCCCCAAAGGAGGCCAAGCCGCCGCGCCGTTTCCAGCTTCGGCGTAAGGACAAGGATCGGCACCGCTGGCCGCTCGCGCGCGATGCGGCGCGCGGTGGAGCCCGACGAGGTGTAGCAGATGATCGCCGAGGCGCTGACCGTGGCGGCGATATTCTTCGCCGCCTCCGCCAAAGCGTCGGCGGTGGTGGGGTCGGGCCGGGTGACGGTGAAGTGGATGCGGTCGCCGTGCGCGGGGTCGCGCTCCACCGCGTCGCCGATGGCGTTCATCATCGCGACCGATTCGACCGGCCACGCGCCCGCCGCGCTCTCCGCCGACAGCATGATCGCGTCGGCGCCGTCGTAGATCGCGGTGGCGACGTCGGACACCTCCGCGCGGGTGGGCGAGGGCGACTGGATCATCGATTCCAGCATCTGCGTCGCGACCACCACGGGGCGGCCCATCCGGCGCGCGGTCTCGACGATACGCTTCTGCAGCGGCGGTACCGATTGTGGCGGCAGCTCCACGCCCAGGTCGCCGCGCGCCACCATCACGCCGTCGCACGCCTCCACGATCTCCTCCAGCCGCTCGATCGCGGCGGGCTTCTCGATCTTCGCCAGCAGCGCGGCCTTGCCGCCGATCAGCTTGCGCGCCTCCCACAGATCCTCGGGCCGCTGCACGAAGGACAGCGCGATCCAGTCCACCCCCGCGTCGATCGCGAAGGCGAGGTCGGAGCGGTCCTTCTGCGTCAGCGCCGCCATCGGCACGACCACGTCGGGCACGTTCAGCCCCTTGTTGTCGGACAGCGGCCCGCCGACCTCCACCAGCGTCTCGATCCGGTCGGCATCGTGTTCGGTCACGCGCAGCACCAGCTTGCCGTCGTCCAGCAGCAGCCGCGCGCCCGGCTCGATCGCCTCGAAGATCTCGCGATGGGGCAGGCGGACGCGGGTGGCGTCGCCGGGCGTCTCGTCCTGGTCGAGAACGAAGGTGCTGCCATGCGTCAGCTCCACCCGCCCGCCGGCGAAGCGCCCGACGCGCAGCTTGGGGCCCTGCAGGTCGGCCAGGATGGTCGTCGGGCGGCCGAACTCCCTCTCCATTCCGCGGATCGCCTGCACGATCTCGCCCTTCGATGCCTGATCGCCGTGGCTCATGTTGATGCGGAAGGCATCCGCGCCTGCCTGGAACAGCGTGCGGATCATCTCCGGCGTGTTGCTGGCCGGGCCGAGCGTGGCGAGGACGCGCACCTTGCGCGAGCGGGGTGCGATTGTGTTGTCGGTCATCGGGCTTCCTGCTTTGCGCGGCCTGCCCTTAACCCCTAACGACCGCGGATCAACCGTGAGGATCACGCAAATGGACCCGCTCGACCGGATCGATGACGCCGCGGCCGCCGCCGCTTTCCGCCGCCTGGTGCGGCACCTGCGCCACCGCAGCGACGCGCAGAACGTGGACCTGATGGGGCTGGCCGGTTTCTGCCGCAATTGCCTGTCCGACTGGATCGGCGAGGCTGCGGGCATGGAGAAGGACGCCGCGCGGGAGGCGATCTACGGCATGACCTACGCCGAATGGAAGGACCGCCACCAGCAGGTGGCGACCGCGGAGCAACTCGCGCGGATGAAGGACAGCGTGGCGAGGAACGCCGCCTGAAGCGTCATGCCGGGCTTGTCCCGGCATCGACGGCGCCGCATCCTCGATGCGGGAAGGCTCGCGGCACGGTGGATGCCGGACGAGCGCGGCATGACGAAGAGGGGCAACGAATGAAGACGAAGATGGCGATGCTGGCCTTGGCATTCGCGACACCCGCCGGGGCGCAGGCGCCGGCCACCACCTTCATCCACGCCGGCCAGCTGCTCGACCGGCCCGGTCAGCCGCCGCGCGGGCCCAGCACGATCGTGGTGCGCGACGGCAAGGTGGCCGAGGTGCGCGACGGCTTCGCCGCGCCGGAGGCGGGCGCGACGGTGGTCGACCTGAAGGACCGGTTCGTGCTGCCGGGCCTCACCGACCTGCACGTCCACCTGTGGGGGATCGGCGGCGATCCGATGCGCGCCCGGCTGCTGGCGCTGACCCGCGACGACGCGGACGAGCAAATGCAGGCGATCGTCAACGCGCGCACCACGCTCCTCGCCGGCTTCACCACGGTGCGCGATCTGGGCGGCAACCCGCGCGGCATCCGCGCGCTGCGCGACGCGGTGGATCGCGGGGACGTGGAGGGGCCGACGATCGTCAACGCGGGCGAGATGATCTCGATCACCGGCGGCCACGGCGACGACGGCAACGGCCTGGCGGAGCGCTGGGCCGACGCGGTCCACGCGCACGAGGTCAACACGTGCGACGGTCCGGACGATTGCCGTCGCGCGGTGCGCGCGCAGATCGGGCTGGGGGCGCAGGTCATCAAGTTCGCCGCGACGGGGGGCGTCCTTTCCAACGTCGCCGGCGGGCTCGGCCGCGCGATGACGCCCGAGGAGATGCGCGCCATCGTCGAGACCGCGCATGGCTTCGGTCGCAAGGTGGCGGCGCACAGTCACGCGACCGAGGGGACGCGCGCGGCGCTGGAGGCGGGCGTGGACACGGTGGAACACGCCACCTTCCTCGACGACGAGACGATCCGGCTGTTCAAGGCGAAAGGTGCCTATCTGGTGCCGACGGAGATCGCGCCGCTCGCCGCGCTGGCGCAGGCGCGGGGCGGCGCGCTGCCGCCCGCGACCATCCCCAAGGCGGAAGCCGCCGCCGCGTCGATGCGCGAGAGCCATCGCAAGGCGTATCGCGCGGGCGTGAAGTTCGCCTTCGGCACCGACACCGGCGTGTCGAAGCACGGCGACAATGCGACCGAGTTCGCCGAGTTGCTGAAGGACGGCATGACGCCGGCGCAGGCGATCGCGTCCGCCACGGTCGCCGCCGCCGACGCGCTGGGCCGCGACGACATCGGCTCCATCGCACCTGGCAAGAAGGCGGACATCATCGCCGTCGCCGGATCGCCGCTGGAGGACGTGACGCGCCTCACCCGCGTCGACTTCGTGATGCATGGCGGCGCGATCGCGAAACGGCCCGGCGACGCCGGCGGCCGGTGAGGGTTGAGCGGCGGCGCCGGCTCGACTAGACGCGCCGCCGCACCCACCAGGGTCAACCTTGCGCCGCCCCCGCGCCTCGTCGCGCGGGGACGCGGCGCTTTTCGTTTCGGGGGAATGTGAGATGGCGGACGATCGCGAAGAGGGTATGGGCGGCGGGCGCGTCGCGGCGGACGAGCTGCGGCTGCTGATCGAGCGCGCTGAGCGGCTGGAGGAAGAGAAGAAGGGCATCCAGGACGACATCAAGGACGTGATGGGCGAGGCGAAGAGCCGCGGCTACGATCCCAAGGCGATCCGCAAGATCCTGGCCATCCGCAAGAAGAAGAAGGACGAATATCAGGAGGAAGAAGCCATCCTGACGACGTACATGGAAGCGCTGGGCATGATCTGACGCCCGGCGCGGACAGGCTTAACGGCTTGTTCGCTAAACCGCGGCTAGGTGACAGGCCAACGACGCGGGAAGGCCGGATGCGGGCATTGCTACAGGCGGGCTTCCGGGCTCGCGAGGAACGGATCACGGTGCTCATCCCGTCGCGCATGCGCGTCGGCGGGGCCTGGTCCGACGTCGTCATCCACAACGTGTCGTCGCGCGGGCTGATGGCCGGCTGCGACGACCCGCCCGCGCTGGGCAGCTACGTGGAGATCCGGCGCGGGGGGGTCGTCATCATCGGCCGCGTGCAGTGGATGAAGCACCGCTTCTTCGGCATTCGCACGCAGGACCGGATCAGCGTGCAGGCGCTGATCCGCGAACCCCGCCAGGCCACCCGCCCGCGCCCCGCGAACGACGCCGCCCCGCCGGAGCGGCGCAGCGACAGCCGGCTCGAGCACGAGGCGAGCATGGCGCGGCGCGTGGAGCGCAGCCGCGCCTTCGCCTCCGCCTTCCAATATCTGACCGCCGCGGTCGTCGTGCTGACGATGGCCGGCATCGGCGGCTCGCTTGTATACGACGCGCTTTCCCGGCCCGCCGCCGCCATCGAACAGAGCATGCGTCAGGCGACGCGGTGAGCGCCGGCTGACGCGCCGGGCTACGCCGCCTCCGCCGGCGCGGTGGTCCAGCCCAGGTGCGGGATGGTGATGGAGCGCCGCCCGCCCAGGTCCACCCGCGTCACGAACAGCTCGCGGCTCTCGATATAGCCGATCAGACGCCGCGCGCGTCCCAGCGAACTGGTGCCGTAGGTCTGCGCGATCGCCGCGTCGGACGGGCAGGGCGCGCCGTCCCGCGCCGCGCGGGCGACGAGCAGGAACGGCCCGAGCATGTCGTCGGGCAGCGTGCCGCCGATCGCCAGCGCCTGCTGCCACTCCGCCTCGGTGACGTCGTCGATCCCGGCGCGCGCACATGCCAGCCGGCGGGTGAAGCCGGGCAGGTCCAGCGGGGGCCGCGGCACGCCGGCCATGCGACAGCGGACGCCGAAATCCTGGTAGAGTACCGGCGCCTGCCGCTGTAGATTGTCCGGATCGGCGACGATGTCCGCCAGCACGCGGCCGACGATCGCGTCCAGCTCCGCCGCATCCTTCTCCGGTAGCGCGATCGTGGGCGCCGGGGCGGGGCGGGCGATCGTCGCCTCCAGCTCGTCGGCGGGCACCGCGCGCCGCTCCGGCGGGGCGAGCGGCAGCATCGGCGCCAGCGGTTCGGGCGCGAAGATCAGGTCGGCCAGGTCCTCTGGCGGGGCGCTGGGCAGCGGCACCAGCTTGGGGCTGCCGGATCGCGCGGAGGTCTCCACCGAGCCGATCGCCACCGTCAGCGGCCGGCGCGACACCGCGGGGCCGAGCGCCAGGAAGCGCCCGCGTGGCAGGTCCCGTATCACGTCCGCCTGGCGCCGCTCCATGCCGAGCAGGTCCGCGGCGCGCGCCATGTCGATGTCGAGGAAGGTTCGCCCCATCAGGAAGTTCGACGCCTCCGCGGCGACGTTCTTCGCCAGCTTCGCCAGCCGCTGCGTCGCGATGACGCCGGCAAGACCGCGCTTGCGCCCGCGGCACATCAGGTTGGTCATCGCGGACAGCGACGCGCGCCGCACCTCCTCGGCCACCTCGCCACCGGTGGTCGGCGCGAACAGCTGCGCCTCGTCGACGACGACCAGCGCGGGGTACCAATGCTCCCGCGGGGCGTCGAACAGCGCGGACAGGAACGCCGCAGCGCAGCGCATCTGCCCCTCCGCCTCCAGTCCCTCCAGGCTCAGCACCACGCTGGCGCGATGCTCGCGCAGCCGCGCGGCGATGCGCGCGATCTCCGCGACCGCATAATCGCCCGCCTCGACGATGACGTGGCCGTAGGCGGGGCCGAGCGTGACGAAGTCGCCCTCGGGATCGATCACCACCTGCTGAACCTTCCCCGCGGAGCGCTCGAGCAGGCGGCGCAGCAGGTGCGACTTGCCCGAGCCCGAATTGCCCTGGACGAGCAGGCGCGTCGCCAGCAGCTCCTCCAGGTCCATTGTGACGGAGGAGCCCGACGTATCGGTGCCGAGGTTTACGCTGACGGTCATCGTGAAGCCGCGCATGTGGCCGAAGCGCGGGTGGCGCGGCAAGCGATTCGCGGCGATCCGCTGTCCCGTCGCGCGGCGACGCGCTAGGTCGGCCGGAACACTGGCGGGGGGGGGCGGGATGGGCGGGACGACGGACGAGTGGGCGCAGCGGCTGCTGGGCAAGCCCGAGGCGATGCTGGACGAGGAGGAGCGGCGCGTCATCTCCGGCATCGAGATGGGCCGCCCGCTCGCCCGCGATGCCGCCGACGTGGCGGACGAGCGAGCGGAGTTCGGCGACCGGCTGGCGGACCGGGTGGCCGCGATCGGCGGATCGTGGGGTTTCATCATCGCCTTTTCCGCGGTGCTGGTCGGCTGGATGCTGCTCAATTCCGACGTGCTCCAGCACTTCGGCCTGGCGTTCGACCCCTATCCGTACATCTTCCTCAACCTGATGCTGTCCACGCTGGCGGCAATCCAGGCGCCGGTCATCATGATGTCGCAGAACCGGCAGTCGGCGAAGGACCGGCTCGCCGCCGGCCTCGACTATGAGACGAACCTGCGCGCCGAGCTGGACATCCTTCGGCTCCACCACAAGCTCGACACGATGGTGCTGGAGCGGCTGGACGCGCTCGACGCGAAACTCGATGCGCTGGCGAACCCCGCTTCCCGGTCGCCCTGAGCTTGTCGAACGGCCGTACTTTCTTCTATCCGCCGGTGCAGGAAGGGCTGGGCTTCGACAGGCCCAACCCGAACGAAAGCGCGAGAGACCGATGGCAGGCCATTCCAAGTTCAAGAACATCATGCATCGCAAGGGCGCGCAGGACAAGAAGCGCTCCGGCATGTTCTCCAAGCTCTCGCGCGAGATCACGGTGGCGGCGAAGATGGGCCTGCCCGATCCCGACATGAACCCGCGCCTGCGCGCCGCGGTGAATGCCGCCAAGGCGCAGTCGATGCCCAAGGACAATATCCAGCGCGCGATCGACAAGGCGTCGAGGGGCGACACGGAAAATTACGAGGAGATCCGCTACGAGGGCTTCGGCCCGGGCGGCGTGTCGCTCATCATCGAGGCGCTGACCGACAACCGCAATCGCACCGCGACCAACGTGCGCACCGCCGTCAGCAAGAACGGCGGCAACCTGGGCGCGAGCGGATCGGTGAGCCATGGCTTCGACCGCATGGGCCTCATCACCTATCCCGCCACCGCGGGCGACGCGGAAAAGGTGTTCGAGGCGGCGCTGGAAGCCGGGGCGGAGGATGTGAGCTCCACCGAGGAGGGGCACGAGGTGTGGACCGCCCAGGGCGACCTGCACGAGGTCGCGAAGGCGCTCGAGCCGGTGCTGGGCGAGGCGGAAGGCGCCAAGCTCGCCTGGCGCCCGCAGACGATGGTCGACGTGGCGGAAGAGGACGCGGCGACGCTGTTCAAGCTGATCGACGCGCTGGACGACGACGACGACGTGCAGACGGTGTGGGGGAATTACGAGGTCAGCGACGCCGTGATGGAGAAGCTGTCGTAAAATCGAAGTCCCTCCCCTTCAGGGGAGGGGTTGGGGTGGGGAAGATCGGTTGATGACGAGCAAGGCCGCCAAGAATCGTCGCAACCCGACCGAGCCTGAGCTGCGACTTTGGCGGCATCTGTCGAACTCGCAGCTGGGAGGCTTCAAGTTTCGTCGTCAGCACGCGGTCGAGGGGCGCGTCCTGGACTTCTTCTGCCCCGCGATTGCAATCTGTATCGAGATCGACGGCCATACCCACGATGCCGATGACGATCGTTTGGCAGACGATTATCTGCTTCAACGAACTGGTATCGTCACGCTTCGGTTCAATAACGTGGATGTGATGACGAATTTGGACGGCGTCCTTCAAATGATCCTGACGTGCGCGCAAAAGCTGCCGTTGCGTTGGCCATCGCGCGGCGTGCTCCACCCCAACCCCTCCTCTGAAGAGGAGGGGCTTTCCTCGTGATTATCCTGGGCCTCGACCCCGGCCTCGGCACGACCGGCTGGGGCGTGATTCGCGCGGACGGCAACCGCCTCAGCCACGTCGCGAACGGGCAGATCCGTACCGATCCCTCCACCCCGTTGCCGCGCCGCCTGTCGAACCTGAGCGCCGCGCTGGCCCAGGTGATCCATACCGAGCGGCCGGACAGCGCGGCGGTGGAGGAGGTGCTGGGCAACACCAACGCGCAATCGACGCTGAAGCTGGGGCAGGCGCGCGGTGTCGTGCTGCTCGCCGCGGCGGACGCGGGGTTGGCGGTGGGCGAGTATCATCCCTCCACCGTCAAGAAGGCGGTGGTCGGCACCGGCGGCGCGGAGAAGCGGCAGATCCAGGCGATGATGGCAGTCCTGCTGCCCGGCGCGAAGCTGGCAGGGCCTGACGCGGCCGACGCGCTGGCGGTGGCGATCACCCACGCGCACCATCTCGCGAGTGCCGCGGGCATGGCGCGGCGGGCGAGGGTGACGGCATGATCGCGCACCTGAAGGGCGTGCTGGCGGAGACCGGCGCGGACCACGCGATCGTCGAGGTGGGCGGCGTCGGCTATCTCGTCGGCGCCTCGTCGCGCACGCTGGCGGGGCTGGGCGCGATCGGCGAGGCGTGCCTGCTGCACACGGAGATGCTGGTGGGCGAGGACTTCATCCGCCTCGTCGGCTTCGCCAGCCTGGCCGAGAGGGATTGGTTCCGGCTGCTCACCGGCGTGCAGGGGGTCGGCGCGCGGGTGGCGCTGGCGATCCTGTCGGTGCTGGAGCCCGCGGAACTGTCTCGCGCGGTGTCGGCGCAGGACAAGGCGATGGTGGCGCGGGCGAACGGCGTCGGACCGAAGCTGGCCGAGCGGATCGTGCGCGAGCTGAAGGACAAGGTCGGCGGCATGGCGCTAGGCCCTGCCGCCGCCGTACAGGCCGTGCCGACGGGCGCGGGTGCCGACGCCGCCTCGGCACTGCTCAACCTGGGGTTCCGTCCGGCGGAGGCGGCGGCCGCGGTGCAGGCGGCGGAGGACGAACTGGGTCCGGGCGCGACGCTGGACGCGCTGGTTCGGCTCGCGCTGCGCAAGGCGGCGAAATGAGCCGCGGCGGTGGTGCGGATCGTAAGCTTCGCCGGTTAGGACCGGCCAGACAAAGGCGGGGGTAACGGCCGGGTGAGCGCGCGGACGATCGCGGTGTACAGCCTGAAGGGCGGGGTGGGGAAGACGACGCTGGCCGTCAACCTCGCCTGGGCCGGGGCGACGCTGTCCGCGCGACGGACGCTGATCTGGGATCTCGACGCGCAGGCCGCCGCCACCTGGATCCTCGGCCACGACGGCGACGGGCGCGAGGCTGAAGCGGCGATCCGGCGCGAGGTGGACCCGCGCCGGCTGATCCGCGCGACCGCGGTGGAGCGGCTCGACCTGCTGCCCGCCGACACGTCGCTTCGCGGACTGGACCTCGCCTTCCACGAACTCGACAAGAAGCGGCGGCTCGCACGCCTCGCGCAGGAGCTCGGCCGCGATTACGACCGCCTCGTCATCGATTGCCCGCCCGGGCTGACCGACACCTCGGACCAGATCATGCGCGCGGCGGACCTGGTGGTCGTGCCGGTAATCCCCAGCGCGCTCTCGCGCCGCGCGCTGGACGCGATCAGCGCGCACGTGGCGCGCCGCAAGGGACCCAAGGTGATGCTGGCGCCCGTCTTCTCCATGGTCGACCGCCGCCGCGCGATCCACCGCGAGGCGCTGGCGCAGCACGCCGGCTGGCCGGCCATCCCGATGGCGAGCGCGTTCGAGGCGATGACCGAGCGCCGCGCCCCGCTCGGCACCTTCGCCCCACGCGGCTCGGCGGGGGTGGAGGCGGTGGCCGCATTGTGGCAGCGGCTTGAACAGGCGCTGGCCAAGGTGACGGAACGCGCGTGAGCGACTATGTTGCGGGCATGAGCGAGCTGACCATCTCGATTCCGCCCGTCCTTCGGCAATGGGTCGATCGCCGCGTCGCAGAAGGACCGCATGCCGACGCCGCCGACTATCTGCGCGATCTCGTGCGACGCGATCGGGACGATGCGGCCGTCGGTCATGCCTGGTCGAAGGGAATGATCGAGCAGGGTCGTCGCTCCGGCTTTGTGGAAGCGGAGCCGGAGGCTGTTCTCGCCGCCATCATCGCCGAGGATCCTGACCTTCGTGACTGAGTTGCGGATCAGCCGCGACGCGCAACACGATCTTCGTGACATCATGAGCTTCAGCAAGGCTCGTTTCGGCGTCGCCGTTGCGCGCGCTTACCTCCGGGGTCTGCACGATGTCTTCGTCACGCTTCGCGAAAGACCGCTGATCGGCGTCGCACGTGGGGATCTCGGGCGGGAGGTGCGCGCGCTCAGCTACCGATCGCATCGCATCTACGACGAAACGGAGGGCGGCTCCGTGGACATTCTGCGCGTGCTGCACCATGCGCGTGACGTGCCCACCGCTGTTGCGCCGTTTCCATGACCGACACCGACCGCCTCCTCACCGCCTCCCGCCGCGCGGACGATGTCGACGCCGCGCTCCGGCCGAAGTCGCTCGACGACTTCGTCGGGCAGCAGGCCGCGCGCGAGAATCTGCGCGTCTTCATCCAGGCGGCGAAGGCGCGCGGCGACGCGCTGGACCATGTGCTGTTCTTCGGCCCCCCGGGCCTCGGCAAGACCACGCTGGCGCAGATCGTCGCGCGGGAGATGGGCGTCGGTTTCCGCGCCACGTCCGGCCCGGTGATCGCCAAGTCGGGCGATCTCGCCGCGCTGCTGACCAATCTGGAGGACGGCGACGTCCTGTTCGTCGACGAGATCCACCGGCTCCAGCCCGCGGTGGAGGAGGTGCTGTACCCGGCGATGGAGGACCGCGCGCTCGACCTGATGATCGGCGAGGGGCCGTCGGCGCGCTCGGTCCGGATCGACCTGCCGCGCTTCACGCTGGTCGGCGCGACGACGCGGCAGGGACTGCTGACGACGCCGCTGCGCGACCGCTTCGGCATTCCGGTGCGGCTGCAATTCTACACGGTCGAGGAACTGGAGCGCGTCGTCACCCGTGCCGCGGGGCTGCTCGACCTTCACGTCGCGCCCGATGGCGCGCGGGAGATCGCGCGCCGCTCGCGCGGGACGCCGCGCATTGCCGGGCGGCTGCTCCGCCGCGTCCGCGACTTCGCCAACGTGGCGGGGGTGCTGGAGGTGGACGCAACCGCCGCCGACCGAGCGCTCAACCGGCTGGAGGTGGACGCGCTCGGCCTCGACGCGATGGACCGCCGATACCTCACGATGATCGCCGACATCTACCGTGGCGGGCCGGTTGGCGTGGAAACCCTGGCGGCGGGGCTCAGCGAGCCGCGCGACACGATCGAGGAGGTGATCGAGCCGTTCCTGATCCAGCTCGGCCTAGTCGCTCGCACCGCGCGCGGGCGCGTGCTGAACGCGGGCGGATGGAAGCACCTGGGCCTCAACCCGCCGGCGGGCAGCCAGGACGGGCTGTTCGACTAGCGCGAATAACGCCGCGCGAACTCGTCGTCGGACATCATCAGGTAGCGGACCGCGTCGATCAAGGCCCATGGCGCGGAGATCACCAGTCCGATCAGGGTCACGCTGAGGATCAGCATCAGCACGGCCGAGCCGTTGCGCCCGAGGTAGAAGCGGTGGATGCCGAGCGTGCCGATGAAGAAGGCGAGCAGCGCGGCGACGTACTTGTTCCGGTCGTTCGTCGCGGCGGGACCGGCCACCGGCGCGGCCGGGATGGCGGACGGAGCGGCGACCGGCAGCGGGAAAATGTTCAGCGCGCGACGGTCGGCGATCTCGAAGTCGACCGTCTGCCCGATCGTCGGCTCGCCGCGCTGCGCCCAATCCTCCTGCCCGAACGTGTAGCGCACGCCGTCGTCGCCGGCCACCAGCCCCGCGCCCGTCCGCACGTCCACGCCCAACACCTGACCCCGCATAGCCACTCCGTTCAGATCGCTCGAAATGTCTCGCCATCCCGGCAACGAATTGCAAGGGCGCGGGGAGGCGCAACGTCGGCGGTGCCAAGGCGTTGTGCGCTCCACCCGACGAGGATGATCGATGAGCCACGAACCCCCCGTACCTTCCGGAAACCAGTCGCCCTATCCGCTGCAGGAGGCTCCGCACGCGCCCCAGCCGCCCGCCGCGCCGCCGCTGCCGGGCGCCATGCCGGATGCGGTGCCGCCCGCGATCGTCGCCGCGACCACGCCGCTCGCGCCCGCCCCGGTGACGATCGCGCCGGCGCCTCCGCAGGTGCCGGCCCCGTCGCCGTCGCGATCGCCGTCGGGATCGCGGCTGGGATCGCCGCTGGGATCGCCGTCGTCGCGCGCGCTGCCGGTCGGGCGCATCGTCGGTGCCGCCGCGGGAGCGGGCGCGGTCGTGTTCGGCATGGCCGCGCTGTTGTTCCCGCGCGCGCCGGCCAAGCCGCGCAAGGGCAAGCGCGGCCGCAAATAGTCTTGCCTCCGCCCGTTGCGGAAATTGCGACGTGGCACCGCGCGCCCGCGTCTGTTAGCCCGGTGCCATGCCCCTGTCCGCCGTCGCCTCCGCCCGCGAGATCCTGGTCAACCTGCACGACGTGATGGCCGCGCGCCGTCCGGCGCAGGCGAAGCTGAACGCGGTGGTCGAGATCATCGGCGAGGCGCTGGATAGCGAAGTCTGCTCGATCTACCTGCTGCGGGAGGGTGTGCTGGAGCTGTTCGCCACCCGCGGCCTGGCGCCGGAGGCGGTGCACGTCACCAAGCTGGCAATGGGCGAAGGGCTGGTCGGCACCATCGCGGAGCACGGCGAGATCCTGAACCTGGACGAGGCGGCGAGTCATCCCGACTTCGCCTACAAGCCGGAAACGGGCGAGGACCGCTACCACAGCTTCGCCGGGGTGCCGATCATCCGGCGAGAACGCTCGGTCGGCGTCCTCGCCGTCCAGCACGCCGATCCGCGCAAATACGCCGATGTCGAGATCGAAGCACTGCAGACCGTCGCGATGGTGCTGTCCGAACTGATCGCCAATGCCGGGCTGATCGACACCGCAGGCCCCAAGGACCGCCCGCAATCCACGGGCACGATCCGCATTCCCGGGCAGAAGCTGGTCGACGGCATGGCCGCGGGCTGCGCCGTGTTCCACCAGCCGCGCATCGTCATCGAGCATACCGTGGCGGAGGACATCGAGGCGGAGCGGCACCGCGTCTACGCCGCCTTCGACAAGATGCGCGAGCAGATCGACCGGATCGCGCGCGAGGCCGAGTTCGGCGTCGGCGACGAGCATCAGGAGGTCATCCAGACCTACAAGATGTTCGCCTATGACGAGGGATGGTCGCGCCGCATCAACGAGGCGATCGACAGCGGGCTGACGGCGGAAGCCGCGATCGAGCGGGTGCAGCAGCGCACGCGCCAGCGGATGCGCCAGATCGACGACCCGCTGCTGGCAGACCGGATGCACGACCTGGAGGATCTGGCCAACCGCCTCCTGCGCATCGTCAGCGGGCAGATGGGTACCGCGGCGCAGATGGGCCTCCGGCAGGACACGATCCTGGTCGCGCGCAACCTGGGGCCGGCGGAGCTGCTGGAATACGATCGCCGCCGGCTGAAGGGCGTGATCCTCGAGGAAGGGTCGCTGACCGCGCACGTCACCATCGTCGCGCGCGCGATGGGCGTGCCCGTGCTGGGGCGCGTGCGCGACGTGCGGCGGCTGATCGGCGAGGGCGACCTGCTGCTGCTCGACGTGACCGAAGGGTCGGTGCTCGTCCGCCCCTCCACCGCGCTGGAGGAGGCCTTCGACGCCAAGCTGATCGCACGGCAGAAACGCAAGGCGGCCTATGCCGCATTGCGCGACGTGGCGCCGGAAACGAAGGACGGCCACCGCGTGACCGTCATGGTGAACGCCGGGCTGCGCGACGATGTGGCGGCGCTGGACCTGACCGGCGCCGACGGGATCGGCCTGTTCCGCACCGAGTTCCAGTTCCTGGTCTCCGCCACGCTGCCGCAGCGCGAGCGCCAGCAGCGGCTGTACCGGGAGGTGCTGGACGCCGCCGGCGAGCGCCCCGTCGTGTTCCGGACGGTCGATATCGGTGGCGACAAGGCCTTGCCGTACCTCGACCACAGCGATGCGGAGGAAGAGAACCCGGCGATGGGGTGGCGTGCGCTTCGGCTGGCGCTGGAACGCGACGGGCTGATGAAGGCGCAGGCGCGCGCGCTGCTGGAGGCGGCGGCGGGACGCACGCTGAACGTGATGTTCCCCATGGTCAGCGAGGCGTGGGAGTTCGACGAGGCGAAGGCGCTGTTCGAGGCGCAGCGCGCGTGGCTGGCGGGACGCGGCAAGCGGCTGCCGAACGAGATCCGCTACGGCGCGATGCTGGAGGTGCCGAGCCTCGCCTATCAGCTCGACCTGCTGCTGCCCAAGGTGCAGTTCCTGTCGGTCGGCACCAACGACCTGACGCAGTTCCTGTTCGCCGCCGATCGCGCCAATCCGAAGCTGGCGGAGCGCTACGACTGGCTCTCCTCGTCCATCCTGCGCTTCCTGATGCAGGTGGCCGGGCCGGCGCGGGCGGCCGACGTTCCCGTCGCGGTGTGCGGCGAGATGGGCGGACGTCCCCTGGAGGCGATGGCGCTGATCGGTATCGGCATCGACCGGCTGTCGATCACGCCCGCAGCCGTGGGGCCGATCAAGGCGATGGTGCGCACGCTGAATCGCGGGCGGCTGACCGCCTTCATCGAACGGCTGCTCGCCGATCCGCCGCGCGACATGCGCGGGGCGCTGGCGGCGTGGGCGGCGAGCGAGGGCGTCGAATTGGCATGACGCTGCGTCCGGCGGCGCGCCGGTTCGGTTGACACGAACCCGGCGCTTTGAAAGACCGAGCCCCGAACCGGGGCGCGCGGAGAAGAGAATGGACGACGGTGAGCATGGCGGCGGCGGTCCCGCGAGCGGCGCGGGCGCGCCGCAGACGGTGGGCCAGCGCCTGCGCGCCGCGCGCGAGGCGCAGGGGCTGTCGATGGCGGACCTGGCGCAGCGCACCCGCGTGACGCAGCGCTTTCTCGAGGCGATCGAGAACGACCGGCTCGACCTGCTGCCTTCGTCCACCTACGCGTCGGGCTTCGCGCGCGCCTATGCCCGCGCGGTGGGGTTGGACCAGGCCGAGATCGGCAACGGCATCCGTGCCGCGGTCGCCGCCGGCAGCGGCCCCGTGCGTCAGCACCGGATCGAGGAGATCGCCGATCCCGCGCGCGCGCCGTCCCGCGGGCTGGTGGTGGTGACTCTGGGCCTGGCGCTGGCCGTGCTGGTACTCGCCGGCCTCTACTTCGCGACGGGCCTGTTCCGCGGTACCGCGGAGCGGCCCGCGCAGGCGACGCAGGAGGTGGCCGCCGCGGCCCCTGCCGCACGTCCCGCCGCCGCGCCGTCGCCCACGCCGAGTGCGGGGCAGGTGGTGCTGACCGCGACGGACGAGGTGTGGATGCGCATCTACGACGGCGCCGACCAGACGCTGTACCTGGGCACGATGAAGCCGGGCGAGCGGTTCGCGATCCCCGCGGGCGCCCAATCGCCGCAGATCAACGTCGGCCGGCCGGACAAGCTGGCGATCACCGTCGACGGACAGGCGGTCGCCGCGCTGGGTGACGGGCGCCGCGCGATCAAAGACGTCAGCCTGACGCCGGAGGCGCTGCGCGCGCGCGGCCCGGCGCGGGCACAACCGCTGGTCGCGCCCTCAACATCTCCGACTGCCGCGGCTTCCGGCGCAGCGACCGGGGCAACGCGCTGACCGGTACATCGTGGGGTCAGGCGGAAGCGACTAATTGCGCACGATCGTGCGGGGTGGAAGAGACGATGACCAAGTGGATGCTGGCCGCGGGCGCGGCGATGGTGCTGGCGCTGCCGGCCGCGGCGCAATCGGGCCTGGAGGGGCGCGTGGGCAAGCTGGAGAGCGAGATGCGCGCAGTGCAGCGCAAGGTGTTCCCCGGCGGCGCAGGGGCGACCGTCGCGCCCGAGATCGCGCCCGTCGTGACGCCCGCCACGCCCGACGGCACGCCCGCGACGACGCCGATCGCGGACCTGACCGGACGCGTCGCCTCGCTGGAGCAGCAGATCGCCGGCATGACCGGGCAGATCGAGCAGGCGCAATACCGCCTCCGCCAGCTGGAGGAGCAGTTCACCGCCTATCGCACCGCCACCGACGCGAAGCTGGCCTCCGGGGCCGCGCCCGTGGCGGCGGCGGAGCCTTCGGTCACCGTCCCCGTCGCGCCGCGCCCGGCGGGAGCGAGCGAGCCGGCCGCCGCGCCGGAGACCGCGTCCGGGCTGACGGCGGGAGGCGAGGGAATCGTCAAGCCGTCGACCGGCGATGCCGCCGAGGACGAATATACCTACGGCTACCGGCTGTGGGCGGCCAAGCGCTACGCCGACGCGGCGACGCAGCTGAAGAAGGTGGCGACCACCTATCCCAAACACCGCCGCGCCACCTTCGCGCAGAACTTGCTCGGGCGCACCTATCTCGACGATAACAAGCCGAGCCTGGCGTCGATCGCCTTCTACGAGAACTACAAGAAGTATCCGGACGGCGAGCGGGCGCCGGAGAGCCTCTACTATCTCGGCAGTGCGCTGCTGAAGCTCGACAAGCCGGCGGACGCCTGCAAGGTCTACGGCGAGCTGCTCGACGTTTACGGCGACAAGATCACGCCGGCGATGAAGACCAGCGTCGGACGCGCGCGCACGTCGGCGAAATGTTCGTGAGCTGAGGATCTGGTCATGCCGGGCAGTCCCGGCATCCACGGTGCCGAAGGAGCCTCGGATCGTGAGTGTGCGGGACGGTGGACGCCGGGACGAGCCCGCCATGACGGATCGCTTCCGCAGCGACGTCGCGAACACGTTCGCGCGCGCCTTCGACGGCGTTGCCCCGACAGCAGCGAGGACCTTTGCGCTCGCGGTCTCCGGAGGGCCGGACAGCATGGCGATGCTGGCGCTGGCGCACGCCGCCTTTCCCGGCCGGATCGCGGCGGCGACGTTCGACCATCAGCTGCGTGAAGCGTCGGCGGCGGAAGCGTCGATGGTGGCGGACGCCTGTGCCCGGCTCGCCGTGCCGCACGCGACGCTGCGTCCTGCCGCGCCGATCGCAGGCGCCAGTCTCCAGCGACACGCGCGCGAGGCGCGCTACACCGCCCTGACCGCCTGGGCGGGACCGGACCGCCCTCTGCTGACCGCGCATCATGCCGACGACCAGGCGGAGACGCTGCTGATGCGGCTAAACCGCGCGTCGGGCCTGGCCGGCCTGTCGGCGATCCGCGCCGCGCGCTTCGAGATGGGCGTCGCGCTGCTCCGTCCGTTGCTCGGCTGGCGCCGGGCAGAGCTGCGCGCGGTGGTGGAAGTGGCCGGGCTGCCCTTCGTCGACGACCCGGCGAATGTGGATCCACGGCACGATCGCACCGCCGCCCGCGCGCTGCTCGCGCAGGTGCCCGCGCTCGATCCGGCCGCGCTCGCCGCCTCCGCGGCGTGGCTCGCCGAGGCGGAGGACGTGGTCGCGCGCGCGTCGGACATAGCGTGGGAAGAGCGCTGGCACGGCGGCGATCGTCCGTTCGACGTGGATCACCTGCCGCGCGAGCTGCGCCGCCGCCTGTTGCGCCGCGCCATTGCCGACGTGCGCCAGCGCCTTCGCATCGTACTGCCCCCGTTCGGCAGTGCGTCGAACGTGGAGGCGACGCTGGAGGCACTGGAAGCGGGGCGGAGCGCGGTACAGGGCGGGGTGCTGGCCCGTGCGGCTGGCGACGGCTGGCATTTCCGCGCCGCACCGCCGCGGCGATCAGACTGATCGCACCGCGTTGGATTGCCTTTAACCTAACCGCGCCTACATTGTCCGGCAGGAAAGGACCTTCATGAACGACAACGAGCGGCCCGGCGGCCCGAATCGCGGCGGCGGCGACAACAATGGCGGCAATCCCTGGCTGAAGAGCCTGCTGATCTGGGTCGGCATCCTCTTCGCGCTGGCGCTGGTCGTCACCGTCTTCGACGGAAAGTCGACGACGCAGACGGGCAATACGATCGCCTATTCCGCCTTCCTCGACAAGGTGGACGAGGGCACGGTCAAGGACGTCAACGTCAGTCGCGACCTGATCTCGGGCACCTTCTCCAGCGGGGACAAGTTCCGCACCTATCCGGTGCAGGACAGCGGCCTGATGGATCGCCTGCGCAAGGCGGGCGTCGAGGTGGCGGGCAAGCCGGAGGAAGGGCCGTCGATCTGGGCCGCGATGCTGTACCAGATGCTGCCGTTCCTGCTGTTCCTGGGCATCGCCTTCTTCGTGCTGCGCCAGATGCAGAAGGGCGGCGGCGCGGGCGGGGCGATGGGCTTCGGCAAGAGCCGCGCGCGGATGCTGACGCAGAAGGAGGGCAAGGTCACCTTCGACGACGTCGCCGGCATCGACGAGGCGCGCGCCGAGCTGACCGAGATCGTGGAGTTCCTGAAGGATCCGTCGAAGTTCGCGCGGCTGGGCGGCAAGATCCCCAAGGGCGCGCTGCTGGTCGGCTCGCCGGGTACCGGCAAGACGCTGCTCGCCCGCGCGATCGCGGGTGAGGCGGGCGTGCCGTTCTTCACCATCTCCGGTTCGGACTTCGTCGAGATGTTCGTCGGCGTGGGCGCCAGCCGCGTGCGCGACATGTTCGAGCAGGCGAAGAAGAGCGCGCCGTGCATCGTCTTCATCGACGAGATCGACGCGGTCGGCCGCCATCGCGGCGCGGGCCTGGGCAACGGCAACGACGAGCGCGAGCAGACGCTGAACCAGCTGCTGGTCGAGATGGACGGGTTCGAGGCGAACGAGGGAATCATCATCGTCGCGGCCACCAACCGTCCCGACGTGCTGGACCCGGCCCTGCTGCGGCCCGGCCGCTTCGACCGCCAGGTCGTCGTGCCGCGTCCGGACATCGACGGTCGCGTGAAGATCCTCGAAGTCCACATGAAGAAGGTGCCGCTGGCTCCCGACGTCGATGCGCGCGTCATCGCGCGCGGCACGCCCGGGTTCTCGGGCGCGGACCTCGCCAACCTGGTGAACGAGGCGGCGCTGATGGCGGCGCGCAAGGGCAAGCGGCTGGTCGCCAACGCCGAGTTCGAGGAAGCCAAGGACAAGGTCATGATGGGCGCCGAGCGGCGTTCGATGGTGATGACCGAGGACGAGAAGCGCATGACCGCCTATCACGAGGCGGGCCACGCGATCGTGGCACTGCACGAGCCCGCGTCCGACCCGATCCACAAGGCGACGATCATCCCGCGCGGCCGTGCGCTGGGCATGGTCATGCGGCTGCCGGAGCGCGACAGCTATAGCTACCATCGCGACAAGATGTACGCGAACCTGGCCGTGGCCATGGGCGGGCGCATCGCCGAGGAGATCATCTTCGGCTATGACAAGGTGTCGTCGGGCGCGAGCGGCGACATCCAGTACGCCACCGGCCTGGCCCGCGACATGGTGACGAAATGGGGCATGTCGGACAAGGTCGGCCCCGTCGACTATGCGCAGCCGGAGGGCGAGAGCTTCCTCGGCTATTCCTCCTCGCAGCCGACGCACATGTCGAACGAGACCGCGCAGCTGATCGACGCGGAGATCAAGTCCATCGTCGAGGGCGGGCTGCACCGCGCCAAGCACGTGCTGACCGAGCACATCGATCAGCTCCACTCGCTGGCCGGCGCGCTGCTGGAATATGAGACGCTGTCGGGCGAGGAGATCAAGAAGCTGATCGCCGGCGAGGAGATCGGCCGGATCGACCAGGGACCGAAGTCCCCGGCGGTGCCGACCGCGGGAACCTCCATTCCGAAGACGAAGCGTCCGAGCGGCCCCTTCGGCAATCCGTCGCCCGCGGGCGCCTGATCGCGCAGGCAGAGCGAAGAGGGGCCCCGGCAGCGATGCCGGGGCCCTTTCTTTACGCCGCCTCCCCTTGGGCGGCCTTGGCGCGGAGGAACCCGGGCCTGGTCGACACGCGATCCCAGTAGCGGCGGATCTCGTCGCTCCAGCGCTCGTCGAGGTGCAGCGTCCGCGCCAGCAGGAGGGCGTAGCCGACGGAGATGTCGGCCCCGGTGAACCGCCCCGCGCAAAGCCACGCGCGCCCGTCCGCCAGCGCACGATCCACCGCCTTCAGCCGCGATCCGAACCATTGCGCGTAATCGTCCGCCGCCTGCGGCAGGCGCCGCTCGGGCGGCTCCAGCCGGCGGTAGCGCAGCACCAGCGTCTGCGGAAAGGTGAGCGTCGCCTCGCCGCGATGGAGCCAGTCGAGCCACGCGCCGTAATCCGCCTCGTCCGGCGCGACGGCGAGCGGCGAAGGTCCATGGCGGGTGGCGAGATACTCGACGATGGCCGCCGACTCGGTCATTCGCGTGGCGCCGTCGACCAGCAGCGGGATCGTGCCGATCGGGTTCTCCTCCAGATACTCGGGCGCGCGAAGCCGGGGTGGGAAGGGGAGGAGGTGGAGACGGTAGGGGAGCGCCATCTCCTCCAGCGTCCACAAGGCGCGGAAGGAGCGCGCGTCCGGGCAGTGCCACAATTCGATCATCGTTCCCCTCACCAGCTGTCGACGAAGCGGCCCGACGCGCGCGGCGTGGCGGAGGCCAGACCGCGCCGCAGCCAGGTGCGGGTTTCCGCCGGGTCGATCACCGCGTCGATCTCCAGCACGCGCGCGACACCGACCGCCTTGCCGCGGTCGTAGCTGGCCGCCACCAGCTCGCGATAGCGCGCCTCCCGGGCGACCGGATCGACGATCGCGTCCAGCTCGCGGCGGTAGCCGAGCCGCACCGCGCCTTCCAGCCCCATGCCGCCGAACTCGCCCGTGGGCCAGGCAACGGTGAAGGCGCTGGTCTGCAGCGATCCGCCCGCCATCGCCTGCGCGCCCAGGCCGTAGGCCTTGCGGATAACGACGGCGAAGATCGGGACCGACAATTGCGCCGCCACCAGGAACATGCGCGATCCGTGGCGCACCGGGGCGGTCCGCTCCGCGTCCGGGCCGACCATGAACCCCGGGGTGTCGATCAGCGACACGACGGGCACGCCGAACGCGTCGCACAATTGCAGAAAGCGTGCCGCCTTGTCCGCGCCGTCGCTGTCGATCGCGCCTGACAGATGGCGGCAATCGTTGGCGAGGAGGCCGATCGCGCGACCGTCCACGCGCGCGAGACCGGTGACCATGCCCGGCGCGAAGCCGCCGCGCAGCTCGACGAAGCTGTCCGCATCGACCAGCCCGGCGACGACCGCGCGGATGTCGAAGACGCGCAGACGGTCTTCGGGCACTACGTGGCGCAGCCGCCGCTGGTCGGGTGCCTCGCCGGCGCGCAGCCGGCCCTGGAAGAAGCCGAGCAATTCCTTCGCCGCGGCGGTCGCCGCCGCCTCGTCCGCCACGCGCAGGTCGACGACGCCGTTGCCCCACTGCACGTCCAGCGGCCCGATCGCGGTGGGGGCGTGCACGCCCAGCCCGCCGCCCTCGATCATCGCCGGTCCGCCCATGCCGATGTGCGAGCCCTCGGTCGCGATCGTGATGTCCGCGCAGCCGAACAGCACGGCATTGCCGGCGAAGCAGAAACCCGTCGTGACGGCGATCCGCGGCGCCTTGCCGGACAGGGCGGCGAAGCTGCGGAAGGTGGGCGTGTCGAGGCCGGAGACGCCGAGCGCGTCGACGTCCCCCGGCCGACCACCGCCGCCCTCCGTGTAGAAGACGACGGGCAATCGCTGCGCCTCCGCCACCGCCAGCAGCCGGTCGGTCTTGCGATGGTTCCAAAGCCCCTGCGTGCCCGCGAGGACGGTATAGTCGTAGGCGAGCCCAAGGCAGCGGCCCGCCTCCTCGCCGACGCGTTCCGCGTTGACGGTGCCGACCCCGCCGACCAGGCCGTCGTGCGGCGTCTGCGCGATCAGATCGGCGAGATCGCGGCGGCGACGCTGCGCGGCGACGGCGAGCGCGCCATATTCGACGAAGCTCCCGTCATCGAACAGATCGGCGATGTTCTCGCGCGCGGTGCGCCGGCCGCCGGCGTGCCGGCGCGCGACCGCGTCCGCGCGGTGCTCGTCGCGGCCGTGGGCATGGGCGGCGATCACCTCGGCCAAATCGGCGCGGATGAGCGCGGGATCGGGGGGCAGGGTCGAGGGTTCGTCGCCAGAGTCCTCCTCGGCCGGGTCGAGCAGGACGATCGGTTCGCCCTCCGCGACGACCCCGCCGACCGTCGCGGCGACGGCGCGCACCACACCGGCGCGGGGCGCGACCACGGCGTGGCGCATCTTCAGCGCCTCGATCGTGGCCAGCTCGGCGCCGCGCGCGACACGTTGCCCCACCGCCGCGTCGATGGCGACCACGACGCCGGACAAGGGGGCGAGCGCTCCCGATGCCTCCGCTTCGCCCGCCTGCGCAGGGGTGGCGAACTCCTCCGCGATCGCGTCGAACCATCCCGTCGTCACCGTGCCGCCCACCACGTCCGCGCGCGCCAGCACGGCGGCGAGGACGGGAAGGTTGGTCGCGACCCCCGTTACCTCGCACTCCGCCACCGCGGTCTGGGCGCGCGCCAGCGCCTCCTCCGCGTCCGCGCCGCGCGCGACGATCTTCAGCAGCAGCGGGTCGAAGCGCGGGTTCACTGCCATCCCGGTCGCGACGGCGGCATCGACGCGGATGCCAGGGCCGCCGGGCGCGCGCCAGCCGCGGATCGTGCCGGTCGACGGCCGCACCGTACC
This sequence comes from Sphingomonas corticis, assembly GCF_012035195.1. Taxonomy (GTDB): domain Bacteria; phylum Pseudomonadota; class Alphaproteobacteria; order Sphingomonadales; family Sphingomonadaceae; genus Sphingomonas; species Sphingomonas corticis. The sequence goes on from NZ_JAAVJH010000005.1 coordinate 305,549, forward strand.
CCCCGCACCCGGCGTCTCCGTGCCGACGCGCAGCTCGATCGCGACGCCTCGCGTCACCGGCGGCGCGGGCACCCGCCCACCCGCGGCCAGGCGCAGCTGGAGCCCGACGAGGTCGAGCCCCGTCACCTCCTCCGTCACCGTATGCTCCACCTGCAACCGCGGATTGACCTCCAGAAAGGCGAAGTCGCCGCGGTCGAGATCGACGAGGAACTCGGCGGTGGCGAGGCCGACATAGGGCCGCGCGGCGAGTAGGCGTATCGCGGCGGCGACGATCGCCTCCTCGAGCACCGGCGATAGCCCGGGCGCGGGCGCGACCTCGACGAACTTCTGGTAGCGTCGCTGGATCGAGCAGTCGCGCGTGCCCAGCGCGACCACGCCGCCGTGCGCGTCGCCCGCCAGCTGCACCTCGATATGGCGCCCCCGCGGCACGTAGCGCTCGACGATCACCTCGCCCGCGCCGAAGGCGGCTGCCGCCTCCGCGCGGGCGGCGGAGACCGCGGCGGGGAGGTCGGCGGCGGCGTCGACGATGCGGATGCCGCGCCCCCCGCCACCCGCGGTCGCCTTCACCAGAACCGCGCCCTCCGCCAGCGCCGCCGTGCCTTCGGCCAGGACCGGAACGCCCGCCTCGCGCGCCAGCGCCTTGGCCGCGGCCTTGTCGCCGAACAAGGCCAGCGCGGCCGCGTCGGGACCGACGAAGCGCAAGCCGGCATCGGCGCAGGCGCGGGCGAAGGCCGGGCTCTCGCTCAGGAAGCCGTAACCGGGGTGGACACCGTCGCACCCGCCCGCCCGTGCTGCCGCGATCAGCGCCTCGATCGAAAGATAGGCCGCCGGACCCTCGCCGGGCAACGGATGTGCCGCATCGGCCGCGGCGACGTGCGGCGCGGCGGCATCGTCCCCGGCGTAGACGGCGGCGGTCGCGATCCCCATGGCGCGCGCGGTGCGCGCGATGCGGATCGCGATCTCGCCGCGGTTGGCGATCAGCAGGCCCGGCATCCTCTTCCCCTTTGCCCGAGTGTCGGCGGACGGAAGAGGCGCGGCAAGCCCCTTCCTCGCCTATCGCGGTGACAGCGCGGGGACGCGCGCGGCGGCGTCGGCGGGATCGATGCCGGGCCGCGCGCCTGCCGGGATCGTCTCGTCGCCGCGCATCGCCCGGCCGGCGCGTGCGATCGATTCGGCCAGCCGCGGATAGATGCCGCACCGGCACAGGTTCGTGATCCCCTGTCGGATCGCCTCCTCGCTCGGGCTCGCGTCGCGCTTCAGCAGCGCGGCCGCGGCCATGACGATGCCGGGAACGCAGAAGCCGCATTGCGGCACGTTGTCGGCGATCAGCGCCAGTTGCACCGGGTGCGCCCGCTCGCGCGACAGGCCCTCGATCGTGGTGACGAAGGCGCCCTCCGCCTGCGCGAGCGTCAACTGGCACGATCGCACCGCACGTCCGTCGACATCAATGGTGCACGCGCCGCAGCTGCCGGTGCCGCAGCCGTATTTCGCGCCGGTCAGGTTGGAGGCGTCGCGCAGCGCGAAGAGCAGCGGGGTGGCGGGATCGAGCAGATACTCGACCGCTTCGTTGTTGACGGTCAGCCGGGTCATGCGCGCGCAGCCTAGGCCGCGCCGCCGATGCTGGCCAGCCGCCGCGTCACGTGGACGGGAATCCCAACGCCGCGATCTCCTCCTCGCCGAAGCCCAGGTCGCGCAGCACCGCCGCGTCCTGCCGCTCGCCCGCCATCGCCGGGGCCACGGTGGGGCTGGCGGAGTAGCGCGGAGCGGGGGCGGGCTGCGTCACGCCGCCCGCCGTGACGAACGTGCCGCGCGCCGCGTTGTGGGGATCGGCCACCGCCTCGTCGAAGCCGAGCACGGGCGCGAAGCAGACGTCGTGGCCCTTGAAGCGGGCGACCCACTCGTCGCGGGTGCCGGTGGCGAACAGGCGCGCCACTTCCTCCTTCAGCGCCGGCCATTGCCGCGCGTCCATCTGCGCGTCCCACCGCGCGTCGGACAGGCCCATGACGGCGCGGAACTCGGCGTAGAATTGCGGCTCGATCGCGCCGAGCGAGACGTACTTGCCGTCTGCGGTCTCGTACGTGTCGTAGAAATGCGCGGCGGTATCGAGCAAGTTCGTGCCCCGCTCGTCCCGCCACCGCCCCATCGCGCGGAACCCCCACATCATCGTCATCAGCAGCGCCGACCCGTCGGTCATCGCCGCGTCCACCACCTGTCCCTCGCCGGTGCGCTGCGCGTGGAGGAGCGCGGCCAGCATGCCGAAGGCGAGCACCATGCCGCCGCCGCCGAAGTCGCCGACCAGATTGATCGGCGGGGTGGGCTTCTCGCCCGCGCGACCCAGCGCGTGGAGCGCGCCGGAGATGGCGATATAGTTGATGTCGTGCCCCGGCTCAGGCGCCATCGGCCCGGTCTGGCCCCAGCCGGTCATGCGGCCGTAGACCAGCCGCGGATTGTCGGCGAGCAGGACGTCCGGTCCCAGGCCCAGCCGCTCCATCACGCCGGGCCGGAACCCCTCGATGATCGCGTCCGCGCCGGCGACGATGAGGCGCACGGCGGCGATCGATTCGGGCTTCTTCAGGTCGAGCGACACCGACCGGCGGTTGCGCAGCAGCGGGTCCTTGTTGGCGACGCCGATGCCGTCGCCGCGCACCCCGCGGTCGATGCGGATCACCTGCGCACCGTGATCGGCCAGCATCATCCCCGCGAACGGGCCGGGACCGATGCCGGCGAACTCCACGACGCGAAGGCCGCTGAGGGGTGGGGTGGTCACGCGCGCTCTCTCCCGATGTCCTGTCGCCCGGGGTGGTAGAACGCGGCGCTGGCCGGCACAACAAAAGTTACGGCCCTTGGCTCACACCCGGCGGCGGTAGGGATCGTCGAGCCCGCCGATCCAGCCGGCCGACACGGCATGCCCGGCCCGCCGCGGCGTGCGGGCCGCGGCGAGGTCTACCTCGCCGTCGAAGCGCAGCCCGGCGAGGTGCGGCTTGGACCAGATCACCTGCGCAGCGACGGGTGCCAACACGCCCATGGTGACCCGGACGCGCTCGCCCACGTGCAGGTCGGCGACGTTGTCGATACAGGCCCCGGTGACGGACAGGTTGCGCACGCGGCAACTCGTCTCCGGGCCTCGCCCCGTATGGATGTCGGCATAGAGGATGACGCTGGCACGGCCGGGGCGGGGCAGGGACGCGGTGGACATGCCGCCCCGGTAGGCGCCAACCGCAAACGCTTGGTAAAGTGCGACGAAAGTCTACAATTCGTGCGCGTAGCGGGGCTGGTCGATGGCCAGGCTGTCGAGCGCGCAGGCACGCAGGTGCGCGATCAGCGCGGGATCGTCGGGCGCGATCCTTCCGGCACGCAGCGCATCCACGAGCGCGCGGTCCAGCGTTTCCCGATCCCCCTCGCGGTGCAGCAGGGCGGCCAGGCGTCCCGCGGCACGCACGTCCGCCCCGGGGCCGAGCGCCAGGTCGCGCGCCGCGATCTCCAGCGCGTTGCGGGCGACGCGCAGAGTGAAGGGGGAGGCGCTGCCGTCGACGGGCAGCCAGCGCGCGACGCCGTCGATCAGGGCCTGCGCGGTCGGGTGGGTCAGCATCGCACGCTCCGTTCGATGATCGCGACGATATCTGCCTCCGCCTCGCTCAGCCGCCGGCCGATCACACCCCGTTCCGGTCCGGCGGCGGGATCGGCGGCGAAGCGGGCGTGCATCATCGTCGTCATGACGCCCCATTTCAGGCTGCCCATCATCTGCCAGAAATCGACCCGCACGGGGTCGATCGGCTCGCCGCCCGCCGCCTCGTATCCGGCCAGAAGGTCGGCGAGGTCGCCGAACCCGCCGACGCGCCGGCGCGGGCAGCCGAAGCGCCAGCTGTTGGTGCAGATCCAGCCGAGGTCCTCCGCCGGATCGCCGAGATGCGCGAGTTCCCAGTCGAGCACGGCGGCGAGCCCGCGGTCGGCATCGACCATCAGGTTGCCGTTGCGGAAATCGCCGTGGACCAGCCGCGCTTCCCCGCCCGCGGGCGGCAGTCGGCGCTCCAGCCAGCGGAACGCCGCATCGATCGTGGGGCGTGCCGCTCCCGATGCGCGCCAGCTCTCCTCGTAATTCGCGAGCGTGGTCCCCGCATCCAGCGTCTCCAGTCCCACCGGGGGCGGCACAGCATGGATGCGGGCCAGTGCCTCGCCGCACTGGCGCGCCAGCCGCGCACGGGCGGGCGCGAACGCAGCGTCGTGCGCGATGCGGCGGCCCAGCGTCTCGCCGGCGACGCGGCGCATCACATAGGCCTCGCCCAGTCCCTCGGCAGGCGTGCAGACGTGGACGACGTGCGGAGCGGGCACGCCTCCGGCGACCGCCGCCGCGATGACCGCGGCCTCGCGCTCCAGCGGCGGCTTGCGGCCGGGATGATCGTCCGCCGACGCGCCGCGCCGACGCAGGATCAGCGCATCGTCGCCGGCGCGGAACGCCCAGGTCTCCATGCTCGCCCCACCTGTCAGCAGGGAAACGTCCTCGATCGCGCCGCCCAGCGGCAGCGCCGCCAGCCGCGCCGCGATCCCGTCCCTCGACAGCCTCTCCGTCATTGGCAGTGGTACATCACAGCCGGGCGCGCTACGCCAGTTAAAAGACTCGACTTAATTGGGAGAGGGCAGATGGACTTCGCCTTGCCGCAGGACCTGCTGGACTATCTGTCCGAGCTGGACCGCTTCATCGACGCGGAAATCCGGCCGCTGGAGCAGGCGGACGACAACGTCCGCTTTTTCGACCACCGCCGCGAATATGCGCGCACCGACTTCGAGAACGGCGGGCTTCCCCGCCACGAGTGGGAGGAGCTGATGCGCGAGGCGAAGCGGCGCGCCGACAAGGCGGGTCACCTGCGCTTCGCGATGGATCCCAAGTTCGGCGGGCGCGGCGGATCGAACCTGTGGATGTGCGTGATCCGCGAGTATCTCGCCGCCAAGGGCCTGGGCCTGCACAACGATCTGCAGACCGAGCATTCCATCGTGGCCAACAATCCCTTCGCCAAGATGTTCGACGATTTCGGCACGGAGGCGCAAAGGACCGAGTTCATCGCCGGCACGCTGGACGGCACCCGCCGCGTCACCTTCGGCCTGACCGAGCCGCGCCACGGGTCGGACGCGACGCACATGGAGACGCGCGGCGTGCCGGAGGAGCGCGACGGCGTTGCCGGCTATCGCCTGACCGGCGAGAAGATGTGGACGACGGGAATGCACGTCGCGACGCACTGCGCCCTGTTCGCGCGGACCAGCGGGGAGGACGGCGCGGCGAAGGGCATCACCTGCTTCCTCGTCCCCTGCGACGATCCCGGCGTGAAGGTGGAGGAATATCTCTGGACCTTCAACATGCCGAGCGACCACCCGCGCGTCAGCTTCACCGACGTGTGGGTGCCGGAAGCTGCGATCTTCGGCGAGAAGGAGAACGGCCTGCCTGTCGCGCAGGCCTTCGTGCACGAGAACCGGATCCGGCAGGCCGCGTCGAGCCTGGGCGCGGCGAGCTACTGCATCGAGGAATCGGTCCGCTATGCCCGCCAGCGACAGCCCTTCGGCGAGGACCTGGCGCGTAACCAGGCGATCCAGTTCCCGCTGGTGGAGTTGGCCACGCAGGCGGAAATGCTGCGGCTGCTGATCCGCAAGACCGCCTGGCAGATGGACCAGATGCCGCACCACCAGGTGGAAAAGGCGCTCTCCGACAAGGTGAGCATGTGCAATTACTGGGCAAACCGACTGTGTTGCGAGGCGGCGGACCGGGCAATGCAGGTGCACGGCGGCATCGGCTATTCGCGGCACAAGCCGTTCGAGCACATCTACCGCCACCATCGCCGCTATCGCATCACCGAGGGAGCGGAGGAAATACAGATGCGCAAGGTGGCCGCCTTCCTGTTCGGCTATCTGGGTCCGCGCCGGCAGGAGTTCGCCGCGCTCGACTGGAGCGACGTCGACTATCGCGAGCAGCCTCAGGTGCGCCCGCGCTCGGGCGGACAGGTGCTGCGCTAGGCGGTGCTTGCGCGCAGCGACGAGGCGGCATAACAAGAGTTACGGAATGAGGGAGAGGGCGAATGCTGAAGACGCGGTTCACCGAGGCGTTCGGCGTGGAGCATCCGATCGCGCAGGGCGGGATGCAGTGGGTCGGCAAGGCGCCGCTGGTCGCCGCGGTCGCCAACGCGGGCGCGCTCGGCTTCGTCACCGCGCTGACGCAGCCCACGCCCGAGGAACTGGCGCGCGAGATCCGGCGCACCCGCGACCTGACCGACAAGCCGTTCGGCGTGAACCTGACGATCCTGCCGACGATCAACCCGCCACCCTACGCCGAGTACCGTCGCGCCATCATCGAAGGGGGCGTGAAGATCGTCGAGACCGCGGGCTACAAGCCCAAGGAACACGTGGACGACTTCAAGGCGCACGGCGTGAAGGTGATCCATAAGTGCACCGCGGTCCGCCACGCGCTGTCCGCGGAGCGGATGGGCGTCGACGCGATCAGCATCGACGGCTTCGAGTGCGCCGGCCACCCGGGAGAGGACGATATCCCCGGCCTGATTCTGATCCCGGCCGCCGCCGACAAGGTGACGGTGCCGATGCTGGCATCGGGCGGGTTCGCCGACGGCCGCGGGCTGGTCGCCGCGCTGGCGCTGGGTGCGGACGGCATCAACATGGGTACGCGCTTCTGCGTGACGCAGGAGGCGCAGATCGCGGACAGCTTCAAGGAACGGATGGTCGCCAACGACGAGCGGCAGACCGACCTCATCTTCCGCACGCTGCACAACAGCGCGCGAGTGATGAAGAACCGGGTCAGCGAGGAGGTGGTCGCGATCGAGCGGGCCGGCGCCATGAAGGGCGGCGCGAAGTTCGAGGATGTGCAGCATCTCGTCGCCGGAAAGCGCGGCGTCGCGGCGATGGAGCGCGGCGACACCGACGACGGCATCTGGTCCGCCGGCATGGTGCAGGGTCTGATCCACGACGTGCCGACGGTAAAGGACCTGGTCGACCGGATCGTCGCGGAGGCGGAGGCGATCATCGACGAACGGCTCGGCGGCCTGCTCGCCCGCCACGCGCGACAGGCGGCCTAGGTTCGATACCCGTCCGCTTGCCGAACCGGGGGGACGGGCGCGGATCGCGGTCGCTGCCGGGGGTTGGCGAGGGCTTGCGCTTGCCCGAAGCCACGGGATCGTGTCTCATGCCCCGAACCCGCTCATGCGCGTCAACGCGAGGCATGTTCCATGGCCGAATTCTTTCCCGCGCTCACGCCCGAGCACCGCGCCTTCGTGGCGAGGCAGCCGGTGTTCTTCGTCGCCACCGCTGCGGAAGGAACGCGGATCAACCTCAGCCCGAAGGGCATGGACAGCTTCCGCATCCTCGACGATCGCACCGTCGCGTATCTCGATGTCGCCGGGTCGGGGAACGAGACCAATGCGCACCTCCTCGCCGACGGGCGCATCACGATCATGTTCTGCGCCTTCGACAATCCGGCGCTGATCTTCCGCATCTATGGCCGCGGACGGCCCGTGCTGCCGCAGGACGACGACTGGGGGGCGCTGGCCGGGCACTTCGCGCTCCTGCCGGGCACGCGGCAGATCTTCGTCGTCACGATCGACCAGGTGCAGACTTCGTGCGGCTGGGGTGTGCCGTTGATGGCGTTCGAGCGCGAGCGCGAGACGCTGAGCAAGTATCACGAGAAGCATGGCGATCCCGTGCGTTTCGCCAAATACGCGGTGCGCACGACCAGCATCGACGGGCTGCCGGTGCGCAACCCGACCGTGCCGGTCGCCCGATGAGCCTCGTCGAGCTCGGCCGCTACGACCGCAATCTCGCCAATATCCTCGTCGGCCGGCTGGAGAGCGAGGGGATCGACGCGGTCGCGTTCGACGGCAGTGCCAGCATCGCCGACGGATCGTGGCTGCTGATCCCCGTGCGCGTGATGGTGGACGAGGACGACGAGGCAGCCGCTCGAGCGATCCTCGACGCTGCCTGATTTTCGGGCACGCCGCCGTCGTCCTGCCCAACAATTAACGCAAGTGTAACGAACGCGCAGCCTCCCCGCCTCTGCGCAGCATTTGGCACGCCTGTTGCGAAGACGCTCACGGGACAAGCGAAAGGGGGCGCAATGAAGCTCGTCATTGCCATCATCAAACCGTTCAAGCTGGACGAGGTGCGCGAGGCGCTCACCACGGTCGGTATCGCCGGAATGACCGTGTCCGAAGTGAAGGGCTTCGGCCGGCAGAAGGGCCAGACCGAGATCTATCGCGGCGCCGAGTACAGCACGAACATGGTGCCGAAGATCAAGATCGAGATCGTCTGCCCCAGCGACGTGGCCGACCGTGTGGTCGAGGCGATCCAGTCCTCGGCCAACACCGGCGCGATCGGCGACGGCAAGATCTTCGTCCTCGACGTCGGCCAGGCGGTGCGCATCCGCACGGGCGAAACCGACGACACGGCGCTTTGAAGGGGGTGGTGATGAAGCAGATGACGAACATCGCCGGCGCGATCGGCGCCGGCATCGCGGCGACGGTGGCCCTGCCGGCGCTGGCGCAGACGGGTGGTCCCGTGCGCGCACCGGCCGCGGAGGCGATGGGCGCGATGGTGAACAAGGGCGACACGACCTGGATGCTCATCAGCGCCGCACTGGTGCTGATGATGTCGGTGCCGGGGCTCGCGCTATTCTACGGCGGTCTCGTCCGCACCAAGAACATGCTGTCGGTGCTGATGCAGGTGCTGACGATCGTCTGCGTCGCCAGCCTCGTCTGGGTCAGCTGGGGCTATTCCATGGCCTTCACCAGCGGCAACAGCTTCGTCGGCGGGCTCAGCAAGATGTTTCTGGCCGGCGTCAGCGCATCGACCTACGCCGCGACCTTCTCGAACAACGTCTACATTCCTGAATACGCCTTCGTCGCCTTTCAGATGACCTTCGCCTGCATCACGCCCGCGCTGATCGTCGGCGCGTTCGCGGAGCGGGTGAAGTTCACCCCGCTCATCATCTTCACCGTCCTGTGGCTGACCATCGTCTATTTTCCGATGGCGCACATGGTCTGGTATTGGGCGGGTCCGGACTTCCTCGCCGATGCGCCCACCGACACGGGGCTGCTGTACGGCTGGGGCGCGCTCGACTTCGCGGGCGGCACCGTGGTCCACATCAATGCCGGCATCGCCGGGCTGGTGGGCTGCCTCGTGATCGGCAAGCGCACCGGCTACAAGCAGGAGCCGATGCCGCCGCACTCGCTGACGATGACGATGATCGGCGCCTCGCTGCTGTGGATCGGCTGGTTCGGCTTCAATGCCGGCTCCAACCTGGAGGCGAACGGCGTCGCCGCGCTCGCCTTCATCAACACCTTCGTCGCCACCGCGGCGGCGGCGGTCGCCTGGGCCGTGATTGAGCAAGTGGTGCACAAGAAGCCGTCGCTGCTGGGCGGGGTCTCCGGCGCGGTCGCCGGACTCGTTGCGATCACGCCGGCGGCCGGGTTCGCCGCGCCGATGACGTCGATCCTGCTCGGCTTCGCCGCCTCCGCCGTCTGCTTCTTCTTCGTGACGGCGGTGAAGAACAAGCTGGGCTACGACGACACGCTGGACGTCTTCGGCATCCACTGCGTCGGCGGCATCATCGGCGCGATCGGGACCGGTATCGTCGCCGATCCGGCGCTCGGCGGCCAGGGATGGTTCGACTACACGCAATTCCCCTCCGTCACCGGCACCTACGACATGGCCGGCCAGGTGTGGACGCAGATCAAGGCCGTCGTGCTGACGCTGGTGCTGTCGGGCGGCGTCTCCGCGCTGCTGTTCCTCGGCCTGAAGGCCACGGTCGGCCTGCGCCCGTCGAAGGAAGTCGAGGCCGAGGGCCTGGACATCAACGAGCACGGCGAACGCGCCTACAATTACTGACCCGTTCGGCGGCGGGCACCCGGCCCGCCGCCCACCGACGTTCCTCCTGCGGACGACACTTGACGCCCGGTGCGGCAACGCACCGGGCTCTTTTTCGTCCGCCGCTTGCCGTAGCGCCGTCGCTGTGGAACATCCGCGGCGACGCGGAAAAAAGGGGATCGCGATGAAGAGGATGATCGCGCTGGCCGCGCTCCTGGCGGCGGGAACGGCACAGGCGCAGCAGCGGCCAGACCAGACTGCCTTCCGCGCGCTCTACAAGGAGCTGGTCGAGACCAACACCGCGCTGTCGAACGGCAGCTGCACCGACGCCGCGGCGAAGATGGCCGTGCGGCTGAAGGCGGCGGGGTTCAGGGACGAGGAGCTCACCGCCTTCGCCGATCCCGCGCATCCCAAGGACGGCGGCCTGGTGGCGGTGCTGCCCGGTACCGATTCCAAGGCGAAGGCGATCCTGCTGCTGGCGCACATCGACGTGGTCGAGGCCAAGCGCGAGGACTGGACCCGCGATCCGTTCACGCTGATCGAGGAGGGGGGATATTTCTACGGGCGCGGCACCTACGACGACAAGGCGCAGGCGGCGATCTTCACCGACATGCTGGCCCGTTTCCGCAAGGACGGCACGAAGCTGAAGCGGACGGTGAAGCTGGCGCTGACCTGTGGCGAGGAGACCACCTACGCCTTCAACGGCGCGGAGTGGCTGGCGAAGAACCGACCCGAGCTGATCGCCGCCGAGTTCGCGCTGAACGAGGGTGGCGGCGGGCGGCTGAACGCGGAGGGCAAGCCCGAACTGGTCGCGATCCAGGCGGGCGAGAAGGCGGTGCAGAACTTCCGCATCGAGGCGACGAACCCCGGCGGCCATTCCTCGCGCCCGCGGCCGGACAATGCGATCTACGAGCTGGCCGACGCGCTGGAGAAGGTGCGCGCCTATCGCTTTCCGGTCCGCCTGAACGACGCGACGCGCGCGTTCCTGACCAATGCGGCCAGGCAGCGCGGCGGAGAGGCCGGGGCGGCGATGACGCGGCTGCTGGCGAACCCGCAGGACGCGGCGGCGGATGCGTTGCTGTCGCGTGATCCCGACCTGTTCACCATGCTGCGCACCACCTGCGTCGCGACGCTGCTGGACGGCGGGCACGCCAACAACGCGCTGCCCCAGCGCGCCGGCGCCAACATCAACTGCCGCGTGATCCCGGGCGAGAGCTACGACAGCACCGAGCAGGCGCTGGCGCAGGCGATCGGCGATCCGAAGATCAAGCTGACCCGCGTGCCGCCCGACCGACCCGTCGCTCCGCCGGTCACGCTGACGCAGGCGGTGGTCGGCCCGGCGCAGACCCTGGCGCGCAAGTATTTCCCGGGCGTTCCCTTCACGCCGACGATGCTGCCCGGCGGCACCGACGCGGTCCACGTCGCGCCCGCGGGCATTCCGGTCTATGGCGTGCCGGGGCTGATGATCGATCCCGACGGCAACGGCATCCACGGCCTGAACGAGCGCATCCGCGTCGACGTCCTGTACAAGGGGCGCGACTACCTGACCGACCTGGTGAAGGCCTATGCCGCCCGCTGAGGCGGCGATGGACGACGCGTGGGGCCGGATCGACCCGTCGTGGCACGACGCGCTCGACGAGGTGTACCACGGCGCGGCGGTCACCGCCGCCCGGCATCACGCCGCGGCGGCGGAGGCGGCGGGTCGCGCGATCTATCCACCCGCGGCGGAGCGGTTCCGCGCGCTGGCGCTGACCCCGCTGCCCGATGTGCGTGTGGTGATCCTGGGGCAGGACCCGTACCATGGCGCGGGACAGGCGCACGGGCTCAGCTTCTCCGTCCAGCCGGGGGTGAAGGTGCCGCCCAGCCTGCGCAACATCCACCGCGAATTGGCCGCGGACCTGGGCCACGCCCCGCCGGCGCACGGGCATCTCGACCATTGGGCGCGTCAGGGCGTGCTGCTGCTGAACGACGTGTTGACGGTGGAGGCGGGCCGCCCCGCCTCGCACCGCGGACGCGGGTGGGAGGCGTTGACCGATGCCGCCATCCGTGCGGTGGCGGCGCGGGCGGCGCCGAGCGTGTTCCTGCTGTGGGGGGCGCCGGCGCAGAAGAAGGCGGCGTTCGTGCCGGGCGTGGCGGCGGGCGGGCGGCACCTGGTGCTCGCCGCCCCGCATCCCTCTCCCCTCGCAGCCTATCGGGGCTGGTTCGGCAGCCGGCCGTTCTCGCAGGCGAACGCCTTTCTCGCCGCGCACGGCCGGGGCACGATCGATTGGGCGCTGGCATAGGCGCGGCACTCCCTTGCGACCGCACGAGCAAGCTCCACGGCGGATCGGCGGCGCGGGTTCGCCTCGTCTCCTGCTGATCTTGCGGCGACCTCGTCGAACACCTTTGGTGCAGGCTCGGCGAACGGCGCCGCGCTACCCATACGACAAGCTCGTCGCCGGCTTCCTTTCCCGTGCACGTATCGCCGCATCGCTCCGCTACCGGGTGCAGTGGAGCCCGGTGCCCGGTCCACAAAATATAACATGGATGAAGCGCCCGAGGTGATTGTGATGGGCCATCGATACTGCCATAGCCTCGTCGATGGCCACGCATCCCGACGTCGATCCGACGCTCGATCTTACCGCCTGCGATCGCGAGCCGATCCACATCCCCGGCGCGATCCAGCCGCATGGCCTGCTGCTGGTCGCGGACGCGGCGTCGCTGACGGTGGTGGCGGGCGCCGGTGAGCTGGAGGCGCGGTTGGGGGACGACTGGCTCGGCCGGTCGCTGGCCGACCTGCTGGGACAGGACGTGGGCGCGCTGCTCGACGCCATGCCGGTGGGGCCGGGCGGCACCGTCGTGGGTGCGCCGGTGGCGGGGTACGAGGTGGCGATCCACCGGTCGGGCCAGCACGTCCTGGCCGAACTGGAGCCGGCGGACGACGGCACCCGCCATGCCGGGCGGACGCTCGCCTGGCTCGACGCGGTGGGGGCCGGTTTCGACCGGTCCGGCACGCTGGCCGCGCTGTGCGAGCGCGCGGCGGTGGCGTTCCGCGAGCTGACCGGCTTCGACCGGGTGATGATCTACCGCTTTCGCGACGACGATGCCGGCTGCGTGGTGGCGGAGGATCGCGATCCGGCACTCGGCAGCTTCCTGCACCATCACTTCCCCGCATCGGACATCCCGCGGCAGGCGCGCGCGCTCTATGTCCGCAATCGCACCCGCGTGATCCCGGACGCGAGCTATACGCCCGCGGTCCTTCGGCCCGCCGGGTTCGAGCTGACCGACCTGTCCGACGTCGCGATCCGCAGCGTCTCGCCGATCCACCTCCAATACCTCGCCAACATGGGCGTGGCGGCGTCCGCGTCCATCTCGATCGTGACCGAGGGGGTGCTGTGGGGCCTGATCGCCTGCCATAACCATAGCCCGCGTGCGATCCCGCGCGAGGCGCGCAGCATCGCCGCGGCCCTGGCGGGGGACCTGGCGCGGCAGATCCGCGCCAAGGAGGAGGCGGCGACCTATCGCGAACGGCTGTCGCTGCGCGCGGAGGAGGATGCGCTGCGCCCGCTGCTGCTTGCCGCTCCGGGGATCGAGCAGGTGGTGGACACTCGCGGCGAGGAATTGCGCCGCATGTTCGACGCGGACGGCTTTGCTCTGATCCGCGGCGGGGAGGCAACCGCCATCGGCCACGTTCCGCCCGCGGCGGCGATGGTGGCCTTCGCGCGCTGGATCGAGCGCCGCGACGAAAGCACGGTGCTCGCCAGCCGCGAGCTGAGGCGCGACTGGCCCGACGCGGCGGCATTCGGCACGGTGGCAGGCGTGCTCGCCTTCCGCGTGGGCGACGCGACGCTGCTGTGGCTGCGTGCCGAGCAGGTCGAGGAAGTGGAATGGGCCGGCAACCCGCACAAGGCGGTGCCGCACGATCCCGCCGAGCAGCTGCGACCGCGCGCCTCCTTCGAGAGCTGGCGGGAGCTCGTGCGTGGCCGCTCGCGCCGCTGGACGCTGGAGCAGGTGGAGGCGGCGCATCGCCTGCGCCGCCTGCTGCGCGAGACGCGCGACGCCGGCGAACTGCGGCGACTGAACGCCGAACTCTCCGCCACCGTGGCGGAGAAGGACGCGGCGCTGGCGCAGAAGGACCTGCTGATGCGCGAGGTGGATCACCGCGTGCAGAACAGCCTCCAGCTCGTCTCCTCCTTCTTGTCGATCCAGGCGCGCGACGCGGGACCGGGCACCGTCGCCGATCAGCTGACCGAGGCGCGGTCGCGGCTGTCCGCGGTGGCGCTGGTGCATCGCCGGCTGTATCGCGACGACCAGATCGAGACGATCGACCTCAGCCGCTACCTGGCCGAACTGCTGGACGACCTGAAGACGTCGCTCGGCGACGGTTGGGCGCGGGCGATGACGACGGATCTCGCGCCCGTGCTGATCCCCACCGACCGGGCCGTGAACATCGGGCTGATCGCGGCGGAACTGGTCATCAACGCCACCAAATACGCCTATCCCGGCTCTACCGGGCCGATCGCCGTGTCGCTGGACCAGCATCTGAACCGCCTGCGCCTCGTCGTCGCCGACCAGGGCGTCGGCAAGGCGACGACCACGGAGGGCTTCGGCAGCCGCATGATGCGCGCGGTGGTCCAGCGGATCGACGGTACGGTCGACTATCGCGACAACGAACCCGGCCTGCGCGCGGTGCTGACCGCGCCGATCGAGGAAGGCTGAAGCGCCGCCTCAGCCGCTCCGGCTGGCGGCGGCGTAGAGCGCGAAGGTCTGCAGCGCTCCGGCGACCATCCGGTCCTCGAAGTCCGCGTCCTGCCCGACGCCGGCGCGGTCGATCGCGGCGCGGATCGCGCGCCACTGACCGGGGGGATGCACCGCGCCGAGATAGGCGGCCGGCAGCGCCGCCGGAACCGCGCGCGCCAGCATGGCGCCGCCCAGCCGCGACCCTTCCACGACGTAGAGCGTGCCCCATGCCGCCGCGTCATCGCCCGCGGGGAGCGGCAACCGCCGCGGCATCACCCCGCCCAGCGCCGCGAGGTCCGCCGCCAGCAACGGCGTGCGGGGCGGCAGCATGCCCGCGAAGGAAAGCCGCCGCATCCGCTCCTCCGCTCCCGGCAGCGCGCGCGCGTGGGCGGTCAGGAACGCGCGATAGGCGAACACGTCGCGAAGATCGAAGCCGCCGAATGCGGCGTCCACCGCGTCGTGCGCGTCGCGCGTCGCCGCCCGCAGCCGCGCGGTCGCCGACGTTCCGGTCGCGGTGTCAGTCGAGGCCGTTCTCCAAAAACCGTTCCGCCACAGCGCAGTGCATCGCGACGCCGGTGGCCATCACCTCCTCGTCGATCATCATCCGCGTATTGTGGAGCGGCGGGTTGGTGCGCGGGTCGCTGCCAGGGGGCGCGACGCCGATGAAGGCCATGGCGCCCGGCACCTCGCGCAGCACGTAGCTGAAATCCTCTCCGCCCATCATCGGCGAGGGCATGACGGACCAGCCCCGCTCGCCCGACAGCTCGCCCGCGATGCCGCGCATCAGCGCGGTGGCGCGCGGATCATTCATCGTGACCGGATAGCCTTCCTCCAGCCCGCATTCCGCGGTGCAGCCGTGCGCGGCGGCGATGCCCTCCGCGATGCGGACGAAGGCGGCGCGCATCTCGCCCCGCGTCGTCTCCGACAGCGTGCGCAGCGTGCCCATGATCTGCACCGTGTCGGGGATGATGTTGTGCGAGGAGCCGGCGTGGATCTGCGTGATCGTCAGCACCGCCGGGTCGGCAACCGGCACGCGCCGCGCGACGTGCTGCTGCAGCGCGGTGACGATGGAGCACGCCACCGGGACCGGATCGACCGCGTCGTGCGGCATCGCGGCGTGGCCGCCCTTGCCGCGGATGGTCGCCAGCACCGTGTCCGTGGAGGCGAGCAGCGCGCCCTCGCGGCTGACGAAGACGCCCGCCGGGGCGTTGGGCGAGATGTGCAGCGCGAACGCCGCCTCGGGCCGCGCGATGTCGAGCAGGCCGTCGGCGATCATGTGGCGCGCGCCGTGGTGGCCTTCCTCGCCCGGCTGGAACATGAAGACGATCGTGCCCGACAGCTCCTCGCGCCGCGCGCACAGTGCCTTGGCGGCGCCGAACAGCATGGCCGTATGCGCGTCGTGGCCGCAGGCATGCATCGCACCGGGGATGGTGGAGGCGAAGGGCAGGCCGGTCTCCTCCGTCATCGGCAGCGCATCCATGTCGCCGCGCAGCAGCACCGTGCGCCCGTTCGATCCCGCGCCGCCGCTGCGCCCGCCGCGCAGGATCGCGACGAAGCCGGTGGTGGAGGTCGAATCGTGGATCTCCAGCGGCAATCCGGCCAGCGCCGCCTTCGCCTTCTGCGTGGTGCGGGGGCAGTGCAGCCCCACTTCCGGCTCGGCATGGATCGCGCGGCGCAGCGCGACGACGTCCGCCAGCTGCTCGGCACCGATAGCGGTCCAGTCGGTGCGGCCGGAGAGGGGGGTGGTCACGGACTTCTCCTTCCGGCCGGAGTGTAGGCGCTCGCCGCTCGAGCCGCCAGAGCCTCAGACGGCCGGACGCGCGGTTCGCAAATCACGGCACCCGCCGTGCCGTCGCGACCTTCACGACGGGGGCGAGCATCTGACCCTTCATCACGCCTTCGCCCAGCGTCGGCGACGTCGGGCTGGCCATGATGCGCCGGATCACATCCATGCCCTCCAGGACGCGACCGAAGACGGCGAAGCCCGGGTCGGCAGCGCTCGCATCCATCGTCTTGATGTCGCCGACCACGACGAAGAAGTCCCCCGCCGCCGTGCCGGGCTTCGCCATCGCCATGGAGATCGCGCCGTCGACGTGGCTGAGGCCGGTCTTCGCCGTCGGCTCGTGCGCGATCGGCGGCAGCGTGCGCCTGGGATCGTTGCGGGTGCCGAATTGTACCAGGCCGTAGCCGGGAGCCAGGTTCATCGCCCGGTAGAAAGCGACGCCGTCCAGCTTCTTCTGGTCGACGTAGCGCAGGAAATTGGCCGCGGTGACGGGCGCGCGCTCGATCTCTACCGCGATGGTGATCGGTCCCGCCTCGGTGGCGAGCGTCACCTTCTGCACCGCCGCGGTCGGCGAAGGCGAGGGAACCGGGGCGGGAGGGGCGACCTGGGCGGCCGCGAGCGCCAGCGCCAGCAGCATCACGCCTCCGACCGCGCGATCAGCACCGGCAGCGCGGCGGCGGCGCTGCCCGACAGTTGCAGGACGTAGCGGCCGGGCGTCAGGCGGAAGTCGACGATCTTGCGGATGCCGGTGCAGGCAGGACCGTGGCCGTGCGCGCTCGACGGCAGCGACCGGCCGGCACGCACCACGTCGATCCAGGCAGCATTGCCCAGCGCGACGCGATAGGTGCCGGCGCGGGCGACCTGGAACATGGCCAGCCCGGCGCTGCTGTCCGCCGCCGCCTCCCGGCCCCAGGCGGCGACCGGCTGCACCTGCGCCAGCGGATGCAGCGACAGGTCGACGCCGCGCCCGACCGCCAGTACCGGCGCGTTACGCGGCGCGCGCCCGGCGGCCAGCGGCGCGCGCGTGCTCCACCCGCCGAAGCCGGCGGGAAAGGCGGGACGCACGGTCGCGCACTTCGGATCGGTCGCGGCATCCTGCACCGGTGCGGGCGACGCCATCGTTGGGGCGGCGATCGACAGGACGACAAGCGGGAAGAGGCGACGAAGCATCATCCCGGCTGTTTACGCCGCCAGGGCGCGCGCCGCCAGCCTTCCGTCGCGGCAACTTGCGTCCGCGGCGGCCGTGTGTTGCAACGACGCGCGAAGAGGAGAGGCCCCATGGCGACCCGCTACACCGTTCCCGCCCCGCCGGGCCTGCCCGTCGTCGGGCACCTGCACCAGATCGCGCGATCGGGCCTGGTCGGCCACCTGCTGAACGTCAGCCGCGATATGCCGGAAGGCATCTTCAAGCTGCGCTTCGGCAGTCGCGTGTCGCTGTTCGTCACCGATCCCGACCTCGTCGCCGAGCTGAGCGACGAGACCCGCTTTCGCAAGATGCCGGGGCCGGGGCTGCGCGTGGTGCGCAAGTTCGCCGGCGACGGGCTGTTCACCGCGTTCAGCGAGGAGCCGAACTGGGGCAAGGCGCACCGCATCCTGCTGCCCGCCTTCTCCAACCGGGCGATGCGCGGATATTTCGACATGATCGTCGAGGTGTGCGACCAATTGGTCGCCAAGTGGGAGCGCGCCGCGGGCACCGACGTCCACGTCGCCGACGACATGACGCGGCTGACGCTGGATTCGATCGCGATCGCCGGCTTTGGCCACCGCTTCAACTCATTCGAGCGCGAGGAGCTGGACAGCTTCCTGCTGGCGCTCGGGCGTGCGCTGTCGGAGGCGCTGAGCACGATCACGCGGCTGCCGATACAGCAGCGGTTCGCGCGCAAGGCGGTGGCGCAGTACGAGGCGGACATCGCGGAGATGAACGCGCTGGTCGACGGCATCATCGCGGAGCGGCGCGCCGCGCCCGGCGAGGGCCGCGACCTCCTGAACCTCATGCTCACCGCGGTCGATCCGGAGACGGGCGAGGGGCTGGACGACCTCAACATCCGCTACCAGGTGCTCACCTTCCTGATCGCCGGGCACGAGACGACGTCGGGCATGCTGACGTTCGCCTTCGCCTATCTGCTGCGCAATCCCGCCGTGCTGGCGCAGGCCTATGCCGAGGTCGATCGCGTGCTGCCCGGCGACACGCGGCCCGACTATGCGCAGGTCGCGAAGCTGGAGGTGATCGAGCGCATCCTGAAGGAGGCGCTGCGGCTGTGGCCGACCGCGCCGTCGTTCAGCGTCGCGCCGTTCGAGGACCAGGTGATCGGCGGCCGGTACGTGATGCGCAGGGACCGGCCGATCAACGTCTTCACGCCGGGCGTCCACCGCTTCCCCTCGGTGTGGAGCGACCCGGACGAATTCGACATCGACCGCTGGCTGCCGCACGCGGAGGCGGAGCGGCATCCGCATGCCTACAAGCCGTTCGGCAATGGCGAGCGCGCCTGCATCGGCCGCCAGTTCGCGATGGTGGAGGCGAAGATCGCGATGGCGATGCTGCTGCGCCGTTTCGCGATCAGCGACCCGCACAGCTACAAGCTGCGCATCAAGGAGACGCTGTCGATCAAGCCCGACGATTTCTCCATGCGCATCCGCCTGCGCCAGCCGCACGAGCGGCTGTCGGTCAGGCAGGAGGACCATGCGACCGAGCAGGCAGTGGTGGCCGCCGTCGCCGGGTCGGGCCAGCAGTTCGCTGTCCTCTACGGCTCGTCGCTGGGCACGGCGCGCGACATCGCCGAGGAGATCGCCGACCGGGCGCGCGCGGACGGCTTCGACGTGGTGGTCCGGTCGATGGACGAGAGCTTCAAGGGCGGGGCGGCCCCGCAGGACAAGGTGATCGTCCTCGTCACCGCCACGTACAACGGTCGCGCGCCCGACAGCGCCACCGCAGTGGAACGCGCGCTGGACGCCGGTGCCTTCGACGACGCGGACTGGTCGGGCGCGCGGGTCGCCGTACTCGGCATCGGCAATTCGCAATGGCCCAATTACCAGAGCTTCCCCAAGCGCGTCGCCGCCGCGGTGGAGCGGGCAGGCGCCACCCTGCTGGTGCCGCGGGCCGAGGCGGACGGGCAGGGCGATTTCGACGGCGCCGTGGCCGCGTTCGTGCGGGCGCTGTGGACGGCGCTCGGCGCGGCGGCGGAACCGGCCGCCAAGGCCGCACTGACGCTGACGCCGATCGACGCCGCGGCGACCCGCGCGCTGGCATTGCCGGAGCATGCGCAGCGGCTGGAGATCGTCGCCAACGACGAGCTCGTCCGGCCTGCCGACGGCCTGTGGAACTTCGAGAAGGAGCCGCCGCGCCCGTCGACCCGGCTGATCCGCGTGCGGTTGCCCGAGGGGCAGGCGTATCACACCGGCGATCACGTCGCCGTGTACGCGCGCAATCGGCCCGATCTGGTCGATCGCGCGGTCGAGCGGCTGGGAGTGGATGCCGCGGCGCAGGTCCGCGTCGAGGCGCAGGGTGGCCGCTTCCGCCACCTGCCGGTGGGGCAGACGGTGACGGTGCGGCAGTTGCTGACCGACTTCGTCGAGCTGTCCGACGCCGCACCGCGCCGCGCGGTGGCGCACCTCGCCGCGCATACCCGCTGCCCGCACACCCGCGAAGGGCTGGCGGTGATCGAGGCGGATTACGACGCACGGGTGGCGGCGAAGCGGACCAGCCTGCTCGACCTGCTCGACGCGCATCCGGCGGCGGAGCTGTCGCTCGACGCCTTCGTCGACCTGTCGCCCGCGATCGCACCGCGCTTCTACTCGATCGCCTCCTCGCCGCTGGTGTCGGCGGACGTCGCCGACCTGATCGTCGGCACGATGGCGGCGCCCGCCTGGTCGGGCCTGGGCGAGCATCGCGGCTTCGCGTCGGGATACATGCAGGGCGTGGCTTCGGGGGATCACGTATTCGGCTATGTCCGCCGGCCCAACCCGCCCTTCGCGCCGCCCGCCGACGCGTCGGTGCCGATGATCCTGATCGGCCCCGGAACCGGCTTCGCCCCGCTGCGCGGCTTCCTCCAGGAGCGCAGCGCGCAGGCGGCGGCGGGGCAGGAGGTGGCGCGCAACCTCCTGTTCTTCGGCTGCCGCCATCCCGACCACGATTGGTTCTGCCGCGAGGAGATGGAGCGGTGGCAGGCGGACGGGATCGTCGACCTGCACCTGGCCTTCTCCGCGGTCGAGACCCACCCGTGGCGCTTCGTGCAGGACGCGCTGTTCGCGCAGCAGGAAGCGGTATGGCGCGCGCTGCAGGCGGGCGCGTCGATCTATCTGTGCGGCGACGGCAAGTTCATGGCGCCGGCGGTGCGCGACACGCTGATCCGCACACAGATGCAGCAGGTCGGCGACGAGCACGCCCAGGGATCGGCGTGGCTGGAGCGCATGATCGCCGACGGACGCTTCCACCAGGACGTCTTCGGCTTCGGCAAGTAAGCCGCATTCTCGTCATGCCGGGCTCGTCCCGGTATCCATTCTCCCGCGAGAACGCCGGAGGGCGAGAAAGCGGCCCAGCGGACTTCCGGACAAGCCTGGGGGTGACGGAACTTCAGTTCGTCTTCACCAGCGCCGGCGGCGCCACGGCAGGCGCGTCGGGCTTGCGACGCACGCCGTCCAGCGTCTCGGGACCGCGCGGGGTGGCGACCGGGGAAGGAGTGGCGGCGGGCACCGGCGTCGTCGTGGGCACCGCCTGCCGCTTCATGCACTGCCTGGCATCCGGTCGCGGATATTGCTGGCAGTTCCACAGCGCGCGCTCGAACCCCATTGCCTTGTCGCGCAGGTAGCTGAACGACATCGCCGCCATCTGCGGCGGCGTCACCGCCAGCCCCGCGGGCAGCTGGCGCCTGTCGGTCCAGCCCAGGAACTTGCATCGCTCGCGTGGGCCGCAGGCGGTGTCGGCGAGGCTGCGGAACGTCTCCGGCGCGATGCCCGTCAGCGCGACGTGATAGGTGTCGGGCGCTTCGGCCAGCGGCTCCGGCACGGTGCCGACATAGGGGATCGCGGCAGCGACCGCGGTCTCCGCCTCTTCCAGCGCGCCGGCGAGCCGGTGGACCGGCGACACCGCGGCCAGCTGCGGGATCACCGGCTCCGCCGCGGACACGGTGCGGCGGAAGGCGGGGGGTGTGCCCCACCACCCGGTCCAACGGAAGAACAGGTGGGTGTGCACCTCGGCGATCTTGTCCAGGCTGGCGCTCCAATAGGGCACCACCCAGTCGGTGTGATAGTGCGTGGCGTAGCCGACCTTGCGGAACACCGCGCCGGACAGCGCCGCCGCCGCGACCTTGCGCGCGCGGTCCCACGCCGGCTCGGACGGCGTGCGCGCCAGCGCGCCGTCGCAGGTGAAGGTGAACTGGCAGCCGGTGCTGCGCTCCTGCCCCTGGAACACGACGCCGCACACCGTCTTCGGAAAGGCGGGATGGCGCAGCCGGTTGAGCACGACCTGCACCACCGCCTTCTGTCCGGTGGCGTCGTCCCCCGCCTCGTACCAGGCGGCGGCAGCGAGGCAGTCGGTGGCGCGGTCGCGCGCGGCGGGATCGCCTGAGAAACGGAACGGGCGCGCCGCGGGATTGGGTCCCCGCACGAACGGCACGGTCGCGTTGTAGGCACGCGCGTCCTGCGGCGTCAGGTCCTGCAGCTCGACGGGCTCCACCTGCGGCAGCTCGGTCGGCGCGACCACGCGCTCGGGCCGCCGCACCTCGGCGAAGGCGGGCGGGGCGGGCACGGGGGCATGACGCACGACGATCGCGGGCGCGACCACCGCCAGCGCCGCGATGCCGGCCAGCATCGCGCGCAGGCGGAACGACGGGGGTTTCAGCTCAACTCTCCGGCAGGAAATCCGGTACGGAGAGATAGCGCTCCCCGGTATCGTAGTTGAAGCCGAGCACGCGCGCGTCGTCGGGCAGGTCCGGCAGCTTCTGCAGGATCGCCGCCAGCGTCGCGCCGGACGAGATGCCGACCAGCATTCCCTCCTCTCGCGCGGCGCGGCGCGCCATGTCCTTCGCCACCGCGGCGTCCACCTCGATCACGCCGTCCAGCGCCTGGGTATGCAGGTTCGCCGGGATGAAGCCCGCGCCGATGCCCTGGATCGGGTGCGGGCCGGGCTGCCCACCCGCGATCACCGGGGACGCCTGCGGCTCGACCGCGAAGACCTTCAGGTCGGGCCATTCCTTCTTCAGCGTCTCCGCCACGCCGGTGATGTGCCCGCCGGTGCCCACGCCGGTGATGATGACGTCGATCGGCGTGTCCCGGAAGTCGGCCAGGATCTCCTGCGCGGTGGTGCGGACGTGGACGTCGATGTTGGCGCCGTTCTCGAACTGCTGCGGCATCCAGGCGCCCGGCGTCTGTTCCACCAGCTCCAGCGCGCGCTCGATCGCGCCCTTCATCCCCCTCTCGCGCGGGGTGAGGTCGAACGAGGCGCCATAGGCGAGCATCAGCCGCCGCCGCTCCAGGCTCATGCTCTCCGGCATGACGAGGATCAGCTTGTAGCCCTTCACCGCCGCGACCATGGCGAGGCCGATGCCGGTGTTGCCGCTGGTCGGCTCCACGATCGTGCCGCCGGGTTCGAGATCGCCCGACGCCTCCGCCGCCTCGATCATCGCCAGCGCGATGCGGTCCTTGATCGACCCGCCGGGGTTCGACCGCTCGGACTTGATCCACACCTCGCTGCCGGGAAACAGCTTCTTCACGCGGACGTGGGGCGTATTGCCGATCGTCTGCAGGATGTTGTCGGCCTTCATGGCTGCGCTGCTCCATGCTGTTGCGGTAGGGTTTCGAGGATCTCGGGCGGGTCAAAGGTCCGCGCGCGCTTCAGTTCCGGAAACAGGCGCGACCACAGCAGCGTGACGGCGATCGCGCCGATTCCCCCGAAGACGACCGCGCCCACCGGGCCGAGCAGGCCCGCGAGGAAGCCGCTCTCCGCCTCGCCCAGTTCGTTGGAGGCGGAAATGGTCAGTTGCGACACCGCGCTCACCCGCCCACGCATCGCGTCGGGCGTGTGCAGCTGGATCAGCGAGGAGCGGACGTAGACGGAGACCATGTCCGCCCCTCCTGCCACTGCCAGCGCGACGAGGCTCAACCAGAAATTCTTGCTTACGCCGAACGTCAGGATGGCGAGGCCGAAGATCACCACCGCGGCCAGCATCTTCACGCCCACATCGGTGCGCAGCGGGCGGAAGGAGAACCATACCGCCGTCAGCGCCGCGCCGCTGCCGAAGGCGGCGGCGAGAAAACCCAACCCGCTGGCACCCACGTGAAGGATATCGCGCGCGTAGATCGGCAGCAGCGCGGTCGCCCCCGCCAGCAGCACCGCGAACAGGTCCAGCGTGATCGCGGCCAGCACCAGGCGGTTGCGGCGCACGTAGGAGAAGCCGTCCATGATCCGCTGGATCGGATGACGGTCCTTCTGCGCCGGCGGCTGCGGCACCGGGCCGATCAGGAACATCAGCGCCAGCGCCAGCGACAGCATGGCGGCAATGGTCGCATAGGCGATGTCGGGGTGGATGGCGTACAGGATGCCGCCCACGCTGGGCCCTGCGATCGTGCCGACCTGCCAGGCGATGGAGGACACGGCGATGGCCGTGGGCAGACTCTCCTTGGGGACCAGATTGGGCGCCAGCGCGGAATAGGCCGGGCCGGAGAAGGCGCGGACCACGCCGATCACCACCGCCGCGCCGAACAGGAAGGGGAGCGACAGGGCGCCCGCCCAGGTGAGCAGGCCCAGTGCGGCCGCGTTCACGACGAGCACCGCGGTGGTGCAGCGCACGATCCAGCGCCGGTCGACGCTGTCCGCCACCAGTCCGACCACCGGGGTCAGCAGGAACAGCGGCACGAACTGCGCGAGACCGATCAGCCCCAGCATCACCGCCGCCTGCTTCACGTCCATGCTCTGCCGCGCGAGGTCGTAGACCTGCCAGCCGATGATGATCGCCTGCGCGCTGACCGCGACGGTGCCCGACAGGCGCGAGGCCCAATAGGCGCGGAAGTTGGCGATGCGCAGGGGGTGAAGAGCGGCGGCCATGACGCCGGCTTTGGACGAGCGACGACGATGCCGCAACCGGACGACGCGATCATCGATAACGCGCGATTAACCCTCGCCAGCGTAACGAACGCGCAGGCGTGGCAACGACGAGGGGACCGGAATGTCGAGCGCGAACGATCACGAGGCGGAAGTCGTCAGCGCCGCGCGCCAGGAGGCGCAACGCATGATCGCCAGCGTCGAGACGGCGGGGGAGGACCGCACGGTGACGATGCGCGTCGACCAGTTCCGCCGGCTCGCGCACCTGCTGGGCGGCGTCGCCGCGGCGGCCGACCGCGACGGGCGGTTCGACGCGCCGATCGACGGCGTGCGCTTTTGGGTGCCGTTGCAGCATCTCGCGACCGAGCGCGCGCGCTTCGCGCAGATGCTGGCGTCTCGCCCTGCGATGAACGGTGCCGACCGCTTCGCCTTCTGACATTCCGTAGCGGCATCCCGGCCCCGCGCCGCACCGCCGCACCCGGTTGCGCGTCGCCGCGCGCCCGGCCTATAGGCTGCCTCCAGTTCCCTCCCCGGAAACGACGAGGCATCCCTACCCGTGGCCAAAGCCCCCGCAAGCAGCAGCAAGGCGCCCAGCGCGCCGCCCCCCGCCTCCAACCGCGAACGGCCGGACGAGCCGCGGCCCTACGAGGCCTCGAAGGAAGAGCTGCTTCAGTTCTATCACGACATGCTGCTAATCCGCCGCTTCGAGGAGAAAGCGGGGCAGCTGTACGGCCTGGGGCTGATCGGCGGCTTCTGCCATCTGTACATCGGGCAGGAGGCGGTCGCGGTCGGCCTGCAATCGGCGCTGACCGACAAGGATTCGGTCATCACCGGTTATCGCGACCACGGCCACATGCTGCTGTGCGGCATCCCGCCCAAGGACGTGATGGCGGAGCTGACCGGGCGTCAGGCCGGCATCTCCAAGGGCAAGGGCGGCTCGATGCACATGTTCAGCGTCGAGCATAAGTTCTACGGCGGCCACGGCATCGTCGGCGCGCAAGTGTCACTGGGCACCGGGCTCGGCTTCGCGCACAAGTATCGCGGCGACGGCGGCGTGGCGCTCGCTTATTTCGGCGACGGCGCGGCGAACCAGGGCCAGGTCTACGAGAGCTTCAACATGGCGGAGCTGTGGAAGCTGCCCGTCATCTTCGTGATCGAGAACAATCAGTACGCGATGGGCACCTCGGTGAACCGCGCCAGTTCCGAGGACCAGCTGTATCGCCGCGGCGAGAGCTTCCGCATCCCCGGCATCCAGGTCGACGGCATGGACGTGCTGGCGGCGCGCGGCGCGGCGGAGACGGCGCTCGAGTGGGTGCGCGCGGGCAAGGGGCCGATCATCCTGGAAATGAAGACCTATCGCTACCGCGGCCATTCCATGTCCGACCCCGCCAAGTACCGCAGCCGCGAGGAGGTGCAGGCGGTGCGCGACAAGTCCGACCCGATCGAGCACGTCAAGAAGCTGCTGGAGGAGCAGGGCGTGGCCGAGGCCGATCTGAAGAAGACCGAGCAGGACATCCGCAAGATCGTCGCCGAGGCGGCGGACTTCAGCGAGAGTACGCCCGAACCCGACCCCAAGGAGCTGTATACCGACGTGCTGGTGGAGACCTATTGAGATGGCGATCGACATCAAGATGCCGGCGCTGTCGCCCACGATGGAAGAGGGCACGCTCGCCAAGTGGCTGGTCAAGGAAGGCGACCAGGTGAAGTCCGGCGACATCATGGCCGAGATCGAGACCGACAAGGCGACGATGGAGTTCGAGGCGGTGGACGAAGGCACCGTCGCCAAGATCCTGGTGGCCGAGGGCACCGACGGCGTGAAGGTCGGCGAGGTCATCATGCAGCTGACGGCGGAAGGCGAGGACGCGGGCAGCGTCGACGCCCCCGCGCAGACCAAGGACGACACGGCCAAGCCGGACGCCAAGGCCGATGCGAAGAAGGACGACGGCGTCGAGGATTCCGCGCACCCGGCGCAGGAAAAGGTCGAGACCGGCGCGCGGCAGATGTTCGACGCGGCGAAGAACGACGCCCAGGTTCGCGATCCAGAGGTTCCGGAAGGCACCGAGATGGTGAAGCAGACCGTCCGCGAGGCGCTGCGCGACGCCATGGCGGAGGAGATGCGCGCCGACGACCGTGTCTTCGTGATGGGCGAGGAAGTCGCGCAATATCAGGGCGCGTACAAGGTGACGCAGGGCCTGCTCGACGAGTTCGGCGACAAGCGCGTCATCGACACGCCGATCACCGAATACGGCTTCGCCGGCGTCGGCACGGGCGCGGCGATGGGCGGGCTGCGCCCGATCGTCGAGTTCATGACCTTCAACTTCGCGATGCAGGCGATCGACCACATCGTGAACTCCGCGGCGAAGACGAACTACATGTCGGGCGGGCAGATGCGCTGCCCGATGGTCTTCCGCGGTCCCAATGGCGCGGCCAGCCGCGTCGGCGCGCAGCATTCGCAGAACTATGCGCCCTGGTACGCCAGCGTCCCGGGCCTGATCGTCATCGCGCCCTATGACGCGGCCGATGCCAAGGGACTGATGAAGGCAGCGATCCGCAGCGAGGATCCGGTCGTCTTCCTCGAGAACGAGCTGCTCTACGGCCGCTCGTTCGAGGTGCCAAAGCTGGACGACTGGGTCCTGCCGATCGGCAAGGCGCGGACGATGCGCGAGGGCAAGGACGTGACCATCGTCAGCTACTCGATCGGCGTCGGCCTGGCGCTGGAGGCGGCGGAGACGCTGGCGGGCGAGGGGATCGACGCGGAGGTGATCGACCTGCGCACGCTGCGCCCGCTCGACAAGGCGGCGGTGCTGACTTCGCTGGCGAAGACCAACCGCCTCGTCATCGTCGAGGAAGGCTGGCCGACCTGCTCGATCGCGTCGGAAATCGCCGCGCTGGTGATGGAAGAGGGCTTCGACGACCTCGACGCCCCGGTCCTGCGCGTCTGCAACGAGGACGTGCCGCTGCCCTACGCGGCCAATCTCGAGAAGCTGGCGCTCGTGTCCGCCGACAAGGTGGTGAGCGCGGTGAAGAAGGTGTGCTACCGCGCTTGAGCGGGTTTGCGCGTCGCGGTCAGCAGGTGGCGGCCGCGACGCGCTCGTTGTTGTAGACGCGGGTCAGGTCGCGGCGGTCGCGCACCGCCATCGACGCGATTTCGCGCAGGTCGAACACCGGGGTCCAGCTGGTCGAGATGATCGGCGCGTAGCGGTAGCGCACTTCGACGAACATCGTCGCATTGTCGTCCTGGGCCGTCGCCTGGCGCCCCGTGGGACCGATGCCGGTCAGGTTCTGGTCGCCCTGGCGGCCATAGCTCGACGCATAGGCGGTGCGGGTGCCGAAGCAGCGCTGCCATACGATCTTGTAGCGGCCGGCCGTGTTCGGATTGGCCTGCGGCTCCAGATCGGAGAGGATCACGCGCCCGTTCTTCAGCAGGTCGAGCTGCGTCGAGGCGAGCTGTGCGCCGGTGAACAGGTCGTTGATGTCCGCCTCGCTGATCTGCTTGGCCGCCAGCGGCGATCCCGCGCCGATGCGCGCCGCATTGTCGGCGATCTGCAACGCCAGCTGACTGACACGCAGCTTGACCGTGATGAAGTTGGTCAGCTCCACCGCGCCCAGCATGAACAGCAGGAACAGCGGAAAGACGAGCGCGAACTCGATCATGGCGATGCCGCCGCGGTCCCGCGCCAGCCTGCGCGCGCTGCGTCGCGTGAGGGCGATCATGCGCAATTCCCCACGGTGGTGCTGGGCCCGGCCTGATCCGAATAGGGCTGGTTCTGCAGCACGGTGCGCGCCATCATCGTGACGTTGGGCGACACGTTGATGAAGTTGGCGATCGGGAAGAGCCGGCGATAGGTGACGACCGCGGTGTACAGCGTCTTGTCCTTCGCCCCGCCTTGATCCTTCCGGCTGCCGTCCGAATCCCACGATCCGTTGGCATTGGCATCGACGAACGGTTCGTTGGCGTCGCAGCGGCCATTGCCGTTGGTGTCGGTCCACTCCTCCGGCCGCGCGCGCGCGGCATCGCCGAAGGTGCGGTAGGAGCGGCGGGTGAGATCAATCTTCGCGCCCGGCCCGGTCAGCATGATGATCGCCGAGCGCACGTGCTTGTCGAGCCGCGCCTGCTGCTGCTCCGACGCCGTCTCCAGCGCGGAATCGCGTCCCGCCTTCTGCATCACGCCTTGCAGCGACGCCTGCAGATAGAGGCCCTGTCCCAGGTCGAACGCGCCGACCAGCGCGAGGCACAGCACCGGCGCCACCAGCGCGAACTCCACCGCGGCGACGCCGCGCCGGTGGCTGGCAACGGCGTGGATCGGCAGCCGCCTCACTGCGTGATCCTCAACTGCGAGATCTGGTCGGCGATCTGCCGGAACGTGTTCTGCAGATCCGCCGAATTGCGCGCGGCGAAGAAGCGGCCCTGCGTGGCGCAACTCGTCATCAGCCCTTCGATGGAGCGATTGTTCTGCCCGAACCAGATGACCCACAGCGTGATATTCTCGTTGCGAATGCGCTTGCAGAGCGCCTGGGTGCGCAGATTGACCTGCTGCGTCAGCGCACTGTCGGAGGGTGCGACGCTCGGATCCGTCTGGCGCCGGTCGAGCGGGCTGAACCCGTAAGCCTGATAATTGTTGTCGTCGGCAAATGCCTCGCCATCCGTCATGAAGATCAGGTGCCGCTGGATCTCTCCGCCGCGTGGTGTGAATTCGTTCTCCGAGCGGAAGATGCCCGTAGGCCACATCAGGCGAGCACCCCATATCAGACCGATATCATGGTACGTATTGCCGGTAGGCACGAGAGAATCGACGTAGTTGTCAAAGAGGCCTGGATCGTCCATCACCTCGAGCTTTCGCGCGGCTGCGGGACAAGTTACGGTCACGCGGCCGCTCTGGTTTGAGCCCCACAAGTGATTGAAGGTGCGCACCTCGTCGCGCGTAAGTTGACCATCCGCGTTTCTGCGCGCAAAAATGGCGCTGGGGAGCAGGGGTGCCCACTGCGTCGTCTCGTCGCCCGTCGGCGAGCTCTCGACGTCAAGATCGAGAGCACCCGCGGGAATGGGATCGTAGTTCATCGCGCGGACGGTCTGGCGCTCCTCGATGCAACCGTTCCAAGGAACGTTGACCCAAGACCCGGACACTCCAATGGGCAACGACACCTGCGCCATGTTGGGCGAGTTCTTGAGGGCGGCAATATTGTGCCGCACGGGGCGGTAAACCCAGATCGGGAAGGCAACGGCATTCTCGTCGGTGCGATTGGCGCGGCGGTGCCAAGCGTTTCGCGTAGCCGACCGCTCGCGATACCGCAGCGTGCAGACCCGCGTCGATGACGTGTAGGTCGTCGAGTATAGCCGGTGCGTTACCGGCGTTAGTGCGCGCCAGTTCGTCCCATCATAAGAGTTTTCAATGGGCCATCCACGGGCGGCTAGCGTCGGCGTATAGTTGTCGGTCGCGACACCGAAAGCGCCGACGTTGCAATCGGCGTCTCTGTTCGTCAGCATCGTCCGATCGGTCGTGAATCCGCCGTAGGCGCCCGTGTTGGTGACGCTGGTGTCCGAAAAGCCGTTGAACACGCCGAACGTCGAGTCATCTTCGACCTCGCGCGACTGATAGGTCCAATTATCCGCCAAGAAGTTCTGTGGCAGCAAGCGGCCCACGTTCACATTGCTGCTATACGGCACGAAGCCGAAGCGGACCTGCACCTGGTCGCTGAGGCCGCCCGATGGTGGTCCGCCGACACAATTCTCATCCGTGTCCAGCTTCTGCACGATCTCGTAGAAGCACTTCACGGCCGAGCGGAGCGCCTGGATCTTCGTCTGCGTGTCGCTGGACACGGCGCGATCGCTCATCGACCCGGTCACGTCGAGCACGAACATGACGTCGGTGTTCGGCAGCCGCATCTCCGCCTCGCAGGTGACGGCGATCGTCTCCTCGGTGAAGCCCATGATGCGGGTCAGCGTCATCGGCACCTTGGCCGACGCCTTGCCCGTGACCTTGCCCGCCTGTTCCGTGAACGTGCGCTGCGTGTCGCGGCTGCCATAAGCGTCGTTCTCGAAATTGGCGGTGAAGAACCGCTCGGCGGTGGTGCGCGGGCGATAGCTGGACTGCGACCACTGCCCTCCGCCCATCGACTTGCGCCCGGCGAGCGCCCCGGCGTCGCAGGCGTGCTGCATGCGCGTCTTCACCAGGTACATGCGGGTGAGGTCGAGGCCGCCGCCCAGCATCCCGGCGAGCGGGACCAGCGCGACCGCCATGATGGCGAGCGTATTGGCCCTGCGATCGCGCAGGAGGCGTGCGAAGAAGCCTTCGCGACGGTCGGTTCGGCGGTTGCGGTGGCGTGTCAGGCGCATGGATCACTCTCTTCCATCGCCCCGCATCGCACGGGCATGACCAACGCCGGTTCAACGGACGTGGTAAATGAGGCGTTAGCGCGCTTGCGCCCCACGGACAGCGTCCCCATCGCAGGATGCCATGACGCCACGCCCGCTCACCCCGCCCGCCACGGTCTTCGCCTGGAGCGCGACCGCCTTCGGCGCGGCGCCCGCGGCGCTGTTCGCGCTCGACGCGGCGCTGGCGGACGTCGTGCGCAGCACGCGGACGCCGATGGTGGGACAGATGCGGCTCACCTGGTGGCACGATGCGCTGCACGCGCTGGATGCCGCCGCCGCGCCGGCGCAGCCGGTCCTGCGCGCGCTGGCGGCGCACGTGGTGCCGCGGGTGCCGGGCGCGGTGCTCGCGCGGATGATCGAGGGGTGGGACGTGCTGATCGAGGAGGAGCGGCTCGATGCGGCGGCGCTCGAGCGGTTCGCGGAAGGACGGGGTGCGCGCCTCTTCGCCGCGCTCGCGACGGTGTTGCAGGCGGCCGACGACCCGGCGATCGGCGCCGCTGGGCGCGGCTGGGCGCTGGCCGACCTCGCCAGCCACGTCGAGGCCGGTGCCGACGCGATCGCGGCGGAAGCGCGCCGTTCGCTTGCCGAAGCGGAGATCATGCGATGGCGTGGCGCGGCGCGGCCGATCGGCGCGCTCGCCCGCGACGCGGCGCTCGCGCTGGCGGGCAAGGGGGAGTCCGGCGGGCCGCGCCGCGCGGCGGGGGTGCTGCGCCGCGTGGTGACCGGGCGCTAGAGCGGCTCGACCACCAGCACGCCGCCGTCGACCGCCGCCACGCGCATCCGCGTGCCCGCCACGGCGTCCGGCCCGCGTGCCGGCCAGGTGCCGTCGCCCAGCACCACGCGGCCGCGGCCGTCCGCCAGCTCCTGTTCGACCGTCACCACCTGGCCGACGATCCGTGCCCCGCGATCGTTGAGCAGCGCGTCACCGCTCGCCACCGGGAAGTCGCGATACCATCGGCGGCCGACCAGCACCGCCACCACGCTCCACGCCGCGAACGAGGCCAGCTGCACCGCCGCAGGTATTTCGCCCAGCGCCAGCACCGTCGCCCCGGTGATCGCCGCGGCGACCGCGAGGAAGACGAGGAAGACGCCGGGTACCAGCAACTCGGCGATG
Organism: Sphingomonas corticis; assembly: GCF_012035195.1. GTDB lineage: Bacteria > Pseudomonadota > Alphaproteobacteria > Sphingomonadales > Sphingomonadaceae > Sphingomonas > Sphingomonas corticis. Next base: position 337,425 of record NZ_JAAVJH010000005.1, read on the forward strand.
GCGAGCGCCAGTGCGGCGGCCAGCCACCACGCGCCCGGTCCGCCGATCCAGTCGGTCATTGCGGGGGCAGCTCGAACGGTCCGCGCTTCGTGGGCGCGGCAGGCTGCGCGGCAGGCTCCGCGGCCGGCTTGAACGCCTCCTTCGCCAGCTCGCCGATCCCTCCCAGCGTGCCGATCAGGTTGGTCGCCTCGACCGGGAACAGGATGGTCTTCGCGTTGGGGCTGGTGGCGAACTTGCCGACCGCCTCGACGTATTTCTGCGCGACGAAATAGTTGATCGCCTGCGTGCCCCCGCCCGCGATCGCGTCGCTGACGACCGCGGTCGCCTTGGCCTCCGCCTCCGCCGCGCGCTCGCGCGCCTCCGCGTCGCGATAGGCGGATTCGCGGCGACCCTCCGCTTCGAGGATGCGGGCCTGCTTCTGCCCCTCCGCGCGCAGGATCTCCGACGCGCGGGTGCCCTCCGCCTCAAGGATGTTGGCGCGCTTCTCGCGCTCCGCCTTCATCTGCCGGCCCATGGCGGACACGATATCCGCGGGCGGGCGGATGTCCTTGATCTCGACGCGGGTGATCTTGACGCCCCACGGAACGGTAGCGTGATCGACGACGGACAAGAGGCGCGCGTTGATCTCGTCGCGCTTCGACAGCGTCTCGTCCAGGTCCATCGCGCCCATAACCGTGCGCAGGTTGGTGGTCGTCAGCTGCAGCAGCGCGACGTAGAGGTCGCTCACCTCGTACGCCGCCTTGGGCGCGTCCAGCACCTGGAAGAAGACGACGCCGTCGGTGGAGACGATGGCATTGTCCTTGGTGATGATCTCCTGCCCGGGGATGTCGATCACCTGCTCCATCATGTTCACCTTGCGGCCGACGCGATAGAAGAAGGCGGGGTAGAAGTTGAACCCGGGCGATGCGGTGGTGGTGTACCGGCCGAAATGCTCGATCGTGTACTGATAGCCCTGGCGCACGATCTTGATGCTGCTCATCAGGTAGAACAGCACCAGAGCCAGCAGCAATATGGCAATCCCGATCGACATGTCGTCCACCCTCCCGTCACGCTACGATAGCGGGCGGCGGGAGCGACTCCTAGGTCGAACGCCGGCGAAAAATGCGTACCCTACAACGTGCCGGCGATGGCGCGGGCGGCGCCGTCCGGATCCTCCGCCTGGGTGATCGGACGCCCGACGACCAGAATGGAGGCGCCGTCGTCCAGCGCCTGTCGCGGCGTTACCACGCGCTTCTGGTCGCCCGCATCCCCGTTCGCCGGACGAACGCCGGGGACGACGAAGAAGCCCTTGGGCCAGGCGGCGTGCGCGGCCTTCACCTCCGCGCCCGAGCAGACGATCCCGTCCAGCCCCGCGACCCGCGCCAGTTCGGCGAGGCGCAGGACGTGGTCGTGCGCGCTGCCGGCGACACCGGTGGCGACGAGATCGCTCTCGTCCAGGCTGGTCAGCATCGTGACCGCGACGACCTTCGTCGACGGGTGCGCCGCCGCCTTCGCATCCTCCAGCATGGCGCGGCCGCCGGCGGCGTGGACCGTCAGCACCGCGGGGGCGAGCGGAGCGAGCGACTGTACCGCCTTGGCCACCGTGTTCGGGATGTCGTGGAGCTTCAGGTCGAGGAAGACCGGAAGCTCCAGTTCCTCGATCGCGCGTACGCCGGCGGGCCCGTTGGCGCAGAAGAATTCCAGCCCCAGCTTCACACCGCCGACGTGGTGCCGCACGCGTGCGGCGACGTGGCGCGCGCGGTCGAGGTCCGGCGTGTCGAGCGCGACGAAGATGCGGTTCGACATCACGCCACTCCCGGCGGTACGGCGGTGGGAACCGTCGCCGGAGCGGGAACAGGCGTCGGAGGGGAGGCGGGCGGCGGGACGACCTCCGGCTCCGTCGCCGGGTCGACGCGCGGAGCATATAGCGCGCGCTCGGTCTCCAGCGCCCGCTCCGCCGCGGTCAGCCGCTGCCGGAGCCGCCAGCGCACCCAATGCTGGTAGGCGAGCGTCGGCACGAAACCGAGCAGGAAGGTGACGAGCAGCAGCAGCGGCAGGTTCACCTCCGCCACCAACCCGCCGAACAGCTGGAGCGATACGGTGGTCCAGTTGCCGAACGTGAAGACTGCGGCGACGAACGCCAGCAGGCACCAGAACAGGATCTTCAGGAACTGCATTGCGCGAAAGCTACGGGAGGATGCGGCGGATTGCCAGCCCGTACGTCGTTCACCCGATCTCGCGCCGCAGCGACCCGATCAGCTCGCCCGCGGTGGAAAGGCGCGGTGCCTCCTCGTCGAGGACGGCGAGGAACGCCTGCCGCTTCACCGCGGCTACACGGCCCGGCTTCAGCCGCGCGTCGGCGGGAAGGGTGGAGACGAGGATGTCGATCATCCGCTCCGCCCCGTGCAGCCGCCCCCACAGATAGTCGTTCTCGCGGTAGGCGCGGCTGAAGAAGGCGCCGAAGGCGTTGAACTGGATCCCCTTCAACGTCGCCTCCGCGCCCCCCTCGCGGATGCCGCGGGCGTCGTCGGGCGAGATGCGGTCGACCTTGATCGGGTCGTACTCATCGACGCCCTCGCCTTGCAGCAGCGGCAGGGCGACCACGTCGAAATAGGGGAAGCCCAGATAGTTGAGCAGCATCGGTCGCCGCACCTCGCGCGGCAGACCCGCGAGCGCGGCGGCGATCCGCTCGTCCGTGGCGGCGTCCAGCGCGGTGAGGTCCAGCCCCGCCGCCAGCCGGTCGAGCGCCGCGCCGGCATCGTCGCGCAGGTTCCGCACCGACTCTTGCAACGCGGCGTGATGGCCCGCCTCCTTGCGCGCGACATAGTCGGTCAGCGAGGCGAAGATCGCCTCGCGCAGCGGTCCCAGCGCCTCGTCGTCCTCGCCGCCCTCCACTTCGCCGACCCGGCGCGCCAGCATCCGCAGGCGGCGGACGCGAAAATTGAGGTCGTAGGTGCGCAGAAAGTCGATCATCGCGTCGCTGGCACCGCCGGCATGGATCGCCTCCGCCACCACGCCGCGCGCCGCCAGCGCGGTTTCGACCAGCGCGCGGGTGCGGCTCCACCGATCGCCCCCCGTCTCGCCGCCGGCAGCGTGGAGCAGCCCGGTGACGAAATCGACCACCCCCGACGCCTTCAGATTGCCGTAGCCGGCATAGGCGTAGCCGGAGCGGTCCGCCGCCGCCTGCTGCGCGCGGCGCCGCCATGCCACGAGGCGCGCGGGGGTGGGGCGGTCCAAGAACAGCGTGCGGCCGAACAGCGCCTCGATCTCGCCCTCCACCTGCGGGCGGATCGCATCCATGATCGCACGCATCCGCTCGATCCGGCGGGTCCGTTCGGCGATCGCTTCCAGGTTGTCGCGGATCGGCTGGTGCCGGGGCAGCTCGCTCAGCGCGCCGAGGATCGTCTGGAAAAAACCGGGGACGCCGGCGGGGCTGCCGCCGCCATCGTCGGTACTGCCGCCGGTCAGGCCCAGCTTGAACCCGGGGGAGGGGTCGACATAGACGAAGCGGCGGTCGACCTGTCGCCGCGCCGGCCGCTCGCGCAGGGCGTCGATGGCGGGGCGGAAGGGGCGGTTTGCCAGCACCGACCCGTCGATCAGGACCGCCTTCTCCGCCGCGCCGGCGGCATGGTGGCGCGGCAGGACGCGGCGAAGGAACGCGTCGCGGCCGTTCCAGTCCTGCTCTCTCGCCTGCAACGCGGCGTCCAGCTCGCCCACGGTGAAGGGCGGGAAGGCACCGGGAAAGCTGGAGGTCGCGCGCGCCGCAAAGGCGAGCTCGGCGGCGTCGGCCAGCGTCTCGCACGGGTCGCCATGATCGCTGAAGGTGACGACCAGGCGGTGCTCGGTCTCCAGCACCTCGGGCGGGGAGTGGAGCCGCAGCCGCTCGGGATGGCCGCTGAAGTCGGTGACGGTGACGAACAGGTCGAGCGGCTGGCCGGGGGGCAGCAGTCGCGGCCCGCGCGGCGCGGCGGCCATCGCGTCCAGCGCCTCCAGCAGCCGCGCGGTGAAGCCGCCGCCGCTGAACGGCGGCTCGAACCAGCGCGACCGGACGAAGTGCGACAGCTTGGCGCGCACCTCCTCGCGCGTCGTCTCCTCCAGCTCGTCCAGCTTGTCCGCGCTGCGCCCCGCCGCCATCCAGGCGAGCGGCAGCGCCCATACCTTGGAGAAGCGGGAGGAGGGGGCGGCGTCACGGTCGATCAGCTGCTCGACGTCGGCATGGTCCAGCCACAGGTCGGTCAGCGGGTCCAGGCTGTGCCCGGCCGCGATCGCCTGCGCCAGGAAAATGCCGTTGATGCCTCCCGCGCTCGCGCCCGCCACGATGTCCGGCATGACGCGCAGGCGCAGTCCGGCCTCGTCCGCGATCCCGTCCAGCAGCGCGGCATAGACCGCCGCGGTGCCCCCCGGGCCGGTGCCGTCCGTCAGCGGCTCGCCCGCCTGCACCGCGCGGCTGGCGCGGGCGACGTGCCACACCTCCTTGGTGATGCCGTGCATGTAGACCGCGAGGCTGATCCCGCCGTAGCAGACCAGCGCCAGCCGCAGCTCCTTCTCCCGCGCGCGGCCGCCCCCATCACTCATGCGGTGAGTTCCGCCCATATCGGCAGATGGTCCGACGCGACGCGCGAGGCGGGGGAGACGTGGACGCCGCACCGGTCGATCGCGAATTCGTGCGACACCATGATCCGGTCCAGCCGCGCGATCGGGCGGCGGGCGTGGAACGAGGGGCCCGTCTCCGCGAAGCGATAGTCGGCGCCGAAGTCGCGCAGGCACCCCGCGGCACGCGACCATTCGTTGAGGTCGCCCATCATCACCGTGGGATAGCGGTGCGTGCTGGCGGCGACATGCGCCAGGATCGCGTGCGCCTGCTTGCGCCGCCACAGGCCGGAGAGGTCGAGGTGCATGCCGACCACGCGCACCACCTGCCCGCCGATCCCCACGTCCACCATCACCGCGCCGCGCGGTTCCAGCGCGGGCAGGTGCACCGCCTCGCAGCCGAGGACCTCCGCCGAGCGGCGCACCAGCACCGCATTGCCGTGCCATCCCATGCTGGCGGCGCGCACGCCGAAATGCACCGCCTTCCAGTCGCCGTGCTCGTCCAGCAGGTGCGGCGCCAGCACCGCCGCGCGCTGCCCGAAGCGGCGATCCGCCTCCTGCAGCGCGACGATGTCGGCATCCACCTCGCGCAGCACCTGCAACACCCGCTCGGGATTGCGGCGGCGATCGGTGCCGATCGCCTTGCGCATGTTGTAGCTCGCGACCTTGACCTTCATGCGTGACGGATCTTCATGCTCGTGGCGTAACGATAGCGGATCGGCCGGGTTGCACCAGTGGCGGGCCGCTTGACCGTTGCCGCGAAGAAGCGCAGCTTTCCGTAACGGAAGCTTGTCGTCAGACGAGCATGACGCCCGGTCACGGCACCTTCCGCCAGCGAAGGGACATGCCATGGCATATGCAGACCAGGTTCGCGGTTCCCGCCGTGTCTCCATCATCGCCGGCGTGGCCGCGGTGCATGGCGCGATCGGCTATCTGTTCGTCAGCGGAATGGCGGTGGAGATCGCGACGAAGTTCGTGCCCACGCTGCTGACGACGAACGTGCCGATCGACGTCCCTCCGCCGCCCCCGCCGGAACCGGCGCCGCCCGCGTCGAAGTCGATCCCGGCGCCGCGGAGCGCGACGATGCCGGCGCCGCGGATCGAGGCGCCGGCGTCCAGTTGGACCGTGGCCGTCGATCCCGGCCTCGTGACGCTGCCCGGCGTGGATGCCGTGACCCTTGCGGTCGAACCCACCGCGGAGCCGACGCCGTCGCGGCCGAGCCTCGCCGCTGGTCCCAGCGTGCGCGGCAATCGCATCGCGTGGTTCAGCACCGACGACTACCCCGCCGCCGCGCTGCGTGCCGGGGACGAGGGGACGGTCGCGGTCACGCTGGCGATCGCGCCCGACGGGCGGGTAGCGGATTGCGCCGTCACGCAGCCGAGCGGTTCGGCCACGCTCGACCAGACCACCTGCCGGCTGTACCGCGCGCGCGGCCGATTCACCCCCGCCCGGGACGAGGCCGGCAATCCGATCGCGGCGACCTATCGCGACCGCGTGCGCTGGCAGCTTCCGCCGCAGTGAGGAGAGGGGGGCGTGGTGCCGGTTGCAGGGATCGAACCCGCGACCTTCGGTTTACAAAACCGCTGCTCTACCAGCTGAGCTAAACCGGCGTCCCGCCCCCATGCGTCAGCCGATGCCGAAGGTCCAGCCTTCGGTGGCGGCGACGTGGGGCGTCATGCCGGCTGGCCGCCACAGCGCAGCGTCGTGCGCGACGGTGCGCAGCCACGCCGCCGTCAGCAGCGCATCGCACTGATGATCGGTGACGGGATCGGCGATCCCGGCGGGCGGGCTGCCGATGGCGGCCAGCGCGGCGTCCAGTTCGGCCACGGTCCGCATCTTCGCGCGCCCCTTGCGCCGTCCAGCCGCCAGCGCGGCGATGGTGGTGTAGATCTCGACGATCACCGATCCTGTCGCGGGGACGCGATCGAACGGCCAGATCGCGATCGTGCCCGACAGGCGATGGAGCACGCGCATCCCGGTCAGGCTCGACTTGCCGACCTGCGCCGCGCCGACGAGGTTCAGGTTGGAATAGGGATTCAGCCCCGCCGCCGCCTGCGCCCGCTCCGTCACGCGCAGGCGTCCGCGACCGGGTTCGAACAGATCGCCCACCCGGCCGCCGTGCCGCCGGAAGTGCCGCGCCGCCTGCTCGTGCGCGACGAAGCCGGTGGCGGCGAGGTGCGGATCGGCCGCGCTCCACCGCTCCACCAGCCGCCACAGCGCCCGGGCGTCCGCCGGGCTCTCCGTCCACCCGGGGAAATAGGCGCCGCGATCGACGAACGGCAGCGCGGCGCCGAGGTCCAGCCCGACCAGCGTGTCCGGCGGCAAGGCATCGCATAGCCACCCGCCCACGTCCGCGCGCGACCAGACGTGTCCGGGCCTCACCAGCGCGGGCGCGCCTTCCCTCCCGCATATCGCCACGGCGATGCCGGGCTGGCGCTCGCCCACGGCACCGGACCAGTCAATTGCGGAAAAATGCCGGAAGCGGTCAGGGGCGATCGCCATAGTCCCTGCGCTGCGCCACCTTTGCCCGGTCCCACCACGCCCGCGCGAGCAGCAGCGCGATCCGCTCGCGCGCGGGCGTGCCGTAGCGCACGAGGACGGCGGGCCAGCCGCGATAGTGGTCGGTCTCATGGAAGGTGACGGGATCGGTGGCCATCAGCACCTCCTTGTCCGCCACCGCCACGTGGAGGACGAAGCTGCCCGCGTCGGGCGCGGTGGCGGCGGCGATCATGCGGCCATTCATCTTCACCGCGGGCTTGCCGTAGCTGGTGCCTTCCTCGACGCCGGGCAGCGCGGCGGCGAGCGCCACCACCTCGGCCCAGCCGTGCAGGCGGTCAGGCGTCGCGCTCACGCCGCCGCTCCTCCCACCACGCCATCCGCTCGGCGATCCGCTTCTCCGTGCCGCGCCCGGTGGGCTCGTAGAAAGTCTGCGGCGGCAGGTCGTCGGGCCAGTAGTTCGCGCCGGAGAAGCCGCCCTCGGCGTCGTGATCGTACTCGTATCCCGCGCCGTAACCGATCTGCCTCATCAGCTTCGTCGGCGCGTTCAGGATGTTGGCGGGCGGCATCAGCGATCCCGTTTCCCGCGCCGTGCGCCACGCCTTCTTCTGCGCCGTATAGGCGGCGTTCGATTTCGGCGCGGTGGCGAGATAGAGGCACGCCTGCGCGATCGCGAGTTCGCCCTCCGGCGAGCCGAGGAAGTCGTACGCCTCCTTCGCCGCCAGGCATTGCGCCAGCGCCTGCGGATCGGCGAGCCCGACGTCTTCCACCGCCGCGCGGGTCAGCCGCCGCAGCAGGTAGAGCGGCTCCTCCCCCGCGGTCAGCATCCGCGCGAGATAGTAGAGCGCGGCCTGCGGATCGGAACCGCGGATCGACTTGTGCAGCGCGCTGATGAGATTGTAATGCCCCTCCCGGTCCTTGTCGTAGACGGCGACGCGGCGTTGCAGAAAGGACGATAGTTCCGCAGGTTGCAGCGGATCGGTGAGGTCGACGGAGAACAAGGTCTCGACCTGGTTGAGCAGGAATCTCCCGTCGCCGTCCGCGCTCGCGACCAGCGCGTCGCGCGCCTCGAGAGAGAGGGGCAGGGGGCGCTCCTCCATCGCCTCTGCCCGCGCGATCAGCTGCTCCAGCGCGGCACGATCGAGCCGGTGAAGGATCAGCACCTGCGCGCGGCTGAGCAGCGCGGCGTTCAGCTCGAAGCTGGGGTTCTCCGTCGTCGCGCCGACCAGCGTCACGGTGCCGTCCTCGACATAGGGCAGGAAGCCGTCCTGCTGCGCGCGATTGAAGCGGTGGATCTCGTCGACGAACAGCAGCGTGCGCTTGCCCAGGCGGGCGTGGTCGCGGGCCTCGGCGAACGCCTTCTTGAGGTCCGCCACGCCGGAGAACACCGCGGAAATGGCGGCGAAGCGCAGCCCCACCGCATCGGCCAGCAGCCGCGCGATCGTGGTCTTGCCCGTCCCCGGCGGCCCCCACAAAATCATCGACGAGAGCCGCCCGGCCGCCACCATCCGCCCGATCGCCCCGTCCGCGCCGGTCAGATGCTCCTGACCCACCACCTCCTTCAATCGCTGCGGACGCAACCGGTCGGCGAGCGGCGCCTGCTCGGGCAGCGGGGCGGGGGCGGGCGCGGGGTCCATGCCCGCGAACAGGTCGGCCATGCGCGAGGAGATAGGCGCGCGCGGGCGCGCCGTCATCCTTTTGTCGGTGGCCCGGCTTGACGAAGCTGTATCGCGATATATCTTGATAGCATCACGTCACACAGGATCATCATGTTCGGACATCATCACCCCCGCTGCGGGACACGCGGCAGCCGGTCGTTCGGACCGTTCAACGTGGAGTGGAGCTTCGACGCCCCGCGCGGCCCGCGCGGCGGCGGTTACGGCGGCGGGCGCGGCCGGCGGATGTTCGACGGCGGTGAATTGCGGCTGGTGCTGCTGCGCCTGATCGCCGACGAGCCGCGCCACGGCTACGAGCTCATCAAGGCGGTGGAGGAGCTGACCGGCGGCGCCTACGCGCCCAGCCCCGGCACGGTCTATCCCACGCTGACGATGCTGGGCGAGATGGGGCTGACCCGCGAGCAGGCGAGCGACGACACGCGCAAGCGGTTCGAGGTGACGCCCGAGGGCGCCATGCACCTAGAGGAGAACAGGGAGCAGGTCGAGGAGCTGATCGCGCGCCTCCAGGCGGTCGGCGCACGGCGCGAGCGCGCGGACAAGGCGCCGATCCGCCGCGCCATGGGCAATCTGCGCGTCGCGCTGGGCCACCGGCTGGAGAAGGGCGAGTTCAGCGACGACACGCTCCACGATATCGCCGCGCTGATCGACGAAGTGGCGCAGAAGATCGAGCGGCTGCGATGATCGCCGTCACCGTCGCCCGCGTGCCCACCGCCTCGGCCAGCCGCTACCTGCAGCAGCTCGCCAAGCATTGGTCGCACAAGATGGACGTCGCCTTCTCCGAGGAGGAGGGGACGATCGCCTTTCCCAACGGATCGCGGCTGGAGATGCGGGCGGACAGCGCCACGCTGGACCTCGCGCTCACCGTGCCGGCGAGCGAGGACATGGCGCGGATGCAGGAGGTGGTGGCGACGCACATCGACCGCTTCGCCTTTCGCGAAGCGCCGCTGACCTACGACTGGCGCGACGCCAGCACCTCGCGATAGGCCCGGAGCACCGCCGCATTGGCGGTGTCCCACCGAAAGGTCGCCGCCCGCGCGTTCGCCGCCGCGCCCATGCGCGCGCGGAGCGCGGGGTCGGCGACCAGCCGGGCGATCGCGTCGGCATAGGCGGCGACGTCGCGCGGCGAGACGAGGAAGCCGGATACGCCCTCCTCCAGCAGGTCGACCGCGCCCGTCGCGCGCGCGGCCACGACGGGGACGCCCGCCGCCATCGCCTCCGAGGTCACCTGTCCCCACGTCTCCGTCACGCTCGGGTTGAACAGAACGTCCATGCTGGCCACGGCGCGGCCCAGGTCGTCGCCGGTCTGGAACCCGGCGAACGCGGCCTCGGGCGTCTGTTTGGCGAACCACTCCTCCGCCGGCCCCTTGCCGACGACGAGCACGCGGTGCTTCACGCCGCGCGCCCGAAGCGCCGCGATCACCTCGGCGAAGATGCCCAGCCCCTTTTCCAGCACCAGCCGGCCGAGGAAGCCGACCGCGACCTCGTCGTCGGCGATGCCGAGCGACCGGCGCCATTGGAGGCTGCGCGCCTCCGGCCGGAAGCGCTGGTGATTGACGCCGCGCGGCCACAGCGAGATCGGCGTGGCGACACCCAGCTCACGGATCGTCTCGGCCACGGAGGGTGTCGGCACGATCACCCGGTCGGCCCGATCGTAGAAGCGGCGCAGGATGGCGCGGATGCCGGGCTGGATCAGCTTCAGGCCGTAATATTGGAAGTACGTCTCGAACCGCGTGTGCACCGCCGCCACCACGGGGACGCCGTGCGTGCGCGCCCAGGTGACGGCGGCATGGCCGGTGAATTCGGGCGAGGAGACGTGCACCAGCGTCGGTGCGAACGCCTCCAGGTCGCGGCGCGGCCGCGCGGGCAGGCCGCGCCCCAGCCGGTACTCGCCGCGCCCTCCGGGGAAGGGAACGGAAGGTACGTCGACGACGTCGCCGCGCGCCTGGAACGCCGGGATCGGCGCGGTGGGCGAATAGACGCGGACGGGCACGCCGGCGTCCAGGAGCGAGCCGACCAGCAGGTTCTGCGCCTGGTTCGCGCCGTCGCGCGTGTAGTTGTAATTGCCGCTGAAGAGCGCGACGCGCAGGTCGGTGGGGGTCATCGCCATCGATCTACAACGTCTTTCCGGCGATTTGGCGACAGGATGTGTCAGGCCTGCGACGTTTCCACCTCGTCCTGCCGGCGCAACCGGCGGATCCGCGGCTCACGCGTCATCATCGCTTCGCTGCGGATCGCGGCGCGCAGCTCGTCCCGCTTCTCGTGGATGGAGGCGATCACCGGACCCATCGCGACTCCCAGGTCGACGAGCACCGCCTCGGACAGTTGCAGCGAGCTTTCCAGCGTCTCCGGCACCGCGTCGGTCACGCCGGCGCGGTACAGCTCCGCGGCATGGCCGGGATCGCGCGCGCGCGCGATGATCGGGAGATCCGGATGCGTGGTGCGCAGCCGCTTCGCCAGCCGCACCGTCAGCACCGGATCATCCATCGTCAGGATCAGCGCGCGCGCGTTCGCCAGGTCCAGCCGCTCCAGCAGCTCCGCCCGCGCCACGTCGCCGAAGACGATGCGATAGCCCGCGGCGCGCGCTTCCGTCACCGCGTCGATGTCCGCCTCCACGGCGACGTAGGGCTGATCGTGCCGCGCCAGCATGTCTGCGACCATGCGCCCCACGCGGCCAAAGCCGAAGACAATCGCGCGCGATCCCTCGCCCGCCTCCGCGCCATCGTCGGCCAACGTGTCGCGCCCCTCCAGCCGGCGCGAGACGAAGGTGCCCAGTTTCGCCAGCAACGGCGTCAGCGTCAGGCCGATGGCCGTCACCGTCTGCCAGAAGGCGGCGGTGGACGGCAGGATCAGCTGCGCCTGCGCCGCGGTGGCGAGCACGATCAGCGTCGTCTCCGACGGGCTGCCCATGAGGAGCCCTGTCTCCGCCGCCACCCCGGCGCGCGCCTGCGCCACGCGCAGCAGCAGGTAGGTGACGACCGCCTTCACGGCGACGACGCCGACGACGGCGAGCAGCAGCGACGGCCAGTTGGCGAGGATCAGCCGCAGGTCCAGGCTCATCCCCACGGTGATGAGGAACACGCCGAGCGCCAGCCCCTTGAACGGCGCGGTGATGACTTCGACCTCGCTGTGATACTCGGTCTCCGCGATCAGCAGCCCGGCGAGCAGCGCGCCGACGATCGGCGACAGGCCCGCCGCGGTGGTCGCGACGCTCGCGACGATCACCACGAGCAGCGAGGCGGCGAGGAACAGCTCGGGACTCTTCGTGCGGGCCGCCTGCGCGAACAGCCGCGGCAGCACCAGCCGCCCGGCGATGTAGATCGCGACCACCGTCAGCCCACCGCGCAGCGCCGTGCCCGCGAGCCCCGCCCAGCCGTCGTCGCTGGCCGTCGGCGCCATCGCGCCCAGCGCGAAGATGATGGGGACGAGCGCCAGGTCCTCGAACAGCAGCATCGCGAAGGCGCGGCGTCCCACCTGGCTCGCAGTCCCCGCCAGCGGCAGCACCAGCGCGGTGGACGACAGCGCGACGGCCAGGCCCAGCCCCGCCGACCCGGCCCAGTCCTGCCCCAGCCAGTGCAGCGCGACCGCGATCAGCGCGGCCGAGCCGAACAGTTCCGCCGCGCCGATGCCGAAGACCAACTGCCGCATCGCCCATAACCGCCGGAAGCTGAGCTCCAGCCCGATCGAGAACAGCAGCAGGACGATGCCGAACTCGGCGAACGGCTCGATCGATTCCCGGTCGGAGATGGTGAGATAATACAGCCAAGGGTGCTCCGGCACGAGCGCGCCCAGCCCCGCCGGCCCGACCAGCGCACCCACCAGGATGAAGCCGATGACGGGGCTGACGCGGAAGCGCGCGAAGGCGGGGATCACCAGCCCGGCGGCACCCAGGATCACCAGCGCGTCGGAGAAACCTGCATTGTCGAGACCGATCGCCATGCGCGCGACCTTAGGCGGAGGCGACCGGTCCTGTCAGCGCCTGTCGCTCAGGCGAGGCGAAAAAGTCTGTCGTCGCGCGCCGCGTCACGCATCGCGGGCACGGGATCGATGGCGCGTGCGGCCGGGCGGGCGGGCAGGCACGCGGCCGCGAGCAGGTAGCCGAGGATCGCGCTGCCGCCGTAGCCGACCAGCGGAGTCGGGTAATTGCCGAGCGCAGCCGCGGCGACGACCGCCCCCCATGTCGCGCCGAAGGCACGCGTGTCGGCACGGGCATCGCGCAGGGCGAAGAGGGCGGGCGCCAGCAGAACCGCGGTTCCGCCGATCACGGCGAGACCCGGCAGCACGCCGCGCGCGACCGCGGAGAACAGGACGCCGTCGACCCATTCCACCCCCGGCAGGTCGTCGACGCGCAGCAGCGTGATGGCGAACGCCGCCGCCGCCGCAAGGATCGGCACCGGCCCGGATCGCCTTCCGCCGGCGAGCAATGCCGCCAGCAGCGCGCCGGCCATCGCGCGGTCGGGCTGCCACGCCAGCGCGAGCGCCGCAACGACCATCGCGCCGGCCGTCAGCGCACTGCGTCGCGTCAGGTGCGCCAGGATCGCGGCGGGCAGCAGCACGAGGCTCGGCTGGACCGCGACGCCGAGGTGGAGCCAGCGCGCCGCGCCGTCCGCCGCCGCGCCGAGGAGCGCGGTGGCGAGCAGCAGGAAGGCGGTGAACAGCGCGGTCGCATCGGACAGCAGGACGCGCCGCGGCACGGCAACCCCCGCCAGTCCCAGCGCGATCGCTCCCGCGTTCGCTGCCAGCATGGTCGCCGGCGCCCCGGTCCTGCCGAGGTAGACGAGACCGAGCAGCGCGGCCACCACGCCGCAGGACACCGCCGTCATCCTCGGTCGCTCGCTCACCTGTTCCATTGCTCGTCCTCCAGTCGTTCGCAGGCGCAGCCCCATCGCCGCGCACAGGCATCCCATGGCGAAGCGTCGGTCGTCCCGCGCCGCCACGATCTCGCACGCCATCGCCTCCGCCCAAGCGGCATGCTCCGCGGGGACCACGCGCAGGATCGCGCGCGCGATCAGGCGCGGCGCGATCACGCGGGTACCGCGCGGCCGGCGCCGTCCTCGTTCGCGGAGAGTTCGGCAGCCAGCCGCGCGCCCTGCGCGGTCAGTCGATAGGCATGGCGGGGCGGGCGGCCGGGCTCGACCGGCGGTTGCCACTCCGCCTCGAGCAACCCCTGGGCCGCCAGCCGGATGAGCATGGGATAGAGCGTACCGGACTTGATCCCCGTCTCGCGCACGATGTCGTAGCCGTGCCGCCACGCTCCCCCGCAACCGGCGAGCATCAGGAGGACGCGACGGGTTGCGAATGAGGGAGAACGAGCCATACCCGTCTAATCTACATAGGTAGACTTGAAGTCAAGCGCGTCGTAGGCGTCTCACCGGTAATGAAGGATCGTCGAGAGCACCGGACGCCCGGCGTGGTCATCGTCGCCAACGAAAAGGGCCCGGCGGTCGCCCGCCAGGCCCTCGCCGCTTCCGGATCGCGACGGCTTACGCCCAGGTCGCCATCTTCTTCTCGAGGTTCAGGCGCACCGCCTCGAAGAACTGCTCGGTCGTCATCCACTTCTGGTCGGGGCCGATCAGGATCGCGAGGTCCTTGGTCATATCGCCGTTCTCCACCGTCTCGATGCAGACGCGCTCCAGCTCCTCGGCGAAGCGGGTCACGTCCGGCGTGCCGTCGAAGCGGCCGCGGAACTTCAGCCCGCCGGTCCAGGCGAAGATCGACGCGATCGGGTTCGTCGACGTCGCCTTGCCCTGCTGGTGCTGGCGATAGTGGCGCGTGACGGTGCCGTGCGCGGCCTCCGCCTCCACGGTCTTGCCGTCGGGCGTCATCAGGACCGAGGTCATGAGGCCCAGCGAGCCGAAGCCCTGCGCCACCTGGTCCGACTGCACGTCGCCGTCGTAGTTCTTGCACGCCCACACGAACTCGCCGTTCCACTTCAGCGCGCTGGCGACCATGTCGTCGATCAGGCGGTGCTCGTAGACGATGCCCAGTTCCTTGAACGCCTCGGCGAACTCCGCCTCGTACACCTCGGCGAAGATGTCCTTGAAGCGGCCGTCGTACGCCTTCAGGATCGTGTTCTTCGTGCTGAGGTACACCGGCCACTTGCGATTGATGCCGTAGTTCAGGCTGGCGCGCGCGAAGTCGCGGATCGATTCGTCGAGGTTGTACATGCCCATCGCGACGCCCGCGGCGGGGAAGTCGAACACCTCGCGCTCGATCTCGTCGCCGTTCTCGCCCGTCCACTTCATCGTCAGCTTGCCCTTGCCGGGCACCTTGAAGTCGGTGGCGCGATACTGGTCGCCGAAGGCGTGGCGGCCGACGACGATCGGGTGGGTCCAGCCCGGGATCAGGCGCGGCACGTTGCGGATCACGATGGGCTCGCGGAAGACGACACCGCCCAGGATGTTGCGGATCGTGCCGTTGGGCGACTTCCACATGCTCTTCAGATCGAATTCCTCGACCCGCGCCTCGTCCGGCGTGATCGTGGCGCACTTCACGCCGACGCCGTACTTCTGGATGGCGTGCGCGCTGTCCACCGTCACCTTGTCGTCGGTGGCGTCGCGGTGCTCGATGCCGAGGTCGTAATAATCGAGATCGATGTCGAGGTACGGCTTGATGAGCCGCTCGCGGATCCACTCCCAGATGATCCGCGTCATCTCGTCGCCGTCGATCTCCACGACGGGCGTCTTCACCTTGATCTTCGCCATCTTCGCTTCCTTGCAAGGGGGAGGGTTGCCGGGGGCGATAGGCATTCGCCCGGCGGCTGGCAACGCCCGGCGCCGCGGCGATTTGCGCGTGCATTGCCGATCAATGACGATATCATGACGCCATAACAGAAAAGCGAAGGGATCGAGGATGTTGACCAAAGGGTTCGCGATGGCCGCGGTGATGCTGGCGGCCTTGCCGGCGGGTGCGCAGACGGCAAAGCCGTACGATCGGCTGTTCGTGTTCGGCGACAGCCTGGTCGATGCCGGCAATGCGCAGGCCGGACGCGCCGCCTCGGGCGGGGAGGATCCGGCACCCGCCGCGCAGGGATATTACCAGGGCCGCTTCTCCAACGGGCTGACCTACGCCGACTGGCTGTCGCGCGGGGTGGAGGGGCAGGTGACCACCGCCTCGGCCTATGGCGGCCGCAACTTCTCCGTCGGCGGCGCGCAGGCGCGCGAGGTGGCGGGCGACGCCAGCCCGAGCTTCGCCGAGCAGGTGGCGAGCTTCCGCACGTCGGGCCAGCAATTCACCGCCGATTCGCTCGTGCTCGTCACGCTGGGCGGCAACGACATCCGCAGCGAGCTGGCCAAGCTGGGTGCCAATCCGCGCTACGTGCCCGATTTCGCCCCCACGCTGACCGCGATGAGCGAGGGGCTGACCTCGCTCTACACGCTGGGCGCGCGCAACTTCGTCATCACGGGGCTGCCCGATGTGGGGCAGATTCCGGTGGTGACGCAGTTCAACTCGGACGCGCTGGAGGCGGCGGGGCGGCAGATGTCGCTCGGCCTCAACACCGCCTTCGACGGACTGACCGACCAATTTGCGGAGCGTACCGGCGCCAACTTCATCTTCTTCGATTTCTTCGCCTACCAGGCGCGCATCTACGCCGATCCGACCGCCGCGGGGTTGCCGGCCGGGCTGAACACCACCGACGCGTGCCTCGGCACCACGGCGGCGCCGGCCTGCACCAACTACACCTATTTCGATGGCGTCCACCCGACGCGCGGCATCCACCAGGCGCTCGGTTCCGGCATCGCTGGCCAGCTGGGCGTGAACGGCGTTCCCGAGCCTGCGACCTGGGCGCTGATGATCCTCGGCTTCGGCGCGGTGGGCGGAGCGATGCGGCGGCGTGGTCGCGCGCCCGCGACGGCGTGACGCGTGCGATTGTCACGACGGGGCGCGCCCGGTAGACCGCAGCCATGCCATCGTTAGAGAAACCGCCGCAGCACGGCGGCGTGCCCGTCACCACCACCGTCAAATGGCGGTTCCCCGCGATCCATCCCGAAGGGCAGAAGTTCACCGCGATCGCCTTTGGCATCACGCTGCTGGCGACGATCCTGTCCAAGGTATTCTTCTGGCCGCTGCTGGGCGTCACCATCTGGGTGGCGGCGTTCTTCCGCGACCCCGTCCGCACCACGCCGGTGGGCGACGACCTGGTCGTCTCGCCCGCCGACGGACTGGTCACGATGATCGAGCGGGTGCCGGTACCGCGCGAGCTGTCGGGCGAGCTGGGCGAGGGGAGCCGCGTGCGCGTGTCCGTGTTCATGTCGGTGTTCGACGTGCACATCAATCGCGCGCCGATCGCCGGCACCATCCGGCAAGTGGTCTACATCTCGGGCAAGTTCCTCAATGCCGACCTCGACAAGGCGTCGGAGGAGAACGAGCGCCAGCATTTCGTCGTCGAGGGGCATGATGGGCGCAAGGTCGGCTTCACGCAGATCGCCGGGCTGGTCGCGCGGCGCATCGTGGCCTTCGCGAAGGTGGGCGACATCGTCGCGGCGGGCCAGCGTGTCGGCCTGATCCGGTTCGGCAGCCGCGTCGACGTGTACCTTCCGGACGGCTGTGCGCCGCAGGTCGCGCTCGGCCAGCGTGCCATCGCCGGCGAGACGGTGCTCGGTCGTCACGGTGCGCTGCCCGCCACCGGCGTGGCGCAGTAAGGGGGGAGCCGCAGTGAGCCCAGGAGGCAGTGGACCCGGGAGCGGAGCGGGCCAGCCGCGATCCGAGCCCAAACGCCGCCCGCTGGTGCTGCGCCGCGGCCTGCCGCTGCGCGCGGTAGCCCCCAATGCCGTCACCGCGCTGGCGCTCTGCTCCGGTCTTTCGGGCATCCGCTTCGCCATCGCTGGGCGCTGGGAACTGGCGGTCGTGCTGGTGCTGGTCGCGGGCGTGCTCGACGGTCTGGACGGGCGCGTCGCGCGGATGCTGCACGGCGAGAGCCGCTTCGGCGCCGAGCTGGACTCGCTGTCCGACGCGATCTCCTTCGGTGTGTCGCCCGCGCTGATCCTCTACCTCTGGTCGCTGCAGACGCTGCCGCGCTTCGGCTGGATGGCGTCGCTGATGCTCGCGGTCTTCTGCGCGCTGCGGCTCGCCCGCTTCAACGCCGCGATCGACGCGGACGAGCAGCCGCACAAGTCCGCGGGCTTCCTGACCGGCGTACCCGCCCCGGCGGGCGCAGGACTGGCGCTCGCGCCGATGTTCGCCTGGTTCTGGAGCGGCGAGCCGGTCCTGCGCGATCCGCGGCTGGTGGCGCCCTGGGTGGCGGTTGTCGCCCTGCTGATGGTCTCCAGCCTCGCCACCTTCTCGTGGACATCGCTGAAGCTGCGGCGGACCGTCCGGTTCGAAGCGCTGGCGCTGGTCGTCATCGTCGCCGCGGCGGCGGTGAATGCGCCCTGGGAGACCGCGACCGTGGCCTGTCTCGTCTATCTCGCGTGCCTGCCGCTCAGCATCGCAAGCTATGCCAGGGTCAGGCGGCTTCGCGCGCCCGCAGCGTCGCCCGCCCCGCCGGCACCGCCGCCCAGCGCCTGACGGCGATCCGCCGCTCCGCCCGCACCAGCGCGGCGAGCGGCTCGAAGCGGGGCTGCTGCCGACCGAACAGCACGTCGGCGATCTGTTCGACACGCGGCGAGAGCGTCGCCACCAGCGCGTAGACCGAGGCCGCGAGTGCGCCGCCGAACACCAGGAAAGTCATCACCGTCGCCATGTCGTTCGCCCTTCGCTCGGTCGCGAGCCATTCGTCGCAAACCTGTGGATAAGTGTGCGGTTCCCCCTTGACGGCAATATTCCGGTAACATTCCACTGCCGAAACATCGACCCGCTACGAAGGTTCGCATTCTGTTCTTTTGTCTTGTTCCATTTTCGTTCCCTCGCGTCAAGCACCTCTTCGCGCTTGAGGTGCGACGCGCGATCGGCTAAGGGCGCGCCCCTAAACCCCGCATGGGAAGCATCATCACCCGGTGCGCCGGCCTTCCAGGCCGCGTCACTCGCTTCCCAGAGGCTCAACCGGAAGGAATTACGACCATGGCGGCACCCGTCGTCACCATGCAGCAGCTGATCGAGACCGGCGCGCATTTCGGCCACCAGACGCATCGCTGGAACCCGAAGATGAAGCCCTACATCTTCGGCGACCGCAACGGCGTCCACATCATCGACCTGTCGCAGACCGTGCCGCTGTTCGCGCGCGCGCTGGAGTTCGTCAGCTCCACCGTCGCCGCGGGCGGCAAGGTGCTGTTCGTCGGCACCAAGCGCCAGGCGCAGGAGCCGGTCGCAGAGGCGGCGCGTCGCGCCGGGCAGCATTTCGTCAACCACCGCTGGCTCGGCGGCATGCTGACCAACTGGAAGACCATCAGCAACTCCATCAAGCGGCTGAAGGCGCTGGAGGAGCAGCTGTCGGGCGACACGCACGGCCTGACGAAGAAGGAAGTGCTGCAGCTGACGCGCGAGCGCGACAAGCTGGAGATGAGCCTGGGCGGCATCCGCGACATGGGCGGCGTTCCCGACGTCATGTTCGTGATCGACGCGAACAAGGAAGAGCTGGCGATCAAGGAGGCCAACACGCTGGGCATCCCGGTCGTCGCGATCCTGGATTCGAACGTCTCGCCGGACGGCATCGCTTTCCCGGTGCCGGCCAACGACGACGCCAGCCGCGCCATTCGCCTGTACTGCGAGGCGATCGCGATCGCGGCGACCCGTGGCGGCCAGCAGCAGCAGGCCCGCTCGGGCCGCGACCTGGGCGCGATGGACGAGCCGCCGGCGGAAGCGGCGCTGTCGGCAGAGGTGGAAACGCCCGCAGCGCAGCCCGGCGACGTCCCGGCGAGCGAAGAGACCGCCGCCGCGTAACCGTCATGGAGGCGTGGTAACCCGCGCCTTCAAACCTCCGTTCGCCCTGAACGAAGTCGAAGGGCAGCCGCTGCGCTCGGGCTTCGACTTCGCTCAGCCCGAACGGCTTTTGCAGATTGAGGATAGAACGATGGCCGATATCACGGCAGCGATGGTCAAGGACCTGCGCGAGAAGAGCGGCGCGGGCATGATGGACTGCAAGAAGGCGCTCAGCGAGACCGGCGGCGACATGGACGCCGCGCTCGACTGGCTGCGCACCAAGGGCCTGGCCGCCGCGCAGAAGAAGTCCAGCCGCACCGCGGCCGAGGGGCTGGTCGGCGTCGCCGTGTCGGGCACGAAGGGCGCCGCGGTGGAGGTCAATTCGGAGACCGATTTCGTCGCGAAGAACGACCAGTTCCAGGCGTTCGTGCGCGAAGTGACGCAGATCGCGCTCGCCACTGGCGGAGACGTCGAGGCGCTGAAGGCCGAGGCGATGCCGTCGGGCACCACCGTCGCCGAAGTGCTGACGAACAACATCGCGACCATCGGCGAGAACCAGTCGCTGCGCCGCGCGAAGCGGCTGGAAGTGTCCGAGGGCGCGGTCGTCGCCTACGTGCACAATCAGCAGGCGCCGGGCCTGGGCAAGATCGGCGTGCTGGTCGCGCTGGAGAGCAAGGCGTCGGACGAGGTGCTCCAGTCGCTCGGCAAGCAGCTGGCGATGCACATCGCCGCGGCCTTCCCCAAGGCGCTGAACGAGGAGGACCTGGACGAGGCCGAGATCGAGCGCGAGCGCGCCATCGCGGCGGAGAAGGCGGGCGAATCGGGCAAGCCGGCCGACATCGTCGCCAAGATGGTCGAGGGCACGATCGCCAAGTACCGCAAGGAGCACGCGCTGGTCAGCCAGTTGTTCGTGATGGACGGCAAGACGAAGATCAGCGACGTCGTGGCCAAGGCGGGCAAGGATGCCGGTGCCGAGATCAAGCTGAAGGACTATGTCCGCTTCCAGCTGGGAGAGGGTATCGAGAAGGAGGCGTCGGACTTCGCCGCCGAAGTGGCCGCCGCCTCGGGCGTGCCGCAGGGCAAGCAGCCCGAGCCGACCGCGTAAGGATCCTCACGTCACCCGTGCCGGCATGCCGGTTTCGAGCCGGTATCCACGGCGCCACGATCCTCGTCATCCGGGGATGTGCGGCGCGGTGGATGCCGGGACGAGGCCGGCATGACGTTTATGGCGAAGCGGCCGTTTATCCTGTCGCCGCGGTTGCCCGCGCCGCTCGCGCCGCCTAAGGTTCGCGCCACTTTCCCAGCGTACCGGACTTCATGACCTCTCCCCGCTACAAACGCATCCTCCTGAAACTCTCGGGCGAAGTCCTCATGGGAGAGGGGGGGCTGGCGATCGACCCTGCCGTCACCGCGCGGGTGGCGGAAGAGATCGCCGACGTGAAGGCTGAGGGATACGAGCTGTGCGTCGTGGTCGGCGGCGGCAACATCTTTCGCGGGCTGGCCGCGGCGGCCAAGGGGTTCGAGCGCGGCACCGCGGATTACATGGGCATGCTCGCCACCGTCATGAACGCGCTGGCGGTGCAGAACGCGCTGGAGCAGATCGGCGTCGACACCCGGGTGCAGTCCGCCATCCCGATGCAGTCGGTGTGCGAACCCTTCATCCGCCGCCGCGCGGAGCGGCACCTGGAGAAGGGCCGCGTGGTGATCTTCGCCGCCGGCGTCGGCTCGCCCTTCTTCACGACGGATAGCGGCGCCGCGCTGCGGGCGGCAGAGATGAACTGCGACGCCTTGTTCAAGGGCACGTCGGTGGATGGCGTCTACGACGCCGATCCGAAGAAGGTGCCCGACGCAAAGCGTTTCGAGACAGTCAGTTACGATACGGTCCTGGCAAGGAACCTGAAGGTGATGGACGCCAGTGCCATCGCCTTGTGCCGCGACAGCAACATCCCCATCGTCGTCTTCAACATCCGCGAGCACGGCAATTTCGCCGCCGTGCTGCGTGGAGAAGGCACCTCGACGGTGGTGCAAAAGGAAACGGAGAGCGTCTGATGCCCGCGTACGACAAGGCCGATCTCGAGCGCCGCATGCACGGCGCGGTCGAATCGCTGAAGGGCGATCTCGGCGGTCTGCGCACCGGCCGCGCGTCCACGTCGCTGCTCGATCCGGTGACGGTCGAGGTGTACGGCGCACACATGCCGCTGAACCAGGTGGCGACCGTGTCCGTGCCGGAACCGCGGATGATCTCCGTGCAGGTGTGGGACAAGACCAACGTGGGCCCGGTGGAGAAGGCGATCCGCTCCGCCGGGCTGGGCCTCAACCCGATCAACGACGGCAACACGCTGCGCCTGCCCATTCCCGATCTGACCGAGGAGCGGCGCAAGGAGTTGGCCAAGCTGGCGGGGCAATATTCGGAAAAGGCGAAGGTCGCCGTCCGCAACGTGCGCCGCGACGGCATGGACGCGCTGAAGACCGACGAGAAGAAGGGCGTGTTCAGCGAGGACGAGCGCAAGCGCCACGAGACCGAGGTGCAGAAGCTGACCGACGCGACCATCGCCGACATCGACCAGGTGGCGGACGCGAAGGAAAAGGAAATCCTGGGCAAGTGAGCCGCGGTCCGTTCGTGACGAAGGCGGCCGGTCGAGGCGCGGTCGCGTGAGCTCCGCGCCGATCCTGTCGGCCGTGCCCGCGGCGGCCGTGCTGCCGCGCCACGTCGCCATCATCATGGACGGCAACGGACGCTGGGCCAAGGCGCGGCACCTGCCGCGCGCCGCCGGGCACAAGGCGGGGGTGGAAGCGGTGCGCGCCGTCACCCGCGCGGCACGGGCGATGGGGATCGAGGCGCTGACGCTCTACGCCTTCTCCAGCGAGAACTGGCGCCGCCCGGCCGAAGAGATCGGCGACCTGATGGGGTTGCTGAAGTTCTTCATCCGCAACGATCTGGCCGAGCTGGTGCGCGAGAATGTGCGGCTGCGCGTGCTCGGCGACTATCGCCGCTTCGCGCCCGACGTCGTCGCGCTGGTGGACGACGGGCTGGCGCGCACCGCGGGCAACACCGGGCCGATCCTGGCCATCGCGCTGAACTATGGCGCGCAGGCGGAACTCGCCGCCGCCGCGCGCCGCCTGGCGGAGCGGCTGCCGCCCGAGCGGATTGACGAGGCCGCGATCGAGGCCGAACTGGAGACGCGCGAGCTGCCGCCGCTCGACCTCCTCATCCGCACCTCGGGCGAGCAGCGGCTGTCGAACTTCCTGTTGTGGCAGGCGGCCTATGCCGAGCTGCTGTTCGTCGATACGCTGTGGCCGGACTTCGGTGCGGCGGAATTGGCGCAGGCGGTGGCGGTGTTCGGCGGCCGCCAGCGCCGCTACGGTGGGTTGTGACGCCCGAGCCGTTGCCGCCGACGCCGGACGCCAGGCTGCGTACCCCGTCCAACCTGCGGCTGCGCATGATCGCCAGCGTGGTGATGATCGCCGTCGCCAGCGTGGCGCTGTGGATGGGCGGCTTCGCGTTCTGGCTTCTCGCCGTCGTCGTTTCGCTGTTCATGATGGCCGAATGGTCCGACCTTCAAAAGGTGTCGGCGAAGACCAAGCGGCTGGCGCAGTTCGCGCTCAGCGTGCCGCTGGCGACAATGGCACCGGCGTGGCTGGTGCTGGAAACGCGCGACTTCTTCACGCTGGGCCTGGTGGCGGGAGCCGCGTTCTTCGTCGTCATCGTCACCCGGCTGCCGCAGCTTGCGCTGGGCGTGCTCTACTGCGCGCTGCCGGTCATGGCGCTGATCGTGCTGCGTCGGCAGGAATGGGGGCTGCTGTTCGCGTTCTGGACGATGGCTTTGGTGTGGTCGACCGATATCGGCGCCTTCTTCGCCGGGCGCACGATCGGCGGGCCGAAGCTGGCGCCGCGGCTCAGCCCCAACAAGACCTGGGCGGGGCTGGTCGGCGGGATGGTGGCCGCCACCGCGCTCGCGCTGGCGCTGCACGCGGGGGAGGGGTTGCCGCTGCGCTTCGTGCTCGCGACGCCGCTGCTGGCCGCGCTGGCGCAGGCGGGCGATCTCTATGAAAGCTGGCTGAAGCGGGTGGCGGGCGTGAAGGATTCGGGCAACACGCTTCCCGGCCACGGCGGCGTGCTGGACCGGATCGACGGGTTGGTTCCGGTCGCGCCCATCGCCGCCCTGCTCGTCCTGCTGCCGTGAGGACGGTGACGATCCTGGGTGCCACCGGATCGGTCGGCACCTCCACGCTGGATCTGGTGGAGCGCGCGCCGGACCGTTTCCGCGTCAAGGCGCTGACCGCCAATTGCGACGTCGCGAAGCTGGCCGCAGCGGCGATCCGCACCCGTGCGGAACTGGCGGTGGTGGCGGACGCGACCTGCCTCGCCGAGCTGGAGCGGGCACTGGCCGGCACCGGCATCGCCGCGGCGGGCGGTGCGCGCGCCGTGTGCGACGCCGCCGCGCTGGGCGCCGATGTGACGATGGGGGCGATCGTCGGCTGCGCGGGGCTCGCGTCGACGATGGCGGCGATCGAGTGCGGCGGCACCGTGATCCTGGCGAACAAGGAGCCTTTGGTCTCCGCCGGCGACCTCGTCACCGCCGCGGCGCGCGCCCACGGCGCGACGATCCTGCCCGCCGACAGCGAGCACAACGCGATCTTCCAGTGCTTCGATTTCGCCCGGCCGGAGCGCGTGCGGCGGATCGTGCTGACCGCCAGCGGCGGCCCGTTCCGCGACGCCTCGCTGGACGAGATGGCACGGGTGACGCGGGAGCAGGCGGTGGCGCATCCCAATTGGTCGATGGGCGCCAAGATCTCGGTCGATTCGGCGACGATGATGAACAAGGGGCTGGAGCTGATCGAGGCGGCCCGCCTGTTCCCGGTGCCGGCAGACCGGATCGAGATCGTCGTTCATCGGCAGTCGGTGATCCACTCCATGGTCGATTACGTCGACGGTTCGGTGCTGGCGCAGCTGGGCCCCAGCGACATGCGTGTGCCCATCGCACACTGCCTCGCCTGGCCGGACCGGATGGCGACGCCGATGGAGCCGCTGGATTTGGTCGCCATCGGCCGGCTCGACTTCGAGGCGCCCGATCCGGTGCGGTTCCGCGCGCTGGCGCTGGCGCGCTCTGCGGTGGAGGAGGGGGGCGCCCGCCCGGCGATCCTGAACGCCGCCAACGAGGTGGCGGTCGCCGCCTTCCTGGCCGGCCGTATCGGCTTCCTCGAAATCGCCGCAATCGTCGACGATACGATGCAGCGCTACGACCCGGCCGCGCCGGAGACGCTCGACGCCGTGCTGGCGATCGACGCGGAAGCGCGGCGGCTGGCGGGCGAGCGCGTAGAGGATGGCGTGGCTTGATCCAGACCCCCGGTATAGTGCTGACCCTGCTGGCCTTCGTGCTGGTGATCGGTCCGCTCGTCTTCGTTCATGAGATGGGCCATTATCTCGCCGGGCGCTGGTTCGGCGTGAAGGCGGACGCCTTCTCGATCGGCTTCGGCCGCGAGGTGGCGGGCTGGACCGACCGGCGCGGTACGCGGTGGAAGATCGGCTGGATGCCGCTGGGCGGCTACGTGAAGTTCGCCGGCGACATGAACGCGGTATCGCAGCCCTCGGCGGAGTGGCTGGCGCTGCCCGCGGAGGAGCGCGCGCGCACCTTCCAGGCGAAGCCGGTGTGGCAGCGCGCGATTATCGTCGCGGCGGGGCCGGTCGTGAACTTCCTGCTGGCGATCCTGATCCTCGGCGGTTTCGCGCTCGCCTATGGCGACGCGCGCACCCCCGCCACGGTGGGGCAGGCGATCCCGGGCACGGCGGCGGCGGCGGCGGGGCTGGCCGCGGGCGACCGCATCACCGCCATTGGCGGGCGATCGATGGACACGTTCGAGGACATGGTCCGCTACGTGAAGATCCGCGCAGGCGAGCGGGTGCGGATCGACTATGTCCGCGGCGGCCGTGCGGCGAGCGTGGAGGCGACGATCGCCACCGATCGCCAGCGCGACCGGTTCGGCAACGACTATCAGGTCGGCTTGCTCGGCATCGCGCCGGCGGCGCCGCTGGTTCGTCCGGTCGGGCTGCTGGAGGCGCCGGTGATCGCGGTCGAGCGGACCGGGCAGATCGTCCAGATGATGGTGGAGACGATCGGGCAGATCGTCACCGGACGCCGATCCGTAAAGGAACTGGGCGGGCCGCTGTCGATCGCGAAGGTATCGGGCGAGCAGATCACGCTCGGCTGGGACGCGTTCGTGTTCCTGCTGGCGCTGGTTTCCATCAATCTGGGGTTCATCAACCTGCTGCCAGTGCCGATGCTGGATGGCGGGCACCTGCTGTTCTACGCGATCGAGGCTGTCCGTCGGCGGCCGGTCGCGCCGGAGGCGATGGAATGGGCGTATCGCGGGGGGCTGGCGGCGGTATTCGCGCTGATGCTTCTCGTGACGATCAACGACCTCGGCAATTTCGGCCTGTGGCGTGCCCTGTCGGGCCTGCTTCAGCCAAGCTGATCGAGCGGCGATATTGATCGCGCGGGCGGGTTCGGGCAGGGCGACGCGGCCCGGCCCTGATGACGAGGCGCGCGGATTTTCTCGAGTGGGATTTTGGTGACGGTGCTCAACCTTTCGACTTCGCGGGCCCGCGTGGCGGCCCTGCTCGGCTGCACCATGCTGGCCGGCATCCCCGCGTCGGCGTTCGCGCAGGCCCGGCCCGCCGCCGCCACGCCTGCGGCAGCCACCGCCCCGGCAACGTCGCCGACGGATAACGTCCGCACGATCAAGTCGTTGCGTGTCGAAGGGTCGCAGCGCATCGAGGCGGAGACGGCGCTCAGCTACACCAAGCTGCGCCAGGGCCAGCCCTATACCAACGAGCTGCTCGACCAGGCGATCAAGGACCTGTTCGCGAGCGACCTGTTCGCCGACGTCTCCATCTCCGGCGCGGAGACGGGCGACATCGTCATCCGCGTGCGCGAGAACCCGATCATCAACCGCGTGATCCTGGAAGGGAACAAGCGGCTGAAGGACGACAAGATCGTCAAGGAGATCAAGCTCAAGCCGCGGCAGATCTTCACCCGCGCCGCGGTGCGCCAGGACGTGGCGCGCATCATCGAGCTTTACCGGCGCCAGGGCCGCTTCGCCGCGTCGGTCGAGCCGAAGATGGTGTCGCTCGACCAGAACCGCGTCGACGTGGTGTTCGAGATTGCCGAGGGGCCCAAATCCAAGGTCCGGCAGATCAACATCCTCGGCAACGAGGTATTCGACGACGGCAAGCTGCGGGCGCAGATGGCCACGAAGGAGGCGCGCTTCTACCGCTTCCTGTCGTCCGGCACCTCCTACGACCAGGATCGTCTGGCCTACGACCAGCAGAAGCTGCGCCAGTTCTACCTGACGGAGGGCTACGCCGACTTCCGCGTGACCAGCGCCGTGGCGGAGCTGACGCCGGACAAGAAGGACTTCATCATCACCTACGTGGTGGAGGAGGGTCCCCGCTACAAATTCGGCGACGTGACGGTCGACAGCGACATCCGCGATTTCGACGGCAAGAAACTGGCGACGACGCTGCCGATCAAGAAGGGCGACTGGTACAATGCGAAGGCGGTGGAGGACACCGTCGACAACCTGTCGCAGACGACGGGGCTGTTCGGCTACGCCTTCACCCAGGTGCAGCCCGAGTTCCAGCGCGACCGCGAATCGCTCACCATGTCGATCAACTTCCACATCGGCCAGGCGCAGCGCACCTATGTCGAGCGGGTGGACATCACGGGCAACACGAACACGCAGGACAAGGTGATCCGGCGCGAGGTACGCCTGGCCGAGGGCGACGCCTTCAACACCTTCCAGGTGAAGCGCTCGCAGGATCGCATCAACAGCCTGGGCTATTTCCAGGACAAGTTCGAGATCAAGCAGACGCCGGGCAGCGCCGCGGACCGCGTCGTGCTGGAAGCGAACGTGGAGGAGAAGTCGACCGGCGAGCTTCAGCTCTCCGCCGGCTATTCCTCGCTGGAGCGTTTCATCATCCAGGCGAACATCACCCAGCGAAACTTCCGCGGTCGCGGGCAGGAGCTGCGCGCGGGCGTCAACTATTCGACCTACTCCAAGTCGATCGAGCTGGGCTTCACCGAGCCGTACCTGTTCGACCGCAACATCGCCGTCGGCGTCGACGTGTTCCGCCGCGACTTCAACTCGTTCAACTTCATCGGTACCAATCGCAACACCACCTACGAGCAGACGACCACGGGCTTCCAGGTGCGCGCGGGCGTGCCGCTGACCGAATTTTGGCAGCTCGCCGGGCGGTACAGCCTGTCCTACGACGACGTGGGGCTGGACGAGGCGACCTTCTTCACCAACGGCGAGTGCGATCCGCTCAAGGCCGGCCGCTACCTGTGCGACGCGCTGGGCAAGCGGCTGACCTCGTCGGTCGGCTATTCGCTGATCTACGACAGCCTCAACAGCCGGCTGCGGCCGAGCGCGGGCCAGCGCCTGTCGTTCAGCCAGGACTTCGCCGGGCTGGGCGGCGACGTGAAGTACATCCGCACCCGCGTCGAAGGCTCCAAGTTCAAGAGCCTGGGCGGCGGCTTCATCGCCTCCGTGGTGGCGGAGGGCGGCTACATCCACTCGCTGCAGGGGTCGCCGGGGCCGGGCCGCGACGCGATCCGCATCAACGACCGCTTCTACCTGGGCGAGCCGCAGTTCCGCGGCTTCGACATTCGTGGCGTCGGCCCGCGCGTGCAGCGTATCCGCTACACGACCGACACGACGGGCGCGCAGGTGCTGGTATCCGACCGCGACCAGATCATCGACGACGCGCTGGGCGGCAAGGCCTATTATCTCGGCCGCGTCGAGCTGGAGATCCCGCTCGGCTCCGGCGCGCGCGAGATGGGGCTGCGCCCGTCGATCTACGCGCAGATGGGCAGCCTGTTCAACATCACCCGGCCGCGCCCCACCGCCGTGTTCCCGACGACGACGGACGCCAACGGCAACACCGTGGTGCTGCCGCTGCCGCAGGTCGACGGAGCGGGCAATCCGCTCTATTACTACGTCAACGCGGCGGGCGCCGCGGTGCAGACGATCTGCGCCGCGGGCCTTCCCGACGGCAGCGGCGCCTGCAACGGCATCGTGCCCAACGTGCCGCTGATCGCGTCCGAGCCGTTCCTGGAGCGGTTCCTGGGCGATTCGGCCCGGCCGCGCGTGTCCGTGGGTATCGGCGTCAACTGGAACTCGCCGTTCGGTCCGCTCCGCATCGATCTCGCCAAGGCGCTCGTCAGCCAGCCCGGCGACGATCGCAAGCTCATCACCTTCAACGTAGGGACACAGTTCTGATGACGACGTTCAAGACGCTCCTTCTCGCCGCCGCCCTCGCGGTGCCGGGTGTCGCCGCCGCTCAGGTCGGCGGCGTGGCCGTGGCCGATCCGGAGGGTGCGGTCGCCAATTCCAAGGCGTGGGCCGCCGCGCGCGGACAGATCGCGACCACGTACAAGACGCAGATCGACCAGGCGAACGCGCGTCGCACCGCGATTACCACCGAGTTGCAGCCGCTGGTCGCCGCGTATCAGCGCGCCGCCGCCGCCCCCGGCGCCACGGAGGCCTCGCTGCGCACCCAGGCGCAGGCGATCCAGACGAAGGAGCAGGCCGCCAACGCCGAGCTCGGCCGTCTGACGGCGCCCGCCAGCCGCGCCCAGGCGTACGCGCTTGAGCAGATCTCGGCGAAGCTGCCCGAGGCGGTGAACGCCGCCGTGCGCGCCCGCAACGTCAGCCTGCTGCTGCGGCCGAACGCGGCGCTGTTCGCGAACCCGGCGGCGGATATCACCGCCGCCATCACCGCAGAGCTCGACCGCACGGTGCCCAGCGTGACGATCACGCCCCCGGCCAACTGGCAGCCGGGGCAGCAGCAGCAGGGCGCCGCCGCCCCCGCCGCGGGCACGCCCGCCGCGCCGGCGACCACCGCTCCCGCGACGACCACGCGGCGTCCCACCGGACGCTGATCGCACGATGGGCGACACGACCGACACGAACCCGGGCGCGCTCGACATCGGGCGCGTCATGGCCGCGCTGCCGCATCGCTATCCGATGCTGCTCGTCGATCGGGTGGAAGAGCTGGTGCCCGACCGCTCGATCGCGGCGATCAAGGCGGTGACGATCAACGAAGGCTTCTTCCAGGGCCATTTCCCCGGCCGGCCGATCATGCCCGGCGTCCTCATCGTCGAGGCACTGGCGCAGGCGGCGGGGGTGCTGGCGGTGGAGAGCCTGGGGCTCGCCGGGTCGGGCAAGCTCGTCTATTTCATGGCGATCGAGGGCGCGAAGTTCCGCAAGCCGGTGGAACCCGGCGTCCTCCTCCGCCTGGAAGTGACGTTCGTCCAGAAGCGCTCCAGCGTGTGCAAGTTCGCCGGCGTCGCGCGCGTCGACGGGCAGGTGGCGGCGGAGGCGAACTTCACCGCCATGATCGCCGACCCGCCCAAGGCCTGAACGCCGGGTCCATGCTTTGACTTTTCGCGCGCCCGCCGCTAGGCGCGCGCCTTCCTTCCGGCTGGTCGGAAACCAGCCATTTCGGAGAACGGAACATGAAGAAAGACACGCACCCCGACTATCACATGATCAAGGTGCAGATGACCGACGGCACCGTGTACGAGACCCGCTCCACCTGGGGCAAGGAAGGCGACACGATGACGCTGGAGATCGACCCGCTCGCGCATCCGGCCTGGACCGGCGGCAAGGGCCAGCTGCTCGACCAGGGCGGCCAGGTGGCGCGCTTCAACAAGCGTTTCGGTGGCGGTCTCACGCTCCGCAAGTAAGCGGAGAGCGACTGATCCAGATTTAGCGGATCCTTAACCATGGCGGCGTAGCATCGCCGCCATGTTCGCTGCCCAATACGAACCTGCCGAACGCGAACGCCGGCGCCGCGGATCCCGCGCGCCGGCGGGCGTGGTCGCCCGCGTCGACCCGGGCGACGAGCAGGTGCTGGGTCCGAAGACCCTCTGCCGCGTGGCCGACATCACGGTGCACGGCTGCAAGCTGGAAACCTATACCGCACTCAGCCGCGGCGCCGCGATCTGGTTGACGCTGCCGGGCGGCGGCATCGTGGCGGCGGACGTCATCTGGGCGGACGACTTCAACGCCGGCTGCGTCTTCCTCGACCCGCTGCGCCAGGCGCTGGTCGACCGGTTGGCGAAGCTGCACCGCTGATCGCGAACTTTCGCTGGCGGACAGGGTGGGATTCGAACCCACGGTGAGCGTGAACCCACGGCGGTTTTCAAGACCGCTGCCTTAAACCACTCGGCCACCTGTCCTCGCGCGCTCCTTTGCGCCGGAAGCGGCGCGCTTGTCGAGAGGCGCGATAGGCGGAGGGCCGGCAGCGACGATCGGTGGTTCCGCGCGCCCGGACGCTATGCCACAAGGCGGCATGGCCACGCGCAACGCTCCCTTCCTCCATCTCCTGCGGCTGGCGGCCGCGCTGTGCGCGGCAGCGCCGGCGGCGGGGCAGGACGATCCCGGCTTCCAATCCTATCTGTCCCAGGTCCGCGCCCGCGCCGCGGCGGAGGGTGTGCGCGCGGCGACGATCGACGCCAGCTTCGCCGGGCTCACCTTCAACCCCCGCGTCGTCGCGCTCGACCGGCAGCAGCCGGAAACCGCGCCCAATGCGCCCGTCTCCGATTTCGCACCCTATCGCGCGCGCCACGTCGATGCGGCACGCATCTCGCGCGGGCGTGCGACCTATCAGGCGCAGCGCTCCCGGCTCGCCGCGGTGGAGGCGGCGACCGGCGTGCCCGAGCAGATCATGGTCGCGATCTGGGGGCACGAGACCAATTACGGCAGCTACACCGGCAACTTCGACCTGGTCCGCAGCCTCGCCAGCCTCGCCTACGACGGGCGTCGGCGACCGCTGTTCGAGGGCGAGCTGGTCGCCGCGCTGAAGATGATCGACCGCGGCGTCATCTCGCGCGAGCGACTGGTCGGCAGCTGGGCCGGGGCGACCGGCAATCCGCAATTCCTGCCGTCGGTCTACCTGCGCCTCGCCCGCGACGCCGACGGCGACGGGCGTGCGGACATCTGGAACAGCGCGCCCGACACGCTGGCGTCGATCGGCAACTACTTCGTGCAGGCGGGCTGGCGCCCGGGGCAGCCCTGGGGCGTGCCCGTCACCGTGCCGGCGGGCTTCTCGCGCGCGGCGGTGGCCAACCGCCTCGTGTCGCCGCGCTGCCCGCGGGTGTTCCAGCGTCATTCGGGCTGGCGCTCCATGGCGGAGTGGCGCGCGCTGGGGATCGTGCCGGAACGGGGCAGCTGGCCCGCGGACGACATCCAGGCGGTGCTGATCGAACCGGACGGGCAGGGGAGCACCGCCTATCTGCTGACCGGCAACTATCGCGTCATCCTCGACTACAATTGCTCGAACTTCTACGCCCTCTCCGTGGGATTGCTCGCCGATGAGATTGCTCGCTAGCCTCCTCACTCTCGCGTTGGTCGCCCCCGCGGCGGCCTCCGCGCAGCTGCCGCCCGAGGCGGCGGGGGCGAGTGGGCTCAGCGGGACGGCTGGCGGCGGCAGGTCGAGCGGTGCGTACGATACCGTCCTCTACGCCGACGTGGAGCCGCTGCCCGGCGCCCCGTCGATCGCGGCGCCGCTCGCCGTGGGTAGCTACGCCGAGGTCACGGCGCTCGACAGCGGGCGCACCGTGCTGGTGCTCGTCGCCTCCACCGCGGAACGATTGCGCCTGTCGCGCGCGGCGGCCGAGGCACTGAGGCTGGCGTCGCGCGGCGCGGTTCGCGTGCGCGCGGTGACGCCGCCTGCCGCGGATGTCGCCGCGCTGCGCCGCGGCGAACCGGCGTCACCGCGGCTCGATACGCCGGAAATGGTGCTTCGCCCGCTGCGCCGGCAGCTGCCGGTCGAGACGGCCACCACGCCGCCGCGCATTCCGCTGGCGCCGGATGCGCGCGCGAGGCCCGGCGCCCGCACCGTCGCCGACTTCGCTCCCCCGCCGCCCACCGCGCTGAAGGTCGGCGCGGCGACGGTTCCCGCCACGGAAGTGCCCCCGGTCGAACTGGTGGGGCCGCCCTTCGCCGCGGGCCGGTTGATGGTGGGGGTCGAGACGGGCAGCGACGAGCGCCGGGCGCGTGACATCGCCGGCGCGCTGGGCGGAACGGCGGAGCGTCGCGAGAGCGGGTGGCGGGTCCGCGTCGGGCCCTACACCGATCTGGCCAAGGCGCAGGCGGCGCGTGACGGGGCGGTCGCGCGCGGCTATGCCGACGCCTTCATCTTCATCGTCGACTGAGTATCGCCATGACCAAGCTCCTCTCCGCCCTCGCGATTCCCGCAGCGTTGGTCGCGGTCGCCTATCCCGTCGCCGCTCAGGCACCGCAGGCGCCGCGGTTCGACACGCCGGCACCGGTCGCCTTCATGGAGGACCTGTCGTCGGGCGCGGTATTGTTCGAGAAGGACGCCGACCGCCGGATGCCGCCCGCGTCGATGGCGAAGATGATGACGGTCTACACCGCCTTTCAGATGATAAAGAACGGCGACCTGCGGCTCGACACCGAGTTCGAGGTGCGGCCGGAAACGTGGCAGCGCTGGCACGGGCCGCAGGCGGGATCGACGATGTTCCTGTCGGTAGGCGAGCGGGTGTCGGTCGCCAACCTGCTCTACGGCATCGTCGTCCTGTCCGGCAACGACGCCTGCGTCGTGCTGGCGGAGGGGATTTCGGGGACGGAGAGCGCGTTCGTCGACCGGATGAACGACCAGGCGAAGAAGCTGGGACTGACGAACAGCCATTTCGGCACGTCGAACGGCTGGCCCGACAACGGCGTCACCTACGTCACCGCGCGCGACCTGGCGAAGCTGGCCGCCGCCACGATCGAGCAGCATCCCCGGCTGTACAAGCAATTCTACAGCCGACGTGATTTCACCTGGGGCAAGACACTGGGCAGCGGTGCGGACATCACCCAGGCGAACCGCGACCCGCTGCTGGGTCGGGTCGCCGGGGCCGACGGGCTGAAGACCGGGCATACCGAGGAAGCGGGCTACGGCTTTACCGGATCGGCCGAGCAGGGCGGGCGCCGGCTGGTGATGGTGCTGGCCGGGCTCACCAGCTTCAATCAGCGCGCTGCCGAATCGGTGCGCTTCATGGAATGGGGTTTCCGCGCGTGGCAGGCGAAGCCCGTGGTGAAGGCGGGTCGCACCGTCGGCCAGGCCGACGTGCAGCTGGGCAATGCCGCCAGCGTCGATCTGGTCGCGGCGAAGGACCTGAAGGTCTCCGTCCCCTCCGGCAGCATGCCGCAGCTGTCCGGCAAGATCGTCTACCAGGGGCCGGTGAAGGCGCCATTCAAGAAGGGCGACCACGTCGCCGACCTGGTCGTCTCCGCCCCCGGCCTGCCGCAGCAGACGATGCCGCTGGTGGCCGGCGCCGACGTGGGCGAGGCCGGCTTCTTCCGCCGGGCGTGGCACGGCCTGACCAGCCTGTTCGGCTGATCGCGCGATGACGGAGGGACGCTTCCTCAGCCTGGAGGGCGGGGAGGGCGCCGGCAAGTCGACGCAGGCGCGCGCGCTGGTGTCGGCCCTAGCGGCGCGCGGCGTCCACGCCATCGTCACGCGCGAGCCAGGCGGCAGCGAGGGCGCCGAGGCGATCCGCGGACTGCTGATGCAGGGAGAGGCGACGCGATGGAGCGCCCATAGCGAGGCGCTGCTGTTCGCCGCCGCGCGCGCCGACCATGTCGAGAAGGTGATCCGCCCGGCGATCGGCGCGGGCCATTGGGTGATCTGCGACCGCTACGTCGATTCGACGCGCGCGTATCAGGGAGCGGCCGGGGGCGTGGACGATGCCGCCATCCTCGCGCTCCATGCGTTCGGCGCCCGCGGGCTGCTGCCCGATCGAACCTATTACCTCGCGCTCCCCCCCTCGGAGGGCGCCGCCCGCGCCGCCAAGCGGGACGGGGGTGGAGACCGGTTCGCGATGCGCGGCGAGGACTTCCACGCCGCCGTCGCGCGCGCCTTCGACGGCTTCGCCGCAGCCGAGCCGGCGCGCTATCGCCGCATCGACGCGACGCTTCCCGCCGAGGCGGTGACCCGCGCGATCGTCAACGACCTGGCCGACTGGCTGGCGTGACCGTCCTTCTCGGCCAGGATGCCGCGCGCGACGCCTTCGTCGCGGCGCTTCAGGGCGGCGCGATGCACCATGCGTGGCTGCTGGCCGGCCCGCCGGGAGTAGGGAAGGGCACCTTCGCGCGTCTCGCCGCGCGGCGCCTGCTGGCCGAGGGCATGACACCCGGCACGCTGCCGCCGGGCATGGACGTGCCCGACGGGCATTACGCCGCGCAGCTGCTCGCCGCGGGGACGCATCCCGACTATCGCGAGCTGGTGCGCCTCCCGAAGTCGGAGAAGGAGGCTGAGCTGCAGCGCAGTATCAAGGTCGATCAGGTCCGCACCCTGCTGCCGTTCCTCGGTACCGCGCCCTCGCTGTCGCCCCGCCGCGTGATCGTGATCGACGCCGCCGACGATCTCGAGCGGCCGGGCGCAGGCAACGCGCTGCTGAAGAGCCTGGAGGAGCCGCCTGCGGGCACCGTCTTCTTCCTCGTCAGCCACGCGCCCGGCCGGTTGATGCCCACCATCCGCTCGCGCTGCCGCCTGCTGCGGTTCGAGGCGCTGGCCGATCGCGACAGCGCCGCGGTACTGCGCGGCGCGATGCCCGATGCCGACGCCGACGAGGTCGACGCGCTGGTCCGCGCGGGCGCGGGCTCGCCCGGGCGCGCGCTCGGCTATGCCGGGCTCGACCTCGCGAAGATCGACGCCGCGCTGGCGGGCATCGCCGGCGACGGCGACGCCGACAACCGCCGCCGTCTGTCGCTGGCGAAGGCGCTCAGCGGCAAGGCCGCGCAACCGCGCTACGAGGCGTTTCTCGACCGCGTTCCCACCACCATCGCCGAGGCTGCGGCGCTGCGCCGAGGCGAGCCGCTGCGCGTGGCGCTCGATGCCTACGATCGCGCGCGAATGGTGGCGGCCAGCGCGCGCGCGCTGTCGTTCGACCAGCAGGCGACGGTGCTGGAACTCGCCGGGATCGTTGCCCGGCTGGCCGCACCGCGATAAGGCCGCCCGCATGGGCGAGCCCTTCTACATCTCCACCGCGATCAGCTACCCCAACGGGCGCCCGCACATCGGCCACGCCTATGAGGCGATCGCCGCCGACGCCATCGCGCGCTTCCAGCGACAGGCGGGGCGCGACGTCTACTTTCAGACCGGCACCGATGAGCACGGCCTGAAGATGGTGCAGACCGCGCGCGACCAGGGCCGCGACGTGCGCGATCTCGCGTCCGAAATGTCGGGCCATTTTCGTGCGATGTGCGACACACTGGGGATCGGCTACGACCGCTTCATCCGCACCACCGACGACGATCATTACCGTGCCAGCGCCGCCATCTGGCGCGCGATGGAGGCGGCGGGCGATCTGTACCTGTCGCGCTACGAAGGCTGGTATTCCGTCCGCGACGAGGCCTTCTACGACGAGAAGGAACTGGTCGAGGGGGAAGGGGGGGCGAAGCTGTCGCCACAGGGAACCCCGGTGACGTGGACCGCGGAGGAAACGTGGTTCTTCCGCCTCTCGAAATACCAGCAGGCCCTGCTCGACCTCTACAACGAGCGACCCGACTTCATCCGGCCGGAGGCGCGCCGCAACGAGATCGTGCGGTTCGTCGAAGGCGGGCTGTCCGACCTGTCCGTCTCGCGCACCACCTTCGACTGGGGCGTGCCGGTGCCGAACAGTCCCGGGCACGTCATGTACGTTTGGGTCGACGCGCTGACCAATTACCTGACCGGCGCTGGCTATCCCGACGCGCTGACGCCGCACTGGCCGGCCGATATCCACCTGATCGGCAAGGACATCGTCCGCTTCCACGCGGTCTACTGGCCCGCCTTCCTGCTGTCCGCCGGGCTGCCGCTGCCCAAGACCGTGTTCGGTCACGGCTTCGTCCTCCACCGCGGGGAGAAGATGTCGAAGAGCGTCGGCAACGTCGTCGATCCGCTTGATCTCGCAGGTCTGTTCGGCGTGGATGCGCTTCGCTACTTCCTGCTGCGCGAGGTGAGTTTCGGACAGGACGGCAGCTACTCGGCGGAAGCGATCGTCACGCGCGTCAACGCCGAGTTGGCCAACGCCTTCGGCAATCTCGCGCAGCGCACGCTGTCGTTCATCGCGAAGAATCTCGGCGGCGCGCTGCCCGACGCGGGGCGGGCGGAGCCGGCGGACGGGCAGCTGATCGAGGAGGTCGTGGTCGCCTGCGCGGGCTTGCGCACTGCCTTCGACGACCTGCTGCTCAGCCAGGGCGTGGAGGCGTGGCTGCGCGGCGTGTCCGCCTGCAACCAATACATCGACGCGCAGGCGCCCTGGGCACTGCGCAAGACCGATCCGGAACGGATGCATGCCGTGCTGCGCACGCTGGTGCGCGCCATCCGCATGCTGGCGATCGCAATCCTTCCGGTCGTGCCGACAGGCGCCGGCCACGTCCTCGACATCCTGGGTGCCGAGGACCGCGACCATGCCGCGATCGACGATGACGGCTGGTACGAGCGGATGGTAAACAGCGGATTTACCATCGCGGCGCCGACGCCCGCCTTCCCGCGGCTGGAGCTGCCCGCGGCGGCGGAGGAGGAAGCCTGATGCTCGCCGACAGCCACTGCCACCTGAACTACAAGGGGCTGGCGGAGGAGCAGGACGCGGTCCTCGCCCGCGCCCGCGCCCGCGGGGTGACGGCGATGCTCAACATCGCCACGCGGGAGAGCGAGTGGGACGCGGTGCTCGCCACGGCGGAGCGCGAGCCGGACGTGTGGGCGACGGTCGGCATCCACCCGCACGAGGCGGACCAGCACCCGCACGTGGACACCGCCAGGCTGGTCGCACGTGCCGCGCACCCGCGCGTCGCCGGCATCGGCGAGAGCGGCCTCGACTATTTCTACGACCATTCCGACCGCGCGCGCCAGCAGGCGAGCTTCCGCGCGCACATCGCCGCCGCGCGGGAGGCGGGGGTGCCGATCGTCGTCCATACCCGCGACGCGGAGGACGATACCGCCGCGATCCTGGCCGAGGAGATGGAGCAGGGCGCCTACACGGGCGTCATCCACTGCTTCACCGCCAGTGGCGCCTTCGCGGACCGGGCGCTCGACCTGGGCCTCTACGTCTCGATTTCCGGCATTGTCACGTTCAGGAACGCCCGCAACCTGCAGGAGACCGCGGCGCGCCTGCCGCGCGAGCGGCTCCTGATCGAGACGGACGCCCCGTTCCTCGCGCCGGTGCCGCATCGCGGGAAGACCGGCGAACCCGGCTTCGTCGCCGACACCGCCGCCTTTCTCGCCCGCCTTCGCGGCGAGGAAACCGAGGAATTGCAGGAATATACCGCACGAAACTTCCACGCATTGTTCACAAAGACACGAGTGCCGTGAAGGTTCGGATCCTCGGCTCAGGCACCTCGTCCGGCGTACCCAGGATCGGCAACGACTGGGGCGAGTGCGATCCAGCGGAGCCCCGAAACGCGCGCACCCGCGCGTCGATCCTGGTCGAGCACGAGGGCACGCGCATCCTCGTCGACACCGGACCGGACATGCGCGCGCAACTGCTCGCCGCGCGGGCGGGGACGGTGGACGCGATCATCTGGACGCACGAGCACGCCGACCACGTCTTCGGCATCGACGACGTGCGGCAGATCTACCACGCCCTCGGTCGCGAGGTGCCGGGCTACGCGCGTGCCGCAACCGAGGCGCGGTTGCGGGCGCAGTTCGGCTACGTGTTCGAGGGCCGGCACGGCTATCCACCCACCGTCGCACTGACGACCTTGCCCGACCGGCTCCGGATCGGCGGAATCACCGTCGGCGTAGTCGACCAGCCGCACGGGTCAATCACCTCGGCCGGGCTGCGCTTCGACGCCGGCGGCGCCAGCGTCGGCTATGCCACCGACATCAGCGACATGACCGAGGCGATGCGGTCGCTCTACGCCGGACTGGACGTGTGGATCGTCGACGCGCTACGGCGACGTCCGCACCCGACGCATCCCGACCTCGCTACCGCACTGCGCTGGATCGGCGAGCTGCGGCCCGCGCGCGCGGCGCTGATCCACATGGATCAGTCGATGGACTATGCGACACTGCGGGCCGAGCTGCCGGACGCCGTGGAACCCGGCTACGACGGGCTGGAGTTCGACTTGGCCAGGCCGGCGGCATGAGCGACGACGTCGGCCAGGCGCTGATCTACGCGCTGCTGCTGATCCTGCCGCTCTCCGCGCTGGCGGCGCGGCGGTTGCCGCTGTCGACGACGGTCCGCTACGCTTTGGCGTGGGGCGCGATCTTCCTGTTGGCCACGATCGTCGTGGCGAGCTTTACATAATGCTTATTATCGTTTCAAATTGCTGTAAGCGCTAAGTACAAATGGCACCAGCCCGCTAGATAGAAATGGCACTCTGCGGTGCTATCGGCGGGTCGCCGGTGTCATAGCCGTTCTCGGCAACGAGGACGCGCATTGTATGACGGTGCTGGCGATGAGTGCTGCTGAGATCACCCGTTTCGACACGCTGATGCGGCTCGACCGCGGCGAGATCCGGGTCGCGGACGCGATGGAGCTGCTCGGCCTTGCGAGGCGGCAGGTGTACCGGCTGCTGGGCCGCCTGCGAGAGGACGGCGCCAGCGGCCTGGTGTCGCGCAAGTGTCAATCGGCGTCCAAAAAGGACCCCCTATCGGCGTGCAAAAGGGACCCCCTTCGTCAAGCAGCGTGACGGGTATGGGGGTCGCACCGTTCGCGCTGGTTGCGGCGTAGGGCGGGCGTAGCCCGAC
>NZ_JAAVJH010000050.1 GCF_012035195.1 Sphingomonas corticis
TAGCACATTGGGAAGCGCTGGTTCGGGAGCCGCTATGGCCCTGATGAAGACAAGGCCGCGTAGCGGCCGCAGGCTTCATCAGGGCAAGCCATGGCCGGACAGCAGGTATCTAAAGTGAGGTTGTCGAGACAACACTTTGGAGACTGACCGACCATGACCAAGCTCACCCCTACGCCTGCCGGCGCCGTGCTGGTAGCTATCGATATGTCCAAGAGCCGGCAGGAGGTTCTCATCGAGCGACCGGAAGGCGGCCGGCGCCGGCGGATGACCGTCATGGCGACCAGACAGGACTATGACGGCTTTGCCGAGCAACTCGCTGCCATCGGGCGCCGTATCATCGTTGGGTTCGAGGCGACGGGTAATTACCATCGTACGCTGGCACATCGGCTGCTGACGGCAGGGTTCGAGCTGCGCCTCATCTCGTCGGTCGCGCTCGCAAGAACGCGCGAGGCGCTGCACAATGGCTGGGACAAGAACGACCCCAAGGACGCGCAGGTTATCCTGCACATGCTGCGGATCGGTGCAACGCAGCGCTACGTCGATCCTCTCGCCGCGGGCATCAATGACCTGCAGGAGCTCTCGAAGACCCACGAGACGATCTCCAGGATGAAGACGCAGACCTGGCACCGGATCCTGACCCACTACCTGCCGCTGTACTTCCCCGAGATCGCCCGCTTCGCAGGCAACAGCCGATCCGACTGGTTCCTCGCGCTCATCGAGCGGTTCCCCACTCCTGCCAGCATCACCGCGCTCGACGCTGGGGCATTCTCGGCAGCTGCCTGGCCTCTCATTGGCCGCAAGGTTTCCAAGGCCCGTCTTATCAATGACATATACGAAACGGCCTGCGCTTCGGTGGCTCTGCCGGTCCCGGAGGAGTCGGCAGCAATTACTATGTTCCGCATGGTCATCGCGCAGGGACGCAGCCTCATCCAACAGCGTGACGAGATAGAGCGGCTTGCCCATGACAGGCTGGCCGAACATGTCGATTATCAACTGCTGCGCAACATTCCGGGCATTGGTCCGATCAACGCGCTGACCATCCTGGCCGAGGCCGGTGATCTGCGTCGCTTCAACCATCATCGACAGTTCCTGAAGTTCTGCGGTCTCGATCTCGCAACGTGTCAGTCGGGCACGTTTCGTGGCCGCACCAAGCTGTCCAAGTACGGCAACGCGCGTCTGCGCCGCACCTTCTGGATGGCTGCCCAGGTTGCCGCGCGTCAGCGCGACAACAGCTTCCGCGATAAGCTCGGACGGTACACCGCCGGGCACGCGGACGATGCCGACCGTCGCCGCAAGGCGATGACGGCGCTCACCGCCAAGATGGCGCGTGTGGCTCACGCCGTCGTCAAGACGGGGACAGAGTACCGGCCGTTCCTCGAACGGTCGGATGCCAGGTGGAAGGACCCCTCTCGGCAAGTGCCGTGAGGGCGCTCGTCGAGCGACCCTGTAGATAATGTTCGGGCCTTCCACCTGGGTGCGTATCTCGTTTTAAGGATGGTGAGGACCACGGCCGCCCCGGCGCCGCTGGATCCTATGTTTGCTATGGCAGAGAGCGATCCCGTTGACGGTGGAAGCCATCTGGCTCAGATTGCATGCCGCGCCGATGGTTGTCGGCGCATGGATATCTGCTGGCCCAAACCCGCCGCTGCTTCCCGACATAGGACGTTGTC
>NZ_JAAVJH010000051.1 GCF_012035195.1 Sphingomonas corticis
GAGACCGTTGAAAAAGGCTTGCGCGAAATCGGCGTGGCGGATGGCTGGTGACGCCGGCCACCGGGGATACGCCGCGTATCAGGCCGCCGCGGCCTGCCGGGCGAGCAACTGAAGGTTGTATGCCGCGGCAGCCATGGTGAACTCCTCGGCGGCTCCTGACAGGCCCCGCAGCTTGAGCGTTCGTAGCCCCAGGTTGCGTTTCAGATGGCCGAACACGCGCTCGATCCGCTGTCTTCGACGCCGTGCGTGCACATAGGCGTCGGTGCCGGCAAGGGCGCGCACGGTATCGCGGGCTTCCTCGCTGACGAGCCGGGTGACACCCCGCTTCGGACCGATGGTGCATTGCGGCTTCAGCTCGCAGGCGGCGCAATCGGCCGGCCGGCTTCGGTAGACGCGCACCTGCTTGGTCCGGTTGGTGCCGCAATAGCCGAGCAGCTTGTCCGCCGGACAGCGGTAGGCATCCGCTTCCCGGTCGTAGCGGAAGGCATCCCGGGTGAAGAAGGCGTCCCGCTGGCGGGTCCGGTCGATGACCGGGATGTATGGCGTGATGTTCCGGTCGATCAGCCAGCGGAGCAGCGGACCGCTACCATACGCCTTGTCGGCCGAGAGACTGGCGGGTTCGATGCCCAGCCTGGTGCCGGCGCGTGACACCAGCGTCCGGGTCGCCGCCACCTCGGCTGCGAAGCGGGCGGGCGTGGCCTCCACGTCGAGGATGCAGTCGGTGTCGAGGTCAAGCAGGGGGTTGATGGCGTATGCGTATCGCGCCGGTCCGTGCTTGCAGGTGAGCGCCGCCTGCGGGTCGGTCGGCGATATGCTGGTCGGATCGACGGGCGCCGGTTCGTCGGGGCCCGGCGGCAACGCGGCATCGAGCGCCGCCAGGTATTCGGCGACGGGTCGCGATATGCTTTCCCTGCCACGAAGCTCGTCTGCGGCGTCGGCCCCCTTCAGCTTCTTCTCGCGGCTGGCGTCGGCCATGATCGTGCTGCCGTCCACCGCCACGTCGCGCCCCGCCACTAGCCCGGCCACGGCGCATCGTGCGACCACCTGCTCGAACAGCAGGCGATGCAGGTCGCAGGTGCGGAAGCGGCCGTGCCGGTTCTTGGAGAAGGTGGAGTGGTCGGGCACCCGGTCGGCCAGATCAAGCCGGCAGAACCAACGATAGGCGAGGTTGAGGTGCACCTCCTCGCACAAACGCCGTTCCGAGCGGATGCCGAACAGATAGCCAACCAGCAGCATCCTGAGCATCAGCTCCGGGTCGATCGAGGGTCGCCCACTCGCGCTGTAGCTCGACGCCAGTGCCTCGCGCACGAAGCCGAAGTCCAACACGCCGTCGATGCGTCGGAGCAGGTGGTCAACCGGCACATGCTCATCAAGCCGGAAGCCGTAGAACAGCGCGCCCTGTGCCACCTGCCGTCCCATCATGTCCGTGATCCCTTGCCGTCTGCCAAGAGTGAATCACGCCTCCATCGCCGTCGCAAGCACGCGTTTTTCAACAGTCTCG
>NZ_JAAVJH010000052.1 GCF_012035195.1 Sphingomonas corticis
CCTAGCATTACAGTTGCGTTCTTGATTCGGTTCTGAATCAATGGGTCACCATGACGAGGAGGTTGTGGTGAAGGGAGCATCGATCGAGGCGACGCTGGAGCTCTGGGCATCATCGCTGCGGGAGGTGAAGGCGCGGATGCGACCTTTATTCAGCCAGGAGCGCGTTGCGGCATCGGCGAACAGCTTTCTGGATGGACTGCTGGGCGACGAACGCCGCAAGACCGGCTGGATGCGCGCCGAGGCTGCTGGCGATGCCGGGCCATGGCGCCAGCAGGCCATCCTGGGCCGGGGGCGTTGGGATGCTGATGCTCTGCGGGACGTTGTACGCGACTATGCCATCGAGCATCTCGGCGCGAATGACGCGGTGCTGGTTATCGACGAGACCGGGTTCCTGAAGCAGGGCAAGGCATCGTGTGGTGTAGGGCGCCAGTATACCGGCTCGGCAGGCAAGGTGACGAACTGTCAGATTGGCGTGTTCGCCGCCTATGTCTCGGCCAAGGGCCATGCCTTTGTTGACCGGGCACTATACCTGCCCAAGAGCTGGACCGCTGATCCGGAACGGTTGGCGGCCGCGCATGTGCCCGAGGGTACGACATTTGCAACCAAGCCGGCGCTGGCGGTGGCAATGATCGACCGCGCGATCGCGGCCGATATGCCGTTCGCCTGGGTGGCGGCGGACGCCGTCTACGGCGTCGGCGACATCGAGCAGGTGCTGCGCCGTGCCGGCAAGGGCTATGTGCTGGGCGTAAAGTCGGATCATCACTTCGGCTCGTGGGCCGACAAGCCGGTTGTGGCCGGCACCGCCGCGCAGATTGCGAGCAAACTTGATCCTGGCGCATGGCAGCGCCTGTCGGCGGGCAAAGGCACCAAGGGCGAGCGCTTTCATGACTGGGCCTATTTCGAACTCGCCGACCTTGAGGCTGACGAATACATCGATGGCGCGACCGGAACATGGACCAGGGGGCTTCTGATCCGCCGCCACGCCGCTGACGGCGATCTGGCCTTCTTCACGACCTGGTGCCCGGCGGACACGACCATCGATACCCTTGTTGGCGTGGAAGGACATCGCTGGGCCATCGAGGACAGCTTCGAGACCACCAAAAACGAGCTCGGCCTCGACCATAACGAGACCCGTTCGTGGCATGGCTGGCACCGGCACGTTTCTCTCGTCATGCTCGCCTTCGCGATGCTGGCGGCCATCCGCGCCCGCGCCAACACGACGCCCCCAAAAAGAACCCGGACGAGGTTACCGACCTGATCCGCTGGTCCGTCCAGGAAATCCGCCGCATCGTTGTCAGACTGGCCCAGCGTCGTATCGAACCCAGGCACGTTATCGCATGGTCATGCTGGCGACGCGCACATCAGGCCGCAGCACAACGCGCCCATAGCCGATCAAGAACGCAACTGTAATGCTAG
>NZ_JAAVJH010000053.1 GCF_012035195.1 Sphingomonas corticis
GGTCGACGCGCGGGGCGCGTCCGGCGAGGGCGGCGTCGAACTGCGCCTTGTCGAG
This sequence comes from Sphingomonas corticis, assembly GCF_012035195.1. GTDB lineage: Bacteria > Pseudomonadota > Alphaproteobacteria > Sphingomonadales > Sphingomonadaceae > Sphingomonas > Sphingomonas corticis. The sequence continues at coordinate 56 of NZ_JAAVJH010000053.1, forward strand.
CCGGCCTTCCCAGCGCGAGACGACCACCGTCGCCAGCGCGTTGCCGATGAAGTTGGTCAGGCTGCGGCACTCGGACATGAAGCGGTCGACGCCCAGGATCAGCGCCATGCCGGCGACCGGCACGCTCGGCACGATCGACAAGGTGGCGGCGAGCGTGATGAACCCTGCCCCCGTCACTCCCGCCGCGCCCTTGGACGAGAGCATCGCGACGCCGAGCAGCAGCAGCTGCTGGCCCAGCGACAGGTCCACGTTGCACGCCTGCGCGATGAACAGTGCGGCCAGCGTCATGTAGATGTTCGTCCCGTCCAGGTTGAACGAATAGCCCGTCGGCACCACCAGCCCGACGATCGACTTGGGACAGCCCGCCCGCTCCATCTTCTCGATCAGCGAGGGCAGCGCGCTCTCCGAGGAGGACGTGCCCAGCACCAGCAGCAGCTCGCCCTTCAGGTACGCGATCAGCCGCAGGATCGAGAAGCCCGCCAGCGCCGACACCATGCCCAGCACGACCAGCACGAACAGCAGCGAGGTGAGATAGAAGGTGCCCACCAGCGCGGCGAGGTTCGCGAGCGTGCCCACGCCGTACTTGCCGATGGTGAACGCCATCGCGCCGAACGCGCCCACCGGCGCGGCGCGCATCACGATCGCGACCACCTTGAACACCGCGACCGACAGGTCCTCCAGCACCGACAGCACGCGCGTGCCGCGCTCCCCGGTCATGGCGAGGCCGACGCCGAACAGGATGGCGACGAACAGCGTCTGCAGGATGTTGCCCGCCGTCAGCGCGGACAGGAACGTGTCGGGAATGACCCCCAGCAGGAAGCCGGTCAGCGTCGTCTCGTGCGCCTTGGCGGCATAGTCGGCCACCTTGGAGGCGTCCAGCGTGGCAGGATCGATGTTCAGCCCCGCGCCGGGCCGGACGACGTTGGCGACCACCAGGCCGACCACCAGCGCCAGCGTGGAGAAGAACAGGAAATAGGCGAACGCCTTGCCCGCCACCCGCCCGACCGAGGCCAGGTCGCGCATGCCCGCGATCCCCGTCACGATCGTCAGGAAGATGACCGGCGCGATGATCATCTTCACGAGCTTGATGAAGCCGTCGCCGATCGGCTTCATCGCCTCGCCCGTCGCCGGCGCGAAATGCCCCAGCAGCACCCCCGCCACGATCGCCGCCAGAACCTGAAGATACAGGTGCGTGTACCAGGGACGCGACGCCGGGGG
>NZ_JAAVJH010000054.1 GCF_012035195.1 Sphingomonas corticis
CCTATGAGCCTTGCGTTCATGCCTTCCTGCTCGACTCCGGCAGGCCCAACGCCCCGGTCGCTGAGCTGGGCGGAACCGGCCGCGCGCATGACTGGGCGGTCAGCGCCGCTTTCGTCCGTGCGACCGAGAAGCCGGTGTTTCTTGCCGGGGGCCTGACCGCCGCTAACGTGGCGGAAGCGATCGGGCAGGTTCGCCCCTATGGTGTCGACCTGTGCTCCGGCGTCCGGACGGGTGGTCAGCTCGACCCGCAGAAGCTGTTCGCCTTCGTCACCGCGGTCCAGCAGATCGACCGGGAAATGGCGCGGGCGATGTGACGGCACTGGCACCGGCGTGAACGCCTTCCTCCGCCGGAGTCCTGTGCAGTTAAGGTTAGCCCCCCGTCACAGACTTGCCGCCTCCAGTTCGCGAAGCAGGCGATGCGGATCGAACGGCTTGGGCATGAACGCGGTTCGGACCGGCAGATCCTCGCTGTCCAGGGGCACGTTGCCCGACACCACGAACAGGACGGTTGGCGGATAGCGCCCGCGCACGTGATGAGCGAGTGCAAGGCCGTCCATCGACCCAGGCATGTTGACGTCCGTCAGAACAGCGCCGATCTCCCTGTGACGATCGAGCAATTCGATGGCGCTCTCGGCATTCGTGGCCTCGAACACTTTCCAACCTGCATGTTCGAAGAAGTCGACCAGATCGAACCTGAGGATGGCTTCGTCTTCCACGATCAGGATCGTCTTGTTCGCAATCGGCTTACGCTGGCCCACTAATTGTTTCCATCATTGATCGAGACGTCTTCAAGGCGTGCATGGAGGGTGAACGTGAACCCTTCCGCATCGAATGCAGCTTCCGTCTTGCCGCTGGTGTACGCGCTCAACGATCGCTCGATGAGAACTGAGCATCGCCATCGCGCGCCGTGTAGGTCGCGCACGCATCAGAGGAAGCGCGAGCGCGGCCAGCGCCATCCAGCCTGCCAGCACGCCCAATCCGCCCGGCGACGCGCCCCACCGCTCGATAAGGCCCGCCAATGACGCCGCGCCGTAACCCAGCAGCAGGATTAGCACGGCCGCGACAGAGAGCGAGGCCATGCGGCTCGGAGGGTAAGGTGCGGCAATCGCCATCGAAATACGATAGCGTGAACCGGTTGCCTTGAAATCAAAGTTCGGCAGTAATTTCCGCAGGCTCGGGTGTCACAACCGGACGAGAC
>NZ_JAAVJH010000006.1 GCF_012035195.1 Sphingomonas corticis
GTTCATCACGCTCGCCGCCACCTTGTCGATCGTGCCGAGCGTGCCGGTCGCCGGCATGGCGCTGATCCTGGGCGTCGACCGCTTCATGTCCGAGTGCCGCAGCCTGACCAACTTCATCGGCAACGCGGTGGCGACGGTGGTCGTCTCGCGCTGGGAAGGCCGGCTCGACAAGGCGCAGTTCGACGCCGCCCTCGCCGGACGCGCCCCGCGCGTCGACCAGATGCCCGCCGGCGCGATGCCGGCGGAATAAAGACGGGAGCCGCCGCGCCCGCGCCTCGTTCAGCCCGGATGAGCGAGGACGACGAAGGACGGGTGCGGCACCGCGCGGTGCCGAGCGGGCGGATCGCGCGGCTGGGCGGGTTCGGCCGGCTCGCGGGCGGGATCGCGGGCGGGATGCTGGCGGAAGGCGCGCGGCGGCTCGCCGCGGGCGAGCGTCCGCGCATGGGCGACCTCGTCCTCACCCCGGCCAATGCCGCGCGGGTCGCGGACCGGCTGTCGCACCTGCGCGGTGCGGCGATGAAGCTCGGGCAGATGATCTCGATGGACGCGGGCGACCTGCTGCCCGCCGAGCTGTCCGCCATCCTCGCGCGGCTGCGCGACCAGGCGTACCGGATGCCGCCGGCGCAGCTGGACGGCGTGCTGCGGCAGGAATGGGGCGCGGACTGGCGCCGCCGCTTCCGCCATTTCGAGGCCGCGCCGATGGCGGCGGCATCGATCGGGCAGGTGCATCGCGCGACCCTGCCCGACGGACGCGTGCTGGCGGTGAAGGTGCAATATCCCGGCGTGGCGCAGAGCATCGACGCCGACGTGGACAATGTCGCGACGCTGCTGCGCGTCTCCGGCGTGCTGCCGCCGGGGCTGGATCTCGCGCCGCTGCTCGCCGAGGCGAAACGCCAGCTGAAGGAGGAGGCGGACTACCTGCGCGAGGGCGAGCAGATGCGTGCCTATGCCGCGCGGCTGGCGGGCGACCCGCGCTACGTCGTCCCCGTGGCCGAGGACGCGCTGACGACGCGCCGCGCCCTGGCGATGAGCTTCGTCGAGGGGCGGCCGGTGGAGGCGCTGGCGGAGGCGCCGCAGGAGGCGCGCGACACGGCGATGACCGCGCTGGTCGAGCTGGTGCTGCGCGAGCTGTTCGAGTTCGGCGCGATGCAGACCGATCCGAACTTCGCCAATTACCGCTGGCAGCCGGAAACGGGCGCGCTGGTGCTGCTCGATTTCGGCGCCACCCGCGCGGTGCCGGGGGAGACCGCCGCGGCCTATCGCCGGCTGATCGAGGCGGGGCTGGCGCGCGACCTGCCGCAGGTGCGCGCGGTGGCGATCGAGACCGGCTTCCTCGGCGAGGCGGCGGCGGCGGCGCACGGCGCGGCGGTCGACCGCATCATCGCCGCGATCGACGCCGCGCTGAACCGTCCCGGCCCGTTCGACTTCGGCGACCGCGCCTTCGTGCCGGTGGTGCGCGAGGAGGCGAAGGCGATGATCGCCGATCGCGCCACCTGGCACGTGCCCCACGTCGAGACCCTGTTCGTGCAGCGCAAGGTGAGCGGCACCGCGCTGCTCGCCGCGCGGCTGAAGGCGCGGGTCGACGTCCGCGCATTGGCCGCGGCCGCGATCGGGCGCTAGATCGGGCGCATGGCGACGAACCGCTACTATCAGGGGCCGCCGAGCGACCATTTCGACGGCACCCGCTTCTTCAACCCGGGTCAGGCTTCCACCGACCGCGGGCTGGCGGCACTGCTGCGCTGGAAGCTGGCGGGGGCGGCGGCGCGCTGGCCGCGCTCCGTGCCGGTTGTGCCCGCCCGACCGGACGCTCGGGTAGAGGGGCTGCGCGTCACGATGATCGGCCATGCCTCGCTGCTGATCCAGGCGGCGGGGGTGAACGTGCTGACGGACCCGGTCTTCTCCGATCGCGCCAGCCCCTTCGCACGCGTGGGCCCGCGACGGGTGACCGCCCCCGGCATCGCCTTCGACCACCTGCCGCCGATCGACGCGGTGCTGTTGAGCCATGCCCATTACGACCACATGGACGTCGCCACGCTGCGCCGGCTGCACGCGCGCGACGCGCCGTTGATGGCGATGCCGCTCGGCAACGACGCGGTCGTGCGCGCCGCGGTGCCCGGTGCGCGCGCGGTGGCGGGAAACTGGTGGGAGCGGATCGCGCTGGGCGAGGGGATCGCGACGACGCTGACGCCCGCCTGTCACTGGTCCAACCGCTGGCCGAGCGACACGCGGATGATGCTGTGGTCGGGCCATTGGCTCGACACGCCGGCGGGAGCGGTCTGGTTCGTCGGCGACACCGGCTACGGCGACGGACGCATCTTCGCCGACGTGCGCCAACGGCTGGGCAGCCCGCGCGCGGCGCTGATCCCGATCGGCGCCTACGAACCGCGCTGGTTCATGGCGGCGCAGCACGTGAACCCGGCGGAGGCGGTGCGCATCTTCGACGACGTCGGCGCCGGACGCGCGCTCGGCATCCACTGGGGCACGTTCCAGCTGACCGACGAGGCACGCGACGCGCCACGGGAAGCGCTGGCGGCGGCGCTGGCCAAGCGCGGGATCGCGGCGGAGCGGTTCGTCGCGGCGGAGGCTGGCGGGGTGTACGATTGGTAAGCGACAAACCGTCGCAACCGACTGAAGACGTCAGTCTTCCTCCTCCAGCCCGGCATACCAGTCGGCGTAGCGCGTGTTTCTCGCCAGGTGGCGGTTCAGGTCCTCCCCGCCCGCCCACCACACCGGCCCGCGCTCGCCCAGCGCCACCTTCGCCGCATCCACCGCGGCGCGCGCGTCGGCGAGCGCGGTCTCGTCGCCCGCCCGCCGCGCGGCACCCACGGCGCGGCGCGCCGTCATCAGCGCGCGAACGTACGCCGCGCGCTCCTTCGCCGGCAGGTGTGGGTTCGCGCGCCGCCACAGCCGCCCGCGCACGACGATGTAGCGGCCGTCGGGCGTGACCGGCGGCGCGCGCCGGCTCACCGCCGCAGCGTGAAGGACGCGCCGAAGCGGCGGCCGAGGACGTCGTAGGATTGCGGGAAGGTGTTCGCGTCCGCCGCATTGCCGAAGGCCAGCGGCGGCTGGCGGTCGAACAGATTGTCGACGCCGACGATGAACGTCGCCTGCTCGCCGACGTCGAACGACAGCGCCAGGTCAAAGTAATGCTGCGCGCCGATCCGCTCCACGGTGTAGACGGTGGCGGGCGTGTCGTCGGTCACCGGCCCTTCCATCCGCCACGTGCCGCGCAGCGTCACGCCCCCGCTAATGCCGCTGCCGCCGAGGCTGAGGTCGGTACGGTGGCGGTATTTGGGCAAAGCGCGCCGTACTTCCAGCCCGCACGTCGCGCCGAACCGGCCGGCGCATTCGATGACGGGGGCGGTGGCGCCGTTCTGCTGTCGCTGGCTCAGCACCACCGAGCCGGCGTAGCTCAGCCCCGCGCGGACCGCGCCCACGTCGACGCCGTAATCGCCGACGATGTCGATCCCGCGCGACTGCAGCCGGGCGACGTTGATGTCGGAGCTGTCGACGGAGGCGAGCTGGCCGTTGGGCTGGCGCCGTACCTGCTGGCAGAACAGGTTGTTGATGTCGCGCACGATCACGAAGCAGGTGTCGAGTGTCGGCTGCGGCAGCACCGCGCCCACCGCATTGTCGATCGTGATGTCGTAGTAATCGGCGCTGAGCGTCAGGCCCGGCAGGAACGTGGGCGTCAACACCGCGCCCGCGGTCCAGGTCTTGCCCGTTTCCGGCTGGATCGTCGCTCGCCCGCCGAAGATGAACAGCGCGGCGGACAGGTCCTGCACGAAGCCGCCCGCGGGCGCGCCGCTCGCCACGCACGTCTCTACCGACGCGCCGGAGGCGGCCGGGTTGGCGCACGGATCGACCGCACGGCCGACCAGGCTGATGCTGCTGGTGGCGCCGAACAGCTCGCCGATGTTCGGCGCGCGCACGACCCGCTGGTAGCTGCCGCGGAAGCGCACGTCGCGCAAGGGCGCCCAGTCGCCGCCCAGTTTCCACGCGTCGACCCCGCCGCTGGTCGAATAATCGGAGTAGCGGTACGCGCCCTCCACGTTCAGCGCGTGGAAGAACGGGCGGTCGGCGAGCAGCGGCACGCGCACCTCGCCGAACACGTCCTTCACGTCGTAGCCGCCCGCGAAGTTGACGCGCGTGCCCTGGTTGAACGTCTGCCCTGCCTGCGCGACCTGGCCGTAGGTGTTGCGCCCGCGCTCGTCGCGATATTCCGCGCCGACCAGCAGCGCGACCGGCCCGCCGGGCAGCGTCAGGAAGCTGCCGGTGTCGGTGGCAAGCGTCAGCCCCGCCACCCACTGCTCGCGCCGCCGCCCCTGATCGACCACCTCGCCGATGAAGTCCACCGCGCCCGCGGAGATCGCGCCGGGGCCGAAGATGTTGGCGGGGACGCAGCCGTTCGACGCGTCGGCGCACACCGCCGCGCCGCCCGCACCGACGGTGGCGTTGCCGGCCTGCTGGAAGCGCGCGAGCACGCCCTCGCCGGTGATCGGGCTGCGCTCGTCGCTGATGCCGTACTGCGCATAGGCGTCCCAGCGCACGCCAGCGGCGGTGCCGCGCAGGCCCAGCTGCCCCTGCGCGGTCTCGCGCGTGGTCTCCGTCACGCGGTCGCCCAGCTCGCCCAGCGAGCGCGTGACTGTCAGCAGCACCGCGTCGGTTCCGCCGAGCGCGCCCGCGTTGGTGCGGTTGAACGAGGGGGCGAGGATCGCGCTCAATTGTGGCGTCAGGTACGGATTGTCGCGCCGCACCAGCACGTTGGTGGCCACATTGGCGGGCGGCAGCACGTCGCGCACCTTCGTGCGGCTGTACATGGCGCGGCCGTACAGCTCGACCGCGTCGGCCAGGTCGTAATTGCCGAACAGGCTGGCGTTGAGGCGCTGCTGCGACAGCAGCAGGCTCTCGCGCCCGCTCAGCACGCTACTGGTGGCGAGCGGCGCCAGCGCGCCCGTGTCGGTGAAGCCGAAGGTATTGCCCGCCGCCGCGCCGCCAACGCCGGTGAGGTTGAATACCGCGGCGCTGTCGCTGCGACGGAAGAAGCCGCCCAGCGGGCGCGCGGTGGTGACGGCGGTGTCGGTCCGCTCCGGCGCGGCGAAGCTGCGGTCGGCCTTGACCAGCGGGTCGCGTTCCGACCAGCCGAGGAAGCCGCTGACATTGCCCCGATCGCCCAGGTTCTTGCCGAAGGTCAGGTTCGCGCCGCGCGTCACGCCCTCGCCGCGCTCGGTGAAGTTGGAGACGACGCTCGCCTCCACGCCCTCGAAATCCTTCCGCGTGATGAAGTTGACGACGCCCGCCACCGCGTCCGAGCCGTAGACCGCAGCGGCGCCGCCGGTCAGCACGTCGACCCGGCTCACCAGCGGGGCAGGGATGGAATTGAGGTCGACCGAGTTGCGGAAGCCGAACGGCGCGCCGCGCGTGCCGTCGATCAGCACCAGGGTGCGGTTCTGCCCCAGCCCGCGCAGGTCCGCGGTCGCCGCGCCGCGCGAATCCGCGCCGTTGGACACGCCGCCGAAGCTGCCGGTGAATTGCGGCAGGCGGTTCAGCACGCTCTCGATATTGAGCGCGCGGTCGAGCGCGATGGCTTCCTGATCGACCGAGGCGACTGGGCTGATCGCGGTGAGCCCCGGGGCCTGGATGCGCGATCCGGTGACGGTGATGTCCGCCTCCCCGCCCTCCGCCTCGACGGGCGCCACCGCTCCGCCGGGCGCCACCTGCGCCATCGCGGGCAGCGCCGCCGAAGAGAGGAGGATCGTCACCGCGAGGCGGAATGGGGAAACGGCACGCATGACGGACAACCTCCTGAACCTGTGACGGTATCATCGCAGGGCGGGCTGACGATCGTCAAAGGGCGAAGGCGCCTTGCCGGCTGGTTGTCGCGCGGCTGTTTCCCCCGGGCCACACCTTCACGTCACCGACGTGGGAGGTCACTTCGCCGTGAAGCGGATCGTACCCGTGTTGGGCTTCCCGTCGGCGCCGACGGCCCGCCATCTCAGGTCGTAGCTGCCCGCGGGCAGCGCGCGGGGGAGGGGGGCGGTCAGCGACCGGCCGTCCCTGTCCACCGCCGCCGCGAAGCCACGGATCGGCATCGGCGGATGGTCCTTCATTCCCGGCATGCCGGTCATGACGAGCTCCACGGTGCTGGCCGGCGCGATCGGCTCGGAGAAGGTGAGCGACAGCCGCGTCACCTTCGCCACGCTCGCGCCGTTCGCGGGTGCTGCGGCGACGAGCGCCGGCTCCGCCGCGGCGGGGGTGGCGAGCAGGATCAGGGGGAGGAACAGGGCAGGGCGCATGGGAAGATCCATCGATGGAAGTGACGGCAACGATACGCGCGCGCTTGCCCCACCCCTCGTGGCGCAGGCATGAACGAGGGATCGGCGCGGCGGCTGCGTATCAGCCGGTGGAAGGACGGCAGCGATGGACGATCTCGACGGGCTGTTACACCGGATGCGCGGCGAACCTGTCGACGCGCGCCTCGCCGCGCTGGGCGACGCGGTGATGGCGGGGCTGGAGGCGCGTCGCGAGCGCGCGGCGGCGCGGCGCGCGGTGGCGCTCGCCGCGGCGCTGGCGCTGGGCGTTGGCGTGGTGGGCGGCACGCTGCCCGCCGCGCCTGCGCGGGCGGTGGCGCTCGGACTGTCGGACCTGGCGCCGTCGCGACTGCTGGCGGAGTGATGCGCCGCTACGCGCTGGTGGCGCTGGTCGCCTTCCTCGCCGCGCTGGCGGGGGTGGCGGCGGCGCGGCTCGCCACCGCACCGCGCGCCGCGGGCGAGAGCGAACTGCACGCGCTGCTCCACAACGGGCTGCGGCTCGATGCCGCGCAACAGCGGCGCGTGGCGGCGCTGGAACGCGACTTCGCGCAGCGCCGCGCCGCGCTGGACGAGGCGATGCGGGCGCAGAACCGCGTCCTGGCGCGCGCCATCGCGGCGGAGCACGGCTACGGTCCGCGGGTCGCCGCCGCGGTCGATCGCTCGCACCAGGTGATGGGCGAGGTGCAGAAGGAGACGCTGAAGCACGTCTTCGCCATGCGCGGCGTGCTGCGCGCCGATCAGGCCGCGCGCTACGACGCCGCGGTGGTGCGGACGCTGACCGCGCCGTCGCGGTGACGGACCCGAGCGACGCGGACCTCGCCGCGCGAGCGATCGGCGGCGATCAGACGGCGTATGCCGCGCTGATGACGCGCCACCGCGACGCCGTGTACCGGATGGCGCGCGGCGCCACTGGCGACGCCGACGCGGCGCTGGACGTCACGCAGGAGGCGTTCGTCGCCGCCTTCGCCGCGCTGTCCCGCTACGATCCGGCGCGGCCGTTCCGTCACTGGCTGGCGCGGATCGCGCTCAACAAGGCGCGCGACCACGCCCGCCGCCGCGCCGTGCGTCGCTTCTTCGCGCGCGCCCGCCCGCTGGACGAGGCGCTGGACGCCGCCGATCCCGCCCCCACGCCCGAGGAAGCCGCGGACGATCGCCGGCGGCTCGCCCGCGCGCGCGCCGCCATCGCCGCGCTGCCCGCCGCGCTGCGCGAGGTCCTGCTGCTGCGCGGCGTGGAGCAGATGTCGCAGGCGGAGACCGCCGCTGTCCTCGGCATCGGCGAGAAGGCGGTGGAGACGCGGCTGTACCGCGCCCGCCGGCGGCTGGCCGAGACGATGAGGGAAAGCGCGCCGCCGCGCGTATAGACGAGTCATGCCTCCCCTTGCTTCGACGGCGATCGACCGCCGCACCCTGATCCGCGGCGCCGGTGCGCTGGCGCTCGCGCCGGCGCTGCCCGCCTGGGCGCGGAGCGGGCACGCCGGCCTCGCCACGGCGCCCGGCACGCTATCGGGCGATACGATCGCGCTGACCGTGGGCGAGCGCCATTTCCGCACCGGCGGCCGGTCCGCGCACGCGGTCGCCGTCAACGGCACGCTGCCCGCGCCGCTGATCCGGCTTCGCGAGGGGCAGCACGTCCGCCTGTCCGTCACCAACACGCTGAAGGAGGACACGTCGATCCACTGGCACGGGCTGCTCGTGCCCTTCGCGATGGACGGCGTGCCCGGCATCAGCTTCCCCGGCATCCGCCCCGGCGAGACCTTCGTCTACGACTTTCCGGTGCGCCAGTCGGGCACCTATTGGTATCACAGCCACTCGGGCATGCAGGAGGCGATGGGCCTCTACGGCGCGATCGTGATCGACCCCGCCGCACCCGATCCGGTCGCCAGCGAGCGCGAGTACGTGCTGGTCCTGTCCGACTGGAGTCCGATGCACCCGCACGCGCAGCTGCGCCGGCTGAAGCAGCAGGGCGGGTATTTCAACATGCAGCGCCAGACGCTGGCGGGGCTGATCGCCGGGCGCGACCAGCCGCTCGAGGAGCGGCTGCACTGGGGCGCGATGCGGATGGATCCGACCGACGTCTCCGACGTGACGGGCAGCACGTACCACTACCTCGTCAACGGCCACGGGACGCAGGAGAACTGGACCGGGCTGTTCACCGCGGGGGAGCGCGTGCGGCTGCGCCTCGTCAACGCCTCGGCGATGACCAACTTCAACGTCCGCCTGCCCGGCCTGGCGATGACGGTCGTGCAGGCCGACGGGCAGGCCGTGCAACCGGTGGAGACCGACGAGCTGCAGATCGGCATCGCCGAGACCTACGACGTGATCGTCCGCCCGGTCGAGTCGCGTGCGCACGCGATCGTCGCGGAGGCGATCGACCGTTCCGGCCTGGTGCGGGCCACGCTGGCGCCGCGCATCGGCATGGCCGGCGCCATCCCGCCGCGCCGCCCGCGCCCCGTCCTGACGATGAAGGACATGGGGATGGACATGAGCGGCATGGGGGAGGGCGGCATGGGAGATGCCGTCATCGACCTCAGCCAGCCCGCCGGCGATCCCCACGCCGGCCACTCCATGAAGATGCGCGACCCCGCGAATGCGCCCGGCGTGCGGATGGGACCGGGGGTGGCGACGATCTCGCCGATGCCGGTCGATCGCATCGCCGACCGCCCCACCGGGCTGGAGGCGGAGGAGCATCGCGTCCTCACCTACGCGCAGCTGAAGTCGGCGACGCGCAATCCCGACACCCGCGCGCCTTCGCGCACGCTCGACATCCACCTGACGGCGAACATGGAGCGCTACATGTGGTCGTTCGACGGCGTGAAGCTGTCGGAGGGCGCCGAGCCGATCGCCTTCCGCCACGGCGAGCGGGTTCGCGTGACCCTGGTGAACGACACGATGATGCCGCACCCGATCCACCTCCACGGCCATTTCTTCGAACTGGTGAACGGCGCGGGCGACCACGCGCCGCGCAAGCACACGGTGAACGTGCTGCCCGGCGGCAAGGCCAGCTTCGACCTGACCGCCGACGCGCTCGGCGACTGGGCGTTCCACTGCCATATGCTGATGCACATGCATTCGGGCATGATGCGCGTGGTGACGGTGCGGCACGAGGGCGGCGGGGTGGAGGACGCGGCGTGATCCTGCTGCTCCTCGCCGCCGCCGCGCAGCACCATGCCGGCCACGCCCCGGCTTCCCCGGCACCCGCCACGGAGCGCGCCGGCCCGCCTGCGCCCGCGGACCACGCCGCCGACGCGGTCTACGATCCGTCGGCGATGGCGCGCGCCCGCGCCGCGATGACGCGCGAGCACGGCGGCGGCACCTTCTCGCAGGTGCTGGTCGACCGGCTCGAGTATCGCGCCGTACGCGGGCGCGACGGCTATGCCTGGGAGGCGGACGGCTGGATCGGCGGCGACATCCATCGTTTCGCGCTGGCGACGGAGGGCGAGGGCGAGTTCGGCCACGCACCCGACGAAGCGGAGGTGCAGGCGCTCTACCGCCGCGCGATCGGCCCGTGGTTCAACGCGGAGGCGGGCGTGCGGCAGGATCTGGGGCGCGGCGGGCGGCGGACGCATGCGGTGATCGGCATCGACGGCCTCGCGCCCTATTGGTTTGACGTCAGCGCGCAGGCGTTCCTCTCCACCCGCGGCGAGCTGCAGACCCGGCTGGAGGCGAGCTACGACCAGCGCATCACGCAGCGGCTGATCCTGCAACCCGCCGCGGAGGTGACGCTGGCGGCGCAGGACGTGCCCGAGCTGGCGGTCGGCGCCGGCGTGTCGGAGGCGGAGCTGGGCCTGCGACTGCGCTACGAGATCCGCCGCGAGTTCGCGCCCTATGTGGGCGTGCATCGCGAACGCAAGTTCGGTGCCGCGGCGCGGTTCGCGCGGGCGGAAGGGGAAAGGGCGTCGGCGACGAACTGGGTCGCGGGGGTGCGGTTCTGGTTCTGAGCCGCCCTCCCTCCAACACCCGTTCGTGCTGAGCGAAGTCGCAGCACAGCCACGGCGCGCATCGCCCTCGACTTCGGCACGACGTGCCGAAGCCTGTCCTGAGCGCCTGCCTTGGCAGGCAGTCGAAGGGCTCAGGCCGAACGGAGGGCGGTGGCGCTCACGACTTTCTGCTCAACTCCGATAATCCGCGTTGATCGAAATGTAGCCGTGGGTCAGGTCGCAGGTCCACACCCGCGCGCTGCCCTCGCCCAGACCGAGGTCGACGCCGATCTCCACTTCCCTGCCCTTCAGGTGGGCGGCGACCGGCGCCTCGTCATAGCCTTCCACCGCCAGCCCCGCCTCGGCCACCGGCGTCGCGCCGAAGCGGATCGACAGGCGGTCGCGCTCGGCCGGCTCGCCCGCCTTGCCCACCGCCATCACGACGCGTCCCCAATTGGCGTCCTCGCCCGCGATGGCGGTCTTCACCAGCGGCGAGTTGGCGATCGACATCGCGATGCGATGCGCCGAGCGGTCGCTTTCCGCGCCCTCGACGATCACCTCGATCAGCTTCGATGCGCCCTCGCCGTCGCGCACCACCAGCAGCGCGAGCTGCCGGCACAGGTCCGCCAGCGCGGCGCGGAAGGCGTCGGCGCCCGCGTTCTCCTCGCTTGCCAGCGGGGCGTTGCCCGCCGCACCGGTGGCGAAGGCCAGCACCGTGTCGCTCGTCGAGGTGTCGCCGTCCACGGTAATGCAGGAGAAGGTGCGCGCGTTGGCGTCGGCGAGCGCGCGCTGGAGGAACCCCGCCTCCACCGCCGCGTCGGTGAAGACGAAGCCGAGCATCGTCGCCATGTCCGGCGCGATCATGCCCGACCCCTTGACGATCCCCGCCAGCGTCACCGTCCGCCCGTCGACCATCGCGGTGACGGTGGCGCCCTTGGGATAGGTGTCCGTGGTGCCGATCGCCTCCGCCGCGGCGCGCCAGTCCGCGGGGGCGGCGGCGACGGCGGCGTCCAGTCCCGCCTCCGCCTTGTCGATCGGCAGCGGCACGCCGATGACGCCGGTGGAGGCGACGAACACGTCCGAGGGCTTGCACCCAAAGGCGGCGGCCGCGCGCGCCGCGATCGCCTCCACCGCGGCGCGCCCGCGATGCCCGGTGAAGGCGTTGGAATTGCCCGCGTTGACGACCAGCGCGCGCGCCTCGCCCAGCACCAGCGCGCGGCGGCACCATTCCACCTCCGGCGACGGGCATCGGGATTGCGTCAGCACCCCCGCCACGACGGTGCCCGGCGCCAGTTCGGCCACGGTCAGGTCGCAGCGATCCCACTCCTTGTACCGCGCCCGCGCGACGCGCAGCGTGACGCCGGCGACGGGGCTCATGTCGGGAAAGGGGAGGGCGAGGGGGGAGATGGACGTGGACATGCGCCGCGCATAGGCTGGGTCCGATCGGCGAAAAAGGGGTGGCGTGAGCGACAGGGAGCTGTTCCCGCGGACGCGGGTGCTGGACCACGGCCGCGATCCGACGCGGGCGCGGCCGGAGCCTTGGTTCGTGGGCAACGGGCGCGGACTGATGATCGGCGTGCTGGCGCTGGTCGGCGCGCTGCTGCTGGTGCGCGCGGTCTCGATGCTGTGGCTGGCGGAACGGGCGTGGACGTGGGTGACCGCCCGGGGGGCGTCGGGCGTGCGATCCGTTTCCGGCGGCGCGCCTCCCGCGCCTCCGCCGCCGGGCCTTCACGACTGGATCGGTGCCGGGGACTATCCCGCCGCCGCGCGCCCGGCACGGGCGGAAGGCGTCGTCGACATCGCGTGGGACGTCGCGCGCGACGGCCGCATCGCGCGCTGCACGGTGCTGCGGTCGAGCGGCAACGCCATTCTCGACGCCACCACCTGCCGCCTCCTGCGCGAGCGCGGGCGCTACGCACCGGTCCGCGTCGAGGGGGCGCAGCGGTTCCGCCGCTTCTCCGGCGCCTATCGGTGGCGCCTGCCGCCGGTCGCCGGCGACGCGGTCGCGGTGCCGGCGATGGGCATGGCGGACGAGGCCAGCTGGATCGGTCCGGACGACTATCCGGTGGAATCCGCCCGTCGTAACGAACAGGGGACCGTCCGCATCGACTGGACGATCGGCGCGGACGGAAGGGCGCGCGACTGCCAGGCCGTGGAGACGAGCGGCCATCCCCGCCTCGACAAGGCCGCCTGCGCGGCGATCATGAACCGTGCCCGCTACCGCCCGGCGCGCGACGCGGCGGGGCGCGCCGTCGCCACCTCGAAGTCGCGGCGGGTGACGTGGCGGCTGCCCGATTGACCGCAGGCTGCCGCGACAGGTGGACGCCGCCGCCGTCGCATCCTATGTCCGCGCGCGTGAACCTGCTGCTGCTCCTCTCCGCACTCCTCTCCGCCCTCACCGGCGTGGGTGCGAGCGCGCGGCAGCCGCAGGTGGCGCAGGCGGTGGCGCAGCAGGCGCGGGTCGCCGCGCCTCGGCTCGCCGCCGCCCCGGCCGCGCGACCCGTGGCCGCGCTCCCCGCGCCCGCACTGCTGGCCGCGGCCCCGCTGGCGGCCCGCTGGACGCTCGCCGCGGCCGAGCCGCTGTTCGCCGGGCGGCGGCGCGAATAGCCGCGTCGGCCGTACCCCGGCCGTCCTCCATCGCCCCATCACCAGCGCGGGCCGCATCGATGCGGCGACCGCGCCATACGCAGATACAGGAACCCGCCCATGTTCGGTGGCATCGCCAAGTCGCTCTTCGGTTCGTCCAACGACCGCTACGTCAAGTCGCTCGACCCGATCCTGAAGAAGATCGCTTCGTTCGAACCCGCGTTGCAGGCGATGGACGACGCCACCCTCGCCAACCAGACGACGCTGTTCCGCGAGCGGCTGGCCGCGGGCGAGACGCTCGACAAGATCCTGCCCGAGGCCTTCGCCACGGTGCGTGAGGCGGCGAGCCGCGTCCTCGGCCAGCGCCACTACGACGTGCAGATGGTCGGCGGCATCGTCCTCCACCGCGGCGAGATCGCGGAGATGCGGACGGGCGAGGGCAAGACGCTGGTCGCCACGCTCGCCACCTATCTCAACGCGCTGCCGGGCGAGGGCGTCCACGTCATCACCGTCAACGACTATCTCGCCAGCCGCGACGCCGACTGGATGGGCCGCGTGTACCGCTTCCTCGGCCTCACCGTGGGCGTGATCGTGCCGAACCTGACCGACGAGCAGCGCCGCGCCGCCTACAACGCCGACATCACCTACGGCACGAACAACGAATTCGGCTTCGACTATCTGCGCGACAACATGAAGTACGAGCGCGCCAGCATGGTGCAGCGCCCGTTCGCCATGGCGATCGTCGACGAGGTCGATTCGGTGCTGATCGACGAGGCGCGCACGCCGCTCATCATCTCCGGCCCGACCGACGACAAGTCCGAGCTCTACCTGCAGGTCGACGCCGTCGTGAAGCAGCTGGACGAGGGCGATTACGAGAAGGACGAGAAGCAGAAGACGATCGTGCTGACCGAGGATGGCACGGAGAAGATCGAGCGGATGCTGGAGGCGGCCGGGCTGCTGGAAGGCGCGAACCTCTACGATTTCGAGAACACGCAGGTCGTCCACCACCTGAACCAGGCGCTGCGCGCGAACGTGATGTTCAAGGTGGATACCGACTATATCGTGAAGGACGGCAAGATCGTCATCATCGACGAATTCACTGGTCGCATGATGGACGGGCGCCGCTGGTCCGACGGGCTGCACCAGGCGGTGGAGGCGAAGGAGGGCGTCAATATCGAGCCCGAGAACCAGACCATGGCCTCGATTACCTTCCAGAACTATTTCCGCATGTATCCCAAGCTGGCGGGCATGACCGGCACCGCCGCGACCGAGGCGGCCGAATTCTACGATATCTACAAGATGAACGTCGTTACCATCCCGACCAACCGGGAAATCCGCCGCGTCGACGAGGAGGACGAGTTCTACAAGGACACGCAGGACAAGTTCCGCGCCATCGCGAAGAAGATCCGCGAGCACGCGGACAAGGGACAGCCGGTGCTGGTCGGCACCGTGTCGATCGAGAAGTCCGAGCTGCTGAGCGAGTTCCTGCGCCAGGAGGGCGTCGACCATTCGGTGCTGAACGCCCGCTACCACGAGCAGGAGGCGCATATCGTGGCGCAGGCCGGGCGGCTGGGCGCGGTGACGATCGCGACCAACATGGCGGGCCGCGGCACCGACATCCAGCTGGGCGGCAACCTGGAATTCCGTGTCGAGGACGAGCTTGCCGGCATGGCCGAGGGGCCAGACCGCGATGCTGCGATCGAGGCGATCCGCCGCGAGATCGAGGCGGAGAAGGCGCGCGTGCTGGAAGCGGGCGGCCTGTTCGTGCTGGGCACCGAGCGGCACGAATCGCGCCGCATCGACAACCAGCTTCGCGGCCGTTCGGGTCGCCAGGGCGACCCCGGGCTCAGCCGCTTCTACCTCAGCCTGGACGACGACCTGCTGCGCATCTTCGGTCCCGACACGCTGTTCGCGAAGATGATGCGCAACAACATCGCGGACGGCGAGGCGATCGGCAGCAAGTGGCTGACCAAGGCGATCGAGACCGCGCAGAAGAAGGTCGAGGCGCGCAACTACGACATCCGCAAGCAGGTCGTCGAATACGACGACGTGATGAACGACCAGCGCAAGGTGATCTACGAGCAGCGCGCCGACATCATGGACGCGGACACCGTGGGCGACGTGGTGGAGGACATGCGAGCCGAGACGGTGAACGCCATCGTCGGCGACGCGTGCCCGCCCAATTCCTATCCCGAGCAGTGGGACGTGGAGGGCATGAAGGCGCGGCTGGCCGACGTGCTGGCGATGGAGCCCCCGGTCGACGAGTGGCTGAAGGAGGAGGCGATCGATCCTGAGATCGTCACCGAGCGGGTCCAGGCGGAGGCGGACGCGGCGGTCGCGGCGAAGGCGGCGGAGCTGGAGCCGGAGACTTGGGTGCAGATCGAAAAGTCGATCATGCTCCAGAACCTGGACCACCACTGGAAGGAGCATCTCGCCACGCTCGACGCGCTGCGCCAGGTGGTGCACCTGCGCGCCTACGCGCAGAAGACGCCGATCAACGAGTACAAGCAGGAGGCGTTCGCGCTGTTCCAGCGGATGCTGGACGCGATCCGCGAGGACGTGACGAAGACGATCGCGCACGCGCAGTTCCGCATGCAGGCGCCGCCGCCGATGCCCGAGCTGCCCGACTTCATCACCACCCACTTCGACCCGTTCACGGGCGAGGACAATTCGAACGACATCGACGCGGGCACGCTGGGGCTGGTCCAGACGCAGCTGCCGCCGTTGCAGATCGTGCAGCCCAATGCGGTGGAGCTGGGCGAGGACCCCGCGTCGTGGGAAGGCGTGGTGAGCCGCAACGCGCCGTGCCCGTGCGGCTCGGGCCGCAAGTACAAGCATTGTCACGGCGCGGCATGACGGGGTGCGGACCTGATCCAGCGAGGCTGAAGCGCATCCGCGTGCGGCCGGATCAGTCCGCGCCGATCGTCGCCGGGTCGGGCGCCAGCTCTCCTCGATAGGCCACGATCAGCCCCACCACCGGCGCGCGGATCTCGACGTCGAAGCGGAACCGGCCGTCCTCCTCCGCCTCGAAGCTCTCGCCGCGCGGCAGCAGGGCGCGGGGCAGGGGAAGGCCGAGGAAGGACCAGCGGCGCGGCACGAGCAGCAAGCGCCCTGCGTCGACGACCAGCGCGATCGCCACGGCGATCCCGCCGAACCGCTCGACCAGGAGGTGGCGGTCGCGCCCGCGACCGCTGGACTGGACGGACGAGAAGCGGCGGCCGTCGAAGGTTCGCGTCCAGCGCTCGGTCGCCCCTTCCGGAACCAGGTCCACCGTCACGGCCACGTCGTCGCCGGGCCGCGGGAAGCGGAACAGCGCGCAGACCGCCCGCGCCAGCAACCCGGTACCGCGCCGCACCCGCGCGCGCCCGCTCCAGCGCCGCGGCACGCGCACGGCGTGGAGCTCGCGCACGCGCGCGGGAAGGGTGTCGAAGGCCGATCCGAGGATGTTCGGGTAGATCGCGCCCGCTTCTCGGCGTCGTCGTCGCGACATCCCGTGTAGATCGCGCGGCCGGCGAACAGTGCGTCGTAGTCGGCCAGGTCGAGCGCGTGCGTGCCGGGGCGGGCGCCCGCGTCGGGCCGCTCTCCCGCCAGCAGCTTGCGCACGATCGCCTCCACCGCCATCGACGGGATGTACGGGCCGTCGTCGCCTTCGGCCAGCAGGTGCCAGCTACGCGTGACGCGCCGCCCCGCCACGGTTCCGCGCGCACGCACGATCATGCCGCCGCGATGCTCGCCGAACTTCATCGCGTTGAGCACCAGGTAGAACAGGCGCGAGAACGGCACCAGCGACGGCAGCCGGAACGCCGCACGCGCCCTCGCCAGCAAGTTGAGCGCGCGGTGCAGGATCTCCGGCACCGGTCCCGCGCCCATCCAGATGTCGGTCATCATGGGATAGTCCGGCGGGATCACCTGCAGGTCGGGCACGTCGACCAGTGAGAAGCGCAGATCGCGCAGCGGGACCCGCCCCGGCACGGCGACCGTGAAGCGCCGGCTCTCCGCCAGGCCGATGCCGTGCGCCGTCGCTCCGCCGCGCCGCAGCGTCACCGGCGCGCCGGCGTAGCCGACGACCGCGCGCATCACGTTCAGGCCGATGCCCGCGTAAGGGGAGGGCGCGATCCCTCCCTCCACGGCGGTGATCTCCATGTCGCTCGCCATGGCGCGCAGCACGGCGGCCGTCAGCACGGGAAAGCTGCTGATGCCCGACAGCGCGAAGACGCCGGCGGTCCTCGCCTCCGCGTCGAAGCGCGACACGCCGAACACGAAGTCGGCCGCGTCGGCGAAGTCGAGATAGTCGATGCCCGCCGCGATACAGGCCGCGATCACGCCGTAGCGCCTCTCGCCGTAATGCTGGAACGGACCGGATGCGTCGACGACCAGGTCCGGTGTCAGCCGCCGCAGTCCGTCCTCGATGTCGCGCCGGTCGAGGAGGATCGGACGAACGGACGCCTGCCCGCGGAAGCGCGCGCAGAACGCCTGCGCGCGCGTGAGGTCGCGACCGCAGATCAGCAGTTCCAGCCCGGCCGCGTCGGATAGCAGTTCCGCAAGCCGGCCGCCGAACACGCCATAGCCGCCGAGGATCAGAACCTTCATCGCGCCCCCCGCCGCGGTGCGGCGATGGACGGGCGGCAGCTCGTGCCGCCCGTTCCCGTCGTCAGTGGTGCTCGTACGCCTTGGGCAGCGCGCCCTCGGTCGGCGTCAGGTAGCGATCGCGCAGGTCCGTCTGGCGCGATCGCATCGGCTGCGCCACGCCGTCGATCCACACCGCCACCGGCTGCGACGACAGCTCCAGCGGGTCGCCGTCCCACAGCACGACGTCGGCGCGGCGGCCGGCGCGAAGCGAGCCGAAATCCGCGCCCATGCCCATCGCCTCCGCCGGGCCGCTGGTGATCGCGGCGAACGCCTGGCCCCAGTCGAGCCCGGTGTGCCCCGGCACCTTCGTGATGGCGACCAGGTTGCCCGCGAACTGGCGCAGCACGTGGTCGCCGCCCGACGCGCCGATCGACGCGAGCGCCACCTGCACGCCCGCCGCGCGCATCCGCCCGACGTTCGATTCGGTCGCGGCCACCTGCTCGAACGAGGCGGGCAGGTCGGCCAGCGCGCTGGCGATCACCGGCACGCGCGCGGCGGCGATCTCGCGCGCCACCATCCAGCCCTCCGCCGCGCCGACCAGCACCAGCTTCAGCCGGGGATAGTCGCGCGGCAGCGACAGCACGGTACGGATGTCGCTCGCCCGCTCGACGTGGACGACCATCGGCATCGTGCCGTCCAGCACCTTCAGCAGCGCCTCCGCGTCGGCACGCTTCAGCAGCGCGTCCTTGCCGCGACCGTCGAAGCCCGCCGGGTTGCGGCGATAGTCCTGCGCCTGCGCGAAGGCGTCCCGCAGCATCGCATAGGCCGCGGGGCGCGTGCCGCCCGCGTTCGATCCGCCGTCCTCGCCCAGCTCGACGAACTGGAAGGCGCGCGGGCGCGTCACCGCCTCCGCGTCGGCGGCGAGGTCGATGACGGCGCCCTGCCCGGCGAAGATCGACGTCGCGGCCGAGGGCGTGATGATGGCGCGGGTGACGCCCAGCACGCGCTCGTTGGCGATCTTGATGCTGTTCGGGTTCACCGCCACGGACACGTCGATGGCGGCGTTGAACGGCGTCTCGCGCGCGCGCACGTCGCTCGATTCGCGCACGCCCTCGCTGTCGACCAGCGACAGGTCGGTCGGTGCGGAAACCATGCCCGCGGCGATCCATTTTCCGGTGGCGTCCACCACCTGCGCGCCCGCGGGCACCGCCACGCCGCGCCCGGCGGCGACGATGCGGCCGTTGGCGATGACGACGGTGCCGCCCTCGATCGGCTGCGATCCGTCGCCGATCGCGACGGTGCCGCCGGTGATGGCGATGGTCTGGCCCAACGCCGGGGTCGCCAGCATCGTGGCGGCGAGGAGGAGAAGAGCGCGCTTCACTTGACGTCTCCCGAGCCGGGCTGGCCGAGTTCGAAATCGCTGACCGGTCGCCGCTTCGGATCATTCGCGTCGTACAGCAGCGCGCCGTCCACCCACACCTTCTCCGGCCGGGTGTAGACGCTGAACGGATTGCCGTTCCACAGCACCACGTCCGCCATCTTGCCCGGCTTCAGCGATCCGGTGCGGTCGGCGATGCCCAGCGCGGTCGCGGGGCCGAGCGACAGCCACTTCCACGCCGCCTCGTCGCTGATCTGCACGCCGGAATGGCGCGCGGAGGACAGGACCTTGGCCACTTCCTGGTTGAGCCGCTGGATGCCGTTGGCGTCGTCCGAATGGATCATCCCGCACGCACCCGTCTTCTCGAGGATGGCCAGGTTCTCGCCGATCCCGTCGTAGCTCTCCATCTTGAAGCCGTACCAGTCGGCCCACACCGCGGCGCAGGTGCCGCGCGCCTTGAGCAGATCGGCGATCTTGTAGGCTTCCACCGCATGGTGGAAGGCGGTGACCTTGTAGCCGAACTCAGCCGCCATATCGAGGACGATGGCCATCTCGTCGGCGCGGTAGCAATGGTTCTGGATCAGGATCTCGCCCGACAGGACGCCGCGCAGCGTGTCCATCGCGATGTCGCGGTCGGGCATGTCGCCGCCGTCCTTCTCGTACTTGTCCCACTTGCGCTTGTAGGCGCTCGCCTTCGCCCACGTCTGCCGGTCGACGGCGACGTTGCCCATGCGCGTCGACGGGATGCGGCCCTTGCCGCCGTAGACGCGCTTCGGGTTCTCGCCGCACGCCATCTTCAGGCCATAGGGGGCGCCGGGGAACTTCATGCCCTGCATGGTGCGCGCGTAGACGTTCTTCAGCACAACGCTCCGCCCGCCCATCAGATTGGCCGAGCCGGGCAGGATCTGCAACGTGGTGACGCCGCCGTTGGCCAGCGCGCGGCTGAAACCCGGATCCTGCGGCCATACGCTGTGTTCCGCCCACACCTCGGCGGTCACGGGCGCGGTCGCCTCGTTGCCGTCGGAATGCGCCTGCACGCCCGGGCTGGGATAATCGCCCAGGTGGCTGTGGATGTCGACGACGCCCGGCGTCACGAACTTGCCCTGGCCGTCGATCACCGTCGCGCCGGCGGGCGCGTCCACGGTCTGGCCGATCGCCACCACCTTGCCATCGGCGAACAGCACCTGCCCGTTCTCGATCCGCCCGCCCTCGCCGTCGAAGACGGTGACGTTGCGCAGCAGCGTCGGCACGCCGGGATAGGCGCGGTAGGTGGAGGGGTAGGGATCGCGCGAATAGGGCTGCGGCGGCGCCTTGGCGGAGGCCGACTTGGGCCGGTCGGCCGAGGCGGAACAGGCGGCGAGTGCCAGCGTCACGGCCAGCACGCCGCCCGCGCGACGTATCCTCATGATGGAAACCCCTTTTTCTTTCTATGCCGTTCATCATGGGCGTGGGGCGTCGTGCCGGTCAAGCGACAGCACGCCCCCATCCTCGTCTTTTCCGCCGACGCGCGTGGTCTGGCCGTCGTGATGCGGGCAAGTTGTGGCCGAACAACCATGGTCGAATTTTTGCAATGATGTGCCAGCCCGCCGATCGGCGCCAAAATGCTGGTTCGGCTGCTGGACGCGCGATCATTTGCCCTCTTAATCAGGATCAAAGATCATTTTTCGCCGCCCATGTTGACCGGAAAGCCGCAAGGCGTAGAACACGCGCAAACGACTGCGGGAGTAGAAGACGATGACCGATGACGCCGCCGGCAACAATGCGGTGGAGCTTGCGACCGAATTGACGATCGCGTGGCTGTCCAATCCCAACACCCGCGCCGCCAGCGAGGACGTCCCCGCTTTCCTGCGCACCATGCACGACGCGGTCGCCAATCTGTCCGACAGCGGCGTCGCCACC
The DNA here is from genome assembly GCF_012035195.1 of Sphingomonas corticis. Taxonomy (GTDB): domain Bacteria; phylum Pseudomonadota; class Alphaproteobacteria; order Sphingomonadales; family Sphingomonadaceae; genus Sphingomonas; species Sphingomonas corticis. The sequence goes on from NZ_JAAVJH010000006.1 coordinate 20,661, forward strand.
CCCGCCGATGAACCGCAGAGCGACTACACGCCGGCGGTGTCGGTGCGTAAGTCGCTGGCGTCGAAGGATCATCTGATCTCACTGATCGACGGCAAGCCGTACAAGACGCTGCGTCGCCATCTCGCCGGCCACGGCCTGACCCCGGACGATTATCGCCAGCGCTACGGCCTGAAGCCCGACTATCCGATGGTTGCGGAGAATTACTCGGCTGCCCGCCGCGACATGGCGAAGAAGATCGGCCTCGGTCGCAAGCCCGGCGCGCGCCGCGGCGAGGCGGCCGAGGGTGAGGGCGCCCCGGCCGAGAAGGCGCCGCGCGGTCGCCGCAAGGCGGCGGCGCCGGCCGACGCCTGACGGTAACCGGCCGGCGTGGCGCTGACCGCGAACGTCCGCGACACGCTGGCCGAGCGGCTCCGCTCCCTCGTCGGGAGCGGGAGCGTGGATCTGGCGCGCCCGCCCGGCGACGACGGGCTGTTCGGCCCGGGGTCGCCGGCGTGGCGCGTCCACGGCGATTTCTCCGCCATGATGATCGGCGGCATTTCGGCGCTGCTGCTGCAGATGCTGCATCCCCTCGCGCTCGCCGGGGTGTGGGACCACAGCAACTTCCGGCAGGACCGGTTGCGCCGGCTGCGCGGCACGGCGCGCTTCATCGCCGCCACCACCTTCGGCTCGACCGCCACGGCGGAGGCGTCGATCGCGCAGGTGCGCGCGATCCATGACCGCGTCCACGGCACGCTTCCCGACGGCACGCGCTACGACGCCAACGATCCCGCGCTGCTCACGTGGGTCCATGTCGCGGAGGTCGACAGCTTCCTGCGCGCCTATCTGCGCTACCGCGATCCCGGCATGACGCCCACCGATCAGGACCTGTACCTGCAACACAGCGCGCTGGTGGCCGAACGACTGGGCGCCACCGCCGTGCCGAAGTCGCGCGCCGCCATCGCCGACTATTACGCCGCGGTGCGCCCGGCGCTGCGCTTCGACCACCGCACTCGCGAGGTCGCCGACGCGCTGCTGGAACGCGGGGACGATGCCGCGGTGGACGCCGGCATGCGCGTGGCGGTGGCCGCGGCGGAGGACCTGCTGCCGGGCTGGGCCGCGACGATGCACGGCCGCACGCGCTCTCCGCTCGCCCGTCCCGCGATCCGCGCGGGGGCGGGCACGCTCAGCAGCGTCGTCCGCTGGGCGCTGGCGCGGCGGTAGCGCGCTCGCGCTTGCCGCCGCGCTGCCGGCCTCAGTTCGTCACCGCCACCGTCACCGCGCGGCGGTTCTGCGCCCAGCTCTCCTCGTCGGAGCCGAGCGCCAGCGGACGCTCCTTGCCGTAGCTGATCGTCGTGATCCGCGACGCGGCGATGCCCTTCGCGGCGAGATAGTTCTTCGCCGCATTGGCGCGCCGGTCGCCGAGCGCCAGGTTGTACTCGCGCGTGCCGCGCTCGTCCGCGTGGCCTTCCAGCTGGATGCGCACGTTGGGATAGCGCTGCAGCCACTCGGCCTGGCTGTCGAGGATGGTGCGCGCCGTGGCGTCGACGTCGGCCTGGTCGAGGCCGAAGTTGACCGTGTCGCTGGTGATCGAGCGCCGGAAGTCTGCGGCCGAGCCCGGCGCCACGCCGTCGGTCGGCGGCGCGCCGGGGGCGGGGGTGGCGGCGGGCGCCTCGCCCGGCGCCGGCGGCAGCACCTCGGGCCGCTTCTTCGAGCAGGCGGCGGTCGCGGCCAGCGCGGTCGCCAGGAGGAGGGTGGTCGTCAGTCTAGCCATCGGCGGTCTCCTTGTGTGTCGTGTCGCCCCGTTCATGCCCCCATGAACCGTTTCACGGCCGAAGCGGTCCCCAGCCCGGATCGGACCCGTCCAGCGGCGTCGGCACGCGCCGCTCGTTCACGCCGGTCAGGTCGACGGACCACAGGTCCGCCTTGCCCGCGCTGCCGCGCCCGGCGCGGTAGAACATCAGCACGCGGCCGTTGGGGCTCCACGACGGGCCCTCGTCCTGCCAGCTGTTCGTCAGCAGCTTCTCGCCCGACCCGCCGGGCGACATGATGCCGATGCGGAACGCGCCCGCGATCTTCGTGAAGGCGATCAGGTCGCCGCGCGGGCTCCAGACCGGCGTGGCGTAGCGCCCGCCGCCGAAGCTGATGCGCTGCTGGTTCGATCCGTCGGCGTTCATCACGTACAGCTGTTGCCCGCCGGAGCGGTCGCTCTCGAACACGATGCGCGATCCGTCGGGCGAGTAGCTGCCGCCGGTGTCGATCCCGGGCGAATTGGTCAGCCGCTGTGGCGAACCGCCGGCGGCGGGCACGCGATACAGGTCGGTGTTGCCGCCCGTCGCCATGGAGAACAGGATCCAGCGTCCGTCGGGCGAGAAGCGCGGGGCGAAGGTGGTCGCGACGTTCTGCACCACCAGCCGCTGGCGGCCCGACCCGATGTCGTAGACGTAGATCGACGGCGCCTTGCCGACGTAGCTCATGTAGACGATCGATTGCTGGTTCGGCGCGAACCGCGGCGTCAGCGCAATGGCCGAGCCGGTGGTCAGGAAGCGGTGGTTGGCGCCGTCCTGGTCCATGATCGCCAGCCGCTTGATGCGGTTCCCCTTGGGGCCGGTCTCGCTGATATAGGCGACGCGGCTGTCGAAATACGGCCCCTCGCCGGTCAGCCGCTGATAGACGGTGTCGGCGCATTTGTGCGCGGCGCGGCGCCAGTCCGACGGCGGCACGACGAAGCCCTGCCGCGTCAGCTCGGTCCGCGCCGACACGTCGTAGAGGTAGCAGCCGACCGTCAGCGAGCCGTCGCCGTTGGCGCGGATATATCCCTGCACCAGCGCCTGCGCGCCCGATCCGCCCCAGTAATCGAACGCGGGCGCGGTCACTTCCGGCACCACGACGGCGCGCAGCTGCGCCGGGGGCAGGGGAGTGAACAGGCCCGAATTGCGCAGGTCGTTGGCGATGATCTCCGACAATTGCCGGCCGAGCGTATCGGTGCTGCCCGCGGGGGTGGAGGCGACCGCGGGGGTGGGCATCGCCGGGATCGCGATCGGCATCGGCGCGGAGATGCCGCCGGTCACGTCCACCTCCAGCGGCCCGCCGCCCTGTGGCGCGGACGTCGGCGCGGACGTCGGTGCGGTCAGCGGGGGCGGCGTGACCTGCGCGTTCGCCGGCAAGGCGGGCGTCACGGTGGCGAAGGCGAGTGCCAGCAGGGAAACGGCACCGGTCCGTAGGGGATGGAGGATGGTCATCACCGCAGCTTCCAGTTGAAGTTGATGTTGCTCCACCCGCCGTTCGCGGTGGAATAATATTCGGCCGGCAGCTTCAGCGGCGAGCAGCCCTTGAACGCCGCGATGCCCAGGTCGACGACACGGCGGGCATAGCGCTGGTTCTCGTCGTTGAGCCCCGACTGGCTCACCATCGTCGGCGTGGCCGCCAGCGTGCCGTCGCGGTTGAGGCGGAGGTTCAGCTTCGTCACGATCTGGTTCGCGCCCGGACCGGGATCGACCTGGCGGTCCGCGCACGGCTGGATCTGGCGTGCGATCGCCTGGACGATGCTGGCCATCGCCCGGCCGTCGATGCGCGCGGCGGGGGGCGCGTCGCTCTCCGGCGCCTTGCTCTTCTCCGCGGTCAGCCCCTTCAGGAAATCGTCGCCCAGCCGGCCGCCGCGCGGCTTGGGCGCGGGCGCCGCCGGCGTCTTGCCCGCGCCACGCTGCGCCGCCTGCGCCTTTGGCGAGGATTTGGACGGGGCGGCGGTCTGCGTCGGCTTGGACGGACGCGCGGGCGCCTTCTCCGCCGCGGGCGTGGGGCGCTTGGGCTGCGGCTTGGGCTGCGGCGCGGGCTTGGGTGCCGGCGCCGGCTTGGGTGCGGGCTTGGGTGGAGCGGGCTTCGGCGGGGCGGGTTTGGGCGGGGCGGGTTTGGGCGGCGCGGGCGTCGGCGGCTGCGGCGCGGTTCTGGGCGCGGGCGCCGGCTGCGGCTCGGGCTGTGGGGCTGGCTCGGGCGCGGGTGGGGGCGAATCCACCGGCTCGCCCGTCTCCGGCGCCTGCGAGGTGGAGGGCGCCTCGGTCGCGGCGGTCGCGGCGGCCTCCAGCGCGACGTCCTGCACCAGGCTCACCTCGACCGGGCTCGGCTTCAGCCGGTCCGGGTTGGGCGTGTCGAGGAAGCCGAGCGACATGGCGCCGAGCAGCAGCAGGTGTCCTGCCGCCGCGACGCCCAGCCCGACCTTCTCCGCGCGCTCCATCGTCAGTCGTCGCCCACCGTCACCAGCGCGACGCGGTTGAGGCCGGCGGCGTTCAGCTCGCCCATCACGCGCATCACGCGGCCATAGTCGAGCCCCCGGTCGGCGCGCAGGTACACCTGCGGCACCTCGCCCCCGCGCCCGGAAGCGGCCAGCGCCGCCAGCCGCGCGGGCAGCGCGTCGGCGGACACTTCCTCCTTGGCGAGGAAGATGCGCCCGGCCTCGTCCAGCGAGATCTCGGTCGGCTCCTTGTCCTGGTCCAGCGGCTTGGCGCGGCTGTCGGGCAGGTTCACCGGCACGCCCTGCGTCAGCAGCGGCGCGGTGACCATGAAGATGATGAGCAGCACCAGCATGACGTCGACCAGCGGCGTCACGTTGATCTCCGCCATCGGCGCGCGCCGGCCGTGGGAGCGCTGGGAGGGGAGGTTCATCGCCATCGGCGGATCACCGTTCCGCGTCCAGCTGCCGCGACAGCGTCGCGTGGAAGGCGTCGGCGAAGCGGTTCAGCCGGGCCTCGATGCGGTTGATGGCGTGGCTGAAGCGGTTGTACGCGATCACCGCGGGGATCGCCGCGAACAGGCCGATGGCGGTGGCGAACAGCGCCTCGGCGATGCCCGGCGCCACGACGGCCAGGCTGGTGTTCTGCTGGCTGGCGATGCTGGTGAAGCTGCGCATGATCCCCCACACGGTGCCGAACAGGCCGACGAACGGCGCGACCGATCCGATCGTGGCGAGCACGTTCAGCCGGTCGGACAGTTCGTCGATCTCCTTCGCCACGGCGGATCCCATCGCCGTCGCCAGCCGCTCGCGCGTGCCCTCGCGGTCGATCGTCGATCCGTGGGTGGAGCGGCGCCATTCCGCCACCGCGGCGGCCAGCACGCGCGCGCTGGGCAGGTCGGCCTGCCCGTTCGCCTTGTAGAAGGCGTCTATGTCGTCCGCCTTCCAGAAATCCGCCTCGAACCGCTCGCTCGCCTTGCGGATGCGGCCCACCTTCACGCGGAACATGACGATGATGGCCCAGGTCCAGACGCTGGCGGCGAGCAGCCCGAGCATCACCGCCTTCACCACCCAGTCGGCCTGGAGGAACAGCGCGATGGGCGACAGCGTCGCGGGATCGGTGGCGAGAACGGGATTCAAGGCTGGTCTTCCCCTTCGACGACGAGCTGGCGGTACAGGTCGACCCACGCCGCGGGCTGGCGCCGCGGCCTGCCGTCGGGTCCGACCAGCGCGGCGGTGACGCGCGCCGCGGTCAACAAGACCGATGCGCGCCTGACTGACTGATGAATGACGATTTTCGCCGGCGTGACGGCGCGGACCTCGGACGCCACGACCAGCGCGTCGTCCAGTCGCGCCGCGGCGCGATAGCGGATGGCGAGGTCGACGACCGCATAGGCGCCGCCGCCCGCCTCGAACACGGCGCGCTGGTCGATGCCGGCGACGCGCAGCATGTCCGATCGCGCCCGCTCCATGAAGCGCAGGTAATTGGCGTGGTAGACCACGCCGGACAGGTCCGTGTCCTCGAAATAGACGCGCAGCGGAAAGAGGTGGGTCTCGCCGTCGAAGCGTCCGCCCGCGGGCTCGTCTCTCTCGTCCGCCGTCATCGCGCCGGCTGTTAACCGTTCGTCCGACGCGACGGAACCCCGCGCGCGCTATCCTGGATCAGTTGTCGCCGGACGGGCAGCCCGAAGCCGGCGTCTCGCCCGCGCCGGCGGGATACCAGCGCGCGACGTTCCGGTCCTGATCGTAGTAGCAGACCGCGCCGCCCGACCCGTCGCGGCGGATCGCGATCGCCCAATTGTGCGGCCCGCAATTGTGCGGCTCGCAGCCGAAGGACAGCAGGCGGTCGCCGTCGAGCACGATCGGCGTCGCGGTGACGTCGCGGTCGAGCACGCGCGCGCGGACATCGGCGTCGGGCACGACGCCTGCGACCGTGGCGCGCACCGCGGGATCGTTGAGGAAAGCGCCCCCCGACACCTCGTCCAGCGGATAACGGCCGATGTATTTTGCCAGCGCGGCGGGGGCCGCGGGGGGCGAGGGGGAGGGCGTGGCGACCGGCGTCGCCGCGGTCGTCTCTTTGCGTGGTTCCGGCGCGCGGTCGCACGCGGCGAGCGCAGCGACGGCGGCGAGGGGGAAAAGAGAACGCGTCATCGTCGCTTCAACGCCGCCGGGCACCGGCGGTTCAGGCGTGCTCGTTCTCGATCAGCGTCGCCATGTCGAGGCCGAGCAGGTCGATGCGCGCGCGGATGCGGGGCCACTGGTGCGCGACGAAGTCCGCCCGCTCCGCCTCGCGCAGCCGCTCCGCCGCACCCGCCAGCACGAACATGCCGACGCCGCGGCGCACCTCGACATAACCGTCTTCCTGAAAGCTCTGGTACGCCTTGGCGACGGTCAGCGGATTGGCGCCGTGTTCCGCCGCCAGCGCGCGGACCGAGGGGAGCTGGTCCCCCGCGGCATAGTCCCCGCGCAGGATGCCCGCCGCGATCGTGCCGCGCAGGCGGAGGTAGACGGGACTGTCGTCGCTGCTGAGCGCTGCCATGGTGCCTTAGTACACCAACTGGCTTTCGTGTCGAGTCCTCACCCCTCCCACGTGGAGACCAGTCGCGCCGGATCGGGGCGTGGCCGTTCCTCCAGCGCGCGTGCGGGAGTGCCGATGAAGACGAAGCCCGCGATCCGCTCCGGCGCCGCGCCGAAGGCGTCGCGCACGCGGTCTGAAAAGGCGGGCCAGCCGGTCAGCCAGCCCGCGGCGAACCCCATCGCGTGCGCGGCATGGACGAGGTTCATCGTCGCCGCGCCCGCGGACAGCTCCTGCTCCCACAACGGGATATGGCTTTCCGTCCGCGGCGAGGAGAGCGCGACGATCAGTGCCGGGGCCTGCCGCGCGAACTGCTCCATCGCGTCCAGCTCCGCCCGCTTCGCCTCGGGCCGTTCCTCGCGATAGGCGGCGACCAGCAGCGCGGCGAGCGCGTCGCGGCGGTCGTTGGGCACGATCACGAAGCGCCACGGCGCCAGCTTGCCGTGGTCGGGCGTGCGGCCGGCCAGCAGCGCGATCTCGCGCAGCTGCTCCGGCGAGGGGCCGGGCGCGGCCAGGTCCCGCGGCTTGCCCGATCGCCGGGTGGAAAGGTGCGCTAGGGGAGAGGAGAGGTCGTTGAACATGGGCGCGGCCATAGCCGATCCCGGACGCACCGGGGAGGATTTACACGCGCCCCTTTCCCGCTAGTCTCACGCGCAACCAACGCGCCGCGCGTGCAGAACGGCGCCGTGCACACCCAGGGAGCGTCTCTTACATGGTGGAAACCCCGACCGCGGATACCCCGCGCGAGCCGGACATCAGCCACGTCAATCCGGCAGCCGAGGCCACCTGGTTCGGCCACCCGCGCCAGCTCGCGCGGCTGTTCACGACGGAGATGTGGGAGCGGTTCGGCTTCTACGGGATGCGGGCGCTCCTCACGCTCTACCTGACGAAGCATTTCCTGTTCGGCGATCGCGCGGCGACGGGCCTGTACGGCGGCTTCACCGCGCTCGTCTATCTGACGCCGCTGATCGGCGGCTATCTGGCGGACCAGTACCTCGGGTCCAAGCGTGCGGTGAAGTTCGGCGCGATCCTGATGGCGCTCGGCTATTTCACGCTCTGCTTCGGCGGCGAGACCTCGCGCCCCTATGCGCTGGTCGACGGCCAGCGCTACGAGGTGGCGATCGACACGCGGGAAGGCGTGGAGACGCGCTACGTCGTCGACGGCGCGCAGCGGCTGGCGATCAAGGGCAACGAGGACGGCACCGTCTCGCTCCTCGATCCCGCGGGCGCGACCGCGCGCACGGTGGCGGCCGGCGCGTTCCAGTCGGAGGCGGACCGCAGCCCGTTCTTCGTCACGTTGATGCTGCTGGCACTGTGCATGGTCTCCGTGGGCAACGGCTTCTTCAAGCCGAACATCTCGACCATGGTGGGCGATCTGTACCGCCCCGGCGACCGGCGGCGCGACACCGGCTTCACCATCTTCTACATGGGCATCAACCTCGGCTCGCTCGGCTCGCAACTGCTGTGCCCGCTGCTGGCGACGACGATCGGCTGGTGGGCGGGCTTCGGCCTCGCCGCGCTGGGGATGCTGTTCAGCTGGTTCCTGATCCAGTTCGACGGCGGAAGGCTCAACGGATATGGCGAGCCGCCGTTGACGGAGGGGGGCAAGGACCGCGCGCTCGGCATCTACGCCGCCGCGCTGATCGGCGTGCCGATCTTCTACCTGCTGTTCACCAACCTGATGAACGCTCCCGCCCCGGTGGAGGGCGCGGGGATCGTGGGCTATGTCCTGGCGCTGCCGCTGATGGGCAAGCTGCTGTTCGGCACGTTCCTCGTCGCCGTTCCCGGCATCCTGATCTGGTCGGCGGCGAAGGGCAGCCGCACCGAGTTCCAGATGATGGTCGCCGCGATGATCCTGATCGTCTTCAACGTCGTCTTCTGGACGCTGTTCGAGCAGGCGGGCTCCAGCCTGACGCTGTTCGCCGACCGCAACACCGACCTCAGCATCTTCGGCCTGTTCTCGATCTCCGCGGGGCAGACGCAGTTCTTCAACGCCTTCTTCATCGTCGTCTTCGCGCCGATCATGGCGGCGATGTGGACGAAGCTGGCCGCGGCGGGGAAGGAGCCGTCGATCCCGGTGAAGTTCGGCCTCGCGCTGATCGGCGTCGGTGCGGGCTTTCTGTTCCTCGTGTGGGGCGGGCAGTTCGCGGGCAGCGACTTCAAGGTGGCGATCTGGTGGCTCGCCGGCCTCTACCTGATCCACTCGGTGGCGGAGCTGTGCATCTCCCCGGTGGGTCTGTCGATGATCACCAAGCTGTCGATCGCGCGCATCGTCGGGCTGATGATGGGCGTTTGGTTCCTCTCCATTTCCGTCGCGCAATACGTCGCGGGCATCGTCGCGCAGGTGGCGAGCGTGGAGACGGTGGGCGGGCAGGTGACCAATCTGAAGGTCAGCCTCGACACGTACAACCAGGTGTTCTGGACGATCGGCCTCGCCGCCGCCGCGATCGGCCTCGTGCTGCTCGCGCTGTCGCCGCTGATTCGCAAGTGGATGCACGGGGTGCAATAGCCGGGAGGGGAGACGCATGGAGGAAGTGACGGCGGCCGCGGCCGCGTTCGTGGGAACGCATTTCCTCCTGTCGCACCCGCTGCGCGCGCCGCTGGTCGCGCGCACCGGAGAGCGTGGTTTCCTCCTCCTCTACTCGCTGGTCGCCTTCGCCACGCTGGGGTGGCTGATCTTCGCCTATCGCGCCGCGCCGGCCTCGCCGCCGCTGTGGCCCGTCGGCGACGGGCTGTGGCTGGGGGCGACGGTGCTGATGCTGGTCGCCAGCATCCTGTTCATGGGCTCGCTGATCCGCAACCCGGCGCTGCCCGATCCCGGCGGCGCGGCGCGGCCGGTGCCGACGCCCGCGGGCGTGCTGGCGATCACGCGGCACCCGATGCTGTGGTCGTTCGCGCTGTGGGGCGTCGCGCACATCCTCGTCTTTCCCGATCCGAGCAACGTCGTCCTGTGCGGCGCGATCGTTCTGCTGGCGCTGGTCGGCGCGCACCTGCAGGACCGCAAGAAGCGCGCGCTCCAGCCCGATTTCTGGCCCGAGTGGCAGCGGCGGACCAGCTACGTCCCCTTCGCCGCCATCGCCTCCGGACGCGCGCGGCCGGGCCGCATCGGCGCGCACGCGCTGGGCGGCGGCATCGTCGTGTGGCTGGTCGCGACCTGGGCGCACCTGCCGCTGGTCGGGTGGGACGCGGGCATCTGGCGCTGGGTGAGCTAACAGAAGTTACGTCGGCACTGGCGACATCAATCGAAACACGACAAGAGCGACCGCATCGGTCATGATGCGGAAGGCGGGAGAGCGATGGCGACGGAGATCGCGGCAAAGGTGGAGGCGTTCGTGCGCGAGGTGGTCGCTCCCTACGAGCGCGACCCGCGCTGCGGCGCGCACGGGCCATCGGACGCGCTGGTCGCCGAAATGCGCGACAAGGCGCGCGCCGCCGGCGTCCTGACGCCGCACATCCTCGCCGACGGCACGCACCTGCACCACCGCGACGTCGCGATCGTGCTGCGCGCGGCCGGCCTGTCGCCGCTCGGCCCCGTGGCGGTGAACGTCGCCGCGCCGGACGAAGGCAACATGTACCTCCTCGGCAAGCGCGCCACCTCGGAGCAGAAGGCCCGCTTCCTCGACCCGCTGATCGCGGGCGAGGCGCGCTCCGCCTTTTTCATGACCGAGCCGGCGGAGGAGGGCGGCGCGGGCAGCGACCCGTCGATGATGAAGACGACCGCGCGCCGCGACGGCAACCATTGGGTGGTCGACGGGCGCAAGGCGTTCATCACCGGGGCGGAGGGCGCCAGGGTGGGCATCGTGATGGCGAGGGCCGACGAGGGCGCGACGATGTTCCTCGTCGACCTTCCCGATCCGGCGATCCGCATCGAACGCGTGCTCGATACGATCGACAGCTCCATGCCCGGCGGGCACGCCGTGGTCGCGATCGAGAACCTGCGCATTCCCGCCGACCAGATGCTGGGCAACCCGGGCGAGGGCTTCCAGCTGGCGCAGGTCCGCCTCGCGCCGGCGCGACTGACGCACTGCATGCGCTGGCTCGGTGCCTGCACCCGCGCGCACGAGATCGCGACCAACTACGCCAACCGCCGCCGTGCCTTCGGGAAAGCCCTGATCGACCATGAGGGCGTCGGCTTCATGCTGGCGGAGAATCTGATCGACCTGAAGCAGGCCGAGCTGATGATCGACTGGTGCGCCGGGGTGCTGGACGCCGGCGAGCTGGGCACGGCGGAGAGCAGCATGGCGAAGGTCGCGGTCAGCGAGGCGCTGATGCGCATCGCCGATCGCTGCGTTCAGGTGATGGGGGGCACCGGCGTGACCGGCGACACGATCGTCGAGCAGGTGTTCAGAGAGGTGCGCGCCTTCCGCATCTACGACGGGCCGACCGAGGTGCACAAATGGAGCCTGGCCAAGAAGGTGAAGCGCGACTGGAAGGCGGCGCAGGAGAAACACTGATCCGTTCGTGCCGAGGAGGGGCTGAGCAAAGTCAAAGACCCGTCTCGAAGCATCCTTCGGAACGCCGCTTCGGCAGGCTCAGCGGGTCTTCAGGACGGACGGAATTTGGGAGAGGTGAGAACGTGCTGGGATTGATGCAGGACGGGCAGCTGACGGTCGACAAGATCCTGGACCACGCCGCGCAATGGCACGGCGACCGGGAGATCGTCAGCCGGGAAGCGGACGGATCGGTGACGCGCAGCGACTATGCCGCGCTGCATCGCACCGCCAAGCAGGTGTCGAACGCGCTGGCGGCGGCGGGGATCAGGCCGGGCGACCGCGTCGCGACGATGGGCTGGAACGGCTTTCGCCACCTCGCCGCCTGGTACGGCACGGCGAACATGGGCGCGGTGCTCCACACGCTGAACCCGCGGCTCTTTCCGGAACAGATCGCCTATATCGCGAACCACGCCGGCGACCGCATCCTCCTCGCCGATCCGGCCTGCGCGCCGCTGGTGCCCGCGCTGCTGAAGGCCGCGCCGACGATCGAGCGCGTGGTCTATCTCGCCGCCGAGGCGCCCGAGGGCGGCACCGCCTTCGACGCCTGGATCGCCGGCCAGCCGACCGAATACGCCTGGGGCGGCTTTGACGAGCGCGAGGCGTGCGGTCTGTGCTACACCAGCGGCACGACGGGCAATCCCAAGGGCGTGCTCTACTCGCACCGCTCGAACTTCATCCACACGTTGATGACGTTGCAGGCCGATGCGCTGGCGCTTTCGCAGCGCGACACGGTGCTGCTGATCGTGCCGATGTACCACGCCAATGCCTGGGGGGTCGTCTATTCCGCGCCGGCGGTCGGCGCGAAGATGGTGCTGCCGGGGCAGAAGATGGACGGCGCCTCGATCTTCCAGCAGATCGAGGAGGAGGGCGTCACCTTCTCCGCCGCGGTGCCGACGGTGTGGCAGGGGCTGCTCCAGCACCTGAACGCCACGGGCGAGCGCTTCTCGACGCTGAAGCGCGTGGTGATCGGCGGGTCGGCGGTGCCCGAATCGCTGATCCGCGGGTTCCAGGACGGGCACGGCGTGGAGGTGATCCAGGGCTGGGGCATGACGGAGACGTCGCCGCTGGCCACGCTCTCCTCCCCCACCGCCGAGGTGAACGCGCAATCGCCCGACGAGCAGGTGCGCCGCCGCGCCATGCAGGGACGGCCGGTGTGCGGCATCGAACTGAAGCTGACCGACGACGACGGCAACCGCCTGCCCCACGACGGCAGGAGCGCGGGGCGGCTGAAGATCAAGGGGCCGACGATCACCTCGGGCTATTTCGGCGGCGAGGGCGGCGACGTGCTGGACGAGGAAGGGTTTTTCGACACCGGCGACGTCTCGACGATCGACGCGTCCGGCTACATGCAGATCACCGACCGCGCGAAGGACATCGTGAAGTCGGGCGGCGAGTGGATCAGCTCGATCGAGATCGAGAACATCGCCACCGGTCATCCCGCCGTCGCCATCGCCGCGGTCATCGGCGTCGCGCATCCGAAATGGGACGAGCGGCCGATCCTGCTGGTGCAGCAGGCGCCGGGGCAGGCATGTTGCCGCGACGACATGCTCGCCTATCTCGACGGGAAGATCGCGAAATGGTGGATGCCCGACGACGTGGTGATCGTCGAGACGATCCCGCTCGGCGCGACGGGCAAGATCGACAAGAAGCTGATCCGCCAGCAGATGGCGAACTATCGGCTGCCGGGGGCGTAGGGGCGCCGACGGCTCGCGCCGGCGCGGGCGGCAGGTGGTTCACGCGGAGACGCCGAGGGTCTCGCGCGCGGTGATCCTCCCGCGCAGCGGCAGCCTTCATCCCGCGGCGGGTTGAGAACGCCGAGCGGTCGAGCGAAGCATCCCGGCGCTTCGCGCGGCCCCTCAATCCCACGCGCCTTCGTCCACCACCTCGCGCAGGAAGGCGACGAACGCCGTCACCGCCGCGGGTACCGCGCCCGGGGCGTGGACGGCGTAGACGGCCACGTCCGCCGATCCCTCCCATTCCGGCAGCACGCGCACCAGCGCGCCCGTGCGGAGCGCCGCGCCGACGTCCCATCGCGAGCGCAGCGCGATGCCCACGCCGGTCAGCGCCAGCTCGCGCACCATTTCGCTTGAATTGGTGGCGACCGCGCTGTGCACCTCCACCGTCGCGGCGCGGCGGCCCGCGGCGAGGCGCCACGGCGACTGGCCTTCCGCGGCGAGCAGGCGGTGGCGCGACAGATCGGCGATGGAGGCCGGCGCGCCGGCCGCGTCGAGATAGGCGGGCGCCGCGCACAGCACGCGGCGGCTGGCGGCGAGCCGGTGCGCCACCAGCGGCGGCGGCACCGCCGCGGCGATCCGCACCGCCACGTCGATCCGCCCCGCCGTCAGGTCGGCGAAGCCGTCGGACAGGTCGAGCGACAGCGCCACCGCCGGATGCGCCGCGAGGAACCGGTGCAGGTGCGGCGCGACGTGGAGCCGTCCGAACGAGGTCGGCGCGGTGACGCGCAGCGGCCCCGCCGGCGTCAGCCGCGCGCCCGCGACCCGCGCCTCCGCCGCCTCCAGCGCCGCGAGGATCGGCGACAGGTCGGCGCGGAACCGCTCCCCTGCCGATGTCAGCACCAGCCGCCGGGTGGTGCGGTGGACCAGCCGGACCCCCAGCCGCTGCTCCAGCCGCGCCAGCCGCTTGGACACCTGCGCCGGCGACTGGCCGATCGCCCGCGCCGCCGCCGACAGGCTGCCTTCCGTGGCGACGCGCAGGAACAGCGCGTAATCGGGATCGAGCGGCACGGGTCCCCGCTAGAACAGGCGTCCGCCGTCCGGCACCGGGCGATCCGGCGCGACCAGGACGACGCGGCCCTGCGCGTCGGGAAAGCCCAAGGTGAGCACCTCGCTCATGAACTTGCCGATCTGTCGCGGCGGGAAGTTGACCACCGCCGCCACCTGTCGCCCCACCAGCGCCTCCGCCGTGTAGAGCTCGGTGATCTGCGCCGACGACCGCTTGCGGCCGATCGCCGGGCCGAAGTCGATCAACAGCTTGATCGCCGGCTTTCGCGCCTCCGGAAAGGCGTCCACCGACACGATCGTGCCGACGCGCACGTCCACCTTCATGAAATCGTCGAAGGCGATGGCGGGCGCCGCGCCCGCGTCGGGATCGGGAACGACGTGCATGGCGGTCAGAAGTCCGGATTCTCGTAGTAGTTCGGCGGCTCGATCCCGCTCAGCCGCTCGGCCAGCAGCGGGCGGAAGCTGCGGCGGCTCTTGAACGCGGCGTACCATGCCTTCGCGTGCGCGTGCCCGGTCCAGTCGATCCCGCCGAGATAGTCGGCGACGCTGATCTGCGCCGCGGCGGCGAGATCGGCGAGGCTGATCGTCGCTCCCGCGATCCACTTCCGGTGGTCGAGCAGGAAGTCGATATAATCGAGGTGCCCGACCGCAGACTTCATCGCCTCGCGCAGCCGCGAGGCGTCGGGCGCCGTGCGGTGGACGACGCGCTTCAGCATCCGCTCGTCCAGCAGCGGCTGCGTCACGTCGCGATAGAAATGCGTGTCGAACCAGGTGACGAGGCGGCGGATCTCCGCACGGTTGGAGGCGGTGCCGTTGATCATCGCGACGCGATCGACGGTCTCCTCGAGATATTCGCAGATCGCCATCGAATCGACCAGCACCACGTCGCGCTCGCCGTCGACCATCACCGGGGTCTGTCCCGCTGGGTTCATGTCGATGAAGGCGTCGCGCCGCTCCCACGGGTTCTCGCGCACCAGCTGGTAGCCGACGTCCTTCTCGTTGAGGAGGATGCGGACCTTGCGCGTGAAGGGGCACAGGGGGAACTGGTGCAACTGCCACATGACGTGCCTGTTACGGCGAAAGGGCCCGGTGGGGGAAGGGGGAGGCTGGGGAATCCGGCCGGTTCTAGAACACGGCTTGGCATGTTATAGAAAGCCATGGGCATCAGCATCAAGCACGACGAGATCGAGCGCGCGATCCGCCAGCTGGCGAGCGAGCGCAACCTGTCGCTGACCGACGCGATCGGGCTGGCGGTGCGGCGCGAGCTGGAGCGGTCGGAAGGCACGCCGACCCTGGCGGAGAAGATCCGGCGCATCCAGGATCGGGTGGCGGCGCGAGGCGTGACCTTCATCGATGCCGACGAGATCATCGGATATGACGAGAACGGATTGCCGACTTGATCGCGGTCGACACGTCGGCATTGATCGCGATCTTGAAGGGCGAACCCGAAGCGGCGGCTCTGGCCAGGGCGATCGACCGCGCCGATCGCATCCTCTTCGGCGCACCTTCGCTGTTGGAGGCCAGGATCGTGGCGAGGCAACAGCGTCCTCCGGTCGACGATCTGCTCGACGAGCTCCTCCTCGATATCGGTGCCGAGATCGTCGACTTCACCGCCGCCCACGTCGATGCCGCTACCGACGCCTTCCTGAGCTACGGCAAGGGGCGGCACCCGGCCGCGCTGAACTACGGCGACTGCATGGCCTATGCGATCGCCCGCGTCGCCGGCTGCCCGTTGCTCTACAAGGGCGAGGATTTCGCGCGGACCGACGTCCGTCGGGCCGGATAGATGCCGCCGGCCATCGTCGCGGCGCTCGGCACCGCGATCGCCTTCGCCATCGGGCTGACCTTGCCCGACGCGGACCTTCACCTGTGGCTCGGCCACCGCAGCGGCGTGACGCACAGCATCCTGCCCGCCGCGCTGCTGCTCGCCCGGCGCGCGTGGCGCGCTGCGGCCTGCGGCATGGCGGCGGGGACTGGGCTGCATCTGGCGGCGGACAGCTTCCCCAACCGCATGGTCGGTTACGCCACCGTGAAGCTGCCCGGCCTCGGCGCGCTGCCCGCGGCGGAAAGCTACGCCTGGCTCGCGCTCAACGCGGTGGCGGCACTCGCGCTCGCGGCGTGGCTGGCGCGACGGCTCCACGCGCCGGCGGCCGCGCTGCTGCTGGCGGGCGGCTTCCTGTTCGCCGGCGCGGGCTATCTGTGGCGCACGGACGGCGGCTGGCCGGTGCTCGCCATCGTCGCCGCGCTCGGCTGGGCGGGATGGCGAGTCCGGCGGCGGATCACTCCGCCGCTTCCATGACCTCCGCCTCGTCCAGCGGATGCGACAGGCGCGTCAGCATCTCGCGCGGCACCACCTGCCAGAACTGGCCTGCCGCGCGGTCCCATTCGTCCAGCAGCGTCTTGGACCAGCGGCTGTCGGTCGCGCGCGCGTGCTCGCGCACCAGGTCGAGCAGCACGCCTTCCCAGTGCGCCGAGGCGAGGCGTTGCCACACGATGCTCTCGCCGTTGGCGCGCCGGGCGAAGGTGCCGTCGGCGTCGTAGACGAAGGCCATGCCGCCGGTCATGCCCGCGCCGAAGTTCGCGCCCACCTCGCCCAGCACCACCGCGGTGCCGCCGGTCATATACTCGCAGCCGTTGGCGCCGCATCCTTCGACCACCACGGTGGCGCCGGAATTGCGCACCGCGAAGCGCTCGCCCGCCTGACCGGCGGCGAGCAGCTTGCCCGCGGTCGCGCCGTAGAGGACGGTGTTGCCGATGATCGTGTTCTCCTGGCTGGCGAGCGGCGAGGACACGGCGGGGCGCACGACGATGGTGCCGCCCGACAGGCCCTTGCCGACATAGTCGTTGGCGTCGCCGAACACTTCCAGCGTGATGCCCTTGCACAGGAACGCGCCCAGCGACTGGCCCGCCGATCCGCGCAGGCGGATGGTGACGTGGTGGTCGGCAAGCGCGGCCATGCCGAACTTGCGCGTCAGCTCGCTCGACAGCCGGGTGCCGACCGCACGGTGCGTGTTGCGCACTGAATAGGTCAGCTGCATCTTCTCCCCGCGCGAGAAGACGGGCGCCGCATCCTTGATGATCTGCGCGTCCAGGCTGTCGGGCACGTCGTTGCGGAAGGTCGACAGGCTGAAGCGTCGCTCCGCGTCCGTGGCGTCGACCTTGGCGAGGATCGGGTTGAGATCCAGATCGTCGAGATGCTCCGCGCCGCGGCTCACCTGCCGCAGCAATTCGGTGCGCCCGATCACCTCGTCCAGGCTGCGCACGCCCAGCCGCGCCAGGATGTCGCGCACCTCCTCGGCGATGAAGGTCATCAGGTTGATGACCTTCTCCGGCGTGCCGACGAACTTGGCGCGTAAGCCCTCGTCCTGCGTGCACACGCCCACCGGGCAGGTGTTGGAATGGCACTGGCGCACCATGATGCAGCCCATGGCGACGAGGCTGAGCGTGCCGATGCCATATTCCTCCGCGCCCAGGATCGCGGCGATCACGATGTCGCGCCCCGTCTTCAGCCCGCCGTCCGCGCGCAGCTTGATCCGCCCGCGCAGGCCGTTGAGCGTCAGGACCTGGTTCACCTCGCTGAGGCCCATCTCCCACGGCGTGCCGGCATATTTGATGCTGGTCTGCGGGCTCGCGCCAGTGCCGCCGACGTGGCCGGACACGAGGATGACGTCCGCGTGCGCCTTCGCCACGCCCGCCGCGACGGTGCCGATCCCGGCGGAGGAGACCAGCTTCACGCACACCCGCGCGCGCGGGTTGATCTGCTTCAGGTCGTAGATCAGCTGCGCCAGATCCTCGATCGAATAGATGTCGTGGTGCGGCGGCGGCGAGATCAGCGTGACGCCCGGCGTCGAGTGGCGCAGCTTGGCGATGAACTCGGTCACCTTGAACCCGGGCAGCTGCCCGCCCTCGCCGGGCTTGGCGCCCTGCGCGACCTTGATCTCGATCTCGTCGCAGGCGTTCAGGTATTCCGCGGTCACGCCGAACCGGCCGCTCGCGATCTGCTTGATGACCGAATTGGCGTTGTCGCCGTTGGCGTACGGTTGGTAGCGGACCTTGTCCTCGCCGCCTTCGCCCGACACCGCCTTCGCGCCGATCCGGTTCATCGCGATCGCCAGCGTCTCGTGCGCCTCGGGCGACAGCGCGCCCAGGCTCATGCCGGGCGTCACGAAGCGCTTGCGGATCTCGGTGATCGCCTCGACCTGATCGACCGGCACGCCCTCGTTCGGGAAGTTGAACTGAAGAAGGTCGCGCAGGTAGATTGGCGGCAGGTCGCCCACCCCGCGCGAGAATTGCAGGTAGGTCGAATAGCTGTCGGTCGCGACCGAGGTCTGCAACAGGTGCATCAGCTGCGCCGAATAGGCGTGCGCCTCGCCGCTGTGGCGCTGGCGATAGAAGCCGCCGATCGGCAGCGTCGCGACCGCGGCGTCGAACGCTGCCTCGTGCCGCTCCGTCGCGTTGACGTGGAGCGAGGCATAGCCCTCGCCGCTGATCTTCGCGGGCATCCCGGGGAACAGGTCGTTCACCAGCGCGCGGCTCAATCCCACCGCCTCGAAATTGTAGCCGCCGCGATAGGAGGAGATCACCGCGATCCCCATCTTGGACATGATCTTCAGGAGGCCTTCCTCCACCGCCTTCTTGTGCCGCTTCAGGCACTCGTCGAGCGCCAGGTCGCCGAACAGGCCGCGCGCCTGCCGGTCGGCGATGGCCGCCTCGGCGAGATAGGCGTTCACCGTCGTCGCGCCGACGCCGACCAGTACCGCGTAATAATGCGTGTCGAGGCATTCCGCGGTGCGCACGTTGACGCTGGCGTAGGAACGCAGGCCGCGCCGCACGAGATGCGTGTGGACGGCGGCGGCGGCGAGCACGCCGGGGATGGCGACGCGGTCCTCGTCGATCCCCTCGTCGGTCAGGAACAATTCGCTGCGCCCCTCGCGCACCGCCTGCTCGGCCTGGTTGCGGATGCGCTGGATCGCGGCGCGCAGCTTCTCCGCGCCGCCGGTCGCCTCGAACGTGCAGTCGATATCCGCCGCGCTGCTGCCGAAATAGCCCTTCAGCCGGCCCCAGTCGGTCGACGTCAGCACCGGGCTCTCCAGCACCAGCACGCGCTCGCGCCGGTCCTCGGTGTCGAGGATGTTGGCGAGGTTGCCGAACCGCGTCTTCAGCGACATCACGTAGCGTTCGCGCAGACTGTCGATCGGCGGGTTCGTCACCTGGCTGAAGTTCTGGCGGAAGAACTGGCTGATGAGCCGCGGCTTGTCGCTGATGACCGCCAGCGGCGTGTCGTCGCCCATCGAGCCAACGGCTTCCTTGCCCGTCTCCACCATGGGCGACAGGATCAGCTCCATGTCTTCCAGCGTCTGGCCCGCCGCCACCTGCCGCCGGGCGAGGTCGGCGCGGGCGTAGCGCGGCACGGAACCTTCGGGCGCGGGGGGCAGGTCCTCGATGGTCGAAAACTCGCCGATCATCGCGGCATAATCCGCCTCGGCGGCGATGCGATCCTTCACCTCGCGGTCGCGCAGCACGCGGCCTTCCTGCAGGTCCACGGCGATCATCTGCCCCGGCCCCAGCCGCCCCTTGGCGACGACGGTGGATTCGGGAACGACGACCATCCCCGCTTCCGACCCGATGATGAGCAGCCCGTCCGCGGTCTGCGTGTAGCGCAGCGGGCGCAGCGCGTTGCGGTCCACGCCGCCCACCGCCCAGCGCCCGTCCGTCATCGCGAGCGCGGCAGGGCCGTCCCACGGCTCCATCACGCTGGCGAGATACTGGTACATCGATGCGTGCGCGGGGGGCATGTCGTCGGCGCCGTCCTGCCACGCCTCGGGCACCAGCATCAGCTTGGCCGTGGGCGCGTCCCGGCCCGAGCGGCAGATCGCCTCGAACGTGGCGTCCAGCGCGGCGGTGTCGCTGGCGCCCGCGGGGATCACCGGCTTGATGTCCTCCGAATGCTCGCCGAACGCGATCGACGCCATGCGGATCTCGTGGGAGAGCATCCAGTTCTTGTTGCCGCGGATCGTGTTGATCTCGCCGTTGTGCGCCAGGCACCGGAACGGCTGCGCCAGCCACCATTGCGGGAAGGTGTTGGTGGAGTAACGCTGGTGGAAGATCGCGACCCGGCTCTCGAACCGCTGGTCGTTCAGGTCCGGGAAGAAGACGGACAGGCTCTCCGCCAGGAACAGTCCCTTGTAGATGATCGAGCGGCAGGAGAGCGAGCAGACGTAGAAGCCCTGGATCTGCGCCGCGATCACGCGCTTCTCGATGCGGCGGCGGATCAGGTACAGGTTCTTCTCGAACTCGGCCTGGTCCATCTCGTCGGGCAGGGGGCCCGCGATCATCAACTGCTCGATCTCGGGCCGGGTCGCCTGTGCCTTGGCGCCGATCACGCTGACGTCGACGGGCACCTGGCGCCAGCCGTAGATGGTGTAGCCCGCCTCGATGATCGCGCTCTCCACGATCGTGCGGCACGTCTCCTGCGCACCGAGGTCGGTACGCGGCAGGAACATCATGCCGACGGCGAGGCGGTTCGGCAGCACCTTGTGGCCCGACGCGGCGATGGCATCGTCGAAGAAGCGCACCGGCAGGTCGACGTGGATGCCCGCGCCGTCGCCGGTCTTGCCGTCGGCGTCCACCGCGCCGCGGTGCCAGACCGCCTTCAGCGCGTCGATCGCCGACTGCACCACGCGGCGCGACGGCCGCCCGTCCGTGGCGGCGACCAGGCCCACGCCGCAGGCGTCGCCCTCGAACTCGGGCCGGTACATGCCGTGTTCGGCGAGGTGGGCGCGCTGCGCGTCGGTGGCGGTCATGGCGTGGTTCCGTTGGGAAGGGAGGTGGCGGGCGGATCGGAGAGGGCGTCGTCCTCGACGCGCAGCAGCGCGGCGAGCCGCTTTCGCTCGGCCGGCGACAGGTCGGCCATGCGGCGCGGCTTGGGCAGGGCGGCGGTGGCCGCCTCCGCCGTCTTCGCCATCGCGGGCAGGTCCTTCAGCAGCTCGGGCGCGAAGGCCTGCATCTCGGCCATCAGCTCGGGATCCATGTAGATCCCCATCGACTCCGCGGCGTAATAGCTGCCGGTGGCCGTGCGGAAGAAGGCGTCAAGGTCGCGCAACTGGCCCAGGTCGAACTTGCGCGCATAGGCGCGCGCGAGGCCGCTGCGCACCCGGGGTTCCAGGCGCGTCATCGTCACGCTCATCGCGTCCATCATGGCGCGCATCCCGATCCGCGTCCGCTCGCGGTAGTGCGGGTCGTAGATCTCCATCACCTGCGCCAGCGACGCCTGCGGCAGCTTGGACGCTTCCGCCTCGTCCATCCCGCCGATCGCCGCCAGCTGGCGCATCGGCAGCGCCCCCGCGGTGTCGACGATGCTGCCGAGCATCCGGTCCATCGTGCCGCCCATCAGCCTCTTGTAGGTGCCGACCGGGAACACCTTGTCGACGACGACGGTCGCCAGCGCGAGCCGCTGCGGATCGATCGCGGGGGCGGCGGGCACGGAAGGGGCGGCGGCCGGCACCACGGGCGCCTGCGCGGCGGCGGACGGGACCGCTGCAGCGACGGCGGCGGCCAGGAGAAGGCGCCGCGCCATCATTTCGGCACCGCGGTGGAGGCGGCGGCGATGCTGGCGGAGATCCGCGGCTGCGCCCGCTGGAGGAAGGCGGTCATCTCCTGCGCCATCGCCATGCGCAGCGAGGAGGATCGCTCCGCCTCCTTGCGCCCCACGGCGGACGAGAGATAGGCGGTGATGGCATCGCGATGCGCCGCCGGCAGCTCCAGCGTGCCGCCGCGTCCCGCCGCCTGCTGCATCGCGCGCGTCAGCGCCGCGCCCGCCGGCGACGACCAGAAGGCGGCGACCGACGCCAGCTCGTCCGCCGAGTAATTGTTGCGGTAATCGCGCTCCACCAGCGCCACCAGCCGCGGGATGCCGTCGCCGTTCAGCTGGCGCGACAGCTCGGTGCGTCCCGCGGCGCGCATCCGCGCCAGCCGCTTCTTCTCCACCGGCGTCGCCGCCTTGCCCCCGCTGCGCGCGAAGCTGGCGGCGAACTGGCGGTCGAACTGTGCCAGCGCCTCGGCCAGCGCGCGCGGCGGCTGCACCGTCGCGAGCGCGATCCGCTGCGCCGCGCCGGACGGCGCCGGCGCGGCGGCGAGCATGGCGACGGCGACGATCATGCCGCCACCTTCTCCCCGGCGCGCGCCTTGGCCTTCAGCCACTTGTGCATCGTCGCCGCCACGTCGCGGCCGTCGCGGATCGCCCACACCACCAGGCTGGCGCCGCGCACGATGTCGCCCGCGGCGAACACGCCGTCCAGGCTGGTCATCAGCGACTTGGGATCGACCAGCAGCGTACCCCAGCGCGTCACGCCCAGCTCCGGCGCGTTCCACAGGTGCGGCAGCTCTTCCGCGTCGAAGCCCAGCGCCTTGATGACCATGTCCGCCGGCAAATCCTGCGTCGCGCCGGGGTCCACCTCCGGCGCGCGCCGGCCGCTGGCGTCGGCGCGGCCCAGCCGCATCCGGTTGGCGCGTACCGCCGTCACCCGGTCCGCGTCGACGGCGAATCGCTCCGGCGCGGCGAGCCACACGAACTCGACGCCCTCCTCCTCGGCATTGGCCACCTCGCGCTGGCTGCCGGGCATGTTGGCGCGGTCGCGGCGATAGAGGCAGCGGACCGAGGCGGCGCCCTGCCGCACCGCCGTCCGCACGCAATCCATCGCGGTGTCGCCGCCGCCGATCACGACGACGTGCTTGCCCGCCGCGTTCAGGCTGCCGTCCTCGAACTCGGGCACCGCGTCGCCGAAGCTCTTGCGGTTGGAGGCGGTGAGATAGTCGAGCGCGGCGATGACGCCGCCCGCCTCGTTCCCGGCCACGTCGATCGCCCGCGCCTTGTAGACACCCGTCGCGACCAGCAGCGCGTCGTGCCGCGCGCGCAGCTCCGCCAGCGTCGCGTCGCGCCCCACTTCGAAGCCTTCGTGGAAGACGATGCCGCCCTCCTTCAGCCGGTCGACCCGGCGCATGACGACGGGCTTCTCCAGCTTGAAGCCCGGGATGCCATAGGTCAGCAATCCGCCCGCGCGGTCGTGGCGGTCGTAGACGTGGACGTCGTAGCCGTGCCCGCGCAGATATTCCGCCGCGGTCAGGCCCGCCGGCCCGGCGCCGATCACGCCCACCGACTGTCCCCGCGCCGGGCCGGGCACCAATGGCTCGACCCAGCCCTCCGCCCAGGCGGTGTCGGTGATGAACTTCTCGACCGAGCCGATCGTCACCGCGCCGTGGCCGGTGAACTCGATCACGCAATTGCCCTCGCACAGTCGATCCTGCGGGCAGATGCGGCCGCAGATCTCCGGCATCGTCGAGGTGCTGTTGCTCAGCTCATAGGCCTCGCGCAGCCGCCCCTCGGCGGTCAGGCGCAGCCAGTCGGGGATGTGGTTGTGCAGCGGGCAGTGAACCGAGCAATAGGGCACGCCACACTGCGAACAGCGCCCGGCCTGGTCCTCCGCCGCGGGCGGAGCGTAGCGCTCCGCGATCTCGCGGAAGTCCGCGGCCCGCGCCGTCGCATCGCGCTTGGCGGGATAGCTCTGGGAGCGATCTACGAACTTCAGCATGTCGGCCATCGGTGCGTCCTTCCGAGGCCGAACTCTCACAATCACGCGCCAGAGTCACGTGCTTTCACACAGATGGGGCGCGAACCGGACCTATAAAGTTCGCGGATCACCTGTCCTGAGAGCGTATCGCAACAACCTGGCGCTAAATCAATACCGATCCGGACCTAACTGTACAAAAACCCTAGGGCCAGGGCACCCGCGACGATCCGATACCAGGCGAACGGGGCAAATCCGTGCTTCGTCACGACCGCCAGGAACGCCTTCACCACGGCGAGCGCCACCACGAAGGACACGACGAACCCGATCGCGATCAGCTGCACGTCGCCCCCGGTGATCGCGTCGCGATGCTTAACGAGCTGCAGCACGGTGGCGCCCGTCAGCGTCGGCAGCGCCAGGAAGAACGAGAATTCCGCCGCGGTCCGGCGGTCGATGCCGAGCGCCATCGCGCCCATGATGGTCGCGCCCGACCGGCTGACCCCCGGGATCATCGCGATGCATTGCACCAGCCCGATCTTCAGCGACTGGCCGCTCGACACGCCCGAGATGCCGCCGACCGTGTGCGTCTTCGCCAGCCGCTCGATGACGAGGATCGCGATGCCGCCGGCGATCAGCGCCCAGGCGACCGTCACCGCGCTCTCCAGCAGCGCCTCGATCTCATCGTTGAAGGCGAGCCCCAGCGCCACCGCGGGCACGAAGGCGAGCAGCAGATTGCGCACGAACGCGACCGACTGCGGCTCGCGCTTGGCGAGGCCCGTCGCGACGGCGAGGAAGGTGCGCCAGTACAGCGCCACGATGGCGAGGATCGCGCCGGGCTGGATCGCGATGTTGAACACCGCCCAGCGCTTGGGATCGTAGCCGAGCAGTTCGGTCGCGAGCACCAGGTGCCCAGTGGAAGACACGGGCAGGAATTCCGTCACCCCCTCCACGATGCCGAGGAGGATGGCGGTCAGGACGTCGTTCACGGGTGCGATCTCCTAGGCGCGGGCGCTCGCCTGCTGGCCGAACCGCCCGGCACGGACGTAGCGGACCAGCCACTTGTCGGCCACCGCCTCCAGCGGGGTGCGCGCCACGCCCAGCGCGTCGAGCCCCTCGGCACCGTTCGCCACCACCGCGTCGCGCTGCAGCAGCTTCCACTGGTCGCCCGACAGCGGCGAGAAGGGGAGGGCGGCGACCACGCCGCCGAGCACGTCGGGCAGCGGCAGCAGCCGGGGCTTGCGGCCGATCAACGCGGCGATCCGCTCGTGCAGCGCCAGCATGGTCAGCACTTCCGGACCGCCGAGCTCGAAGGTGCGCCCGCCGAACGCCGCCGGATCGCCCAGCGCGGCCATCACCGCCTGCGCGACGTCGCCGACGAACACGGGCTGGAAGCGGGTGTCGGGCTTCAGCACCGGCACGACCGGCAGGGCGGCAATCATCCCGGCGAAGCGGTTGATGAATTGATCCTCGCGGCCGAACACGGTGGTGGGACGCAGGATCGTCGCGCCGGCATGCGCGCCACGCACCGCCTCTTCGCCCGCCGCCTTGGTGCGGGCATAACGCGCGGGCGATGCCGCGTCGGCCCCGACCGCGGACACGTGGACCAGCGACGCCCCGCCCGCCGCAGCGGCCTCGGCGATCGCGCGCGGCCCCTCCACGTGGATCCGCTCGAGATTGCCGTCGAACGCGCCGACCAGGTTCACCACCGCGTCCGCGCCGTGGACGGCGCGCGCGATCGTGTCCGGCCGGGTGACGTCGGCGGCGACGAACTGCGTCTGCCCCAGCGCGCTCAGCGGGCGCAGGAAGAACGCCTTGCGCGGATCCCGCTCCGCCACGCGCACCCGCGCGCCGGTGGAGAGCAGCGCCTGCGCGACGTAGCGGCCGATAAAGCCGCCGCCGCCGATCAGCGTGACCAGTTTGTCCTTCATCACCACAACCCGCCTCGCACCTTTTTTCGCTGCGCCGCCTCTGCCGTGCGAAACCCCCGTTGACAAGGTCGCTGACCCTCTCGTAGAGGCGCCCGCCTACCGGGGCTTCACCGAGGCCCCCCGTGCCCAGATGGCGGAATTGGTAGACGCACCGTCTTCAGGTGGCGGCGCTGGTAACGGCGTGGAGGTTCGAGTCCTCTTCTGGGCACCACTTTCTTTCTGCACGATATTTCCCCTCACGGGGACCGCGTCACACCGGGAAGGCGGTCGTGTATTTCGTCATCGACAGCGCGAAATGCGACGAGGCGCCCGCGACGGAGGGGTGGCCCAGCAGCGTCTGCATGAGGAAATGGTTGTAGTCGCCCACGTCGGCGACGACGATCCGCAGCAGATAGTCCCAGTCGCCCGACATCGAGAAGCTCTCGATGATCTCCGGCCGGCCGTCGACGAAGCGTTCGAAATCCTGTCGCGCCTCGATCGCGTGGGTGCGCATCCGCACGTTGCACAGCACGTTCACGCCACGCCCCACCGCCGCGGGATCGACCAGCCGCACCGTGCGCGTCAGCACGCCCGCCGCCTCCAGCGCCTTCACGCGCCGCCAGCACGAGGCGGGAGAGGCGCCGACCCGCTCGGCGAGGTCGGCGTTGCTGAGCGTGGCGTCGTGCTGGAGCGATGCGACGATCTTGCGGTCGATCGCGTCGAGTTGCTGAACCTGTTTCATCCATCACACGTTAATCGAAACGGCATTTCGCCTCCACCCGTTTGAGGAGGGAAGAATGATAAGCATTCGTCGTCCCGTCCTGCCATCATCCGCGCCATGGCCGACGCTTCGCTGACCCGTCCCGCAGGGGCCGCCGCCGACTGGACCATCCCGCAGGGGTGGGACCGCTACTCGGCCGAGGATCACGCCACCTGGGACACGCTGTTCGAGCGGCAGGCGAAGCTGCTGCCCGGCCGCGTCGCGCCCGAGTTCATCGCCGGCCTGGACGTGCTTCGTTTGTCGAAGCCGGGGATACCCGATTTCGACGAGCTGTCCGACCGGCTGATGAAGGCGACCGGGTGGCAGGTGGTGGCCGTGCCCGGGCTGGTGCCCGACGACGTGTTCTTCGATCACCTCGCCAACCGCCGTTTCGTCTCCGGCAACTTCATCCGGCGGCCCGAGCAGCTCGACTATCTGCAGGAACCGGACGTCTTCCACGACGTGTTCGGCCACGTCCCGCTGCTCGCCCATCCCGTCTTCGCCGATTACATGCAGGCGTACGGCCAGGGCGGGCAGCGTGCGGCGGGACTGGGCGCGATCCAGCGGCTGTCGCGGCTCTACTGGTACACGGTCGAGTTCGGGCTGATCCGCGATGGGGACGGCATGAAGCTGTACGGCGCGGGCATCGTCTCCTCCTCCGCCGAATCGATCTTCGCGCTGGAGGATCCGTCGCCCAACCGCATCGGCTTCGATCTCGCCCGCGTGATGCGCACCGAGTACCGGATCGACGATTTCCAGCAGAATTATTTCGTCATCGACAGCTTCGACGACCTGCTGGACCGCACGCTCAACACCGATTTCGGCCCGCTCTACGCCGAACTCGCCGGGCAGCCGGACATCCCCGTCGGCGCGCTGCTGCCCGACGACCACGTCTTCACCCGCGGCACGCAGGCCCACGCCCGCGCGAACCACGCCGCCTCCTCGCAAAGGCTGACATCATGACGGACAACCCGCTGGGTCTCGACGGCTTCGAGTTCTGCGAATTCACCTCGCCCGATGCGGACGCGCTGGCCGCGCAGTTCGAGGCGATGGGCTTCGTCGCCTCGCACCGCCACCCGACGAAGGACGTGACCCGCTATCGCCAGGGGCGCATCAACCTGCTGCTCAATCGCGAGGCCGAGGGGCAGGCCGCCGATTTCCGCGCCGAGCACGGCCCGTCCGCCAGCGGCATGGCGTTCCGCGTCGCCGATCCGGCGGCCGCCTACCGCCACGGGCTGGCCGAGGGCGCGAGCGCGGTGGACGCGGGCCGGGGCACGCTGGGGGAGGGCAGCTGCGCGATCGAGGGGATCGGCGGCAGCTACCTCTATCTCGTGAAGGCGGGCGCGGACCTCTACGCCGACTGGAACGAGATCGAGGGCTGGCAGGAGGCGGCGGCGCGGAACAACGTCGGGCTCGACCTGCTCGACCACCTGACGCACAACGTGCGCCGCGGCGAGATGCGGACCTGGTCCAGCTTCTACGGCCGCCTGTTCGGGTTCGAGGAACAGAAGTATTTCGACATCAAGGGCAAGGCGACCGGCCTGTTCAGCCAGGCGATGATTGCACCCGACGGCGCCATCCGCATCCCGCTGAACGAATCGCAGGACGAGAAGTCGCAGATCGAGGAATTCATCCGCGAGTATAACGGCGAGGGGATCCAGCACCTCGCGCTGACCACCGACGACATTTACGGCACGGTGGAGAAGCTGCGTGCGCGCGGCGTGCGGTTGCAGGACACGATCGAGACCTATTACGAGCTGGTCGACAAGCGCGTGCCCGGCCATGGCGAGGATTTGGCGCGGCTGAAGCGCAACCGCATCCTGATCGACGGCAACGTCGGCGAGGAGGGCATCCTGCTCCAGATTTTCACCGAGAACATGGTCGGCCCGATCTTCTTCGAGATCATCCAGCGCAAGGGCAACCAGGGCTTCGGCAACGGCAATTTTCAGGCATTGTTCGAGAGCATTGAGCTGGACCAGATCCGTCGCGGCGTCATCACGGTGGATGCGTAAGCATCCAGCGATGCGCGCGCGAAGGGCCAGCGTGGCGGAGCCGGCGCACAAGGCGCGGCTTTGCCGCGACTGACGCGCCGGCGGGTGCGATGAAGGAAGCTGGACCCCGGCCTTCGCCGGGGTGACGGAGGATAAGGTGACGGACGCGGCAGACTACATCCCCGGCTTCGGCAACCACGTCGCGACGGAGGCGGTCGCGGGCGCGCTGCCGATCGGGCGCAACAGCCCGCAGAAGGTGCCGTTCGGCCTCTACGCCGAGCAGCTCTCCGGCAGCGCCTTCACCGCGCCGCGGCACGAGAACCGCCGGTCCTGGCTCTACCGCCTTCGCCCCACCGCCAACCATCCCGCCTTCACCCGCTACGACGGCGCGCCGCACCTCGCCTCCGCGCCGTTCGACGCGGTGCCGCCCAGCCCCAACCGGCTGCGCTGGGACGCGTTGCCCTGGCCCGAGGGGGCGAGCGACTTCGTGGATGCGCTGGTCAGCTACGGCGGCACCGGCAGCGTGGCGGAGCAGACGGGCGTCGGCATCCACGGCTACGCCGCCACCGCCGACATGGCGCGCGCCTTCTTCAGCGCGGACGGCGAGTGGCTGATCGTGCCGCAGGAGGGGCGGCTGTCGATCGCCACCGAGCTCGGCCGCATCGACGTCGCGCCGCAGCAGATCGCGGTGATCCCGCGCGGCGTCCGCTTTCGCGTGGCGCTGCCGGACGGGCGCGCGCGCGGCTACGTCTGCGAGAATTACGGCGCGCCGTTCCGCCTGCCCGACCTGGGCCCGATCGGCGCCAACGGCCTCGCCAATCCGCGCGACTTCGAGACGCCGGTCGCCTGGTTCGAGGATGTCGACGCCGCGTGCGAGGTGGTGCAGAAGTTCCAGGGCGGGCTGTGGACGACCACGCTCGACCACTCGCCGTTCGACGTCGTCGCCTGGCACGGCAACCTGGCGCCCTATCGCTACGATCTGACGCGTTTCAACACGATCAACACGGTCAGCTTCGACCATCCCGACCCCTCGATCTTCACCGTGCTGACCAGTCCGTCGGACACGCCGGGCACCGCCAGTTGCGATTTCGTGATCTTCCCGCCGCGCTGGATGGTGGCGGAGGGGACGTTCCGCCCGCCGTGGTTCCACCGCAACGTGATGAGCGAGTTCATGGGGCTGATCGCGGGCGCGTACGACGCCAAGGAAGGCGGCGGCTTCGTTCCCGGCGGGGCGAGCCTGCACAACCAGATGAACGGCCACGGGCCCGACAAGGCGGCCTACGACAAGGCGGTCGCGGCCGAGCTGACGCCGGTGAAGATCGACGGCACCATGGCCTTCATGTTCGAGACGCGCCACGTCGTCCGCCTGTCGCGCTGGGCGGAAGCGACGCCGACGCGCCAGCTCGACTACGACGACGTGTGGACCGGCTTCGCCAAGGCGTCGGTGCCGCGCGGATGAGCGAGACCGCGCGGCTGGCCGCGACGCCGCCCGGCGTGCGCCTCGGCCCGCTTTCGCTGATCGCCGACGGCGCGGCGCGCAACTTCGTCCTGCAGTTGCGCGCCGGGCGCTTCCACGGCTTCGTCGTGCGCCGCGGCGATGCCGTCCACGGCTATGTCGACCGTTGCCCCCACGCCGGGCTGCCGCTCGCACAGAGGCTCGACGACTATCTGACCGCGGACGGCCGGCTGATCGCGTGCAGCTGGCACGGCGCACTGTTCGATCCCGCGGACGGCCGCTGCGTGGGCGGACCGTGCGCGGGGCAGGCGCTGACGCCCTGGCCGGTCGACGTGATCGACGGGGAGATCCGCACCGTCTGACGTGACAGCGCCGGCGAACCGCGCCATCGTGCCGCCCTGGACGGCAGAAGGGGCGGATCGATGACGGCATTCCTCGCGGCGATGGCGCTGGTGGCACAGGCCGCGCCGGCACAGGTAGAGCGCGACCGCGTGGCCGCCGCGGCCACCGCGATCCAGCCCAAGGTGGTGGCGTGGCGGCGCGACATCCACGAGCA
Organism: Sphingomonas corticis; assembly: GCF_012035195.1. Lineage (GTDB taxonomy): Bacteria > Pseudomonadota > Alphaproteobacteria > Sphingomonadales > Sphingomonadaceae > Sphingomonas > Sphingomonas corticis. The sequence continues at coordinate 50,904 of NZ_JAAVJH010000006.1, forward strand.
TCCCGAACTCTCCAATCAGGAGGCGCGCACCGCCGCGCTGGTCGCCGCGCATCTCCGCCGCCTGGGGTACGAGGTGCGCACCGGCGTCGCCCGACACGGCGTGGTCGGCGTGCTGAAGGGCGCTCGCCCCCGGCAAGGTGGTGGCGCTGCGCGCGGACATGGACGCGCTGCCCGTCGCCGAGCAGACCGGGCTGCCCTTCGCGTCGAAGGCGACCGCCACCTTCGCCGGGCGCAACGTGCCCGTCATGCACGCCTGCGGCCACGACGCGCACGTCGCGATGCTGATGGGCGCGGCGGAAATCCTGGCGGGCATGAAGGACCGGATCGCGGGCACGGTCGTGCTGGTGTTCCAGCCCGCGGAGGAAGGCCCGCCGGTGGGCGAGAAGGGCGGCGCGCCGCTGATGGTGGCCGAGCGCGCGCTGGCCGCGCCGAAGCCCGACGCGATCTTCGGCCTCCACGTCTTTCCTGGCGAGGTCGGCTCGCTGGTGTGGCGCTCCGGCCCGTTCATGGCGGGATCGGACACGTGGGAGATGACGGTCACGGGGCGGCAGACGCACGGCGCCATGCCGTGGAACGGCGTGGACGCGGCGTCGGTGTCGGCCAGCATCGTGCAGGCGTTCAACCAGATCGCGGCGCGCCAGCTGAACGTCGCGCACGCGCCCACGGTGCTGACCGTGGGCGAGATCCGGCTGGGAACGCGCCACAACATCATCCCCGGCACCTTCGAGATGACGGGCACGCTGCGCACCTTCGATCCGGCGATGCGCACCGACGTGATGGCGCGGATCGACGGCGCGCTGAAGGCGATCGGCGCGCAATATGGCGCGGGCATCGCGCTGCGCTGGGTCGGCCGCAACGCGGTCACCGCCAACGATCCCGCACTGGCCCGCGCGATGGAGCCGACGCTGGCGCGCGCCGCCGGGGCCGGGGTGCGCGGCGATGCCGACTACGTGATGGGCGCGGAGGATTTCTCCGCCTTCGCCGCGGTGGCGCCCACCATGTTCTATCACCTGGGCATCGGCGCGGATGCGGCGCCCAACCACTCCCCGCAATTCACCGTGGACGAGGCCGCGCTCCCCGTCGGCGTGCGCGCCCACGTGCTGACCGCGCTCGATTTCCTGAACGGCGCGGGCGCCGCGCCGGCGCAGGCGAAGTGAGCGAGGATGGGATGGCCGACGTCCGCCAGGACGAGCCGCGTCGAACCGCATCGGGCTTGGTGCTGATCGATCGGGAAGCCAGCCGGACGCTGTCGAACGGATGCACCTCACCCGTCGTCGTAATTGGCTGATTCCTGCGGCGGAGGGGTGGTGGACGCACTTGGGCTCGAACCAAGGACCCGCTGATTAAGAGTCAGCTGCTCTACCAACTGAGCTATGCGTCCATGACCGTGGAGGGTCGGTCGCGAGGACCGGTCCCGATCGGGAAGCGCGCCGTTAGCAAGGGGCGGCGCGCCGTGTAAACCCCTTTTTTGCGCTACCAGCGCGCGGACCGGCGATTGTCGCGGTCGATCGCCATCAGCAGGCCGAGTGAGATCAGCACCGTCATCTGCGCGGATCCGCCGAAGCTGACGAGGGGCAGGGGGATCCCGACCACGGGGGCGAGGCCCATCACCATCATCAGGTTGATCGCGACATAGTAGAAGATCGTCGCCGACAGCCCCGCCGCGGTCAGCTTGGCGAAGCGCGTCTCCGCCTTCACCCCCACGTTCACGCCCCAGCGGATGACGAGCAGGAAGGCGGCGATGACGAACACGCCGCCGGCGAGACCCCATTCCTCCGCCATGGTCGCGAAGACGAAGTCGGTGTGTCCCTCGGGCAGATAGTCGAGGTGGCTCTGCGTCCCGTTCAGGAAGCCCTTGCCGAAGAGACCGCCCGATCCGATCGCGATCTTCGACTGGCTGATGTGGTAGCCGGTGCCCAGCGGGTCGCTCTCCGGATCCATGAAGATCAGCACGCGGTTGCGCTGATAGTCGTGGAGCAGGAACATGAACGCTAGCGGCGCCGCCACCGCCACCCCCGCCGCGCCGCCGATGAACAGGCGCAGCGGAACGCCGGCGAGGAACATGACGGTGCCGCCGCCGGCGCAGATCATCAGCGCGGTGCCCAGGTCCGGCTGCAGCATCACCAGCACCGCCGGCAGGCCGATCAGCACCGCCGCCGGCCAGATCGCCTGGAACCGCCGCGTCTCCGCCGCGGGCAGCAGTTCGTAGAAGCGCGCGCAGGCGAGCACGATCGCCAGCTTCATCAGCTCCGACGGCTGCAACCGGATGAAGCCCAGGTCCAGCCAGCGCTGGCTGCCGCCGCGCACCGCGCCCAGCATCTCGACCAGCAGCAGCGCGATCAGCAGCGCGCCGTAAGCGGGAAAGGCGGCGCGCCGCACCCAGTCCAGCGGGATGCGCGACAGCACGACCGCGCCCGTCAGGAAGACGACGAACCGCACCCCCTGCGGCAGCGCCCAGGGGCGCAGGCTGCCGTTCGCGGCGGAGAAGAGGACGACCAGGCCGAAGCCGCCGATCGCGGCGACCATCAGCAGCACCCGCCACGGCAGGCCGGCGAGCGGGGCGGGAAGGGCGGGGCGCATCAGCGGCGCGCGCCCGCGGCGGGTGCGTCGTCGGCGAGCGGGGTGGCGCGCCGCTCCGCCTCCGTCTCCGGCTCGGGCGATCCGACGCGCGCCGGCCCCTCGCCGTTGCGCACGTCGCGCGCCACCGCCTCCGCGCTGGCGTTGGAGGCGTCGGTGGCGGCGCCCACCGCGTTGGAGACGCTGGCCGCCGGCACGTCGTCGGCGGTCGCCGCGGCCTCCGCGACGGGGACCTGCGCCGCGCGATAGGCCGCCTCCTGCGCCGCCATGCGGGTGCGGATGTCGCCGCCCCAGGTCGGCTCCACCTCGGCCAGGCTCTTCAGCGCGCGCTCGCGGTCGAACAGGTACGTCATGATGTCGCGCCCGATCAGCGGGGTGTCGAGATTGCGCACGGTATGGCCGTTGTGCTCCAGCACGATGGCGGCGGCGTAGCGCGGATTGTCGTAAGGGGCGAAGCAGACGAACAGCGCGTGGTCGCGCAGCTTGAAGGGCAGCTGCGCATTGCTCAGCACGCCGCCGCGCCGCTCCGCCATGGTGATGCGCCGCACCTGCGCGGTGCCGGTCTTCGCGGCGAGGCCGACGCCCGGCACCTGCATCCGCGCCGCGCCGCCGGTGCCCCCGCCGTTGACCACGCCGTACATCGCCTCCCGGATGATGCGGAAATGGTCCGCGTCGATGCCGAGCGCGCGCGCGCCGGGCTTGAACGGATCACGCAGCAGCGTGGGGATTGTGTCGAGGCCGGAGGCGAGCCGCGTCGCCATCACGGCGAGCTGGAGCGGGTTGGCGAGGACGTAGCCCTGGCCGATCGAGGCGTTGAGCGAATCGGCGACCTTCCAGTCGCTCCTGTACTTGCGCTGCTTCCACGCGCTGTCGGGCACCGTGCCGTAGCGCTGCGTGCTGAACGGCAGGTCGAACTTCTGGCCCAGCCCCAGCATTCGCGCGACCGGCGCGATCCGGTCGTAGCCGACGCGGCGCACCATTTCGTAGAAATAGATGTCGCAGCTCTGCTCGATCGCTTGGCGAAGGTTGAGCGGCCCGTGCCCGCGGCGCTTGTGGCAGTGGAACACGCCGGTGCCGACGCGCAGCGCGCCCGAGCAGAACACGCGCTCCTCCGCCTTCACCCCGGCGGCGAGCAGGGCGAGGCCGTTCATCGGCTTCACGGTGGAACCCGGCGGGTAGAGCCCCTGCGTCACCTTGTTCATCAAGGGCACGTGGTCGTCGTCCGACAGCATCTTCCATTCCAGATGGCTGATCCCGTCGGAAAAGCTGTTCGGGTCGTAGGCCGGCATGGAGACCATGCACAGCATCTCGCCCGACTTTACGTCGAAGACGACGGCCGAGCCGGAGTTGGTGCCCAGCCGCCGCGCGGCATATTCCTGCAACCCCGCGTCGATCGTCAGGTGGACGGTGCGCCCCGGCGTGTCGACCCGGGTGGCGAGTTCCTTCACCAGCTTGCCGCGCGCCGTTACCTCGATCCGCTTGGCGCCGGGCTTGCCGCGCAGGATCGGCTCCAGCGTCTTCTCCAGTCCGTCCTTGCCCAGCTTGAAGCCGGGGGTGACGAGCAGGGGATCGCGCGTCTCCTTGTACTGCTCGGCATTGGCGGCGCCGACGTAGCCGGTCAGGTGCGCCACCGCCGCACCCGCGGGATAGTGGCGCGCGAAGCCGCGGGTGGGGGCGACGCCGGGCAGCTCGGGCTGGCGCACCTGCACGGCGGCGAACCGCTCCCAGTCGATGTTGTCGACGATCTCCACGGGCTGGAACCCGGCGGCCTTCTTCATGTCCGCCTCGATCCGCTGCATGTCCTCGGGCGTCAGGCGCAGGAGCTGGCGCAGGATCTCCAGCACGCGGTCGGGCTCGCGCAGGCGGTCGGGGATCACGTCGACGCGGAAGTCGGTGCGGTTGCTGGCGATCGGCTGGCCGTAGCGGTCGACGATCCAGCCGCGCCGCGGCGGGATCAGCGTGGCGTTGACGCGGTTCGATTCGGAGAGGAGGTTGTAGCGCTCGTTCTCCGCGATCGCGAGCCAGCCCATGCGGCCGATCAGCAGCCCGCCGACGCCCAGCTGCGCCGCGCCGAGCAGCCAGGCGCGGCGCGAGAAGCTCAGCGCCTGCGCCGCCTCGGTCAGGACGCGGGGCGCGCGGCGCATCATCCCGCGCGCTTCAGGTCGACGAACGCGACCGATCGCGCGACCAGCGGAAAGGCGAGGACCGACAGCACGATCTGCACGCAAAGCGCCAGCAGGACGGGCGCGGTCCACGGCGTCGCGATGACGCGCCCGGCAAGCAGGACGAGCGCGATCGCGAAGGAGGCGATCAGCCAGATCGTCCAGAAGTCGCGCACCCCCGACCGCGCCTCCAGCGCGTCGGCGAGGAAATAGGCGAGGGGCCACAGCAGCGTGGCGCTGCCCACCGGCTGGCCGGAGACGAGATCGTCGAAGAAGCCGAGCAGCGCGGGCGCCCACAGCCGCAGCGCCAGCGGCGCGAGCAGCCGCCAGGCGAGCAGCACCAGCAGCCCGAACGGCGGCAGCAGCGGCAAGGTGGCGCCCAGCGGCAGGATGGTGACGAGCGACCCCGCCATCACCGTCGTCCACGGCAGCAGCCGCGCCCGGCCCGCGGCCATCGGCTCGGCGAAGGGCGCGCGCGGCGGCAGCGTCACGGCGCCGCGCTCGGGCTGGGCGAGGGGGAGGGTGCGGGGGACGGGGCGGGCGCCGGCGGCGGGGGCGCGAAATACTGGCGCGAGACCATCGCCACGTCGAGCGAATCGGGGCGCGCGAACGGCTGCGCCGCGGCGCTGTCCGTGCCCCGCGCGGTGCCGATCGCGACCGCGACGCCGGGCGTGTAGATGCCGCCGACCCCCGTCGTCACGTAGACGTCGCCGGGGCGGAACTGGCCGTCCGCGGTGTCGATCGTGCGCACGTCGACCAGCCCGTCGCCGCGCCCCGCCACCAGCGCGGCGCGCCCGTCGCGCAGGCGGCGGACGGGCACCACGCTTTCCGGATCGGTCACCAGCAGCACGCGCGCGGTGTTCGGCCCCGCCTCCAGCACGCGGCCGATCAGCCCCTCGGGTCCGCGAACCGGCTGGCCCTCCTCCACGCCCTGCCAGCGACCGGCGTTGAGCAGGCCGTAGCGGCGCGTGCTGCTGGCCGAGGTGCTGACGATCCGCGCGGTGGCGACCACGCCCTCGTCACGCTCGCGAAAGGCCAGGAGACGGCGCAGCCGCGCATTCTCGATCACCGCGGCACGCCCCGTCATCAGCGCGCCGGCGGCGCGATCCATTCGCGCCTTCAGCCGCGCGTTCTCGCCGTGGACGTCGATCCAGCCGCCGATCGCCTGCGGCACCGATGCGATGCCGCGCACGACGACGGCGATCCCGCCCGACGCCGGCGCGGTCAGTTCCGCCACGCCGCTGCGCAGCGCCGCGAATCCCGCGGGGTTGACGGTGGACAGCGCGAGCAGGGCGGCCCCCACCACCGCCCCGGCGATGCCGAGGACGTAGGTGACGAACAGCCCGTATTGCGCCCGCCTGGAGAAGCCGGGACGCCGATCGCGCGACGGCGCCATTGCCGCCATTCTCCCAAACTAACCGTTTCCCACTGTCGCGGACCGCAACTCCGCTCCGTTCGTGCTGAGCGAGGTCGAAGCACAGCCGACAGCGTATGGCCTTCGACGTCGCTCAGGCCGAACGGGGTGGTGTCGATTCTGACGAAGCGTGGTCTAGCGACCTTGCAACAAAGTGGAAGCGGCGAGTCGCTTTCACCCGTTCTGCAGCACCGCGCGGAACATCGGGTCCTCCAGCGCGCGTCCGGTGCCGACGGCGACGCAGATCAGCGGGTCGTCCGCGATCGTGACGGGCAGGCCGGTTTCGTCGCGCAGCACCTCGTCCAGCCCCTGCAGCAGCGCGCCGCCGCCGGTCAGCACGATGCCCTGGTCGACGATGTCCGCGGCCAGCTCGGGCGCGGTGTTCTCCAGCGCGATGCGCACGCCGTCGACGATCGTGGCGACGGGCTCGCTCACCGCCTCGGCGATCTGCGCCTGGTTGATCTGGATCTCCTTGGGCACGCCGTTGACGAGGTCGCGGCCCTTGATGTGCACGGTCTTGCCGATGCCGTCGACCGGCGGCTTGGCGCAGCCCAGCTCCTGCTTGATCCGCTCCGCCGTCGCCTCGCCGATCAGCAGGTTGTGGTTGCGGCGCACGTAGCTGACGATCGCGTCGTCCATCTTGTCGCCGCCCACGCGCACGCTGGTGGTGTAGGCGAGGCCGCGCAGCGACAGGACGGCGACCTCGGTCGTGCCGCCGCCGATGTCGACCACCATGCTGCCGATCGGTTCCGTCACCGGCATGTCGGCGCCGATCGCAGCGGCCATCGGCTCCTCGATCAGATAGACCGCGCTCGCTCCCGCGTTCTGCGCCGCGTCGCGGATCGCGCGCCGCTCCACCTTGGTCGAACCGGAGGGCACGCAGATCACGATCTCGGGCCAGCGCATGAAGCGGCGTCGGCCGTGCACCTTCTCGATGAAGTATTTGATCATCTGCTCGGCGACGTCGATGTCGGCGATCACGCCGTCGCGAAGCGGGCGGATCGCCTCGATCGAACCGGGCGTCTTGCCCATCATCAGCTTGGCGTCCTCGCCGACCGCCTTCACCTTCTTGACGCCGTTGATCGTCTCCACCGCGACCACCGACGGTTCGTTCAGCACGATGCCGCGGCCGCGGACGTAGACCACCGTGTTGGCGGTGCCGAGGTCGATCGCCATGTCGTGCGAGGTCATCTTGAACAGGCGCGAGAAGAACATGAGAAGGAATGTCCATTGACCGGCAGCGCTGCCGGTGGGGGGTGCCGTTCATCCCGCCCGGCCGATGCGCGCGGTGGCGGGGCAACTTCCAGGCTCGCGGGATGGGGCCGCTTGGGCTAGGGACCTGCCCCGTGTCAATACGCCGCCTCCCGTCGCATCTCGTCAACCGGATCGCCGCCGGTGAAGTGGTGGAAAGACCGGCCAGCGCGTTGAAGGAGCTGGTGGAGAATGCGCTGGACGCGGGCGCGGCACGGGTCGCCGTGGTGCTCGCCGGCGGCGGCGTCGACCGGATCGAGGTGGCGGACGACGGCCGCGGCATGGCGCCCGACGAGATTCGGCTGGCGCTGGAGCGTCACGCCACGTCGAAGCTGCCCACCGACGACATCGACACCGTCGCCACGCTGGGTTTCCGCGGCGAGGCGCTGCCCTCGATCGCCTCGGTCGCGCGGCTGACGATCGAGAGCCGCCCGCCGGGATGCGAGGGCTGGGCGGTGACGATCGACAACGGCGTGGCTGAACGCGAGGGGCCGGCGGCCATGCCGCCCGGCACCCGCGTCGTCGCCGAGGGGCTGTTCGCGCGCGTCCCCGCCCGCCGCAAGTTCCTGCGCTCCGCCCGCGCCGAATATGCCGCCTGCCTGGACGTGGTGAAGCGCCTCGCCATGGCGCGGCCGGAGGTCGCCTTCAGCGTCGAGCACGACGGCCGCCGCGCGCTGTCCGTCGCGGCGGCGCAGCACCGGCCCGATCGCGTCGCCGCGCTCACCGACCGCGCGCTCGCCGACAATGCGGTCGCGATCGACTTCGAGCGGGAGGGGCACGTGCTGGGTGGGGTCGCGGGCCTGCCGACCTTCCATCGCGGCGTGGCCGACCATCAGTATCTGTTCGTGAACGGCCGCCCGGTGAAGGACCGGCTGCTGATCGGCGCGATCCGCGGCGCCTATGCGGAGATGATGCCGCGCGACCGCCACGCCGTGGTCGCGCTGTTCCTCGACGTCCCCCCGTCGGAGGTCGATGTCAACGTCCACCCGGCGAAGACCGAGGTCCGCTTCCGCGATCCCCAGCTGGTCCGCGGCCTGATCGTCTCCGGCCTGCGCCGCGCGCTGGATGCGGCGGGGCACCGGGTGGCGCATTCGGCGCCGGCCGACGTGATGGCGCTATGGTCTCATGAAAGCCCCCGCCCCTACGGGGAGGGGGTTGGGGGAGGGGCGGAAGTCTCACCGAGCGACACGTTCGCGGCGGCGCCTCACCCAACCCTCTCCCCACAGGGAAGAGGGCTTTCCTTCCACGATCCCCGCCCCACCTTCTTCGCGCCGCCTCCCGCCGCGCGCGCGGAGCCGGCGACCGCCGCGCCACCCGCCACCACCGACCACCCGCTCGGCGTCGCGCGCGGGCAGGTGGCGAAGACCTATATCGTGGCCGAAGCCGGCGACGGCCTCGTCCTCGTCGACCAGCACGCCGCGCACGAGCGGCTGGTGCTCGAACGGATGCGCCGTGCGCTCGCGGGCGGGCGCGTCGCGGCGCAGGCGCTGCTGCTGCCCGAGGTGGTGGAGCTGGACGAGCCCGCCTGCGACCGGCTGGAGGCGCGCGCCGCCGAACTGTCCGACTTCGGCCTCGACCTCGAACGCTTCGGCCCGCGCGCCATGCTGGTCCGCGCGACCCCCGCGCTGCTCGGCCAGGCCGATCCCGCCGGCCTCGTCGCCGACCTCGCCGACGAACTCGCCGCCTATGACGAGGCGCTGTCCCTGCGCGAGCGGCTGGACGCGGTGGCAGGCACCATGGCCTGCCACGGCTCGGTCCGCGCCGGCCGCGTCCTGTCCGTGGCGGAAATGAACGCGCTGCTGCGCGAGATGGAGGTGACGCCGCACTCGGGCCAGTGCAACCACGGGCGACCGACCTGGGTGAAGCTGGCGCACGGCGACATCGAGAAGCTGTTCGGACGGCGCTGAGGGGGCTGCACCCGACGTCATCCCGGGACAACCCCGGGAAGACCTGCCGAGGGCCACGCGCCCCCCGGGGCGCGGGCTATCCCGCCTGCCCGTCCCCGCCGGCGAGCAGCCACGCCTCCGCCTCCTCGCGATGCTCGAAGATGGCGACGTCGTCGCGCGCACCCGCGATGCGGCGGGCCTGCATGCGGGCGAGCGCGCGCCCGGTGTACATGGCGAGGCGCCGCGCCTTGCCCTCGGACCCGATCTCCGACTGGAACGCGCTGGCGACGTCTTGGATCTGCAGCGGACAATCGGTCAGGTCGACGATGCACAGATGATCGCCCAGGCGACATCCCATCGCCGCGATCGCCGCGTGCTCCTGCCGGTACAGGTCGGCGACGCCGTCGCGAGTCAGCATCCCCGTCAGTCTCAGGCGGACCAGCTTGTGCTGCGGCTCGGTGCTGATCTCGAACATGGGCGGCAGGAAGACACAGGGCGCTTAACATCCCGTAACCGAACACGTTTTACCCGTCGCGTCTGGCGCGCGCGGCGCGGCCCCGGCATAGCGCTACCAACGGGAGAGGCGGGATGGCGGAATCGGCGGGGGTCAGCGCAATCGACGGAGAGGCGACGCTGCGCCGCATCAGCCGGCGGCTCATGCCGCTGCTCTTCATCCTCTACCTCGTCGCCTATATCGACCGGCAGAACGTCTCCTACGCCAAGCTGGAGATGGTCGGCGCGCTCGGCCTGTCGGAAGCGGCGTACGGGCTGGGCGCCAGCCTGTTCTTCCTCGGCTATTTCCTGTTCGAGGCGCCGTCGAACCTGATCCTCGCCCGTGTCGGCGCGCGGCTGTGGTTCGCGCGCATCCTGTTCACCTGGGGTCTCGTCACGGTCGCGCTCGGCTTCACCACCGGGCCGACGATGTTCTACGTCCTGCGCTTCCTGCTCGGCGCGGCGGAGGCGGGATTCTTTCCCGGCGTGCTCTACCTCCTGACTTTGTGGTACCCGCAGGCCAGGCGCGCGCGCATGGTGGGCTGGTTCATGATCGCCTCCGCGCTCGCCAACGCGGTCGGGTCGCTGGTCGGCGGCGCGTTGCTGGAGCTGGACGGCGTGGCGGGCTTCGCCGGCTGGCAGTGGATCTTCCTCGCCACCGGCGCGCCCGCGGTGCTGCTCGCGCCGGTGGTGATCCTGGCACTGCCCAGCCGCCCGGCGGAGGCGCGATTCCTGTCGGACGGCGAGAAGGCGTGGCTCGCCGCCGAGCTGGCGGCGGAGCCTGCGCAGCAGGTGGAGGGATCGGCGTGGCGCGCGATGCTCGATCGCCGCGTGCTGCTGCTCGCCGCGCTGTATTTCGGCATGCCGCTCGGCGCCTATGGCCTGGGATATTGGCTGCCCACGATCGTGAAGGGGTTCGGCGCGACCAACCTTCAGAACGGCGTGCTGAACGTCATCCCCTGGCTGTTTGTCGCGCTCGCCTTGTGGTGGGTGCCGCGCCACGCCGCGCGCCACGGCACCAGCCGGTGGCACATCGTCGCGCCGCTGCTGGTCGCCGCCGCCGCGCTGCTCGGGTCCGTGCTGCTGCCCGGCGCGGCGGCGAAGTTCGCGTGCCTGTGCCTCGCCGCCGCCGCGGTCTTCGCCGGGCAGCCGGTGTTCTGGTCGGTGCCGCAGCGGCTGCTGACCGGCGCCCACGCCGCCGCCGGGCTGGCGGCGATCAACTCGATCGGCAACCTGGGCGGCTTCGCGGCGCAGAACGTCGTCCCCGCGGTGCGCGACGCGACCGGCAGCAACCTGGCGCCGATGGGGCTGCTCTCCGCCGCGCTCGCCGTGTCCGCGCTCGGCTTCCTCGTGCTGTTGCCGCGGCTGGAACGGCGATAACGATATTGACACCTATGTCAGCGATCATCTATTGACAATCGTGTCAGCAAGGATCCGTGCCATGGCCAAGCTTCCCCCGTTTCCGGACACCAGCGGCCGCCGCGACTGGGGCACCGCGTTCGACGCGATCCGCAAGCTGTTGGCGAACGGCGACGACACCACGCAGGTCTTCCGCATCATGCGCGCGCTCAACGTCGGCAACGCGCCGCAGAATTACGCGCGGCTGATCGCCACGGCGAAGGGGGGCCGCATCGCGCACGATCAGGTGGAACTGGCGGAGCGTTTTTCCGACCCCGCCTTCGTCGCGTCCTTCGCGCCCGGCACCGTCGGCGCGGCCTATCGCCACTTCCTCGAGAGCACGGGCTATTCCGCCGACGGCCTGGTCGAGGTGAGCAAGCTGGAGCCGGGCGAGGACGACCTGGCGCATCCCTATGCCTGGATGGGCCGCCGCATCCGCGACACGCACGACATCTGGCACGTCCTCACCGGCTATCAGGCGGACGAGAGCCTGGGCGAGGCGTGCCTGGTCGCGTTCAGCTACGCGCAGGTCGGCGGTCTCGGCTGGGCCTTCATCGGCGGCGCCGCGGCGCTGAAGAGCCTGAAGGTGACGGGCGGCACGCTGTTCGCGAGGGCGGTGGTGGAGGGCTATCGTCACGGTCGCGCCGCGAAGTGGATTTCCGGCGAGGATTACCTGACGCTCCTGCACGAGCCGATCGAGGACGTGCGTCGCCGGCTCAACATCAAGGAGCCGGTGCTGTACCGCCGCGCGCAGCGCGAGCTGGGACCGGCGATGGCCTCCTATCTGAGCGCCCGGCGCGAGGAGCAGCAGCTGGCGGCGTGACATCGCGGCGGGGTGACGGCCGGCCACGCGGCGCCTACATCCCCGCGCGATGCTCTCGCGGCTGGTCCTCACCGATTATCGCAGCCACGCCGCGCTGACGATCGCGCCGGCGCGCGACTTCGTCGTGCTGACGGGTCCCAATGGCGCGGGCAAGACCAACGTGCTGGAGGCGGTGTCGCTGCTCGCGCCCGGGCGCGGGCTGCGCCGGGCGGCGCTGTCCGACATGGCGCGGCACGACGGGGACGGCGGCTTCGGCGTCGCCGCCACGCTGGGCGACGCGGTGGAGCTGTCCACCGGCACGCTGGCGAGCGCGCCCGAGCGCCGCGTGGTGCGCGTCAACGGCGCCGCCGCCCCTGCCGCCGCCTTGGCCGAGCGGGCGGCGATCCTGTGGCTCACCCCGGCGATGGACCGGCTGTTCGTGGAGCCCGCGGGGGAGCGGCGCCGCTTCCTCGACCGGCTGACGCTCGCGCTCGCCCCCACGCACGCCACCCACGCCGCGCGCTACGACGCGGCGATGCGCGACCGCAACCGCGTGCTGGCGGACGAGCGGCCCGACGCCGACTGGCTCGCCGCGCTGGAGGCGCAGATGGCGCGCCACGGCGCCGCGCTCGATGCCGCGCGGCGCGACACGGTCGCCGCGCTCGACGCCGCGCTGGCGGGGACGCCGGGCGGCGATTTCCCGCGCGCCGCGCTCGCGCTGGAGGGGTGGGAGGGCGACGAGCCCGCGCTGCTCGACGCGCTGGCGCGGTCGCGCGCGCGCGACGCGGCGGCGGGCCGCGCGCTGGTCGGCCCGCATCGCGTCGACCTGGTCGTCACCCATGTCGAGAAGGCGCGCGCCGCCGCCCACGCCTCCACCGGGGAGCAGAAGGCGCTGCTGCTCGGCATCGTCCTCGCGCACGCTGCGCTGGTGGCGGCGCGGCGGCGGACGCGCCCGCTGCTGCTGCTGGACGAAGTCGCCGCCCATCTCGACCCGGCGCGCCGTGCCGCGCTGTTCGCGCGGCTTCGCGGCATGGGGCAGGTGTGGATGACCGGCACGGAGCCCGCACTTTTTGCGACCCTGCCCGACGAGGCGCAGACCACGCGCCTCCTGCTCTGAATCAAGTGGGTTTCCTTGGTTTCTTACAATTGCCCTTCTTCTCGCGAAGACTTGTAAGAAACTGAAGGTTTCACCTCTCCGGCGGACGGATGCTTCCGCTTTACGGGGTCGTTTCTTCTTCGTAATCGATCCGCATTGGGGACTTTGTATCCGGGGGGATCGATGAACGGGACGACGTACGTGCGCGCGGCGCTGGCGCTGGGCACCGCGCTGGGGGCGATCGGAACTGCGCAGGGGCAGGCCATTCCGAATTACGGCAATTACGAGGAACTGCGCGGCACGTTCCGCGTCGGTGTGAACGTGACCAACGCGCTGAACAACTTCAACGATCAGGACGCGTTCGACCAGTCGGACATCGACGGCATCATCGACTATCTCGATCCGTTCGAGCTGTCCGGCCGCATCGGGCCGCTCAACACGCAGACGGCGGCGATCGACGCGGTGTTCGACGTCCGCGGCGCCTTCGGCCGCGGCGGCTACGCGCAGAACAGCCCGGTGCTGAACATCCGCGTCGTGCTGCCCGACGGCAACACCTTCGTGAACAAGAACGGCGACACCTGCTCCTTCACCTACAACGGCGCGACGCGGCAGGATTCGTTCGACCTGTTCGACGCCGCGGTGGACGACGACGATTCACCCACCTCGCGCGCGCTGCTGTCGTGCCTGACGGGGGCGCTGGTCCGCTCCTCGCCGGTCGATCCGCTGGCGGGCAACCCGGGCAGCCTGCAGTCCGCGCTCGCGCGCGGCGCGCTCGATTTCACCAACGGCGATTCGGCGATCGAGGAGCAGGGGGCGGACGGCGCCAATGCGGCGGGCGATCCCTGGATCGTCGGCGCCAGCTACGGCTTCGGCAACGCCGGCCGCTTCGACCTGACGCGGATCGACGCGCGCATCGCCCGCGGCTTCCGCGTGGGCGAGGGCGGGCGCAGCCGGCTGAAGGTGGACCTGCCGTTCAGCTACACGCGGATCAACGGCACCGCGGCCTACACCGGCCAGCTCGCGATCGGCCTGGAGATGCCGGTCGGTCGAAATTTCTCGATCGAGCCGCGGATCGGCTATGGTGCCACCGGTTCGGCGGAGATCGGGCAGGTGGGTCATATCGCGCAAGGGTCGATCGCGGCACGCTACGTCCTGGCCGGGCTGGGGCGCGGCCGGCTCGTGCTCGGCGCGATGGGCGGCTACTCGCAGACGCTGGGCACGCCCTTTACCGACCTCGATCTCGATCCCGGGCTGAAGAACGGCGTGTTCCGCGGCGGCGCGGCCTATGAAACGCCGATCACGCTGCGCGCGGGCGGCCGCTCGCTGTCGGTGCGGGGCAGCTACAGCTACACGCAATATACCGGCGACGACCTGTTCAATAACAACTTCCACGAATTCACGCTGTCCGCGGGCCTGCGCACGCGCGAGGAGCAGGTGCGGGGCCTGCGCGATGTCGTGCGCTTCAACCTGTCGACCATCCAGGCGAGCGGCTACGAGCAATATACAATTGGCCTCGGTTTCCGGTTCTGATCGATCCGGTGACCCCGGCGCCGCTCGCACGGGCGAGTGGCGCCGCGGCTGGCCGCTGGTCGCCGCCGGGATGCTCGCGGCGGCGATCGGGCCGGGATTGTTCCAGAACCTGTCCAGCCTGTTCACGCCCGGGCTGGAGGCGTCGTTCGGCTGGACCCGCGGGCAGATCTCCACCGCCGCCGGGCTCGCGCTGGTCGCAGCGGCGGTGGCGCCCTTCGTCGGGCGCGTCGCCGACCGGGTCGGGCTGCGTCCGGTCATCGTCGCCACCATGCTGCTGCTCGGCGCCGGCTACGCCGCACTGGCCACGATGAGCGGGGCGATGTGGCAATATCAGCTGGGCGTGGTGGCGCTGGTGCTGGCGGTCCCGGGGACGAGCAGCCTCGTCTATGGCAAGCTGATCGCGGGCGCGTTCGTCCGGCATCGCGGGCTCGCGCTCGCGGTGTCGACCGCGGGCCTCTCGGTCGCCACCATCCTGGCGCCGCCCGTGATCGGCGCGGTGATCGCCGCCCGCGGGTGGCGCGGCGGCTTCGCCGCGCTGTCGGTGGTGGCGGTCGCCGTCGCCCTGCCGCTGATCCTGCTGGCGCTGCGCCGCGCCGCCGCCGGGCCGACCCGGCCCGATCCCGCGTCCGACCCGTCCGGCGCCGCGGCGGAGCCGCCCGTCACCGGCGTCACCGCGGCGGAGGCGCGGCGCGACCGGCGCTTCTGGCAGGTCGTGCTGTCCGCCGCGCTGGTCAACGGCGCCACCACCGGTCTCGTCACGCAGATCGTGCCGCTGGGGCTGGAGCGCGGGCTCGGCGCCGGGCAGGCGGCGCTGCTGCTTACCGCCTTCGGCGCCAGTGCCATCGCGGGGCGGCTGCTGATCGGCCTGCTGATCGACCGGCTGCGTCCGCAACCCGTGGCGGCCGGCTTCGCCCTCGTCTCCGCACTCGCCTTCGCGCTGCTGGCCGCCGGGATCGGCGGGCTTGCGCCGCTGCTGCTGCTGGTCTTCCTCGCCGGGCTGATGAACGGGGCGGAGAACGACCTGCTGCCCTTCCTCACCGCGCGCCTGTTCGGCCTGCGCGCCTATGCGGAGATCTTCGGCACCGGGATGCCCGTGGCGCTGGTCGGCACGGGGATCGGCGTGGTCGGCTTCGGGCGGCTGCACGATGCCTATGGCGACTATCGCCTCGCGCTGCTGGTCGGCGCGGGGGCACTGGTGGCGGCGGGGCTGTGCTTCCTGACGCTGGGCGACCGCGCGCTGCCCGAACTGCGCACGGTCGCCGCCCCGCCGGACTGAGCGGGCAAACTTTCGCCCTTTCGCGCTGGCGCTTTGGCGCTAGGCTCCCGCGCCATGGAGAGTGAAACGCGCACCGAATGGCGGCGTGGCTGGCCGCTGGTGCTCGCCGCCGTGCTGGGGATCGGCTTCGGCCCCGGCCTCTTTCAGAACCTGTCCAGCCTGTTCCTCGACGGCACCACGAGCGAGTTCGGCTGGAGCCGCGGCGAGGTGGCGACCGCGGCGGCGATCGGCCTGCTCGGCGGGCTGGTCGCGCCGTTCGTCGGCCGGCTGGCGGACCGGGTCGGCATCCGCCCGATCATCGTCGGCGCCATGCTGCTGCTGGGTGGCGCCTATGTCGCGCTGTCGCGCCAGTCCGGCTCGCTCGTCGAATACCAGATCCTCGTCGCGCTGCTCGCCTTCTCCGTGCCGGGCACCAGCAGCGTGGTCTACGGCAAGCTGATCGGCGCCTGTTTCGTGCGGCATCGCGGCCTCGCGCTGGCGCTCGCCACGTCGGGCCTCTCGATCACCACGCTGGCGATGCCGCCGCTGGTGGGCGCGGTGATCGCGGCGCAGGGGTGGCGCGCCGGCTTCCTCGTCCTCGCCGCCGCCACCGCGCTGCTGGCCCTGCCCGCCATCCTGTTCCTGATCCGCCACGTGCCCGCGACGCCCACCGCGCGCGCGCCCGACGATGCCGCCGCGGCCGCGCCGGTGGAGGGCGTCACCGGGCGCGACGCGCGGCGCGACCCGCGTTTCTGGCTGCTCTCACTCGGCGTCGCGCTGGTGAACCTCGCCAGCGTCGGCCTCGTCACGCAACTCGTGCCGCTGGGCGTCGAGCGCGGGTTGACGGCGGCGCAGGCGGCGCTGCTGCTGACGGGCTACGCGCTCAGCCAGGTGGTCGGCCGGCTGACGATCGGCGTGCTGATCGACCGCATGGCGCCGCAGGGGGTGGCCGCCGCCGTGGCGCTGGTCTCCGCCGCCGGGTTCGCCGGCCTGCTCGTCCCCGCGCCCGGCTTCGCGCTGGCGATGGGGATGGTGTTCCTCGCCGGGCTGATGAACGGCGCGGACAACGACCTGCTGCCGTATCTCACCGCGCGGCTGTTCGGCCTGCGCGCTTATGGCGAGATCTACGGCAGCATCCTGCCGATCGCGCTCGCGGGGACGGCGGCGGGGATCGTCGCGTTCGGTCGGCTGCACGACCGCTTCGGCCACTACGACGCCGCGCTGGGGGTCTCCGTGGTGGCGCTGGTGCTGTCCGGCCTGTGCTTCTTCCTGCTGCGCGAGAAGCCGCTGCCCCGCGCCCAGGCCGCCGCGCACGACGCGTAGCGGATCGCTTCATCAGCACGCGAGCCGATCGTTGGCGCGACGCGGGTCGCCGGTCCATTTCACTTCCGTTTCGCCCCGCCGGACACTACATCGCCCGCATGGCAAGCGACCCCAATGCGAATGAATATGGCGCCTCCTCGATCAAGGTGCTGAAGGGCCTGGACGCGGTGCGCAAGCGTCCGGGCATGTACATCGGCGACACCGACGACGGCTCCGGCCTGCACCACATGGTCTTCGAGGTCAGCGACAACGCCATCGACGAGGCGCTGGCGGGCCATTGCGACCGCATCGACATCACGCTGAACGCGGACGGATCGGTCAGCGTGACGGACAACGGCCGCGGCATCCCCACCGGCATCCATCCGGAGGAGGGCGTCTCCGCCGCCGAGGTCATCATGACCCAGCTGCACGCCGGCGGAAAGTTCGAGAACACGTCGGACGCCAACGCCTACAAGGTGTCGGGCGGCCTCCACGGCGTCGGCGTGTCGGTGGTGAACGCGCTCAGCGAGTTCCTCGACCTCACCATCTGGCGCGACGGCGAGGAGCATTACATGCGCTTTGCCCACGGCGACGCGGTCGCCCCGCTGAAGGTGGTCGGCGCGGCGGAGGGGCGGAAGGGGACGCGCGTCACCTTCCTGCCGTCCCCCGCCACGTTCAAGATCGTCGAGTTCGACTTCGACAAGCTGGAGCATCGCTACCGCGAGCTCGCCTTCCTCAACTCGGGCGTGCGGCTGTTCCTGACGGACGCACGGCACGAGGAGCGCAAGACGGTGGAGCTGTACTACGAGGGCGGGATCGCCGCCTTCGTGAGGTGGCTGGACCGCAACAAGGCGCCGCTGTTTCCGGAACCGATCGCGATCAGCGGTCAGCGCGACGACATCGGCATCGACGTCGCACTGGAGTGGAACGACAGCTATTACGAGAATGTCCTCTGCTTCACGAACAACATCCCGCAGCGCGACGGCGGCACGCACCTCGCGGCCTTCCGCTCGGCGCTGACCCGCACGCTGAACGCCTATGCCGACAAGTCCGGCATCCTGAAGAAGGAGAAGGTGACGCTGACCGGCGACGACATGCGAGAGGGGCTGACCGCCATCGTCTCGGTGAAGCTGCCCGATCCGAAATTCTCCTCGCAGACGAAGGACAAGCTGGTCTCGTCCGAGGTGCGCCAGCCGCTGGAGAGCCTGCTGGCCGACAAGATGGCCGAGTGGCTGGAGGAGAATCCGCAGAACGCCCGGCAGATCGTGCAGAAGGTGGTCGACGCCGCCGCCGCGCGCGAGGCCGCGCGCAAGGCGCGCGACGCCAGCCGCAAGTCGGTGATGGGCGCCGGCGGCGGCCTGCCGGGCAAGCTGCACGACTGCCGCGAGCGCGACCCGTCCAAGTCCGAGCTGTTCATCGTCGAGGGCGACTCGGCCGGCGGCTCCGCCAAGTCGGGCCGTAACAGCCAGTTCCAGGCGATTCTGCCGATCCGCGGCAAGATCCTGAACGTGGAGCGCGCGCGCACCGACCGCATGCTGTCGTCGAAGGAGATCATCTCGCTGATCCAGGCGATGGGCACCGGCATCGGCCGCGACGAGTTCAACCTGGAGAAGCTGCGCTACCACAAGATCGTCATCATGACGGACGCCGACGTGGACGGAGCGCACATCCGCACGCTGCTGCTGACGTTCTTCTACCGCCAGATGCCCGAGCTGATCGAGAACGGCTACCTCTACATCGCGCAGCCACCGCTCTACAAGGCGACGCGCGGGCGGTCGGAAGTGTACCTGAAGGACGATCCCGCGCTCGACCAGTATCTGGTCGAGGCGGGGGTGAACGCCATGGCGCTGGACCGCGGCGGCGAGCAGCTGACCGGTCCGCACCTGCGCCCGCTGGTCGACCACGCGCGGCGGATGCGCACACTGATGCGCTACGTGCCGCGCCGCTACGATCCCGTCATCATCGAGACGCTGGCGCTGGGCGGCGCGCTCGATCCCGAGGCCACCCGTGCCGAGCGCGAGGCGGCGGTGCGCGAGGTGACGCGCCGGCTCGACCAGGGCGATGCGGAGGCGAGCTGGACCGCGCAGCTGACCGGGGAGGGGGGCATCCACTTCCAGCGGCTGTGGCGCGGCGTGACCGACCACCACATCGTCGAGGCCGCGTTCCTCGTCTCCGCCGAGGCGCGCAAGCTGCACGCGCTCGCCGCCGAGCAGGCCGCCACCTTCGCCCACGCCGCCAAGCTGGTGCCGGTGAAGGGCAGCGCCGCCGATCCGGCGGTGGAGGCCGCCGCGGCGGATGCGGAGGACGACGCAGAGGAAGGCGCGCCCGCCCCGGTCACCACCGGCAAGGGAGAGGCGCTGGTCGCCCGCCCCTCGCAGCTGCTCGACGCGATCCTGGCGGCCGGGCGCAAGGGCCTGTCGATCCAGCGCTACAAGGGTCTGGGCGAGATGAACGCGGAGCAGCTGTGGGAGACCACGCTGGATCCCGACAACCGCTCGATGCTGAAGGTCGCGATCGACCAGGCGGACGTCGCGGACGAGATCTTCACCCGGCTGATGGGCGACACGGTGGAGCCCCGCCGCGAGTTCATCCAGGAGAATGCGCTGAACGTCGCCAACCTCGACGTGTAGCGGGCCGTCTGCTCACGAAACCAATTGTCTTCCAAAGCAAACCAATAGCCTACGAACCTGAAATCAATAAGCTGCAGAAATGGAGTTCGTGACGGACCCTACTCTCCTCTGGGCGTTGCATACTCGCGTCCGCAGCGCGCGAAAGTGGCATCTAACGATGTGAAGACGCTAGCATCGCACACCTTACTAGCCGGGCCAGTGCGCACTTCGTCTTTCATTGGTTTAACCTCAGCCTGTCGCAATTGCTGCCGCGGCCCAACCGCAAAGCCCATAAGTTTTAGATCGCTGTCGCACGCCACAAGCTCGCGGCAGCGAATATTGCACCGCCCCCCGCGCACTACGATTGCCGAAAGGGGAAAAGGAGCGGATCGGTCGCCTGCATCGGGGATACCGACTGCCGCGACAGGTTGGCCACTCGGTTGAGTAGCTGCCGCCCCGGGGTGGCCAAGGGCAGCGGGTCAGCCGGGACCAGACGAAGGTCGTCAGCGCGTCGGACCATCCCCCACGACACCATCGTCTTGAAGCAGTAGCTCGTCGCCTGGTCGATCGTGGTCCGCTTGCCGTGGAGCTCGAACATCCGCCGGTGGACCTCGCCGGCGGTGCAGCTGCCCTGCAGGCGAAGCAGGCGGCCGAGGTTCTCGGCCACCTGTCGGAAATACGGATAGGCGCAGACGGCGACGGCTTCGAAAGCCGCGACCCGATCGGCGTGGCCGCCGATCGCCAGGACCGCGGCCTCGACTGCGACTTCGCGTCGGGGCGCATCCTGCGGCTGCCACATGCGGTTGAGGATGCCGACCACCTTGCGCTGCACCTGAAGCCCGGAAATGTCGCCAGCCAAGCGCGAACGAAGCGCGTCCTCGGTGGCCTCGCCGCGCACCACCGCGGCCGCGATCTCCATCCAGTCGGCATCGACGAAGCGATCGATGCCGATGCGGGGGGATGCGGTGCTCAAGACTTTTCCTTCCTGGAGATGGTGACGAACGGGACGATGACCTCCTCGAGGGATGTTCCGCCATGGACGACGGCGCGCCGTCCGTCCGGGATGAACGCGCGCCCGTGCGGAGCGAAGAGCGGCTTGTAGGCTTCCGGAAGTCCCCCGGGCTGGAGGATGCGCGTGCCGGGGATCGACGTCGCAGCTTTCTGCCTCAGAGCGTCGCTGTCGTAGATGCGCGCCCGCTCGCCGCGTTCCTCGGCGCTGCTTCCTTCCGACGGACGACCCATGCCGACGACGTCGACGTTGCCGTGGTCGGCCGTGACGTAGATCCGATAACCGGCGTCGAGAAGCGCGGCGACGAGCCGGTCCCATTCGCCGAGGCCGAGCCAGTGCTCGATGCGGCCGACGAGACTGGCTTTCCCGAAGAGCTCGCCGTGCAGCATCTCGTCGATCGTATCGACGACGAGGCCGATCACCTCCGCGCCGTCCGAGACCGGTCCGTCGATGACGGCGTCCGTCGAGCCGGGGTGGCCGAGCCCCTTGGCGTAGTGGATCTGGCCGTCGACGAGACCTTCGTTAAGCCAGAAGCGGCGCCAGGAAGCAGGCTCGGGCGACGTGCTGCCGATGGCCTTCGCGAAGGCCCGTGGCTGATCGCCGGTGAAGATCGCCTGGCGCGATACGCCCGTCACCGTCGGCAGCCAGGCGAAGCATGATTTCGTGTCGATGAGGACGTCGTCGCGGGTGGCGCGGAGCCGCCGCTCGAGGATCATCCATTGGTCGAGGGCGATGCCGTCAACCACGATCAGCGCCTGACGCCGCTCGCCGAGACGCCGGCGATGCGCCATGTGCGGTGCGACCTGATGAACGATCGACGGTGCGGTCGCGAAGCTGTTCGAACTCAGACCGTCGAAGGATGCGGACAGCCACTGGAAGAGCGCGCCGTCGATCGCGGGCGCGATCGCGGCCATCGGATCCGACGTCGTCTCCGCGGATGTCTGGAGCGTCCGCCCCGCGTCGATGATCTCCGCGTGCCGGATGGCGAACCGGAGCCAATCTCCATGGGTCGCATCGTCCGCCGGAATCTCGTGGCTGAGCAGATCGATCCGTTTCCTGGCCAGCGACCTGGCGGCGTCCTGGTCCTCCACCATGCCGATGAGCATCCAGCTCGGGACCGACGCAGGGACCTGCTCGACTTGGGCCGGGGCGATGGTGCCATCGAGCACCATGCTGTCCAGGTTCACCCGGATGCCGGGCAGCGCGAACGGGATGATGTCGGGTGCCGGCTCCTCATCTCGCGAGACGGCTTGCGCGAACCGGTTCCAGTCCCGCTGCACACGATCGACGAAGGCGGCGGGGTCGCCGAGCATCAGCGTCGCATCGACGACGGACATGCCGTCCGGGCGACAGGCTCGCGACGCGACGTGTTCAGCTAGCGGTTTCGGCAGCGGCGAATCGCGGAAGAACAGGTCGAACGCCTGCTCCCACAGGTCGGTCGGCTTCCGCATGAGCCCGGGGACGACCCTATACAGGTTCGTCGCCAGAAAGTCCCTAGTGGCCACGGTGCCCATGACGGGGATGGACGGGCGGTCGGAAAGTATCTGCCACAGGTCGTCGTAGCGCTCCGGTCCGACGGCGCGCACCGCGTTAGCGTCGAGGGCGCCAAATATCTCCGCGATCGAGAGGCTGACGTGACGCGACTGGTCCAGCACATCCCAGGGGACGATGCTGCGGGCATCGCCCCGGACATGCACGATGAACGCGGCGTCTTCCTGAGCCGATGCGATGTCAGTCTCGTAGCGCTGTCGGAACACGAGCGGGTCCCGGTAGCTGATCAACTCGAAGCCGCGTCCCGCAAGGACCCCGGCGACGGTGGGCGCGAGCAGTATTTCGTCCGGGTCGCTCACAGCCCAAAGCCGGCTGAACTCCCGCTGGAACGGCGCGGTCACGTGTTCGGACCAAGCGGTCATGCGGCACCGACTTCCATGATGATCACCGCCTCGAGGCTCGGCAGCGCCATGGCAGCCTCATCGATCTCGCGCATGCGCGCATTGCGCTCCTCCTCGAGCCGCCGCAAGCGCGAGCGCCGCACGTTCTCCAGGCCGACCCTGCCTATCGCGCGTCGCCGGGCATCGAACGCGGCCGACGCCCGCCGGCGCTCCTGTTCGAGCTGCATGACATGCCGATCCCGCATCCCGACGTAGATCGGCTCCGCCTGCGCCTCGGCCAGTCGCTCGATGTCGGGATGGCTGGCGGGGCTGCCGCCAGCGGGGACTGGGTCGTTCGCGACGACGATGTCCCAGATCCGCCGCGCGGTCGGTGCGAACGCACGTCCGTCCTGGACGAACAGCGGCATGTAGCGCTGCTCGTCGGTGCGGCTGGTGCTCATGCGGATACGCCAGAGCGACCATGTGCCGCTAACGCCGTCGGGCAGGGCCGGGAGAGAGAAGCGCGGAACGCCGAGGCCCGGCACCGTCACGGCCACGTCGTCGATGATGGCGCGCACTGCGGCGTCGTCGAGCGTCAGCCAGGTCGCATTCGGGGAATTATCCAGTGATGACGCGTAGAAACAGGCGTGATCGGTCCGCGTGCCGTTCGGCCAGGTCAGCGCCCAGGTGTCGCCGTGCCGGTCCGCGGCGCCGCCGACCTCGGGCAGACCGGACGTGACCGCGCGTTCCACCCAGAAATGGATGGGATGCCGCCGCAGCCGCTGCGCAGCTCCGGCTTCCAGCCCGGCACCGGTGCCCATGACGTCGCGACGCTCCCGCTCCGCCGCGATGCGTGCGCGCAATTCCTCCAGCGTCGCATCCGCCTGTCGCTCGACGGCGTCAGGCGCGAGGATGCCGTCGATGTATAGGCCATCAAATACCGCCTCGGCCTCCACCGAGTCCATGACGTCGGCGGCCTTATCGACGCCGAACTCCTCGGCGATCGCCTCGAGCTTCGCCTCCAGCACCTCGCGCACGCGGTGTTCGACGGTGTCGCCGAGCACGAAGTTGGTCGCGCGGACGGTGTGCTTCTGACCGATCCGGTCGACACGTCCGATCCGCTGCTCGATGCGCATGGGATTCCACGGCATGTCGTAGTTGAACATGACGTGCGCGAACTGGAGGTTCAGGCCTTCGCCGCCGGCGTCGGTCGAGATCAGCACCCGGGATGCGCCAGCGAACGCCTTCTGCGCGGCGACACGCTCCTCGACGGCCATCTGTCCATTCAGGGTGGCGACGTCGAAGCCGCGGTCGCGCAGCTGGGCGGCGAGCATCGCCTGCGTCGGCACGAATTCGGTGAAGATCAGCACCTTCAGGTTCGGATCGTCCTCCTCCAGCTGAATGCGGGAGATGTGCTCGAGCAGCGCCTCGACCTTGGCGTCGGTGCCGCCGAGGGCCGTCTCGGCAAGCCGGAGAAGCGTCGCGACCTCGGCCTTCTCGGACCGCCAGCCGGGCCAGTCGACGAGCTCGTCGATCTGGGACTGGCCGTCCATGTCCGCGATGTCGCCGACGTCCAAGTCGGGAATCAGCGATAGCTGGGCGGGCGCATCCTCCAGCGCCTGGAGCCGGCGCCCGAGCGTCGCGGCGATGGCGGCCGTCGATGACGTAACGAGGCGCTGCATAAGCACCATCAGGAAGCCGATGTGCCGCTGCTTGCTCTTGAGCGCCTGGTTGTAGCCGTGTCTCACATAGTCGGTGACGGCTTCGTATAGCTGCCGCTGGGCATCATGCCGGGAATCCCAGTCGACGGTGACGAGCCTGGTCTGGCGCGGCTTGAACAGCGGCTTGCCGTCGTTGTCGATCGCCAGGCGCTTCTCGGTCCTGACGACGAATGGCGCGACCCGCTCGCGGTCGATGCAGTCCTCGCCGGGGAACGCCTCGCGGTCGAGCAGCTGCATTAGGCGCAGGAACTGTTCGGACTTCCCCGAGTGCGGCGTGGCGGAGAGGAGGAGCAGGTTGGGTGTCGCGTCAGCGAGCGCGGCACCCAGCTTGTATCGCGCCACTTGGTCCGTGCTGCCACCCAGCCGGTGCGCCTCGTCGATCACGACCAGGTCCCAGCCGGCGGTTATCAGGTCCTCGAACCGACGCTGGTTGTAAGCGGTGACGCGCTCTAGCGACCAGCCACGGCGCCGAGCGAGCGGCTTCACGCTGTCGAGGGGGCAGATCACCTGATCGGCGGCGCGCCACACGTTATCGGCGTCTGACCAGCGCGCCACGGCGTTGAAGTCGCCGGGATCGGCGATTCGGAACGTCTCGCCGAAATGGAACTGCATCTCGGCTTGCCACTGCGGCGTCAGCCCCTTCGGCGCCACGACGAGGATACGCTTCGCCAGCCCCCGCAGCTTCAGCTCGCGGATGACCAGACCGGCCTCGATCGTCTTCCCGAGCCCGACCTCGTCGGCGAACAGGTGGCGCACCCGGTCGCCCGCTATGGCACGTTCCAACGCGTATAGCTGGTGCGGCAGAGGGATCACGCTCGATTGCACGGGCGCGAGCATGACCTCGGTCGCGAGCGCTTCCTGCACGCGTGCGGCTGCCGCGCGATGCACGATCGCGCCAGGGGTCGGGGCGTGGGCGTCGATCGTCTCCAGCGCCGCCTCGTCGACCTGCTGCACGGCGCCGGTCGCCGGCGTCCACACGCGGAGCGTGCGCACGCCCCAGCGGTCGAGACGCTCGACGACCTGCACGGCGCCGAGCGCACCGTGCCACAGCCAGTCGCCGCGCTGGGCGACCGCCGCGCCCGACGCGGCGGTGGCGTTCACCGCTCGGCCTCGAGCCGGGTCTCGGCCATGCTGTGCAGCATCATGAGGCGCTCGTCCTCCTGCCACACTTCGTCCGGCACCTTGGCCGACACGTCGATGATGGTGCGATAGTCCTTGGACGCCCAGGCGGCCTTGAACCCGACGCGCATCACTTCGAGGCGGATCTCCTTCATCTTCTTGCCCTTATGGGCCTTATAGGTCTCGAACTCGCGCAGCAGTGCTTTCTCGCGCCGCGCCTCGACGTCCTGCTGCTTGTTCGGATCGGGCACGAACCAACGATTGCGGGCCTTCTCGACGAGTAGAGGATTGCTCTTGTCGAGATTGCGCATTTCCTTCCAATTTGATGAGAGATGCGAGTGAACTTGGGGCGGAACCGGCCCCTCTCCACCGTAGATCAGAAAGTTTTGCTCCAGAAGTTTAGCGAGCTCGGGGCGCTCCTCGTGTTTCCTCCAGCTAATCCCTAATTGCTTCGTAAACTCTGGGAACAATTCCTGGTAAGTGGACGGTCTCTGCTTCAGATACTCCGTAATCCAATCGATCGCGCTCCTCTCATCGTCTACAAAGAGGCTACGGGTTCGAGGGCTTCCGCTCTCGAGTGCGCGCTTATCGTATTCGTCGACCTGAGCAGCTAAGAAATACATCCCGTCACGCTCGGCGAAGCGAGTATCAAGGCCAACTTGAAACTCTGCAAAGGAAAGGGGAACCAGCGTATTATGCTGTATCATCCAGCCAACCATGCGATCAAAGATAACCCGGGGAGAGCGCTCGCCGACAAACTCGAGACCTTCCTTTTTGATCGTAGCAATCGGCAGATACTTTAGGTGCGTTGATACGAAATCCCACACCGAGTCTTCCGTGCCGCCTTTCAGGGCGAAACGCTCTTCGAGGCCGCCATTCGGCTTGTAAGCGGTGATCGCCAAGTCCTTATCTACGGCTGCTGCTTTCGAATCTTGGTGTAGGGTTGTATGGACCTTGTCGAGCAGGGCCACATTGGCGATCACGAACCCCGCGTCTCCAAGAGCGAACTGGATAGCGTTCCAGATCGCATTGGACGAATTATGAAACTCGACAACGATGTATCGTCCTGGCTTGAGCAGTCGGTGACACTCACGAAAGGCCGCGTTCATCAACGAGGTGTATTCACTGACGCCCTTCTCCTGCACCGAGTTGGTAATTGCCTCTTTCTTGTTATTGGTGCGTAGACCAGTCCACCACTCATAAAGCATATTCTGCTCAGAGTAGTTGATGTTTCCCCCGAAAGGAGGATCTGTAAAAATAAAGTCTACGCATGCGTCGGGCAGCTGATGCAGGTCAGTAGAGCTTTGAGTGGTAACGAAGGCGTGGTGCTTGCTCCACTTAGAAGCAACATCAGCCGCAGACTTCGCAACCTGAAGAGCCTTTATTCCGACATTCGCCTCTACCTGCAATGTAGGAATATATAGCGTATTGGAAAGTGGTCCGATCGGAGAACCGTTGGGTCGCCGTTTGTCAACGTAAAATCTATTACGACGTGTCGTGTTATTCTCGATTGTGGTGATTGCGCAGAACATTGCAGCGCGATAATACTCATTAGGCAGGTCCGTGGTGAGCCTATCCATTGCAAGGTAATTGCGCGGCGTAAAGAACTCGTGGACGTGGTCCACCCCCCAATACTTGGGCAAGTTGTTTCGCTCATGGGTCATGTGCGAGTATCGAAGCGGCTCCGGAACTCGCGCAGGCGTCTGTGATAGCGCCGCGTCCGCCGTTCGTGTGTCAAACTCCGAAGCGGTTCTCCTAACAGCGCGGTTGCCCTGCTTCTTGGAGACGGAAACCAGAGTGGTTTTCGCCCGACGCTTCACCTCGCCGGTCCACGGGTCCTTGATAGTCTCGAAACTACGCGCGAGCTTGCGCCCGACGTTTGTCGCGCCACAATGCGGGCAGGGATATTGATCAAGTATTTTCGGCGTATCCCAGTCTATGACAACGTCATAGAGTCGGAAATCTTGGTCGCATTCGCTGCAAAGCCCCCAATCCGACCAGATACCATAATCTATTTGTTCAGAGCTTTGAGGAGAAAACGAGTAGAGTGACTGAATCCGTTCACTAACGATATCTGACAGCACACCCCCGGCGCCCTGGGCAAGCACGGGGTCAATGGGAGCCGCCATGATTGATGCAATGAATGTTGCGGCTGGTGAAAGGTCGACGAGGATTGCCTGGCGAAATCCATGTTCGACGTCTTTGGGATCATCAGCCTGCTTTGTTGCCGCTAGAGACGCAGCAACTCCGGTCATGCCAGTGCCAGCAAAAAGATCGAGGACGATATCTCCTGGCTGCGTATAATAAAGGATATATTTACGAATAGCTTTTGGAGGAACCTTGGTGTGATAAGACGGGACGCTGTATAGAGGGTCATTTTTTCCCTCGATAACATCGTCTGCCAACGGCCCTCTGCTATACGGAACGTATGCGCGATCAGGAGCGGCCTCGTTGATCAAATCGGTGAGAAAGGGGTTGGGGCACGCGGTGTAGTAGGGCGGGTTGGATAACTGGATGATGTCCTCATCGGAGCCTTCCGGGAAGCCATCGAACTGCGAGCGATCGACGTTCTTTAGGAATATGCGAAGCTCCTCGGAAAAGTATTTCCGTCGCTCTTGTTCATTCGCGAACTCGCGTCCGAGGCATGTGACTGCTCCCCCCTGAGGAACGCCGAGCTTTAGGTTTGAATTGGACATCAGACTTCCTCAACGATCACGAAGCGCACCTTAGCCTCGTCGCTTCCCTTCAGTTCGTCCACCAGCAGCTTCTCGAAGCGTTTGCGGATGTCCTCCAGCGTCACCGGCGAGCCGCCGTTGGTTAGCGCCGCGCGCAGGTCCGCGGAGGTGATGACGACCTTCTTGAGGTCGGACAGTGCCTCCTTGATCCCCGTCACGAGCTCGGCATCGAGCGGCTCGGGTAGCTCGCCGCCCGCGGCGAACGCCTTGATGCGGTCGCGCACCTTCTCGTCGACGAGCTGCAACCCCTCGGCCAGCGTGATCGGGTCCTCCAGTTCCGCGCGAAGCCGATCGACCCATCCCTGGACGAGCGCATCCAGTCGGTCGTCCAGGGACGACAGCACGGACGACGCCGGCGCGGTCAGCGACAGCTGCTCCGCCTTCGGCGTGAAGGAGCAGTGCGGACAGGTCGCTCTGTTCGCCAGCTCGCTTTCAACCAGACCGGCGCAGGTCTTGAGGTCGGCGAGCGCGTTGCGGAAGCTGTCGAGTTCGTTGCCTGGCAGGATCGGCACGCGGGCGAGCTGCTCCAGTGTCTTCAGGCGCGGATCCGCCACGAGCGAACCCTTGGTCTTGCTCTCTGCCATACCCAGCCGGGCCTTGGCGTGCAGCGACATGTAATGGGCGATGTAATCCTTCTTCAGCGAGCCGAGCCGGTTGCGGACTGCGGTCATCGCCGGCGGGTCGAGCACCTCGGCGAGCTGGCCGGTGACTTCATGCCTGACCTTGCGCGCCTGCTCGAGCCAGGGATCGCCGTCCCGAAGGACGATCTCGGTCTGCTGGAGGTAGGCCGCGTCCTTTGCCACCGCGTCAATCTGACCGGCGAGTGACGAGATGCGCCGGAAGGCGGAGAAGTCGTCCGACCGGGCCGCCACATCTTCGGCGGTGGTCCGCAGGTTCTTGAGCTTAGCCGGGCTGTTGTATGCCGCCAGCGATTCCGCGAACTTCCTTGCCGCGTCGATGCGCGACCGGCCGTCCTGCACCTGCTCGGGCGAGACGACCATCGATCCCCAGAACGACAGCGATCCTTCCAGGCCGGATGCGATGGTCAGCGTGCTGGCGATGGTTTTCTCGATCGCGTCCTGCAGCGTCCGAACGGCGGCATCGTCGCCCTTGGCCGCCGCCTGAGCCTGGCCCGACGGCAACCCGAACAGTTCGTAGATGTCGCGGAGGACGCCGACGTTGACGTCCTTCGGAGCCTCGATGTGCTTGAACGAAGCTAGTTCCTCGACGAGCGCCGATGAACCGTCATTGATGTTGGACGAGTCGATCTTCCGCCCCGCCACCGAGACGATCACATCGCCCGAATGGGTCAGCGCGGCGAGCACTACGGCGACCAGGTCCGGCTCGAGGCCGAAGCGGCCGGGGACGAAGCTCTCCGCCATCGACGTCGCCTCGAACACCTCGGTGCGGTTGAGCACCTGGCCTGAGCCCTTCGCGCCCAGACGGGTGAGGATCTCCTGCGCGTATGGGGACTGACGGGGATCGAGGCGATCGCCATCCAGCAGCTTCAGCGCCTCGAGGATCATCACCGCGTCCTTCGGTCGCGACGGTCCGGCGAGCGACTTCACGGCGGTCGTGCACAGCGAGCGCCGGTTGGCGTCGGTGACGATCGTGCCGAAGGTCGGATATTCCGGATACGCATCCTCGAAGTGGGGCGCGAGCAGGAAGCCCGCCGAGGCATTGACGTATTCGCGGAAGTTGACCGTCTCGTCGCCCTTGATCCCTGCGCGCTCGCGCACCGAGAAGCCCTTGGCCCACTCGCCCAGCGTCCGCGTCTTCCCCCGATAGGTGACGTTGAACGCGGTGGTCTGCTGGTCGCGCAGCCACTTGCGCATGCCCTTGAGCGCGTCCTCGGCCTTGGCGCGATACACGGCCTTGGCGTTACCGCTGTTCAGGGCTTCCAGCGCCGACGCCGACGAGAAACGCCGCAGGATGGCGGTGAGCGCCTCGTCCTTGCTGGCGAGGCGGAGGAACACCTCGTCCGGCTTCTCCTCGTCCTTGAATTTCGGCGGGTCGTAGGGCTGGACGAAATAGAGGTAGAAATCGCGCGCCGGGTATGCGGTCGGCCGGTCGTTGGGCGAGCCGAAGAACAGATAGCCGTCCCGGTGGACGCGGTGCTCGAACCACTCGAGCGGATACTGCCAGATCTTGTGCCCGGGCAGGTGCGTTGCCTCGTCGGTCCGCTCCATCAGGTGGGCGACTGCCTGATAAAACGCGTTGTCGAGGTCCTCGTCGTCGAGGCTCTCGCCGCGCTTGTCGATCTCGGCGTCGTAATCGACGTCCTTGGCGACATCGAGAAACACCTGGTCGCTGCCGGTTGCACGGGTGATGAACTGCCCGTTCACCGCCTTCAAGATGTCGCCGATGGTCGCGTCGATGAAGGTGAGCAGATCCTGGGCCGGCTCGTCCGAGGGGAACTCGGCTGCCATCGGGTTCATCAGCAGCAGCTGGTCTCTCAGCTCGGCCGAGGTCGGGCCCATCTCGACATGGATGTCCGGCGTGGTCAGGCGCTGGATCGCGAGGCCATCGATGATGCGGTGCGCCGTCGGCCGGCTCAGCGCCTTGGCCTTCGGGAACGCGGTCTCGATCTTCTCCTGCAGCGTCTCTGCGATGCGCACGACGTCGCGGACGCCGGTCTGCGCGCGGAATGCCGGATTGGTGCGGACGTCCGTCCAGAAGCTGTCATAGGTGATGACGCCCGGCTCGTCGGCAGGCACTTCCCGGTCGAGCATCTTCTTCATGGTGCCGGACAGGGTCGAGAGCGCATTGCGGTTCTCGGCGAACTCGATCCGCTCGAAGATGGCGAGATAGTCGGGATGGACGGGGAACAGGCGCACGAACTGCTCGAGGCGGTCGCCCATGTTGCCGTAGAACTTGGCGAACGGCTCGAGGTGCTTGCGGATCGCGTCGCGCTGGTGCTCGTCCTTCCGCAGCAGCCGCTCCGCGACGACGAAGCCGATGTCCTGCCGGTCGATGAGGACCTGCTGGAAGCGGTCCTTGACGCGGCGCAGGCTGTCGGCGGTGGACGCGAAGCGCGCGCTGTCGAAGATCGCCTCCTGCACGCCGCCGACGAAGCGGAACCGGGTGTTCTTGGCGATCTCGCCGATCTCGCGCATGAACGACAGGTCGTGGACGAGCTCGGTGTCCCGGCGCGAGCGGAGATAGTCGAGCATCTCGTCGACGACGACGAGCAGGCCCTGGCCCGGGAACTTCTGCTCGAAAGCGTCCATCATCTCGATGAGCGCGGTCTTGTTGTGGGTTACCTTGTCCTCGGGCGGGAACTTGAACGTGACGCCCCGGGCGGCGAGGAAGCCTTCGAGCTCCTGCACCAGGATGTCGCGCAGGGACATGCGGCTGGAGATCTCGATGCGGAGAACCTGGTATTTGCCGCCGATTGCACCAGCCGCAGCGCGCACCTTGTCGTTGCGCACCTCGGGCACGACGTCCGCATCCTCCGCGATCGTGGAGATGACCGACATCAGGTGCGACTTGCCGGTGCCGTAGTTGCCGACCACGAGGATGCCCTTGTGGTCGACAGCCGGATCGAAGCCCAGCTGAGGGAAGATCACGTCGGCGATGCGGTCGGCCATCGCGTCGGAGATGACGTAGCTCGACACGAGCCGCCGGCCTTCGTCCGCCTTGTTGGCGTCGAGCAGCTGGATGACCGATTCGATCGGCTCGAACTTGACGAGATCGCTGTATTTCATCGGTAGGTGCTTTCGTTTGTCGACGGGTCGAGGATGAGAGCGCGGGACGCATCCTCGTCGAGGCATTCGGGGTGGTCGGGATCGGCGTAGCGGAGGCGGCCGTCTGCGCATCGGCCGGGCCACGACGCGCAAACTGGGCGGCGGCGCGCGACGCGGACGAGCGTATCGACCGCGCTCACGTTGAGCTGGGGGTGCATCAGGATCTGGATGCGGTCGAGGAGCAGGACTGGATCGGACGGCCGCATGCCGGCGATCGCGGTGGATAGGTCCAGACGGGCACCCGCCGCATCGATCAACACCTGGGACAGCTCGATACCCAGGTTGAGCGGCATCGCGGACGTGTCCGCCGAGATTGCCGCCAAGGTGGCGCTGCGGTCAGTCTCGTCGCCGACCAGCAGGATCGGTTTGCCGCTCGCGGCGCCAACGGCGTCGAGCATGCGCCTCGCCTCGGTGGCGGCCATCGCGTGGTCGATCATGGCCTGGTCCCCGCAGGCGAGGTTCGGGAACGAACCTGCTCCTCGAGGTGAGCGAGCGCCTCACGCTTTCGCACGACGATGCCGAGCAGCCGGCTGCCGGTGTCGTCCGGACAGGGTGTCGCCTTGGACAGCCAGTATCGCACCGCGCGATCGGACACGCCGAGGTCGCTCGCGATCGGTGCTTGCCACCGCTCGCCGTAGAGCGCCTCGCCGACGAGGCGCAGCAGGTCCAGGTTACGGTTTTCCCCCATACTTCCGTGGTTCTAGGAAGAAGCGTCATTTTGGCCAACCGCTTTCTTAGGCTTTTTATTACGATGACAGGATGCCGCAGGCGTCGTTATCGTTGCGGCTGCGGTGCTTCGAGGCGCGCCACCGAACCTAGTCATCCGTGACGCCTCGACGTGCAACTCGACTGTGGGGTGCCTGAATTGCCACGTCTCGATCAGGAATAGGGCCGCGGCGCCGGCTGAATGGATGGCGAGTCGTGCGATCCTGGCATCAATGTAACGGGCGTGCCCGCGTTCGCGGCCATGCGCGTCGCCGCCATGCGTGCGAAGGCTGCCGATGCCATGGATGCACGCCGCCAGCCCGCCGAGCGTTGTCCTGACGTCTTCGGCGACTTCGCTTTTGAATTCGCCCTTGGGATCAAGGCCGAGCTGGTCGCGGACTGTGCGGAACAATGTCTGGATGTCGCGCTTGGCAGGCATCTCCACGCCCAGTTCGACGATGATCGACCGGCATACGCTCTCGACGACCGCGCAGGCGGACGTGACCGCGTCCTCGGGATCGGTGTCGGCGTTGGCGAGCGCGCGCTCCAGATCGCGGGTGACGGTATCGAAGTTGATCGGCGTGAGCGCGGCGCTCAGCGCACCGACCACCGGGGCGTTCGACTGGGCATCGACCAGTTCGACCTTGGTGCCGCGGCGCCGGATCGCCAGCTGGTCGAAGGCTAGCCGCTGGTTCAGATACTCGATGACGGCGGCGCCCTTGTCCGGGTCATCTATGAAGTCAGCCGGATTGGCGGCGGCCTCGATGATGGTGCGCAGGATCTGGGTGTCACCCCTCGCGACGACCCCCTCGATCTCGGCAGCGAGGGTCGGGACGCGCGAGCCGCTTCCGATCGCCATCCTGACGCCGCAGGCGCGCATGAACGCGTCGATCTTGGGAGCCGAGCGGTAGATGCCGATCGAGGGCGCGACGCTGTTGCCGCTCCCGCCGGAGATGACCTGGACGAGCGCTTCGACAGACTGTGGTGAAAGAAACGGCTGCATCTTCGGTCGATCTCTTTATGGACGTCGATGCTAACATCGGTGTGGTGCGCAGATTCTCAACTCATCGAGCGCAAACGCCACCACCGGTCTTTTCCTCATGATTGCCGTAGCCGAAGTCGCTCTGGCATCTGAGCAGCGCACTGCGACAGTGCATCGGCTAGCCCCGCCGCCGCTTCGGCCGTGTCCTGGGCCGACGCCTTCCAGCGGGCGATCCCCGGAATGGCCGTGACGTCCGGGCTATAGGAGCAGGCGACACCTGCGTCCGGATCCCGCGCGGCGATGCCGTGGACATCCGGACGGAGAAGGTGGTCGACGAGCAGCAATTCGTGCCGATCGGCCACACCCCGCATGATGCGTCCGGTGATTTGGTCAGCGGAACCCAGACCGCCGCGTTCGCAAGCGAGCGCCGCGCGTAACCGCCGTCGGAGTTCGGCCCGGAAGGCTTCCCGAGATACGTCTTGTGCCGTGCAGGCGGCTTCGCCGGTGGTGCCGGTGGCAATCGCCAATGCCACATCTGCCATGCCGGACCGCAATCTCGATTGCCGACGTGCTTCTGCGGCTTCCGATGCGGCGCGGCGTCGATTGCGTGTCTCCTGCTCCGCGATCAGGTCCGCCTCGATCTCGCGCCGGATGGCGGTCAGCGTCCCGGCAGACATGTCGATCGGCCGTTGAAGGTCCGCCCGTGACAGCCTGCGCGGGCGGGTTCCGTCGGGGATCGGGAGCCGCGAGCCGTATTGGGATGGCGTCCACCACGCTGCTGACGGAACGCTCAGTCCCTCGCGCCGCGCGATCTTTGCCACCTCGCGCCTGGTCAGGCCGAGCAGCGCGAAGCTGACGTCGGCGTCGTCGGCGTCGGTGTCCCAGATCAGGGTCCGGAACGCGGCGACCGTCGGTATGGGCAGCGGCCCTACCGGGCCACGCGTCCAGCGACGACCGGGCCGGCCGGACGTGCCGACCGCGAGCACCGCTGGAATGTGTTCCCGTCGTGGGGATATATCGGTCCGCTACGGTCAGGCCCGCCAAGCCTCGACCATGGTTCGGGGTGCGGGACGACCGCATAGCTGCCCGCGCTCGACCATTCGAAGTGCACCAGCGGGATCGGCATGTCGGCCGGTAGCGACGGGTCGAGGGGGTCACGCGGAGCTTCCAGCCCCTTGCGCATCCGGTGCCAGTGCGACTGGCTGGGCCTGTTGACCGCATACATGTTGCAGAGCCAGCTTGCGTTGGTGTCGAGCGCGGCGGAGACGGTCGTCTCAGGCATCGACCAGATCCAGTCGTGCAGGTCCGCACGCGTCATCCACGAGACCTGCGGCGCGTCGGGATCGAGCAGGATCCGGTTGCCATGCGTCGCGGATCGTCTGATCACCTTCAGTTGGGAGAGCTGCTTTTCCGTTCATACTGCACCATCATCCCGACAGGTTCGCGTCTTCCGTCCGCGTCGCCGCCTGCGCGATCAGCCGCACAGTTTCCGTCCTTCCTGGATGAGGTCGCCGATGTTGATCCGCACCGTGGGTCCGTTCCTGGATCCCGCCACGCGCAGTTCTCCCATCATTCGGCTACCCGCGATAGCGGCGAGCAAGAGTAGCACGAACAGACCGACCATGAATTCTCCCCGTGCTGCTGACTATCGGCTGGCCTTCCACTGACTATCGACGACAACCGGGGTCAGCACCATACTGAAATCCCTGCATCTCATGCTCAGTCCCGACCGTTCGGTGAGATGGCGTCGATGGCAACGACGTCCTTGATGTTCACGGATCCGTTCGCGACGCCCGACACCTTCCGGTCGGTTGCGTCGTCGTCCTCGGCGTCGCAGTGCTGGATGGCGTGCCACTCTCCCAGCGTCGGGACGAAGGCGAGGACGTTGGTGTGGACGCGGTTGTGCCGGAAGCCGACGATGTCGGCGCGCGCGTCGACCTTCATCACCTTGAGCAGGTGCTCGGCGACGAACAGGCCGATCCGCTGCGACACGGCGGTCCGGAACTCCTCCGTCCTGAACGGGCCGCCGAACCCGCCTGCGCCGGCCGGACTGGCGACGGCGAAGTAATAGTCCTTGCAGAGGTAGTATGCGAAATACGGCAGGCCCGAGCGGGACCTGAGCATCACCTCGAAGATCTGCCCCTCGAGGTGGGTCTTCGGCCAAGCGTTCACGGTGTCTCCCGTGAAGAGCACCTTTCCTCCCCGGCTTACCGAGGCGACCTCGACGTCATGGTTCATCACCTTGAACCGGCTGGCCGGCTTCGACCCGAACATTCCGAACATTTGCTCAACCCCTTTCGCCCGCACTGTTCATGGATGGATCGCGCGGTTGCCAGGGGTTTTAGGACGAAAGTCGTCCGCGACGAAGCGATCACCATTTTTCCTGCTCGCGCCGGCGATCCCGTCGGTCACATCCGCTCCAGGCAGCTTATGAGGTGCCGTTGTGTCATCGCGCCGGTGTAGATCAGGGCGTGGCCGATCGAGGCCCCGGTCGCGGTCGCGTGACGGACGGCCAGGTCGAACTGGTCCGCGCCGATCGCCCCGGTCGCGACCAGGGTCCTTCCGAACTCGTTCTGGTCTTCGAGCGCCCAGCTGATGCTGACACGCTCATCTGTCGCGTCGACCTCGGCTTGGATCCTCCCCTGATGTGCTTCGGCGTCGAGGGAGGCTGCGGGCCGTTGCGTATCGTCCATGATGGCCTTTAGCGATGTTCCCGTTCGAAATGGAATGACGGCGGCGCGTCGCGCCGACGGCGAACCGGCAGGAAAGCCCCGCCCCCAACGAGCGTAGTCAGGCCGCGAGCGCCCTGCCCTCGGCGAGGATAGCCTCGGCCGCCCGGCGGATGCGCGCGGCAGCGATGCGTTGGCCGAACGCCGGGTGCGTGGCGGGCCGCCCGTCGCGGCGCTGCAGCCGTCCGTCCACGCCCATGACGAGGTGCAGGTCCTGCGCCGGGTCAAGCGGCACGAGCGCTCCCTGCGCTGCGGCCGAGTCCGCGAACGCGCTGCAGTAGCCGATCCATGCGCTGTCCTCGCCCGCCTGGACCACCAGCAGCTTGTCCGTGCCGTCGGCATCCGGGGGGCCGAGCACGCAGACCGCGTCGCTGCCGCTTGCGAGCGCGAGGCGGACGAGTGAGAACTCCTCTTCCTCGCTCCGGAGGTCGGCTTGGATGACCAGGGTGTCGCGTTCACCGGCGAGTGGGTGGGCGATTGCGCCCTCCAGCGCGAGTGCCGCGATGGTGCGCAGACCGCACATCGAAAGCACATCGGCAACCGGAAGGACATCGCTCTGATCATCGAACATGTTCGAAAGGAAAACGTCTTTCATCGTTTCTTAACTCCTAGCTGTATACGGCGAAGCCGCGGGGCCGGGCTCGGCCTCGCCTTTTCCCCTCCCTACGGCTTCACACCCCGATGGCCGCCGCCACGGGCTTCCTGCCGGGCCGACGGGCTCCGGCCGATGCTGGGCACCCGACTGGTCTGCCGCACGCGGATACGTCAGGCGGCGAGTTCAAGCGGCTTACCGGACTCTCACGCGATGGGCGCGTCGGTCGGCAAAAACAGGTAACACCGGATTCCCTCTGGCTGATGAAAGCGAGATGCAGCTCGGTGCCGCCGATGCGGTCCCAGAACAGTCCCGTTTTCACGATGATCGTGTGCGGCCATCGACATTCGGAAGCCATTTTCCCTTCTGACGCCGCTGGCGGCTGCCGCGATCCAACTTCAATGAAAGTGGCTCGCGCCCAGCTGGCCGCGCGACGCGTGTGGCGCATGTCGGGGACCGGCTTATCGTGCGCGGCAGCTTGCGACGGCTTGAGACGACGCCGTCAGCGAGCCTGCGCCGGGGGTGAGATTCCCGCGCGGCCGCTCCGTTCGACACTAGAAGCGCGATATCGCCGACAATCAGGCCGTCGCGGCGCTCGATCGCTGTCGGCTGGTGGACCCGCCGCTGCGCGGCGCTCCGGTCGTCGCGCTGAGGTTTCCGCTTCTCGTCGGAACGCGGCCATCATACAACGTCCGGCGATGAACATTGGCCAGGCATCGAAGGCGAGCGGCGTCTCGCAGCGGATGATCCGCCATTACGAGAAGCTGTCGCTGATCCCCGCCCCGCCGCGGCGGGATAGCGGATACCGCGACTATTCGGACGCCGACGTCCACCGCCTGCGCTTCATCGCCAACGCGCGGGACCTGGGCTTACCGATCGGCGAGATCGCCGATCTGCTGTCGCTGTGGCACGACCGTGGCCGCGGGGTCGCGGACGTGAAGGCGCTCGCCTTGGCGCGCGCGGCTGATCTGGGACGAAAGGCGGTCGCGCTGGAGCGGCTGCGCGCGACGCTCGTCGACCTAGCCGGTAGCTGCGACGGCGTTGACCGCCAGGAGTTCCCGTTCATCGACGGGGCGGCCGGGGAAGCCTGACCCGCCATTCACGCATCGCCGAGCATCCTCGCGTTGTCCCGATAACCGCCTTGTCCGCATTTAGTGGGCGCGGGCTGATGTTCCTAGATTGTTCTTGACATAACCTTGACATCATGTCAGGGTTTAAGTGCACGGGATCATTTCGTGCGCCGCGCTTGCGCCCGGCCGACGGAAGGAACTGACGAAAGGGACGACTGATGCGAGAGATTGCCACCGCGGAGGCGCAGGGCCTGCCGCAGCTCATGGACATGCTGACCAACGTGGTCGTGACCTTGGACGCCGTCGGGGCGGATTCGTATTCCGACGTGTTCGTCTATGTGGCCGGGTGCCGCGACGGGCGGCCGATGGGCGAGCTCTCGCTCGAGCGGGGCGACATGTGGATCTCGACCCACGCCGATCACCGGCCGACGCCCGGCTACGTGCGCGCCAACGAGGTGTCGGACCGGCGCGCGCTGCTGCTCGCCGACCTCGTCTACCTGATGTGGCACTGGCGTTGGGACAGCGCCGAGGCGGCGCGGGTGCTGGGCGTCGGGGCGCAGACCCTCGACCTCTGGATCGGGAAGGCAGCGCAGGACGACGGCGAGACGATCCCGGCCGTCGTCGCCCAGCGCGCGCGTCGCCTGGTGGTGGTCGAGCACCTGCGACTCATCGTGGGCGTCGAGGACGCGCAGGCGGCGGCGTGGGTCGGCGACGACCGCGCCGCGTTCGGCGGCCGCTCGATCCGCGACCTGCTCGTGGACGACGGCGAGGTCGGCTTCCGCCGCGTCCTGCTGCTGCTCCTCAACCAGGTCGCAGCGACCAGCCATACCGTGCATTGAGGCACGGTGTGGCCGAAGCCGTCCAATCCGACGTGGAAGCCGCGCGGCGGCTGCTTGCGGCCGATGGCCGGTTCCGGGTGCTCGAGCGTGTCGCACTGCCTGACGGGCGCGTGCCGCTCGGCCCGATAGCGGGATCGAAAATCGGCATCTGTCTCGACACCGAAACGACCGGGCTCGACCCGGCCGTCGACAGCGTCATCGAGCTGGCGCTGAGGCGGTTCAGGTTCACGGCGGACGGCAAGATCGTCGCCCTCGACGCGCCGTTCGCCTGGCTCGAGGATCCGGGGGCGCCGCTCGATCCAGTCGTGTCCCGCCTCACCGGCCTGACCGACGCGGATCTGGCGGGCCGTGTCATAGACGGCGACGCCGCCACCACGCTGCTGCTGTCGGCGTCGCTGGTGGTGGCGCACAACAGCCGGTTCGACCGCCCGTTCGTCGAGGGCCGCCTGCCCGCGGTCGCCGGCCTGCGCTGGTCGTGCAGCATGGAGGAGGTCGACTGGGCCGGGGCCGGCTACGAGGGGCGGGCGCTGCGCTGGCTGCTCGACCAGGCAGGCTGGTTCTACGCGGCGCACCGTGCAGGCGACGACGTCGACGCTCTGATCGAGCTGCTGCGCCACCAGTTCGGCGACGGATCGACCGTGCTGTCGCACGTCCTCGCCGGGGCCGATCGGTGCGGCTGGCTGGTGCGTGCCGATGGGGCGCACTTCGACCGGAAGGACGTGCTGCGCCAGCGCGGCTATTTCTGGAACGGTTCCGCGAAGGTCTGGATGCGGGAGGTCGGTGACGAAGCGCTGGGTGACGAGCGCGAATGGCTCGATCGCGAGGTATATGCCCACGGGCACCGCGCCCGCGCATCCGGCCCGGTCGTGTCCCGGGTCGACGCCGGTAGCCGCTACCGTCGCTTGAACTGAGCTCGCCCGTATCCCTTCACCTCCAGGGCGAGGCCGCGAGATCCGAGCGGTCGTGGTCGGGCAGGATCGCGGCGAACCGGCTCGGCAGGCGGGCGAGCGAGCATTCCGGCACCTCGATGATCGCGCGCGTGTATCTCTGCCCCGTCCAGGATTTCCGTATGGTGTAGCCGGCCCGGTCGAGGAGCGGGTGACCGACGAGCGCCGATACCGGCCGTCCGCTCAGCCCGATTGCCAGCGTGGCGGGTATCGATCTGCCTCTCGCCAAGACCTCGTGCCGGGTCTTTAGGAAGGTTTTGTCGCCGCCCTCGCGGTAGATGACACCACCACCCAGATCGATCGTCGCGCGCAGCAGGTCGCCGGTCGGCGGGCGCTCGACGTCGAGCGACGCGATCTGCTTCGGCCTCCCGATGGCGGGATCATTGGCGTATATCGCGATCGGCATCGCGTTGCTGTTGGTCGGCGCCCAGCGGACGTGCTCGAGCATGGTCTCGGCCGTCATGCCCGCCATCGCTAGCGCGTCGCGAAGCACCCGGGAGCAGCGCCAGGCCCAGGCCGGCGGATCCCATGCCAGGCGTCCGTCGATGGCTATGAGGCATTCGCGGATCTCGGCGCCACGGGCCGCCCGGAGGGCTTCGGCGAGATCGAGCATGCGCCTGGCGCGTCGCTTGGGGCCGAAGGCATCGGGGACGACGATCCGGCGCTGGTCGACGTCGATCAGGTATCCCCGATGGATTGCGCCTCCCACCGTCCTCGGCGGCAGCCTCGTTATGCCGGCATCAGCGATCGCCGCCGCCACCTCGCCGCGCCTGTGCGGCGGAAGCAGGTCGAGCAGCCATTCGACTTCGGGATGTTGCGGCATCCTGCGTGGATAGGCGGGATCGCCGTATATGGGGTTAACGGGGCGTGCTTAGGTCTCGTTGCCGTCCCGGCCCCAATCCACACCGTCGACTTCGTTGACGAGGTCGAACTGCAGGGGACGACCGCCGTCTTCGCCGAGGCGGTCGGCCAGCACCGAGGCGATGTTGGTGACGATCACGGACCGCGCCTGCTCGA
Source organism: Sphingomonas corticis (assembly GCF_012035195.1). Lineage (GTDB taxonomy): Bacteria > Pseudomonadota > Alphaproteobacteria > Sphingomonadales > Sphingomonadaceae > Sphingomonas > Sphingomonas corticis. The sequence goes on from NZ_JAAVJH010000006.1 coordinate 91,760, forward strand.
TGGTCAGCACGGGGTGTTTCGCGGGATCGAAGCCAGCCGTGGCGCCATCCTCCTCGTGCCCGGCGCGCGCGAGCAGACGCAGCCGCCCGAGACGTGGCCCGACGAGTCGGGCTGTCGGGGCGCCGAAGGGGAGTTGGGGCGAACGGCGGCCCGACATCACGATGCCCGACGACCTGAAGCGTTCGATCAGCCGTGTCCAGTCGGCGGAATAGCTGGATCCGACGATGATCCGCGGCCGCACCGGGTCGCCGGCCAGGCTCGCCGAGCGCCGCGTCGCATCTTCGATCGCGGCGACGATCATGCCCGGGCCTGGCGGCGCCATGGCGACGGCGTGGCCTATCGGCGCGCCGGTGAACAGGTCGATGGCGAGCGTGAGGGTGGGACGCCTGGGGAGCGGCCCGTCATCTGCGAAGATGTCGACCAAGCAATGGTCGAACACGACGACCTCGCCGAAGCCGCGGGCGACCTCGTTCGCCTCGCGGCGAAGCACCTCGCCCCCGTCGGTCTCCTCCCTGGCTATGGCCTGCATGACGAAGCGGCGCAGCGTCTCTCGCGCCGGCGGCGCGGTCCCCTCGCCCCAGTCCCGGGCGACCGTGTCGACTATGGCGTTGGGCGTCCGGTCGCGGGTCGAGGCGAGCGCGCTACCGACCTTGGTCTCGATCTCGGCAGCGCGCTCGGCCTTCACTGAGGGGCGCTTGGGCACGACGGGCTCGCTGTAGGGCGCCAGCGGGACGGGGGACCTGCTCCGCTCCCACAGCTTGCATAGCCCGTAGAAGCGCGACCTGCCGATCCCGAGCTCGGCGGCGCAGCGGTCGGCCTCCTGGGCGGAGCGCCGTTCCATCGAGAGGTAGCGCTCGATTACGGCCATGCGGGTAAGCGCCGCGGCCCGCTTCTCGAGCGTGAGCTCCAGCCAGCGCGGGTCGTCCCGCCAGTCGTCGCCGTCGGCCGTCATGAACGCATCTGCATCATGGCGCTGCACCATAGGCGATGGTTCGCCCGGCAGCAAGAAACGCTTCAGGTTGCGATGCCACGAAGGAACGTGGTTGGAATGGGGTTGACACGCCACGACTTTTTCCCTGATGTTACACTCACGTTCACTCACACGGACTCGGGGAGCATGGTTGGAATGGTTACTTTGGAGATGATGGATCGCCGTCAGCGTGGCACGGAGCGGCCCGAGCGGCGTCCGCAGGCCGCCGGACCGGAACGCGTCGGTCGCGCGATGATGTTTGAGGTCGGTCGCACGGCCATGGCAGCCGCGGCCGCGCGGCGCGGTTCTGGCGTGCTCGACCCCCTGGCAGCCCACGCGCTGATCAGCGAGGTCGACCCGGTGGCCGCGGTCCGTGTCCTCGCGCTGCTGTCGGGTTCGGCGGATTCGCTGCCGTTCGGCGACGTCGCCGCGGCGCTCGGGTCCCGCGTCGCGGCGCGGTTCGCGGTCCTAGTCCTCCTCGGGTCCGGATCCGTGGACGTCGCAACGCCCGGCTATCTGACGGACGCGTCGCTCATCGCGCTCCGTCGGCAGTGACGGCGAGGAGGAGGCGGAGATGTCGCTGAGCTTCGACGGACGGACATTCATCGGAGGTCGTTTCGGCGACCATGTCGAGGCGGTGCTGGCGCACGCGATCGGCGCGGAATTCCGGCCGCCGCTGCCGCCCTGTGCGAGGCGCGCGCACGACCATGTCCTCAGGGCGCTGCGGGAGGCGGGGCTGTGTCCCGTATCCTACGAGGCGGTGCGCCGACGGATGGCCGCGATGCAGCGCTGGTTCGACGGCGGGCGCGTCGGCCGCATGGTCTTCAAGCGCGAGATACCGGTCAACCTGCTGGTGCTGGGCGAGGACGGCTCGCCCGTCGGCAGGCCCCTGATCACGCTGTCGGGGTCGGTCTCGATCGAGGGCGAGCGGGCGTGGCTCGACGCGCATGCCGAGGTCAGTTTCCCGCGCGGCGCATCGCGGACGCCGATGGCCGCGTTGCTCCCCGCGGCGCGCAGCCATGGCGAGCGCGACCTCGCGGAACTCTACTCGGGACGGCCGGAACGCGATGCCCGTGCCCGCCGCCGCGACGAGGTCCGGCGGCGGGCGCGCATCCTGGGGGACGCCGATCGCATCATGGGGATCTTCCGGGAACCCGGCTCGTCCGCGACGTTCGGATACCTCGTGTCCTTCCTCGGCTCGCGTGGGGCGGCCGGTGCCGCCCTGCGGTATCTGTTCCGGCTCGGCACCTTGCGGTCGGCGGACGGCGAGTTGCGGGACGAGAGCGTCATCACCCGGGGGTCCGACGATGTCTTCTGAACTCGCGTTCGCGATGCCCGACGACGCTTGCCTGGACGAGCTGGCCTTCGGCATCCGCTACGATCCCGTCCGCGATCCCCGCACGCGGCGCAATGCCCGATCGATCACCGGCGAGCTGGTCTCGATCCGGGATTCTGTGTGCCATGTCTTCGAGAGCCTTGGCGAGATGCGGACCGCCATCATTCTCGACGTCGACTTCGACGTTGTGGCCTACAGGACGCAGCCGGAGCGAATGCGGCTAGACGACGGCGGCACCTACACGCCCGACGTGCAGATCCGGTGGAGGGACGGCCGCGTCACCTACCGCGAGGTCAAGCCCGACGGGAAGCTCGCCGAGAAGCCGGACCTCGATGGCCGGGTCGATCCGATCCGGCGGGCCTGCGCGGAGCGGGGTGCCGACTTTGAGATCGTGACGGACCGCTGGTATGGCGATCCGGTCCGTCTCAGGAATGCGAACCTCCTGCGGCACGCGTTCCGCCGCTCCCGGGTGGATGACGTCGCTGTCGTGGTGGATCTGCTGGGCCGGCGGGGCACGCTGCCGCTGTCGGAGATATCCCGCGAATCCGGCCTCGGACCGGCGGGCCACTACGCCGCGCTCGCCCTGGCGGCGGCGCGGCGCTGCCGGGTCGACCTCGATATCGCGATCGGTTTCGACACCATGCTGCGGCTTGCGTAGCGATGGGCAGCGCCCCGCTCAGGTTCGGACTGAACCACACCATCGTCATTACCGACATCCATGGCGGCAAGCGCTGGTGGACGGTCCGCGAGCGCCGTCGGGACGGCTATCTGCTCGAGCCGAACGACGAGCCGGGCGAACGCCGCTTCCACGCGGCCGATGACATCCTCGAGGTCTACCTTGCTGGCCGGCTCGAGTATAAGCCGTTCGACGCCGCGCACTTCGACGAGGCGCGGCGCCAGCGCATGAAGATGGCCTGGGACGCGCAATCGCCGGACCGGCAGCGCCGGGCCCTGCGGCGCGAGGTCATGGTGAAGGCATGCCTCAAGGCTATCCGCGCCCGCGAGCCTGTCGGAAGCGTGCTCCAAGATGTGCCGGGCGCCGTGCTCGACGAAAACCGCGACAGGTGGGCCGAGGAGGACAGGCAGGCGGCGCGCGCCGCCTTCGAGGCGCGGCGGGCCGCCGGCCTGCCGATCGAGGCGGGTTCAGGCCCGCAGGATACGGCGTCCGCGACGGCGCCCTGCGCGCGGACCATGTCCGAGTGGATCGCCCGCTACTTGGAGATGGGCCAGAGCGTGCTCGCTCTCGTCACCTACGATGATCGCAAGGGCTATCGCGGTTCCCACCTGACGCCCCAGGTTGAGGCCGTCATGGGTGAGTTCATCGCCCGGGCGCTCGAGAAGGGTCCCATTCGCAACCTCGCGGCCTATCACCGGCTGCTGGAACGCGAGCTGAAGAGCGTGGGCCAGCCAGTCCCGAGCAGGGTCACATTCGCGAAGAAGGTCCGCGCCGCCGCCAACCGCAGGGAGACCCTTCGGTCGCAGCAGGGTCAGCGGGCCGCCGATCAGGCGTGCCGCATCAACGAATACGTGCCCGACCCCGATTGGCTGCTGCAGCAGGTCGAGATCGACCACACGCTCGCGAACCTCAACGTCGTCGACGACGCCAGCGGGGTCCTGCTCGGCCGGCCCTGGATCACGATGATCATGGACCGGCTGACCCGGTGCATCCTGGGCTGCCATATCTCCTTCCTCCCGCCGTCGTGGGCGACGCTGTCGCGCTGCATCGCGCACGCGCTGTGGCCGAAGGACATGACCGCCTATCCAGGACTGGATTGGGATCAGCACGGGAAGTGGGATTGGGCCTACACCGACCGCGGGATGGATTTCATCAGCCACGCCGCCCGGCGATCGGCGCAGCTCCTCCACTTCGAGATCGCCAGCCTGCCCGGCTTCAGTCCGTGGCTCAAGGGTCGCATCGAATCGCTGTTCAAGCGCTTCGCCCTCCAGGCTTACGATTACCGCGACGGTCTCATCTCGTGGGATCTGAAGGAGTATGACGGCCGGAAGAACGCGACCGTTGGCTACGCCGAGTTCCGTCACGACATCGTGACGTGGATCGCCCGCGACTATCATCCCAGTGGGCATTCCGGACTCGACGGGCGGATGGCGCCCGGCGAGTTCTGGCAGTCGCAGGTCGACCTGAACTTCGGCGTCGCGCCGGTAGATTCGACCGGCGGGCTGCGCCGCCTGCTCGGCGTGAGCGTGCGCCGCCGCGTGTCGCACATGGGCATCCGCGTGCACGGCCTGAACTACAACGGACCGGGCTTGGGAGCCATCCGCGACCGTCATGGGTCCGACCTCGACTGGTATGAGGTGCGCTACGACCCCTACGACCTCGCGGGGGTGGACCTCCTAGACCACGTCACCGGGGAGTGGCTCACGCTGTGGTGCACCCGGCCGGACATCGCGAACGGCACGACCGCGTGGCAGCATACCTTCCATGCCCAGCTCGCCGGGGAGATGGCGCGCGGGGGCGTGGTGACGGAGGATGGCCTAGAGCGCGCCCGCGCCGCCGCGCAGGCCGATCGGGACCTCATCATCGGGCGGGGCAGGCAGGGTCGCACCAAGACCGCCCAGGTGAAGCTCGCGCGCTACCTGGAGCAGGGCGCTTTCCTCACCCCGATCCGCCTTTTCCCCGCCCCGTTGCTGCCCGTCCTTCCCGTCGTCACCGGCGGCACCGACAGTGGCGGCCTCATCACGTTCTCGCAGCCTGCGCCGCTGCGCCTTCCCGGTTCGGCGACGCCCGTCCCGGCGCTGGTCGACGGGTCCGGCAATCCGCTCGGCGGCGGCGTTCCGCGACTCACGCACCAGGGTGTGCAGGCGCCCACGATCACCCCCGCGCAGAGGGCGGCGGCGGAGGTCCAGGCGAGGCTCGCGGCCCGGCGAGCGGGGAGGATCGCATGATGACCCGGGATGAGATCAAGGCGCGCATCCTGCGGCTGGAGACCCTGGTCATCCGCCACCCGCAGTTCGTCGCGGCCCAGGACGCGATCCTGGACCTCGAACTCCGGCGTCCTGCGGCGATGCCCGTCGGGCCGGACGCCGGCCCGCCCTCCGACCTGGTGGAAGACGACGCGCCGTTCGATTTCTCAGAGGATGGGCTCGAGGACGCATCTCCGGGCGGCGGGGCGCTCACGCAGTATTGCGTCATGATCGTCGGCCCCGCGGGCACCGGGAAGAGCCACGTCCTTACCAGCATCCAGGCTTTGCCGGAGATGCAGGTGGACACGTCGGGTCGCTACGGCGACCGTCGGCCGGTCGTCAGGCTGGATGTGCCGGACTTCGCGAATCCGAAGCAGACGGTGGTGGAGATCATGCGCGCCGTCGGCGCGCCCGTTCCGAAGCGGCTCACCCGCAACGGCGTGGCGAGCCGGCTGCGATATCAGTTCCAGCAGCTCGAGACCCGACTACTGATGCTGGACGAGGCGCATTCGTTCGTCGATGGCCAAGGGGAGGCCGGGCTTCGTGCCAACGGCAAGTTCCTCAAGTTCCTGCTCAACAGCTGCGGCGTCCCGATCGCCATGGCAGGGGAGGAGTTGCTCGAGGAGCTGCGCACGTCGAAGGCGCTGAAGCGTCGCACCGACGCGCTTGTGGAGCTGCGCCCCTACTCCTGGTCCGATCCGGACGAGCAGCTCGAGTTCCTCGACATCCTCGGCCAACTCGAGGACGCGATGGGGTTCGGCACCGACGCCGCGCTCAGCACCGACATGGAACTCGCGTGCCGGCTGTACTTCGCGTCGGAGGGTTCGGTGGGTCTGCTCACGAAGATCCTGTCGCAGGCACTGAAGCTGGCGCTGAAGGCCGGTGCGAGCGGGATCGACCGAAGGATGCTTTCCAGCGCGTTCCGGCTCGAGAACCCAGCGTCGGTCCTCGTCGCCGACGATCCGGACATCTTCGTCGCGCCCGTCGGCGGACGTGACGACCCGTTCCTAGTCGACGCCGCCAAGTTCAAGGCGATGTGGAAGGCGCGCTACTCGGCGCCACCCGTCGACCGGTCGCGCAAGACCGGCATCCGTCGGGCGCCGAAGCGCGCCGCGCAGGGCCTGTCGCTGTGAGCGGAGCGATCGCCCTCCGCGTGCCTTCCGTATCGAAGGAGCCGGCGCACGGTCTGCTGGCCCGCACCGCCACGAGGCTCAGGCTCACACCGGCGACCCTCGCGGCCGACCTCGGCCTCGAGATTTCGGCGCTCGCCCGGGGGGAAGGGCTCGACCGCTTCGCGACCGCCATCGGCATCGACGCGGTGACGCTATCGCGGTCCACCGCGAGCCGCGGGTCGCGGCCGGGCCAGCTGACGCTGATGGGCGAGACGCTTGGACGAGGGGACTTGTCCGTCTCGCCGCGTCGGCGTTGTCCCCGTTGTCTGGCGGAGGACCGGTCGGCAGCGCGTGCCGGGGGTCTTGCCGAGCGATACGCCGCTTGGCACCGGCCCTGGTGGGACGCCACCATGGTGCTGTCGTGCCCGATCCACCGGTCGCTCCTGGTCGGCGCCTGCGATGCGTGCGGCGAGCAGGTGGATTGGCGATCGCCGTCGGTGGACGTCTGCAGGTGCGGCGCTCCGCTCTGGCTGGAACATGACGGTGGATCGCTCCGCTGCGACGGAGACGCGTATCTGCTCGCCCGGCTGGAAGGTGGGGCGCGAGAGGCGGTCCCGCTGCTCGACGCGCTCACCCTCGCCCGCGCCGCGGCCGTGATGGGTCGGCTCGGTCAATGCGGATTGGGCTTCGCCACCTCTCGTCCGACCGTCGCCGCTGCCGATCTCGTCGGCCTGACCGCGGACGGCTTCCACACCGCACTCACTGTCGAGACCTCGTTTCCTAGTGTCCTGGATGATGTGGTCGCAGGCGCGGGTGGCGATGCCGTGGGGCTCATGGCCTCATACGGATGGACCTACCGCAGCTGGCTGGCGCCGCCGGGCGGCGACCACAGCGGTGGGATCCTGCGAGATGCGCTTCTCCGTCACGCAGCGGGGCGCGGCATCATCGCGACCGACGAGCTGCAGGCATCCGAGAACGCGGTGACCCTCGGCGAGGCGTCTGATATGCTCGGCATGGGACACGAGCGCACGCGCCGCATCGCGACCCGGGCTGGGCTCGTGCCGACGGGTTCACGTCGCGGCGTCAACTTCGCCATCGATCGCGACGCTGCCCAGGAACTGGCGCGCCGCCTGGGGTCGCTCGTGGATGGACGGACGGCGGCCATGCTGCTCGGCATCGGCAGGAGCCAGTTTCGCTCGCTCGTCGCCGTCGGGTTCGTCGCGCCCGATGAGGAGGCCGGGCGACTGGGATCCGGCGCGCTATACGATGTCGAACGGCTCGTTGCCTGGGTCGCGTCCCTCGCCGTGGGAGTCCCTGACCTGTCGAGGACGCCTGCATCTTGCCTGCCGCTGCCCACCGCCTGCCGCAACTTCTCGGTCTCGCTCATCGACGTCTGCCATGCCATTTCTTCGGGAACCCTCACGCCCATCGGTGTTCGCGGTGAGAAGGGCCGCCTGACGTCCATCGTCGTCTCGTGCCGCGAGATGAAGGCCTTGCGCGATCCCGATCCGCTGACTGTGGGGGGTGTCGCGAGGAGTCTGACCATTCATCCCGAGGCCGCATCGGCACTGGTGCGCGCAGGCCTGCTGGGCCCGGCTGGCACCGTCACCGATCAGGGACTCGTGGACTTCACGAGCGCCAACGCGACGCCGCGGGATCTGGCGGGTGAGTTCGGAACGTCCCCGCGGAGCGTCGTGGCCAGGTTGCGCCGCGCCGAGATTGCGCCCAAGCTGTCCCCTCCTGCTTTTCGCCAGCTGTTCTACGACCGCACGACCGCGAGGGCCGCGTTGCTGGTGGACTTGCCGAGTGCAGGCAGATCGTGACGCTGGGGCCGACTGCCCGGTCGATAGCCTCCACCGCTCCCGATCGGGCCGTGCTGCGGATCAGGCACAAGCCTTTCGAAGGTGCGCGCGAACTGGCGCTGCGGTCCGCGGATCGCCTGGGATGCGCGAGCCTTCAGGAATTCACGAAGTGGATGTCGCTGCCGGACGCGGCCGTGTTCGACCCCCCGTCGATCGCCCGTCTGGCGGCTTTCGCGGGAGCTGACCGGCAGGCCCTGGAGCAATGGTCGCAGCGTCCGGCGGACCGGCATGGCGTCGTTCAATATCGCGACACGACGATAAGCATCATCAGGGCCAGGTCGCAATGGCGCAGGTTCTGCCCGATGTGCCTCCGGGACGACCTTCGGCGCCTGGAGCCCGATGAACCGCGTTCCAACGGGCCGTATCATCGCTCGTGGTGGTCGATACCGATTTTCTACGCATGCCCGGAGCACCGGTGCGCGATGATCGAACGCTGTCCCGGGTGCGAGGAGGGTATTCATTGGGACAGCCTTCCGATGCATAGGCACGCCTGCGGCGCGTGGCTGTGGGATGCGGACGCGGTGCCGTTGACCGAGACGGCGATGGCGGGGAGCGACTATCTCACCGGCCGTATCGGCGTCGGCGAGCGGATCCCATGTGCCACACTCGACGCCGTCGGCATAACCCAGGCTTTCTCTGTCATGAGTCGGCTCGGCGCTAGTGCGGTGTTCGGCATCGACGCCGGGGATGTCGGGATGCGCGCCCAGAGGAATGAAAGTCCTGAGATGGCCCCGGACCAACTGGGCCTGATCGTCAGTCGCGGTCTCGAGTGTTGCCGTGACGGCTCACGGTCGATCGAGGTGCTGCTCGACGATCTCGCGAGCCAAGCCCCACCAAGGCACCGAGCTTCGATGTCGTCACTGTATGGCCACCCGTTTGGAAGGTGGCTCGGCAGTCACTTCAACCCGATTCGGAAGGTGATAGATGAAGTGTTGCGGGAGCACCTGCGCCGCAACGATCCTCTGAAACGCCCCAGCTACGGCGATCACGGCCAGCATCCGAGTTACCGAATCTACACGCGCATACCGCTGACGGTGCCGGAGCGGCAGCGGTTCGAACGCATACTGCCCGGCGCGCTGCCTGAACGGGGTTGGCGGCAGGATGCCAAGAATGTCGGTCGCGCTGCCGGTGCGCTGCTCGCTGCGACGGAAGCCGCCCCCTATGTCGGACTATCCCATCCCTTCTTCTCTAGGATGGTGGGCGCACGTTTTGTGATGCCGGTCTGGTATTCGGAGAGGCATCACGTGAAATACTTTTATCAGGTCGAGCTCGACGAGTGGCTGGACCGGATCGAGGCCAAGCTGGTTCCGCCGACCGCAGACTTGGTGTGGATCGATGTTTTCGACGCGGCGGTCAGGTGGTCCAGGCGCCCGCTCCATTGTCTGATCGACCGGATCATCCATGGTGAGTTGCGCGCCACCCGCAGCACCGCCGGCCGCTTGCAGATCAAGGATTTGCGGGTCGCGCGGGCCGACCTGCCGAAGGCCGCGCCGCGCCGCTGTGGAGCCCAGCTAGATCAGTTCGATCTGGCGCGGGCGATCGGCGTGTCTCCGACGACAGCCCGGCACATAATCGCGCAGGGGCTGATTCCCTCATCCCGTTGGCGCCGCGAGAACTTCGTGGCGGACGCAGACGCCCATGCCTTCTCTCAGCAATATGCCACGCTTGAGGACTTGGCGGCGATTCACCCCCTGCACAACGGCCTTCGCGGAATACGTTGGGTCCTCCGCGACTCCGGCCTCGAACCGTTGCTGCCTTCAAAATATACTCGTCTTTTTCCTCGTCCCGAGGCGATCACGGCCGTTCTCGCCTATTGCCTGGAGAGATCGGCAGTATAATGATTTCGAAATGACGGTTTCGGCAGGCTATTGGTTTCGGCGGGAACAGCCAATTCGTTCCACTTTTGCGCTAACCTGTTGATTTTGCGTGAGCTGGCTCCGCAGACAATTGGTTTCGTGAACACCGTCGCAAACATTTCCGTTCGTCCCGGCGGGGCTGAGCGGATGTCGCGCCTCTATCCCACCTCCGTTCGGCTGAGCGAAGTCGAAGCACCGCCACCGTGGCGCGTAGCCTTCGACTTCGCTCAGGCCGGACGGACGTCGCGCTGTGTCCATCCCCGTCCGCGCTGAGCGAAGTCGAAGCGCGGCCATCCGCTCCGTCGCCGGCAGCGCCCCGCTACTCCGCCACCAGCCCCGTCATCCGCTCCACCGCCTCGGCGAACTCCAGCTTGAAGTCCTGCACCACCTGCGCCGCGGGGCGGACCTGCTCGACCAGGCCCACGCCTTGGCCGACGAAATAGGTCACCATGTCGCGCGCCGCATCCACGCCGCGCTCGGTCGCGCGGTCGGCGGCACGCAGCGCGGGTTCGCTGATGAGGCTCTGCAAGGGCATCGGCAGCGCCGCCGGGGCGTCCGGCGCTTCCCACGCGTCGGTCCAGGCGGAGCGCAGCTGGCGCGAGGGCTTGCCCGTGCGGCTGCGCGAACGCACCGCGTCGCGCGACGTGGCGGCGACCATCTTCGCGCGGAACGCCTCGCTCGTCTCGGCCTCCGGCGTTGCCAGCCACACCGAACCGGTCCACACGCCGTCGGCGCCCATCGCCATCGCCGCCGCCATCTGCGCGCCCGTCATGATCCCGCCCGCGGCCAGCACGGGCACGCGGCCGTCCACCGCGCGGATCACCTCGGGCACCAGCACCATCGTCGACACCTCGCCGCAATGCCCGCCCGCCTCGCCGCCCTGCACGACGAGAAGGTCGACGCCCGCCGCCACCTGTCGCAGCGCATGTTCCTTCGCGCCCACCAGCGCGGCGACGGGCACGCCCGCCGCCTTGCCGCGCGCGATCATCGCCGCGGGCGGCACGCCCAGCGCGTTGGCGATCAGCCTGATCGGGTGGCGGAAGGCGACGTCCAGCATCGCGAGCGCCAGGTCGGGGTCGAACGGCACCGGCGCGCCGGTGCCGCGTCGCTCCTCGGGCAGGTCGACGCCGTGCCGCGCGGCCAGATCGGCGACGAAGGCGCGATGCCCCGCCGGCACGCGATCGGCCACCGCGTCGCGCGTCTCCCCGCGCGCGCCCAGGTTCTCCGGTATCAGCACGTCGAGGCCATAGGGCTTGCCGTCGACGTGCGCGTCGATCCAGGCGAGCTCGGTCTCCAGGCTCTCCAGCGTATGCCCCGTCGCGCCGAGCACGCCGAACCCGCCCGCACGGCTGACCGCGGCCACCACGTCGCGGCAGTGGCTGAAGGCGAGCAGCGGGAAATCGATCCCCAGCATCGCGCAGACCGGCGTCTTCATCCTCACCTCTCCCGTTTTAATGAGAGAGACTTAGACTCCGCGTCAGCGCGCCGCCAGTGCCCGCGCCACGTCGCGGCGGGAGGCGCCCCGCGACGCCGCTGCATTCGCATCCGCCACCTCGGCCGCTTCGCTGCGCGGGGCGTCGCCGGTGACATAGGCGGCATCGGTCACTTCCACGGTGGCGCCCAGCTCGGTGATGGCGAACAGCTTCTTCGCGAAGGCGGTGGGCAGCCGGACGCAGCCGTGCGACGCGGGGAAGCCCGGGTTGCGCCCGGCGTGGAGCGCGACGCCGTCCCACGTCAGCCGCTGCATGTAGGGCATGGGCGCGTCGTCGTAGAGGTTGGACTTGTGATCCGCCTTCTTCTGCAGGATCGTGAAGCTGCCGATCGGCGTCGGCTTGTCGTCGGATCCGGTGGACACGGTGGAGGCGGCGATCAGTTTCTCGCCGCGGAAGACATAGGCGCGCTGGTCTGGCAGGGAGATCAGCACGCTGACCGGTCCCTGCGCCTCGGCGTCGGTCCACAGGTAGCGGTTGGGCGCGAGCGCCGCGGCCGCCTCGGTGATGGCCAGGTCGTCCATGCCGGCCGCTACGGCGGGTGCGGGCGCGAGCGCCAGCAGCACCGGCGCGATCAGGAGGGCGTGGGGGCGCATCCTCGGGTCCTTTCTCGATCGCGGCCGCGAGATTCGGTCGCCGCTTACCTGCGTTAACGCCCGTCGTCGCGGTTGGTGCCGGCGCGGCGAGCCGTGGGGTATCTGCGGCGAGTGCGGCGTTATCCGCTGCAAGTCGCGGGCCAGATAGCGGATTGTTCACCATTTTTCTGCTATACGACAGGCCGTGGGTGTGGGCTGAACTCGGATAGAGATGCAGAACGATCGTGATGAGGCGCTGCCGTCGCGGCGCGCGTTGCTGAAGAACGGTGGACTGTTCGCCAGCATGCTGATGCTGCCGGGCGCGGTTTCCGCCTCCATGCGGGAAGGGAAGCCGGAATCGCTGCTTCCCAAGGATTTCCACCGCCCGGTCGCCGCCGCGCCGGCGCGCGCCATGGCCACCGCCCCGCGCGACCTGTCGCCGCGCGGCGTGGACCCGGCGCTGTTCCGCCGCGCCATGGCGGCGATGGAGAAGCACGGCCATCGCATCGCCCAGCACGATCGCATCGCGGTGGCGGACTTCTCGCTGTCGTCCTCGCGCAAGCGCTTCCACCTCATCAACCTGCATGACGGCTCGGTGGTGTCGAAGCTGGTCTCGCACGGCAGCGGATCGGATCCGGCGCACAGCGGCTATCTCCAGCGTTTCTCCAACGTCGACGGCTCCAATGCCTCGTGCGAGGGCGCCTTCACGACGGCGAACTATTATTACGGCAAGCACGGCCGCTCGCAGAAGCTGATCGGGCTCGACCGCACCAACGACAACGCCCTGTCGCGCGCCATCGTCGTCCACGCCGCGTGGTACGCCAATCCGGACATGATCTCGCGGCTCGGCATGCTCGGCCGCAGCCAGGGCTGCTTCGCCGTGGGCGAGGACGAACTGGCGGAGGTGTTCGAGCGGCTCGGCCCGGGACGGATGATCTACGCCGACAAGGCCTGAGGCCGGGCGGCGGCTACGACGCCAGCACCCGCCGCATCCCGCCGACCAGCCGCGCCCAGGCGAGCTGCTCGACGCCCAGGTGCGGCAGCACCGCGCGCGCGGCCAGCGCGTCGGCCATGCCGATCGTGCCGGCCGCCAGCGCGATCCGCACCACCTCGGCCCAGCGCCGTCCCGTCTCCCACTCGATCAGCCGCCGGTCGGCATTGCCGACCGGATGGCGCGCCAGGTGATCGGCCTTCAGCGCCGCGATCATCGCGCCCAGCCGCGCCAGCGCGGCGCGATCCGCCACCGGCGCGCCGTGCATCACGTGCCGCACCACCAGCCCCGCGCTGGCCCCCGCGCCGTCGCCGAAGGTGGCGCGATGGTCCGCCGCCAGCACCCTGGTCGCGCTGGCCAGCATCCGCTCCTCGTAGCGCTGCGAGGCGCCCCCGGCATGGCTGCGATAGGTCAGCAGCGGCGCATCCAGCCGCGCCACCATGCCGAACGGGGCGACCCGGTGGTATAGGTCGAAGTCCTCGGCATACAGGATTTCCGGCCGGGTGAACGGGTGCAGTGCGCGCGCTGCCTCGCCGCGCAGCATCACCGACGACCAGACCAACGGATTGCCGATCCGCAGCAGCCAGCCGATCAGCGCGGGCGTGCTGGTGGCGGCGTGGCGCGCGGGGGACAGCGTTCCCGCCTCGTCCAGCACCGTCGCCGCCGTCCCCAGCAGGGCGACGCGGGGGTGCGCGTCGAGATAGGCGACCTGCCGCGCGAACCGCTCCGGATGGCACAGGTCGTCCTGGTCCAGCGCCGCGATGTAGCGCCCGCGCGCCACCCCGACCGCGCGGTTGCGCGCGCGCACCGGCCCCCCGTTGCGCGACAGCGCGATCAGGTGGATGCGCGGGTCGCGGCGCGCCGCCACCACCACGCGCGTGTCGTCGGCGGAGGCATCGTCGACGACGATCGCCTCCCAGTCGGTCAGCGTCTGCGCCGCCAGGCTGTCCAGCGTCGCGCCGATCAGCCGCGCGCCGTTGTATGCCGCCATCACGACGCTGACGGTCGGCGGGCGGGTCATGCGGCGCGGCGGCCGGCACGCGCCGCCAGCACCTGCTCCGCGATCATGCGGCCGACGTCGTTCTGCCACAGCCACAGGCCGTTCGCCTGCCCGCGGAAACTCGGCTCGCCGCCCAGCCGTCCCCACGGCACGAAGCCCGCGGCCAGGCCGATGCCGTAGAGGTCCGGCACCGGGTCGCCGTCGGCGCCCAGCACCCGGCAATGCCCGTCCACCATCGCGCGCCCCGCGTCGGCGGCCAGCGCGACGCCCTCGATCGGCAGCGCGTGCGGGCGATAGCCGAGCGCCGCGACGACGAGGTCCGCCTGCCGGACGAGGCGGCGCGCGGCCGTGTCTTCGTCGCCGGCGATCCGGTGCACCGCCACGCGGGGGTCCGCCACGCGTCCGTCGATGCCGAGCAGCCGGAGGACGAGGTCGCGCGCTTCCAGCCGGAAGCCGGCGAGGCGGTAGACGAAGCCCGACACCGGGCAGATGTCCTCCGCGGTGAAATCGGTGTACCCCTCCGCCCGCGCCGCATCCGCGGAAGGATAGAAGGGGCGCAGCGGACGGCGGTGCAGCAGCGTCACGGCACCCGCGCCGAGCGGCAGCCCCGCCTTCAGCAGCGCCGCGACCGTCGTCAGCGCGCTGGTCGATCCGCCCACCACGGCGATGCGCGGCGCGCGCGCGTGCGCCAGCAGGTCGGCGACCATCGCCGTGCCGCCCACCTTCAGCACCGCGTCCGACTGCACCAGCCGTCCCGCGGCGAGCTCGCCTAGCGGCACGCCCGCGATCTGCTCACCCGCCAGCCGGTCGAGCGGCTGGTGCCCGCCGGTCGCGATCACCAGCGCGCGCGCGCGATGCTCGCGCACCTCGCCATCGGCCAGCCGCCGCAGCCGCACGTGCCAGCCGCCGCCGTCGCGCCGCGCCGACACCGCCTCGTGCCCGGTCAGCACCGCGCCGCCGTGACCCGCCACGGTGTGCGCCAGCCGGTCGCCCAGCGTGTCGAGCAGCCCGCCCACCTCCGTCAGCGGCACGCCCAGCGCCGCACGATAGGCGGCGACGCGATGCGCGGTCGGATGGTCCGCCAGCGCCGCGACCGCGGGATCGGGATGGTCCGCGATCGCCGTCAGGAACGTGTCCGCGCTGCTGTCCGAGGTGATGGCGTACCCGCCCAGCGCGCCCGCGCCCAGCGCCGGCCCGCGCTCGACGATGGCGAGGCCGCGCGACAGGTCGGGCAGCAGCCCCGCCTTCGCCGCGGCGGTCAGCAGCGCGGTGCCGGCGGGTCCGCCGCCGATGACGATCGTGTCGTGGATGGCGGCGCCTTTCGTCACGGGCAGGAATCGGCGGCGCGACAGCGCGCGCGCCAGCGCAGCGGTGACGCGCGTCGCGTCGGCGGCGGTCATCGCGTCGGTGAGGGGCAGCGACAGGATGCGGCGCGACAGGTCGTCGGCGACCGGCGTCGGCGTCAGGCTCGCGACCGACCGGATCCACGGCTGCTCGCCCAGGTGCGGGCTGAAATAGGCGCCGGTACCGATGGCCTCGCCGGCCAGCGCGGCGATCACCGCGGCGCGGTCGGTCCCGACGGGCAGCGCCAGCGGGAAGAAGCCCAGCGCCTGCCGCTCCGCCGGCGCCGGCTGCACCGCGCAGCCCTCGGGCAGCGTGGCGCGATACGCCGCGGCCACCGCCTCGCGCCGCTCCATCAGCGCGTCGAACCCCTTCAGCCGCGCGCGCGCCATCACGGCGATCACCTCGGGCAGCTTGGCGTTCAGCCCCGGCATGGTCGCGGTGCGCGGCGCGCCGAAGCCGAAGCCGGTCATCGCGCGCAGCCGCGCGATCGTCGCGCGGTCGCCGCAGTGGATCAGGCCGCCTTCCGCCGTCGCGAAGGGCTTGGTCGCGTGCATGGAGAAGACGACGGGAAAGGGCGCGCCCGCGCCGAAATTGACGGCGCCATGGAGGGTGCCGAGCGACGCCGCGGCATCCACCACCACCGCGACGCCGTGGCGCGCGGCGAGCGCGCGGTAGCGCTCCAGGTCGATCGCGCGGCCGAAGGTCGCGTAGGGGACGATCGCGGCGATGGCGTCGCCGTGGCGTTGCAGCAGCCGCTCCTCGGCGCGGGCGCACGCGCCCCAGTCCCCCGGATCGACGTCGCACGGCAGCGGCGTCATCCCCGCCCACCACGCCGCCTGCGCGGTGGCGGCGAAGGTGAAGGCGGGCATCAGCGCCATGCGCCCGCGCCGGCGCGCGCCCACCGCATCGGCCAGCGCGATCGTCAGCCCCAGCGTGGCGTTCGCCACCGCCAGCGTCGCGCCGCGCCCGCCGAACAGCGTCGCGGTCGCCGCTTCCTCGAACCCGCGCGCCTCCGGTCCGTGGTTGCTGAACACGCCGGACGCCTCCACCCGGCGCAGCGCGTCGCCCAGTTCGGACAGACGCGGCGGGCAGGGGGCGATGAGGGGAAGGGGGCGGGGCGGGGCGGTCACGCCCGCCGCTGTGCCCGATGCGGCACTAACGTCCGGTTAGCGCCGGTTCCCGTCACCGCCGGTCGAACGCGTCCAGCTCGTAGGCGATCGACGCCTCGACCAGCGTCTCCCAGATCGCGGCGATTGCCTCGCCCGGCATCCCCGCCGCCTCCGCCGCGCCGCGCGCATTGGCGATCACCTGCGCCTTGCGCGCCTCGTCGCGCACGTGGCCGCGCTCGGGCTTGATGCGGGCGGCGGCGTCCATATAGTCGAAGCGCCGCCGCAGCAGCGCCACCAGCTCGCGATCGACCTGGTCCACGCCGGCGCGCACCTCCGCCATCGTCGTGCAGTCGGGCCCGGCCAGGATCGTCGTCGTCATGCGCGCGCTGTGGCGGCGCGCGCCCGCGCTGTCCAGAGCGGGAAGGGCGGGTGCCTTGCTGAAGCCGGCCGGCAAGTAGCGCCCACGGTTGACACAGGCCCCACCCGCGTCTAGGCGCGCGCCTTCGCAATTCGGCCCCGCACCCCGGTGAAGCGGCGGCCCTGCATCCTCGTGGTGCAGGCGATACCGGGACGCGATCAGGCAGGGGTCTGCCGGGTCAACGTTGTTCGCAGATTGAAGGAATTGTCATGTCGAAGCGCTCCAGCGCCAAGTACAAGCTCGACCGCCGGATGGGGGAGAACATCTGGGGTCGTCCAAAGAGCCCGGTCAACAAGCGCGAGTACGGCCCCGGCCAGCACGGCCAGCGCCGCAAGGGCAAGGTGTCCGACTTCGGCATCCAGCTGCGCGCCAAGCAGAAGCTGAAGGGCTATTACGGTGACGTGACGGAGAAGCAGTTCCGCCACGCCTATGACGAGGCGTCGCGCATGAAGGGCGACACCTCGCAGAACCTGATCGGCCTGCTCGAGCGTCGCCTGGACGCGATCGTCTACCGCGCGAAGTTCGCGCCGACGATCTGGGCCGCGCGCCAGCTGGTCAGCCACGGCCACGTCCGCGTCAACGGCGTGAAGTGCAACGTCGCCTCGCGCCGCTGCAATGTCGGCGACGAGATCACGCTGGGCACCAAGGCCAGGGAAATGGCGCTGGTGCTGGAGGCGCAGAGCCTGGCCGAGCGCGACGTGCCCGACTATGTCGCGCCGGACGGCGCCGCGAAGGTCACCTTCGTCCGCGTGCCGACGCTGGACGAGGTGCCCTATCCGGTGAAGATGGAGCCGAACCTGGTGGTCGAGTTCTACAGCCGCTGAGGCGAAGCCGTAGCGAGAGCGACGGCCGGTCATATCCGGCCGCCGCGCGCAGACGTCGTCCGACGACCGCAAAGCAAGAGGGCGGCCCCGCAAGGCCGCCCTTTTTGCGTATTCTCCCACCTTGTGCCGCGCACCTCCCCCGCTAACCTCCATCAGGAACGAGGGGGAATCCGATGCGCCGTCTTATCCTCGCCGCCGTCTGCGCGGCCTCCGCGGCCGTGCCCGCCGCCGCGCAGGACGCGGCCGCCACCGCCCACGCGTTCGGCGCGCGCGAGTATATCCGGCAGATCAGCCTGTCGCCCGACGGGCGGCGCGTCGCCATCGTCATTCCGGTGGGTCCGCGCGGCACCGGGGTGATGGTGGCCGATCCGATCGCCGGAGGGGGGGCGAAGACGATCCTGCGCACGCCGGGCACCGACGGCGAGCAGGTGACGGACTGTCACTGGGCGACGGCGAACCGGATCGTGTGCGAGGTCGCGATCAACCGGCCGGGCGTCGGCGTGCGCAACATGGTCTTCTCCCGGCTGATCGCGCTCGACGCGGACGGCCGCAACCAGAAGCAGGTGACCGCGCGGCAGAGCTACCGCGCGCTCGGCGTCGCGCAATTCGGCGGCGACGTCATCGACTGGACCGGCGACGGCAAGGGCGGCATCCTGATGGCGCGCTCCTACGTTCCCGAGCAGACGATCGGCACCCGTCTGGCCAGCAGCGCGGAGGGGCTGGGCGTGGAGCGGGTCGACGTCACCACCCTGCGCCGCAGCAACGTGGAATATGCGAATGCCGACGCGGTCGAGTATCTCACCGACGGCAACGGCCATGTCCGCATCGTGGGCACGCGCCGCTCGAACTCCGCCGGCTACGACGGGAACGTCATCTCCTATTCCTACCGCAAGGCCGCCGGCGGCGGCTGGCAGCCGCTCGGCAAGCTGACGCTCGGCGACGGCTACGGCACCGGCTTCAATCCCGTCGCGATCGACCGCGCGCTCGATGCCGTCTACGGCTTCGAGGCGAAGGACGGGCGCCAGGCGCTCTATCGCGTGAAGCTGGACGGCAGCATGGCGCGCGAACTGGTGCTCGATCACGAGGGCGTGGACGTCGACGGCCTGATCCGCATCGGCCGCCAGCGCCGCGTCGTCGGCGCGAGCTACGCCACCGAGCGGCGCGAGACCGTCTACTTCGACAAGGAGCTGGAGCGGCTGTCCGCCACGCTGGGCAAGGCGCTGCCGGGCAAGCCGATCGTCGGAATCGTCGACGCCAGCGACGGCGAGCGCCAGCTGCTGATCTTCGCGGGCAGCGACGACGATCCCGGCCGCTACTACCTCTACGACAAGGCGACCCGCGCCATGGTGGAGGTACTGCCGGCGCGGCCGGAGCTGGAGGGCGTGACGCTGGCGACGATGACGCCCGTCCGCGTCCCCGCGGCGGACGGCACCGCCATCCCCGGCTATCTCACCTTGCCCCACGGCAGCACCGGCAAGGGCCTGCCCGCGATCGTCATGCCCCACGGCGGGCCGGGATCGCGCGACGAATGGGGGTTCGACTGGTGGGCGCAATATTTCGCCGCGCGCGGCTTCGCCGTCCTCCAGCCCAATTTCCGCGGCTCGGCCGGCTATGGCGCCGGCTGGTTCCAGAAGAACGGCTTCCAGTCGTGGCGCACCGCGATCGGCGATGTGAACGACGCCGGCCGCTGGCTGCTGGGACAGGGCATCGCCGCGCCGGGGAAGCTGGCGATCGTCGGGTGGTCCTATGGCGGCTATGCCGCGCTGCAATCCGCCGCCCTGGACCCCGATCTGTTCAAGGCGATCGTCGCCGTCGCACCCGTCACCGACCTGGAGACGCTGCGCGCCGAGTCGCTCGGCTTCACCAACTATCCGCACGTCGACCGCTTCATCGGCCGCGGCGCGCACGTGCGGCAGGGTTCGCCCGCGCGCAACGCCGCCGCGATCCGGGCGCCGGTGCTGCTGTTCCACGGCGACATCGACGTGAACGTCGGCGTCGCCGAATCGCGGCTGATGGCGAAGGCGCTGCGCGAGGCGGGGCGGCCGGTCGACTATGTCGAGTACAAGGGGCTCGACCATCAGCTCGACGACGGCGAGGTGCGGGCCGCGATGCTGGAGAGGTCCGATGCCTTCCTGCGCCGGGCGCTGGGGCTGTAGCGGCCGTTGTGGCGGGGCGGGCGCCTGTGGCAAGGCGCGCGGCATGAAGCGTCTTCTCCACACCGCCGCCGCCATCCTGCTCGCCACCCCCGCCGCCGCGCAGGTCTCCGAAACGACGATGAAGCGCGCGGTGGAGACGCTCTCCTCCGACGCGTTCGAGGGGCGCGCTCCGGGCACCGCGGGGGAGGGAAAGACGCTCGACTATCTCGTGAAGGAATTCACCCGCATCGGCGCGAAGCCGGGCAACGACGGCAGCTGGTTCCAGACCGTGCCGATGGTGGAGATCACCGCCCGCGACGTGTCCCCGCTCGCCTTCGCGACGCCGCGCGGTGCCGTCACCGCGGCTTATGGGCCGGAAATGGTGGTCGGCACCTATCGCACCGGCAGCCCGCGCATCGAGGTGAAGGCATCGCCCGTCGTCTTCGTCGGCTACGGCATCGTCGCGCCGGAGAAGGGCTGGAACGACTATGCCGGCGTGGACGTGAAGGGAAAGACGGTCGTCATCCTCGTCAACGATCCCGATTACGAGACCGCCGGCCTCTCCGGCCCGTTCAACGGCCGGGCGATGACCTATTATGGCCGCTGGACCTACAAGTTCGAGGAGGCGGCGCGGCAGGGGGCCGCCGCCGCGATCATCGTCCACGACACCGTGCCCGCCGCCTATGGCTGGAACGTCGTGCAATCCAGCTGGACCGGCGCGCAGCAGGTGCCCGACGGCGAGGCGGACGCGGCGAAGAGCGCGGCGATCGGCTGGATCACGAAGGACAAGGCGCAGGCGCTCCTCGCCGCCGCGGGGCAGGACCTGACGACGCTCGCCGCCGCGGCGAAGCGGCCGGGGTTCAAAGCGGTGCCGCTCGCCGGCACCACGCTGTCCGTCTCGTTCGCCAACACGGTGCGCAAGCACCAGTCGAAGAACGTCGTCGCCCTGCTGCCCGGCACCACCCGTCGCGACGAATACGTCCTCTACACCGCGCATTGGGACCACCTGGGCCGGTGCGAGAAGGCGGCCGACGGCGACGACATCTGCAACGGCGCGGTCGACAACGCGACCGGCACCGCCGCGCTGGTCGCGCTGGCGGAGGCGAATGCGAAGGCGGGGCCGACCGCGCGCTCGCAGCTGTTCGTCGCCTGGACGGGGGAGGAGAGCGGGCTGCTCGGCTCCGATTACTACGGCCGCCATCCGGTCGTGCCGCTGGCGAAGACCGTGGGCGGCGTCAACATCGACGCGCTGCGCTTCACGGGACCGGCGCGCAACGTGATCGTCGTCGGTGGCGGCAAGTCGGAGCTGGACGCCTGGCTCGGCCGCGCGCTGGCGAAGCAGGGCCGCGTCGCCACCGCGGAGCCGACGCCGGAGAAGGGCTTCTACTATCGCTCCGACCATTTCAGCCTGGCCAAGCAGGGCGTGCCGATGCTCTATATCGAGAACGGCGACGATCTGGTCGCCGGCGGCAAGGCGGCGGGCGAGGCCGCGGCGAAGGACTATGAGGCCAATCGCTACCACGGTCCCAAGGACGAATACGATCCCGCCTGGAACTGGACCGGGATGATGCAGGACCTGTCGCTCTACTACGACGTGGGCCGCGACCTCGCGACCTCGACGGCATGGCCCAACTGGCTGCCGGGCGACGAATTCCGCGCCATCCGCGACCGCTCGCGCGCGCTGGGCCGCTAGTCGGCCCAGGCGCTTTCCAGTTTCGCCGCGCGTGCGGCGAGCCGCCGGTCTCGCGTCCACAGCGCCGCGCCGGCGACGTGCGCTGCGGCGAGAAGATGCGTATCGACATAGCCGAGGCCCGACCCGCCGAGTTCCTCCCGCTCCACGAACGACAGCCACGCATCCTCCTCGACCGGCGCGATCGACGGCACGGCCCGCAGCAGCGCGATCGTCCGCGCGCGGTTCGCGATATTGCCCATGGCAAGCTCGCCGACCACGTACGGATGCATCCGCGCGCGCCCGTCGTTCAGCAGCGCCACCAGCGCCGCGTCGCCTGCACGAAAATGGTCCGCCCACACCGACGTGTCGATCAGGACCGCGGCCGCGGCGGTCACGACCGCTCGCGCGTCGGTTCGCGATAGTCGGGCATCGATCCGCCCAGTGCCGCCAGCGACGCGCTGGCCTCTCGCGCGATCAACGCGCGCATCGCCTCCGCGATCAGCGCCTTCTCGTCGTCGATGCCGGACAATTGCGCCGCGTGGTGAAACAACGCGTCCGCCTCGGCGCCGCGATGGGCGGGGCGCTCGCGCTCGAAGGTCACGCGCCGAAGCTCGAGATCGAGCCGCGTTGTCTTCCAGCCGACGCTACGCCATCCTTGCGTCTGGCTGCGGCCTTCGCCCTCCTGGTTGGCCCACCATGCCTGATGCTTGTACGCGCTGCCCGGCAGCGATCGGTTCAAGACCTTCATGACGTCGACGAAGCTGGCTTCCCAACGATCGTCTTCACGCTGCGAGAGGAAATCGGCTAGGGGCTGATAGACCGACATGAACATCTCCCGTGGTATGCGCGGAAGGTATATATACCAAGGATTGCATGGTGTCCAGCAATGTCCCCCCCGCCGAATGGGCGCCGCACGCCGCCGTGTGGATCGGCTTCCCCAGCCATCCGGAACTGTGGCAGGAGGATCTGGACCAGGCGCGCGACGAGGTCGCCGCCTTCGCCCGCGCGGTCCACGCCGGCGGGCGGGGCGAGGCGGTGATCCTCGTCGCCGCCGACGAGGAGGCCGCCGCCGCCGCGCGCGACGCCGCGCCCTTCGCCGAGGTGGTGGTGGAGCCGTTCGGCGACATCTGGCTGCGCGACACCGGGGCGATCGTCGACGGCGACGGGCGTGCCAACGACTTCGGCTTCAACGGCTGGGGCGGCAAGTACGACCTTCCCGGCGACGACGACGTGGGCGCGCGGCTGGCGCGGCGGCGCGGGCTGTCGATCCGCGCGCACGACTGGGTGCTGGAAGGCGGCGCGATCGACGGCGACGGCACGGGCCGCCTCGTCACGACCGAGCAATGCCTGCTCAATCCGAACCGCAACCCGTCGCTGACGAAGGAGGCGGTGGAGCGGCGGCTGCGCGACGACCTGGGCTTCGCGTCGGTGCTGTGGCTGGGCGACGGCCTCCTGAACGACCACACCGACGGCCATGTCGACAACCTCGCGCGCTTCGTCGGCGAGGGGCGGGTGGCGATCCCCGTCGCGGCGGACAACGACCCCAATTGGCGCATCTACCAGGACGCCGCCGACCGCGCCCGCCGCGCCGGGCTGGAGGTGGTGGCGATCCCGTCGCCCGGCCGCGTGCTGCGCGACGAGGAGATCGTGCCGGCGAGCTACATGAACTTCTACATCGGCAACGCCGCGGTGGTCGTGCCACTGTACGGCGCGGAGAACGACGCCGCCGCGGTGTCGGCGATCCAGGCGATCTTCCCGACGCGCGAGGTCGTGGGGCTGCGCGCCGACGCGATCCTGACCGGCGGCGGCAGCTTCCACTGCATCAGCCAGCAAGTGCCGGCGTAGGCGCGTCGGCAAAGCGACGGCGCCGCTGCGCGAAGCGCAACGCCGGCACCGGCCGGCGGGTCGGCGACTGCCGAACCCGTCCGACGTCACGGCGGCGGCTCCGCCGTCGCCGCTGTCACGGGCTTGCCGGCGGACATCGGCTTTCCCGTTTGAGATCGAGTTTCGAGAATGTCCGGGTTGGGTGGAAAGCGGACATTCCGCTTATCGGCACGAAGATCAGGTAAGCTGCCAGACAAGAACCACGATACCAACGATCAGAAGCGAGAGCGCGAACTCTTTTGGCTTCAACACGCCTCCAGCGAGTCGATCCTGCCACCGCTTCCCATAACCGAATGGTTCAAACGCCATGGATGCGCCTCGGGCTTCATCCTGAATGAATGACCACCATCAGGCAAGTCGTAGGTTATCAAGAACGTCCGCTGTTGGGCGGTAGCGGAATGGCCGCTTCTGGTGGTTAGCTACCGTTCGAGATTTGCCTCGTTGGTAGCAATCGATGCCGTTTTCTCGATTAAGCGGCCTTGCGGCACATCACTGGCGACCAAGCCGGTTTTCGCCATCAGCCACAGCCTCCAAAGCAGAAAGGCAATCCATCCAATTGCGATCGCAACGCCCGGAATGCGCCACCAATTTTCAAAAAGCGGAGTAGCGAAGAGAGGAAACGTACCAGCAACATATAGCAGCTTGCCCGCGTAGAGGCTTCCGGACTGAACCTCGTCGACCCAGATGCGAAATCGCTGATAGATCGTCATGAAGCCCCCTGTGAAGCCAAGCCTAGCACGTCCGGCCATGTCCGCTACTGGGCGTTAGCGGACGTTCCCGAAAACGAACCTGTGACGGGGATCCCGCCACGCGGATCGCGCTGACGACCGCCTGAGCGTTCCGCTTTCCCAGATCGTGTTCCCGATCACTCTTCCCGAAATCCACCGATCCGAACGGAAAACGGGAAAGCCCCCCGGCTTCCACCTGTCCTACATCGCTTCCGATCGGCATATCCTCGCCGATGGACACCCCCGATCCCCACGCGCTCGCCTTCCATCCCGTGCCCGGCCGCCAGCGCCACGATGGCTGGACGCCCGATCGCCAGCGCCGCTTCGTCGCCGCGCTCGCGCTGACCGGGACGGTCGCACGGGCGGCGCAGGCGGTGGAAATGAGCGGGGCGTCGGCCTACAACCTGCGCCGGCGCCCGCAGGCGGAAAGCTTCGCCGGGGCGTGGCACGCGGCACCGCTACGATCACCGCGCGATCGTCGCCGCGTTGATGCCGCCCGCACCGCCGCGAAAGTAGACGGATGCCGCGCGACGCGGGAAACTCCGTCAACTTTCCCCGCCACCGGCAGCGGCGCCCCGCCTCACCGCGTCGGCACCGGCTCCGCGCCCGAGTAATCGTAGAAGCCGCGCCCGCTCTTCTTGCCGTACCAGCCCGCCTCGACATATTTCACCAGCAGCGGCGCCGGCCGGAACTTGGGATCGCCCGTCCCCTCGAACAGCACGCGCGTGATCTCCAGGCAGGTGTCCAGCCCGATGAAGTCCGCCAGCGTCAGCGGCCCCATCGGATGGTTGAGCCCGAGCTGGCAGGCCAGGTCGATGTCGCGGATCGTCGCCACACCCTCGCCCAGCGCGAAGCACGCCTCGTTCAGCATCGGCATCAGCACGCGGTTGACGATGAAGCCCGGCGCGTCGTTGGCGCGCACCACCGCCTTGCCCAGCGCCTGCGCATACTCCTCGATCGCCGCGACCGTGTCGTCGCTCGTCGCCAGCCCGCGGATCACCTCGATCAGCCCCATGACCGGCACGGGGTTGAAGAAATGGACGCCGATGAAGCGCGCCGGATCGGGCGCCGCCTGCGCCAGCCGGGTGATCGGGATGGAGGAGGTGTTGCTGGCCAGGATCGCGTCGGCGGACAGCACCTTGCCCACCTCGGCGAAGATCGCGCGCTTGATCGCCTCGCGCTCGGTCGCGGCCTCGATCACCAGCGCGCAAGGACCCATGGCGGCGACGCTCTCGACCGGCTCGATCCGCGCCAGCGTGGCCTCGCGCGCGTCGGCGTCGATCTTGCCCTTCTCCACGTCGCGGGCCAGCCGCTTGCCGATGCCGGCCTTGCCAGCCTCGGCGCGCGCCGCGTCGACGTCGGACAGCAGCACGCGATAGCCCGCCGCCGCGCTCACCTGCGCGATGCCTGCGCCCATTTGCCCCGCACCGATCACGCCAACCGCCTGCATCAATCGTCTCCCGTTTCGCTCCCGCGCGCCTTAGCCCGCTTTGCCTCGCCCGCGCCACCGCGGTAGGGGGATCGGCATGAGGTTCCTGCTCGCCGCGCCGCTCCTTCTCGCCGCCTG
Source organism: Sphingomonas corticis (assembly GCF_012035195.1). Lineage (GTDB taxonomy): Bacteria > Pseudomonadota > Alphaproteobacteria > Sphingomonadales > Sphingomonadaceae > Sphingomonas > Sphingomonas corticis. The sequence continues at coordinate 117,555 of NZ_JAAVJH010000006.1, forward strand.
CTCGGGCGATCGCGCTCCGCCGATGGCGAATGACACCGCGGCCAACGCCGTCGCGCCCGCCACCCCGGTCGCCGGCCCGCCGCCGCTCGCCCCGGCGGATGCCGGGGTCGCGCCCGCGCCGGGCGAGCTGAAGACGTTCCGCGACTGGACCGTCGCCTGCGACAATGTGAAGCGCTGCACGATGGCCTCGCTCGGTCCCGACATGGGCGACTTCCCCATGCACACGATGGAGGTCGCGCGCGCCGCGGGCCAGGCGGGCGGGTTCGAACTGTCGCTCGCCTCGCAGTCGGACGGGGACGCGGCGCCCGCCGCGGTCACGATCGACGGCCGTCGCTTCGCGCTCGCGCCCGACGGGCTGGCGGGCGAGGGAGCGGCGCGCCTCGTCGCCGCGATGGCGACGGGCAGGGCGCTGACGCTCGCCGATGCGAAGGGGAAGCCGCTGGGCAACATTTCGCTTGCCGGCGCGTCGGCCAGCCTGCGCTACATCGACGCGGAACAGGGCCGCGCCGGCACCGTCTCCGCCGCGGTGGCGAAGGGAGACCGCCCCGCCGCCCAAGTTCCCGCCGCGCCGGCCACGCCGGTGATCGTGGCGCCCGCCCTGTCCGGCGACGCCACCACCCCGACAAAGGCGCAACTCGCCGCTATGCGCCGCGTCGCCCGGTGCGAGGAGCGCATGGCCGAGGACACGTGGACCGTGAAGACCGGCGCGGTGGGCGGCGGCGCCACCCTGGTGCTGCTGCCGTGCTCGGCCGGCGCCTACAACGAGATCGACGCGTTGTTCGTGATCCGCGACGGCAAGGTCGCGCCCGCCCAGGTCGACGCGCCGTCCGGCTTCGAGGAGACCGGCGCGGATTCGCAGACGCCGGTGCACAGCGTCGTCAACGGCGACGTGGAGAACGGCACCGTCGGCAGCTACGCCAAGGGCCGCGGCCTCGGCGATTGCGGCGTGTCGCAGAGCTTCGCCTGGGACGGCCGCCGCCTGCGCCTGGCCGAGCAGCACGCGATGGGCGAGTGCCGCGGCAATCCCAATTACCTGCGGACGTGGATCGCGAAGGTGGAGCGTCGCTGATTATGCTGGAGATGCGCCCCGACTGCGAGCGCTGCGGCGCGGACCTGCCGGCCGACGAGGGCGGCGCGTTCATCTGCTCGTTCGAATGCACCTTCTGCGCCGACTGTACCGACGCGCTGGACGAGCGCTGCCCCAATTGCGCCGGCGAGCTGCTCGACCGCCCGGCGCGGGTGGGGAAGGCGCTGGCGAAGAACCCGGCCTCCACCGTGCGGAAACACGCCGGATGACGCCGCGCATCCTGATCGTCGCCGGCTCCGATTCGGGCGGCGGCGCCGGCATCCAGGCGGATATCCGCACCGTCACCATGCTCGGCGGCCACGCGATGACCGCGGTGACCGCGATCACCGCGCAGAACACGCGCGGCGTCGCCGCGGTCCATCCCGTTCCCGCGGAGATGGTGGTGGCGCAGATGCGCGCCTGCATCGACGACATCGGTGTCGACGCGGTGAAGATCGGCATGATCGGCTCCGCGGAGACCGCGCACGCGGTGGCCGAGGTGCTGGAATCCCTCATTGCGCCCTCTCCCCTTGGGGGAGAGGGTTTGGGAGAGGGGAAGGTGCCTCGCAGAGAGGGCGTTCTCGGTGAGACCTCGGCCTCTCTCCCCAGCCCTCTCCCCGCAGGGGAGAGGGGGCTGAAGGTCATCCTCGACCCCGTCATGGTCGCCACGTCCGGCGCCGTCCTCGCCGACGACGCCACCATCGCCGCCTTCACGCGCCTGATGCGCGTCGCGACGCTGGTGACGCCCAACCTGCCCGAACTCGCCGCGCTCGGTGGTGAGGCCGCGATCCTCGTCCACGGTCCCGCGCTTCTGGCCAAGGGCGGCCATGCCGACGGCGAGGAGATCACCGACCGCTTGATCGACACCACCGGCGAGGTCGCGCGCTGGACGGCGCCGCGGATCGACACGCCGCACACCCACGGCACCGGCTGCACCCTCGCCAGCGCCATCGCCGAGGGGCTGGGCCGCGGCCTCGACCTTCCCGCCGCGATCGCGCGCGCGCGGCTGTTCGTGCGGCTGGCGCTGCGCGAGGCGCCGGGGCTGGGCGGCGGTCACGGCCCGATGGGGCATCACCGCGTCCGCATCGACCTGCCCAATGCCGCCACGGTCAACCAGGTAACGCTGCCCGCCCGCGACCACGCCGCCAGCCTCGCCTTCTACCGCGCGCTCGGCCTCGTGCCGATCGTCGATGCGCGGGGAGACTATGCCCGCCTGGAGGGGGAGGGCGGCACCACCCTGTCGATCCACGCCGGCGACGCGCCCACCGTGTTCCTCGAGGTGCCCGACCTCGACGTCGCGGTCGCCGCGGCGCGGGCGGCGGGGATCGCCGTGGCCGATCCGGTGGCGCAAGGCTGGGGCTGGCGCGAGGCGCGGCTGGCCGATCCCTCGGGCAACGCGCTCTGCCTCTACGCCGCTGGCGAGAACCGCCGCTTTCCGCCATGGCGGCTCGCCTGATGCCCGGCCTTATCCACGAGAAGCGCTGCCTGCCCCCCGTCGCCGGGGTGGACGAGGCCGGGCGAGGCCCGCTCGCCGGACCCGTCGTCGCTGCCGCGGTGGTCCTGCCGGCCCGCCGCGTGCCGCGTGGCCTCGATGATTCGAAGAAGCTGACGGCGAAGGAGCGCGCGCGGCTGTGCGCGCTGATCGAGGAGCGCGCGGTCGTCGGCGTGGGCGTGGTGGAGCCGCAGGAGATCGACACGCTCAACATTTACTGGGCGACGATGAAGGCCATGACGCTGGCGGTGGACCAGATCGCCGCCACGCTCGGCTGCGTGCCGGGGCACGTGCTGGTCGACGGCAACCGCCTGCCGCGCTGGAGCTACGCGGCGACCGCGCTGGTCGGCGGCGACGGCCTCAGCCTGTCGATCGCCGCCGCCTCGATCGTCGCCAAGCATCGCCGCGACGCGATCATGATCGCGCATGCCGAGGCGCATCCGCACTACGGCTGGGCCTCGAACAAGGGCTATGGCTGTGCCGCGCACCTCGCCGCGCTGCGCGAGCACGGGCCCTCGCCGCTGCACCGGCGCAGCTTCGCGCCGGTGGCGCAGGCGGAACTGCCGCTGCGGTGATCCGCCACGCCGCCCTGGCCGCGTTCGCGCTGCTCCAGGGGGCGCCCGCCACGCCGTCCTACTCCGACGGCAAGGGGCTGGTGCGCGTGGAGGGCGCGCGCCGCATCAACCTGGTCTGCGCGGGCGCGGGCACGCCGACGGTGGTGCTGACGGCGGGCGCCGGCGCGCCGGCCTCGACGTGGCGGGCGGTGCAGCCGCTGCTCGCCGCGCGGATGCGCAGCTGCGCCTGGGATCGCGCGGGCTTCGGCATCAGCGACGCCAGCCCCGCGCGCCAGACCGCGGGCGAGACGGCGCGCGACCTGTCCCGCACGCTGGCGGCGGCGCGGGTAAGCGGACCACTGATCCTCGTCGGTCACTCGATCGGCGCGTACGAGACGCTGCTGCTGGCCGACCGGATGCCGGCGCGGGTGGCGGGCATCGTGCTGGTCGATCCCAGCACGCCCGACATGTTCCGTGCCACCGGCGAGGATGCCGCCGCGGTGATGGCGCGCTACGCCGCGCCGTTCCGCGCCTGTGCGGAGGCGCTGCGCTATCGCCTGCTGCCGCCGTCGGGCGGCGCGGTGCGCTGCCGCGGCGGCGACGATCCCGCGCGGTTCGACACCGCGTCGTCCTTCTTCGACGCCGCCGGGGAGAGCGCGCGGCTGGTGGTGAGGCCGGCGCGCTCCTACGGCGCGATGCCGCTCGTCGTCCTCTCCCCCGGCGCGCCGCCGGACCCGTCGACGCCGTTCCGCGACGGCCAGGCCGCGCTCGCGCGGCTCTCCTCGCGCGGGACGCACGAGTGGGTGCCCGACAGCGGCCACATGATGCAGCGCGACCGGCCCGATGCCGTGGCCGCGGCGATCGTGCGGGTCTTGGGTCGCATGAGTCTTTCGCGCCACACCACAACCCGTTGAGTCGCCCGGCGGCGGCGGGACTCAACATCTAGCCGCGGACTCATCATGTTCCGGATGGTTAACGATCGTCGCGGCGGCGACGTTAACGAAGATCGTCTTGACGCGAAGTCCGCCCATTCCGCATCCCTGCGCGAGGAAAGGGGACGGGCATGGGGGTGATGGAAAAGGTCGCGCGGAGAACGCGCGACGCCGCGGCGCAAGCGACGCCGCTGCCGCTCGACCAGATCGTGATGGCCGATTGCATCGCCGCGATGCGCGCGCTGCCCGCGAAGTCGGTCGACATGATCTTCGCCGACCCGCCCTACAATCTCCAGCTCGGCGGCGATCTGAACCGGCCCGATGGCAGCCACGTCGACGCGGTGACGGATGCGTGGGACAAGTTCGACAGCTTCGCGCACTACGACGCCTTCACCCGCGCCTGGCTGGCGGAGGCGCACCGCGTGCTGAAGGACGACGGCACGATCTGGGTGATCGGCAGCTATCATAACATCTTCCGCGTCGGCGCGGCGGTGCAGGATCTGGGCTATTGGATCCTCAACGACATCGTGTGGCGCAAGGCCAATCCGATGCCCAATTTCAAGGGCACGCGCTTCACCAACGCGCACGAGACGCTGATCTGGGCGTCGAAGGGAGAGAAGGCGCGCTACACCTTCAACTACCGCAGCATGAAGACGCTGAACGACGAGCTGCAGATGCGCTCCGACTGGGAGTTCCCGATCTGCGGCGGAGGCGAGCGGCTGAAGCGCGACGGGGTGAAGGTGCACCCCACGCAGAAGCCCGAGGCGCTGCTCTACCGCGTGCTGCTCGCCTGCACGAAGCCGGGCGACGTGGTGCTCGACCCCTTCTTCGGAACCGGCACCACCGGCGCAGTCGCCAAGCGGCTCGGCCGCCACTGGATCGGCATCGAGCGCGAGGCGGACTATTGCGCGGCGGCGTGTCAGCGGATCGAGGCGGCGCTGCCGCTGGACGAGCGCGCGCTGGCAACGATGCAGAGTCCCAAGGCGCAGCCCAAGGTCGCGTTCGGCGTGCTGGTCGAAAATGCCTATCTGACGCCCGGCGCGATGCTGACCGATGCCAAACGCCGCCACCGCGCGATGGTGCGCGCCGACGGCTCGCTCGCCTCCCCCTGCGGCGCGACCGGATCGATCCACAAGCTGGGCGCCACGCTGCAGGGCGCGCCGGCGTGCAACGGCTGGACGTTCTGGCACTACGAGGCGGACGGCGCGCTGCGACCCATCGACGCGCTGCGGCAGACGTACCTGCTCGCGACGCAGCCGTAGGCGGCAGCGATTCCCGTTCGTGCTCAGGAGAGGCTGAGCTTGTCGAAGCCTCGTCTCGAAGCGCGCTGGCCCTTCGAGACGCCGTTCCGACAGGCGCGATGGCTCCTGAAGGCGAACGGAGGCTGCTGACAGGGCCGTGTTCACCGGCCTAGACCGGCCACCGCTCCCTTCCTTCAGGCTGACGAACCGTTGCGATGCTCCACCTCCTTCCCACCCAGTTCGCCGCCGCCCCGTTCGCCTATCCCGACGGCGCGGTCGCGCGGCTCGCCGGGGGGATGCTCTGGTTCGCCGCCTACGAGGTGTTGGGCGACGGCCCGCGCCGCATCGTTCCCGTCGCCGACGTCGCCTCGCTTGGCGAGCGGGCGCAGCGGCTGCACGCGCGCGTCGTCGCGCCCCGGCCGGCCTGGACGCTCGGGGCGCGCACGCTGCGGTTCGACCAGCCGCTGGTCGCCGGCATCCTCAACGTCACGCCCGACAGCTTCTCCGACGGCGGCGCGCACGCGGGCGACCCCGCCGGCGCCGCCGCAGCGGGCGTGGCGATGGCGGCGGCCGGGGCGGCCGTGGTCGACGTCGGCGGCGAATCGACGCGGCCCGGCGCGCCCCTGGTGTGGGAGGAGGACGAGGCGCGCCGCGTCGCCCCGGTGGTCGAGCGGCTGGCCGCGGCGGGCACGCTGGTCTCGATCGACACGCGCAAGGCGCCGGTGATGGAGGCCGCGCTCGCCGCCGGTGCGGCGATCGTCAACGACGTATCCGCGCTGCACTGGGACGGACGCGCGCTCGCCGTCGTCGCACGGACGGGCGCGCCGGTCGTGCTGATGCACTCGCCCGATCCGTCGAAGGGGCCGCACGGCGGCAGCGGCTATCGCGACGTCGTGACGGAGGTGCTCGACTGGCTGGAGGCGCGGATCCAGGCGGTGGTCGCCGCCGGCGTCGCGCGCGACCGCATCATGATCGACCCCGGCATCGGCTTCGGCAAGTCGCTCACCGACAACCTCGCGCTCGTCGACGCGCTCGCCGCCTTCCATGGCCTCGGCTGCCCGATCATGCTGGGCGCCAGCCGCAAGCGCATGATCGGCGCACTCGACAACGAGGCGCCGGTGGAGCGGCGCCTCGGCGGCTCGATCGCGCTGGCGCTCGCCGGGGCGGCGGCGGGGGTGCAACTGCTGCGCGTGCACGACGTGGCGGACACGGTGCAGGCCCTGCGCGTCTGGCGCGGCCTGCGCGACCGCGCCCTCGCGCCGTCGTAGCGACCGGACCCCGGCACCGGGCCGGAGTGACGAGACGCCCGTGCGCTTGCCGCTTCGTAAGAAAGTGCGTCCGTTCGCAGGTGCGGAACCACAACCGGGCTGACGTGCGTTAAGGGCGAGCTATGATCGTTACGGCAGCGCCACGTCTCACCCAGATCGTCCGCGAGGTCTGGAAACCGCTTCTCGTCCTGTTCGTGTGGGACGTGATCGTCACCGGCTTCTACATCTGGTCGCCGTTCCGCGCGCCCTCGCTCCCGCTCACCATCTTCGGCTCGGTACTCGCGCTGTTCCTCGGCTTCCGCGACAACGCCGCGTACCAGCGCTGGTGGGAAGGCCGGGTGCTGTGGGGGGCCATGATCAACGCCTCGCGCAACATCGCGCGAGAGGCGCGCAACTTCCTGCCGGAGGCGGAGGCGCGCGATCTGCGGCGCAGCATCGTCCTGCGCCAGGTCGCCTACGTCAACGCGCTGCGCACGCAGTTGCGGCGGCAGAAGGTGGACGAGGAGGTGTTGCGCTTCCTGTCGCGCGGCGAGGCGGAGCCGGCGCTGGCGCGCGCCAACATCGCCAACGGCCTGCTCGACGGCACCGGGCGACGCATCAACGATGCCAAGACGCGGGGGTGGATCGACACCATCCAGCAGGCGCGCATGGAATCGACGCTGGTCGACATCGCCAATGCGCAGGGCGGGATGGAGCGGCTGAAGAACACGCCGTTGCCGAACCAATACCGCTTCTTCCCCACCTTCTTCACCCACCTGTTCTGCATCCTGCTGCCGATCGGGCTGGTCGAGACGCTGGGGCTGGCGACGCCCCTCGGCTCCACGGTGGCGGGGCTGATGTTCCTCGCCACGCTGCAGATCGGCGACGATCTGGTCGATCCCTTCGCCAACACCGTCCACGACGTGCCGCTGACGGCGATGTGCCGCACGATCGAGATCGACCTTCTCCAGGCGATCGGCGAGGAGCCGCAGCCGCCGGTCACGCCGGTGAAGGGCGTGCTGTGGTGACGTTGACAGCCGGCACGGCTTGCGCGAGCGGCGGCCGATGCACCACGACCGCCGCTGGACCGAGGACGCCGTCCGCCTGATCGAGGCGGACTACAACCGCTCCGCCGACACGCACCTGATCCCCGTCGCGCTGCCCGCCTTTCCCGCGGTGCAGCTGTACCTGAAGGATGAATCGAGCCACCCGACCGGCAGCCTGAAGCACCGGCTGGCGCGCTCGCTGTTCCTCTACGCGCTGTGCGACGGGCGGATCGGGCCGGGCACCACCGTGGTCGAGGCGTCGAGCGGGTCCACCGCGGTCAGCGAGGCGTATTTCGCGCGGATGCTGGGCCTGCCCTTCGTCGCCGTCCTGCCGCGCGCCACCGCGGCGGAGAAGATCGCGGCCATCGCCTTCCACGACGGGCGCGTGCACATGATCGACGACCCCGGCACCGCCTATGCGGAGGCGGAGCGGCTAGCGACCGAACTGGGCGGCGTCTACCTCGACCAGTTCACCTATGCCGAGCGCGCGACCGACTGGCGCGGCAACAACAACATCGCCGAGAGCATCTACGCGCAGATGGCGCTGGAGCGGCATCCCGTGCCCACGTGGATCGTGTGCGGCGCGGGCACCGGCGGCACGTCGGCGACGATCGGGCGCTACGTGCGCTATCGCCGCCACGCGACCCGCCTGTGCCTGGCCGATCCGGAGGCGTCGGTGTTCCACCGCCACTGGCACGACCGCTCGGTCGCCGCGGCGCAGCGCTGCGCCAGCGTGGTGGAGGGGATCGGCCGCGCGCGCGTGGAACCGTCGTTCCTTCCCGGCGTGATCGACCGCGCGGAGGCGGTGGCGGACCGCGACAGCATCGCCGCCGCGCGCCTGCTCAGCCGCCGGCTCGGCCGGCGCTGCGGCGGGTCGACGGGCACCAACCTCCACGTCTGCGCGATGCTGGCGGCGGAGATGGCGGCGGCGGGGGTGGAAGGATCGATCGTCTCGATCCTGTGCGACGACGGCGAGCGCTACGCCTCCACCTATTTCGACGACGGCTGGCTCGCGGCGCGCGGGCTGGACGTGGCGCCCGCGGAAGCCGCGCTGGCGCGGCGGCTGGGGTGGACGGAATAGGTTTTGGATCCCGTCACCCCGGGGTTTGTCCCCTCCTGCGTGGCGGCTCCTTCGGCGCCGTTGATGCCGGGACGAACCCGGCATCCGACGATCCTCAGGCCGCGTTGTCGATGCCCAGCTCGCCCAGCTTGCGGTACAGCGTCGATCGCCCGATGCCCAATCGCCGCGCCACTTCGGTCATCCGCCCGCGATAATGGCCGATGGCGAGGCGGATGACGTCCGCCTCGATATCCTCCAGCGGGCGCAGGTTGCCGTCGGCCAGGAACAGGGTGATGCCGCCCGCCGACGCCGCGGCCATGCCCTGCGACGGCGAGGCACGACGCCCGCCCGCCGCGGCGATCTGCGGAAAGTCCGCGCGGGTCAGCGCGTCGCCCTCGCACAGCACCGCGGCGCGGAACAGCGCGTCCTGCAACTGGCGCACGTTGCCGGGCCAGTCGTAGTCGATCAGCAGCGACAGCGCCTCGTCGGTGATGCCCAGCGCGCGCAGCCCCGGCTGCCCCGCGATCCGCGCCAGGAGGTGGCGGGCCAGCGCGGGCACGTCCCCGCTGCGCTCGCGCAGCGGCGGGATCGTCACCTGCACCGCGTTCAGGCGGTAGAACAGGTCCTCGCGGAAATTGCCCGCGGCGACTTCCTCGGACAGGCGCTTGTTCGTCGCGGCGATGACGCGCACGTCCACCTCGCGCGCGTGGCGCCCGCCGATCGGCATCACCTCGCCCGTGGTCAGCAGGTGCAGCAGCTTCACCTGCGCGTCGAGCGGCATGGCGTCCACCTCATCGAGGAACAGCGTGCCGCCGTCCGCCTCGACGAACTTGCCCGTCTTGCGGTCGAATGCGCCCGGAAAGGCGCCCGCCTCGTGCCCGAACAGCTCGCTCTCGATCAGGTTCGCGGGCGTGGCGCCGCAATTGACGGTCAGCAGCGGCGTCTTCGCGCGGGGCGATGCGGCGTGGACGGCCTCGGCCACCACTGCCTTGCCGACCCCGCTCTCCCCCTCGATCAGGACGGAAACGCGCGCGCGCGCCGCCTTGGCCGCGATGGCCAGCGCGGCGCGGAACTCGGGCGCGGAGCCGACGATCTCCTCGAACCCTAGCATTGCCGGGATCTTTTCCGTCAGCGGGCGCAGCTCGCCCGTGCCGTTGGCGCGCACGGCCGAATCGAGCGCGTGGAGCAGCCGCTCGGGCGCGATTGGCTTGACGAGATAGTCGGTCGCGCCCGCGCGCATCGCCGCGACCGCCTGTGCCACCGATCCGTTGCTGGTGAGGAGCAGCACGGGCAGCTGCGGCCGGTTGGCGCGCAGCTCCGCGATCAGCGGCGCGGGATCGACCTCCTCCGACCAATGGTCCAGCAGCACCGCGTCCAGCTGCATGCCGTCCTGCGTGCCCAGCGTCGCCAGCGCCATCTCGCCGTCCTCGGCGAAGACGGTGCGCCAGCCGCCGCGCGCGGCCAGCGACGCGACCAGCCGGCGCTGCGTCGCCTCCTCGTCGATCAGCATCAGCAGCCGCTGTCCGTTTCGCGTCATTCGACCAATCCCGTGCCGGTTCGGGACGGTCGTGTAACGGCCGGCGGTAAAGGCGCCCTTAAGCGTGGGCGTGCGCGCTCTGTGTTGCCAGCGATGGGGGCGGCGGTTAGGAACGGGGCCGATACGGACACGGGCAAGAGGGTGACGATGGCGGATCCGGCCGACATGAAGGCGCATGAGACGACGTATGTCGGGATGCTGGGCTGGCTGAAGTGGGGTGCCGTGATCTGCTTCCTGCTCGCCTTCCTGGTCATCTGGCTCATCAGCTGACCGCGCGATGAAGATCGCGGTCCTGAAGGAGGGGGCTTCCGGCGAGCGCCGGGTGGCCGCGACGCCGGAGACGGCGAAGAAGTTCATCGCACTGGGGGCCGAGGTGGCGGTGGAGGCGGGGGCCGGCGGTGCTGCCAGCTTCGCCGACGCCGACTATCAGGCCGCGGGCGCGACCGTGGCGGACCGCGCCGCGACGCTGGCGGGGGCGGGGATCGTGCTCGCGGTGCAGGGGCCCGATGCGGCGGACCTGCCGCGCGGCGCGATGCTGGCCGCGATCCTCAATCCCTTTTCCGACCGCGCACGCGTCGACGCCTATGCCGCTGCCGGCGTCGAGGCGCTGGCGATGGAATTCATGCCGCGCATCACGCGTGCGCAGTCGATGGACGTGCTGTCCTCGCAGTCGAACCTCTCCGGCTACAAGGCGGTGCTCGACGCCGCGGCGGAATATGGCCGCGCCTTTCCGATGATGATGACCGCGGCGGGCACCGTTTCCGCCGCGCGCGTGTTCGTGATGGGCGTGGGCGTCGCCGGGTTGCAGGCGATCGCCACCGCGCGCCGGCTGGGGGCGCAGGTCTCCGCCACCGACGTGCGCTCCGCGACGAAGGAGCAGATCCAGTCGCTCGGCGCGAAGGCGATCTTCGTCGAGGACGTGAAGGGGATCGAGGGCGAGGGCGCGGGCGGCTATGCCGGGGAGATGAGCGCGGAATACCAGGCCGCGCAGGCCGAACTGGTGTCGGCGCACATCGCCAAGCAGGACATCGTCATCACCACCGCGCTGATTCCCGGCCGTGCCGCCCCGCGCCTGGTCAGCGACGCGCAGATCGCGTCGATGCGCCCCGGCAGCGTCATCGTCGACCTGGCGGTGGAGCAGGGCGGCAACGTGGAAGGCGCGGTCGCGGGCGAGGTGGTGGAACGCCACGGCGTCAGGATCGTCGGCCACCGCAACGTCCCCTCCCGCCTCGCCGCCGACGCCTCGGCGCTGTATTCGCGCAACCTCTACAACTTCCTGTCCACCTTCTGGGACAAGGACGCCGGCCGGCCGCTGCTGGACGAGGAGATCGGCGACGCGGTCCGCCTGACGAAGGACGGCGCCGTGGTGAACGCGAGGTTGGCGCCTGAAACGTGAACGCCTCCAAGCTTCTCGAAGCGATGCGAACCAATCCTCGCGATTGGCGGATCGCCGACGTGGAGCGACTGTGCGGCTGGGCGGGGCTCGCTTGTACCCCGCCGCGCAAAGGGTCACATTACAAGGTGGCCCATGCGACGATGTCCGCGATCCTCACGATACCGGCGCATCGACCGATCAAGCCTGTCTATATCCGCGAACTCGTCGCGTTCGTGGACCTCGTGCGGGAGCGTGAAGGATGAAGCCGCAGGATTACGAGGTAGATATCAGCCCGCTGTCGGAAGACGACGGCGGCGGTTATGCCGCGATCGTGCCCGAGCTGCCGGGATGCCGTTCCGACGGCGAGACCCCGCACGAGGCGCTGACCAACGCCTATGACGCCATCGCCTGCTGGATCGAGGCGGCGGTCGAGCTCGGCCGACCCGTTCCCCGCCCGCGCCGCGTCGCCGCCTGAGGAGTAGACCATGGACTTCGTCGCGATCCTGTCGATCTTCGTGCTGGCGTGCTTCGTCGGCTATTACGTCGTCTGGTCGGTCACGCCCGCGCTGCACACGCCGCTGATGGCCGTCACCAACGCCATCTCCTCCGTCATCATCGTCGGCGCGCTGATCGCCGCGGCGGCGAGCGGGGCGGGGGCGGCTGGGGCGTCATCGAAGTGGCTCGGGCTGCTGGGCGTGGTGCTCGCCAGCGTCAACATCTTCGGTGGCTTCGCCGTCACGCAGCGGATGCTGGCGATGTACAGGAAGAAGGAGCGGCCGGCCGTTCACAAGTGAGCGCGTCGCCCCTGCGCAGGCAGGGGGCCATGTCTGCCCGCGTCGAGGAAAAGCGGTAGGACACGACGGCGATCATCGGCCGCGATCGGCAGCGAAGAACGACACAGAGATAGACCCCTGCCGTCGCAGGGGCGACGGGGGTGGAAATGGAACACGTCGCGGCAAATCCCTGGGTGGCGCTGGCCTATCTCGTCTCGGGCGTGTGCTTCATCCTGGCGCTGCGCGGCCTGTCGAGCCCGCAGACCAGCCAGCGCGGCAACCGCTTCGGCATGATCGGCATGGCCATCGCCGTCGTCACCACGCTGGTCACGCACGTGCCGGAGAAGACGGTCGACATCCTGCTGACCTCGCTCCCGCCGGTCCCGGCGCAGGGCGTCATGACCGATTACGTCGCGATCTTCGAGATCCTCGCCGCGATCGGCCTGGGCGCCGCGATCGGCATCGTCACCGCGCGGCGGATCGCGATGACGGCGATGCCGCAACTCGTCGCCGCCTTCCACTCCCTCGTCGGCATGGCCGCGGTGCTGGTGGCGGTCGCGGCGTTTCTCAACCCGGTCGCGTTCGGCATTGCCGACGTCGTCACCCCGCTGATCGGCCAGCCCTTCGCGGTCATCCACGGCGTCAGCCGGGTGGAGATGATCCTCGGCGTCGCGATCGGCGCGATCACCTTCTCGGGCTCGGTCATCGCCTTCCTGAAGCTGAACGGCAACATGGGCGGCGCACCGATCCTGCTGCCGGCTCGCCACGCGATCAACCTGGGCGGGCTGCTCGCGATCGTCTGGTTCACCTTCCTGTTCTTCCAGACGCAGGAGCCGCTGTGGTTCTACACCGTCGTCGCGCTGTCCTTCGCGCTCGGCTTCCTGCTCATCATCCCGATCGGCGGCGCGGACATGCCGGTCGTCGTCTCCATGCTGAACAGCTACTCGGGCTGGGCCGCGGCGGCGATGGGGTTCACGCTGCACAACACGGCGATGATCATCACCGGCGCGCTGGTCGGATCGTCGGGCGCGATCCTCAGCTACATCATGTGCCGCGCGATGAACCGCAGCTTCATCTCCGTCATCGCCGGCGGCTTCGGCGCGGAGGGCGGCGGGGGCGCGGCGGCGGAGAAGATCGACCGACCGTGGAAGCGCGGCTCGGCCGAGGACGCGGCCTTCCTGATGAGCCAGGCCGAGCAGGTCATCATCGTCCCCGGCTACGGCATGGCGGTGGCGCAGGCGCAGCACGTCCTGCGCGAGATGGCGGACAAGCTGAAGGAGGAGGGCGTCCGCGTCAAATACGCCATCCATCCGGTCGCCGGCCGCATGCCCGGGCACATGAACGTGCTGCTCGCCGAAGCGAACGTGCCCTATGACGAGGTGTTCGAGCTGGAGGACATCAACAGCGAATTCGCGCAGAGCGACGTCGCCTTCGTCATCGGCGCCAACGACGTGACCAATCCGGCGGCGAAGACCGACAAGACGTCGCCCATCTACGGAATGCCGATCCTCGACGTGGAAAAGGCCAAAACGGTTCTTTTCGTCAAACGCAGCATGGGCGGCGTGGGCTATGCCGGTGTCGACAACGAGGTCTTCTACCGGGACAATACAATGATGCTGCTGGCCGACGCGAAGAAGATGGTCGAGGAAATCGTCAAGGCGCTGGGCTGATGCCCGCCGCCTACGGCCTGCCGGGAGCAGGGGCGGGCACCGGGCCGGGCACGGGGGCAGCGCGCTTCCTGCTGGCCGCCCTGGACGCGCGCACCGCGCCCGACGTGGAGGCGGCGGTGGCGCTGATCGGCGGCGACGTGGCGAAGCGCTGCCCGCTGGAGGAGGCCGCCGGCGCCTGTGTCGGCTTCGACGGCGTGGCGGTGTTCGACGGGCGCGGCGCGGAGGAGGCGGCGCTGCACCGCACCGTTGCCGCCATCGCCCGCACCGCGGACGCGGACGGCGTGCCGCTGATCGTCGCGATGACGCTGGCGCAGGTGGACGTGGTGGTGGACGCCACCGGCGGCATGGCGGCGCAATTGCTGTGCGATCCCGACCAGGCCGAGTGGATCCGCGCCCTCGTCACCGCCGGCCTGCTGCCGCCGTCGTCGGGTGGGGTGCGCGATCCGGGGGACGAGGCGGACCGGCTGGCGCGCCTGCGCGAGGAGATCGCGCGCATCGCCGACGCGCTGGCGCGGCTCGGCACGCCGGGTAGCGGCGGCGCGGCGGAGCGGCGCGGCACGTTCGAGGCCGCGCCCGTCGTCACCGACGTGACCGCGCCGGAAGTGCGCGACGTCATCCGCGCGCGGCGGCTACGCGACCGCTTCTTCGGCACCGGCCTGTTCGAGGATCCGGCGTGGGACATGCTGCTCGATCTGTTCGCCGCCGAGCTGGAGGGCGCGCGGGTTTCCGTATCCAGCCTGTGCATCGCCGCCGCGGTGGCACCCACCACCGCGCTGCGCTGGATCGGGCGGCTGACCGACGCCGGCCTCCTGGAACGCGCGCCCGACGCCGCCGACCGACGCCGCGCCTTCGTCAAGCTCTCGCCCGTGGCCGCCGTGGCGATGCGCGGCTTCGTCGCCGCCACCCGCGCGGCCGGGCTGTCGATGGTGTGATCGCGGCGCCGACGGCGGTCGGGAATGGTGGGCGCTGACGGGTTCGAACCGCCGACCTACTCGGTGTAAACGAGCCGCTCTACCAGCTGAGCTAAGCGCCCCACGCCCCGGCTGTAGCGTGCCCGCGCGCGGGATCAAGCGCTGTCCTACACCTTCCTACATCCGCAACCCCGGCCTTGGCGAGGCGGAAGGGAGAAGCGGAAGATGCGCGATTGCGTGGAGCAGGCGATCGATGCGGCGGGGCGGCGCGCGCCGGTGGGTGCCCGAAGGCCGGCGGGGCGGACGGTGACGGTCAACCGCCGCGAATCGGCGCTGGCGTGGCTGGCCGCGCGCGGGCTGGTGACGCGGCGGCAGGAGGAGGCGGGCGAGCGGCTGCGGTCGGATTACGAGCGCGCGGCGATCGGCCCCGCGGTGACGATGCGCTGGTCGCCGCGGGTCGACGGCGGTCGCGGCGCGCGCACGCTGGACGCGGGCGAGGCGCAGACCGCGGCGAAGCGCCGCTTCGACGGCGCGCTCGGCGCGGCGGGGCCGGGTCTGTCGGACGTGCTATGGCGCGTGGTGTGCGCGGGGGAGCCGCTGGCGGAGGCGGAGAAGGGCCTGGGCTGGCCGACGCGCAGCGCGCGCCTGGTGCTCGCCTTCGCGCTGGACCGGGCGGCGGACCATTACGGCCTGCCGTAGGCCGGGGCGCGCGGCTGGTGCGGGCCGGCCCACGGGGCTATGCCACGGCGCGAAGGAGCGGCGGCATGGCATGGGGGACCTGGGCGGCGTTCGTGGCCGCGTCGCTGGCGCTGGCGCTGATCCCCGGCCCGGGGGTCGCGACCATCGTCGGCTTCGCCTTCGGCTCGGGCCGGCGCGCCGCGCTGGCGGCGGTGGCGGGCATGGCGGTCGGCAATGCGCTCGCCTTCGCCGCGTCGCTCGCGGGCGCGGCGGCGGTGCTGGCGGCGTCGGCGCACGCCTTCACGCTGCTGAAATGGGCCGGCGCGCTGTACCTGGTGTTCCTGGGCGTACGGGCGATCCGGCGCGCGGGGCAGGGTGGCGGCGCATGGTCGCGCCCGCCTGCCAGCCCGCGCGCCGCCTTCGCCACCACGCTGGCGGTGGGCACGTTCCATCCGAAGACGATCATGTTCTTCGTCGCCTTCGCCGCGCAGTTCATCTCGCCGTCGGCTGCGTACCTGCCGCAGGCTGCCATTCTCGTCGCCACCTTCACCGCGGTCGCGGCGACGACCGACGCGGGCTACGCGCTGGCGGCGGCGCGGGCCGCGCGGCTGCTCGACCGGCCGGCGCGACGGCGCTGGCTGGAGCGGGCGGGCGGCGGCGTGCTGATCGCCGCCGGGGTGGCCACCGCCGCGGTCCGGCGTTGACCGCGCCCCGGTGATCGCGCGACAAGGCGGCATGCGCGTCCGCTTCATCAAGTGCCACGGTTCGGGCAACGATTTCCCGCTGGTCGACGCGCGCGGCTGGTCGCTGGCGCAGGGCGAGTGGGCGGCGCTGGCCCGCGCGCTGGCGGACCGGGCAGGCCCGGTCGGCGGCGACGGCCTGCTCGCGCTGGTGGCAGGCGACGGCGACGCCGCGTTCGGCATGCGGATGTTCAACAGCGACGGCAGCGAGGCGGAGACGTGCCTCAACGGCCTGCGCTGCGTCGCGCGCGCGGGGTTCGAGGCGCTGGGCATCGACGCCGCCACCGTCCGGCTCAAGACCTCACGCGCGCAGGTGTCCCGCGCCGCGCCGATCGCGCCCGGCGTGACGACGGTGGCGGAGACCGCGGGGCCCGCCGACCTCGACGTCACCCGCTGGCCGATGCTGGTGGAGGAGGAGCGCTACGTCGAGCGGCCGGTGCCGCTGCTCGCCAGCCATCGCCCCTTCACCGCGGTCGCCATCCCCAATCCGCACCTGATCGCCTTTGTCGACGCGGTGGACGAGGCGGAGCTGGTCGCGGTCGGCCTGGCCTGCGAGGCGGCGCCCGCCTGGCTGCCGAACCGCGCCAACGTGTCCTTCGTGGAGCGGCGCGCGGTGGACACGCTGTTCGTGCGCACGCACGAGCGCGGCGTGGGCCTGACCGACAGCTGCGGCAGCGCGATGGCAGCGAGCAGCTACGCCGCCTGCCTGACCGGGCGGACCGCGTTCGACACGGACCTGACCGTGCTGAACCGCGGCGGGCTGGTACGCGTGCGGGTGGGAACCGACGCCATGGTCACGCTCCACGGCAACGCGACCTGGGAGTGGGAAGGGGAGGTGGACGTCGACCTCGCCACCGCGCGCGCGGGCGACCTGACGGTCGAGCGCCGCCACGACGCGGAAGTCGCGGCGTGGAGCCGCGCGGTGGGCTAGGCGGCGCTCGACGATCACCGTCGGTTCCCCCCCCGAGGAGCCGTTTCGACGTCGCTCAGCCTCTTCCGGCGCGAACGGGGGGCCGCCGGATCAGGCGCAAGGCCGCTCGCTAGAGCGTTACCGGATCAGGTGGGATCACCGGCACGATGGTGATTTCGGCGTGCTGCAAGGCGAGAGGAGGGAGCGATGCTGAAGCATCGTGACCGACGAGCAACGCCGCAGCTCGCCGAAAGCGCCCCGCCGCACAGCGGTCGTCCGCAGGACGATGACGGTGGTTCAACCTGGTCCGGTAACGCTCTAGAGCCGGATCAGCCCGCCCGCCACCAGCAGCACGCCCAGCCCGATCAGCAGCAGCAGCGCGAGGTAGCCGATGCCGATCATCATCGGCTTCTTCGCCTCCGGCCGCACCGGCTCGGAATCGTCGAAGGGTTCGTCCGCCACCGCTCGTTCTCCTCGCATCCTGCGCTCGAACGAGGAAGGCGGCGGAACGCTCCCGCCCGATCAGTCGCGCACGACGCCGACGTCGGCGAAGCGGCGCGGCTCCACCGGCGGGATCGCGCTGGCGTTCAGTTCGCACTGCCACCAGCCGACGTCGATCCAGCGGCCCTGCTTGAACCCCACTTCGCGGAACACGCCGCCGCGGCGGAAGCCGACCGCCTCGTGCAGCGAGATCGAAGCGTCGTTGGGCAGCGAGATGACGCCGATCGCCTGGGTGAAGCCCTGCGCGCGCAGCGTGTCGACCAGCGCCTCGTACAGCAGCCGGCCCAGCCCGCGCTCGCCCCCCGCGGTGTAGATCGACGTCTCCACGACGTAGCGATAGGCCGGCCGATCGCGGAAGCGGCCCGCATAGGCGTAGCCGATCACGCCCTCGCCGTCGCCGCCCTTCTCCTTGCTGTCGCCGGTGGTGGCGACCAGCCAGGGGTAGAGGCCGTCCGACGCCGCCATCCGCGCCCGCATCGCGCGCGCGTCGGGCGCCTCGCTCTCGAACGAGACCGTGCCCGAGAGAACGTAGGGCGCGTAGATCGCGGCGATGGCGGCGGCGTCGGCCGGGGTGGCGGCGCGGATCGCGATCGGCCCCTGCATTACAGGCCCACCTTCGCCAGCACCAACTGGAGGAGGCTGCGGTCGCCCGCGCGCGGCGCGACCGGGCCCAGGCCGACGCACTCCAGGCACTCGGCGCGCACCGACGGTCCGGTCAGCAGCCGCTTCGCGTCGCCCAGCGCCTGCGCCAGCATCGCCTGCCGCTGCCACGACAGGCGCGCGAAGACGTCGCCCGACTGCGTGTCCTCCTCGTCCTCGCGCGCGGCGATCTGCTGCGCGATCTGCGCCGCGAAGCCGGGCTTCTTGTCCAGCCACACGACGCCGGGCTCCTTCACGCCCGCGCGCCGCGCCGCCTCGGCGACCGCGTCGTCCAGCCCGCCGAAGCGATCGACCAGGCCGATCTGCCGCGCCGCCCCGCCGACCCACACCCGGCCCTGGCCGATCTCGTCGACCCGCGCGGGCGGCATCCGTCGCGACTGCGCCACGCGCGCGATGAAGTCGCGATAGCCGTGCTCGATGTTCGCCTGGATGATCGCGTCCACGGTGGCGTTGGTGCCCGCCAGCACGTCGGGCTGGCCCGACAGCGCCGTGGTCTTCGTTCCGTCGGTGGTGAGGC
Source organism: Sphingomonas corticis (assembly GCF_012035195.1). Classification (GTDB taxonomy): domain Bacteria; phylum Pseudomonadota; class Alphaproteobacteria; order Sphingomonadales; family Sphingomonadaceae; genus Sphingomonas; species Sphingomonas corticis. The sequence continues at coordinate 136,465 of NZ_JAAVJH010000006.1, forward strand.
CGATCTTCGCCAGCGTGTTCTCGAACGTGGGGATCACGCCGAAGATGCCGATCGACCCGGTGATGGTCGACGGCTCGGCGAAGATCGCGTCGCCCGCGGTCGCCACCCAATAGCCGCCCGACGCCGCCAGTCCGCCCATCGAGATGACGACGGGCAGCCCGCGCTTCTTCGCCTCCAGCACCGCGTTGCGGATCTGCTCGGACGCCAGGCTCGATCCGCCGGGCGAATCGACGCGCACGACCAGCGCCTTCAGCTTCTGTTCGGCAAGCCCGGTGTAGAGCAGCTTGGACACCGTATCGCCGCCCGCGCTGCCCGGCGACTGCTCGCCGTCCAGGATCGTGCCCGCCACGGTCAGCACGCCGACGTCGCCCTTCGTCGCGAAGGGGTGGGCGGCGACGTAATTGGCCAGCTTGATGCGGTTGAACCAGCCCGCGGGCTTGGCCGCGTCGCCGCCGACGATCTGCGCCACGCGCCGGCCGAAGGCGACGCGGTCGCCCAGCTTGTCGACCAGCCCGGTCGCGAGGTTCGCGCGCGCGATGTCGCCGCCCGCCTGCTGCACCACCTGCTGCGGCGTCCGCAGCCAGGGCGCGATCTGCGCCTTGGGACGGCTGCGGCGGATCGCGTCCTGCCACTGCTCGAACAGCGACCCGTACAGCGCTTCGGAGGCCGCGCGCGCGTCCGGGCTGGCGTCGGCGCGCAGGTACGGCTCCACCGCCGACTTGTAGCGGCCGACGCGATAGACGTGCGCGTTGACGCCCAGCTTGTCGATCAGGCCCTTGTAGTACAGCTGGTTGCCGCCGGGGCCGGAGAACAGGATGCCCCCCATCGGGTTCAGCCACACCTCGCTCGCCGCGGCGGCGAGGCGATAGCCACCGTCGGTATAGCCGGTGGCATAGGCGAGCACCGGCTTGCCCGCGCGCTTCACCGCGGCCAGCTTGTCGGCCACCTCGCCCAGCGTCGCGGGATAGGCGCCGCCGAACCGGTCGAGGTCCAGCACCACCGCCTTCACCCGGTCGTCGGTGCGCGCCTTGTCCAGCGCGTGGAGCACGTCGCGCAGTCGGTATTGCTGCCCCACCTGCTGCCCGCTCAGCATCGCCAGCGGCGGCACTTCCTCCGGCTGCTCGACGATGGGGCCGTTCAGGTCCAGCACCAGCGCGCCCGTGGGCACCGCGGCCGGGCGCGAGCGGCTGTTCAGCGCGGCGAACAGCGCGCCGAAGAACAGCAGCATGGCGACCAGCACCAGCGCATCCTTGATGCCCACCAACAGGCGCCACGCGCCGCGAACAAGCTTCATCAGTCGAAATCTCCAGCCGGTGCGGCGGACCCTAGGGGCCGTGTATGAAGACGGCAACACGGTTGATGGTTGACGAAGCGGGGACGGGCGGGGCTCGACCCGACGGGCGAGGACCGACGCGTCGACGCGCGTCGTGGCCGATCCCGACCATCGTCATGCCGCGCTGGTGCCGGCATCCAGGGCCTCATCCGCTGCCCTGCATGGCCTTGGACCCCTGCCCTACGCCGGGGTGACGGGGAAAGACGTCGACGGACCCCCGCTGGCGCAACCCCGCCGCACCGGCTACGGCACGCGGCCATGGACGCCCCCCTCGTCAACGCGCCTCTGGTGGCGGAGCGTCCGGCCGACGCGCGGGGGGAATTGCGGGCCCTGCTCGCGCTGGCGGCGCCGCTGGTCGGCGCGAACCTGTTGCAGATGGGCGTCTACGCCATCGACGTCGTCTTCGTCGCGCGGCTGGGCACGGTGGAATTCGCCGCCGCCACGCTGGGCGTGTTTCTGTTCGGTCTCACCATGTGGGCGCTGATGAGCATGGCCACCGCCTGCGCGCCGCTGATCGCGGCGGAGCTCGGCCGGCGCCGCCATGCGGTGCGCGAGGTGCGGCGCTCGTTCCGCATGGCGCTGTGGCTCGGCGTCTTCTCCGCCATTCCCGGCTCGCTGCTGCTGCTGGCGGGGGAGCGGCTGTTCCTGCTCGCCGGGCAGGACGCGCGCGTCGCGGCGCGGGCGGGCGACTTCCTGCAGATCCTGGTCCTCGCGCTGCTGCCCGCCATCTTCGCCGCGGTGATGCGAACCGCCGCCGCCGCGCTCGGCCGCCCCGGCTGGGCGATCGGCGTCACCGCGATGGCGCTGGGCATCGGCCTCCTCTCCAACTGGCTGCTGGTCTTCGGCAACCTCGGTTTCCCCGCGCTGGGCCTCGAAGGCTCGGCGATCGCCAGCGTGGTGACGACGGGGACGATGATGCTGGCCTATGCCGCCATCCTGCTGTTCGATCCGAAGCTGCGCCGATATCGCCTGTTCGGCCGCTGGTGGCGGCCGGAATGGTCGCGCATGGGCGAGATCCTGCGCATCGGCGTACCGATCGCGCTGACCGTCACGATGGAGGCCGGGCTGTTCGGTGGCGCGGCGCTGCTGATGGGGCTGATCGGCGTGACCGAGGTGGCGGCGCACGCCATCGCGCTCAACATCGCCAGCCTGGCCTTCCAGGTGCCGCTGGGCGTGGCGCAGGCGGCGACGATCCGGGTCGGCATGGGCTTCGGCGCGCGCGACGCGGAATGGGTCGGGCGCGCGGGCTGGACCGCCATCGTCGTCGGCACGGGCTTCATGGTGGTCACCGCCGTGCTGATGTGGCTGGTGCCGCGCTGGCTGATCGCGATCTACGTCGACGTCGACGCTGCGCAGGAAGCGCGGGTGGTGGCGCTGGCGGTGCAGTATTTGGCGGTGGGCGCGGTGTTCCAGCTGTTCGACGGCGCGCAGGCGGTGGCCGCGGGCGTGCTGCGCGGGCTGCAGGATACGCGCGTGCCGATGGTGATCGCCGGGCTGGGCTACTGGATCGCCGGGTTCGGCACCGCGGTGGCGCTCGGCTTCTGGCTGGATTGGCAGGGCGTCGGGATATGGGCTGGGCTGGCGGCGGGGCTGGTCGTCGTCTCGGCGGCGCTGCTGTGGCGCTTCGCCGCGCGCGACCGGCTCGGCCTGCTGGCGCCACGCGCGGCCTGAAAAAAGGTTCCTGCGACGGTTGACGCACCGGCGGCGCCTGCACATATCGCGGCGGCTGGCACTCGTTTCCTGCGAGTGCCAAAAAAATGTCACCTTAGCTGAAGAGGGCTAGCAGCAATGAACTTTCGTCCGTTGCACGACCGCGTTCTCGTCCGCCGCGTCGAGGCGGAAGAGAAGACGGCCGGCGGGATCATCATCCCCGACACCGCCAAGGAGAAGCCGCAGGAGGGCGAGGTCGTCGCCGCCGGCACCGGCACCAAGGCCGAGGACGGCAAGGTCACCCCGCTCGACGTCAAGGCCGGCGACCGCATCCTGTTCGGCAAGTGGTCGGGCACCGAGGTGAAGGTGAACGGCGAAGACCTGCTCATCATGAAGGAATCGGACATTCTCGGCATCGTCGGCTGAGAAACCTCCGATCACCGCAACACTCTCAACATTCGTTCATCTGAAAGGGTAGCCACATGGCAGCCAAGGACGTGAAGTTCTCGCGCGACGCGCGCGAGCGCATTCTCAAGGGCGTCGACATCCTCGCCGACGCGGTGAAGGTGACGCTGGGGCCGAAGGGCCGCAACGTCGTGATCGACAAGAGCTTCGGCGCGCCGCGCATCACCAAGGACGGCGTCACCGTCGCCAAGGAGATCGAGCTGAAGGACAAGTTCGAGAACATGGGCGCGCAGATGGTGCGCGAAGTGGCCTCGAAGACCAACGACATCGCCGGCGACGGCACCACCACCGCCACCGTGCTGGCGCAGGCGATCGTGCGCGAGGGCATGAAGTCGGTCGCGGCGGGCATGAACCCGATGGACCTGAAGCGCGGCATCGACATCGCCGTGGGCAAGGTGGTCGAGGACGTGAAGTCGCGCTCGAAGCCCGTGTCGGGCTCGTCCGAGGTCGCGCAGGTCGGCATCATCTCCGCCAACGGTGACCGTGAGGTCGGCGAGAAGATCGCTGAGGCGATGGAGAAGGTCGGCAAGGAAGGCGTCATCACTGTCGAGGAGGCCAAGGGCCTCGAGTTCGAGCTGGACGTCGTCGAGGGCATGCAGTTCGACCGCGGCTACCTGTCGCCGTACTTCATCACCAATCCGGAGAAGATGACGGTCGAGCTCGCCGATCCGTACATCCTGATCCACGAGAAGAAGCTGTCGAACCTGCAGGCGATGCTCCCGATCCTGGAAGCCGTCGTCCAGTCGGGCCGTCCGCTGCTCATCATCGCCGAGGATATCGAGGGCGAGGCGCTCGCGACGCTGGTCGTGAACAAGCTGCGCGGCGGCCTGAAGGTCGCGGCCGTCAAGGCGCCGGGCTTCGGCGATCGCCGCAAGGCGATGCTGGAGGACATCGCGATCCTGACCAAGGGCGAGGTGATCTCCGAGGATCTCGGCATCAAGCTGGAGAGCGTGACGCTCGGCATGCTGGGCACCGCCAAGCGCGTGTCGATCGACAAGGACAACACCACCATCGTCGACGGTGCGGGTGACGCCGACTCGATCAAGGGCCGCACGGAGGCGATCCGTCAGCAGATCGAGAACACGACCTCCGACTACGACCGCGAGAAGCTCCAGGAGCGCCTCGCCAAGCTGGCCGGCGGCGTGGCCGTCATCAAGGTCGGCGGTGCGACCGAGGTCGAGGTGAAGGAGCGCAAGGACCGCGTCGACGACGCGCTGCACGCGACCCGCGCCGCGGTGGAAGAGGGCATCGTCCCGGGCGGCGGCACCGCGCTGCTGTACGGTTCGAAGGCGCTCGAGGGCGTGAAGGGCGACAACGACGACCAGACGCGCGGCGTCGACATCGTCCGCCGCTCGCTGACCGCGCTGGTGCGCCAGATCGCGCAGAACGCCGGTCACGACGGCGCCGTCGTGTCGGGCAAGCTGCTCGACCAGACGGACACGTCGTTCGGCTTCAACGCCGCGACCGACACGTACGAGAACCTGGTCCAGGCCGGCGTGATCGACCCCACGAAGGTCGTGCGCACCGCGCTGCAGAACGCCGCGTCGGTGGCGGGTCTCCTCATCACCACCGAGGCGACCGTTGCCGAGCTGCCCGAGGACAAGGCCCCGGCCATGCCCGGCGGCGGCGGCATGGGCGGCATGGGCGGCATGGATTTCTGATTTCGGACGGGCGCAGCGACTCGCTGCGCCCGAGGCGAAATCGGAACGGCCGGCGGGTCGGCATCGCCGACCCGTTCGACGTCAGGGCGGCGGCTTCGCCGTCGCCGGTTGCCCGCAGCGAAGGGCCGGTGGCATCACGCCGCTGGCCCTTTGTCTGTCCGGCGGGATCGACTATCTTGCCGCCCATGGCCACGCTCGCGCTCGACCCTGCCTACCGCCGCGTCACCGTGCGAGAGTTCCTCGACATGGATTTCGGCGGGGCCCGGGCCGAGCTCGAGGACGGTGTCATCTACATGATGGCTGGCGGGACGGAGCAGCACGCCCGCATCGCGGGCAACATCTTCGCCTTCCTCTTAGGACGGCTCCGCGGCTCGGGGTGCCGGCCGTACAATTCGGATCTCGCCCTGCAGACGGCGGATTTCACCGCACGGCTCCCCGACGTCAGCATCTACTGCGGCAATCCCTCGGCGCCGGAGAATGCGAAGAAGAGGCTGCTCGGCGATCCCCAGGTCGTCTTCGAGGTGCTCTCGCCATCGACGTTCGCCAAGGATCAGAAGGTGAAGCTGGAGGAGTACAAGGCCCTGCCGGGTACGCGTGAGGTCATCCTGGTCGATCCTGACGGCGAGCTCGTCCGCCGCGTCCATCGCACCGATGACGGGGTGTGGCATGACGGCTGGCTCGCGGCGGGCGCTGACCTCCATCTGCCCTCGCTCGACCTCACCATCCCGCACGCGGAAATGTTCGCCCGCGACTGATCGCGCGCCCGCGCGTTGGGCGGCGATGATCCCGCGCAACGCCCAGGTCCTCGGCTTCGGCCCGATGCTCCCCCTCGTCGCCGCCGGCATCGGTGCCTGGGTGCTGCCCGGCACCTGGCCGATCCTGGCGGTCCAGCTCGCGATCGTTTGGGGCGCGATCATCCTCGCCTTCATCGGCGGCGTGCGACGCGGCTTCGGCTTCGCGCGCGAGAGCGCGTCGACCGCGGTCGCCATCGCGGCGGCGACGGCGTATCTCACCATCGCCGGGCTGGCGCTGGTGGTGCCGCGCGCGACCATGGCGCTGGCGCTGCTGATCGTCGGCTACGCGCTGGCCGCGCTGCTTGACCGGCGCGCGGCGCTGGCGGGCAATGCGCCCGCTTTCTTCGCCCCGCTGCGCCCGCCGCAGCTGCTGCTCGGCGCGGCGGGCATGGCGGGTTGCTGGGCCTGGCTGATGGGCTAGCGCTTCATCGCCTCCAGCAGCAGCTTCACGTCCTGGCTGCGCCCGCGCGGCAGGATCAGCACGTCGTTGCCGCTCGCCACGACGATCAGGTCGCTGACGCCGACGGTCGCGATCCTCACGCCGTCGCTGCGCACCAGGCAGTCGCGCGCGTCGATCGCGACCACGTCGCCCTCGATCACGTTGCCACCCGCGTCGCCCGCGCTGATCGCGTGAAGCGCGTCCCAGCTGCCGACGTCGCTCCACCCCATGGTGACCGGCACCACGGCGACGCGATCGGCCTTCTCCATCACCGCATAGTCGATCGAGTCGGACGGCGAGGCGGCGAAGGCGTCCGCCTGCGGGTACACCCGCGCGCCCTCGCGCCGGGCGCCCTGCATCGCGGCGCGCGCGGCGGCGACGATGGCGGGCGCGTGCGTCTCCAGCGCGGCGAGGAAGGCGTCGGCGCGGAACAGGAAGATGCCGCCGTTCCAGGCGTGGTCGCCCGCCGCCAGCATCGCCTCCGCCACCTCGCGCTTCGGCTTCTCGACAAAGCGCGCGACGCGGTGCACGCCCGCGCGCAGCGGCTCGCCCACCTGGATGTAGCCGTAGCCCGTTTCCGGCGCGTCGGGCGTGATGCCGAAGGTGACGAGCCAGCCGTCCTCCACCAGCGGCAGCGCGGCGTGGATCGCGGCGTGGAAGGCGTCCCGGTCGGCGATGACGTGGTCGGACGGCATGACCAGCAGCGGCTGCGCCGCGTCCGCGGCGAGCGCGGCGAGCGCGATCGCGGGGGCGGTGTTGCGCCCGGCGGGTTCCAGGATCAGCGCGCGCAGGCCCGCGTCCGCGGCGGCGAGCTGGGCCTCCACCTCGTCGGCGTGCGCGGCGTTGGCGACCACGATCGGCGCGTCGAAGGCGTCGCCGTGCGCGCGCGCGGCGGTCAGCTGCAGCATCGTCTCGCGCGCGGTGAGCGCGAGGAGCTGCTTGGGCTTTTCCGGACGGGACATCGGCCACAGCCGGGTACCCGAGCCGCCGGACAGGATCACCGGCACGATTGCGGTCACGTTCGTTCTTCCCCCTTCGTCGGGCGGCACGAGGACCGGCCGCCGGGTCCCTGTCGTCCGCGTCGGCGGCGGCGGGGCACCACGCCGTAACACGCATCGACGGCCAACGGGTCCCTCCCTCGTTCAAACTTTCTTTGCAAGTGCGCGCGCATAGCGCCTGTCGGTCCGGTTTACACCAGCGCAAAGGGAAGGGCACGGGCGCCATGGTCCGCGTGTTCAAGCATTACGTGCCCCACGCCGTGCTGCTCCTCGGCCTGCTGGACTTCGCGCTCCTGCTGGTCGCGGCGGAGGCGGGGTGGCAGGTGCGCGCCTGGCAGATCGGCATGGCGACCGAGCCGATCGCGACGCGCGTGCCGCAGATCCTCTCCTTCGCCGTCCCGCTGGAGATCGCGATGGTCGCGGTCGGCGCCTACGGCCCGGGCGCGCTCCACTCCGTGCGCTACGCCACCGCGCGGCTGCTGGTGGCGGTGTCGCTGGGCGTCATCTTCCTCTCCGTCATCTTCTTCCTCGTGCCCGCGATCACCTTCTGGCGGTCGAACCTGTTCGTCGCGATGCTGCTCTCGGTCGCGGCGCTGGTGCTGATCCGCGCCGCGCTGGGCCGCGTCATCGGCGGCGCGTCGCTGCGCCGCCGCGTGGTGGTGCTGGGCGCCGGCCCGCGCGCGGCGCGCATCGGCGCGCTCGCCGCGCGCACCGGCGCCAACTTCACCGTCGCCGGCTACGTCGCGATGGGCACCCCGGTGGTCGCGGTCGCCGGCGCCGTCCCGCGCGAGGGGATCGCGAACCTCGCCCGCCACGTGGAGGCGCTGGGCGCGTCCGAAGTCGTGCTGGCCATCGAGGAGCGGCGGGGCGCGCTGCCGCTGCAGGACCTGCTGCGCGTGAAGACCACCGGCGTCCACGTCAGCGACCTGTCGAGCTTCTTCGAGCGCGAGACCGGGCGCGTGGACCTGCAGAGCGTCAGCCCGTCGTGGCTGATCTTCTCCGACGGCTTCTCCTCCGGCCGCTTCCTGTCCGGCGTGACGAAGCGCGCCTTCGACGTCACCGCCAGCCTGCTGCTGCTGACGCTGGCGCTGCCCGTGATCGTCGTCACCGCGCTGCTCGTGAAGTGGGAGAGCCCGGGCCCCGCCTTCTACCGCCAGCGCCGCATCGGCCTCTACAACCAGCCGTTCGACATCGTGAAGCTGCGTTCGATGCGGCAGGACGCGGAGGTGCCCGGCACCGCGATCTGGGCGGCCGAGGACGACCCGCGCATCACCCGCGTCGGCCGCATCATCCGCAAGGTCCGCATCGACGAGCTGCCGCAATGCTGGAGCGTGCTGAAGGGCGAGATGAGCTTCGTCGGCCCGCGTCCCGAACGCCCGCAGTTCGTCGCCGACTTGGAGGCGCAGCTGCCTTTCTACGCCGAGCGGCACATGGTGAAGCCGGGCATCACCGGCTGGGCACAGATCAACTATCCCTATGGCGCGTCGACGGAGGATGCGCGGCACAAGCTGGAATACGACCTCTACTACGCGAAGAACTACTCGCCCTTCCTCGACCTGCTGATCCTCGTGCAGACACTGCGCGTGGTGCTGTGGCCGGACGGCGCGCGGTAGCGGGATGCAGGGCGCGATCATCTGGTGCCACGCGCTGGCGGCGATGCTGCTGGCGGGCGTGGCGGCGGCGCAGGTGCGCGAGCCCGTCGGCCTCGTGCAGCGCGCGGTGCTGGCGGCGGCGCTGCTGCTGTCCGCGCTGTGGGCGCTGGGCGTCGCGGGCATCGGCGGCGGCGACGTCGCCGTGTCCGCCGCGGGCACCGCGCGCGATCTCGGCTGGCTCGCCGCGCTGTTCCTGCTGACCCCCGCGGCGCGGTGGCGCGGCGGGGCGTTCGTCGCCATCGCCGCCTGCATGGTGCTGGCGGCGTCGTTGCGCATCGCGGCCGAGCACGTGGCGGGTCCATCGCGCATCGCGATGACGGAGGCGATGCGCGCGCTCCACATGCTGGCGGCGGCGGCGGCACTGGTGCTGGCGGGGCGCACGATGCTGTCGGCGCGGGCGCGCGGCGGGGTCGACGTGCTGGCGGGGGCGCTGGCGCTGCTGTTCGGTGCCGAGCTGGCGGTGGACGCGGTCGCCTGGGCCGCGGGCGGCTGGCGCGCGGAGCTGACGCTGGCGCGCGGCCTCGCGCTGGCGCTGGTCGGCGTGCTGATCGCGGTGCGCGATGGGCGCCGCCGCCTGCGCCTGTCGCGCGCCGTGGTGTTGCAGGCGGTGGCGCTGGGCAGCGCGGCGCTGGTGGTGGTGGCGCTGGTCGCCGGCTCGGGCCTGATCGCGGCGCTGGGCGGGGCGCAGGCGCGGGTGGCGCTGACCGCTTTCGCCGTCGGTACCGGCGCGACGCTCGCCACGCTGCTGTCGACCCGCTGGCTGCGCGCGTGGCTGCGCGTCGTCGTGTCGAAGCATCTCTTCACGCACCGCTACGACTATCGCTCCGTGTGGATGCGCTTCGCCGCCACCTTGGTCCCGCCGGCGGAGGCGCCGCGTCCGCTGGCGGAGCGGGCGGTGACCGCCATGGCGGAGCTGACCGACAGTCCCGCCGGGCTGCTGCTGCGGATCGAGGACAACGCGCTGGTCGCCGGTGCGGCCTGGCGGTGGGAGGACGCGCCCCGCGAGGGCGCCGATGCCGCGCTGGCACGGCATCTCGCCGCCACGGGGCGCATCGTCGCGCTGGACGAGGTGCGCGCCGGCTCCGCCCCGGCGGGGGAGGCGGCGGCGGTGCCCGACTGGCTGGTCGCCACGCGCGAGGCGTGGGGCATCGTGCCGCTGCTTCACGGCGAGCGGCTGGTCGGCGCCATGGTGCTCGCGCGTCCGCTGGTCGACCGGCCGCTCGACTGGGAGGATTTCGACCTGCTCGGCGTCGCCGCGCGACAGGTCGCGAGCTACCTGGCCGAGGACGATGCCCATGCCGCGCTGGCGGAGGCGCGACGGTTCGAGGAGTTCAACCGCCGCTTCGCCTTCCTGATGCACGACCTGAAGAATCTGGTCTCGCAGATGGCGCTGGTCGCCCGAAACGCGGAGCGGCACGCGGAGAATCCGGCGTTCCGCGCCGACATGATCGCCACGTTGCGCGACACGTCGCAGCGGATGGACGGGCTGCTCGCCCGGCTGTCGCACCGCCCCGCCGCCGTGGCCGAGCCGCCGCGCGCCGTGCCGCTGCGCGCCCTGGCGGAGCGCATCGCCGACGCCCGGCGCGCGCAGCACGGGATCGAGGTGATCGGCGGCGAGGTGGTCGCGCTGGCCGAACCGGCCGCGCTGGAGACGGTGCTGGGCCACCTGATACAGAATGCGGTGGAGGCGAGCGATCCCGGCTCGCGCGTCGTGCTGGCCATCGGCGGCGCGGGCGACCGTGCGCTGCTGGAGGTGATCGATCGCGGCTGCGGCATGGACGCGGGGTTCGTGCGCGACGCGCTGTTCCGCCCCTTCGTGTCGGGCAAGGCCAACGGCTTCGGCCTGGGCGCCTACGAGGCGCGGCAGCTGGTGGCGGCCATGGGCGGCAGCCTTACCGTGTCGAGCCGCACGGGAGAGGGCACGCGGTTCCGCATCGCGCTGCCCCGCGCGGCGGCGGGTGAGAGAGTGGCGGAGAGAGCGGCATGACGGACACGCGAACCCTGCTGATCGTGGAGGACGATCCCGGGCTCCAGCGTCAGCTGCGCTGGGCCTATGAGGGCTATGAGGTGGTCGTCGCCGGCGACCGTGCCGAGGCGCTGGACGCGATGCGCGCGCACGAGCCGCAGGTGGTGACGCTGGACCTCGGCCTGCCGCCCGATCCGGACGGCACGGGCGAGGGGCTGGCCACCCTGGCCGAGATCCTGGCGCTGAAGCCCGACTGCAAGGTCATCGTCGCCTCGGGCCACGGCGCGCGCGAGTCCGCACTGGCGGCGATCGCGGGCGGGGCGTGGGATTTCTATCAGAAGCCGATCGACATCGACCAGCTGGGCCTGATCGTCGCGCGCGCCTTCCACGTGCACGCGCTGGAGACGGAGAACCGCCGCCTCGCCACTCGCGGCGGCGCGGGCGAGGGGCTGGGCGGCCTCGTCACCGCCGCGCCGGAAATGCTGAAGGTGACGCGCACGATCGAGCGCGTGGCGCCCGCCGACATCACCGTCATGCTGCTCGGCGCCAGCGGCACCGGCAAGGAGGTGCTCGCCCGCGGCCTCCACGACACGTCCCGCCGGCGCGCGAAGCCGTTCGTCGCGATCAACTGCGCCGCCATTCCGGAGACGCTGCTGGAAAGCGAGCTGTTCGGGCACGAGAAGGGCGCCTTCACCGGGGCGGTGAAGACCACGCCGGGCAAGATCGAGCAGGCCGACGGCGGCACGCTGTTCCTCGACGAGATCGGCGACGTGCCGCTCGCCTTGCAGGTGAAGCTGCTGCGCTTCCTGCAGGAACGCGTGATCGAGCGGGTCGGCGGCCGCCGCGCCATCCCGGTGGACGTGCGTATCGTCTGCGCCACGCATCAGGACGTCGACGCCATGGTCGCCGATGGCCGCTTCCGCGAGGACCTCTACTATCGCCTCGCCGAGATCGTCGTCCGCATCCCCACGCTCGCCGAACGCAGCGGAGACGCGGTGCTGCTCGCCCGCCACTTCGTGCAGCGCCACGCCAGGGCCGCGGGCAGCGCGGTGAGCGGCCTGTCCGCGGACGCGGTCGCGGCGGTGGAGGCGTGGGGCTGGCCGGGCAACGTGCGCGAGCTGGAGAACCGCACCAAGCGCGCCGTTATCATGGCGGAGGGCAAGCGCGTGACCGCCGCGGACCTCGACCTCGCGGCGCCTGCCGACGCGCTGCCGATCAACCTGCGTGCCGCGCGGGAGGCGACCGACCGCGTGACGATCCGCCGCGCGCTGGCGCAGTCGGAAGGCAATATCTCCGGCACGGCGCGGCTGCTGGGCGTCAGCCGCCCGACGCTCTACGACCTGCTGAAGAGCTACGACCTCCATGCGTGAGGGGCCGCTGGCGCAGCCGCGCGGGCGGCGCCGGCGCCCGCGCGCCGCCATGCCCCGCCTGCCGTGGCGCGCGATGCTCGTGCTGCTGCTCGCCGCCGCGACCGTGGCGGGCGTCGTCGCGCTCGCGCGGCGCGCGGAGCGGCCGGATGCCGCCACCGCCTTCGCGCGCGGGCAGGCGGCGCTGCGCTCGGGCAATTACAGCGCGGCGCGCAACCACCTGCTCGCCGCAGTGGAGGCCGATCCCGCGGACGGCCGCGCGCAGGCCGAACTGGCGCGCGCCTATCTGCTGCTCGGCGAGGGCGTCGCGGCGGGCGGCGCGCTCGACCGCGCGGTCGCCGCCGGCCTTCCGCCGGCGCGGCTGCACCCCTGGCGCGCGGCGGCGCTGCTGCTGCAGGACGATGCCGATGCCGCGCTGGCCGAGGCGCGCCGCGGCGGTGCCGATCCTTACGCGCGCCGCGTCGCCGCGCGTGCCACCGCGGCGTCCGGCGACCGCGCCGGCGCGGCGGCGATGCTGGCGACGTTGGTCGCGGCGCACCCCGGCGACGCGGGCGCGTGGACCGATCTCGCGCGCGTGCGGCTGGAGCTCGGCGACGTCGGCGCCGCCAGCCTCGCTGCGGCCCGCGCCACCGCGCTCGACCCGGGCGACCTTGCCGCGTTGACGCTGCGCGGGGAGGTCGTGCGCCGCCGCAACGGGCTGGTCGCCGCGCTGCCGTGGTTCGACGCGGCGCTCCGGCGCGACGCCTATTACGTGCCCGCGCTGATCGAGCGTGCGGCGACGCTCGGCGACCTGGGGCGGGCGGGCGACAGCCTGGCCGACGCGCGCAAGGTGCTGGCGGCGCGCCCCGGCCAGCCGCGCGCGCTCTACCTGCTGGCCGTCATCGCGGCGCGCGCGGGCAACGGTGCGCTCGCCGCGACGCTGCTCGACCGCGCCGGCGACCTCGGCGACGTGCCGGGCGCGCTGCTGCTGGGCGGCGCGCTGGACCAGGCGGTGGGGCGGCACGAGCAGGCCGTGGCGCGCTGGCGCGCGCTGGTCGACCGCCAGCCGATGAACCTGGTCGCGCGCCGGCTGCTCGGCGCGGCGCAGCTGCGCGCGGGCGACGCGGGCGGGGCGCTCGCGACGCTGCGGCCCGTCGCGCTGCGCGCCGATGCCGACGCGTACACGCTGACGCTGGTCGCCCGCGCGTTCGAGGCGCGCGGCGAGCGCGACTGGGCCGCGACCTTCCTCGATCGCGCCGCCCGCGCCCCCGCTGCCCCCGCCGCCCCATTCGGCCAGGACGAGAGTGCCACGGTGCTGGCGGGCGCGGTGGCGGACGCGCCGGGCGACCCGCGCGCGGCGGTGGCGGCGATCCGCGGAATGCTGGAGGCGGGGCAGGGGGTCGCCGCGCTCACCGCCGCGCAGCGCCTCGCCGCCGCCGCCCCCGGCGCGCCCGCCGCGTGGCTGCTGGTGGGCGACGTGCAGGCCGCGACGCGGCGCCCGGCCGTCTCGCTCCCGGCCTATCTGCGCGCCGCCGACCTGCGCTTCGATCGCCCGGCGATGCTGCGGCTGGTCGAGGCGCGGCTCGCCGGCGGCGACCGGCGCGGCGCGGCCGACACGCTGGCGCTGTACCTGGCGCAGAATCCTGCCTCGACGGAAGCGCGTCGCATGCTCGCCAACCTGCAACTCGGTGCCGGGGAGGCGGAGGCGGCGGTCGCGACGCTGGAGGGGCTGCGTGGCGACCTGGGCGATCGCGACGCCCGGCTGCTGGCGCAGCTCGCCGCCGCCTATACCGCCGCGGGCGACCCGGTGTCCGCGCTGCCCTACGCCCGCGCCGCCGTCCGCCTCCAGCCGATGAGCGCGGCGGCGGCGGACGCGCTGGGCCACGCGCTGTTCGACCGCGGCGACACCGCCGCCGCGCTGCCGCCGCTGGCGAAGGCGGCGGCGCTCGCCCCCCGCGTCGGCGCGATCCGCTGGCATCAGGCGCAGGCGCTGGCCGACGCGGGCCGCACGGCGGAAGCGCGCGTCGCCCTCGCCGCGGCACTCGCCGACCCGGCGTTCGCCGAGCGGGCCGCGGCGCTGCGGTTGCGCGCGGCCATCGCGGCTTAGACGTCGCCGCGCCCGTTCCGGCATCCGCGACCCGGCTGCGAGCGTCGGCGCGTCGCGACGAGTCCCGTCTTCGCCTCGCCCCGCTTCCCCCGTATAGCCGCGCGCATGACCGACGCCCTCGATCGCATCGCCGCCGCGCTGGACCGCCTGTCGCCGCCGCCGCCCGCCGCGGCCGATGCGATGGCGCACGCGGCCTATGTGTGGCGCGACGGCATCCTCGTCGTCGCGCGCGCCTTCGCGCCGCTGCCGCTGGCGCTGCTCCACGGCGTCGACGCGCAGAAGCAGGCGCTGGTCGCCAATCTCGATCGGCTGGCGAGCGGCCACGCGGCGCAGGACGTCCTGCTCTACGGAGCGCGGGGCACCGGCAAGTCGGCGCTGGTGAAGGCGGCGGTTGGCCACGTCCAGGCGGCGGGCGGCGCGCTGGCGCTGGTGGAGGTGCCCGCGGACCGGCTCGCCACGCTGCCGCAGCTGTTCGACGCGATCGCCGCGCTGCCGCGCGCCTTCGCCGTGTTCGTCGACGATCTGGGCATCGACGCCGCGGCGGACGCACGCGCGCTGCGCTCGCTGCTGGAGGGCGGGGCGGAGGCGCGGCCGGGCAACGCGCGGCTGCTGGTCACGTCCAACCGCCGCCACCTCGTGCCGCGCGACATGGCGGCGCAGGACCATGCCGTCAGCGCGCGCGACGCGCTGGACGACCAGCTCGCGCTCGCCGACCGCTTCGGCCTCAGCCTGGGCTTCCACGTGGTCGACCAGGACCAGTATCTCGCCATCGTGCGCGGCTATGCCGAGGCGCACGCGCTGCCGTTCGACGCGGCGGACGCGGTGCAATGGGCGACGCGTCGCGGCAGCCGGTCGGGCCGGGTGGCGTGGCAATATGTCGTGGAGCTTGCCGGCAGGGTGGGAAAGGCGCTGTAGCCTTCGTCCGCATCCTCACCCTTCCGACCGGCTGCGCCGGCGGCGGGCCCCTTCCCTCTCCCGGTGGGAGAGATCGCGCGTCGCTACCTCCGCTTCGCCGCTTCGTGGTGGCGGATCACCTCGTCGATGATGAAGCGCAGGAACTTCTCGCTGAACTCGGGGTCCAGCTCCGCCTCCTGCGCCAGCGCGCGCAGCCGCGCGATCTGCGCCTCCTCGCGCCCGGGGTCGGCGGCGGGCAGTCCCGCCTCGGCCTTGTGGCGGCCCACCGCCTGCGTGATCTTGAACCGCTCGGCGAGCAGGCAGACGAGCGCGCCGTCGATGTTGTCGATGCTCTTGCGGTAGCGTTTCAGCACGTCGTCGCTCATCGCGGCCCTCCCTCGCTCGCCCGCTTTCGCGGAAGCGGGGCGGGGCCGCAAGGCCGGCTCTTGCGTTGAAGCATCCGACCTTCCAAAAGCCGGAACCAGATGAGCGCCACCCTCCACCGTCTCGCCGGCCGCGCGCCGTCGCTCGATCCGATGCTCGCCCTCGTCGCGGGCGACATGAACCTCGTCAACGCGGTCATCCTCGACCGGATGCAGTCGCAGATCCCGCTGATCCCCGAGCTCGCCGGCCACCTGATCGCGGGCGGGGGCAAGAGGATGCGGCCGATGCTGACGCTCGCGAGCGCGCGGCTGATCGGCTACACCGGCGCGCGCCACCATCGCCTGGCCGCCGCGGTGGAGTTCATCCACACCGCCACGCTGCTCCACGACGACGTCGTCGACGGCAGCGACCTGCGCCGGGGCAAGCGCACCGCGAACATCATCTGGGGGAACCCCGCCAGCGTTCTCGTGGGCGATTTCCTGTTCTCGCGCAGCTTCGAGCTGATGGTGGAGGACGGCAGCCTGAAGGTGCTGAAGATCCTGTCCAACGCCTCCGCCGTGATCGCGGAGGGCGAGGTGAACCAGCTGACCGCGGCGCGCCGGGTCGACCTGGGCGAGGACCGCTACCTCGACATCATCGGCGCGAAGACCGCCGCGCTGTTCGCCGCCGCCTGCCGCATCGCCGCGGTGGTGGCGGAGCGCGACGAGGAGGACGAGGCCGCGCTCGACGCCTATGGCCGCAACCTGGGCATCGCGTTCCAGCTGGTCGACGACGCGATCGACTATACCAGCGACGCCTCGACCATGGGCAAGGACGCGGGCGACGATTTCAGAGAGGGAAAGATGACGCTGCCCGTCATCCTGGCCCACGCGCGCGGATCGGACGAGGACCGGCGGTTCTGGAAGGACGCGGTGGAGGGGCGGCGCACCACGGACGCCGATTTCGCGCACGCCATCGACCTCGTTCGCCGGACCCGCGCGGTGGACGACACGCTGGCGCGCGCGCGCCACTACGGGCAGCGCGCGATCGACGCGCTGGGCCGCTTCGGCGGCGGCAAGGCGAAGGACGCGATGGTGGAGGCGGTGGAGTTCGCCACCGCCCGCGCCTACTGATCCGTCACCGCGCCCGCCGCGGCACCGTCTCCAGCCAGCGGGCGAGGTTCGCCACCACCTCGTCCCGGTTCGTCTCGTTCAGCATCTCGTGCCGCCCCCCCGGATACAGGTCGGTCGTCACCGCCGCGCCCGCCGCGCGGTAGCGCGCGATCAGTGGCTCGATCGCCGCGGCCAGTGGATCGTCCAGGCCGGAGAGGATATAGACCGGCAGTCCCGCGGGCAGCGCGGCCACGTCCGCCATCTGCGGTGCCATCGCGGCCATCGACATCTGCCCCGCCGCGTCGACGGAGAAGCCGCACCACCGATCGGCCAGGTAGCGGTCGACCGCCCCCTCGTCGCGCGACAGCCAGTCGAACGGCGTGCGCGCCGGTTCGAATGCCGCGTTGAACGCCTCCAGCCCGCCGCCTTCCGCCATCCTCGGCAGCAGCGCCTCCAGGGCGGCCGAGCCGCTGAGCGCCAGCCCGTCGATCAGGTCGCCGTGCCGCGTCGCGAACGCCTGCGCCGCGAACGATCCCATCGAGTGGCCCAGCAGCACCATCGGCACGCCGGGATGCTCCGCCGCGGCACGGCGGGCGAGCACGGCGAGATCGTCGACCAGCGCGGCGAACCCGCCCGGACCGAAGTCGCCGTGCGTCCCGTCGGGCGCGGTGGCGCCATGCCCGCGGTGGTCGGGCGCGTAGACCGTGACGCCCGCGCGGGAGAGCGGCGCCAGCGGCTCGCGATAGCGCGCCCCATGCTCGCCCATCCCGTGCGCCACGATCAGCACCCGACGCGTCTCGCCATCGGCCGGCCAGTGGCGCGCGGCGATGGTGCTGCCGTCGCTGGCGGTGAAGGTGAACCGGTCGTCGTCGCTCATGTCGCGTCTCCCCGCCTGTCGTCGTTCGCGCGATCGTGCGGCAGGGCGGGGCCCGCGACAAGTCCGCGGCGCAAAGCAGGTTGAGCGGGACGCAAGGCATTGATAACGTTCACTCGATGGGAGAGGGAATGTCGCAGCAGCACCACCGCCGCACCGTGCTGGCGGGCCTGGCCGCCGTCGCGGCGGCGCCCGCGATCGACCGGGGAGCGCGGGCGGCGCCGGATTTCGGTCCCGACGTCCTCGTCGTCGATCCCGGCGACCGGCGTGCGCAGGCGCGGGCGGATCGCTGGTTTGCCGAACAGGAGCGCGCGCACTTCACCGACCGCCGCCACGCCATCCTGCTGAAGCCGGGGCGGCACGCGCTCGACCTGAACGTCGGCTTCTTCACCCAGGTCGCCGGCCTCGGGCTGCGGCCCGGCGACGCGACGGTGGAGGGCCACGTCCATGCCGAGGCCGACTGGGCGAAGGGCATGGCGCTGGTGAATTTCTGGCGCGGGGTGGAGAATCTGGCGATCCGCCCGCCCGATGGCGCGGATCGCTGGGCGGTGTCGCAGGCGGCGCCCTACCGCCGCGTCCACCTGGCCGGCGATCTCGCGCTGGACGACGGCGGCTGGTCGAGCGGCGGGTTCATGGCGGACTGCCGCGTCGACGGTGTCGTCCGGTCGGGCACGCAGCAGCAATGGTTCACTCGATCGGGCCGGATCGGCGGGTGGCAAGGCGCGAACTGGAACATGATGTTCATGGGCGTGGAAGGCGCGCCCGCCACCAGCTTTCCCGATCCGCCCTACACCAGCCTGGCGCACGTGCCCGTCGTGCGAGAGAAGCCGTTCCTGACGGTGTCGCCCGCGGGTGCGTGGAGCGTCTTCGTGCCGGCGCTGCGCCGCGCCGCGCGCGGCGTGTCGTGGGTCGGGACGCCCGCCGGGCGCCACCTGCCGCTGGGCGACTTCCTGATCGCCCGTCCCGGTACCTCCGCGGCGACGATGAACCGCGCGCTCGCCGCCGGGCGCCACCTGCTGCTGACCCCCGGCATCTACCGCCTCGCCGAGCCGCTGCGCGTCGTGCGCCCGGGTACGGTGGTACTGGGCCTCGGTCTCGCCACGCTGCTGGCGGAACGCGGCACGGAGGCGATGACGGTGGCGGACGTGCCCGGCGTCTCGATCGCCGGCCTGTTGTTCGACGCCGGCGCGGCGATGTCGCCGGTGCTGCTGCAGGTCGGCCCGGCAGGCGCGCGGCGGGACCATGCGGCGGCGCCGACGTTGCTCGCCGACCTGTTCTTCCGCGTCGGCGGCGCGGCGGTCGGCAATGCGCGTACCTGCGTGGAGATCAACAGCCACCACGTCGTCGCGGATCACCTGTGGGTCTGGCGCGCCGACCACGGTGACCGCGACGGCGGGCGCGTCCATGTCGGCTGGGACGAGAGCCGCGGCGAGCACGGGCTGGTCGTCAACGGCGACCACGTCACCTGCTACGGCCTGTTCGTCGAGCATTTCCGCGCCGCGCAGACGGTGTGGAACGGCGAGCACGGCCGCACCTTCTTCTACCAGAACGAACTGCCCTACGATCCGCCGGGCCAGCGGGCGTGGCGCGCCGATTCGCCGCGTGGCTGGGCCGCCTACAAGGTCGCCGGTCACGTCCGCCACCATCGCGCGGTCGGCATGGGCGTCTACGCCAATTTCACCGCCGACCCGTCGATCGTGCTGGCCAGCGCGGTGGAGGTGCCCGACACGCCCGGCGTCACGGTCGAGAACGTCACCACCATTTCGCTGGGCGGCGGCAAGGGCACGATCGCGCACCTCGTCAACGATGCCGGTGCCGCCGCCCGGCCCGGCGCGATCCGCCAGACGCTGCGCCGCTACCCGAAGGAAGACCGATGATCCCGCTGCTCCTCGCGCTCCAGGCGGCCACGCTGGGCGCCACCAACTACGCCCATGATGCGCCGATGAAGGCACCCGCGACGAAGCCCGCCTTCGCCGACGAGTTCGACGGCGCGCGCGTCGACACGCGCCGCTGGCGCTTCGACACGGAGCGCAATCGCGAGGGCTGGCACAATGCGGAGAAGCAATATTACAGCGCCGATCGGGCCGAGAACGCGCGGGTGGAGAAGGGCGCGCTGGTGATCGAGGCGCGGCGCGAGCGGCTGGCGGACGCCGCGGACTATGGCGGGCAGGACTATAGCTCGGCGCGCCTCGTCTCGCGCGCGCCGCTCGGCTACGGCTTCTACGAGGTGCGCGCGAAGCTGCCGTGCGGGCGCGGCATCTGGCCCGCGATCTGGATGCTGCCGTCGTCGGGCAAGTGGCCGGACGCGGGCGAGATCGACATCATGGAGATGGTCGGTTGGGACGCGGGCACCGTCCATGGCACGCTGCACACCGGCGCCTACAACCATGCGAAGGGAACGCAGCGCGGCGCGCAGGTGAAGCTGCCCGACGCCTGCACCGCCTGGCACCGCTACCAGCTCGACTGGCGGCCCGACGCGATCCTGATCGGCGTCGACGACCGCGCCTTCTTCCGCGTCGCCAACGACCGGCCTGGCGGGGCGCAGGCATGGCCCTTCACCCGGCCCTATCAGCTGATCCTCAACGTCGCCGTCGGCGGCAATTGGGGCGGGCAGAAGGGCGTGGACGACGCCGCCTTCCCGCAGCGGATGGAAGTCGACTACGTCCGCCACTGGAAGCGGTGAGGGGAAGGGTGACGCGCGCAGCACGGAGCACACGCACCGGCGCGTCGCCACTCTTGTGCGCACCCGCCGCGCGGCGCGCAAGTGTCGGAAAAGAGGCGAGTCCTGAAACGACACGCCCCTTCTCGCGACCGCCCGGTCAGACGTTGGCGACCACCACCGCGCGGGTGTTCAGATACGCTTCCAGCGCCTCCGGCCCGCCCTCGGTGCCGTAGCCCGAATCCTTCACGCCGCCGAACGGCAGCTCCGCCGTCCCAGCCGCGGGCGTGTTGATCCACAGCATGCCCACCTCCACGCGCCGCGCCAGCAGGTCCGCGTTGGCGAGCGATCGGGTGAAGGCATAGCCGGCGAGGCCATAGGCCAGCCGGTTCGACTCGGCGATCGCCTCCTCCAGCCGGTCGAAGGCGCGGATGCCCGCGACCGGGCCGAACGGCTCGTCGTTGAACAGCTTCGCCTCCAGCGGGACGTCGGTCAGCACCGTCGGCTGCCAGAAATTGCCCGCCTCGCCGATCCGCTCGCCGCCGGTCAGCACGCTCGCACCCTTTGCCACGGCGTCCTGCTGGAACTCGGCCATGGCGGCGAGCCGGCGGTCGTTGGCGAGCGGGCCCATGCGCGTCTCGGGCGACAGTCCGTCGCCCACGGCGATGCCCTTGGCCAGCGTGGCGAGCGCGGCGGCGAACTCCTTTTCCACGCTGCGATGGACCAGGAAGCGGGTGGGCGAGATGCACACCTGGCCCGCGTTGCGGAACTTGGCCGCGCCCGCGCTCTTCACCGCCAGCTCGACGTCGGCGTCCTCGCACACGATCACCGGCGCGTGGCCGCCCAGCTCCATCGACACGCGCTTCATGTACTTGCCCGCCTGCGCGGCCAGCAGCTTGCCCACCGGGGTGGAGCCGGTGAAGGTGATCTTGCGGATCACCGGGCTGGCGATCAGATATTCGGAGATCTCCGCCGGATCGCCATAGACGAGGCCCAGCACGCCCTCGGGCAGGCCCGCGTCCTGGAACGTGCGGATCAGCGCGGCGGGGCTGGCGGGCGTTTCCTCCGGCGCCTTCACGATCATCGAGCAGCCGGCGGCGAGGCCGGCGCCGATCTTGCGCACCACCTGGTTGATCGGGAAGTTCCACGGCGTGAACGCGGCGGTCGGGCCGACCGGGTCCTTCACCACCATCTGCCGGATCGCCAGGTTGCTGCGATGGGGCACCAGCCGGCCGTAGACGCGGAAGCCTTCCTCGGCGAACCATTCGATGATGTCCGCGGCGGCCATCGCCTCGCCCTTGGCCTCGGCCAGCGGCTTGCCCTGCTCCTGCGTCAGCAGCCGGGCGATCTCCTCCGCGCGCTCGCGCATCAGCCCGGCGGCCTTGCGCATGATCGCGCTGCGCTGCGCCGGCGTGAAGTCCCGCCAGGTCGCGAACCCGCGCTCCGACGCCGCCAGCGCGCGGTCGAGGTCGGCCTTGCCGGCGTGCGCCACGCGGCCGATCTCCTGGCCCGTCGCGGGGTTCAGCACCGCCAGCGAGCGGCCGTCCCCGGCATCCTGCCAGGTGCCGTCGATGAAGAGCTGGGTGTCGGGATACGTCATGGCGCCGTGTACTCCGCTGGATGGCGCCGCTCCCGTGCGGGCGGCCGCCGTTCGCCGCGTCGATAACGCCCCGCTCGCCGATTGTCGCCCCGCAAGAGCCGCCGCTTCCTCACGCCGGCCGAACTGCGGTAGGCCGGCACCCGCGCCGCCCGGCGCCGGACGAGGGAGATGGTCGCCATGAGCAGCAGGAACGGGGATTTGCGGGCGGACCGCCGCATCCTGTTCGTGATGGCGACCAATCACGAATATCGCGAGCACCTGCGCGCGCGCATCGACCCGCTGATAACCGGCGTCGGACCGGTGGAGGCGGCGATCGGCACGGCGATCCGCCTGGAACAGCTCCGGATCGCGGACGCGTTGCCCGACCTCGTCGTGTCGCTCGGTTCCGCCGGCTCGCGCCGCTGCGACCTGGGCGGCGTGTACCAGATCGCCTCCGTGTCCTGGCGCGACATGGACGCGTCGCCGATCGGCTTTGCGCCGGGCGTCACCCCGTTCGCCGACCACCCGGCCGTCGTCGCGCTGCCGACGCCGATCGCGGGCGTGCCCTGCGCCACGCTGTCGACGGGGAGCGATATCGTCGCGGGCGATCGCTACGCGGCGATCGACGCCGACCTGGTCGACATGGAGACGTTCGCGGTGCTGCGCGCGTGCCAGCGCTTCGGCGTGCCGATGATGGGGCTTCGCGGTGTTTCCGACGGCCGCGGCACGCTCGACGGCGTGGCGGGGTGGACCGAACTCCTTCCGCTGCTCGACCGGCGCCTCGCGGCCGCGGTGGACCGCCTCGGCGCGTGACGGCCTAGAACTTCGCTCCCCCCCTGATGCCGATCAGGCGCGGCGTGATCGGGACCGCGTAGGGGCGCTGGTAACAGGAACCGCACTGGACGAAGCGGGCGATCTGTCCGCGCTCGTCCGTCACGTTCCGCGCGAACACCTCCAGCGTGTAATTGCCCCATTCCATGCCCAGCGCGACGTTCGCGGTGGTGAAGGCGGGCAGCCGGCCGATCTCCTGCGCGGGATCGACCAGGCGCCCGGTGCCGGTCTCGACCACGCGTCGCCGGATATCCGACGCGGCCGAGCTCTGGTGCGCCACCAGCCCCTGCACATAGGCCTTCGCGGCGCCGACCGGCACGGTGTAGCGCGCCGTCGCGCTCGCCTTGAACCGCGGGGTGATGGGAAGGCGCGTGCCCGATCGCGACACCACGTCGTCGCCGCTGCCGTCGCAGGTGACGGTGGCGCACAGGTCGGTCCGCGTGACCGCGTCGGTATAGGCCCCGCTCGCCCCCAGCGTGAATCCGCCTGCGGTCAGGTTCGCGTCCATCTCGACGCCGCGGATGCGCGCGTCCGGCCCGTTCTGGATGACGGTGAAGCTGTTCTCGCCCAGGAAGCTGAACTGGAACTGGTCCCAATTCTGCTGGTACACCGCGCCGTTGAAGCGCAACGCCCCGCCGGCGAGCGTCGTCTTCCACCCCAGCTCGTAATTGGTCAGGAAGTCCGCGTCGTAATCGGGCACGTCGCCGCGCCGGTTGATCCCGCCGGGGCGGAAGCCGCGCGACCAGGTGCCGTAGAGGAGGACGTCGTCGGTCGGCTTCCACGTCGCGTTGAAGCGATAGGTGACGCCCTGGCCGTCCGCGCTCTTCGGCTGCACCGCCACGCCGTTCGACACGCCCAGGTTCACGCAGGGGATCGCGCCGACGTCGCCGTTGGTCAGGAACGCCGGGATCGCCCCGCCGCCGCCCACCGCGTCGCGCAGCGTGCCCCCGCCCGCGACGTAGCAGCCCGCCACCCCGGTCCGGCTGCTGCCCGCGGCGTTGAAGGGGGTGGCGGTGAACGGTCGGCCGTCGTCGGGATCGACGCCCGGGTTGCGGCCGAAGCCGAAGAAGCCGACCAGCGAATTGTCGTAGATGAACCCGCGCACGCCCGCGGTGATCGTGAACCGCGGGGTGAGATCCAGGCTCGCCTCGCCGAACATGGCATAGTCCTTGTCCACGCGATGCTGCCGCGTCAGCCACAAGGTGCCCGGGTAGCCGTTGACCGACACGTCGGTGCCCAGGTTCGGAATCTGATAGTCCTGGAAGATCAGGTTGCTCTGCCGCTGGTAGAAGGCGCCGGCGACCAGGCGGAACGGCTCGTCCGCGGGGGACGCGACGCGCACCTCCTGGCTCAGCTTCTTGAAGTGGTCGCGGCCGATGACGCGCTGGCGCGGGTCGATCGTGTTGCCGGCATTGTCCTGATAGTAGAAATAGCCGGCCAGCCCGCCGACCGAGCTGTAGAGGTTGTCGTACGCCTCGGAATAGTCGGTATAGTCGCTCGATTGCAGCGCCTTGCGGTCCAGCAGCGCGCCGGCATAGGTGACATCCCAGTTGCCGAGCTGCCCCTCGATCGTCAGCGCCGCCTGGGCGAAGCGGTCGCGGCGGAACTCGGGATAGAAGCGCTGCACCTGCAGGTCGCCGACCTGCGCGTCAAAGGCATAGGCGCCGTGGCTGCGCTGCTCCTGGTAGAGCAGCGTCGGCGTCGCGGTCCAGCTGTCGTCCAGGTCGATCTTCAGCGCGGCGCGCCCGCCGTAGGTTTCGGTGTCGTTATAGTCCTTCTCGACGAAATCGTCGTTGTCGACGGTGATCCCGCCCGGCTGCGGCAGGAAGCTGCGCGTGCCCGGCACGTTGTCGATGAAGCCGGCATCGCGCTGGTAGAAGCCGACGACGCGCAGCGCGGCCCGCTCGCCGAGCGGAATGTTGACCATCCCCTCGGTCGTGAAGCCGATGCCGCCGGCCTTCACCGAATTCACCTCACCGTCGACCCGGCCGTAGAAGCCGGCGGTGTCGGGCTTGTTGGTGATGATGCGGATCGTGCCCGCCTGGCTCGACGCGCCGTACAGCGTGCCCTGCGGCCCGGCCAGGCTCTCGATCCGGGCGATGTCGTAGATGTGGACGTCCAGCGTGCCGCCGATCGTCGTCACCGGCTGCTCGTCCAGGTAGGTGCCGACGGAAGGCAGCGAGCCCGAATGGTTGCCGTCGCCGCCCGACGCCACGCCGCGCATGTAGACGGTGGTGACGCCCGGCTGGCTCGACTGGAACGCGACGGAGGGGAGGAGCTGGGTATATTCGGTGAAGTTGGAGACGTTCAGCTGGTCCAGCCGCCGGGTGCCGATCGCCTGGATGCTGATCGGCACGTTCTGGATGTTCTCGTCACGCTTCTGCGCGGTGACGATGATGTCGCCGTCCACGTCGCTGGGGGCCTGCTGCGAGGGAACGTCCGCCTGGGTCGTCTGCCCGCTGCCGCTGCCTGCGGGAACCTCCTGCGCGAAGGCCGGGCCGGCGATCGTCGCAGAGGCCAGGAGCTGAACGAGCACGCGCCGCTTGAAGCCCATCACAACGTTCCCCGCATTGTTGCGCCGATGTGACGATATGCTGCGCTGCGGTGGAACGTCGGTCAATCGGGCTTGCGCGAGCGGCACGCAATGGTCGGCATGTGTGGCCTGGCGGACACGCCTGCCGGAAGCCGCCGCGCCGACGCCGATCGCCGGCACCGTCGCTGTCCTACACCGGCCCATGCCTCTAATCCCGTCCGCATGGCCGCCGACACCCTCCCGACGATCCCCGTGCGCGCAGGAGCGCCGGTGTCGCTCCGGTGTCGCGCTGCTGTCGCTTCACCGGCGCGTCCCCCGCGAAAACCGCGCCAGCGCCTCAACACTCTCAACATTCGCCGGGGCTGCGCACCCATCCCGTTCGTTTCGAGCGGAGTCGTCGCGCGGGTCTCAGCACTCGCGCGCCGCGAACGCCGGAACGTCCGGATAGCGATCGATCACGTCGCCCAGTGCCGCCTCCAATGGGCCGAGATGCGCCGCGAACGGGCGCCACGCCCGGTCTCCGCCCTTGAAGATCGGCTGCCGCACCTGTTCGGACGATGCGGTGCGCACCGCGCGCTCGGTGCGGTGGGAGGCGAGGCAGGCGGGCTCGAAAGGCAGGCCCACGGCGTCCAGCAGGGCGCGGATGCGCGGTTCCGGATCGTCGACCAGCGCCTCGTGGATCACGCGCACCACGCGCCCGGGCTGCACCGCGTCGACGTGCGCCATCAGGCGGACATAGTCGCGATAGTAGCGGCCCATGTCGTCCAGCGCGTAGCTGAAGCCCTGGCCGCGCGCGAAATGCTGCTTGAAGTTTGAGAAGCAGCAGGCGCGCGGGTCGCGGCGCGCGTCGATGATCGTCGCATTGGGCAGGATCACGCGGATCAGCGCCACGTGCGCCCAGTTGTTGGGCAGCTTGTCCACGAAGCGCGGGCGGTCGGTGCGGCGTTGCACCGCGGCGCGGCGGAGATATTCCTCGCCCAGCGCCCGTGCGCGCTCCGGCGTCAGCGCGGCGAGACCCGCCGGATAGTCGGCGATCCGACGCGCGATGGCGGGCAGGTCGGGCAGCTCGGTCGTGCCCTCGACCTGCGAGTGGCTGGCGAGGATCTGCTCGACCAGCGTCGAGCCGGCGCGCGGCATCCCCAGGATGAAGATCGGGTCGGGCGCGGGGCAGCCCCAGCCGGCGCGCGCCGCGAAGAAATCCGGCGTCGCCACCGCGATCGCATCATCGACGAACCTCCCGGTCTCGTCGGCATCGTAGGACAATTGCGCGCGGCGCCGCGCGTTGCCCGCGGCATAGTGCGCGAAGGCGCGGTCGGCGAGCCCGCGATCCTCGAACGCCTTGCCCAGCGCGAAGTCGAGGTGGAAGCGATCCTCCTCGGCGATCTCGCCCGTCAGTTCCGCCTCCATCGCCGCGATATCGGCATCGTCGAAGCGGACCGTCTTTAGATTGGCGAGGCTCCACCACGCCTCGCCCAACGCCGGGCGCAGGCCGGTTGCGCGACGATAGGCGGCGACGCCGTCCTCCTGCCGCCCGATCGTCTTCAGCATGTGGCCGTAGCTCATCCACACCTTGGGCTGCGCCGGTGCGGCGGCGAGGACGCGCTCGTAGAGGCCGATCGCCTCCTCGAAGCTGCCGAGCCGGCCGAGTGCCGCGGCCTTGAGGTTGGCGTGGCCCAAATGCTCGGGCTCGTCGGCCAGCAGCGCGTCGAGTTCGGCCAGCGCCTCCGTCGGGCGGTTCTGACGGTACAGGACGATGGCCAGGTTGGCGCGCGCGGCGGTGAAGCCGGGCGCGAGTTCCAGCGCGCGGCGCAGCAGCGTTTCCGCGTCGCGGTTGCGCCCAATACGGCCGGCGAGTTCCGCCAGCATCCGGATGGCTCGCGCGTCGAACGGATCGCGCTTCAGATACCGGCGGAGCAGCGGCTCGGCGACCTCCAGCCGATTGTCATGGAGCGCCAGCGCGGCGTCGACTAGCATCGGTGGGAAACGGGCGGGGCCGGAGGAATCACCAAGGAGCATGGATTTGGAAGCAGACCACGGCGCGAAAGCCGGATCAAGCCGGGCGCTGGGGTTTTGGGGCGCGCTGGCGCTCGTGATGGGCAACCTCATTGGCTCGGGCATCTATCTCCTGCCCGCGACGCTGGCGCCGCTGGGGGCCAACGCCACCTGGGGTTGGGTGATGACGATCGCGGGCGCCATGGCGCTGTCGTTCGTCTTCGCGCGTCTCGCCGCCCGGGTGCCGCGCGCGGGCGGCCCCTACGCCTATGCCGACGCGGCGTTCGGGCCGGCGGTCGGCTTCGCGACGGCGTGGAGCTACTGGACGCTGATTTGGGCCGGCAACGGCGCGGTCGCGGTGGCGGTGGTCAGCGCGCTCAGCTTCGCCTTTCCCGCGCTGGCGCCGCACGCCGCGATCGTGGCGGTAGCGATCGTGTGGCTGATGGTGCTGGTCAACGTCCGCGGGGTCGAGGCGGCGGCACGGGTGCAGGTCGCGACCATGGCGCTGAAGCTGGTGCCCCTCGCCGGCGTCGCGCTGCTGGCGGCGTGGCTGCTGCTGACGCGCGGGGCGGGGGCGGTGGTGCACGAGGCGCCGGTGCCGCTGGCGGCGGGGACGGTGGCGAGTGCGGCGGCGCTGACGTTCTGGGGGTTCCTGGGCGTCGAATCGGCGACGGTGCCGGCGGACCGGATGCACGACCCCGCGCGCACGGTGCCCCGGGCGACGCTGATCGGGACCGCCGCGGTGGGCGCGATCTACCTCGTCGTGTCGGGTGCGATCACCGCGCTGATGCCGCGCGCGGCGGTCGCCGCCTCGCCCGCGCCGGTCGCCGACTTCCTGGGCGGTACCTTCGGCGGCGCGACGGCGCAGGTCGTCGCCCTGTTCGCCGCGGTCAGCGCGCTGGGCGCGCTCAACGGCTTCGTGCTGCTGCAGGGCGAGGTGCCGCGCGCGATGGCCCGGGGCGGGGTATTCCCGCGCTGGTTCGGGCGGGAGAATGCGCGCGGCGTCCCCGTCCGCGCGCACCTGCTGGCGGGATTGCTGGTGACGGGCGTCACGTTGGCCAACTACACCCGCGGCATGGGCGACCTGTTCGCCTTCGTCGCCGCGGTGTCGCTGGCGGCGGGGATGCTGGCCTATTTCGCGAGCGCGCTCGCCGGCGTCGCGCTGCTGCGCGGGGACGCGGCGGGGCGCGCCGCGGCGCTGGTGTCCGCCGGGTTCGTGGCGTGGCTCTCCTACGGCCTCGGGTGGGAGGCGAACGGCTGGGCGCTCGCGCTGCTGGCCGCGGGCGTGCCGGTCTACTGGTGGGTCAGGCGCGGCGGCGCAGGCGGCCGATGACGCTGCGGTCCTTCAGGATCTCGTGCGCGGCATTGTGCCCCGGCGCTCCGGTGACGCCGCCGCCGGGATGCGCGCCCGATCCGCACAGGTAGAGGCCCGGGAGCGGCGCGCGATAGTCGCCGTGGCCGAGCACCGGGCGCGCCGACCACAACTGGTCCAGGCTCATGCGCCCGTGGAAGATGTCGCCGCCGACCAGGCCGAACTTGCGCTCCAGGTCGAGCGGCGAGTGGATCTGGCGGGCGATGACCGACCGCCTGAAGTTGGGCGCGTGCCGGTCGACGGTGTCGATGATGTGGTCGGCCACCGCCTCGCGCACGTCGTCCCAGCTTCTGCCGTCCGGCAGCTCGGGCGCGAATTGCTGGCAGAACAGGCTGGCGATGTGCATCCCCGGCGGCGCGAGACTGTCGTCCACCGTCGTCGGCAGCTTCATCTCGACGATAGGTTCCTTCGACCAGCCGTGGACCCGCGCGTCGTCGTAGGCGCGGTCCATGTAGTCCATGCCCGGCGCGATGATGATGCCCGCGGTGTGATGCTCCGCCCGCTCCTTGCCGGGAAGGACGGTGAAGTCGGGCAGCTCGCTGAGCGCCACGTTCATGCGGAACGTGCCCGACCCGGTCTTGAACCCCGCGATGCGGCGCCGGAAATCGTCCGGCAGCTCGTGCGCGTCGACCATCCCGCGATACAGCATCGCCGGGCCGACGTTGGCGGCGACGATGCCCGCGGCGATCTCCTCCCCGCTGTCGAGGCGTACGCCCGCGGCCCTGCCGCCCTCCACCAGCACCTTCGCGACCGGCGCCTCCAGGCTGATCTCCACGCCCGCGTCGAGGCACGCCGCCGCCATCGCCTGCGTGATCGCGCCCATGCCGCCGACCGAATGGCCCCACGCGCCGTATTTGCCGTTCACCTCGCCGAACACGTGGTGGAGGAGGACGTAGGCCGAGCCGGGGGTC
Organism: Sphingomonas corticis; assembly: GCF_012035195.1. GTDB lineage: Bacteria > Pseudomonadota > Alphaproteobacteria > Sphingomonadales > Sphingomonadaceae > Sphingomonas > Sphingomonas corticis. Next base: position 165,996 of record NZ_JAAVJH010000006.1, read on the forward strand.
GAGACGCCGGCGAAATTGCCGACCACCGCGTCGAAGGCGAAGGCGGACTTGACGTGGTCGTCCTCGAACCAGCCGTCGAGGAAGTCGCGAGCGGACTTGGTGAAGACGTCGAGCAGGTCGCGCTGCGCCGCGATGTCGAGCTTCGCCAGCGGCCAGCCCTGGCGCGCGGCGGCGACGAGTTCGACCAGCCCGCCGCCGACATTGGGGGGTGTCTTCAGCGCCAGGTCGCGCAGGACCTGAGCCACCTTCTCCAGCGCCGCGTCATAGGCGGGATAGGCGGCGGCGTCCTTCGTGCTGAAGCGCGCGAACTGCTCCTGCGTGCGCTGCGTTCCGCCGCCCAGCGTCAGATAGGTGTCCGGAAAGGGGAAGAAGTTGCTGATCGTCCGCTCGATGATGCGATAGCCGCGGTCGTGCAGCCGCATGTCGGCGATCACCTTGGGGCGCAGCAGGCTGACGGTGTAGCTGGCGGTGGAGTTGCGGAAGCCGGGGTGGAATTCCTCCGTCACCGCCGCGCCCCCGACGACATGGCGCCGCTCGAGTACGCGGACCTTCAGGCCGGCGCGCGCGAGATAGAAGGCACACACGAGCCCGTTGTGCCCGCCGCCGATGATGAGTGCGTCGTATCGCTTGGTCATGCCCCGATTCCCCCGTCGTCCCTGCGCAGGCAGGGATCCATCTCTGTTCGGTCCGCCACATCATCTCGACCCAGCGATGGCGCAGCCGTGTCCGACCGTCTTCCGCTATTCGACCGGCATGGGTCCCTGCCTGCGCAGTGGCGACGCGGGGTTCCGCGACCAGCCCGGCGGGGGCGGGCGATGCAGCCGCGCCTCCGGAATGCGGTGGCGCACCTTCGCCGCGAAGCTGCGCAGGCACACCTCGCTCGCACCGATCGGGCCGACCTGGTAGCTGGACGAGGCCATGCCCTGCTGCACGCGCTCGATCAGCCAGGTGTCCTCGGCATTGACGGTGCGGTTGATGCGCCAGTTGGCGTAGCGCACCAGCGTCATCTCGCGGCGCTCGTCGGGCATGGCGAAGGCCATCTCGCGCAGCAGGCAGGTGGTCGGCGAGAGCGGCAGCCACTGCATGAAGTCGATCTGGTCGGCGTAGATGTCGAACGCCATGTTCGGCCACAGCTTGTAGTAGAGCCACAGCCGCTGGTTATCCTCGGGCAGGTGATCGACCCGCGGCAGGTGCGCCTGGTAGAAGCGCTCCCACGGATCGTTCGACGGCCGGTCGACCAGCCGCCCCGACATCCTGTCGACATAGCCGGCGGCCTCGATGGCGTAGCTCTTGCCGAACAATCGCGTCAGGCCGTCGTGCGCGACGGGAATGTGGAGGTTGTCCGAATAATTGTCGCCGACGTTCTTCCAGTTCACCGCCCGCTCGCGCACGCGCACGTCGCCGATCCGGCGCATCTCCTCGAACCGGTACGGTGCGACCTCGTGGTCGTAGGGCGCCATCATCTGCGCCACGGACGGTCCGCCGTCGTCTTCCAGCCGCACGAAGACGAAGCCGCGCCAGCGATCGACCTCGACCGGCACCAGCCCCGTCGCGGCCATGTCGAGCGCGGGATAGTCGGCGCGCATCGGCACGCCGGTCAGCCGCCCGTCGAGATCATAGGCCCAGGCGTGATAGGGGCAGACGAGCTTCCGCGCGCAGCCGCTGTCGCCCTCCACCAGCCGCATCGCGCGATGCCGGCACACGTTGTGGAAGCCGCGGATCGCGCCGTCCGCGCCGCGCACCACGACGACATTCTCTCCCAGGTACGCCAGCGTGCGCCAGTCGCCCGGCGCGGCGATATCGCTCTCGTGACACACGATCTGCCACGAGGGGCGCAGGATGCGCGCGGTTTCCACGTCGAGGAACTCGGGATCGGTGTAGATCCAGGCCGGCAGGCTCCAATCCGCGTCGGGATCGGCGTAGGGCAGGTCGGCCGAACGATGCATGGGGGCACTCGCGTGATTGTTGCACGATCGTATAGCAGGTGACGGTGCCGGGCAAGCGGACGAGCGCGGCGGCGCGCCGGCGGGACCTGGTCGAGGCGGCGGTGCGCGTGCTGGCCGAGCGCGGCGCGGCGGGCGCCTCGGTGCGGACGATCGCCGCCGCGGCCGGCGTGTCGCCTGGCCTGGTGACGCACCATTTCGGCGGCGTCGACCGGCTGGTGGAGGCCGCCTACGATCACGTCGCCGGGCGAGTCGACGAGACGCTGGCAAGCGCCGTCGCATCGGCGGGCGAGGACCCGCGCGCGCGGCTCGCGGCCTACGTGGCCGCCAATCTCGCCCCGCCGATCGCGCACCCGGAACTGCTGGCGACCTGGATCGCGCTGTGGAACCTCGCCCGCCGCGACGCCGGGATCATGGCGCGCCATGGCCACCATTACGCGGCGTTCCGCGAGCGGATCGAGGAATTGCTGGCGGCGTGCGGCGTGCCTGCCGCACGGCTGCGTCCGGCCGCGATCGGCGTCGCCGCCCTGATCGACGGACTGTGGCTGGAACTGTGCCTGTCGCCCGGCAGCTTCGATGCCGACGAGGCGCGGGGGATCGCGGCGGATTACCTCGCGACCCTGTGATCCGGAGCCGCGACGAGGCGGAGGCTGGTGTGATGTCGAGTGCCGACGAAACGCTGATGGAAGTGATGCTGAACCTGCACGGGGAGCAGCGGCAGACGGCCGATCCGGCGCACGACACGGTGCCGCGCAGGACGAAGCTGCCCGTATCGCGCGGGTGCTGAAGGCGACCCCGCTGATCGACGGGCACAACGACTGGCCCGAGGCGCTAGCGGCCGCGATACGCTGGACGGCGGCGAGGGGGTGGACCTGGGCGTCCTCTTCTATGCCGGCCGCAAGGAGGCGATCCGCATCGACATCCGCGACACCGCGGCGAAGAACGACGTCCTGTTCGACGGGCAGGTCGCCGGCTCCGTCACCAGCGTGGAGACGCTGCGCTTCCACGGCGGCGATGCCGACGACCGGGTAGAGACCGCGGCGGGCTACGACGTGCTGCAGGGCGGCGCGGGCGACGACTATCTCTCCGCGGGGGCGGGCGACGACACCGTGAACGGCGGCGAGGGCGACGACTGGCTCGACGGCGGCTACGGGGCGGACACGGTCAGCTTCGCCGGCGCAGCTTCGGGCATCACGCTGGACCTGCGCGTGACGGAGACGCAGGACACCGGCGGCGGCGGGAAGGATACGATCCGCAACTTCGAGAACGTGGTGACTACCGCCTTCGACGACCTGGTCCGCGGCAACGATGCCAGCAACATCATCCGCGACACCGAAGGCGGCAACGACCGCTTCTTCGGCGACGGCGGCGGCGACGGGCTGGCGGTGTTCCGGATCGGCGACATCGGTCCGCAGACCATCGTGATCGACGGCGGCGACGGCGACGACGTGCTCGAATACGCCAGCGGGCCGGTCTACAATCCGCGCTTCTTCGCCGATAGGTACCGCAACGTGGACGACGTGACGGTCCTCGGTGGGGCGGGCAACGACTCGATCTACTTCAGCGGGCAGAAGACCGGCGTCATCGATGCAGGCGACGGCGACGACGAGCTGAGGGTCGGCATGGGCGGGCTGGCAGAAACCAGCTTGGACATCACGCTGGGCGACGGACGGGATACGCTGTGGGTCCGCTGGACCGACGTATACCTCGGCGAGATCGACCGCCTTGCCAATGTCGTCGGCGATTTCGAGACCGGGGCCGGGGGCGACCGTATGCAGCTGAACGGCTTGCTGCCCTGGGTGCAGGACGGCACGAACCTGTTCGCCTACGATCTGCTCCGGCTCGTTCAGGACGGCGACGACGTGCGGCTGCAGGTCGACGGCGACGGGGAGGGCGACCAGCTGCAGTGGCGCACCTTCCTGACCTTCGAGAAGACGCTGGCGGAGGATTTCACCGCCGACAACTTCTTCATCACCACGGGCGACGGCATCTTCACGCCGATCGAGGTCGTCCCGATCGATCCGAAGGAGCGGCCGGGGACGGCAGCGCCGACGCTCGACGCGGTCCTGTCGACGATGCCGGGTACGCACGGCGCCCATGACCCGCTGGAATCGCTGCGCGTGAACGCCTTCGACTACCACATCGCCTGAGCCACCGGGCGCACCGGCCGCGTCCTGACAGGATCCTCGTCGCCGACACGCCGGCGGCGAGGATCGATCATGACGTCGACTTCGCGAGGAAAAGGATCGCGTGCGAAGGCGCTGACGAGGGATCTGTGCAGTGCGAGCTCGAAGCGCGGCGCGAGCGGCGGCGGCAGCGTCGTCGGGTTTAAGCGGCGCCCCATCTTTCTCGGCGGGCTTCGCGACGCTCGACCCGGGCATGATCGTTCCGGGCGGCCGCATCCCGCGGACGCTGGCGCAACGCCTCGCCGAACGCATCGCCCTCACCAATCCCCAGCGCCGCGGATCGCGGCGACGGCCATGGACGATGCCGATGTCGAGGTTCCATAATTGCGCTGGTGGATGCGAATGAGACGATAGTCCTCGTCACACCGCACCGGCGGCGTGACGTCCTCCTCGACGTGCCCTCGAATGGCCGCGAAGACGGGCGGAGCGTGGTGCGCCGCGCAGGCGTGTCAGGGCAACGCGATCGCCACGGCGGCGGAAGGCGGGCAAGACCTTATCGAATACGAGAAGGCAATCCGCTTCGAAGATGCGCGCGCACTTCCCGGGTAAGTTCGATCCGTGACAACGGTCAGGCCGGCCGCCATGCTCGAAGGTGGGCAATGGGCACCGGAGGGGAAGACGTGGCGTCGAACCGGAGCCGATCACTGGTGGAACCGGCGCTCGCGCCGATGCTGGACCTCTTCCCCACGATCGACCTGACCGAGGCGTTGCTGCCCGCGATCCGCAACCGTCCGCCATGGGTGCCGGTCGAGCCGGCGGATCGCGCGCGGACCGGCGTGGCCGAGCGGACGCTGCCCGGCCCCGCCGGTGCGCCGGACGTGTCCGCACGGCTCTACCGCCCGCTCGATGCGGCGGGGCCGCTGCCGTGCATCCTCCACATCCACGGCGGCGGCTTCGTGGCGGGCCGGTCGGCGGACCTCGAAGGCGCTCACCTGCCGTTGGCGGCCGACCTGCGCTGCTGCATCCTGTCCGTCGACTATCGCGTGGCGCCGGAGACGCGCTTCCCCGGCGCCGTGGAGGATTGCTACGCCGCGCTGGCGTGGCTGATGCGGCAGGCCGGGCCGGAAGGCATCGATCCGGCCCGGGTCGGCGTGATGGGCGAGAGCGCCGGGGGCGGGCTCGCCGCCGCGCTGGCGCTGCTGGCGCGCGACAGGGGCGAGCACCGGCTGGCGTTCCAGCACCTGATCTATCCGATGCTCGACGACCGCACCTGCGTGACGCCCGATCCGCACCCCTTCACCGGCGAGTTCGTCTGGACGGCGCAGAGCAACCGCTTCGGCTGGTCCGCGCTGCTCGGCGGGGAGCCGGGCGGCGCGGGCGTGTCGCCCTATGCCGCGCCGGCCCGCGCCGGCGACCTCGCCGGGCTGCCGCCGGCCTATATCGCAACGGGCTGGCTGGACCTCTTCCTCGAAGAGGACATCGACTATGCGCGCCGGCTGATGCGCGCGGGCGTGCCGGTGGAGCTTCACGTCTATCCCGGCGGATTCCACGCCTTCAATGCCTGGCCGGCGTCGCCGATCGCCGCCAACGCGCGCCGCGACAGCAAGGACGCGCTCGCCCGCGCGTTCGGCAGCTATGCCGATCCGCGGCCTTCCGCGGGCACGAACATGGCGTAGCGCGCGCGCCAGGCGTTCACTTCCGCGGCGAGCCGTGCCGGCGGCTCCGTCCCGGCGATGACGTGCTGCGCCACGTCGTTCGCCGGGTGCATCAGCATCTTGCTCGACCCGTCGCTGAACCAGACCGGGATCAGGCGTGCGCACAGCGCATCCAGCACCGCCGCGGCCGTGCCGTCCTCGATCGCCGTGCTGCCGGCCAGCAGCCGCACGTTGATCGACACGCCCTCCAGGCAGTTGCGCGGTTCGCGAACGAAGCTGACGGAAACGAGCAGGCCCGAACGGTCGGGTCGCGCCGCCTCGGGCAGCGCGGCGACGCGGCGCCAGCCGCAATACCAGGTGCGGCAGATGTGCGGGCGGACGGCGTGGATCGCGCATCCCCCCGCACCGACGTGGACGCACGGCGTGCCCGCCGGCTTCCGGAAGTCGGGCGTGTCCACCTTCAGCGTGGTGCAGCAGATGGTGCACTCGCCGCAACCCCGCCCTTCCAGCAGCGGCCCCAGCAGGCTGCGCTCCACGTCCGTCCCGGCCTTGATCCGCATGGCGCCACGCTATCACTTCGACGCGGCGACCGCGATCCTGCGCGTTTGCGAGTCACCCGGTTTCTCATCCAGTCTGCGGGTGAGCTTCCGGCGTTCATTCGGCCGCGATCTTGGCCACGGCAGCAGCATGTTCGACCGGCTTCAGCCAGGCGATGGGTGAGGACGGCTCTCGTTATTGTTCCGCCGCCAGGCCATTACAGGTCGAGCCCGTCGCGACCAGGAGAAGCGCGGAAGCGAGCGGTGCGACCTTCATGACATGCCATCCCCTGCGAGTTGGGGCTACAATGTGTGAGAGGCCCCGTCGGGCGCTCGTCAAGGAGCCGAAGCGTCGATCCCCGTTCTGAAGCTGCAAGTTATTGACACAGAACGCGATCTCAATTCCTTGAATGATTGGCGAGGGCGGCGGGGATCTGTCATGCGCCCGAAGGTTGAGGGTCCGAGGTGGCGAAGAAGTCGAGCGGGATGGGAACGGCTTCGCTGAGTGAAGAGAAGGTCCGCGGTCTGCCGGGGTGCGGGGAGCGGCCCACGAGACTGGACGTTGTGGTGGGGGCCAGTGCGGTGTTCGTCCTCGTCCTCGGGAGCGTCGCGCTTCTGGGATGGTCGATCGGCGTTGGCGTCCTGACGCGGCTCTACGCCTCGGGCAGTGCGATGCAGCCCCTGACGGCGGTCTGCGCTATGCTGGCAGGTCTGGCGGTCGCCGGGTCGGTGCGGTGGACGGGCCATTGCATCCCCGATCGCCCGCTGGCCGCGCTCGTCCTCGCCCTGGCCGCGCAGACTCTCGCACAGCATTGGACGGGAGCCGACTTCGGCACCGATCATTTGCTGTTCGCCGCCTCCGTCGCCGCGCAGGGCGGCAGCTACGTCCATCCGGGACGCATGGCCGAGCCCACCGCGGCGGCGTTCGCGCTGATCGCGGTGGCGCTGCTCCTCATCCGCTCGGCGGATCGAGCGTCCGGTCTGATCCTTTCGGCCTGTGCGACGTCGGTCCTCCTCCTCGTGACGGTGGCGCTGCTTAGTCACCTCTATGCGATCGCGCCGCTCAGCGGCGTGCTGGGCTTTACCCAGGTCTCGATCCCGACGGCGCTGGCCCTCGGTGGCCTATCGGTCGGCGTGCTCGCGGCGCGGCCTGGCGGCGGGTGGGTCAGCCTACTTGTTGGCCGGAGCGTGGGTGCGTCCGCCGCACGATGGCTGCTGCCGGTAGTCATCCTCATCCCGGTCGGCGTTGCCGCACTGGCGCTGCGCGGTTCCCGGCTCGGGCTGTATCCGGGGGACTTCCGCATGGTGTTCACCACTGCGGTGACCGTTATCCTCTTGGCCGCGCTTGCGCTGTGGGGAACCCGGCAGCTGGACACGCTCGTCGCCGAGCGCAGGAGCGCGGAAGCGGTTCGCGAGAACGAAGCGACGCTGCGCGCCTTCTTCCATACGGAGGGACTGCTCGCTTCGATCATCGAACGTCGCGGCAGCGACATGCGATACCTGACCGCCAACGCCGCGCTCGAGGAGCTCTTCGGCGGCGACGACCTTGCCGGCAAGAACATCAGCGACGTTGATCCGGCGAGCGCCGACCCCGGGCTGCTCGAGCGGCTGCGGGCGATGGAGGCGGGCGGACCGCCGTCCAACGTGGAGCGATCGATCGAGACGGCGACGGGCACCCGGTGGTTCGCGGTGACGATCAGCCCCATCGCCGGCAGTCCGCCGGAAGCTCCGCGATTCGCAATGGCGGCTGTGGACATCACCGATCGCAAGCGCGGTGAGGCGCACCAGCGATTGTTGCTCGACGAGCTCAATCATCGGGTCAAGAACACGCTGGCGGTCGTCCAGAGCCTGGCGCAGCAATCCTTCAGGGGCGATCAGGCGACCCCGGCCGCGCGACGCGCATTCGAGGCGCGGCTGGCTGCGGTCGCGTCGGCCCACAACCTGCTGGTGCGCCAGGACTGGACCTCGGCGTCACTTCGTGTCCTCGCTGCGGAGGTCGCCGGTCCGGGATGCGGTGCCGACCGCGCGCGTATCGATCTCGACGGTCCGGATATTCTGCTGCCGCCTCCGACGGCTGTCTCGCTCGCGCTGGCCTTCCACGAGCTGTGCACCAACGCCGTCAAATACGGCTCCCTTTCCAACGATGAAGGCCGTGTGACGCTTCGATGGACCGTTGCACCCGGAGATCCGAAGAGGCTTTGCATTACCTGGTCCGAGCATGGCGGCCCTCCCGTCACGCTGCCGGAGGCGCGAGGCTTCGGCTCGCGACTGATTGAGCGTGCGCTCTCGATGGAGCTTGGTGGTCCGGTCCAGATGCGCTTTCTCCCACACGGACTGATCTGCACGATCAAGGCGCCGCTCGGTTGACGCGAGGAGCCGAGATCGCTTCCGGCTCTCTGCTCGTTTGCCTCGCAGAAGCACGACCTCCACGACGCGAGCGAGAAGAACTTCGCCACGGCGAGTTCGCGCCCACTGCGAACCTGAATGGGTGTCCGATTCCGGCATTCGGTTCAGGTTCCTCGAAGGTCCGCATCTGGGTCATCCCTGGTGGCTGCGCCGTGCTGCAGGCACCAGGTTGGCTTTGGACGTCGAGGTGTGAAATCGGCTGTACGGCGCTGCGAGTGGCTAATAAGACCGCTGCCTCATCACGCGGGATATGTCATGGTCTTCCGTCACGCATTGCCGCTAGCGCTGTCACTCGCGTCGGGGCCGACGCTGGCGCAAGGCTCCATGGAGCAGGCACGGGCGGTTGCCGGAAAGCCGGCGCGCGCGCCGCAGCGCCTGACCTTGGTCGACGTACCCCGCGCGACAGGCAAGGCGACGCCGCTGTTCGACGGCCACAACCTTACTGGATGGACGCCTTGGCTTGGCTATGCCGACCCGGCGATCACCTATCGCGCCACTGCGGCGGACAAACCGATCGGCATCAGCCGCGACATGTCAGCCGACTTTGCGGTGCGGCAGGTGGATGGCGGCCCCGCGATCTGGGTGAAGGGACAGACTTGGGGCAGCCTGGTGCACCAAGCCGATCTGGCCAACTATCACCTGCGGCTTGAGTACAAATGGGGAAAGCAGACTTGGGCGCCGCGTGAGACCCAGCCGCCCAACAACGGCCTCCTCTACCACACGCATGGCAGGCCAGGCGACGTGTTCGGGACGTGGCGACCGTCGGTCGAGTTCGAGATCATAAAGGGCTCCACGGGGATGATCGTGATGGTCGGCACGCAGACGCGGGCACACGCCGACGTGTCGTTCGATCCAACGCTGATCGCGCCCTATCTCCGCTACCGTCTGGGCGGACGCAGCGTGGAGATGATCAACGGTACGCCGACGTGGAACGTCGAAGCTGCCACCGATGCTGAACGTCCCACGGGCGCGTGGAACACGCTCGACCTCTATGTGCTCGGCGACCGGGCGGTGCATGTCGTGAACGGCGTCCCGGTAGCGGAAGTGCGCAACATGGCCACGATTGCCGCCGACGGCGTGCGCCGTCCGCTCACGCACGGACAGATCCAGCTGCAATCCGAGGGCGCGGAGACCTGGTTTCGCAACATCTACGTGGAGCCGATCCGATCGTTGCCACGGATCGTAGCGTCGGGGGGCTGAGTAGTGGCAGGCTCAGGCATCGACCGACGAAGCAGGAGCAGGTCAACGATCTACGCCTCTGCTGGAGGTGCGCGCGGCATCAGAACGCTTCTTGGGGCGTCGATTGCGGCGGCGATCACTTGCACGGCCGCATCGGCGCAACAGGCCGCGTTGACGGTCGCCGTCACGGTCAAGGCCGACGGCACCGGCCCACGCATCGACCGCAACATCTTCGGACAGTTCGCCGAGAACCTGGGCACGGGCATCTATGGCGGCGTGTGGGTGGGCGAGGGCTCGCCGATCCCGAACGTTCGCGGCATCCGCAGCGACGTCGTCACCGCGCTGAAGGCGCTAAGGGTGCCGAGCGTCCGCTGGCCCGGCGGCTGCTTCGCCGACGAATATCATTGGCGCGATGGCGTCGGCCCACGCGCGAAACGCGCGGTCACGGTCAACGGCAGCTGGGGCAACGCGCTCGAGAAGAACGACTTCGGAACCGACGAATTCTTCGACTTCATCGGACAGATCGGGTCCGAGGCCTATATTTCCGTGAACATGGGCTCCGGCAGCGTCAAGGAAGCCGCCGACTGGATGGCGTACATGACCGCAGACGCCGGCACGACCGCGGGTGCGGAGCGGGCCGCCAACGGGCATTCCGCGCCGTACCGCGTCAAGTTCCTGGGGCTCGGCAACGAAAGCTGGAGCTGCGGCGGCGCGTACACACCTGATTACTATGTCGACGAGCTGAAGCGCTACGCCCGCTTCGCGCGCAACCTGAACGTGGAGCAGAACGGGACCGACAACCCCGCCGGCGGATCGATCGCGGGATCTGACCCGATGCGGCGTATCGCGGTCGGACCAGGGACGCTCGACACCGCCTATACCGACGCGGTCATGCGCGCATGGAAGGCGCGCGATTGGGCGTGGAGCATCGAAGGGCTGTCGATGCATCAATATACCTGGGTCGCCTGGCCGCCCAGCTATGCCAGCATCGGCTTCGGCGAGCGCGAGTATGCGACGCTCGTCAAGGATACGCTGAAGATGGAGGACATGATCCGCATCCATTCGGCGGTGATGGACAAATACGATCCCGACAAGAAGGTGCCGCTGGTCATCGACGAATGGGGGGTGTGGCTGCAAAAGCTGCCGGGCAGTCGCGACGGCTTTCTTCAGCAGCAGAATTCTATCCGCGACGCCATCATCGCCTCGATCAACCTCAACATGTTCGCGCGCCACGCCGATCGAGTCCGCATGGCCGCGATCGCGCAGATGGTGAACGTGCTTCAGGCGATGATCCTGACGGACGGGGCGAAGATGGTGCTGACGCCCACCTATCATCTGTTCAGGATGTACGTGCCGTTTCAGGATGCGAGGCGGCTGCCGATCACCTTCGATGCCGGCACCTATCGCTTCGGCGACGTCGTTCTGCCGCGCGTCGACGCGATCGCCGCGCGCGGCACCGACGGCAAGCTGTGGATCGCGCTGACCAACGTCGATCCCGGCCGACCCGTCACGATCGACGTGCGCATCGACGCAGCCCGCGTCCGTGCGGCGACGGGCACCGTGCTGACCGCGGATCGCGTCGATGCGATCAACAGCTACGACCGGCCCGACACGGTCGTCCCGCGCCCGATCGCCGCCCGCGTCCATCAAGGCCGGATCGCGATCACCCTGCCGCCGAAGTCGGTGACGGTGCTGTCGGCCGCCGAATAGCGACGCCGATCAGCGGGCGGGCATGCCCTGCGCCGCGGGCAGGGCGGTGACGTCGGACGATTCCGCCCAAAGGTTGATGCCGCCATCCTCGGCGGCCTTGTCGATCGCGGCAAGATCGTCGGCGGAGAAGTCGAGCGCCTTTACCGCGTCGAGCGAATCATCGAGTTGTTCGACCGTGCGCGCGCCGATCAGCGCGGAGGTGACGCGCGGATCGCGCAGCACCCAGGCGATCGCCATCTGCGCCAGCGTCTGCCCGCGCGCTGCGGCGATGTCGTTCAGCGCACGGATCGCCACCAGGTTCTGCTCGCTCAGCATCGACTGCGACAGCGATCCGCCGCGGCCGGCGCGCGCGCCCGGCGGAACGCCGTGCAGGTATTTGTCGGTCAACATCCCTTGCGCCAGCGGCGAGAAGGCGATGCAGCCGGTGCCGAGGTCTTCCAGCGTGGCGAGCAGCTCGCGCTCGATCCAGCGGTTGAGGATCGAATAGCTCGGCTGGTGGATGAACAGCGGCACCTTTTCCTCGGCCAGGATCTGCGCTGCCCGGCGGGTCAGTCCCGGTTCGTAGGACGAGATCCCGACGTACAACGCCTTGCCCTGCCGATGGAGCTGGACCAGCGCGCCCATCGTCTCCTCCAGCGGGGTCGTCGGATCGACCCGGTGCGAATAGAAGATGTCGACATAGTCGAGCCCCATGCGCTTCAGGCTCTGGTCGCAGCTGGCGATCAGATATTTGCGCGAGGAGCCGATGTCGCCGTACGGCCCCGGCCACATGTCCCAGCCGGCCTTGGTGGAGATGACGAGCTCGTCGCGGTACGGACCAAGGTCGGCGGAGAGAACGCGCCCGAAATTCTCCTCCGCCGAGCCGTAGGGCGGGCCGTAATTGTTGGCGAGATCGAAGTGGGTGACCCCGCGATCGAATGCGCGCCGCAGGATCGCACGCGCGGTCTCGAACACATCCGATCCGCCGAAATTCTGCCACAGCCCCAGGCTGATCGCCGGCAGCCTCAGCCCGCTGCGGCCGGTGCGACGGTACGGCATCCGGCCATCATAGCGGTCACGGGCTGCGGCATATGGGGGATCGAATGGCATGGCGGCTCCTTCTCGACGACGTAACGCACGACGGCGTGCGCGTTTCAACGTGACACGCTCGGCCCGGCCGCTCTCGCGCGCTTCCCCGCAAACCGTGCGTCCCCTACGCTCTCGCCCGGCTCGCCTCGTCACTCCGGGTGATCCCCAGACGCGACATGAACCGGGTTGGCGGTTTCGCCGGCGCAGAACGCAGAACTCACCGAAGCGGGGGCCTGGTGGGTCGACGACGCAGAGAGGGCGTGAACCGCCGGAGAAGGCAGCCGTGTCGCCGCAAAGGAACGTGTCAGCGAGGCGCTGTCGTCCAGCCGTGCATCGTCATCCACCGCACGAAGGCGTCGAACCAGCCGGTGCTGGTCGTTGGCTTTTGATACATGCCGAACCCGTGCCCGCCCTGTTCATACAGGTGGAACTCCACCGGTCGCTTCGCCGCGCGCCAGCGCTCGATCAGGCCGAAGCCGTCGTTGGAGAACAGCGGATCGTCGGCGGCCAGCGCGACGAACAGGGGAGGCGCGTCGCCGGGAACGGTCAGCGGGCCGAGCGGTCCGTAGATGGTGGCGAGGAAGGCGGGCTTCGCGTCATTGCCGGACAGTACCGTGGCAAGCGTCAACATCGCTCCAGCGGAGAAGCCCGCCATGCCGATGCGCGCCTTGTCCACCCGCCATTCCCCGGCGCGTGCGCGCACGAGAGCGAAGGCGGCGCGGGCGTCCGCAACCTGCGGAGCGAGACGGGGCGTCTGCTGCTCCGGCGTGGGGCGAGGGGCGCGGGCGGTGTCGGCGAACATCTGCGTCATCGATCGTTCAAACGCCGGCAGCTGAGCCGGTGTCTGGTTCAGCCGATATTTCAGCACGAACGCAGCGACTCCACGGGAGGCGAGCGCCCTCGCGACGTCGAACCCCTCATTGTCCATCGACAGCGACCGGAACCCGCCACCGGGAGCGATGATGACCGCGGTGCCCGTCGACCTCTTCGCGTCCGGCAGAAATGGGGTGAGCGTTGCGCGGGTCACGTTGCGCGCGAAGCGGCTGCCATATTGCGTGTGCCACGTCTCCGCAGCCGAGGCGCCTGGCAACACACCGGTCTCGAGCGGGATCGCGCCCGGCTGCGCCGGAGTGGCGATCGGACGCATACGGTCGTCCTGTGCGGTGGCGGGCGGTGCCAGCGCGCAGGACAGCGAAAAGAAGATTGCAGCGAGCGTGCCTTTGCCGTTCATCGTTGCCCTCGCACCGATTGCGTTGATGCCTTCCGATCGTCCTGCACGATCGGCCGTATCGTCCCATCCCTGTTGTACGCCAGGGGGTAGACCGTCACCGCGCGCCGCCCCACCGCGCCGCTCTGGTCGCCGATCGCGATGTCCGCATTGTGCGCGAACAGATACCAACGGCCGCGGAACTCGACGATGCCGGGGTGGATCGTGAAGCTGTACCTGCCCGATCCAGTCAGCAGCCCGCGTGGTGTCCAGGGGCCCTGGATCGACGGGGCCGTTGCGTACGACACGTGCTCGTCACGCTGGGTGCGGCGGTCGAGCGAAGCATAGGTGAGATAGTAGAGCCCGTCGCGCTTGTGCAGCCACGGCCCTTCCTCGAAGAACGGCGGCGTGATCTCCGTGATCGGTCCGTCGATCTCGATCATGTTGGGCTTCAGTTTCGCGAGGTAGCACTGGCGGTTGCCCCAGGCGATCCACGTGATCCCGTCATCGTCTGTAAAGACGGTCGGATCGATGTCCTCCCAACTGTGCGTGCCCTTGGGCGTCATCTGATTGGTGATGAGTGCGCTACCCTTGGCGTCGACGAAGGGGCCGGTCGGCGTATCCGCCACCGCCACGCCGATCGCCTTGCCGGGGTGCGTGCCGTCGTGTTCGACCGCGGCGTAGAACCAGAACCGGCCGTCCTTGCGGATCACCTGCGAGGCCCAAGCGTCCTGCTTGGCCCAACGGAAGTCCGCGACCCTCATGACTGGGCCGTGATCGACCCAGCGCTTCATGTCCTTTGTCGAGAAAACCAGCCAATCGCGCATGTTGAACATCTGGTCACGCTCGGCTTCGTCGTGGCCGGTGTAGAGGTACAGGGCGTCGCCGACGACCAGCGGCGCGGGATCGGCGGTGAACTTGTCGCGGATAATGGGATTGCGGCTGGGTTGATCGGCGAGCGCCACGGGCGCAACCGCCACAGCCCCCGCGACCAGCAGGCCTAAGGCTAGCGCAATTCCTCGCATCCTCTCGCTCCCTTGTGGACAGCGTATCATTCGACGAGGTCGAAGCTACAGCGAGGTGTTAACGATAACAAGGGGAAGCGAGCTTTATGGCCGTCGGCGTTTCTCACGGCGTCTGGGAAAGGTGCCGTTGGTCGACCCGCGTCGTTTTGAGCCATCCGATAGGAACGTGGCTGATGATCGTCATCCGCGATCGCACCCGGCCGCTCCCACGAGAGCGTCGCAGCCTGGACGAGGACGTCACCCGACGACCTGCGGATGATAGTTGAAGGACTGGCAGACGTGCGAAGATGCGCCGACGCCGCCGAACCGCCGGATTGTGTCTGGCCAGCCTTGGGTGGCCGCGCAACTTAGCCCGCGGTGAACTCCGCAGCCATTGCTTCAAAAGCGTCGCGAAGAACCTCGTCGAAGGACCGGGTGCCGTTCTCGCGGTTGAAGGCCTTGGACGCGAGGCGGGTGGCGCCGACGGCAACCATCGCTACCACCCGCAGTGGCGTTTCTCGCTCAGCCGCTCAGCATCTCGCGATCCATCCGCGCCATGTGAAAGCGGCATAGAACGCTTCGGTCTCGCCGAAGCCGGCTTCGAACAGACACGCCTCGTCGTCTTCCGGTGTCAGCAGCGTCAGGCTGTTCCCGACGGCGGTGTGCGCCTGTTCGACCTCCGCCGGATTGGCGCCGGATGCTAGCGCATAGGCGGCGTAGCGGGCGAGCCACTTGCCGCGCGCCGGTTCGTCCTGCGGAAAGCTTGCGTGCGCCACGACCAAGGGGGCGCCCGGCCGAAGACGGCGCCGGATCTCGGCCAGCGTGCGGACGCGCTCCTCCCTTGGTAGAAAGTGAAGGGTCAGCAGGCAGGTGGCGGCGTCGAACGGGCCGGCGGGGGCGGCGTCGATCGTGCCCTCGACCAAGACGGTACGCGTGGCATCGGCACCGAGAGCCGCCCGCGCGAGATCGAGCATCGGCCCGGCGGGATCGACGCCGGTGAAGCGCCATGCCGGCTGCAGCTGCGCCAGCGCTTTCAGCTCGAGCCCGCCGCCCGCTCCCAGCACCAGCACGTGGGCGTCGGCCGGCGCCTGCTCGGCTAGGAGCACGCCTGCCATGCGCTGCACAGCCTTATATCCCGGCATGTAGCGCGGCGGCCCCTCGGCATAGGCGGCGACGCGTTCCGGGTCGGCGAACATGTCGAGGAAGGCCTGATTGGCGTCAGCCATTAGGAACGTCTCCAAAACGGGGCGCTCGCGCAAAATCCGCCTTGGCGAAGGGGCGATCGCGGAAGAGATAGGCATAATAGAAGGTGCGGAGCCGCCGGTGGAACGCGCGGATGCGATCCTGATAGGCCAGCTGCGCGGCGAAGTCGGTCCGCGCCAAACGAGTGAGGAGGGCCTGGACGCCGACAGAGGGCAGCACCCAGCCAAGCGCCCGGCCGGCGGCGTCGCGCTGCTCCAGCCCCGCCCGGTAGGTGCGGACGCGACCGGCGACGCTCTCGTCGCCGTTCTGGTGGAAGGCGAGATACCATTTGTAGTGGAAGGCAGGGCCAAGCGGCGCCGAGTCCGCCCATTCCGGATGGCGCGCGTAGAAGCGCCGCATCGTCTCTTCGCGCGGGATGTCCCAGGCGCGGTTCACCGCCTCGCGCTGCGCCATCGCGATCTCGGCGCCCTGGTTCACGGGCAGCGCGGCGTTGACGGCCACATTGGCAAGGGTGGGCACGATCAACACCAGCACCAGCCACGTCGCCGCGAGGCTTGCGGCATTGGCCACCGAACTCCATCGCAACCTCCCGATCAGCGCGGCGACCGCGATCCAGAAAAGCAGGTAGGCCATGACGACGAGCAGCACGGCCAGGATCGTGCCCCATGCAACGCCCTCGACGACCGCCGCCACCGTAAATGGCAACGCCAACGCGGCGAAGAGCAGTGCGAGCCTGAGCCCGGTGCGCCGGCGCCATAGCGCGAGCGCCCCCGGCAGCGCATCGAGCATCCGCCCGCGTCCAGCCTCGCGCTCGCCCGAGCGCAGGTCGTGGAACAGCGCGATGACGAACAGCGGCGCCAGGAACACCAGCACGAAGGCGAAGTCGAAGCGGCCCGGCAGTGCAAGTTCCGGATTGAAGGTGTCGCCGTCCCAGATCTGCGCCTCAAGCCCCAGCGCGCGGATACGCAGGATGTAAGGCGACACGTCGCGCATCCCCAGCGCCGCGAAGGCGAGCGGAGCGGGGGCGTCCCATGTCGGATGGAAGCTGTAATAGGCTGCGCTGCCCGCGTCCTTCTTCGCGTCGATCCAGGCGGCGACCGCGCCGATGTCTTCGGCCTGGGCGGCCGGAATGGCCGCGATGGCGGCACGCTGGCGTGCGACCTCCGCCATGCCGGCGGCGAGCGCGGCGACGGTGAGGCAGGTCAGCAGCGCCAGCGCGAAGACCGTCAGCCGCTGCCGCGCTAGGAGGCGAAGTTCATGGCGCAGCAGGTTCACCGGCGCTCTCCCAGGCGGCGGGTGGCAAGCGCCAGCAGGACCAGCACGCCGCCCAGCCAGCCGACGACCATGGCGAGACCCGGCAGGGCGCCGCGCGCGAGATCGGTGCCGCTCGCGCGATCGAAGGAGAAGTCCGGCATGGCGGACCAGTTGGTCGCCGACACGCGCTTGCGTCGATCGGCCCCCACGTCCTCGGCGGTGTCGTCCGCGTAGCTTACGTCCTCCGCCTGCATCCGGTTCAATCGCTGTACCAGGGCGTAGCGGTACGCTTCCGCCTGATCGAGGAAGCGGCGGTGGCCGGCGAAGTCGGTCCCCGCGGCGGCCATCGACAATGCGCGCAAGGCGATGGTGGGGCTGAGGACGCCGGCCGCGTCGACCAGCGCGATCTGCCGGTCCTGCGCGGCGTAGCTCTCGCCGGTGTAGCGCGCGAACAGCGAGGAGGTCAGCCGCTCGCCTTCCATGCCGACCACGCCCTTGTAGTTGACCGGCAGGTCCTCGACCCGCGTGACGCCGTAGCGATCGAGCACGGACTGCTTGAACGCGGCGAAGTGCGGATCGGCGGGATTGTGGCTGTCACCGATCCGCCGAAGGTCGCGCGCGATGGCGACGTCCGTCTGGAGGCGATTCCGCAGGGGCACTGCGGCGCTTGCCATGTCTGGCACGACGCGGGGGAGCAGCACCGCGGTGACCGCCCAGAGCGCCACCAGGGCGAGCAGCGCGTCGCGGCTGCGGCGCACCGTGGCGGAGACGAGCAGGATGACGGCGGTCCACAAGGCGAGATAGGTGAGATAGCCGATGGCGGTGACGAGCATCGGCAGCGCCAGCGCGCCGGGTTGTCCCGCCATTGCCACGAAGGCGATCAAAGCGGGTAGCGCGGCGACCAGCGCCACCGCCCCGAGCGCGAGGAGCTTGCCACCGACCAGCGAGCGCCGCGAGACACCCTGAAGCATCAACAGTCGCAGCGTGCCGCGCTCGCGCTCTCGCGCCAATGCGCCGTAGCCGAGGAAGATGAGCAGCAGCGGCGCGACGATCTGCAGCACGAAGGCGGGCGTGAGCTGGCCGAAGCGAACGAGCAGCGAGCTTTGCCGCACGTCGCCGAAGTTGGCGCTGTTCTGCCGGTGGCCCTCGAGGAACATCGAATTGCCGGTGAAGGCGTCGACGCCGGGATCGAAGGCGGCGAGCGGGCCGAGAGGCCGGAAGATGAAGGTGCCGTAATGCACCACGCGGTGCGGGTGGCGATCGGGCTGCGCCTCGAACGCGCGATCGGCACCCTGCTGGTAGCGCATGCGCAGGTCGGCGATGCCGCGCTGATGCGCCCAGCTGGTCGCCACCGCCACCAGGGTGAGCAGCACCAGCAGCGTCGTCGCGATCACCGCGACGCGGTTGCGACGAAGCAGCCGCAGCTCGTCGCGCGCGATCAGCGTCGCCGCGCTCATGCCGCGCGCCTGTCGTCGCCGACCTGGAAGCGCGCGTGGAGCGCACGCAGGTCGAAGCGGTCGGGACCGTTCGCCACGACCTCGTCGGTCAGGCGGCCGCCATCGAGGAAGCCGATCCGGTCGGCGACGTCCGCGGCCGACAGCAGATCGTGGGTGACCATCAGCACCGCGGTGCCGCGGGTCCGCACCTGCGCGAGCAGTGCGTTGAAGTCGGCGGTGGCGCGCGGGTCGAGGCCCGAGGTCGGCTCGTCCAGAAGCAGGACCGGCACTTCGCGCAACAGCGCCACCGCGATCGCCACCTTCTGCCGCATCCCCTTGGAAAAGCCGCCGAGCCGCTGGTCCCACGCGCGCTCCTGAAGCCCCGCCGCGGTGAGGGCTTCGGTAATCGCGGCGCGATCCTGAGGCTGTCCGGACAAGGCGAGGAGATAGTCGGCATTCTCCACCGCAGTCAGATGCTCGTAGAGCGCGACATTCTCCGGCAGGTACGCGATCCTGCGGCGAACGCCGTCCGGATCCGCGGCCGGATCGATGCCGCACACCGCGACCTCGCCGCCTTCTGCCCTGGCAAAGCCGAGCAGCACCGACAGTGTCGTCGACTTGCCCGCGCCGTTGCCGCCGAGCAGCGCGGTGACGCTGCCGGCCGCGATCGAGAGCGAGAGACCGTCGAGGACGCGGTGATCGCCATAGGCGAGCGTCACGTCACGAAGGTGTATAGGTGCGTGCTGTCCAGTCATGCGGCTCCCCTTGCCAACAACCATGTGACGATGCAACATCACATGGATAGCCAATCGTGACAGTTCGCGGTCGGATTGCCGCATCGACAGGGGGTTAATTTGATACGGACGGATCAGCGGCTCGCCGCGACCGCGATGCTCACGATGCTCGCGGCGCTCGCCGGATCGCCGGCTGGCGCGCAGGCGGCGCCGGCCGAGACGAACACAGCCGAGCCGATCGAGACCGAGCAGGGTGAGATCATCGTCACCGGAAACCGCTTCGGCGGGCGTACCGCGACCGACTCTCCGACGCCGGTCGACGCGATCACGCGCGACCAGTTGCAGCAGAGCGGCCGGGTCGACCTGATCCAGCAGCTGAAGGTCGAGGTGCCCAGCTTCAACACGCCGCGTCCGCTGGGGTCGGGCGTCGGCGATTATCTCCAGCCGCCGTCGCTACGCGGGCTCGGGCCGGGCGAGGTGCTGGTGCTGGTGAACGGCAAGCGGCGCCACACCTCCTCCGACCTCAATGCCTCGAACGGCATCGGCCGCGGCGACGTGTCGGTTGACTTCAACGCCATCCCCTCCTTCGCGCTCGAACGGGCGGAGGTGCTGCGCGACGGCGCCTCGGCGCAATATGGGTCAGACGCGATATCGGGCGTCATCAACCTCCTGCTCGACCGCTCGATCGGCACGCGCGCGCAGGTGACCGGCGGCATCACCACGGCAGGGGACGGCGCCTATGGAGAAGCCAGCGTCTCGTCGGGCGTGCGGGTCGGCGCGGACGGGGCGTTCCGCGTCACGGTTTCGCTCCAGAAAGGCGAGGGCACCAATCGCTCGCGGCCCGATACGCGGCAGCAGTATTTCGGCACCAACGCCGCCGGGCGCCCGGTCGCGATCTCGGGCAATTACGGTTCGGGCACGGGGCTGACGCCCGCGAACGGCACGCTCGATCCGCGCGAGGCGACGATCGATCGCAACGTCTTCCGCTTCGGTGACCAGCCGAGCGTCAACAAACAGGTGTTCGCCAACTTTGTCGCTCCCGCCTCAGAGGATGTCGAGGTATACGCCTTCGGCGGCTACAGCCGGCTCGACGGCGATATCGAGTATTTTTTCCGCCGGGCCGGGCAGAACGAGACGCTGCGCGCCTTCTATCCCGACGGCTATCGGCCGGTGCTCGACTCGCGGCTGGAGAACTTCTCGATCGCGACGGGCCTTCGCGGGACCGACCTCGCAGGGTTCGGCTGGGACGTGTCGAGTGTCTACGGCGTCAGCACGCAGGACCTCTATTACGACAACAGCGTCAACGTGACGCTGGGCGCGGCCTCGCCGCGGCGCTTCTACCGGCTGGGCTCCGATTTCTATCAGTGGACCAGCAACCTCGACCTCACCCGCGCTATCCCGATCGGTGACGGCGCACCCCTCAACGTCGCCCTCGGTGCCGAATATCGCGAGGAGACCTATCGCTTGTTCTCCGGCGACATCGACGGGTTCCGCGACGGCGGCGTCCGCATCGTCGACGGGCCGGCGGCGGGCAGTGTCGGGCCGATCGGCGCCCAGCCAGGACCGAGCGCCGGACCGGACGACCGGGCGAGCGTCTCCCGCCGTAGCTGGGCCGTCTACGCCGAGGTGGAGCGGACCTTCCTCGACCGCCTGCTGCTCCAGGGCGCCGTGCGGCACGAGAACTATTCGGACTTCGGCACGACGACCAACTACAAGGTCGCCGGGCGCCTGGGCCTGTTCGGCGGTCTTGCGCTTCGTGGTTCCTACAACACCGCCTTCCGCGCGCCGGCCCTGGCGCAGCAGGGCTACAACGCCTCCAACACGCTGATCCTCAACGGTACGCAGGCGATCGTCCGTGTCGCGGCGGTAGACAGTGCGGCCGCCCGACTGGTGGGCGCCACCGACCTTCGGCCGGAACGGTCGGACAATTACTCCGCCGGGCTGGTGGTCGAAGGCGGCGGCGTGACCGCGACGCTCGATGCCTATCGGATCAGGCTGCGCGACCGCATCGCCATCTCGTCCACGTTCCAGGACGCGCGGTTGACCGCCTTTCTCGCCAGCCGCGGGGCAGGCAATTTCAGCGCGATCTCCTACATCACCAATGCGGTCGACACCGACACCAAGGGCGTCGACCTCGTCGTCAACGCGCGTCACCGGTTTGACGACGGCAGCCTGTTCACCGGCACGCTGGCCGGGAATTACACGAAGACCGCGTTCGATCGCATCGCGGGCACGCCAGCGCCGCTCGCCGCGCTGGGCATCAGCACGCCGCTGTTCGACCTGACGCAGCAGCTGCGATTCTCCGACAGCCTGCCGCGGACCAAGGCGACGCTGGACCTCAACTACACGCGCGGGCGGGTGACGCTGTCGGTGACGAACACGCGCTACGGCGAGGTGTCGACGGTGGCGCTGACGAATGTAACCGTGGCGCGCGCCGACGTGCTGACGCCGGGCTACGACACGCGGCGGGTCGCGGCGGCCAACCCGGCCAATGTCGACATCGTCCAGCAGTTCGGCGCCAAGGTGCTGACGGACGTCGAATTGTCGTGGCAGGCGACGCCTGCGCTTCGTTTCAGCGCGGGTGCGCAGAACCTGTTTGACATCTATCCTGACGAGAACGTCGCCTCCACCGTGGCCAGCGTCGCGGCCGGCGCAAACGGCGCAGACAATGCCGGAACGCAGCCCTACAATGCGATCTCGCCTTTCGGCTTCAACGGACGGACCGTGTTCCTCCGCGCCGCGATGAGCCTTTAGATTGCACGGCGTCAAAGACGGTTCGAAGAAGCCGCTGTAACAGGCTGCCTAGTCTGTGGACGAAGCCTCAAGGGCCAAGGTGAGCTTGGCTGCCCGTCGGAAACCGACCTGAAGGAACGTCCGGTCTGGAGAAGCCTTCTCATTATTCCCAATGATCGATGTGGGTCGTCTTGACGTCCAGTCGAAACATGCTGAATGTCAGCTGCTGGGGATGCCTGGTGGCCCTTCTGATCTGAGGAAGGTAACGAATAGGTCGGTGGACGAACGAAGATTGCGGCTGCTCACAGTCAGCGCTTGCGCCCCGGATTTCACCACGCCTGAGAGGGACGATGTTGTCGTCACCGCTTTGGCGACGTTGTCGATGCGATTACGTATATCATCTGCCATTTCGGCGGCGCTGCTGGCACCTCGATCGACTTCGACCGCCGCGTTCCGTTGGTTCCCAACTGTCCGAGCGATCTCTGATGCAGCCGCGGAGACCTCGCCAATGGCGGCGCTGACGCTGCGAAGTTTGTCGCCGGTATTGACGACGCCTTCTCGGATGTTGCTCACCAGCGCGCCGATCCGGTCACTCGCCCGCGCCGATTCCGCAGACAGGGACTTAACTTCGTTCGCGACCACGGCGAAGCCGCGTCCCGCCTCGCCGGCGCGAGCTGCTTCGATCGTCGCGTTCAACGCCAGTAGGTTGGTGCGCGTGGCTATCGTGCGGATGTCGGCCAGGAAGCCCTCGATCTCGACGGCGTGTTCTTCAAGCATCGTAACGGTCTGCACGCTCAACTTCGCCTCGCTGCTCGCGTCCTGCGTCAGCCTAGATTGGCTGTCGGCGGCATCGGCGATGGAAGCAATCGTCGACGAGAACGTGCCAATGGACGAAGCGACCTGCCCCATGCCCGTGGCGGCAGCAGTGGTGCTGATGGACGCCTCGGTGGCGTCGCGATTGGCATCGCCCGCGACCGCATCCAGCTGGACCGCGGCTGCCTCCAGTTTTCCGCTGGCATCTTCGATGTCCCGTACGAAGGTGGTGACCGACTCCTCGAACGCGTTCGCCAGCGTCATCAGCTCACCGCGGCGCTCGCGTGCGAGCCGCGTCGTCTCTTCGTCCCGGTCCCGTCGCTCCTGCGACGCCCGCGCCTCGGCGGACCGGGCGAGCTGCATAGCCTGTTCGAGTTCCTTCCGTCCGGCTTCCGCCGCTTCCGCCGCCTCGCGTGACCGTGACAGCGCATCTTGCTGCTGCATCAGCAATCGCTCCAGGAGGATCGTGACGATCGCCAGTGCCAGGAACTGACAGGCGACCGCGACGACGTGGAAGGCGATCCGGCCCAGATCTCCAGCGCCGGCAAAAACCCAGGCCGGCGCGATCCACTCCAGCGAGATATGATGGACCGCCGTGATGATCGTCGCCAGTGCGATCGGGCGCCAGTCCGCCAGGAACACCAGTCCGGCCATGCCGACGAAGAAGTACATGTGGCCATCCATCTGCCACGGATGCCCGCGAAGCAGGAAGACGAGCAACGCCGGGATCACCGCTGCGATCGATCCCGCGAGCGTTCGTGCCTCTGCGTCGAAGCGTCCGCGCATCGCCATCAAGGTCGGGGCGGCGTTGACGACCGTGCCGGTCAGCAGGATGCCCAGGGCTGCTCCCGCGCCGAGTAGCGCATCGGTGATCAGGAGCAGGGCGAGCGAAGCCCAACCGAACACCGCCCAGGCGATGACCCCGTTCCGGCGAAGCCGGTCGAGCGGCATCGTCGGGTCGGCCGACACAGGGGACCGTCGCGGTCGCAGAAGCGCATCGACAATCATTCGAACGGCTCCGCTCCCAGCGACGATCCGCAAGCGGTCGCGGGCGCAGCCGTCACGAGGGCTGCGATATTGGGAGTATGCGCGACGAGTTCCGCACGATCGCCGGCCACGACCAGTGATCCAGGCAGGGGGCCGGCACCGATCAGCGCCGCGCCTCCGTCGAGAGCGATCCGCGCCATGTCGTTCGCGTCGCCGCCCGTTATCGGAACCAGCAGCAGCTTCCCCGACGCGGGTGGCCACATGGGCAACGCGAGCATGGCCGCCACGGCGGCCGCGGCTTGGGCGAGGATCGCGGGTCCGGGGCGACGTAACGGCATGCAAATGCCATCGGCCGAAGGTGGTTAAGGGCTAGTTTCCGCGCGCAGGAAGCGCCAGGACGTCGGCTTGAGGCGAACGACCGGCATCAATCCGGCAGGCGAAGAGCGGCCGTGAATGGCCGAGATTGGTCCAGTTCGCCGCGTAACACCGTGTGACGGCCGCGTCATGGGTGGGCTCCGCCGCCCGCGCATCGCGCATGGGTGACATGCCGGCGTGCCGAGTGAAGGTGCTGGCCGGTCCGTAGCCGACCTCGGCTGCGACCTGACCGATCGCGAGACCGCGCGTTCACATTCGGCGCTTCGCCGGTGCCATCCGCCAGGTGAGCAGATACTCGATCGGCGGTATGCCGACGATGCTGGTGAAGCGTGCGAAGAACGCGGAGACGTGATTTAGGTCGAACATGTTGGCTACAAGCCAAGTGCTTGTAATCGCTGGTGACCCCTACGGGACTCGAACCCGTGTTTTCGCCGTGAGAGGGCGACGTCCTAGACCGCTAGACGAAGGGGCCGTTCGCGGTGGAGGGGGGCGATTAGAAGGCGCGGGGGGCGGCGTCAAGCCGTGTCGGCGTTGCGGGAACACGGATGCGCGGATTGTCGCCGCATCGACGCCTCGACACCCGTGGGACCGTGCAGCTTGGGCGTGGTCGCGCGGGCGGCGGCTATCTCGCTGGCACCATCTCGCGGACAACGACAGCCGTCATCGGCGGTATCGGCGGTGGCCGATGACCGACCCGGCAGGCGGAAATCGGCACCCCGCCACCGGGCATCGCCGCCAGCCCCCGCCCGCCGCTGCCGCGCGACCTAGGCCGCCTTGCGCCGCTCCGCCATTTCCGTGTTCAGCATCTCCGCCAGCAGGAAGGCCAGTTCCAGGCTCTGGCCGGCGTTCAGCCGCGGGTCGCAGTGGGTGTGGTAGCGATCGGCGAGGCTCTGTTCGGTCACGTCGATCGCGCCGCCGGTGCACTCCGTCACGTTCTGCCCGGTCATCTCGGCATGGATGCCGCCCGCGTGCGTCCCCTCGGCCCGGTGCACGGCGAAGAAGCCGCGCACCTCGGCCAGAATGCGATCGAAGGGCCGCGTCTTGTATCCGGTCGCCGCCTTTACGGTGTTGCCGTGCATCGGGTCGCACGACCAGATCACCGGGTGCCCCTCACGCGTGACGGCGCGCACCAGCCGGGGCAGATGCGCCTCGATCTTGTCGTAGCCGTAGCGGGTGATGAGCGTCATCCGGCCCGGCACGCGCGCCGGGTTCAGCGTGTCGAGCATCCGCAGCAGCGCGTCGGGATCCAGCGACGGGCCGCACTTCACGCCGATCGGATTGCCGATGCCGCGCAGGAACTCGACATGCGCGGACCCTTCGAAGCGGGTGCGATCGCCGATCCACAGCATATGCGCGGACGTGTCGTACCAGTCGCCGGTCAGCGAATCCTGCCGCGTCATCGCCTGTTCGAACGGCAGCAGCAGCGCCTCGTGGCTGGTGTAGAAGGTGGTCTGCGACAATTGCGGCACCGTGTCCGGACTGATGCCGCACGCCTCCATGAAGTCGAGCGCCTCGCCGATGCGGTCGGCCGTCTCGGCGTACTTCTTCGACCACGGGCTACGGCCCATGAAGTCGTGGGTCCAGCGGTGGACCTGGTGCAGGTTCGCGTAGCCGCCCTGCGCGAAGGCGCGCAACAGGTTCAGCGTCGCCGCCGACTGGGCGTAGGCGCGAACCAGCCGCTCGGGATCGGGCACTCGGCTCGACGCGGTGAAGGCGATGTCGTTGACGTTGTCACCGCGGTAGCTGGGCAGCTCCACGCCGTCGATCGTCTCCGTCGGCGCGGAGCGCGGCTTGGCGAACTGCCCCGCCATGCGGCCCACCTTCACCACCGGCAGCTTGCTGGCGAAGGTCATGACGACCGCCATCTGCAGGATCACGCGGAAGGTGTCGCGGATGTTGTTCGGATGGAATTCGGCGAAGCTCTCCGCACAATCGCCACCCTGCAGCAGGAACGCCTTGCCTTCCGCCACGCGGGCGAGGTCCGTCGTCAGGTTGCGCGCCTCGCCCGCGAAGACGAGGGGAGGGAAGTTGCCGAGCCGCTGCGTCACATCCGCCAGCGCGGCGGCGTCGGGATAGTCCGGCATCTGGCGCGCGTCGGCGGCGGTCCAGCTGTCGGGAGACCAGTTCGGCGAGGGCCGGGTGGCGGCCATGGCAACAATCCTTCGTCAGTCCAGCGCGCCGCTGTGTCCGAATCGGACCGCGGCATCAACAAACTTCCGCTTTATAGCACGCCGGGGTAGGCGCCGCCGTCGATCAGCAGGCTCTGTCCCGTGATGAAACCGGCATGGGCGGAGCAGAGAAAGGCGCAGGCGCGACCGAACTCGTCGGGATCGCCGAAGCGGCCGGCGGGGATGCGCGCCCGGGCGCGCGCGGCGGCCTCCTCCTCGCTCACGCCCTGAGCCCTGGCGGCATAGGCGTGGACGCCGTCCAGGCGGCGCGTCGCGAAGAGGCCGGGAAGGAGGAAGTTGATCGTCACGTTCGATCCCGCCACTTGCCGCGCCACCCCGGCGAGAAATCCGGTGAGGCCGACGCGCGCGCCGCTGGACAGGTCCAGCCCGCCGGTCGGCGCCTTCACCGAGGCGGAGGTGACGCAGACGATGCGGCCGAACCCGCGCTCCATCATGCCGTCGACCACGCGCTGGGTCAGGCGGATCGGCGTGACCATGTTGGCATCCAGCCCGGCGTGGATCGCCGCGGCGTCCAGCGCGCGGAAATCGCGCAGGGGCGGGCCGCCGTTGTTGTTGACGAGGATGTCGGGCACGCCGTCCGCCGCCGCGACCAGCGCGACCTGCGTCGCATCCTCTGCCACGTCGCCCGCGACCGTCGCGACGCGGACGCCGGTGGCCGCGCCGATCGCCGCCGCCGTGGCGTCCAGCGCGGCGCCATCGCGGCCGTTCAGAACGACGGAGGCGCCCGCCTGCGCCAGCGCCATCGCGCAGGCGCGGCCGAGCCCATGGCTCGAGGCGCAGACGATCGCGCGCTTGCCGTTCAGTCCGAGATCCATGCGTGTCGCTCCTTCGTCACCGAGGGAAAGCGACATAGCGCCTGAAGGCGCGTCAGGCGATGCGCCGCTCGCTTGCGGTGCGTTCGGCAGCCCGCTCGCCCGTCTTGATGCCGCGCAGCCGTAGCCGCCGCGCGTCGCGACGCCGCTTCCATCCGATCAGCGCGACCGATCCCACCAGCAGCATCGCGGCGATGATCGTATAGGCGATCAGCAATCGCGTTTCCAAATCGTCCTCCGGTTCGTCGTTCCGGCACCGCCAGCGCGGCGAGGACGCAGAGCTTATGCCAAAGCGTCCACGCTGTCACTGGTTCGTCTCACCTTTTGCCCGCTTCTTCAGTATCCTGCGGCAAGGTCGGCGACATTCTCCATGGGCCGGTCCTCACGATAGGCGGCCAGGTTGCGCAGGAAGAGCGCGCCGGCACGCTGGAACATCTTCGTCTGCGAGCGTCCCGACAGATGCATCGTCACGATGCAGCGTGGCGCGCGCCACAGCGGGTGGTCGGCGGGAAGGGGCTCGGGATCGGTGGGATCAAGGAAGGCGCCGCCGAGCCGCCCGCTCTCCAATGCGGCGATCACCGCCGCGTCGTCGATCATGTCGCCGCGCGCGATGTTGACCAGCCACGCGCCCGGCTTCATCGCCGCCAGTTCCGCGGCGCCGATCAGCGCCTTGGTGTCGCCAGTCGACGGCGCGGCGAGGACGATCCAGTCGAACTCGCCCAGCCGGTCGCGCCACTGGTCCGGCGTCAGCGTGCCGTCGCGGCCGGAGCGGGTGACGCCGGTGACCTCCACGCCGAACGCCGCCAGCCGATCGCCGATCAGCCGGCCGATCGCGCCGTAGCCGATCACCAGCGCGCGCGTCTCGAACAGTTCCAGCTTGCCCGGCGCGTCCTTCGGCCATTCGCGCCGGTCGTGCGCGCGCAGCACCTCGTCGAAGCGCTTGGCGCCGACGAGCACGCCCATCACCGCATATTCCGCCACGGCGATCGCGTTGACGCCGACGCCGTTGGTCAGCGTCGCCCCGCGTGCGCGCAGGTCGTCGAGCGGAAAGGCGTCCAGCCCGGCGTAGATGGTCGACACCCATTTCAGTTGCGGCCCGGCGGCGCGGATCGTTTCCGCGACCAGCCGGGTGGGCTGCATGTCGACCCAGGCGATCTCCGCGTCGGCGATGCCCGCCTTCGCCTCCTCGGGCGTGGCGAACCACGCGACGTCGAGGCCGGCGGGCAGGTGCGGTTCCAGCAGCGGGCGAGCGAGGGCAGGGAGGACGGCTTTCATCGCAGCAGCCTAACAGCCTCGCTGGCCCGTCGTCACCCGGCTATCTGCCGTCCACCGCGTTCAGGATCGCGCGACCATAGGCGGTCTTCTTCAGCGCCTCGCCGCGCTCGCGCGCCTGGTCGGCGGTGATGAAGCCCTGCTCGAACGCGATCTCCTCCAGGCAGGCGACCTGGATGCCCTGGCGGTGCTGGATCGTGCGGACGAACTCGCTCGCTTCCAGCAGCGAATCGTGCGTGCCGGTGTCGAGCCAGGCATAGCCGCGCCCCATCTGCTCGACGTGGAGCTTGCCCGCGTCCATGTAGAGGCGGTTGAGGTCGGTGATCTCATACTCGCCGCGGGCGGAAGGGGCGAGGGTGCGCGCCATTTCCACGACGGCATTGTCGTAGAAATAGAGGCCGGTGACCGCGCAGTTGGACTTGGGCTGCGCGGGCTTCTCCTCCAGGCTGATGGCGCGGCCATCGTCGCCCAGCTCCACCACGCCGTAGCGCTCGGGGTCCTCGACGCGGTAGCTGAACACCGTCGCGCCTTCCGCGCGCGCGGTCGCGCTGGCGAGCAGGTCGGTGAGGTGCGCGCCGAAGAAGATGTTGTCGCCCAGCACCAGCGCGACCCGGTCGCTGCCGATGAAGTCCGCGCCGATGGTGAAGGCCTGCGCCAGCCCCTCGGGCCTCGGCTGCTCGGCATAGGAGATCCTGAGCCCCCAGGCCGAGCCGTCCTCGAACATGCGGCGATAGTTGTCGAGGAACTCCGGCGACGAGATGATGAGCACGTCGCGGATGCCCGCGAGCATCAGGACGCTCAGCGGATAATAGATCATCGGCTTGTCGTAGACGGGCAGCAGCTGCTTGTTGATCGCCAGCGTCGCCGGGTGGAGCCGGGTGCCGGAGCCGCCCGCGAGAATGATGCCCTTCATGCCTGCTTCCCCAGCAATTCGTCGATGATGTCGTCCAGCGCCGCGCGCCAGTCGCGCGGCACGATGCCGAAGTCGCGCGTGAGCGTGGCGTGGCTCAGCCGCGAATGCGCCGGGCGCGTCGCGGGCACCGGATAGTCGGCGGTCGTGATACCGGCGACCTCCGGCGATGGACCGCCGTGGCGCTGGCCTGCCGCGAAGATCGCACGCGCGAAGCCCGCCCAGGTCGTCTCGCCCGCATTGGTGAAGTGCCAGGTGCCGGCGAGGCTCGCGTCCGCGGCCATGCGCATCGCGATGGTGGCGAGCGCGGCGGCGAGATCGGCCGCGCCGGTCGGCGCGCCGTGCTGGTCGTCCACCACCGTCAGCCGCTCGCGCTCGGCGCCAAGCCGCAGCATCGTCTTGATGAAGTTGTGCCCATGCGCCGACACGACCCAGCTCGTGCGCACGATCGCGTGGCGCGGTGCGCCGGTGCGCACCGCCAGCTCGCCGCCCAGCTTCGACGCGCCGTACACGTTCAGCGGCCCGACCGCGTCGTGCACCTCCCAGCCGCCCGGCTTCGTGCCGTCGAAGACGTAGTCGGTGGAGACCTGCACCAGCGGCACGTCCGCCTCGCGGCACGCCTGCGCGAAGGCGGCGGGAGCGAGTGCGTTGACCGCCCAGGCGGTGACGGCGTCGCTCTCCGCCTTGTCCACCGCCGTATAGGCCGCGCCGTTGATGACCGCGGCCCAGCGCCGCGAGGCGACCAGCGCGGCGATGGCGGCGGTGTCGGTCAGGTCGAGCGTGTCCTGGTCCACGGCGTGCACGCCCCAGCCGCCTGGCCAGCGATGGCGCCGCAATTCGGTGCCCAGCTGCCCGTTCGCGCCGGTGACGAGGATGGTGTTCATGTCCGGCTCCCTTCGTCCCCCGTCACCCCGGCTTCGTGCCGGGGTCCAGGGCCGCTTGCCCCAACGCCCGTTGCTCTTGCCGCCCTGGATGCCGGGACGAGCCCGGCATGACGATCAGGCCGCGATCCCGCGCCGCTCGCTCGCCTTCGCCCCGACCAGCGGGCGCCACCAGTCCTCGTTGGCGAGATACCAGGCGACCGTCTTCTCGATCCCGCTCTCAAACGTCTCGGCCGGCTCCCAGCCGAGCTCGTCCCTGATGCGGCTCGCGTCGATGGCGTAGCGCTTGTCGTGCCCGGGCCGGTCGGCGACGTAGCCGATCTGCTCGGCATAGGACTTCCCGTCGCCACGCGGGCGCAGCCTGTCGAGGATCGCGCAGACGGTCTGCACGACCTCCAGATTCTGTTTTTCGTTGTTGCCGCCGACATTGTAGGTGCGGCCCACCGTGCCCGCCTCGAACACGCGGCGCAGCGCGCGCACGTGGTCCTCGACATACAGCCAGTCGCGCACCTGGTCGCCCTTGCCGTAGACCGGCAGCGTCTCGCCCGCGAGCGCCTTCACGATCATCAGCGGGATCAGCTTCTCGGGAAAGTGGTACGGCCCGTAATTGTTCGAGCAATTGGTGATGAGCACCGGCAGCCCGTAGGTGTGGCCCCAGGCGCTGACGAGATGGTCGCTGCCCGCCTTCGACGCCGAATAGGGCGAGCGCGGGTCGTAGGGCGTGTCCTCGGTGAAGAGGCCCGTCTCGCCCAGCGAGCCGTAGACCTCGTCGGTCGAGATGTGATGGAAGCGGAACGCCGCCTTCGCCTCGCTCTCGAGCGACTGCCAGTAGCTGCGCGCCGCGGATAGCATCGTGAAGGTGCCGACCAGGTTCGTCTGAATGAACGCGTCCGGCCCGTCGATCGAGCGGTCGACGTGGCTCTCCGCGGCGAGATGCGTGACGACGTCGGGCCGGAAGCGCTGGATCGCCGCCTCCACCGCGGCGCGGTCGCAGATATCGCCCTGCACGAACTCGTAGCGGTTGGAGCGCGACGCGCCCTCCACCGTCGACAGCGTGCCGGCGTAGGTCAGCTTGTCGAAGTTCAGCACCGCATGCTCGGTGTCGTCGATCAGGTGACGCACCAGCGCCGAGCCGATGAACCCGGCACCGCCGGTCACGAAAATCCGCATGTCGGTCCTTCAGGAAAGGGGAAGGAGAGGGCGCCCGTCGTAGGCAAACGGGCTTTCGAAGTCGTCAAGCGACGGCAGCACCTTGTCCTTGTCGCTCAATTCGGGCGCGGTACCCGCAGGGAGCGGCCAGTCGATGCCGGCGCTGTCCCAGCGGATGCCGCCGTCGCTCGCCGGCGCGTAGAGCGCCGAACATTTGTAGACGACCTCGCAATTGGGCTCCAGCGTCAGAAAGGCGTGGGCGAATCCCACCGGGATGAACAACTGATGCCCGTTCTCCGCCGACAGCTCCGCGGCAACCCACTGCCCGTAACTGGGCGACCCGCGCCGCACGTCCACCGCCACGTCGTAGATGCGCCCGCGGATGCAGCGCACCAGCTTGTCCTGCGCGTCCGGCGGCGACTGGAAATGCAGCCCGCGCAGCGTGAACGCCGACACGGAGAGCGAGTGATTGTCCTGCACGAACCGTGACGGGATCCCGCGCGCGTGGAATGCCGCCTCGTTGTACGTCTCCGTGAACCAGCCCCGCGCGTCGCCGAAGCGGCGCGGCTCGATCAGTTGCACGGGGTTCACAGCGTCGGTCTCCAATCCCATCCGAGCGGGTCGCCGTCCATCACCTCCACGCCCGCGCACGTCAACTCGTCGCGGATCGCGTCCGACCGCGCGTAATCCTTCGCCGCGCGCGCCGCTCGCCGCTCGGCCAGCCGTGCCTCGATCAGGTCCCCGTCGATCGCGGCGTCGACAGGGCGCACGCGCAGGTCCTCGCGCGACAGCACCGCCAGGTTCAGCCCCAGCACGGCGTCGAAGTCGGGCAGCGCCGCCAGCCGCGCGGAGGGCGACAGCGCCTTGTCCGCCAGCATGGCGTCCAGCACCGGCAGCGCGCGCGCGGTGTTCAGGTCGTCGCTGAGCGCCGCATCCAGTTCCGCGAGATAGCGGCCCGCCTCCGCACCGCCCTTGCCGCTGTCGCGTGCGCGCAGCGCGGCGACGGCGTGCACCAGCCGCTTCAGCCGCACCTGCGCCGCGGCGAGCCCGTCCCAGCTGAATTCCAGCTCGTTGCGATAATGCGCCTGCAGGCACATCATGCGGTAGGCGAGAGGGTGGAAGCCGCGATCGACCAGTCGCTGGAGGCGCAGGAAATCGCCGGAGGATTTGCTCATCTTTCCCGTACGATCGACGAGGAAGTTGTTGTGCAGCCATAGCTTTGCCCCGGGGTCGCCGCAGCCGCAATGCGCCTGGTTCTGCGCGATCTCGTTGGGGTGGTGGATCTCGCGATGGTCGATCCCGCCGGTGTGGATGTCGAACGGCAGACCGAGATATTTGGCGCTCATCACCGAGCATTCGAGATGCCAGCCCGGTGCGCCGCGGCCCCAGGGCGAATCCCACTCCATCTGCCGCGTCTCGCCGGGCGGGGAGGTGCGCCAGATCGCGAAATCCTGCGGATGGCGCTTGCCCTCCACCGCCGCGATCCGGCCCTCCGCCGCATCATCCGCGCTCCCCGCGAGCGCGCCATAGTCGGGCACGCTGGTCACGTCGAAGTACAGGCCGTCGTCCAAGCGGTAGCAATGCTTCGCCTCCATCGCGCGGCCCCACTCGATCATCTCCGCGACATGGTCGGTCGCGCGCGGCATATGCGTCGGCGTGCGGATGTTCAGCGCGGCGAGGTTCTCCTCGAACGCCTGCGTGTAATGCGCCGCCACCTGCCAGATGTCGCGCCCGCTCGCCTTCGCCGCCGCCTCCATCTTGTCGTCGCCCGCGTCGGCGTCGCTGGTCAGGTGGCCGACGTCGGTGATGTTGAGGACGTGCGTCAGCCGCAGCCCTTTCCACGTCAGCAGGCGCGAGAGGGTGTCGGTGAAGACATAGGCGCGCAGGTTGCCGATATGCGCGTAGTGATAGACGGTCGGCCCGCACGAGTAGACGCGGGCGTGCCCCTCCTCGATCGGCGCGAACGTCTCCGTCGCGCGGGTCAGGCTGTTGTGGAGGCGGAGGGGCGCACCGTGCATGGCGCGCCCCTTAGCGGCTTTGACGCTATCGCGCGATGCCGATGATCGCGCTCGCCTGATAGCCCGCTGCCGCGGAGCCGGTGAACGTCGGCGTCTGCTGCGCGACCTGCGCCGCGCTGTTGTCGCCGAAGATGTTGTCGCTCGACAGCGACACGCGCGCGAATCGGCTCGCGCTGCCGGGATAGGTCGCCGTGTCGGCGAACACCGTGGTGCACAACGCGGCCGGCATCGCCAGCTGCGAGGTCAGCACGGCGTAGCGCCCGCCGATCGCGGCGGAGAGGCTGGAGAACACCTCGAAGTGCATGTGCGGCCAGCGCCCGTCGTAGCAGGCGGGGAAGATCGTCGTGAACGTCACCTGCCCATTGGCGTCGGTCACCTGCACGCCGCGCAGATAGCTCTCGGCCGCGCCCGACGCGTAGAGCGAGTAATTGCCGTTGCGGTCGCAATGCCACAGGTAGACGGCGTATCCCGCCAGCGGCGCGCACGAGGCGTTCACGTTCACCACCGTCAGCGTCAGCGTGACCCTGGTGCCCGTCGCCACGGTGGTGGTCGTCAGGAAGCTGGGCCGGATATCGCTGCGCACCACGCCGCTGGAGGTCAGCACGTTCGACGTCGAGCCGGCCGAACTGTTCGTCCCGTCGGCGGGGTAGGGGCCGGCGGTTTCCGTCGGGTCCAGCACGCATCCCGCGCCCGACGTCGCGGTGGGCGTGGGCGTGGGCGTGGCGGTGGCGGTCGGCGTGGGCGTGGGCGTCGCGCTCGTCGTCGTGGCGCTGCTGTCCGTTTCGCCGCCGCAGCCGGCGACCAGCGCCATCGTGCCGGCGCCCGCGAACCACTTCAATGCGCGGCGGCGCTCCATCACCCGCGCCATCACGGCCAGGTCGTGCGCCAGTCCGCGGTCGTGATCCTCGATGATGTGGTCGTCGTGCTGCATGGCGTTCCCTCCGGTTCCTGCCGAAGAAGATGACGCCGCCGTGTCGCGCGCGAATGTCGCCGCGCGACGCACATGTTGCGGATTGTTTCAGCGCGCCGGCATCAGCGGGCGAGCGGCAACACCACCGCCGCCACCGCGCCCGCGCCGTCGTCGCGCGGGCCCAGCGACACGCTGCCCCCGTGCCGCGCCGTAATCGACCGCACGATCGCCAGGCCCAGCCCCGTGCCCCCGGTGGCGCGGTTGCGCGACGCCTCGCCGCGCACGAACGGCTCGAACAGGCGCTCGGCCTGAGTCGCGGGAACGCCGGGGCCGCGATCCGCCACCGTCACGCACACCGTGCCGCCCTCGACGCGCCAGGCGACCGCCGCCTCGCCGCCGTAGCGCACCGCATTGTCGATCAGGTTCGCGAACAGCCGCCGCAGCGCGCCCGCGTCGCCGCGCACCACCGCGCGCTCGCCCGGCCGTGCCGTGACGGGCGCGCCCGCCACCGCCATGTCCTCGACCAGGCTGTCGATCAGGCTGGCGAGGTCGAGCCGCACCGCCTCGCCGGAGGCCGATTCGTCGCGCGCGAAGCGGAGCGTGTCGGCGATCATCGCGCGCATCTCGTCGATGTCGGCCATGGCGCGATCCCGCAGCGATTCGGGCAGCCGATCCACGTGGAAGGCGAGGCGGCTGAGCGGGGTGCCCAGGTCGTGCGCGATCGCGCCCAGCATCGCGGTGCGCCCCTCGGCATGGCTCGCCAGCCGATCGTGCATCGCGCCCACCGCGGCGGTCAGCGCGCGGACCTCCGCCGGGCCGCCCGTGGGGAAATCGGGTCGCGCCGCCCCCGCCTGCGCCGCCGCCGCCGCGCGCGCCAGCTCGCGCAGCGGGCGCGAGACGGCGCGCGCCAGCGCCCAGGCGGGAAGGGCGAGCAGCGCGATCGCCAGCGCCATCGCCGCCAGCGTGTTGGCGTGCCAGCGCGTGAAGGCGGGACCGGTGGCGTTGCGCACCACGCGCCAGCCGTCGCCGGTGCGCCACGCCACGGTGAAGCGACCGAACAGCTCGCGTCCGCCGCGCCGCGGGCGCAGCTCCGTATTGGCGATCACCTGGGTCGCGGGCACGCGCAGCAGCGCGGCGATCCGCGCCGCCGTGGCAGCATCCGCGCTCTCGCGCCAGCGCGGCGGCGGTGCGGCATCGGTGCGGGCCACCGTCAGCGGCCGGTCGCGGCCGAAATCGCGTTGCGGCGGCGCGCGTCGTCCCGGCGGCGGCGATCCGCGCAGCGCGTCGGCGACGGCGAACAGCGGGCGTGGCGGCTCCATCGGCGGCGGGCCGCTGTACGTCACGAAGAACAGCACCGCCGTCGCCGCGACCACCGCGCCGATCACCAGCGCCAGGATGTGCGCCGCGATGGGCCGCGCGGCCCGGCTAACGACGGTCGACATGCGCGACGAACATATAGCCTTCGTTGCGGACCGTGCGGATCAGCTCCACCTGCTCGCCGGAGGCATCGTCGCGCGCCAGCTTGCGGCGCAGGCGGCTGACCTGCACGTCGATGGCGCGATCGAAATGATCCGAATCGACGCCGCGCGACAGGTCCAGCAACTGGTCGCGCGTCAGCACGCGGCGCGGATGCTCGACCAGCGCCAGCAGCAGCCGGAACTCGCCGTCGGACAGGTTGATGACCACGTCGTCCGGATCGAACAGCTGACGCGCCACCGCGTCCAGACGCCAGCCCGCGAAGCGCAGGAACGGCCGGGCCCCAGGGATCGGCGCGGCAGTGGCGGCGGCGTCCTTGCGCCGCAGTACCGAGCGGATGCGCGCCAGCAGCTCGCGCGGGTTGGCGGGCTTCGCGACGTAATCGTCCGCGCCCATCTCCAGCCCGACGATGCGGTCCACCTCCTCGCCGATGACCCTCATGATGATGACCGCCGGCCCGGTGGCGCGGTCGAGCGAGCGGAGGATCGACAGCCCGTCCTCGCCCGGCATCATCACGTCGAGCACGATCAGCGCGTAGCCGTCGCGCGCCATCAGCGCGCGCATTTCCGCCCCGTCGGCGGCGACGTCCACGCGATAGCCATGACCGGACAGGAAGGCCGCGGTCAGTTCCCGGATGCCGGGGTCGTCGTCGACGATCAGCAGGCGGTGCGCGGTGTCCACGGTCTCCTCGCCGGCCGGTTGGCCGAGGGCTGGTTCGATGCGGGCGGGCTGGTACATGCCGTCGATGTGCGCAACCGGCGTATCGCCGACATTGCCGGGCTGCAACAATCGGCGTTCGCGTGACAGGTGTTGCGCGCGGGACACAGGTGGAGGGCGGCCCTGCACTTTCCGCGCGCCCCGCGTATAGGCGCAATGGAGGCCGGGACGGCTCCGGCAGGACGGAGGTTGCCGCATGACCCGCATCGCGCTCGCACAGACGACCACCGGCATCGATCCGGCCGCCAATGCCGCGGCGCTGGTCGCCGCGATCGCCGAGGCGGCGGCGGGCGGCGCGGCGATGGTCTTCACGCCGGAAATGTCCAACCTGCTGGATCGCGATCGCGCCCGCGCCGCGGCGTCGATCCGCGGTGAAGGCGACGACGCGGTTCTCGCCGCCGTGCGCGACGCCGCCGCTCGCCACGGCGTGTGGGTCCACCTGGGCTCGCTGGCGCTCCGTCGCGACGACGGCCGGCTCGCCAACCGCGGCTTCGTGATCGACGCCGAGGGAGCGGTCCGTGCCCGCTACGACAAGATGCACCTCTTCGACGTCGACCTGCCGACGGGCGAGAGCTGGCGCGAATCGGCCGCCTATGCGCCGGGCGCGCGCGCCGTGGTGGTGGATACGCCCGCGGGGCGGCTGGGCCTGTCGATCTGCTACGACCTGCGCTTTCCCGACCTGTATCGCGCCTTGAGCGACGCGGGCGCGACGATCCTGTCTGTCCCGGCCGCCTTCACCCGGCCAACGGGGGCGGCGCACTGGCACCTGCTGCTACGTGCGCGAGCGGTGGAGGCGGCGGCCTTCGTCGTGGCGGCGGCGCAGGCGGGGGAGCACCAGGACGGGCGCGCCACCTACGGCCACTCGCTGGCGGTCGACCCGTGGGGAGAGGTGATCGCCGACGCGGGCGACGTGCCGGGCCTGGCCTTCGCCGCGCTCGACGCCGCGCGCCTCGCCGAGGTGCGCGCCAGGCTTCCGGTGCTCGCGCACCGTCGCGCGATCCCGCCGGTCGAGGTTGCCTAAGGCGCCGCGCTCTGTTAGAGCCGGTCCATTCGGCGCAGGCCTGCCTGTCGCCGCGATTGCCGTTTTTCCGGAGTTCTTTGGGTTTATGCAGATCATCGTCCGCGACAACAACGTCGACCAGGCCCTTCGCGCGCTCAAGAAGAAGCTGCAGCGGGAGGGCGTGTATCGCGA
The DNA here is from genome assembly GCF_012035195.1 of Sphingomonas corticis. Taxonomy (GTDB): domain Bacteria; phylum Pseudomonadota; class Alphaproteobacteria; order Sphingomonadales; family Sphingomonadaceae; genus Sphingomonas; species Sphingomonas corticis. The sequence continues at coordinate 203,891 of NZ_JAAVJH010000006.1, forward strand.
GATGAAGCTGCGTCGCCACTACGAGAAGCCGTCGGAGAAGCGCGCGCGCGAGCGTGCCGCCGCCGTGCGCCGCGCCCGCAAGCTGGAGCGCAAGCGCGCCGAGCGCGACGGCGCGCGGTGAGCGCGCGGGCCGGCGCACGAGGCGCCGGCCGCTCGTGACCCTGATGTGACTACCCGCGGCGCCGGGCCCGTGACCCGGGCCTGCAACCGCCCAGCAGAGCGCCCGCCTATGTCGACCGTCACCGCCGTTCCGCTGCTCCCCGTCAAGCGCGCCTATCTCGTCTGGCTGTGGCTGGGCCTGGCGCTCGCGCTGGTCGCGGGAGTGGCGCTGGCGAAGGCGGGCGACACCGGCATTCGCACCACGCCGTCGGGCCTGCGCTATCGCGTGATCGCCCCCGGCAGCGGCACCGCGCACCCGACCGACTCCGACGTTGCCCTTGTCAATTACGTCGGCAAGCTGCCCAACGGCACGATCTTCGACCAGTCGCAGCAGCCCACGCCGCTGCCGGTGGCGGGCATGATCAAGGGCTTCAGCGAGGGGCTGAAGCTGATGCCCAAGGGCGCGAAGTACCGTTTCTGGATTTCGCCGGAGCTGGGTTACGGCGCAGAGGCCAAGGGGCCAATCCCCGCCAATTCGACGTTGGTGTTCGACGTCGAGCTGGTCGACTTCATTCCCGAAGCCACGCTCCGCGCGCTTCAGCAGCAGCAGATGATGGCGCCCGGCGCGATGCCCGGCGGCGCCGTACCTCCCGGTGCGCTGCCTCCCGGCGCGGGCGGCGGTCGCTAAAAGACCATCACGACGATGTGAGAACGCCGACCGCCTTCCCGGCAAATGCTCGGGAGGGCGGTTCCGTTTGTGAGGGTGATGGCGTCGACCCACGGATGGCGCCGGCGATCCGCGCTCACGCGGCGGACAATTCCCACCGCTCCTCGCTCTCCAGACCCAGCGCGGTCAGCGGGCCGCCCTCGTAGGCGCCGGTGTCGATGCCGATCCGGTGCGGGCGATAGTCCACCCCCTCGCTGATCGTGTGGCCGTGGACGATCATCGCCTCCAGCGGCTTGGGATGGCTGAGGAACGGTTCGCGGATCCAGCGCAGGTCGGCGGCGCGCTGCTCGTCCAGCGGCTTGTCCGGCCGCACGCCGGCATGGACGAAGCGATAGTCGCCCACGCCGACCATCTCCTCGAACGCCGAGAGGAAGGCGACGTGATCCGCCGGGACGTGCGCGGCCAGCCACGCGGCCAGTTCCGCATGGTCCATCCGCTCGTAGGTGGGCGCGTCCAGTCCGTAGCTCAGCGCCGTTTCGCGGCCGCCGACGCGGCAGAACAGCCGCGCCGCCTTCGCGTCGCCCGCGATCGTCGCGAGGAACATCTCCTCGTGATTGCCCATGATGAAGCGCGCGTCCGCCCGCTCGCGTGACCGGCGCAGCAACCGCTCCACGACGCCCGCCGAATCGGGTCCGCGGTCGACCAGGTCGCCGAGGAAGACCAGGTCCGTCCGCGCCGGACCGCGGGCACGGTCGTCGGCGTCGATCTTCGCGATCAGCGCGTCGAGCTGGGCGAGCGAGCCGTGGATGTCGCCCACGGCATAGACGCGCCGCCCCGGCGGCACCTGCCATGGCGCGCGGGCTGGCGTGCGCGCGGCACGCAACAACTTCTTCAGCATCGGTGGAACGTTGACGTCATGGGACGGCGTCGACTTAGGCGCGCCGGTGCGTGGGTGCAACCGCAAGGAAAAACCCTTGCGCCGCGCCGCCTTGCCGATAGGCGGGCGAGACGAGACACACGAGGAGCTCTCATGACGATCAAGCCCGTCCGCAAGGCGATCTTTCCTGTCGCCGGTCTCGGCACCCGTTTCCTGCCGGCGACCAAGTCGATGCCCAAGGAGATGCTGACCGTCGTCGACAAGCCGCTGATCCAGTATGCGGTCGAGGAAGCGCTGGAAGCGGGCATCGAGCAGATCATCTTCGTCACCGGCCGCGGCAAGGGCGCGCTGGAGGACCATTTCGACGTCTCCTACGAGCTGGAGGCGACGATGAAGGCGCGCGGCAAGTCGCTGGCGCTGATCGAGAACATCCGGATGCAACCGGGCAGTCCGGTCTACGTGCGCCAGCAGGAGCCGCTGGGCCTGGGACATGCGGTGTGGTGCGCGCGCGAGATCGTCGGCGACGAGCCGTTCGCGGTGCTGCTGCCGGACGAGCTGATGGTCGGCGGCTTCATGAAGCAGATGGTCGAGGCATACGGCCGCGTCGGCGGCAACGTGATCGGCGCGCTGGCGGTGCCCGACGCGGAAACGCACAAGTACGGCGTCATCTCGCCCGGCAGCGACGATGGGACGCTCGTGGAGGTGCAGGCGCTGGTGGAGAAGCCCGCGCAAGGCAGCGCGCCGTCCAACCTGATGATCCCGGGCCGCTACATCCTCCAGCCCGAGGTGATGGAGATCCTGTCCGCCAAGGAGACCGGGGCAGGGGGCGAAATCCAGCTGACCGACGCCATGGCCAAGCTGATCGGCCGCCAGCCGTTCCACGGCTTCCGCTTCGACGGCGACCGCTACGATTGCGGCGACAAGGCGGGCTTCATCCAGGCGAATCTGGCGCTGGCGCTGGCGCGGGAGGACATCGGCCCCGCGGTGCGCGACTTCGCGCGCGCGCTACTGGCCTGAACAGGCAGGGCAGCCGGGGTCCTTGGGCAGGCGCAGCGTGCGGAAGCGCAGCGCCAGCAGATCGGCGAGGAGAAGGCTGCCCGCCGGATCCTCGCCGAATGGCGCGATCGCGCGGATCGCCTCCAGCGCGGCGAGGCTGCCCAGCACGCCTGCGACCGGCCCCAGCACGCCCGCCTCGGCGCAGCTGACGCCGTCGCGCTCGGGCGCGGCGCCGACGAAGCAGCGGTAGCAGGGGCGATCCGCCTCCCAACCCCGAAAGACGCCGAGCTGCCCCTCGAACTGCCCGATCGCGGCGGAGACGAGGGGCACGCGCGCGGCGAGCGCCGCGTCGGCGACGAGCAGGCGGGTCGCGAAATTGTCGCAGCCGTCCACCACCACGTCCGCGCCGGTCAGCAGCGCGTCGACGTTGCGGGCGTCCAGCCGCGTCGCGGCCGGCTCGGCGGTAACGTGCGGGTTGATCGCCGCGACCCGCTCGGCCGCGCGTTCCGCCTTGGAGACGCCGACGTCGGTGGTGGCGAAGATCGTCTGCCGTTGCAGGTTGGAAAGATCCACCGCATCGTCGTCGATCAGTCGCAGTCGCCCGACGCCCGCCGCGGCGAGATATTGGACCGCGGGGCTGCCGATCCCGCCGCAACCGACGACGACGACGGTGGCGCGCCTCAGCCGCTGCTGGCCTGCGCCCCCCACTTCACGCAGGACGATGTGCCGCGCGTAGCGGGCGAGTTCCTCGGGCGAGAGCATGACGTCGCCCTAAAGGGCGATCGCCGCGAGTTGAAGCGCAACCTCTTCACCGTCCGGACCGTCGACCGCCCAGCCATGACGGGTGCGCATGCCACGACGCCTCACGCGACTCTCACGCCCGATGCGCAAAAAAATAGCGGCCCTCGCGGACCGCTATCTTTCGTCAGAACCGATCGCTGGGATCAGTTGCTGTCCGCGTCATCGTCCTCGTCGGCGACGACGACGATGCCGGCGACAACCGCCGCAGCCGCCAGGATCGCGACGATCACGCCGCCACCGGCCAGCTCGTTCTTCTTCGACGTCGCCGACGCGGCGCGAGCCGACTTGGCAACCGACAGGCTCGCCGCCGAATTGGCAGGAGCGGCAACCGCCGGAGCGGCGGCCATCGTGACCGCAGCGGCGGTCAGGAAAAGCTTCCCAAGACGCATAATGAACTCCCTTTGTGCTCGTCAGCGAGGCCATGGCACGAACATTCGTCCGTAGCAACCCGAAGACATCCATGGCCGGAAAAACGCTTCCGAACCGATGCTGCGCGGCAACACAGACGATGCCGCACCGGTTCCATAGTCGCGTGAATATCGGCGGCAACAGTCTAAAAAGTCGAAGCGATGCGAAAGAACGCCGATTTGGGTAGTCGGCCTCAACGACCGGTTGAACCGAAGCCGCCGTGGCCGCGGGCGGTGTCGTCCAGCACCGCGACCTCGTCGATCCGCGCGCGCAGCACGGGCGCGGGGACCAACTGCGCGATCCGGTCGCCGCGCGCGATCGTCACCTCCTCCCGGCCCAGGTTCGCGAGGATGACCTTCACCTCGCCGCGATAGTCCGAATCGATCGTGCCGGGGGTGTTGAGGCAGGTGATGCCATGGCGCAGAGCCAGTCCGGAGCGGGGGCGCACCTGCACCTCGCAGTCCGTGGGGATCGCGATCGCGAACCCCGTCGCCACCGCGCATCGCGCGCCGGGTGCCAGCACCACATCCTCCGCCGCCACCACGTCCATGCCCGCGGCCCCATCGGTGGCATAGGCGGGCAGGGGCAGGCCCTCGCCATGGGGCAGGCGGCGCAGGCGGATCGCGATCGGCTCGGTCATGCCCCGCCGTAGCGCAGCGCATCCTCGCGCGGGAGGGGGATCAGCGCAGCGCCGCGGCGATGCGGTCGGCCAGGCGCCGCGCGACCTCGTCCTTGGGCAGCCGCTCCCACGTCTCGACGCCGGTGGCGGTGACGAGGTGGACGGCGTTCGACGCGCCGCCCATCACGTCGCCCGATACGTCGTTGGCGACGATCCAGTCGGCGCCCTTGCGCGCCAGCTTGGCGGCGGCGTGCTCGGTCACCTTCTCCGTCTCCGCCGCGAAGCCCACCACCAGCCGCGGCCGGGCCGCCCCGCGTCCCAGCGTGGCGAGGATATCCGGATTCTCCACCAGGCGCAGCGCCGCGGGGGCATCGCCGGTCTTCTTGATCTTCTGCCCCGCGGCATCCTCCGCGCGCCAGTCGGCGACCGCAGCCACCATCACTGCGGCGTCGGCGGGCAGGGCGGCCTCCACCGCCGCCGCCATCTCGCGCGCGGTCTCCACGTCGACGCGCGTCACTTGCGCGGGCGTCGGCAGCGCCACGGGCCCGGACACCAAGGTCACTCGCGCGCCCAGCGCCGCCAGCGCGCCGGCGATGGCATAGCCCTGCCGTCCCGACGAGCGGTTCGCGATGTAGCGGACGGGATCGATCGGCTCGTGCGTGGGCCCTGCCGTGACCAGCACGTGGCGTCCGGCCAGCGACGCGTCGCGCGGCGCCAGCATCGCCTCGATCCGCGCCAGGATCGCCGCCGGCTCCGGCAGGCGACCGGGGCCGAACTCGCCGCAGGCCATCGCGCCCTCGTCGGGCTCCATCACCGCGACGCCGTCGGCGCGCAGCGCGGCGACGTTGCGCTGCGTGGCGGGGTGCAGCCACATCCGCACGTTCATCGCCGGCGCGGCGAGGACCGGCGTGTCGGTGGCGAGCAGGACCGTCGTTGCCAGGTCGTCGGCGATGCCCGCGACCATGCGCGCCATCAGGTCCGCGGTGGCGGGCGCGACGACGATCAGGTCGGCCTCGCGGCTGAGCTGGATGTGCCCCATCTCCGCCTCGTCCTTCAGATCCCACAACGTGGTGAACACCTGCTCCTCGCTGAGCGCCGCCAGCGTCATCGGCGTCACGAAGTGCGCGCCGCCGTCGGTCAGGACGCAGCGCACGCGGTGGCCCGCCTTGCGCAGCCCGCGAACGATCTCGCACGCCTTGTAGGCGGCGATGCCCCCGCCGACGATCAGAAGGATGCGCTTCACCGTCCGGCCTCCCCGCGCAGCCCGCGCGTCACCGTGATCCGCCGCCGCGCGCCCGCCGCGCGCCGCAGATCGCGCACGCCGTCGGGGGCGAAGGCGAGGCCGACCAGCAGCAGCGGCGCCGCCATCATGCCCCAGTAATAGGTATCCACCCGCGCGAACAGCGCCAGCAGCAGCGCGTAGCCCGCCAGCGTCGTCAGCACGCGCAGCGCCAGCGGGTCGCGCCACGAGGCCCAGCCGATCAGCGCCAGCGGCACCAGCGGCGCCGCGATCCAGGCGGGAAGGACGGCGAGCGCGGTCAGCGCGGTCATCGCGCGCACGAAGAAGCCGTAGCCGAGCAGCCCGGCCCACCCCGGCGACGTCGGGTCGAACGGCCCGGTCACCGTCGCCACCGCGGCGGCATGGGCGGCCACGGCCGCGGCGAGCACCGCCAGCGCCGCGGTCCAGCCCAGCGCCTCGCCGCGCCGCCCGCCCAGCAGCGCGCCGGCCAGCATCACGCCGGCGTAGAGCGCCGCGGTCTCGCGGATCAGCATGGCGGAGAGGCCCATCGCGATGGCAGCGGTGGCGTGGCCCGGGCGCCGCAGCGCCAGCGACAGCGCGATCAGCAGCCCTGCCCACACCTCGTGGAAGGCGAGGAGATCGCGCTGCACGAACGGCGCCACGCCAGCCAGCAGCAGCACGGCGGCGAGCAGGCGCGGCGCGCGCCGCGGCAGCGGCCCGCGCAGCCGCGCGTACCAGGCCGCGGTCACCGCCACGACCAGCGCGTAGAGCAGCGCCGTGGTGGCGAAGGGCGGCAAATGCGCCTGCACCACCGCCAGCGTCGGCAGCCGCATCGTGACGAAGGGACGCAGCGGATAGTCCGACCGGCGCATCTCCTGCGCCGCGACCACGTAATAATCCGCGCCGTGGCGCACCTGCTCGACGATCGTGTCGTAGAGGAGGACGTCGGCGCGATCGTCCGCGGTGGCGACCGGGCCCTCGACCGGCGGCGGGGCGGCGCCGACCAGCGCGGTGAAGCTCAGCAGCACCAGCAGCGCGGCGAGGAGCGCGACCACCCGCGCGGTCGGCCGCTCCAGCCCGGCGAAGCGCGACGGCCGCGCCAGCCACAGTGGCGCGACCGGCCTCACCACGCCTGGAACGCGAGCAGCGCCGCGCCGCCGCCCAGCGCGCCGATCAGCCCGGCCAGCGCGTAGCGCCAGCCGCCGCCGATCCGTACCAGCTCGATCTCGCGAAGCGGAGGCGCCGGGGGCGCGCCGCCGGGAGCGGGGAAGCGCGCCTCGATGCGGCGGACCAGTTCGGGCAGCCGGGCGAGCGTGCGCACGTCGGCGACGATGCGGTCCGCCACCGCCGCTTCCGGCCCCAGCTCGGTGCGGATCCACTCCTCGACGAAGGGGCCGGCCGTTTCCCACAGGTTGATGTCCGGATCGAGCCCGGTCGCCACGCCCTCCACCATCACCATCGTCTTCTGCAGCAGCAGCAGGTGCGGTTGCGTCACCATGTCGAAGTCGCGGGTGATCGCGAACAGGCCGTCCAGCATCATGCCGATCGACATGTCCTTCACCGGCAGCCCGCGCATCGGCTCGCCCACGGCACGCAGGGCGGTCGCGAACTCGTCGACGCTGTGGTGCGCGGGCACGTATTGCGCCTCGAAGTGGATTTCCGCCACGCGGCGGTAGTTGCCGGTAATGAGCCCGTAGAGGATCTCCGCCAGCCACATCCGCGCGCGCCGGTCGATCCGCCCCATGATGCCGAAGTCGATCGCCGCCACCCGGCCGTCGTGCAGCGCGAACAGATTGCCCTGGTGCATGTCGGCGTGGAAGAAGCCGTCGGCGATCGCCTGTCGCAGGAAGGCGTGGACCAGCACGCGGGCGAGCCGCGGCAGGTCGTGCCCGGCGGCGATCAGCGCCTCTCGGTTGGACAGCTTGATCCCGTCCAGCCACTCGATCGTCAGCACCCGGCCCGTGGTGCGCTGCCAGTCGATGGCGGGGACCATGAAGTCGGGTTCCGCCTTCATCGTTTCCGCCAGTTCGGACGCTGACGCCGCCTCGCGGGTGAAGTTCAGCTCGCGCTGGGTCCAGCGCTTGAACGTCTCGATGACGAGGCGCGGTTGCAGCCGCGCGATCTCGCCGCCCATCGGCTCCACCTGCGCGGCCGCCCATTGATAGGTGTCGATGGCGCGGGCGAACTCCTCCTCCACCTGCGGGCGCATCACCTTCACCGCGACGGTGCGGCCGTCGGTGGTGACGGCGCGGTGCACCTGCGCGATCGAGGCGGCGCCGACCGGCACCTCGTCGATCGAGGCGAAGAACTGCTCCAGCGGCCGGCCGAAGCTCGCCTCCATCTGCGCGCGGACCGCGGCGAAGGGGACGGGGGGCACCGCATCCTGCAGGCGCAGCAGGTCGGTCGCCGCGACATCGCCGACCAGATCGGGCCGCGTCGCCAGCGTCTGCCCCAGCTTGATCGCCGCAGGGCCGATCGCGGTGAAGGCGGCGGCATATTCCGGCTGCTCGGGCACGCGCGCGCCCAGCCGGGCGAGGCGCAGCAGCCGGCGCAGCCGCAGCGGCGTGTTGCGGTCGCGCTCCAGCCCGCGCAGCGCCCCGTGCCGCGCCAGCGTGCGGCCCCATTTCAGCAGGCGCCAGGTGTGGACGACGGCGGAGGTCAGATCTTCCACCCCGAATGGATCGCCACCAGCCCGCCCAGCATCGGCTCCACCGCGGTCTGCACGAAGCCGGCCTCGCCGATCATCCGCTCGAACGTCGGCATGTCGGGAAAGCGGCGGATCGATTCGATCAGGTAGCGATAGCTGTCCTCGTCGTTCGCCAGCAGCTTGCCCAGCTTGGGCACCAGCCGGTGCGAATAGGCGTCGTAGATCTCGGCGAAGCCGGGCCACAGCGTCGTCGAGAATTCCAGGCAGTAGAACCGCCCGCCGCGACGGAGCACGCGATGCGCCTCGCGCAGCGCCGCAGGAATGTCCGTCACGTTCCGGATGCCGAAGGCGATGGTGTAGCCGTCGAAGAAACGGTCGGGGAAGGTCAGCGTCTCCGCATTCGCCTCCGTCCAGACCAAGCCGTCGATGCCGCGCTTGGCGGCGCGATCGACGCCGACGGCCAGCATTTCGGGATTGATGTCCGCAACCGTGATCGACGCCCCGCTTTCCGCCAGGCGGAAGGCGATGTCCCCGGTGCCCCCCGCCATGTCGAGAATCTGCTCCCCGGCGCGCGGCTTCACGCGCCGCACGAAGCGATCCTTCCACAGCCGGTGCATGCCCGCGGACATGGCGTCGTTCATCAGGTCGTATCGGGCGGCCACGTTGGAGAAGACGCCGCGCACCCGCGCGGTCTTCTCCGCAGGCGCGACGTCTTCGTAGCCGAAGGAGACGGTTTCGGTCATGATCCGCGGCTCTAGCGGGGCGGGGGGCGACCCGCTAGGGCGTTCGGGTGCCCGAGCTTCCCGAAGTCGAGACCACCGTGCGCGGGCTCGCCCCCGTGCTGGAGGGGCAGGTGATCGCCGCGCTGGAGACACGTCGCGGCGACCTGCGCCGGCCGTTCCCGCCTGACCTGCGGCAACGGCTGACCGGCGCGCGCGTCACCGGACTGTCGCGGCGCGCGAAATACGGGCTGATCGATACCGACCGCGGCGACACGATGATTTTCCATCTCGGCATGTCCGGCCGATGGCGCGTGGACCCGGCGGACCTGCTGCCGCACGACCATCTGATGCTCGATACGGGCGCGGGCCGGCGCGTGGCGCTCAACGATCCGCGGCGATTCGGATCCGTCGACCTGTGGCCGACGGCGCAGCTACCCGTTTTTCCCGCCTTCGTGGCGCTGGGGCCGGAGCCGCTCGGCGACGCCTTCTCCGCGGCGGGGCTGCGGCGGGCGCTCGCGGGGAAGAGCACCTCGATCAAATTGGCGCTGCTCGACCAGCGCGTGGTGGCGGGGCTCGGCAACATCTACGTGTGCGAGGCGCTGTTCCACGCGCGCATCCATCCGCGCCGCGCGGCGGGACGCATCGCGCTCGCGCGGCTGGAGCGGCTCGTCGGTGCGGTGCGCCAGGTGCTGGAGGAGGCGATCCGCGCCGGTGGCTCCAGCTTGCGCGACTATGCCCGGCCCGACGGCGAGCTCGGCTATTTCTCCAAGCAGTTCGCGGTCTATGGCCGCGAGGGGTTGCCGTGCGGCTGCGGCGGCACCGTGCATCGCTATGCCGAAGGTGGGCGTTCGACCTTCTGGTGCCCGGCCTGCCAGCGCAGTTGACGCGCGCGGCCCCGCGGGGTAAGGGCGCCGCTTCGAAGAGGGCATGGGCCATCCCGCGCCCTCTTTTCCACATTTCTGCTGTTTAGAGGACTTTCATGGCGAACACGCCGCAAGCCAAGAAGCGCATCCGCCGGAACGAGCGCCGCGCCGAGATCAACGGGAATCGCGTCGGCCGTATCCGGACCTTCATCAAGAAGGTGGAGGCGGCGCTGGCGGCCGGCGACAAGGCGACCGCCACCACCGCGCTGGCGGCGGCGCAGCCCGAGCTGGCACGCGGCGTGGCCAAGGGCGTGCTCCACAAGAACACCGCCTCGCGCAAGTTCTCGCGCTTGACGAAGCGGCTTGCCTCGCTCGGCTGAACCGCGGCGACGCACGAAGATCTGACCCGCCGGAGCGAGCGCTCCGGCGGGTTTTTTCATGCTCGCGCGGGAACCGGGATCACGCGGGGCAAAGCATCGGAAATACCGCGATTCGAGCCGGTCCGTTCCGGGTGCTCTCTCATAAAACATCATCTAAACAGCGACTTATAAGAAATCCGACGCGTTTCCGCGGCCGGGGTCGAGTCAATGGGGTTTATTTCGGTTTTGTGGCGGGCGGCGGGCTTGATCGACTCACGCCGCTGTTCCTATCCCTTCACCTCCCGGCGCGGCGACCGCTGCGACGGGTACCGTCGACAGCGTCTTTGGCGTGCGGCGGGACCGGAAGGGGGGACGATCTTTCGGTTGGACGAAGGCACCGCGCGAGCACCCGCTTCGCGGCAGCGGGAGAGGTGTGCGTGGCGCAAGCGAGGACCCGGGACGAGAGCGGTGACGAGCTGGCACGGGCGTGGGCCCGGGTCCGCACGAACCTGCGCCTGTCCGCGGGCGCGCGCCTGTTCGACCAGTGGCTGGCGCCCATCGCGCTGGCCGACGCCTCCGACCGGCAGGACGTGCGGCTGACGCTGCCCAGTGCGTTCATGACGAACTGGGTACGCAACCATTACGCCGAGCGTCTGGTGCACGAGTTCCGCGCGCAGATTCCCGCGGTCCGCACCGTGTCGATCGAGACGCAGCGCGCGGCGGCGGTCGTGACCGAGGTGCTGGCCGAAGCACCCATGGCCGCACCGGCCGTTGCTCCGGTCGCCGCCGCACCGGCCGCGGTCGCCTCCGTTCCCGACCGTCCGCTGCTGGACCCGCGGCTCACCTTCGACCGCTTCGTCGCGGACGCGTCGAATCTGGTCGCGGTGAACGCGGCCCGGGCGCTGGCGGCGCCGGGCCCGGTGCGGTTCAGCCCGCTGTTCCTCCACGGCGGAACCGGGCAGGGCAAGACGCACCTGATGACCGCGATCGGCCATGCCTTTCTCGACGCGCACGCCGACGCACGCGTGCTGATGATGTCGGCGGAGCGGTTCATGTTCGATTTCGTCGCCGCCATGCGCGCGCGCGACACCCATGCCTTCAAGACGCGGCTGCGCGGCTGCGACCTGCTGCTGATCGACGACCTGCAGTTCATCGCGGGCAAGGACGCAACGCAGGAGGAATTCTTCCACACGGTCAACGAGATCATGGCGGCGGGTAAGCGGCTGGTGATCGCCGCCGACCGCGCGCCGCAGGCGATGGACGGCATCGAACCGCGGCTGCTGTCGCGCCTCGGCGCCGGGCTGGTGGCGGACATCCGCCCGTCCACCGTCGACCTGCGCCGCACCGTGCTGGAGCGCCGCGCCGCGGAGGTCGAGGCGCGCGTCCCGTCGGAGGTGATCGAGCTGTTGGCCGGGCGCATCACCTCCAGCGTGCGCGAGGTGGAGGGTGCGCTGAACCGCATCCTGGCCTATGCCCAGCTGACCGCCACGACCATCGACCTGGAATTCGCGATGCAGACGCTGGCCGACCAGCTGCGCGGCGGGCAGCGGCGCGTCACGATCGACCAGATCCAGAAAGCGGTGTCGGATCACTTCGAGCTGAAGCCGCTCGACCTCGTCTCCGCGCGCCGCGCGCGGGCGGTGGCGCGGCCGCGACAGATCGCGATGTACCTGGCCAAGCGGCTGACGACGCGTTCGCTGCCGGAGATCGGCCGCAAGTTCGGCGGACGCGACCATTCGACGGTGATCCACGCGGTCCGCCGGATCGAGGAGCTGCGCGACTCCGACCGCGATGTGGACGGCGCGGTGCGCGTGCTGCTCGGCCAGCTCGAGGGCTGAGCCGTCACGCCGCGCGGCGCAGCGGCTCCTCCGGCATCGCGAACGTCGCGGCGACAGCGGGAGCGGCGGCGGGCTTGCGGCTGGGCGCGATGAGGCGGCTGACCAGCACGACCAGGCCGAGCGCGGCATAGGTCGCCAGCACCGCCTCCAGGCTGAACAGCAGCGCTACGGCGAACCCGACGCGCAGCCAGATCGGATCGAAGCCGAAGTCCTCGCCGATGGCGGCGCACACGCCGAACAGGTTGTCCTTGGCAGCGGGGGCGGGGGTGTCGGTCATCGATCGGGCTCCGGCAGGGGGATGGCGCGATAGCGGCCATCCGTGTTGCCCATCGCTAAGCAGGGCGCGTGCCAGATCGCGAAAACACCGGAAAAGCTTGAATTTTCGTGAAGTCGTCGAGGAAGGTGGCTGGCGTGAGCCGTGGATCGCGCCACAATCCGGCGCGATCCGCCAAGCCTGCGAAAGCCGCGCTCGCCGGTTTACCCGTCACGCCCCGCCCGCTAGCACCGCGGCATGGCGCAGGACATGACCGGCGGATGCCAGTGCGGGCGCGTGCGCTTCCAGGTGAGCGTGGAGGATCCCGCGCGCGCCTACCTCTGCCACTGCCGCATGTGCCAGCGGGCGACCGGCGGCGTGTACGCCGCGCTGATCCAGGTGCCGCGCGCCGCCGTGACGTGGACGACGCGCGAGCCCGACCGCCGCGCCTCCTCGCCGATCGCCGAGCGTGGCTTCTGCGCGGCCTGCGGTACGCCGCTGACCTACGAGGGCGCGGGATCGGACCAGATGGATCTGACCGTCGGCAGCTTCGACGAGGCGGCGCGGCTGCGGCCGTTCGGCCATTTCGGCGTCGAGAGCCGGCACGAGGCGTGGCGCGACACCGTCGCCCTGCCGGACACGCGCACCGACGAACTCCCGAACATCACCGCCAAGTGGATGGACGCCTGTGGCAAGCTCCCCGACTGAAACGCGCTTCTTCGACGGTTTCGACGGCACCCGGCTCGCCTGGCGCGAGATGGGCGAGGGGAGACCGGTGGTGCTGATCCACGGCTATTTCTCCGACGCGGCGACCAACTGGATCCGCTACGGCCACGCCGCCGCGATCGCGGCGGAGGGCTTCCGCGTCATCATGCCCGACCTGCGCGGCCACGGCGAGAGCGCGCGCCCGCACGATCCCGCCGCCTATCCGCCCGACGCGCTGGCGCGCGACGGACACGCGCTGGTCGCGCACCTGCGGCTGACCGACTACGATCTCGGCGGCTACTCGCTGGGCGCGCGCACGACGTCGCGGATGCTGGCGACCGGGGCGACGCCCGGGCGGGTGATCTTTTCCGGCATGGGGCTGGAAGGATTGGTGGACACGAACCGCCGTGCCGGCCATTTCCGCCACATCCTCGACCACCTCGGCGAGCACGAGCGCGGCTCGCCCGCGTGGTTGGCAGAGGCGTTCCTGAAGACGACCGGGGGCGATCCGGTGGCGCTGCGCGGCGTGATCGACACGTTCGTCGACACACCGGTGGAGACGCTGCGCGCGCTGTCGCAGCCGGTGCTGGTGGTCAACGGCAGGGACGATGCCGACAACGGGTCGGCGGCGGATCTCGCCGCCGCCTTGCCTCACGCAACCCTCGTCGAGGTGCCGGGCAACCACATGAGTTCGGTCACCAAGGCCGAATTGGGCCGCGCCATCGCCGACTTCCTGCGCGGCTGACGGCGGCGCTTACTCCGGAATCGTGTTCTCGTCGGCGATCCCCGCCTTGAACGAGGCGGAGGAATCGGTGCCGTCGGGCTGATGGGCCCCGCCCTTCGGTTTGGACGCCGATGCGGGCGGTTTGGGCGTCGATCCGCGCAGCGACAGCAGCGCCGCCGTCGCCGCCGCGCCGATCGCGGCCACGCCGCCGGCGATGGCCGCGGCGCCCCAGCGTCCGCCGACCTTCTCCGTCGCGGTCTCCACCCGCTTGCCCGCGCGAGTCGCGGCCTTGCGCGCGCCCGTGCCCGCGCGCTTCGCCGACTTCTTCGCGCTGGTCGCGGCATTCGACACCGCGGCTCCCGCGTCGCCGGCGGTGTGCGTGACCGCATCCACCGATCGCCCGACGACCGAGCGCGAGGCGGCGCCCCTCGACGGGGTGGAGCGCTTGGCCGTCCGCGGCTTCGCGGCGGCGGTCGTCCCGGCGGTCCGCTTGCGCGTGGTCTGCGGCTTGTCCGCCGCGTCCGTGGTGCCGGCGGCAGACTTGGCGGGCGGCTTCTTGGCTCCGCCCGCGCTGCTGCGCGGCGCGCGACGGCGGGGAGCGGGCGGGGTGGGGGTGTCGGTGGTGTCGTCGGCCATGTCTCGCTCCCACGATGGATCGGTTCGCGCCCGTAACGCACGGCGGGACGATGGTTTCCGATGGGGACTTAGCGGAACGGCGGTTCGTTGAACGCGCGCAGCTTGCGGCTGTGCAGCTTGGGCCCTTCTCTGAACAATTCCTCGCACGTCTCGATGCCGATCCGCATGTGCTCGCTGATCGCGCGCTCGTAGAAGCGGTTGGCCTGCCCCGGCAGCTTCAGCTCGCCGTGGAGCGGCTTGTCCGATACGCACAGCAAGGTGCCGTAGGGGACGCGGAAGCGGAAGCCCTGCGCCGCGATCGTCGCGCTCTCCATGTCGATCGCCACCGCGCGGCTGAGCGAGAAGCGCAGCGCGGAGCGGCTGTAGCGCAATTCCCAGTTGCGATCGTCGGTGGTCACGATCGTGCCGGTGCGCAGGCGTCGCTTCAGCTCGTCGCCGGACTGGCCGCTCACCGTTTCCGCCGCGCGCGCCAGCGCCTGCTGGATCTCCGCGATGGCGGGCACGGGGATTTCCGGCGGCAACATGTCGTCCAGCACGTGGTCGTCGCGCAGGTAGGCGTGGGCGAGGACATAGTCGCCGATCCGCTGCGACGGGCGCAGGCCGCCGCAATGCCCGATCATCAGCCACGCCTCCGGCCGCATGACGGCGAGATGGTCGCAGATCGTCTTCGCGTTGGACGGACCGACGCCGATGTTGACCAGGGTGATCCCGGTGCGATCGTCCGCCATCAGGTGATAGGCGGGCATCTGCAGCCGCCGCCACGCGCTGTCGTCCAGCGCGGCGGGATCGTCGCCGGCCTTGAACAGCACGCCGCCCGGGCCGGACAGCGCGGTGAAGCGGCTGTCGGCGCGGCCCACCTCCGTCGCCGCCCAGCGGACGAACTCGTCGACGTAGCGGTGGTAGTTGGTGAACAGGACGTAGCGCTGGACGTGCTCCGCGGGCGTGCCGGTGTAGTGGCGCAGGCGCGCGAGGCTGAAGTCGGTGCGCAGGCCATCGAACAACGCCAGCGGGCGGGTGCCGTCGATCGACGCCCACAGGCCATCGGCGATCTCGTCGCCAATGTGGGCCAGCTCGGTCGTCGGGAACCAGCGCGCCAGCTCCGCCGCGGACACCGCGTCGAGGCTCAGCGCATGTCCGGCGTCCATCACGTAGGGGAAGGGAATCTCCTGGCCGCCCGGCACGGCGTCGACGGTGACGTCGTAATCCTCGATCAGCAGCGTCAGCTGCTCTTCGAGATAGTCGGCGAACAGCGCCGGGCGGGTCACGCTGATCCGATACTCGCCGGGTGCGGTCAGCCGTCCGAACGAGCGCAGCGGGGCGGGACGGCCGTCGCCGCCGGCGAAGCGCAGGCGGATTTCGGGATAAGCGAAGGCACCGCTGCGCCGATCCTCCGTGCTGGGGACGGAACCATCGGCGATGTAAGCGGAAATGGCGGCCTGTAGCCGGGCGACCGAGGCAGTGTAGAGCCGGTCGAGTTGGGTGACGATGTCGTTGGCGGTCATCGCGGATGATTACGTGCCGCGCATGACGCTGGCAAGACGGGTGTGCCACACCGTCGTGCCGGGCTCGTCCCGGCGTCCAGGGCCACGAGCGATCGCGCCGCGACTCTGGACCCTGGGACAAGCCCGGGGTGACGACTATTTCCTGCCCTTGGCCTTTCCCGCCGGCTTGTCGTCTTCCAGCAGCTTGGCGACGCCGAAGGCCGCGCCGGCTACCGCGGCGGCGACGCCGGCGCCGATCGCGGCGGCGGCGTAGGGCCGCTCCTTCGCGGCGTCGACCGCCGCGGTGGCTGCGGCGCTCACTTTCTCCTGCGCCTGTCCTGCGGCATCGCGCGCGCGGTCGGCGTAGCTCGCCTGCGCCTTGTCGTCGGGAAGCGGCTTCAGTGCGGTGTCGGTCATGACGCTATACTCCGTTGAGATACCGTCACGACCAACGCACCCGCGGCGTCAGAGGTTTCCGATCATGTGCTCGGCGGAGCTCACCTTGAACTCGCCCGGACCCTCCACGTTCAGCGACTCGACGACGCCGTCGTTGACGACCATCGAGTAGCGCTGGCTGCGCTTGCCCATGCCGAACTTGCTGCCGTCCATGGCGAGACCCAGCGCCTCGGCGAAGGTGCCGTTCCCGTCCGCCAGCATCGTGATGCCGTCCGCGTTCGCCGACTTCGACCAGGCGCCCAGCACGAACGGGTCGTTGACCGAGGTGCAGACGACCTCGTCGATGCCCTTGGCCGCCAGCTCGTCCTTCTTCTCGATATATCCCGGCAGGTGGCGCGCCGAGCAGGTCGGGGTGAAGGCCCCCGGCACCGCGAACAGCGCGACTCGGCGGCCTTTGAAGAAGTCCGCGGTGCCGACCGGCTCGGGGCCGTCCGCCGTCACCTTGGTCAGCGTCGTGTCGGGCAGCTTGTCGCCCACGTTGATCGTCATGCCGGTTCTCCAGTGAAGTGCGTTCCTAGTCGCAATGCGGCGGGTTGATTTCAAGCATTCGCAACGCCGCGCGAGGCGCTACGGTGGATCGCGATGTTTCTGACCGGACGATTCCTTCTCGCCATGCCCGGCATCGGCGACCCGCGCTTCGACCAGGCGGTGATCGCCATGTGCCAGCACGACGCGGATGGCGCGCTGGGGGTGGGCGTCGGCGCGACGATCAACGGCCTCGGCCTGCACGACGTGTTGCGCCAGTTGGAGATCGCACCCGGCGAGGCACCCGACGCGCCCGTCCATTTCGGCGGGCCGGTGGAGGTGCGTCGCGGCTTCGTGCTGCACACGCTCGACTGGGGCGGTCAGGACACGATCGACGTCGCCGGTCGCTGGGCGCTGTCGGGCACGCTGGACGTGCTGCGCGCCATTGCGAGTGGAACGGGCCCGGCGCGGTGGGTGGTGGCGCTGGGCTATGCCGGCTGGGGCGCGGGGCAGCTGGACGAGGAGATGACGCGTCACGGCTGGATGACCGTCGACGGCGACGACGCGCTGCTGTTCGACGCGCCCGCAGCGGAGCGCTGGACGAAGGGCTTCGCCGCGGCGGGGGTGGACCCGAGGCTGCTGTCGCCGGAGAGCGGGCGGGCGTGAACCGGCCCGTGACGGGGTGGGCGTCGACATATAAAGATATCTTTATATTTGCTCTGACGGGTCCAGCCCGCTAAAGGCCCGCGCATGTCGATCGGTCGTGCGCGGCCTTGGTCGGCCCTACACCCGTTCGGAGAACCACCGTGGCGACCGCTCCCGTGCTCGACACCAACGACTACGCCATCCGCGACATCTCGCTGGCCGATTTCGGCCGCAAGGAGATCGCGATCGCCGAGACCGAGATGCCGGGCCTCATGTCCCTGCGCGAGGAGTTCGGCGCGTCGCAGCCGCTGAAGGGCGCGCGCATCACCGGCTCGCTGCACATGACCATCCAGACCGCGGTGCTGATCGAGACGCTGGTGGCGCTCGGCGCCGACGTGCGCTGGGCGACTTGCAACATCTTCTCGACGCAGGACCACGCGGCGGCCGCCATCGCCGCCGCGGGCATCCCCGTCTTCGCGATCAAGGGCGAGACGCTGGCCGAATATTGGGATTATGTCGGCTCGATCTTCGACTGGGGGGACCAGACCGCCAACATCATCCTCGACGACGGCGGCGACGCGACCATGTTCGCGCTCTGGGGCGCCAAGCTGGAGGCGGGCGCCTCCTTCGGCGAGCCTGACAATGCCGAGGAGGTGGAGTTCCAGCGCTCGGTGAAGGCGTTCATCGCCAAGCGTCCGGGATACCTGACGGAGACGGTCAAGAACCTGAAGGGCGTCAGCGAAGAGACGACCACGGGCGTCCACCGCCTGTACGAGATCGCCAAGAAGGGCGAGCTGCCGTTCCCCGCGATCAACGTGAACGATTCGGTGACGAAGTCGAAGTTCGACAACCTGTACGGCTGCAAGGAGTCGCTGGTCGACGCCATCCGCCGCGCCACCGACGTGATGCTGGCGGGCAAGGTCGCCTGCGTCGCGGGTTTCGGCGACGTCGGCAAGGGCTCGGCCCAGTCGCTGCGCAACGGCGGCGCGCGCGTGCTGGTGACGGAGATCGACCCGATCTGCGCGCTCCAGGCGGCGATGGAGGGGTTCGAGGTGGTGACGATGGACGAGGCGGTGACCCGCGCCGACATCTTCTGCACCGCGACCGGCAACGCCGACGTCATCACCGCCGATCACATGAAGGCGATGAAGCCGATGTCGATCGTGTGCAACATCGGCCACTTCGACAGCGAGATTCAGATCGCCGCCCTCGACAATTACGAGTGGACCGAGGTGAAGCCGGGCACCGACCTGGTGAAGTTCCCCGACGGCAAGCAGATCATCGTGCTCGCCAAGGGCCGGCTGGTGAACCTGGGCTGCGCCACCGGCCATCCCAGCTTCGTCATGTCGTCCAGCTTCACCAACCAGGTGCTGGCGCAGATCGAGCTGTTCACCAAGGGCGAGGAGTACAGGAACCAGGTGTACGTCCTGCCCAAGCACCTGGACGAGAAGGTCGCCGCGCTCCACCTCGAGAAGCTGGGCGTGAAGCTGTCCAAGCTGTCGCAGAAGCAGGCGGACTATATCGGCGTGCCGGTGGAAGGGCCGTTCAAGCCCGACCATTATCGCTACTGATCGCACCCTTCGTTGCGCGAAAGGGGGCGGTGCCGCGCGGCGCCGCCCCTTTTTCGTATTCCGCCCGCGTTTCGGACTGCCTAAGACCCTGTCGATGAATGCCGCCGCCTCCCGCCACGCGCCCCGTTCCGCGCGATGCCAGCAGGGATGATCGCGATCGATCACCTGACCGCGATCGGCGCGGGCGTGCTGGTGGCGCTGCTGCTGGCGGGCGCGGTGGCGATGCTGGCGACGGGACTGCGCGCGCGCCGCGCCGCGGCGGATGATGCGGCGGCGCGGCGGCGCCTCGAATCGCTGCTGGAAGGTGCGCCGATGCAGCCGGTCGTCGTGCGGCCCGACGGACGCGTGCAGATGCCGCGCCGGGTGGCGGATTGGTTCGGCCTGGATGCGCCCGCCGACTATCTCGACCAGCTGGCGGGCGATCACGGCTGGGGCCTCGACGCGGTGGACGCGCAGGCGCTGCACGCCGACGTGCAGGGCTGCCTACGTGCCGCGCGCGGGTTCCTGCGCACGGTCCATTGCGGCGACGGCGCGCGCGCGCTGACCGTGCAGGGGGACCGGCGCGGCGAGAAGGTGGTGCTGTGGATCTTCGATTCCACCGCGACCGAGGGCGAGGTGCGGACCCTCTCCGCGGAGATCGCCGACCTGTCGCAGGCGTTCGACGCCCTGACCGGCCTGGTGGAGGCGGCGCCGCTGCCGATCTGGTATCGCGACAGCGACCTGCAACTGGCGATGGTCAACTCGGCTTATGTCGCCGCGGTGGAGGGCAGCGACGCCGCCGACGTGGTGGCGCGCGGGCTGGAGCTGGTCGAGGGCGCGGGGCAGGCACAGGCGGGCGCGGCGGCGGCGCGCGATAGCGGCAAGCCGCAGCAGCGCATCCGGCCTGCCACGATCGACGGCGCGCGCCGCGCGCTGCGGCTGCACGACGTGCCGCTGCCGGTGGGCGGCATCGCCGGGTTCGCCGTGGACGTCGAGGAGCTGGAACAGGCCAACGTGCGAGAGCGCCGCTTCGCCGAAGCGCAGCGCGCGACGCTCGACCGCCTATCGGCCGGCGTGGCGCAGTTCGGCCGCGACCGCAGCCTCGCCTTCTTCAACCAGCCGTTCCGCCGCATGTTCGCGATGCGGCGCGAGTGGCTGACCGACCGGCCCGAGTTCGACCGCGTGCTGGAGCGCATGCGCGAGGCCAAGCGCGTGCCGGAGGTGCGCGACTTTCCCGGCTGGAAGGCGGAGCGGCGCAACTGGTTCCTGCAGACCGACGGCGCTAGCGAGGAGGCGTGGCATCTGCCCGGCGGCACGCACCTGCGCGTCGTGGCGCAGCCGCTGCCCGACGGCGGGCTGCTGCTGGTCTTCGAGGACCGCACCGAGCAGGTGCAGCTGGCCAGCGCGCGCGACACGCTGCTGCGCGTGCGCACCGCCACGTTCGACAATCTGTTCGAGGCGCTGGGCGTGTTCGCCGCCGACGGGCGCCTGCAATTGTGGAACAACCGCTTCCGCGCGCTGTGGGATTTCGAGGAGGAGTTCCTCAGCGCGCATCCCCGCGTCGATGCAATCGCCGAGCGGGTGGCGACGCGGCTCGCCAATCCGCAGCACGCGCGCTTCATCGCCGAGCTGGTCCGCTACGCCACCGCCGAGCGCAAGCAGCGCGCCGGGCAGGTGGCGCTGGCGGACGGACGGCATTTCGAGTTCGCCGCCGTGCCGCTGCCCGACGGCAACGCGCTGTTCACGATGCTCGACATTTCCGACAGCCGGCGGATGGAACAGGCGCTGCGCGACCGCAACGAGGCACTGGAGGCGGCGGACAAGGTGAAGACCGCCTTCGTCGCGAACATGAGCTACGAGCTGCGCACCCCGCTGACGTCGATCAGCGGCTTTGCCGAAATGCTCCACGCGGGGTTCGCCGGCGCGCTGACGACGGAGGCGCAGGGCTACGTCGGCGCGATCCTCGATTCGGCGGAGCGGCTGGGCCTGCTGATCGACGACGTGCTCGACCTGACGCAGACCGCCGACAGCGACGCGCTGGAGCGGGCAGACGTGGACATCGCCGCCGTGGCGCGCACCGCCGCGGACGCGCTGCGCCCCTCGGCCAAGCGCCACGCGGTGGACTATACCATCGACGTGCAGCATTCGGTCGGCCGCCTCAACGCCGACCCGCGGCGCATCCGCGAGGTGGTGGAGCATCTGCTGCGCCACGCCATCGCCAGTGCCTCCGCCGGGGATCGCCGCGGCGGCAAGGTGCTGCTGCGCGCCGAGGGCAACGCCCGCACGGCCCGCCTGCTCGTCTCCGACGACGGCGAGGGGATGGACGCGGACACCGCCGCGCGCGCCTTCGACCGCTTCGCCGACACGCAGATCGCGCCGGGCACCGACCGCGCGCTGGGCCTGGGCCTGCCGCTCGCCAAGCAGTTCGTCGAGGCGCACGGCGGCACGATCCGCCTGCAAAGCGAGCCGGGCAAGGGAACGCTGGTGACGGTGGAATTGCCGCGGCGATGAGCGGGAGCGGGGTGAAGGTGAGTGGACCGCCTCGTCGCCACGGGCGTGTCGCGTGGGTCACCGCGCCGCGTAGCCGCACGCTGACGGTGGCCGGCATCATCGATGCAGGGAGGGGCCCGGCATGACGCGGGAGCTGCTCCTTCCCGACGCCGCCGCGACCGAGGCGATCGGCCGCCGGCTCGCGCTCGTCCTGCGTGCCGGCGACGTCGTCACCCTTTCGGGCGGGCTGGGCGCGGGAAAGACCAGCCTCGCGCGCGGCGTCCTCGCCGAACTCGGCCTCCCCGGCGAGGCGCCGAGCCCGACCTTCGCGATCGTCCAGCCCTATGCGCCGCCCGAGGTGCGCCTGCCGGTGCTCCACGTCGATCTCTACCGCATCGACGATCCCGCCGAACTGGAGGAGCTGGGCCTCGACGAGGCGCGGCTCGACTCCGCGCTGCTGGTCGAGTGGCCCGATCGCGCCGCCGGGCGCTGGCCCGACGCGCTCGCATTGTCGCTGACGCCCACGCCGGACGGCGCGCGGCGCTTGACTTGGGATGGTCCCGCGGCATGGGAAGCGCGATGGCGACCGACATGATTCCGCCCGCGCACGCACCCGATTTCCTGGCCGCGCACGGCTGGGCCGGTGCCGCGATCGAGCCGCTGGCGGGCGATGCCTCGTTCCGCCGCTACTTCCGCATTCTCCACGGGCAGCGCCGCGCCATCCTGATGGATGCGCCGCCCCCGCACGAGGACCCGCGCCCGTTCGTCGCCGTGGCGCGCTGGCTGTCGGCGCGCGATTTCGGCGCGCCCGCGATCCTGGCGGCGGACGAGGCGCGCGGGCTCGTGCTGCTAGAGGATTTCGGCGACCGGCGAATGCGCGAGACGGTGGATGCCGACGCCGCGACGCTGGTGCCGCTGTACGAGGCCGCGGTCGACGTGCTGGTCGCGCTGCGCGGCCACCCGGCGGACAACCTGCGCCCTTACGACCGGGCGGAGCTGCACCGCGAGGCGCAGGTGCTGACCGAATATTACTGCCCCGCCGTCGGCCTGTCCGTCGACCTCGACAGCTATCGCGCGGCGTGGGACGAGGTGTTCGCCCGCGCGCTCACCGATGCCCCCGTGACGGTGCTGCGCGACTATCACGCGGAGAACCTGATGCTGGTCGGGGACTCCAACCGCTTGGGCCTGCTCGACTTCCAGGACGCGCTGGCCGGGCATCCCGCCTACGACCTCGTCTCGCTGCTGCAGGACGCGCGGCGCGACGTGGAACCGTCGATCGAGGAGGCGATGCTGCGCCGCTACCGTGCCGCGACGGGAGAGGGCGAGGCGTTCATGGATGCCTATCACGTGCTCGGCGCGCAGCGGAACGCGAAGATCGTCGGCGTCTTCACCCGCCTGTGGAAGCGCGACGGCAAGCCGCGCTACCCGGCGCTGTGCCCGCGGGTGTGGGGATATCTGGAACGCGACCTGAGCTATCCGGTGCTGGCGCCGGTGGCGCGATGGTTCGCGGCGAACATCCCGCCCGAGCTTCGCGGCGACCCGATGGTGCTGGCCCGCGCATGACCCGCCCGCGCTACATCCGGCCGACACCCGGCGGCAGCGTGCCGAAGACGGCGATGGTGATGGCGGCGGGGCTGGGGAAGCGGATGCGCCCGCTGACGGCCACCCGGCCCAAGCCGCTGGTGGAGGTGGCGGGCAAGGCGCTGCTCGACCACGTGCTCGATCGGCTGCGCGCCGCGGGCGTGGAGCGGGTGGTCGTCAACGTCCATTACCTCGCCGACGCGCTGGAGGCGCATCTTCGCCACCGCGTCGACGGACTGGAGGTGATCGTCTCCGACGAGCGCGCGCAGCTGATGGAGACCGGCGGCGGGCTGGTGAAGGCCCGCGCGCTGATCGGCGACGAGCCCTTCGTCTGCGTCAACAGCGACAATCTGTGGATCGACGGCCCCACCGACGCGATCCGCCTGCTCGCCTCGCGCTGGGACGCGGAGACGATGGACGCGCTGCTGCTGATGGTGCCCTACGCCCGCGCGCACAATCATCGCGGGCAGGGCGATTTCCGGCTGGCGGCGGATGGGCGCATCACCGGTCGGCGCGGACGCAACCGCGTGGCGCCGTTCGTGTGGACGGGCGTGCAGATCCTCCACCCGCGGCTGATCGCCGACTGGCCCGCGGGGCCGTTCTCGACCAACCTGTTCTGGGACCGCGCGATCGCCGCCGGCCGCGCCTTCGGCCAGGTGCACCAGGGATTGTGGTTCGACGTCGGCACCCCCGCCGCGATCGGCCGGACGGAGGCGATCCTGTCGGATGGGTGATCCTGCCGAGATGACGTCGAGGTGGTGCACGCGGAGGCGCGGAGGCGCCGAGCAGAAGGAAGCAAGGCTGTCTAGCGGAAGCGAGACCTTCCTCACCCACGGTCCAGCGATTGGGCCGTTCGCGACGGCCCGGAGGAGTGCGACAAGGGAGACATCTCCGCGTCTCCGCGCCTCCGCGCGAACCCTCACGACGGCGCCGGGGGCCACGCCCCGGGTGACGACTTGACCGGCTGATGCCGCGCCCGCGCCTCTACACCATCCCCGCGCACCGCGCCTTCGCCGACGCGCTGGTCGCCGGATTGCTGCGCCGGACGGGGGGCGATGCGCTCGCGCTCGCGCGCGGGATCGTGCTGGTGCCGAACAACCGCGGCGCGCTGGCGGTACGCGACGCGTTCGTGCGCGCGAGCGGCGCGGGGCTGGTCCTCCCGCGGATCGTCGCGCTGGGTAGCGACGACCTCGGCGAGGCGGTCGGCGCCGCGCTCGACCCGGCCGATGCGGAGCCGCCGGTGCCCCCCGCCATCGCGCCGCTGAAGCGCCGCATGGCGCTGGCGCGGCTGGTGGAGGAGGAGCGCGCCGCCGCCGGGCGCCCCGTCGACGCGGCGGAGGCGGTGCGGCTGGCGGGCGAACTGGCGCAGACGCTGGACCAGCTGGCGCTGGAGGACGTGGCGCCCCGCCGGCTGGCGGAGATCGATCCCGGGGAGGCGCTGTCCGACCATTGGGAGGCGGCGCTGCGGCTGTTCCGCCTGCTGCTGGACCGCTGGCCGGCGGAGCGCGCCGCGCTGGGCGGCATCGACCCGGCCGAGCGCCGCATCCTGCTGCTGCGGCGGCAGGCGGAGCGCTGGCGCGCGGCGGCCCCGGCGGGGTTCGTCTGCGCGGCCGGCATCACCGACGCCGCCCCCGCCGTCGCCGAACTGCTGCGCGTGGTAGCCGAGTTGCCGCAGGGGATGGTCGCCTTCGCCGGGCTCGACAAGGACATGCCGGAGGAGGAGTGGGAGGCGCTCGGTCCGCACCTGCCCGATCCCGTCACCGGCCGCACCCGCCGCGCGATCGAGGTGCATCCGCAATTCGCGCCCAAGCTGCTGCTCGCGCGCATGGGTGTTGCACGCGACGAGGTGGCGCGCTGGCCCGATGGCAGCGAGCATGATGCGGCGCCTGCGCGCGGCCGCGCCATCGCCGACGCGCTCGCCCCCGCCGCCTTCACCGGCAAGTGGACCGGACTGCCCCCCGCCGGCCGCCGGCTGGACGGCGTGGAGGCGGCCGAACTCGGCACCCCGGCGGAGGAGGCGCAGGCGGTCGCCCTCCGCTTGCGCGGCGTGCTGGAAGAGGAGGGGCGCACCGCCGCCCTGGTCACGCCCGACCGCGCGCTGGCGCGGCGCGTGGCGGCGCACTGCCGGCGATGGAACATCGACGTGGACGACAGCGCCGGGCGCCCGCTGTCGATCCTGCCCCCCGGCACCCTGCTGACCGCGATCGTCGAGGCGGCGGCGCAGGATTTCGCGCCGCTGCCGCTGCTGACGCTGCTGAAGCATCCGCTGGTGCGCAGCCAGGCGCGGTCGGACTGGCTGGAGGGCGTCCGTCGCCTCGACCGCGCCTTGCGCGGTCCGCGGCCGGCGCCGGGCCTTGCCGGGATCGACGCGCACCTTCGCGACGGGCCGGAGCGCGAGCGCCACGTCCGCGTCGCGGCGGCGGCGTGGTGGCCCGAGGCGCGCGCGCTGCTGGAGCCGCTGGCGGCGGGCTTCGGCGCGGAGGCGGCACCCTTGCCCGCCCTCGTCGCCTGCCTGCGCGAGGCGGCGAGCGCGCTGGCGGGGGAGGAGGCGTGGCGCGGCCCCGCCGGGCGCGCCGCGGCGGACCTGCTCGCCGATCTCGAGGAACAGGCGCCGCTCGGCCCCGCGCGGGTGGAGAAGGGCGGCTTCGCCCCTTTGCTGCGGCTGCTGATGGACGAGGTGGCGATCCGCCGTCCGCCCGGCGATCGCCACCCGCGGCTCGCCATCTACGGCCTGATGGAGGCGCGGCTGCAATCGGCCGACGTCATGATCCTCGCCGGGCTGAACGAGGGCGTGTGGCCGGGCATCCCGGCGCCCGATCCGTGGCTTGCGCCGCGCATCCGCAGCGAACTGGGCCTGCCCGGGCTGGAGCGGTCGATCGGCGTCGCCGCGCACGACTTCGGTCAGGCGCTGGGCGCGCCGCGCGTGCTGATGACGCGCAGCCGCCGCGACGTGCGCTCGCCCGCGCTCGCCTCGCGCTTCTGGCTCAGGCTGGAGGCGATGGCGGGCGAGCGGTTCGCGCGCGCGCGCGACCTGGAAGGCTGGGCCCGCGCGCTCGACGACGGCGGCACGCCGCGCCCGGCGTCACGGCCGGCGCCCGTGCCCGCCGCCGCGCTGCGCCCGCGCCGCATCTCCGTCACCGAAGTCGACCGGCTGAAGGCCGATCCCTTCGCCTTCTACGCGCTCCGCATCCTGAACCTCTCGGCACTGGACGCGGTGGACGCCGATCCCAGCGCCGCCTGGCGCGGCACCGCGGTCCATGCCGTGCTGGAGGCGTGGGCGCGCG
This sequence comes from Sphingomonas corticis, assembly GCF_012035195.1. Classification (GTDB taxonomy): domain Bacteria; phylum Pseudomonadota; class Alphaproteobacteria; order Sphingomonadales; family Sphingomonadaceae; genus Sphingomonas; species Sphingomonas corticis. The sequence goes on from NZ_JAAVJH010000006.1 coordinate 230,297, forward strand.
AGGACGCGTGCGATCCCGCCGCGCTGCCGCGCCGCGCCGCCGCGCTGCTGGACGATCCCGCCGCCCACCCGCTGCTGCGCGCGCTGTGGCAGCCGCGCCTGCTCGCCGGCTTCGACTGGATCGCCGCGCGCACCGCGGCGGAGCAGGCGGCGGGCCGGCGCGTGCTGTCGGTCGAGGGGCAGGGCGGCGCCGTGGTTGCCGGGGTCGAGCTATCCGGCCGCTACGACCGGATCGACCGCATGGCGGACGGCGGGCTCGGCATCGTCGACTACAAGACCGGCAAGGCCCCCTCCACCGCGGCGGTACGCGGCGGCTTCAACCTGCAGCTCGGCCTGCTCGGGGCGATCGCGGAGGCGGGCGGCTTCCCGTACGTCGAAGGGCGCGCGACCGCCTTTGAATATTGGTCGCTGGCGAAGAAGGACGACGCCTTCGGCCAGGTGACCAGCCCGGCCGATCCGGCGGGAAAGGGCGGGCGGATCGTCACCGACGACTTCGTGCGCGCGGCGGTGGACAGCTTCGCCGACAGCGCACGCAAGTGGCTGCTCGGCGAGGAGCCGTTCACCGCCAAGCTGCATCCGGAATTCGCTCCCTATGCCGAATACGACCAGCTGATGCGGCGGGACGAATGGTATGGCCGTGATCGCTAGCCGCGTCGCTCCGCCCCGGCGGACGCCGGGCCCCAGGTGGGCGAACCGGTGTGATGCAGGTCTCGTGCTGCCATGTGCCGTTGCGAACCGGACCCCGGCGTTCGCCGGGGTGGAGGAGTGACGGATCCATGACCGGCGCCGTCCGCCCCCTGCCGACGCTGAAGGGCGAGCAGCTGCGCGCCTCGCGCCCCGACGCGCACGTGTGGCTCTCCGCCTCCGCGGGCACCGGCAAGACGCAGGTGCTGGCCGCGCGCGTTTTCCGCCTGCTGCTTCGCGGGGTCGATCCGGGCGCCATCCTGTGCCTCACCTTCACCAAGGCGGGCGCGGCGGAGATGGCGACGCGGATCAGCCGGCAGCTGGCGCATTGGGTCCGCGCCGACGAGAAGGCGCTGTTCGACGACCTGCGTGCGCTCGGCGAACCCGGAGGGCCGGCGCAGCGCGGCGTGGCGCGGACGCTGTTCGCCAAGGTGCTCGACGCGCCCGGCGGCGGGCTGCGCATCCAGACGATCCACGGCTTCTGCCAGTCGCTCCTCGGCGCCTTCCCGATCGAGGCGGGGCTCGTCCCCGGCTTCCGCCCGATCGAACCCCGCGAGGAGGCGCTGCTGCGGCGGCAGGCGCTGTCCGACCTGCTGGTCGACGCCGAGCGCGAGGGGCGCCGCTCCGTCACGGAGACGATCGGCGCGCTGAGCGTGCGCCTCGGCGAGCAGGGCGCGGAGGGTTACCTCGCCGCCTGCGCGCGCGCCGGCGATGCACTGGAGGCGCTGCCGAGCGGCATCGCACCGTTCGTGCGCGGGCAGCTGGGCGTGCCGCTGGGCGACATCGACGCGGCGGTGGCGGGGGGGTGCGACGCGCTCGACCGCGACGGCATCGCGCGCCTCGCCGCCGCCAACCGCGCCTGGGGCACCGCCACCGGCACCGGCCACGCCGAGACGATCCACGCGTGGCTGGCGGGCGACCTGCCCGCGCGCGTCGCCGGGCTGGAGGCGCTGATGGCCGTGGTCCGCACCGGCAAGGGCGAGCCGCGCAAGGCTGCGGCGAAGCTGGTCGCTGCCGAGGCCGATTACGAGGCGCTGGCCGCGACGCTGGGCGAGGGCTGCGCCGCGCTGCTGGCCCTGCGCGTCCGCGCCGCCTATGCCGACCTGCTCGGCGCCGCGCTGGAGGTGGGGCGCGAGTATGCGCGCGGCTATGCGGCGGCGAAGCGGCGCGCAGGGGCGGTCGACTTCGACGACCTGATCCGCGCGGCGGTCGACCTGCTGCGCCAGCCCGGCATCGGCGAGTGGATCCGGTACAAGCTGGACCAGGTGACCGAGCACGTGCTGGTGGACGAGGCGCAGGACACCAACGTCGCGCAATGGACGATCGTGCGCGCGCTGGTGGACGAATATTTCGTGGGTCGCGGCGTCTTCGCGCCGTCCGTCCGCACGCTGTTCACCGTCGGCGACCTGAAGCAGGCGATCTTCGGCTTCCAGGGCACCGACCCCGTCTTCTTCCAGGCGGCCGAGGCACATTTCGCGCGCGCGGCGGCGTCGGTGGAAGGCGACGATCTGATGCCGGAGGACGAGCGCGGGCTGCCGTTCGACCGGCTGTCGCTGACCGATTCGTTCCGCTCGACCGCGCCGGTGCTGGAGTTCGTGGACCAGGCGATCGCGACCGTCGGCGCGCCGAACCTGGGGACCGACGCGGTGCCCGCCCATGCCAGCCGCGTCGACGGGCCGGGTGAGGTGGAACTGTGGCCCGCCATCGCCGCCGGTGCGACCGAGGGCGACGACTCGGGGGAGGAGGGCTGGATCGAGGATGCGGTGCGCGAGAACGCCACGCGCATCGCGCGGCAGGTGCGCCGCTGGCTGGACGAGCCTTTGTGGCTGGGCAGCAAGGGACGCGCGCTGCGGCCGGAGGACGTGATGATCCTCGTCAAGCGGCGCGGCGAGCTGGCGCAGCTGCTCGTCGCGCGCCTCTATGCCGAGGGGGTGCCGGTGGCGGGCGTCGACCGGCTGCGGCTGGCCGCGCCGCTGGCGGTGCAGGACCTGCTCGCCGCGGTGCGTTTCGTGCTCCAGCCCGACGACGACCTCAGCCTCGCCAGCCTGCTCGTGTCGCCGCTGATCGGCTGGACGCAGGACGAGCTGATGGCGCGCGCGATCCCGCGGCAGGGATCGCTCTGGCGCCATCTCCAGCGCACCTGCGGCGACCGGCTGGAGCCGCTGCGGGCGATGCTGGCGAATGCGGACTTCGACACGCCCTATCGTTTTCTCGAGCTGATCCTGTCCGGTCCGCTCGACGGTCGGCGCAAGCTGCTGGCGCGGCTGGGCGAGGAGGCGCGCGACCCGATCGAGGAGCTGCTGAACGCCGCGCTCGATTTCGAGACGAACACCACGCCCTCGCTCCAGCGCTTCCTCGACTGGTTCGAGCGCGACGAGGTGGAGATCGTGCGCGACGCTGCCGCGCCGCTCGACGCGGTGCGTGTGATGACCGCGCACGGCGCCAAAGGGTTGCAGGCGCCGCTGGTGATCCTGGCCGACGCGACGGTCGATCCGGACAGCAGCCCGCGTTCCGTGGTGATGTGGACGCCCGACGGCGTGGATGCCGCCATCCCCGTCTTCCGCCCGCGCAAGGCCGAGCGGGCGGGCGCGGTCGACGCGGCGCTGGCGGCGGTGGAGACGCGCGAGCGGCAGGAGCATTGGCGGCTGCTCTACGTCGCTGCCACCCGCGCGGAGGAACGGTTGGTCATCGCCGGCGCGCTCGGCCCCAAGGCCAAGGGCGTGCCGCCCGAGGCGAGCTGGTACGCCGCCGCCGCGCGGACGCTGGACGCGCTGGGCGTTACGGCACCCGAGGGCGAAGTGCGCCGCTTCGCCGGCGGCACGCCTCAGCCCGCGGTGAAGTCGCGCGAGGCGTCGGCGACGGCAACGGCCGTCGCGCAGCCGCTGCCCGACTGGGCGCGCACCGACGCGCCGCGCCCGCCGCGCCCCACCCGCCCGCTCGCGCCGTCGTCGCTGGGCGACGATAGCGTCGCCGACGCGCCGCCGACGCCGGCGATGCGCGCCGCGGCGGAGCGTGGACGGCTGATGCACGCCCTGTTCGAGCGGCTGCCCCCGCTCGCGCCCGCGCAGCGCCGTGCCGCCGCGATGCGGTGGCTCGCCGCGCGCACCGACGATGCGGCGGCGGTGGTGGAGCCGGTGATGGCCGTGCTGGACGATCCCGCGCTCGCCGAGCTGTTCGGTCCCGATGCGCTGGCGGAGGCTCCGATCAGCGCCACGCTGCCCGACGGCCGCGTGATCGCCGGCACGGTGGACCGCCTGCTGCTGGATAAGGCGCGCGTGCGCGTGATCGACTACAAGACCGGGCGCCGCGTCCCCCCCGACGCCGACGCGGTGCCGGACTATCACCTGGCGCAAATGGCGGCCTATCGCGCCGCGCTGGCCGTCATTTTTCCCGGTCGCGCGATCGAGGTGGCGCTGCTCTACACCGCCGGGCCGCAGCTGATCGAGCTTCCCGACGCGCTGCTGGCCGCGGCCAAGCCGCGCTTCGCGGCGAGGGAGCAAAGCTTGGGTCCCGCCGGTTGAGCCCTCACCGGATCGATCCTAGCTAGGCGACGAAGGAGATGAGAGAATGGCGACCAAGAAGATCACCGACGCCAGCTTCCAGGCGGACGTGCTGAACGCGGACAAGCCGGTGCTGGTCGATTTCTGGGCGGAATGGTGCGGGCCGTGCAAGATGATCGGGCCCAGCCTGGAGGAACTGTCCGAGGAGCTCGGCGAGCAGGTGACGATCGCGAAGATCAACATCGACGAGAATCCGGAGGCGCCGGGCAATTACGGCGTGCGCGGCATCCCCACGATGATCCTGTTCAAGGCCGGTGCCCCCGCCGCGACCAAGGTGGGCGCGGCGCCCAAGGGGCAGATCAAGGGCTGGCTGGAGAACGAACTGGCCTGAATCCGGGCGTCACCCTCACCCTTCCCCTCCCGGTCCACGATGGGAGAGGGAGGGGAGGGTGAGGACAAGGACTACGGGTTCCCCTTGCCGCCGTGCGCGCCCACAGCGGTGCCGGTGGAGAAACTGGCCTCGTCGCTCGCCAGCATGACGTAGAGTGGCGCGAGTTCCGCCGGCTGCCCCGCGCGGCCCAGCGGCGTGTCCTGGCCGAACTCGCCCAGCTTGCCCGGCAGCTGCCCGCCGGCCACCTGAAGGGGCGTCCAGATCGGGCCGGGCGCCACCATGTTCACGCGGATGCCCTTTTTCGCCAACTGCTTGGCCAGCCCCTTGGTGAAGATCAGGATCGCCCCCTTGGTCGAGGCATAGTCGAGCAGTTCCTCGCCGGGATCGTAGCTGTTGACCGACCCGGTGTTGATGATGACCGAGCCGGGGGGCATCGACGGGATCGCCGCCTTGCTGATGCGGAAGATCGCGAAGATGTTCGTCTCGAACGTGCGGACGAACTGGTCGTCGCTGATCTGCGAAATGTCTTCCTTGCTCTGCTGATAAGCCGCGTTGTTGACGAGAAGGTCGAGGCCGCCGAGCGCGCGGACCGCGTCGGCGACCAGCTTCGTGCAGGCGCGCTCGGTCCGGATGTCGGCGGGCAGCAGCACCGCCTTGCGCCCCGCCGCCTCGATCAGCGACTTCACCTCGCGCGCGTCGGGCTCCTCGGTCGGGTAATAGTTGATCGCGACGTCCGCGCCCTCGCGCGCGAAGGCGATGGCCGCGGCGCGGCCGATGCCCGAGTCGCCGCCCGTCACCAGCGCCTTGCGTCCCGCCAGCCGGCCCGATCCGCGGTACGTCTTCTCGCCGCAATCGGGCACGGGGGTCATCTTGGATTGCAGCGCGGGCCAGGTCTGCTTCTGCTCTGGGAAGGGCGTGCTCGTGTACTTGCTGCGGGGATCGCGGATCGCGACGGTCCCGCTGCCCTGTCCGGTCACCGCGCCCTGTGCCTGCGCCGGAGCCGTCGCCGCCATCCCCGCGGCCGCCGCCGCACCGCCCAGCACCGTCCGGCGGGTCGTTCCTTCGCTCATCACCTGTCTCCGAGAGTTTTCACCGCAACGGGCGAAAAGCAGGGAGGTTCAGATTCTTGGTCCGGCCGGGATGACGTTCACGGGCCGTTCGCCGCCAGCTCCTGCAACCACGCGTCCGCCGTGCCGTCGGAGGGCGCGCGCCAGTCGCCGCGCGGCGACAGCGCGCCGCCGGCGGACACCTTCGGCCCGTTGGGCAGCGCCGATCGCTTGAACTGGCTGGTCTGGAAGAAGCGGACGAGGAAGCGCTCCAGCCACAGCCGGATCGTGTCGATGTCGTAGGTCGTCCGCGCATCCTCCGGATAGCCGATCGGCCAGCGCCCCGCCGCGGCGTCCTTCCACGCGTGCCACGCCAGGAACGCGATCTTGGACGGCGCCAGCCCGTGGCGGATCACGTAATGCGCGAAGAAGTCGTTGAGCGCGTAGGGGCCGATCTTCGCCTCGGTGCTCTGCAATTCCTCGCCGGGCACCAGCTCGGGCGAGATCTCCTGCGCCAGGATCGCGCCCAGCACCGCGTCGGTTTCCGCGTCGTATTGGTTCGTCGCGATCGCCCAGCGGATCAGGAACTGGATCAGCGTCTTGGGCACGCCGGCGTTCAGCGCATAGTGGCTCATCTGGTCGCCCACGCCGTAGGTGCACCAGCCGAGCGCCAGCTCGGACAGGTCGCCGGTGCCCACCACCAACCCGCCGCGCTGATTGGCGATGCGGAACAGGAAGTCGGTGCGCAGCCCCGCCTGCACGTTCTCGAACGTCACGTCGTACACCGGCTCGCCGCGGCCATAGGGATGACCGATGTCCTTCAGCATGGCGGTCGCGGCGGGTCGGATGTCGATCTCCTCCGCCGCGATGCCGAGCGCGCGCATCAGCCGCCAGGCATTGTCCTTCGTGCCCGCGCTGGTGGCGAAGCCGGGCATGGTGATGCCCAGGATGTCGGTGCGCGGTCGGCCCAGTCGGTCCAGCGCCTTGGCCGCGACGATCAGCGCGTGCGTCGAATCGAGCCCGCCGGAGACGCCGATCACCAGCCGCTGGGCGTTGGCGGCGACCAGCCGCTTGGCGATGCCTTCCACCTGGATGTTGAACGCCTCGTAGCAATCCTCGTCCAGCTTCTCCGGCGTGTTCGGCACGAAGGGAAAGCGGCGGATCTCGCGAAGCAGGCCGACGTCGGCGAAGTCGGGTCGGTGCCGGAAGCCGATACGGCGGAAGCGCGTCTCCGGCCGCCCCGCGGCCACGGCGGCGTCGTTGAAGGTGCCGTTGCGCAGCCGCTCCTGCTCCAGCCGTTCCAGATCGACGTCGGCGACCAGCAGCTCGGGCTCGTGATCGAAGCGGCCCGACTGCGCGATCAGCTCGCCCAGTTCGTGCACCGTGCCCTGGCCGTCCCAGGCGAGGTCGGTGGTGCTCTCCCCCGGCCCGCTCGCCGAATAGACGTAGGCGCAGGCCGCACGCGCGGACTGCGCCGCCGACAGCATCAGCCGCTCGCGCGACTTGCCGACCACGACGTTGGAGGCGGACAGGTTCGCGCACACCAGCGCGCCCGCCAGCGCGCCGGCCGTGGATGGTGGGGTGGGCGCCCAGTAATCCTCGCAGATCTCGGCGTGGACGACGAAGCGCGGCAGGTCCTCCGCGACGAACAGCAGATCGGTGCCGAACGGCACCTCCTCCTCGCCAAGCCGGATCGTCAGGCCAGTGATCCCCGCGCCGCTGGCGAACCAGCGCTTCTCGTAATATTCGCGATAATTGGGCAGGAAGCTCTTCGGCACCACGCCCAGCACGCGCCCTCGCGCGATGGCCACCGCGCAATTGTAGAGCCGCCCGTTGTGCAGGATCGCCGCACCGACCAGCAGCACGGGGCGCAGCGCGGTGGAGGCCTCGCGCACCGTCTCGATGGCGGCCAGCGTCGCGCGATGCAGCGCGGATTGCAGGTGCAGGTCGTCGATTGCGTAGGAGCTGAGCGACAGTTCGGGATAGACCACCAGGTCCACCGCCGCCGCGTCCGCCTGCCGCGCGATGGCGACGGCCCGCTCGGCGTTGCGCGCCGGGTCGCCGACGGTGCCGACCGGGGTCGCGGCGGCAACGCGGATCATACCGTGGTGGTGGATCGAGCGAAAGCTGGCGTTCATGTCGCTGCCTTAAGGTGCGCGGGATCGGGTTGGCAATTTGGCCAATTGCCAATTTGATAACGCGCTGATGTACGATAGGTTGTTCGGGCATGGACGACGTGCCCGCCCGCTCCGCTGCCCGCGCGCGCCTGTTCGCGCGGGGTGGGGACATGGGGCGGCGCATCGCGGAGCACGACTGGGCGGCTTCCCCGGTGGGGCCGATCGCCTACTGGCCCGCCGCGCTGGTCCACGCCGTCGGCCTGCTGCTTCCTGCCAGCGCAGAGATCGTGCTGTTCTGGGGGCCGGAATACGTCGCCTTCTACAACGACGCCTATGCGCCGACGATCGGCGACAAGCATCCGCGCGCGCTCGGGCGGCCGGCGCGCGAGTGCTGGGCGGAGCTGTGGGACGATCTCGAGCCGCTGCTGGCGCACGTGCGCCGGACGGGGGAGACCTATTCGGCGAGGGACCGCCCCTTCTACATCGAGCGGTCGGGCTACGGCGAGGAGGTGTATTTCGACATCTCCTATTCCGCGGTGCCGGGCGACGACGGCTCGGTCGGCGGCGTCCTGTGCATCGTGTCGGAGACCACCGGCCGCGTGCGCGCGCTGCGCAACGTCGCCGCGGAAAGTGAGAGGCTGCGCGAGAGCGAGGCGCGCTTCCGCAACCTGGCCGACAGCCTGCCCGCGCTGGTGTGGCTGACCGACGCGAAGGGCGAGATCGAGTTCGCCAACGATTATTTCGAGACCATGCTCGGCATCCCGCCCGCGCGGATGGTGGCGGAGGGCTGGTCGATCGCGGTCCGGCCGGAGGATGCGGAGGAGGTGCGCCGCCGCGCGCGCGTGCGCAGCGTCGATCCTGCCCCGGGGGGCGGCGAGTTCCGCGTGGTCACCGCCGCCGGCGAGGAGCGCTGGATCCGCGGCGAGATCCGGCCGCGCTTCGTCGCCGATACTTTCCACGGCTTCGTCGCCTGCGCGATCGACGTCACCGATTCGCACCGGCTGGGCCAGGAGCTGGAGCAGCGCGTCGCCGCGCGCACGGCCGAGCTGGTGGAGCAGATCGCCGAGCGCGAGCGGGTGGAGGCGACGCTGCACCAGATGCAGCGGCTGGAGGCGGTGGGGCAGCTGACATCGGGCGTCGCGCACGATTTCAACAACCTGCTGACGGTGGTGCTCGGCAACGTGGAGCTCCTGACGCACGCGGCGGCGCGGGGCACGCTGGACGAGCGCGCGATCCAGCGGCTGGAGCACGTGCGCACCGCGGCGCAGCGCGGCGCCACGCTGACGGCGCAGCTGCTCGCCTTCTCCCGCCGGCAGCGGCTGGCGGCCAAGGTGGTCGACCTGAACGAGACGGTCACCGGGCTGATCGCGCTGCTGGCCAGCACGCTGGGCCGCGCGATCACCATCGAGACGGCGCTGGAGCCGCGCCCGTGGCGCGCGCTGGTCGATCCGACGCAGATCGAGCTCATCATCCTCAACCTGGCGATCAACGGGCGCGACGCGATGATGACGCGCGCGGCGGCGGGAGGGACGGGCGGCGGTACGCTGACCGTCGCGACCGCCAACGTCACTTGCGGCCCGCCGGAGCGGCCGGAGGAGCCTCCCGCGGGCGACTACGTCCGCGTCGCGGTGCACGACACAGGCACCGGCATGACGCCGGAGGTGCTGGCGCGCGCGTTCGAGCCGTTCTTCACGACGAAGGAGGTCGGCAAGGGATCGGGCCTGGGGCTGGCGCAGGTGTTCGGCTTCGCCAAGCAGTCGGGCGGCGGCGTGCGGATCGACACGGTGCCTGGGGAGGGGACGACGGTGAGCGTCTTCCTGCCGCGCGCCACGGGCACGCAGGAGCACGCGCCCGTCGCCCACGCGCCTGGCGAGGAGGGCGGCTCGATCGCCGGTCGGACCGTGCTGGTGCTCGACGACGAGGAAGCGGTGCGCGAGGTGACGGCGGAGACGCTGCGCAATGCCGGATGCCGCGTGGTGGAGGCGGCGGACGGCGAGGGCGCGCTGCGCGCGTTGGTGGAGGAGCCGGGCATCGAGGCCGTGGTAGCCGACTTCGCCATGCCGCGGATGAACGGCGTCGAGTTCGCCGCCCACGCAGAGCGACGCCGCCCCGGCCTGCCGATCCTGTTCGTCACCGGCTATGCCGACATCGACGCGATCGCCGCGGTGCCGGAGCAGCGGCTGATCCGCAAGCCGTTCGAGCGCGAGGCGATGATCGAGCGTCTGTGCGCGCTGCTGGAGGGGCGCTGATCCCCTCCAGCCAAGCGAAGATCACGCCGCCAGCCGACGCTCCGCGAGCCCGCGTATCATGTCCGCCGCCTTTTCCGCGATCATGATCGTCGGCGCGTTGGTGTTCGATCCGACCAGCGTCGGCATCACCGAGGCGTCGACCACGCGCAGGCCGTCGATCCCGCGCAGCTTCAGCCGGGCGTCGACGACCGCCATGGCGTCGCCGTCCGCTCCCATCTTGCACGTGCCGACCGGGTGGTAGATCGTCTCCGCGTTCGCGCGGACCCAGGCGTCGATCTCCGCGTCGCTCTCCACACCCGCGCCCGGGGCGAGCTCGGCGTCGCGATACGGGTCGAGCGCGGCCTGCGCGGCGACGTTCCGCCCGATCCGCACGCATTCGCGCATGACGCGGCGATCCTCCTGCGTGGCAAGGTAATTGGCGAAGATGGCGGGATCGGCCAGCGGGTCGGCGGAAGCCAGGCCGATGCGCCCGCGGCTCTCGGGCCGCAACTGGCACAGGTGCAGCGAGAAGCCGTCCGCACCGACGCGCTGCTTGCCGTGATCCTTCATGATCGCCAGCACGCCGTGGATCTGGACATCGGGCCGCGACAATCCCTCGCGCGAGGAGACGAAGGCGCCCGATTCGAGGAATTGCTGGCGCCCCAGTCCCTGCCCGCGCAGCAGGTAGTTGAGCCCGGTCGCCAGCTGGCGCAGGCCCTTGGTCGCGGAGAAGGCGGTGACCAGCCCCCGCGTCTTCCAGTTCATGATGATGTCGAGATGGTCCTGCAGGTTCTCGCCGACGCCGGGCAGGTCGTGCACGCACGCCACGCCCGCGGCGCGCAGCCGCTCCGCCGCACCGATGCCCGACAGTTGCAGCAGGTGCGGGCTCTGCACCGCGCCCGCACACAGCAGCGCCTCACCCGCCACCTCGATTCGCGCGGCGTCGCGGCCGCGGGCGTATTCCACCGCGACCACGCGCCCGCGCTCCACCACCAGCCGCGTCGTGCGCGCGCCGGTGACGACGGTCAGGTTCGGCCGGTTCAGCGCGGGCCGCAGATAGGCCGCGGCGGTGGACCAGCGGCAACCGTCGCTGATGGTCAGGTCGTAGCGGCCGAAGCCTTCCTGCGCGGCGCCGTTGAAATCGTCGGTCACCGGGTATCCGGCCTGCCGTCCCGCCTCGATCAGCGCATCGTGGAACGGGCTGTCGCTCTCCCCGCCGGAGATGCGCAGCGGACCGTCGGCGCCGTGCAGCCCCTCGCATTCGCCGCGATGATGCCCCTCCAGCCGGCGGAAGTACGGGAGCACGTCCTCCCACGACCAGCCGGTCAGGCCGAACTGGCGCCACTCGTCATAGTCGCGGGGATGGCCACGGGTGTAGACCATGCCGTTGATCGAGGAGGAGCCGCCCAGCCCCTTGCCGCGCGGCCACCACAGCCGCCGGCCGTCGAGGTGCGGTTCGGGCTCGGTCCAGAACCCCCAATTGTGCTTGCCCTTCGCCTTGATGAGGTTGCCCACTCCCGCGGGCATCCGCACCAGCAGTTCCGTGTTGGCGCCCCCCGCCTCCAGCAGGCACACGCTGGCGGCGGGATCCTCGCTCAGCCGCGCCGCGAGCGCGCAGCCGGCGGAGCCCCCGCCGACGATGACGTAATCGTATCCGGCCATCTTCCTCTCCCGTTCACCGCCGGCCTCGTTGGACCCGCGGGTTCCTTCTACGTCACGGCACCAGCACCAGCTTGCCCACCATCTCGCTCGCCTGCATCGCAGCAAACGCCTCGCGCCAGTCGGCCAGCGGTACTTCGGCGTGGACTCGCGGGCGGATGCGGCGGTCGGCGGCGAGGCGCCAGATCGCGTCCTGGTTCTCGCGACCGCGCTCAGGAAACTGCCGTCCATACTCCCCGGCGCGCACGCCGATGACCGAAAACCCTTTGATCAATGGTATGTTGGTCGACAGTGTTGCGATACGACCGGAGGTGAAGCCGACGACCAGCAGCCTGCCGCCGAAGGCGATGCAGCGGGTCGATTCGTCGAACACGTCGCCGCCTACCGGATCGAAGGCGACGTCTGCACCGCCGCCGGTAAGTTCCTTCACTTGCTCGCGAAATCCCGGCGCGGGCAGTGATGCCGCGAGGCGATAGTCGCGCGCGACCGCCTCCAGCTTGGCCGCCGAGCGCGACGTGGCGATCACCTTCGCGCCGAGCGCGCCCGCGAGGTCCACTGCGGCCAACCCGACGCCGCCGGTCGCGCCGTGCACCAGCAGCCACTCGCCTGGCTGCACCGCGGCCAGGGGCACCAGCGCGACATAGGCCGTGAGATAGGCCGCGCCGACGCCTGCCGCCTCCGCGTAGGAAAGATGCCCGGGCTTCTCGCGCACCGCGCCTGCGTCCACCGCGACCAGATCGGCGAAGCCCCCCAGCCGCGTGCCCGCGACCACGGCGGTCCCGGGGGCAAAGCCGTCCCCCGCGACCACGTCTCCCGCCACCTCCATGCCGGGAACGAAGGGGAGCGGCGGCTTCAACTGGTACTCGCCGCGCGTCATCAGCAGGTCGGGATAGTTCAGCGCCGCCGCGCGCACGCGGATCAGGACCTTGCCCGGCGCCACCGCGGCGTCCGGAACCTCCGCCAGCGCGACGCCCGACAGGTCGGGCGACAGGGAGGAGACGCGGAGCGCGCGCATCAGGCCCGGCGCGCGACCATGATGTCGAGCAGCGAATCGAACAGGCTGGCCATGTTCAGGTGCGGTGCGTGCACCTTGCTCAGCCCCAGCGTGATGAGACCGTAGGCGCGCACCTCCGCCTCGGCGCGGCTGAACCCCGCCTGTTCCAGCCAGCCGGAAATGGCGGAGAGCATCAGCGTGTCGTGCCGCTCCACCGCGGCACGCGCGCGCGGGTCGCTTTCCGCCCAGGCGCGCATGGCGACCGCGATGCGCGAGGAGCCGCGGCGGCGCACCGTCTGTCCCAGCAACCGGATGCGCCCGATCGGATCGTCGGCGCCGCGCTCCAGCGCCGCGATGAGATCCCCCACCTGATCCTCCGCGAAATAGCGCGCCAATTGCCCCTGATACGCATCGAAGTCGCTGAAATGATGATAGAAGCTGCCCGTCGAAACGCGCAGTTCCTCTGCCAGCGGACGCAGTTTCAGCGCGCGAAGGCCGCCACGACGCAGCAGCGACTGCCCCGCCTCCAGCCAGTCCCTGGGCGTCAGGTCCGTCGGCCGTGGCGCGGGGGCGAGGGCGGGGGCCGGGGAAGGGCTGGCGGACGGGGTTACGCTTGACATCGGTTCGACCATAACGAAGGTTATGCCGGTTTCCCGCGCCGGTAAAGGTGCCGCGCGCATGGCAGGTTCGGAGAGATCGCGATTATGGCCGAGGCATATATCATCGACGCGGTGCGCACGCCCCGCGGCATCGGCAAGCAGGGCAAGGGCGCGCTGGCGCATCTCCACCCGCAGCACCTGGCCTCCACCGTGTTGAAGGCCATCAAGGACCGCAACGGGATCGACACCGCCGAGGTCGACGACATCATCTGGTCCACCTCGACGCAGAAGGGGAAGCAGGCCGGCGACCTGGGCCGGATGGCGGCGCTGGACGCGGGCTACGACGTCAAGGCGTCGGGCACCACCCTGGACCGCTTCTGCGGCGGCGGCATCACCGCGGTGAACTTCGCCGCGGCGCAGATCATGAGCGGGATGGAGGATCTGGTCATCGCCGGCGGCACGGAGATGATGAGCCTGACGGCCGCCATGTCCGCCGAGGACCAGGCCGCCGGCAAGGCGCCGTCGCTGATGGGATCGGGCAACGAGCGGCTGAACGCGCTCCACCCGCAGTCGCACCAGGGCATCTGCGGCGACGCCATCGCCAGCATGGAGGGCATCGATCGCGAATCGCTCGACGCGCTCGGCCTGGAGAGCCAGCGCCGCGCCGCCGTGGCGATCGCCGAGGGCCGGTTCGACCGATCGATCGTGCCCGTCACCGACGACGACGGCAACGTGGTGCTGGCGAAGGACGAGTATCCGCGGCCGGAGACGACCGCGGAGGGACTCGCCGGACTGAAGCCCGCGTTCGCCGCGATGGCGGACTGGCCCTACGACGAGAAGGGGTCGACCTTCCGCAAGCAGATCAACGCGCGCTATCCCGACCTGACGATCGAGCACTTCCACCATGCCGGCAATTCGTCGGGCGTGGTGGACGGCGCGGCGGCGGTATTGCTGGCGTCGAAGGATTATGCGGAGAAGCACGGGTTGAAGCCGCGGGCGAAGATCGTGGCGATGGCCAACGTGGGCGACGACCCCACACTGATGCTGAACGCGCCCGTCCCCGCGGCCAAGAAGGTGCTGGCCAAGGCCGGACTGACGAAGGACGACATCGATCTCTGGGAGATCAACGAGGCGTTCGCCGTGGTGGCGGAGAAGTTCATCCGCGACCTGGACCTCGATCGCGAGAAGGTGAACGTCAACGGCGGCTCCATCGCGCTCGGCCATCCGATCGGCGCGACCGGCGCGATCCTGATCGGTACCGTGGTCGACGAGCTGGAGCGGCAAGGCAAGCGCTACGGCCTTGTCACCATGTGCGCCGCCGGCGGCATGGCGCCCGCGATCATCGTGGAGCGTGTCGACGGCTGACCGGAAGCGAGAAGAATGCCGCGAGCGCGCCGGTACAGAGCGCGCCGCGGCAGGAGAGGTAAGATATGCACCCCTACAAGCACGCCGCCGCCACGCCCGATCGTGCCGCCTATGTCATGGCCGCGACGGGGGAGACCGTCACCTACGGCGAGTTGGAGCGGCGCGCCAACCAGGGCGCGCACCTGCTGCGCGCGCTGGGGCTGAAGCGCGGCGACGGCATCGCCGTGATGATGGACAATTCGCCGCGCTACTTCGAGATCATGTGGGCGACCGAGCGGGCCGGCGTCTACGTCACCTGCATTTCGTCCAAGCTGTCGGCGGACGAGGCGGAGTATATCATCAGGGACGGCAATTGCCGCGCCCTTGTCATGTCGCGCGCCACCGCCGGCTGTGCCGCGGCGCTGCTGCCGCGCGTCGGCGACCTCGCACGCTACATGGTGGACGGCATAGCGCCCGGCTACGACAGCTACGAGGCGGCGCGCGACGCGCAGCCCGACACGCCGATCGCCGATCCGTCGTGCGGGCAGATCATGCTCTACTCGTCGGGTACCACGGGCAAGCCCAAGGGCGTGCGCTTCCCGCTGTCCGAGCAGCCCTATGGCGAGAACGTGTCGCCGCTCGTGATGCTGGGCCAGGCGCTCTACGGCTTCACGCCCGACATGGTCTATCTCAGCCCCGCGCCGCTCTACCACGCCGCGCCGCTGCGCTGGTCGATGGCGGTGCAGCAGCTTGGCGGCACCGTGATCGTGATGGAGCGGTTCGACGCGGAGGAGGCGCTGCGCCTGATCGAGCGGTATCAGGTGACGCACGCGCAGTGGGTGCCGACGCATTTCGTGCGCATGCTGAAGCTGCCCGACGACGTGCGCGCGCGCTACGACATGTCCTCGCTGAAGGCGGTGTGGCATGCCGCCGCCCCCTGCCCGGTACCGGTGAAACAGGCGATGATCGACTGGTGGGGCCCGATCGTCGGCGAATATTATGCCGGAACCGAGGGCAACGGCTTCCACGCCATCTCGGCGGCGGAGTGGCTGACGCACCGCGGATCGGTGGGCCGCAATCTCACGACGATCACGCACATTGTCGGCGAGGACGGCGAGGAGGCGCCCGCACGCGCCGAGGGCACGATCTACTTCGAGCCGAAGCTCGACGCGCAGAATTCGAACGCCGGCGCGGGCTTCGCCTATCACAACGATCCGGAGAAGACGCGCGAGGCGACCGACAAGCACGGCTGGACGACGCTGGGCGACGTGGGCTGGGTGGACGAGGACGGCTATCTCTATCTCACCGACCGCAAGAGCTTCATGATCATCTCCGGCGGGGTGAACATCTACCCGGCGGAGATCGAGAACCTGCTCGTCACGCATCCCAAGGTGGCCGACGTCGCCGTCATCGGCGCGCCGCACGAGGAGATGGGCGAGGAGGTGGTCGCCGTCGTCCAGCCGCGCGACATGGGCGAGGCGGGGGCGGACCTCGCGGCCGAGTTGACGGACTTCGCGCGCCGGCACCTCAGCCACGTGAAGACGCCGCGGCGCATCGACTTCCGCGCCGAGCTGCCGCGCCACGACACGGGCAAGCTCTACAAGCGGCTGCTGCGCGACGAATATTGGGGCAAGAAGACGCTGGTGGAGGGCGCGGCGGAGGCTGCGGCATGAGCTTCAACTTCGGCGACATGATCGAAGCGGTCGAGCGGGCGACCCCGCCGACCCGCGTGGCGCTGGCGCATGGCGCGCAGGTGGTCGACTGGGCCGGGCTGACGCGCCGATCGAACAACCTGGCGCGCGCGCTGGTGAAGCGGGGGCTGCGGCCGGGCGACCGGTTCGCCTTCTACGCGCACAACAGCGCCGACTATCTTACCGCGCTGGTCGCCTGCTGGAAGGCGCGGGGCACGCACGTCAACGTCAACTACCGCTACGTGGCGGACGAGCTGGCGTACATCCTCGACGATTCGGATGCGACGGTGCTGGTCTACGGCGCGGCGCTGCGCGATTGCGTGGCGCAGGTGCGCGAGGGGGCGTCCGGCGTGCGCACCTTCGTCGAGATCGGCGACGCCGCGGACGTGCCCGACTGGGCGGTCGCCTTCGACGCACTGGCGGGTGCGGGCGACGGCACGGCGCTGGGCCATGCGCGCTCGCCACAAGACCAATTCTTCATCTATACCGGCGGCACCACCGGCATGCCCAAGGGTGTCGCCTGGGCGCACGAGGACCTGAACCGCATCGCGCTGGGCGTGCTGGAGGCGCAGGGCCTGCCGGTGCCCGGCGACGTTGCGGGCTGGGCCGCGATGGCTGCCGCGGCGGGCGAGGAGTATCCGCGCGTCGTGTGCGGGCCACCGCTGATGCACGGCACTGGGCTGCTCACTTCCTATGGCGCGCTGCTGGGCGGGGGCATGGTGGCGACGCTGCCGGGGCGGCATTTCGAGGCAGCCGAGCTACTCGACGCGGTCGACCGCTGGCGCGCGAACCGCATCGTCGTGGTCGGCGACGCCTTCGCGCGGCCGATCCTCGACGCGCTGGACGAGCAGCCTGGGCGGTGGGACGTGTCGTCCGTCCGCCTCGTCATCTCGTCCGGCGTGATGTGGAGCCAGGCGGTGAAGGACGGCCTGATCCGCCATATGCCGGAGGCGACGTGCCAGGACAATTTCTCCTCGTCCGAGGCGATCGGCATGGGCACGTCGCTGACGACGCGGGACGGCACGGTGGAGACCGCGCGCTTCGTGATCGGCGGGCGCTGCCGCGTACTCGACGACGAGGATCGCGACGTGGTGCCCGGCTCCGGCGTGACGGGCAAGGTGGTGCTGGGGCCGCCGACGCCGCTCGGCTATCACAAGGACGCGGAGAAGAGCGCGCGCACGTTCCGCACCATCGACGGTGTGCGCTATACCGTATCGGGCGACTTCGCGACGGTGAACGCCGACGGCAGCATCGTGCTGCTGGGCCGCGGATCGGCGTGCATCAACTCGGCGGGCGAGAAGATCTTTCCCGAGGAGGTGGAGGAGGCGCTGAAGCTGTGCCCCGCGGTGGACGACGCGCTGGTGTTCGGCGTTCCCGATCCGAAATGGGGCCAGGCGGTGGTGGCGGTGGTGCAGGCGGGCACGGGCTTCGACGAGGCCGCCGTCCGTGCCGAACTGCGCGCGCACCTTGCCGGCTACAAGCAGCCCAAGGTGATGGTCGCCACCGCCCGATCGCTGCGCGCTCCCAACGGCAAGGCGGACTATGCCGCGGCGAAGGCGCTGGCTGGCGTCGGCTGACGCGCGATCCGCGCCCCGCGATGCTGTCATTTCGCTGACGAGGCGGTTCAGCCTGTATTTGCCACGACCGGTCCATAGCGGCCTCATCGAGGGGCCGGCTCGTGCGCCGGCGAGTGAAGGTGGCACAGGAGATGATGAAGGCGGTTCTCGCGGCGCTGGCGTCCGCGGCGGCGGTGATCCCGGCGGCGGCGATGGCGCAGGACACGTCGCTGCGCGAGGCGTTCCGGCAGCGGATGGAGGCGCGCGGTGTTCGGTCCGGCGGCGGCGAGCGGGGTCCGGCCGTGCAGGCCCGCGCCGACGGACAGGCCAGCGGCGGCTGGCAGCGCCCGGAGCGACCCGAGCGCGCGGAGCGGCCTGAACGGCGCGAGCGCCGCGACGTCGTGGCGCCGTCGGGCGGCTGGCAGCGGCCGGTTCGCGACGGGCGGCCTGACGAGCGGCGTGTCGATGCGCCCGCCGGCGGCTGGCAGCGACCCGATGCCCCACGGCCCGATCCGCGCACGAGCGCCGATCCGCGCGACGGCCGACCGCTGTGGACCGAACGCAACTTCCGCGGACGTCCCGACCGCGAGCAGGCACGGCGCGATCGCGACCGCGACTGGCGTCGCGCGAACAATGGCCGGAATGGCGGCTGGAATGGCGACTGGGACGGTGCGTGGAACGGGGGATCGAACCCGGGCTGGAACGGCGATCGGCGCGACTGGAGCTGGAACGATCGCGACGACCGGCGCCCTTCGTGGAACCGCGATTGGCGCCGCGACTCGCGCTACGACTGGAACCGCTATCGCACCGCCAATCGCGCCGCCTACCGCCTGCCGCGATACTATGCGCCGTACGGCTGGAACCAGGGCTATCGCCGCTTCTCGATCGGCGTGACGCTGTCGTCGCTGCTCTTCGCGCAGAATTACTGGCTCGACGATCCCTATTCCTACCGCCTGCCCGAACCCTACGGCCCGTATCGCTGGGTGCGGTACTATGACGACGCGCTGCTGGTCGACGTCTACACCGGTCAGGTGGTCGACGCGGAATATGGATTCTTCTTCTAACCAGCTGGCAGGGCGGCGTTTCCGATGGGAGGCGCCGCCCCTCTTGCGTCCGCGCGGGGAGGGGGACTAGGCGGCGGCCATGGCGATCACCTCCGTTCCCCCCGGCCACCCGTCTCCCGCGCGGGCCGCCATCGGCCAGGCGGTGGCGGCGCGGCTCGACGCGGACCCGCGGATGCAGCGCCTGCCCAGCGACGCGATCCAGGCGTGGCGCTGCCCCGGCTTCCTTGACGATGCCAATTGCGACTGGCTGGTCGCGATGATCGAGGCGAACCGGCGCCCGTCCACGCTGCTGACCGACAAGGGCACCAACGCCAACCGCACCTCGGACAGCTGCGACATGGATCGCCACGCCGACGGCGTGCGGCAGATCGACGAATATATCGCCGCCTCGCTGGGCATCGCTCCTGCGAACGGCGAGACGATGCAGGGCCAGCGCTACGCTCCCGCCCAGCATTTCCGTGCGCACCACGATTACTTTCACGAGGGCGAGAGCTACTGGCCCCGGATGCGCGCCACCGGCGGGCAGCGGACGTGGACCGCCATGATCTACCTCAACGACGTGGAGGAGGGCGGCGCTACATGGTTTCCGCTCGGCGGCGTGCGCGCGGTCCCGCGCAAGGGCATGGCGCTGATCTGGAACAACATGGCGGTGGACGGCAGCCCGAACACCGCCACGCTGCACGAGGGAATGCCCGTGGTGGAAGGCGTCAAGTACATCGTCACCAAATGGTTTCGGGAGGAACCCTGGGCGGCGGCGCGCGCGTGACCGAGCCGCTGGGCGCGGTTCCCGACGACGTGCTGAAGCTGGCGCAGCGGGTGCTGGCGCAGGCGTGCGACAAGGACCTGTCGATCGCCACCGCGGAGAGCTGCACCGGCGGCCTCCTCGCCTCGCTGCTGACCGACGTGGAGGGGGCGAGCCACGCGTTCGAGCGCGGCTACGTCGTCTACTCGAAACAGGCCAAGTGCGAGCTCCTCGGCATCGCGCCCGAGGTGGTGGAACGCTGCAACGCGGTGACGCGCGAGGTGGCGGAGGCGATGGCGTCGGGCGCGCTGGCGGGATCGCACGCCGACATCGCGCTCGGCATCACCGGCTTCGCCGGGCCGGGCGCGCCGGACGACGAGCCCGGCCTGGTCCATCTCGCCTGCGCCACCCGCGCGGGCCATCGCGCGCACCGGGAATGCCATTTCGGCGACGTCGGCCGGGGCGAGGTGCGCAGCGGCGCGCTGCGCGTGGCGCTTGAGATGATGGGCGACGGCCTGCGCGTCAGCGACCCGCCCACTCCGTAGCGCCGCCCGCCCGCGCGAGCGCCCGGTCGCGTGCCGGCCGCGCACGTTCCAGCACGTCGATGCGGCAGCGCTGCACGCGGCGCTTGCCGACGAGGTCGAGCGCGCTCGCCTCGCCACACACGTCGCGCGCCGCCAGTGTCAGGCGACGGTCGAGCCGGGTGCGGTGGCCGGGACGCGAGAGGTCGAGGTCGTGCACGGCGACGGTGCGTGTCGCCTGCACCGTTTCGGCCGTGACGGGGACGAGCGGGGTCGTGGCCGCGAGCGCGGCGAGCAGCAGGGTCTTCATCGCATGTTCTCCGAGGGAGGGTGCCGCATCGCCGCGGCCCCTTCGAGATAGGCAAGCGATCGCGCCGTCGACAGCAACGATGTTGCACTGCCGTTCTGCATCGGTGCAGAACCGGTGCATGGACTGGGAGGACCTGCGGCATTTCCTGGCAGTGGCGCGCGGCGGCAGCACGCTGGTCGCGGCGCGCACCCTGCGCGTCAGCCAGACCACCACCGCGCGCCGCATCGCCGCGCTGGAGGCCGCGCTGGGCCTCTCCCTGTTCGAGCGGCGCCCGGTCGGCTACCGCCTGACCGCGACGGGAGAGGCGCTGCTGCCCCATGCCGAGGCGGTGGAGCGCGCCGCGACCGCGCTGGAGGAGGGCGCGGCCGCGGCGCGGCGGCAGGAGGGCGGCACCGTGCGGCTGACCGCCACGGAGATCCTGGCGTCGACGATCCTGATGCCGCTGCTGGCGGATCTGCACGAGGCGCATCCGGCGATCCGCATCGAGCTGGACACCAGCGACCGGCTTCGCGACCTGGCTGCGGGCGAGGCGGAGGTCGCGCTGCGGCTGTGGAAGGAGCCCGCCGGTGCCGGGCTGGTCGCGCGCCGCATCGCCGACGATCGCTGGACCGTCTATGCGAGCCGCGACTATGCCGCGCGCCACGACGTACCGAGGCGCCGCAGCGAGCTGGCCGGGCACGTCTTCGTCGGCGGAGGCGAGCCCGCGGTGTGGTCGATCTACCAGCGCTGGCTGGCCGCCAACGGGCTGGAGGAGGCGGTCGCCTTCCACCACAATTCCTCGGTCGGGCTGCTCGCCGCGGTGCGCGCGGGCGCGGGGCTGGCGGCGCTGCCGTGCATCGTGGCGGAGAACGCGCCCGACCTGATCCGCTGCCTGCCGCCGATGGACATGGAGGCGCGAGGCATCTGGTTGCTGACCCACGAGCGTCACCGCCACCAGCCGCGCGTGCGCGCGGTGATCGACTTTCTGGCACCACGGCTGGTGGCGCTGGGGCGGATGGTGTGAAGATCGTCCACCGTCGCCCACTTCCGTTCGGCCTGAGCGCAGTCGAAGCACCGTTCTTCTCCCGCCCCGTCTCGCGCCGGTCGTAACGACGCGCTATGGGCCCGCCGATGCGTTCCGTCCTCGACATCGACCGCTCGATCCTGGGCCAGCCGTGGCGCTGGCGCGCCTTGGCCGCGGACCAGCGCGAGGGGCTGGTGCCCGACGACCTTGTCACCTCCCTGCTGCTGGCGCGCGGCTGCCCGCGTGAGGCGCTGCAGGCGCACCGCGCGCCCTCGATCCGCGGCTTCATGCCCGATCCGTCGATCTTTCGCGACATGGACACGGCCGCCGCGCGGCTGGCCGATGCGGTGATGGCGGGGGAGGGGATCGCGATCTTCGGCGACTATGACGTCGACGGCGCCACTTCCGCGGCGCTGCTCGTCCTGCTGCTGCGCGCACTCGACCGCGACGCGGCGGTGCACATTCCCGACCGGCTGACCGAGGGCTACGGCCCCAATGCCCCCGCGCTGCACCGCCTGGCGGGCGAGGGCGCCTCGCTGATCGTCACCGTCGATTGCGGCGCGCAGGCGTTCGATGTGCTGGCAGAGGCGCCGGTGGACGTGATCGTCGTCGATCACCACCAATGCGCCACGCAGCTGCCCCGCGCGGTGGCGGTGGTCAATCCCAACCGGCTGGACGAGGGCGAGGGGGCGCGCCACGGCCATCTCGCCGCTGTCGGCGTTTGCTTCCTCCTCGCCGCCGCGCTGGTACGCGAACTGCGCGCGCGCGGCTGGTTCGCGAGGCGGGCGGAACCGAAGCTGCTCGACCTGCTCGATCTCGTCGCGCTCGGCACCGTCGCGGACGTGGCGCAGCTGCGCGGGCTCAACCGCGCGTTCGTGGCGCAGGGACTGAAGGTGATGGCGGCACGGCGCAACATCGGCCTCGCCGCGCTGATCGAGGCGTCGCGGCTGACGCGTGCGCCGACGTGCAGCGACCTGGGCTTCGCGCTCGGCCCGCGGATCAACGCGGGCGGCCGAGTCGGTCGCGCGGACCTCGGCGTTCGCCTGCTGACCACGCGCGACGAGGGCGAGGCACGCGCCATCGCGCAGGAACTCGACCGGCTGAACGAGGAACGGCGCGCGATCGAGTCGATCGTGCAGGAGGGCGCGGAGGCGCTGATCGTCGCCGATCGCTCGGTCGTGGTGGTCGCCGGCACGGGCTGGCATCCCGGCGTGATCGGCATCGTCGCCGGGCGGCTGAAGGAGAAGCTGGGGCGCCCCGCAATCGTCGTCGCGCTGGACGAGGATGGCGTGGGCAAGGGATCGGGCCGCTCGATCACCGGCGTGGACCTGGGCCAGGCGGTGCTGGCGGCGAAGGAGGCGGGATTGCTGGTCGCCGGCGGCGGGCACGCGATGGCGGCGGGGCTGACGGTCGCCGCGGGCGGGGTGGCGGCGTTCGCGTCGTTCATCGAAGAGCGGCTGGCCGACGCGGTGGCGAAGGCGCGGGAGGATCGCGCGCTGCTGGTCGATTCCGTCCTGGCACCCGGCGGCGTCACCGCGGAGCTGGTCGCCGCGCTGGAGCAGGGCGGACCCTATGGCACCGGCTGGCCGAGCCCCCGCGTCGCGATCGGTCCGGTGCGCGCGGTGAAGGTGGACGTCGTCGGCAACGGCCACGTGCGCGCGATCGTCGCGGGCGACGACGGTCGCAGCCTGAAGGCCATGGCCTTCCGCGCCGCGGACACGCCGCTGGGCGAGGCGCTGCTGGCAGCAGGGCCGGGGAGGAGGCTCTGGCTGGCCGGCCGGGCGAAGGTGGACGAGTGGAGCGGCCGCGGCACCGCGGAACTGCACCTCGACGACGCGGCGTGGGCCAATTGAGCGGTATGCCGGGCTAGTCCCGGCATCCAGAGCCACAAGCGCCATCGTTTGTGATCCTGGATCCCGGGACAAGCCCGGGATGGCGGGGCGTCACACCACCAGCCCCATCGCCTCCTGCGCCTGCCGCAGCACAGGCGCGGCGAGATCCCGCGCCTTCTCCGCGCCGCGATCCAGGATCGCGTCGATGGCCGCAGCGTCGTCCAGCAGCCGCGTCATCTCGTCGCGGATCGGCCCCAGCGTCGCGACGGCGAGGTCCGCCAGAGCCGGCTTGAACGCGCCGAAGCCCTTGCCCTCGTACTCGGCCAGCACGTCGGCGGGCGTGCGGTCCGCCAGCGCGGCGAAGATGGTGACGAGGTTCTTCGCCTCCGCGCGACCGTCCAATCCCTCGACGTTGCCGGGCAGCACGTCGGGATCGGTCTTCGCCTTGCGGAACTTGTCGGCGATGACGTCGTCGGCGTCGATCAGCTTGATGAGCGACATCTCCGACGGGTTGGACTTGGACATCTTCGCGCCCGCGTCGCGCAGGGACATGATCCGCGGGGCGGCGCGGCTCACCAGCGGCTCGGGCAGGGTGAACAGCTCGGTCGCATAGTCGGTGTTGAACTTGGTCGCGATGTCGCGCGCCAGCTCCAGGTGCTGCTTCTGGTCCTCGCCCACGGGCACGTGGGTGGCGTTGTAGAGCAGCACGTCGGCGGCCATCAGCACCGGATAGTCGTACAGGCCGACGCTGGCGCCCTCGCGGTTCTTGCCCGCCTTGTCCTTGAACTGGGTCATGCGGTTCAGCCAGCCGACGCGCGCGACGTTGTTCAGCAGCCACGACAGCTCGCTGTGTGCAGGCACGCGGGTCTGGTTGAACAGGATCGAGCGCGCCGGGTCGATGCCCGCGGCGACCAGCGTCGCGGTCATCTCGATCGTGTTCGCGCGCAGCTCCGCCGGCGCGATCCACTCGGTCAGGCCGTGCAGGTCGGCGATGAAGAACATCGTCTCCCCGCCCGACGCCTGCACCTCGTCCTGCATCGCCACCCACTGCTTCACCGCGCCCAGGTAATTGCCGAGGTGGAGATTGCCCGTGGGCTTGATGCCGGAGACGACGCGCATGGGGATCAGCTGGCTTTCTTGCGAGAGAGGAGCGCGCGCAGGTCGCCGGGGCGAAAGGCGCCCGTCGCCACGCACGCGAGGCCATAGACCGCCACGCCCGCGCCGACCAGCACCGCCAAGGCGGCGGCGCGGACGACGAGCGTGCCGGTGAGATAGGGCATGATCGGGGGCGCGATCAGCAGCAGCGTGCCCCCCATCATCGCCGCCGCCAGCGCCAGCCGCGGCACCTTTCGCCGTACCGCGGGGTCGAGCGTCAGATGCCCGCGCCGTGCCAGCACGACGTAGAGCGAGACGACGTTCACCGTGGAGGCGAGCGCGGTCGCGAGCGGCGGACCCATCTGCCCGATGCCGTAGCGGCCGAGCGTGGGGATCAGGATCAGGTTGCCGACCAGGTTGATCGCGACCGACCACAAGGCGAGCCGCACCGGCGTGCGCGTGTCGGCGCGCGCGTAGAAGCCTGGGGTCAGCACCTTCACCAGCACGTAGCTCGGCAGGCCGATCGAGAAGGCGGACAGCGCCAGCGCGGCGCGCGCGGTGTCCGCCGCGTCGAACTGCCCGTGC
Source organism: Sphingomonas corticis (assembly GCF_012035195.1). Taxonomy (GTDB): domain Bacteria; phylum Pseudomonadota; class Alphaproteobacteria; order Sphingomonadales; family Sphingomonadaceae; genus Sphingomonas; species Sphingomonas corticis. The sequence goes on from NZ_JAAVJH010000006.1 coordinate 255,257, forward strand.
TGGAACAGCCCGCGCACGATCGGCTCGGCGGCGAAGACGAAGGCGGCGGTGGCGGGAAGGGTGAGGAACAGCGCCAGCTCGATGCCGCGGTTCTGCGTCTCCATCGCCTCCGCCTCGCGCCCTTCCGCCAGCAGGCGCGAGACGACGGGGAGGAGGATGGTGCCAAGGCCGATGCCGATCATGCCCAGCGGCAGCTGGTTCAGCCGGTCGGCGTAGTAGATGGCGGAGATCGACCCGGCGGACAACAGCCCGCCCGCCAGCGCGGTGGAAACGGCGAGATTGATCTGCGCCGCCCCCGCCCCCGTCGCGGCGGGGACGATCAGCTTCAGCAGCCGCTTCACGTCGTCGTCCAGCCGCGGCAGGCGGAGACGCAGGCTCACCCCCGCGCGCCGGCACGCCCACCACAGCCACGCCAGTTGCAGCGCGCCGCCCGCGGTGACGCTGATCGCCTGCACCCGCGCGGTCTCGTACGCGTCGTCACCGTGGAAGAAGACGAGGGCGGAGACCATCGCGACGTTCAGCAGGATCGGCGCCGCGGCGTTGACCCAGAACCTGTCCAGCGAATTGAGGATGCCGCCCAGGAGCGAGACGAGCGAGATGAGCAGCAGATACGGGATCGTGATCCGCGACAACGTGACCGCGAAGGCGAATTGCGACGCGCTCGGCTGCTGTCGCTCGAACCCGCCGGACAGGCCCCAGGTGATCGGATAGGCCGCGGCGATCATGATCGCGGTGAAGACGACCAGCACCGGGAACAGCACCGCCAGCGCACGCTCGGCGAAGTCCACGCCAGCGGCCGTCCCGCCGCCCTCCGCCACCTTGCGATTGAACAGCGGGATGAACGCGGCGTTGAACGCACCCTCGGCGAACAGCGCGCGGAACATGTTGGGCAGGCGGAACGCGACGAAGAAGGCATCGGAGGCGAAGCCCGCGCCGACGTAGCTGGCCTGCAACGTGTCGCGTACCAGCGCGAGCACGCGGCTGGCGAGCGTCAGGCCGCCGACGGAACCGAGCGCGCGGGTGAGGTTCATGTCAGGTCAATCCACCGCCGTTCGGACTGCGCGAAGTCGAAGCCTACGCATGGCGTATGCCCTTCGACTTCGCAGGGCGAACGGATGGGCGGGCGGCGACGGGCGTGTTACGCCTGTCCCTCGGTCGCGCCGAACTGCAGGCCCTGCTGCTGCGCCTGCTGCATGAACAGCGCGTTGAAGTCGATCGGCTCCAGCAGCAGCGGCGGGAACCCGCCGTCGCGGATCGCGTCGGCGACGATGCGGCGCGCGAACGGGAACATCAGGCGCGGGCCCTCGCCCAGCAGGAACGGCTGCACCGCCTCGGCCGGCACGTTGCGCAGGCCGAACAGGCCGGAATAGGACAGCTCGACCAGGAACGCGGTCTTGCCCTCGGTGGTCGCCTTCACTTCGATCTTCAGCGTCACTTCGTGCACCTCGTCCGCCACCTGCTGGCCGGCGATGTCGAATTGCACGTTGATCTCGGGCGGGGTGGGCGTCTGGTAGATGGCGGGGGCGTTCGGGTTCTCGAACGACAGGTCCTTCACGTACTGCGAGATCAGCCCCACCTGCGGCGAGGTGTCCGCGCCGTTCGCCAGCGGATCGCCGCCGAAATCGTTCTGCTCGTCCATGGTCTTCGTCCCCTGGGGTGGTCGGCGGCGCCGGTGCGGCCGCGCGAAAAAGTCGTGAGCGCCTAGCAAGCCGGGCGAGGCGATACAATGACGCGATACGGTGGCGCGTGCGGATACAACGCCCGCGCCGGTCATTTGAATTGCCGGGCGTCAATGGCTATGTTGGCGGGCCAAAGCTCGGAGTTGCCGTGTTCTACCTTGTCCTCTTCGCCATGGTCGCCGCCTTCCTCGCGCTGCGCCTCTATTCGGTGCTGGGCAAGCGCAGCGGGCACGAGCAGCAGCCGCTGCCCCGCGCCGCCGACGATCGCCCGCCCGCCGCGGTCCTGCCGCGCGCGGTCGACACGAACGTGCCCGACGTGCGCGACGCCGGACCCCGCGCGATCGAGGGCGGGGCGGAGAGCGGGTTGCGCGCCGTGGTCGCGGCCGAGCCGGGGTTCGACGTCCCGCGTTTCCTCGACGGCGCCAAGGCGGCGTACCGCATGATCCTGGAGGCGTTCTGGCGCGGCGACGAGCAGGCGCTGGCCGGGCTCGTTTCCGACGACGTCCATGCCGCTTTCGCCGAGGCGATCGCGGCGCGTGCCGAGCAGGGCCACGTTCTCGACAACCGCCTGGTGCGGATCGACGGGGCCACCATCGTGGGCGCCAGTGCGGCGGGCGGGGAGGCACGCGTGACCGTGCGCTTCGACGCCGATATCGCCGCGGTAACCCGTGATGCGGAGGGCAACGTCATCGCCGGTTCCACCAGCGATGCGGTGGAGACACACGACGTGTGGACTTTCGTGCGCAAGACGCGCGCCGCCGATCCGAACTGGACGCTCGTCGACACCGACGAGGCCTGACGCGCGTGTCCAGGGCGAAGGGGGGATGGGCCGCGCTGGTCGGCGCGACGGCGCTGTCGGCCTGCGTGGGGCCGGGCACCGTGCCCGAGCGGCCGACCGGCGTGTCGCCTCGTCCCGCGCCGACATCGCCGCCGGGCCAGCGACCCAGCTACCGGCCATCCAATCCGCCACCGCGCCAGCCGACCGCGGCCGTGCCGGTCGCACCGGTGGCCGCGGCGCCGGTCGCGGGCGCGACCAACGCGCGCGAAGCCGGGCTGGTACGCGCGCCCTCGATCGCCGCGCTGCCGATCGACCGCGCGCAAGCCACCTCCGCGCTCGCCGCCTTCCGCCTGTCCTGCCCCAGCCTGGTGCGCCGCGCCGACCCGTCCGCGCTCACCACCGGAGCGGACTGGCGCCCGGCCTGCGACGCCGCGGCAGGTGCGTCGGCGGATCCGGTCGGCTTCTTCCAGCGCTGGTTCGAGCCGGTGCAGGTCGGCGACGGCCGCGCCTTCGCCACCGGCTATTACATTCCGGAGATCGCCGGTGCGCGCGAGCCGCGGGCTGGCTATGCGCCGATCTATGCCCGGCCCGACGATTTGGTCGACGTCGATCTCGGCACCTTCTCGCCGGCGCTGGCGGGCAAGTCGATCCGCGGCAAGGTGCAGGGGACGAAGCTGGTCCCCTACGACGATCGCACCGCGATCGAGAACGGTTCGCTCGCCGGCCGCGCGAGGATCCTGGGCTATGCCGCCGACCCCGTGGAGCTGTTCTTCCTGCAGGTGCAGGGATCGGGTCTGGTGCGGTTGCCCGACGGTGACGTGCTGCGCATCGGCTACGCCTCGCAGAACGGGCGCGACTATACCGGCATCGGCAAGCTGATGCGCGACCGCGGGCTGCTCGGCCCGGGGCAGGCGTCGATGCAGGGGATCGTCGACTATCTGCACCAGCATCCGGACGAGGGCCGCGCGATCATGCGCGAGAACAAGAGCTACGTCTTCTTCCGTCTGCTTGACGGCGCACCGCTGGGGGCGCTCGGATTGCCCGTCACCGGCGGCGCCACGATCGCCGCCGATCCGAAATTCGTGCCGCTCGGCGCCCCCGTGCTGCTGTCGATGGATCGCGGCGATGCCAACGGCATCTGGATCGCGCAGGACACCGGCGGCGCGATCAAGGGCGCGAACCGCTTCGACACGTTCTGGGGAGCGGGGGCGGAGGCGCGCGCGATCGCTGGCGGCATGAGTGCGCGGGGCACCGCCTTCCTGCTCCTACCCGTCGGCGTGATCGATCGCCTGATCGCCGCGAGGTAAAATGATGGCGGCGCCGCGACGCCCGCTCTCTCCCGACGAGGCCGCGCTGTGGCAGCGCGTGAGCGCGAGCGTGCGCGCGCTGCCCGGCCGCATCGCGGCCCCGTCGGCGGGCGAGGTGCCCCCCGCCGCGCCGGGGACGCCGCGGCTGGCGGTGACGCGCGCGCCCGCCGCCGCCGTCCCGCTCTCGCGCCCGTCGCCGCGCGGACCCGGCGACACGTTGGACCGCAGCTGGGACCGGCGGCTCGCCACCGGCGGCGTCATTCCCGATCGCACGATCGACCTGCACGGCCACACGCTATCCTCCGCGCACGCCGCGCTCGACGCCGGGCTGGACCGCGCGATTCGGGCGGGCGACCGCGTCGTCCTGCTCGTCACCGGCCGACCGCCGCGCGCGGAGAGCGAGCGGCCCCACACCCGCGGCGCGATCCGCGCGGCGATCGGCGACTGGCTGATGCTGTCGCGCCATGCCGGCCGCATCGCCGCGCTGCGCCACGCGCACCCGCGCCACGGCGGGCAGGGCGCGCTGTACGTCATCCTGCGCCGCGCCCGGGACTGATCTCCATCACTCCTTAACCCGGCGCTGTCATGCCAGCATCGGGCGGTCATCTTCCGCCGGTCCTTGGGGATGTGACGGCGCGATGCACCAATCCTCGCTAGAGAGTCGCGCGGCGATGTTCGCGCTGGGCGCGGGCGCGGTCACCTTCTTCCTCGCGCTGATCGCGACGTCGTCCGTCACCTGGTCGAGCGGCGATTACGGCCGCGCGCTCATGCCCGCCATCGTGTGCGCGGCGCTCAGCTGGGCGTCGGCGCGGGTGCGCGTGGCCGACACCGCCAGCGCGATCGACCAGGCGGTCGATCGGCTCGCCGCGGCGGCGGACGGCGATCTCGCCACTCCCGTACCCGCCGCCACCGCCATGGTCGTGCCGCGGCTGGCGACGGCGATGACCTCGCTATTCGCCCAGCTCGCCGCGAATTTCGCGCGCGTGCACCAACTGGCGCTGTTCGATCCTGTCACCGGCCTCGCCAACCGCGCCAACTTCCGTGATTCCACCGAGGCGGTGCTCGCCGGCATGGAGGAGGGCGCGGGCGCGGCGCTGTTCTTCATCGACCTCGACCGGTTTAAGGCGGTCAACGACAGCCGCGGCCACGCCAGCGGCGACCAGCTGCTGATGAAGGTGGCGGAGCGGTTGCGCACCGTGGCCGAGGAGGCCGGCTGCGCGGGGGCGCTCGTCGGCCGGTTGGCGGGTGACGAGTTCACCATCTTCTGTCCCGGCATGGCCGACCACGACGCGGTACAGGCGCTCGGCGACGCGGTGATCGACGCGCTGGCGCAACCCTTTGCGCTGACCGACGGTCCGGTGATGATCGGCGCCTCGATCGGCGTCGCGCTGCGGCCCGACCACGGCACCACGCTGCACGACCTGATGCGCGCCGCCGATGCGGCGATGTACCAGGCCAAGGAGGAGGGGCGCGCGCGCATGACCCGCTACAGCGAGCGGCTCGCCGCCGAGCTGTCGGGCCGCGAGGTGCTGGACCAGGAATTGCGCATCGCGCTGGATCGCGGCGAGTTCGCGCTGGTGTTCCAGCCGCAGGTGGCGGCGGGGGGCGGCGGGCTGGTGGCGGCGGAGGCGCTGCTGCGCTGGCGCCACCCGTCGGGCGAGCTGCGCTCCGCCGGCGAGTTTCTCGCCCGCGCGGAGGCGAACGGACAGATGGTCGCGATCGGCGACTGGATTGCCACCGCGGTCGCTGCCGCCGCCGCGGCGTGGGAGCGTGACGGGCGGCCGGGCCGCATCGCGCTGAACCTCAGCCAGCGTCAGCTGGAGGACGACGGCTTCTTCGCGCGGCTGGAGGCGATCCTCCACCAGGCGGGTACGCCCGCGACGCGGATCGAGCTGGAGGTGGGCGAGGCCATCGCGATGCGCTGCTCTCCGCTGGCGGTGGCGGCGCTGGCGCGGCTGCGCGCGGCGGGCGCGACGGTGACGATCGACGATTTCGGCGCGGGCGATTCGAACCTGCAGCGGCTGCGCCACTGGCCGGTGGATCGCGTAAAGCTGGACCGGACGCTGGTGGGCGAAGTGGTGCACGACCGGGTCGCGCGCGAGATCGTGCAGGCGCTGATCGGCCTGATCCACGGCTTGGGCTGCGAAGCGGTGGCGGAGGGCGTGGAGGCCGAGGCGCAGGCAGCGATGCTGCGCGTGCTCGGCTGCGACGCGATCCAGGGCTGGGCGATCGCGCGACCGATGGATGCGGGCGCGCTGGCGGCGTGGATCGACCGCGATCAGCCGGCGGTCGCGCGGCGGACGACGCCGGCGTAGATCCGCACCAGCGCGGCGAGATCCTCCAGCGCGACCGCCTCGTCCAGCTTGTGCATCGTCGCGTTCGTCAGGCCGAACTCGACCACCGGGCAGAGAGCGCGCAGGAAGCGTGCGTCGGACGTGCCGCCCGTCGTCGACAGCTCCGGCACGCGCCCCGTCACCTCTTCCACCGCCGCGCAGACGAGGGCGGACAAGTGCCCGGGCGGGGTCAGGAAGGCTTCGCCCGACACGCGCGCCGTCACGATCGCGCCCGGCGCGTGGGCGCGCACCGTCTCCTTCACCAGCGTCGCCAGCGACTCGCCGCTGTGCCGGTCGTTGAAGCGGATGCTGACCCGCGCGGCGGCGCGCGCGGGGATCACGTTGGTGGCGGGGTTGCCGACCGCGATGTCGGTGATCTCCAGGTTGGAGGGCTGGAACCAGTCGGTGCCCTCGTCCAGCACCAGCGCGTCCAGCGCGGCCAGTGCCGCGACCAGCCGCGGCACGGGATTGTCGGCGAGGTGGGGATAGGCGACGTGGCCCTGCCGCCCCGGCACGTCGATCCACACGTTCACCGATCCGCGCCGGCCGATCTTCACCATGTCGCCCAGCACCGCGACCGACGTCGGCTCGCCGACGAGGCACAGGTCGGGCACGAGGCCGCGGGCGCGCATCCGCTCGATCAGCGCCACGGTGCCGAAGGTGGCGGGCCCCTCCTCGTCACCGGTGATGACCAGGGTGAGCCGCCCGGTCGCCGGCACCTGTGCCGCGGCGGCGACGAAGGCGGCGATCGCGCCCTTCATGTCGACCGCGCCGCGGCCGTAGAGCAGGTCGCCGCGCACCTCGGGTACGAACGCGTCGCCGGTCCAGCCCTCGCCGGGGGGCACGACGTCGACGTGGCCGGCGAAGGCGAGGTGGGGTCCCGCCGCGCCGCGTGTCGCCAGCAGGTTCTCGACGGGACCGTCGGGCGCCTCACCCGCGACGAAGCGCTCGACGTGGAAGCCGAGCGGCACCAGCGCCGCCTCCAGCACGTCGAACACCGGCCCGTGCGCGGGCGTTACGCTCTCGCACGCGAGGAGGCGGCGGGCTAGATCGATCGCATCGACTGTCACGGGAGGGGCCATTGCCCAAGCTGGATCTGGACGCAATCGGGCACGAACCCGCAAGCGACTATCCCGAGCCCTTCCGTGCCGCTGCGGCGGGGCGGCTGGTGCGGGTATTGTCGGAGGCCGCGGGCCTCACCGATCTGGTCGCCACCCACGTGACCGTGCCGCCGGGCGGCTGGTCCTCGCAGCGCCACTGGCACGAGGCGGAGGACGAGATCGTCGTCGTGCTGGCCGGGGAGGGTACACTGGTCGACGACCATGGCCGCCACCCGCTGCGCGCGGGCGACGTCGCCGCCTTCCGCAAAGGGGACGGCAACGCGCACCATATCGTCAACGAGGGTGACGCGCCGGTGATGCTGTTCGCCGTCAGCCTGCCGGAACGCGGGCGAGTCCATTATCCCGACATCGGCATGGGCTGGACGCCCGAGGGAGAGATGGAGCCGGAGTGACCGGTCGCGATCACCCGGCGACGGGCTGCTCGAACTTCTCGATCACCCACTCCTCGGCCTGCGCCGCCGCGATCCAGTCCTGCATGAACGGGTGTTGCAACACCGCCATCGCATAGGCGGCGGCGAAGCGCGGCGTGGGCAGCGAGTAGGTGACGAGCCGCGTACAGACGGGTGCGAACATGATGTCCGCCGCGCCGAAATCTCCGAACAGGAAGTCGCCCTCTCCGCCGAAACGCGCGCGCGCCTGCATCCACAGCTCGAACAGCCGGGCGAGGTCCGCCTGCACCGCCTCCGTCGGCGGCTGGGGCGGGAAGATCTGTCGTACGTTCATGCTGTGCTCGCGCCGCAGCGCGGCGAAGCTGGAGTGCATCTCCGCCGCCATGGACCGCGCCATCGCCCGCGCCGCCTCGTCCGCCGGCCAGAACCGGTCGCGTCCGACGCGATCCGCCAGGAAGTCGATGATCGCCAGGCTATCCCAAACGACGATATCGCCGTCCCACAGGATCGGCACCTTGCCCGAGGACGGCGCGAACTCGTCGCCCTCGCGCCGCCGGTCCCACTCCGCGTCGTAGAGCGGAACGACCACCTCCTCGAAGGGGAGCGCCGCCTGCCGGCACGCGAGCCAGCCGCGCAGCGACCAGGAGGAATAAGCCTTGTTGCCGATGATGAGCTTCATGGCGGGGGGTGTAGCGCGGGTTCGCCGCAGCGGGAACCTCTCGTCAGCCGATCGCGTCCACCACCGCGGCGCGCAGCTCGGCGATGCCCATGCCCTTCTCGCTCGACGTCGCGATCACTTCCGGATAGGCGGCCGCCCGCGTCCGCGCCTCCGCCACCGTCGCGGCGGTCACGTCCTCCAGCTCGCTCGCCTTGATCTTGTCCGCCTTGGTGAGGACGAGGCGATAGCCGACCGCGGCGCGATCCAGCATCTCCATGATCTCGCGGTCGACGTCCTTGATGCCGTGGCGGCTGTCGATCAGCACCAGCGCGCGCTTCAATGCCTGGCGCCCGCGAAGGAAGTCGTTGACGAGATAGCGCCACTTGCGGACCATGTCCTTGGGCGCCTTGGCGAAGCCGTAGCCGGGCATGTCGACCAGCCGCAGGACCAGCGGATCGCCCACATCGAAGAAGTTCAGCTCCTGCGTGCGCCCCGGCGTGACCGAGGTGCGCGCGAGCGCCTTGCGTCCGGTCAGCGCGTTCAGCAGCGACGACTTGCCGACGTTGGAGCGCCCGGCGAACGCCACCTCCGGCGCGACCGGATCAGGCAGGAATTGCAGCGCCGGCGCGGACTTCAGGAACTCGACCCGACCGGCGAACAGCTTGCGCGCGGTCTCGATCCGGTCGGGGGCGGTTTCCTCGGTCACTTCGCCGGCGCTTCCTTCAGCTGCGGATGCCGGCTGTAGAGCCAGCGCTGCTGGATGATCGAGATGCAGTTGGTGGTGATCCAATAGACCTGCAGGCCGACCGCGAACGGCGCCATCACGAACATCAGCACCCACGGCAGGATCGCGAAGATCTGCTTCTGCGTGTCGTCCAGCGGCGCCGGGTTCAGCTTGAACTGGAAGTACATGCTGATGCCCAGCAGGATCGGCACCACGCCGATGGCGATCATCTGCGGCGGGGTGAAGGCGAGCAGTCCGAACAGGTTCACCGGCGTGAGCGGGTCGGGTGCGGACAGGTCCTTGATCCACAGCACGAACGGCTGGTGCCGCATCTCGATCGTCAGCAGCAGCACCTTGTACAGCGCGTAGAAGATCGGGATCTGGATGAGCGTGGGCAGGCATCCGGCGAAGGGGTTCACCTTCTCCGCTTTGTAGAGCGCCATGATCTCCTGCTGCTGGCGCTGCTTGTCGTCCTTGTAGCGCTCCTGGATCGCCTTCATCTTCGGCTGGATCGCACGCACCGCGGCCATGCTGGCGAACTGGCGCTGCGCGATGGGGAAGACGAGCAGGCGGATCGTCAGCGTCAGCATGATGATGGCGACGCCGAAATTGCCGACCAGCCGGAACAGCCAGTCGAGATAGTGGAAGATCGGCTTCTCCACGACACCGAACCAGCCCCAGTCGATCGAATTGCCGAACTGCGCCACGCCCGCGTCCTGGTAGCGGTCGAGAATGTCGACCTCCTTCGCACCGGCGAAGAAACGCGCGGTCTGCGTCGCGGCCTGGCCCGGCGCGATGGTGACGGGAGCGGTGGGGCGGAAATCGGCCTGGTGGCGGCTGTCGCCGGCGTTGCGGAACGCGATCTCGTGCGGCGCGCCCTGGTCGGGCACCAGCGCGGTGAGCCAATAATGGTCGGTGAAGCCCAGCCAGCCGCCGGGCGTCGTGAACTTCTGCACCGCCTCGTCGACGTGCTTGTAGTCGACGTCGAACTTCACGCCGCCGCCCGCCTCGTAGATCGGGCCGGAATGGATCGTCCACGTGTCCTTGTCCGCCGGCGCGGCGCGGCGGCTGAGCAGGCCGTAGGTCGCCGCCTGCACCGGCGCGGTGCCGGCGTTCAGGAGCGACTGTCGCACGGTGAACATATAGCCGTCGTCGACGGAGATGGTCATGCGATAGACCTGGCTACCGCTGCGCGTCTCCAGCGTGACGGGCGTCGCCGGGGTCAGCTTCGCGCCGGTCGCCTGCCACACCGCGTCGGCGGGAGGCGCGGTGACGCCCTGACCGGACCAGCCGAACGCCGCGAAATAGGCGTCCGCGGTGCCCGACGGCGACAGCAGGCGGATCGGCGGCGAGTTCTTCGCGATCGTCTCCTTGTGGCGTACCAGCACCAGGTCGTCGATGCGGCCGCCCTTCAGATTGAGGCTGCCGCGCACCCGCGGCGTCTCGATCGCGATGCGCGGGGAGCCGGCCAGCACGGTCGCGCGGTCACGGATCGCGGTGGGCGAGTCCGCCGCGGGATCGGCCTGCGGCTGCGGCAGCGGCTTGGACTTGCCGTCCTCCACCTTCGTCACCGGCGGGTTGGCCGTGGGAAAGAAGCGGTTCTGCACCAGCGGCCAGCCGAAGAGGATCAGCGCCGCAAGTACCGCGAACAGCACGAAGTTCTTGTTCTCGTCCTTCACGTCGCTTCCCGGTCATCTTCGGGAACGGGGTCGTACCCGTGCCCGCCCCATGGATGGCAGCGCGCGATCCGTCGCACGGCAAGCCATCCCCCTTTCAGCGCGCCATAGCGGCCAAGCGCCTCGATTGCATAGGCGGAACATGACGGGCTGTACCGACACGACGGCGGCAACACCAGCGACGGGCCGAGCTGCCAGCCCCGCGCGAGAAGGATCATCAGCCGCGCGATCATCGGGGCGAGCATTTCGCGATCGCCCTGGCCAGGTCCGCCTTCAGCTGCGCGAAGTCGCGGTCCAGCCCGCCGCCGCGGCCGATCAGCACATGGTCCGCACCCGCCACCCCGCGCTCGGGCAGCACCTCGCGCGCCAGGGCGCGGAAGCGGCGCTTGATGCGGTTGCGCACCACCGCGTTGCCGATCTTCTTCGTGACGGTAATGCCCAGTCGGACCGTCGGATCGCCATCGCCGCGCGGGTGCACCAACAGCACGAAGCCGGGCATCGGAGCCCGACGCCCGGCGTTCGCCTTCAGATAGTCCGCCCGCTTCGTCATCCGCTGCACGGATGAGCAGGCGGGAACCGGTTCGGTTACGCCGACAGCTTCTTGCGGCCGCGCGCCCGGCGCGCGCGGATCACCGCCCGGCCGCCCACCGTCGCCATCCGCGCGCGGAAACCGTGACGGCGCGCCCGCACCAGGTTGCTCGGCTGAAAGGTCCGCTTCATCGTTCATTTCCCGCGATCAAATATCAAGGGCCGCCCCCAGCGATGGGTGACGACCCGCATGAGCGCCGCCGGTAGGCGAAAGGCGCTTCCAAGTCAACGCGGCCCAAGTCGACGGAGCGACGACTTGCGGCGGGCCCGCCGGCGCAGCGCGCTGGGACGGCGCATGGCGACATCGACGGCATGGCCGATCCGCGGCCAGCGCCGCTTCGCGCGCGCGAACCGCACCTGCGCCCACCGCGAGTTGCGCAGCACCAGCACCAGTCCGCCTGCGAACAGGAAGATGCCGCCCGGGCCCGGCAGCGGCCCGACCACGCCCGCCGCCAGGATCAGCAGCACGCCCGCGGCCAGCTGGCCCGCGCGGGCGAGGGGGTGGCGATCGGTCATCCTTTTCATGTGGGGTCGGCTACTCGCGGGACAACCTGGATCAATCTGGCGTTCCCCTCCGTCGCCGACACGCTATGAACGTCGGCTGACGGGGTCGGCGTGCCGCATCGGGCGGGGCGTGCGATGGGGGGAATGATGGTCGCGATCGTATCGACGGTGGCGTACCTGGGCCTGGAGGCCCGGGGCGTCGAGGTGCAGGTGCAGCTGATCCCGGGCCTCCCCGCGTTCAACATGGTCGGACTGGCCGACAAGGCGGTGGGCGAGAGCCGCGAGCGCGTGCGCGGCGCCGTCGCCGGCATGGGCCTCGCGCTGCCGCCCAAGCGGATCGCGGTGAACCTGTCGCCGGCCGACCTGCCGAAGGAAGGGTCGCACTTCGACCTGCCGGTCGCGCTGGGGCTGCTGGCGGCGATGGGGGTCGTCGATGCGGAGGCGCTGGCCGACTATGTCGTCGTCGGCGAGCTCGGGCTCGACGGCCGCCTCGCGCCTTCGCCGGGCGTGCTGCTCGCCGCGCTCCACGCCGCGGAGACGGGCAGGGGGCTGATCTGCCCCGCGGCGCAGGGCAGCGAGGCGGCGTGGGGCGGCGGGATCGAGGTGGTGGCCGCGCCCGACCTCCTGTCGCTGCTGAACCATCTGAAGGGCGAGCAGCTGCTCGCACCGCCGCAACCGGGCGGGGTGGAAGAGGGGCGCAGCGGACCCGACCTGCGCCAGGTGAAGGGGCAGGAGGTCGCCAAGCGCGCGCTGGAGATCGCCGCGGCGGGTGCGCACAACCTGCTGTTCTGCGGTCCGCCGGGGGCGGGCAAGTCGCTGATGGCGGCGTGTCTGCCCGGCATCCTGCCCCCGCTCGACCCCGCCGAGGCGCTGGAGGTCAGCATGGTGCAGTCGGTCGCGGGGACGCTGCCCGGCGGCACGCTGACGCGAGCGCGCCCGTTCCGCAGCCCGCACCACAGCGCCAGCATGGCGGCGTTGACCGGCGGCGGGCTGCGCGTGAAACCGGGCGAGGTCAGCCTCGCGCACCTGGGCGTCCTGTTCCTCGACGAACTGCCCGAGTTCGGCCGCGCCGCGCTCGATTCGCTGCGACAGCCGCTGGAGACGGGCACCGTCTCCGTCGCGCGCGCCAACGCGCACGTCACCTTTCCCGCGCGGGTGCAGCTGGTGGCGGCGATGAACCCGTGCCGGTGCGGGCACCTGGGCGATGCAGGGCTCGCCTGCGCGCGCGCGCCGCGCTGCGCCGCAGACTATCAGGCCAAGGTGTCGGGCCCGCTGCTCGACCGCATCGACCTCCACGTCGATGTCGCGGCGGTGAGCGCGGCCGATGTCAAACATGGAAGTATGTCGGAATATCGGAAGCTAGTCGGAACGACGCCGAGCCGCTTGCGCCGTGGTAGGGCGGCTAAGCGATTCGTTGGACACTACAATTCGGGATCGCGAGAGCTGTCTCGCAAGCATGCGGGTCCAATTTCAATGGTCTTTGACCCGCCAATAATTTTACGCGCCGCCGCTTGATGTTCCTAATCCGTTCGACGCGCTCCACGCATCGGGGCGCGTCGAATGGAGAATGCCGATGTTGCGGCAGAACGGAGTGGAGGATCTCGTCGAGCGCCTGGAGCGCGACGGCGGCCACCGCGTCCTCAGACGCCTGGACCTGCGTGAGGGCAGGACGGGCGTGGACTACGACGGCGGGCCGACCTCGATCGGGCTGGTGCTCGACGTGGAGACCACCGGCAAGGACCCCGGCACGGACCTGATCATCGAGCTCGCCATGCGGCGGTTCCGCTACGATCGGCTCGGACGCGTCGTGAAGATCGATCGCGCCTGGTCGTGGCGCGAGGATCCCGGCCGCGCGCTGGATGAAGAAATCGTCCGGCTGACGGGCATCACCGACGCGGATCTGGTCGGACAGGAGATCGACGAGGACGCCGCAGGCCGTCTCCTCGCCTCGGCCGACCTCGTCATCGCGCATAATGCCAGTTTCGACAGAAAGTTCGTCGAACGTCGCCTGCCGGGATCCGCGGGGCAGGCGTGGTGCTGCACGTGCGCCGAGATCGATTGGGCGGCGGCGGGGTTGGAGGGCAGGTCGCTGGGCTGGCTCTGTGCGCAGGCCGGCTTCTTCTACGACGCGCACCGCGCGGGCAACGACGTCGATGCCGTCATCGAGCTTCTGCGCCACGAACTGCCGGACGGCCGAACGGTGCTCGCCGAGCTGGTCGACAGCGCCGAGTGTCCAACGGTCCGCGTGGAGGCGTTCGGCGCCGACTTCGGCGTCAAGGATGCGCTCCGCGCCCGTGGATACCGCTGGAATGCCGAATCCAAGGTGTGGTGGCGCGAGGTGACCGCCGACGCGCTGACGGCGGAGGAGTTCTGGCTCGCGCGCGAGGTCTACGCGCCCGAGCACCGCTCCCGCGCCCTCGGTCCGAGGCTCACCGAGATGACGGCCCGCGAACGCTACGCGTGACCGCGACCTCCGGTTTTTCCTCATTCAGCAAGGATCTCACCATGACCAAGAAGAAGATCGACGCTACCCCGAAGACGACCACCGCTGCCCTCGCCACGCTGCCCGAGGCCAAGCTCGCGCCGTTGTTCGGCTCCCCGCTCGCCTTGGACAAGCTGCCGGGCTCGGGCGGAGACGTGACCCGCGAGGAGGGTGTCACGCTCGTCGTGGGCCGGGCATACGCCACCCGCGACCGCACCGTGCCTGCGAGCGAGGTGTTCTTCGTCCCTGGCGCCAAGCCCCGGGGTGACGGCCCCTGGCTGCGGGAGGCGGACAAGCTCAGCTGGCGCGACGAGGAGACGGGGTTCGAGTGCATCATGCTGCGCGACACGCATGGTGGCCACCTCTGCGGCTACGTCGGCATCCCGCGCGATCATCCGCTCTGGGGATGGGATCACCGTGCGGTGCCGGCGGAGCTCGGCGTCGAGGTGCACGGCGGGCTCACCTACTCGCGGATCTGCGAGGAGGGTCCGAGCCCCGCTCGGCGTCTGGTCGCCGAGGCTCGGCGGATTTGCCACGTGCCGCCCTCGGCCGTCAGGTACATGCCGCTGGAGCACGCGACCGAACACCGCCCCGGCGACGCCCACGCCTGGTGGTTCGGCTTCTCGTGCAACCACGTCTACGACGTCGTGCCGGGCGATCGCGGCGACCGCGCGAGGTTCCTCGGCGCCGAGACCGCGGCCGAGTATCGGGACGACGCCTACGTCGTGCGCGAGATCCTGAACCTCGCGCGCCAGCTCCGCGCGATCGCCGATGGCGCGCCGGTGCCGCCGAGGGAAGGCCCGCCGCTGCCCGCCTTCGGCCTCGACCCGAAGAAGGGAGCCTGAAGGTGGACCGGCGCGATCGACACTCGGGCGAGCTGCCATGGGGATGGTGGCTCCGCGTGCGCGGGGGCAAGATCGAGGACGAGGACGGCCGCACCTGGAGCACGGTGCGCGACGCCTTCTGGGAGGGCGAGCTCGGCTTCCCGGACGTCCACTTCGCGCCGGAGCAGCACGAGCTGATGACCCGGGTCCTCACCGCCATCGACGGCCGGTGGCTCCTCGGCGACGAGCGCAGGCACGACCTGTTTGGTGGCGACATGCTGTTCTGGCGCTTCTACCAGTGTTGGCTCAGTTCGATCGGGATGCTCGACACGGCCCACAGGACGAGCTTCGGGACCGCGCCGCTGGAGGCGCCGCTGTCGCCGGAGGGCCGTTCCGTGATGCTGATGCTGCAGGCCACCCGTGAGCCGGCATGGGAACGCATGCCGATAGCCGAGGTCGTCGAGGCGGTCGCAGCCGCTGGGCGAGGTGCAGATGGCGGCCGAGAGGCTGCGCTCAGGGAATTCGAGCGATCGGTCGGATTCAGGCGTCACCTCTTCGCCCGCGAGCGCGTCGGCCGCACCCACCTGGTGACCCTCACCGGCATCGCGGCGGAGGCGCGCATGCCGACGAGGCGCGTCTCATGGTCGCAGGCTTTCACGGACGAGACGGGCAGGGACGACCTGTTCGCCTGGCTCGCCCGCAGGGTCGACCGCTGGGACGACTGGGGAAGGCTGGCGCATGGCCGCGGCGCGGACGCGCTGACCCGCCATCTGCTGGAACTCATCGTCCAGGAAGGCGGGCTTCGCGCCTGAGCGGCGCTGGACTGGAGCGTAACACCGTGGCGCACACCATTCAGGCGGGCGGAGGCCCGCGGATCCATCCCGCGATCAGTTTGGGAAGGCGTCCCGCTCGAACAGGAAGCCCGCATCGATGATCGCGTCGACGAGGTCGGGGAAGTAGCGGAACTCGACCACCAGCGCCTTTCCCATCCACGTCGCCTCGGCGTCGACGTTGGCGCGCAGCCAGGATTCGGCTCGCGGCGTCAACGGCTCGATCATGGCGAAGCTGCCTTCGTGGGTCGCCAGGAAAGCGGCGCCCGCGTCGCGAGGTGCGCAGAACTTGAGCAGGGGGTTTTCGGATGTGTCGGTCATGGCTCAGGTCCGATCTGTGCATCTTCGAGGGGGTCGGTGGCCAGCCTGTCAAGTCGCAGCTGCGCCAAGCAGGTGCCACGCCTCGCGGTATGGCTCCAGCCAACCGGCCTCCAACTTGTCCATCTTCAGGTGGCCGTAGTCGGGCAGGAACCGCCGGAAGTCGCTGTCCTTGCGCTGCTGGCCCCACTTCCCCGGCTGCGAGAGCCAGGCCTGGTGCGCCTCGGCCAGCGCGACGGCGACGATCGCGGCGGGGACGACGTAGGTGAACGCGCCGCCCGGCTTGTGCGCGGCGAAGTCCACGAAGCAGTAGAACAGCGTGGGCGAGGTCAGCGCCTAGTGCTTCTTGCGCATGTGCCAGCCGTCATCGGCCCCGGTGCTGTTCCGGGTCTTCACCTGCACGGCGCAGAGCCGGTCGCCGATCTCGTCGGTGACGACGATGTCGCAGTTGGGGACGCCTGCCGGCGCGAGGGCCGCTATGTAGCCGCGCCGGAGCAGCTCGCTCATCACGAAGTGCTCGCCGTCCGCGCCCGTCAGACTGGTGGCACTCACCATCCGGATGGCTCGATCCGGCTGACTGCCAGCACATTGAACGCGTCCCTCGTCCCGCGGACCCGGACGTTGCGACCCACGAGCCCGCTCGCCTTCCAGCCTGCGAGGAAGCCGGTGTCGAGACGCCACTGCCCGCCCCCGTCCGCCCGGAGGAGCAAGCCGTGTCCGTCTCGGTCGAGCCGGCCCGTCAGCTCGTGCTGCGATCCGCGCGGCATGGCCGTCACCTCAGCCAAGGATCAGCCGCACAGCTTGCGGCCTTCCTGGATGAGGTCGCCGATGTTGATCCTCAGCGTCGGGCCGCCCTTCGCTCCCGCCGCCCGCAGCTCACGGATCATCTGCTGGTTCTCCGCCCATATCGGCTTGATGTCCCTGTACTGCCGTGCGGCCGCGCCGTTCACAGCGTAGACGGTTAAGTCGGGAGCCTCGAACCAGACCGCGTCGCCGGCACAGCCGAGCCAGCCCCTGTCCACGGTCAGAGGCCAGGTGAGCCCGCGCGAGGCGAAGTCGGCCCTGGTCGCGTTCGGCGCGGGGATGGCGTTGCCGTCCTTCCACGTCGCCACCTTGTGCGTGACCTGGTTCACCAGCAGCGTCATGCCCGGTCCGGGATAGTAGAAGGCGTCGTGCAGGTTCAGTTCGGACGGGCCGCGCTCGGCTCTGCCCAGCCGCTGCTCGAACGCGGCCCGGTTGAACGGCGTGCCGACGATCACGTTCTCCATGATCCAGCGCCGACGCTCATCCCGCTGCTGCGTATCGGCGACGCTGCCGCCCGAGGCCGACAGCCGGAACTGCCGCTCGGCGTGGAGCTCGGGCACGCCTGCCGCGGCCGGGTTGCCCTCCGCACCCCACTTGGGGAAGAAGCTGACGGTCGCGTCGTAGGTCGAGGCCGGCAGCGGCTTGTCGGCCTTGGCCGTGTCCAGCACCACCTTCGTGGTCGCCGCCGTGAGCGTCACGAACTCGCTGTAGCCGACGTAGGTGTCCGTCCCCTTTTGGCCGTGCAGATCGATGCTGGTCGACACCTTGATCGGGGTTGGCACGTTCGTGCCGATGCTCAGCTCGACGCGGTGGGCGTCGAGCGCACGCGGCTCGATGGTCAGGAACGGCTTGGAAGGTGTGGCCGGCGTTGCCGTCGGTGCGGCGGCGGCCGGCACGTTGGTGGGCTTGGCGCCGTTGGGCGCGGCGATGCCAATCCCGAGGAACGCGGCCAGCGCGCCGAGGCCGAACTGCCAGCGCTTCGCGCCGGGGATGTATGGGTAAACCACTCCCGCCAGCGCCGCGAGCAGGAGCAATACGAGAATGCCGATCATCCGATTGTCCTTCTGCCGATTATTGTCACCGTCTTCTGCCGCATTGCCAAGCCGCTTCATGGCGGCAGCGCCGTCTGCTATATTCCCGCTATGTTCCAGAACCAGCCTCAGCCCAAGCGGCTCCACCAGAACGTCCTCAACGGTCACCAGGGCGAGCAGCTTGTGTCCGCCCGGGCCGCTTCGATGGGGTTCGCGTTCCATGGCCTGAATCGGCTGGAGACGGGCGTGGACGGCATGATGGAACTGCGTGACCCGCTGACGCACGCTATGCTGGCGAAGTGGGTGGGTGTTCAGATCAAGACGACCGTCGGGGGCAACTACACGGGGGAGGATGAGCAGCGATTCGAATACCTTTTAGAGCCGGCTGACCTCGCATATTGGGGTCCGTCGAATATCCCGATGATCATCGTGCTGGTCCGTCTGAGCGATCACACGATGTTCTGGAAGGCGGTCAATGCGGGGCGCCTCGACGAGCCGCGCCGGCTGGACTTCGACAAGGCGGCCGACGTGTTCGACGCCAGGGCCGCCGAAGCGATCGCGGCGCTGACGATCGAGAAGAACACGTTCGGAACCTACGTGCCGCCGATGCTGGCGGGCGAGCCCGCGCACCTGAACCTGGTGCGCATGGTGCTGCCGGAGGAGATCTTCGTCGCGGAGTCGCCCTTCAAGTCGGGCCGCGAGGCGGTGAAGGAGATGCTGCTGCACGACGGGCCCATGCACTTCGACTGGGTGATCCGCGACCGGACCTTCTGGTCGTTCCGCGATCCGCGCGGCACGGTGCTGGATGAGATCGTCGATGTCGGCTCGGTCGAGGCGGTGGAGACCGAGGCCGTGACCCTGCTTGACGACGTGGACGACCAGAACGCCGTCATCGAGCTGCTGCGCCGGAGCGTCGAGGCGCAGCTGTCCGGCGACTGCTTCTTCGACAAAGAGACGCGTGGCCTGTGCTTCCGCGCGCCGGGGCCGGGCATGAAGCGGGAATACGTCTACCGCTCGCTCCAGAACGTGACGAGCGCCGACGTGGTGACGCTTATCGGCAAGGAGGGTCGCGACGACATCATGCGCCACCACGCTTTCGTGCCGCGCTATCAGCGGATCGGCGACGACTGGTTCGTGTCGATCACGCCCACCTTCGTCTTCACCTCGGACGGCTACCGCACCCATCCGGCGTCCAGCATCATGCTCGCGGGCAAGAAGAAGCTGGAGAAGGCGGGTGCGATCCGGGGCCAGTTCATCATGTGGCGCCATCTGCTGATCGCCTCGGCCACCGCACCGGCACCGACCCTCCTCGACGATCCGGCCGAGGGCGTCGACGACCGCCCGCGCATCGGGTTCGAGCCGCTGGAGCCGCTGTCGCTGCCCGTCAGCGTGCCGGAGGACGTGTGGCGGGAGGAGGATCCGGAGGAGGCGGAACGGGTCGCTCAGGAGGGAATGATCTGATGTTCACCCCGATCTACATGCCCGAGCCGAGGCTGGAGTTCGGCGACGGCGGCCTCCACATCGATCCGCGCGCGGGGCTGCTGGACTACGGCCCGCTCCAGCCGATGGTCGGCGACGTCATCCGCGTGGGCGTGATCGGGACCGGCGAGACGATCGCCGGCTTCTCCAGGTTCCTCGAGCGGTGCCGGGAGGGCATCGGCGGCAAGCTGACCAAAGACGGTAAGCCGCACCCCCGCGCCAACCTCTTCCCGCCTTTTCCCGGGCTCCAGAACCGCAACCCATTCCGCTGCGGCTTCGCCACCGACGACACCCTGCAGCGGATGATCCCGAACGGCGACATTCGCAAGGTGACGGGCATCGCGAAGCAGAACGACGCCGTCGGCGCGGCGGTCGAGCTCTTCGCCGACCAGACCCGCATCCTGCTGGAGGGGTCGTCCAAGCCGGACGTGATCGTGGCGGCGCTGCCGACCGACCTGATCGCCAAGATCGTCAACGCGAAGGCCGGCGGTGGCAGCGAGGATGGCGACGACGACCGCGACCCGCTCAACTTCCGCGACATGTACAAGGCCCGGGCGCTGCTGATGCACGCGCCCACGCAGGTCGCGTGGCCGACGCTGTGGGACGACCACGCGAAGATCCCCCACAAGATCCGCAAGACCATGCGCAAGGTGCAGGACCCGGCGACCCGCGCGTGGAACATGCTCAACGCGCTGTTCTACAAGGCCGGGCGGGCGCCGTGGCGGCTGCCGGTCAGGGAGGGCGAATACAAGACGACGTTCCTGGGCATCGGCTTCTACAAGGACCTCGGCGGTCGCAACCTGATGACCAGCACCGCGCAGATGTTCGACGAGCGCGGCCGGGGCCTTATCCTGCGCGGCGGCAAGGCGCTGCACGACAAGCACGACAGGCATCCCTATCTCGAGCGCGGCGACGCCTATCAGCTCGTCGTGCGGTCGCTCGAGGAGTATCGGGCGCAGCACGGCCACCTGCCTGCGCGGCTGGTGATCATGAAGACGTCGCGGTTCGACGCGGCCGAGGCGGACGGCATGATGGCGGCGGCGACCGACGCGGGCATCTCGTTCAGCGACCTCGTCTGGGTTTCGGAGAGCCCGCACCAGATGCTGATGCGAGAGGGCAACTACCCGGCTTTCAGGGGGACGGGCGTCGAGCTCGGCGGCGACCTGATGCTCTACACCCGCGGCAGCGTGCCTTGGTATCGCACCTACCCCGGCGCCAGAACGCCCAACCCGCTGCTGCTGCGTCCGCACAGCTGCGACTCGCCGATCGAGCAGCTGGGCGAGGAGATCCTCGGCCTGACGAAGATGAACTGGAACTCCACCCAGTTCGACCAGGCCCTGCCGATCCCGATCCGCGCCGCCCGGCAGGTGGGCAAGGTGCTGAAGCACGTCAGCGACGCCCAGATCGAGCGGTCGGACTATCGATTCTACATCTGAGACGGCCTGCGCCGTCGTTCGGCTGCTTATCGGCCGGACGCGAAGGCCCGGGTGGTCACGACCACCAGCTGTGGACGTGGGCACGTGCGCGATCGCCCAGGCTCGCATTGATGATGTCGCAGACCACCTCGGCCATCGCGCAAGCCACGCCGCATTCCTGGCCGTGATGCGCCCAGGTGCGCCTCACGTCCCAAGTGCCGCAGTAGGTGCCCTTCTCGACAGCGCCGATGCGCTTTAGCGCGTTGAGCAGCCTGCGGTCGCCGACCGTCATGATGACGCATGCGCCGCCATAGGCGTCGAGGCCCAGGTTGAGCCTGCGCCGCTCCTCGCGCCAGGCGTGCACCGCCTCCTCGGCGCGCATCCCCGCATAGTCGAAGAGCTCGGCGAGCGCGGCATCGTTGGCGTCCTTGCCTCCGTCGATCGGCATCGGCGGTGCGGTCGCCAGGTCGTGACGGGGCGGTCCGGCCCTCACGCCGCCGCCCTCGACGGCAGGGCGCCCGAGGCTGGCGAACCGCCGGGGAACGCGGGCGAGCCCGGCGTCCAGAACTCGGCCGAATCGAAGTTCTTGCCGTAGAAGTCGCGGTCCAGGGTGACGCGCACCGGCTTGGACAGCGTGTCGGTCGACACCGTCCACTCCTTCGGGCTGAGGGTCGCCGCCTGGTATCCGGGCGGCAGCAGGTCGGCGTCGCCGATGACGCGCGCCAGATCCGCGAGGTCGAGCGCCGCGTGGCCGAGCATTGGCATCTCGTCCAGTGCTGCGTTCTCGTCGTCCAGGTCGACGGCGGGCGGCGGCTGGTTGACCTGCCCGGCGACCATGGCGTCGATGTCTACGTGCGCGCCCGACAGGGCCAGTTCGGCGATGCGCTTGCTGACGGAAGACAGGATCGGCTGCAGGCCGCCGACCAGCGTCTCGAAGAGCCGGATCCGGGACGACAGCGCCTGGTAGACCTGCGTCTCGATGGTGTCGGCGTAGTGCAGGTTGACGATGCGGATGTCGTCGAACCTCTGGCCGAGGCGGTCGACGCGCCCGATGCGCTGCTCCACCCGCATCGGGTTCCAGGGCATGTCGTAGTTGATGAGCGACCCGCAGAACTGGAAGTTCAGCCCCTCAGCGGCCGCGTCGGTGCAGAGCAGGACGTCGCCTTGGCCGGCCCGGAACCGACGCTTGATGTCCGCCCGCGACACCGGCCGCCATCGGCCGTCCACGCCGCGGACTTCGCCGCCCCGGCCGGAGAAGCAGATGATCTCGCGCCCCGTCTCGCGGGCGAGCCAGTCGCGCAGCGCATCCATCGTGTCGGTGTAGCCGGTGAACACCATGGTCTGCTGGTAGCCGTCCGCCTCAAGCGCCTTCAGCTCGCGCGCTAGGGCGAGCGCCTTGCTGTCGGGTGGCAGCTGCGCGATCCGGTCGAGGAGCGATTGGATGGCGTCGGCCTCGAGCAGCTGGCGCGCCTCACGGTCATGATCCGCGGCCTCGTCCGCGTCGATCTCCTGGCCCTCGTCCTCCAGCCCGACGAGGTCGTCGTCGCTGTCCTTCGCGCGCTCCAGCCGGCCTTTCAGCGAGCAGGCTAGGGCGGTGAAGCTGGACGACAGGCGCTTGCGGTAGATGGTGAGGACGAAGCCGACCGCGGCGCGCGTCTTCTCGTCGGCGGTGGCGTAGGCGTCGGTGATCAGCTTCTCGGTGGCCTCGTAGAGCTCGCGCTCGGCCGGGCTCATGTCGATGAAGCGATCGGCGACGACGCGTGTCGCGATGCGCGCGTCCAGCTTGCCCTCGGTGCGGTAGCGGCGGAGCAGCGCCCGGGTATGGCGCGATACGAGGGCGCTGATCGGGGTGTGGCCGAGCATGATGCGGACGGCGGCCTGGCGCTCGGCGGGAGCGAGCCGGCGCCGTTTGATCGAGGACTCGCCCCGCAGCGCGGCGAGCACCGTCCGCACGGCCACGCGGGAGAGGGGCGGGTTGCGGCTGCCGGCGCCGATGGCGGCGGCACGATGCTCGGCGAGCGGACCGTATTCGCGCTCGGTCGCCTGGAACAGCCGGGCGCACCCCTCGAAGGCCGACGCCGGCACCAGCGGCTCGCGCAACGCTTCGAAGTAGCGCTCGAACTCGTCCGGCGTCCATTCGTCGGGGAGGCCGAGGAGCGCGAGCAGGTCGTAGAGCTCCAGCGCGTTTGTCTGGAGCGGCGTCGCGGTGAGGAGCACCAGACCGCGCGTGCGGGCGCGCAGATCGCGGAGCAGCCGCATCAGCATGTTGGGCTCGGACTTCCTGCCGGTCCGCGACACGCGGGCGTGGTGCGCCTCGTCCACGACGACGAGGTCGTATTCGTCGGCGGTGAGCAGCTCGGGCCGTCGGTCGCGTCGACGGGCGAGATGGCTCGACATGATGACGAACGGCTCGCGCGACCATGCGAGCCGGCTGACCGGCGTCGCGACGGTGGTCTGCGTGGCGGGGTCGTAGCGGTGCATGCACTGGCCGTCATAGAGGGGCCAGTTGAGCGCGAACTTCTCGCGCAGTTCCGCCTGCCACTGCGGGCAGACGTTGGCCGGCGCGAGGATGATCGCCCGGCGCATGCGGCCGGCCAGCCACGACTGCCGGATCAGCAGGCCGGCCTGGATGGTCTTGCCGAGACCGACCTCGTCGGCGACCAGCAGCCTCGGTGCGTGGTCGGGCGCGTCGCCGTACATGCGCAGGAACGCCTTGCGCTGGTGCGGCCAGGCTTCGACGGGGCTGGTCGCCTCGCCGACCCAGACCCCGCCGTCGGGGTTTGTGGCAGCGTTGGCGATGCGGTCCCAGACCTCGGCGCGGCGCTCGGCCGGGCTGACGTCTTCGACCGGCGTCGGCGCCTCGATCTCGACGTTCGGCTCCTCCGCCGCGGGTTGTTCCTCCTGCTCCTTGGCGGCGCGCTTGAGCCGCCGCGGTGCCTCGTCGTCTGACGGCAGGAACTTGAGGAGCTCGTCGCGAACGGCCGTCGGCACGTCCACCACGATCACGCTGTCCGCCTCGTCCTCCCAGTAGCGGTCGAACGCCGCGTCCTCGTCGTCGACGTATTCCGCCGCGGGACCCCAGGAGGTGAACACGCTGATCGTCTCGCCGTTGAGCCGCCAGCCTTGGTATGTCTCGTTGAGCGAGCCGGTGAAGGCCAGGCGGTCGCCTGTCTTGTCCTCGACGATGCCACACTTCTCGTGGAAGATCGTCGTGCCGCCCACCGGGATGCGTGTGCCGGGCCGGCACCGGACGGCGACCTTGATGTCGAGCAGGCGGTGGCAGACGAGCCAGGCGAGTAGTTCCAATGCCTGCTGCTCGTCGCCCTCCTTGGCCGCGGGCAGGGCCTGACCGAGCTTGTCGGAGAGCATCTCGCCCATGGACAGGCCGTCCTCCACGGCCTTCACCTCGGCGTCGTCGAGCGTGCAGCCGACGATCAGCCGCATGGCACCCTCGTTCAGCGCGAGGTGCTCTATGCCGGCCGATGCGAGGGCGAGGCCCTCGGCGTTGAAGTAGCCGGTGATGCGGTCGTAGCGCTTGGCGGTGGAGAGCGCGGGCACGTAGAACTTGCGCACGAGGTCGCCGTCCTCGCGCGTGTATTTCCGCTTCCAGGTTCGGTCGCTCAGAAGCATCTGCGTCTCCGGTGCCCGCGGCCCGTTACTTCTTCGCCGGCGGGGGCGGAGGAGGTGGCGGTGGCAGCGTCTGGGTCGGGGCTCGCGGCGCCGGCGTGACGCCGCCCTGGACCCGACCGCCCGGGGCGATGTGGCTCGGGGCGCGCGGCGGCGGCGACGTCCCCCGCGTGCCGGTTGACGGTCGGGGTGGGCTGGGCGGCGGTGGGGGCGGGGCAGGCGCACGCGTCGGTGCCCGCGGCGGCGGGTTGACACCCTCGTTGAGGCGCGACGGCCGTGACGGCGGACTGGGTGGCGGCGGGGGGCTTGGGCGACGGCTCATCGGCGGACACCACGTTCGATGTTACGAAGGAGAACAAACATAGAAGACTGAGCGGGAACGACCAAGTGGCAACCGTGTGGAGAAGCCCGAGCACCCGCGAGGGGGCCGGCGGCGTCTCGTCGTTCAGCGCTGCCCGTCGGCGGTCGATCTCCCGGCGCGCGGCGCCGAAGCTGAAGGTGAGCGCCAGCAGCCCGACGACGCTGAACGTCCATCCCGTGACGAGGACGGGCCGCCAGATCGCCGTCCTCAGCGGCGCGACGCTGCCGACGAACGAGATCGACGCCGCGAACAGCGCGGTGTGCGCCAGCGCGATGAACGAGTCCCGCTGGGTCTCGTTCTGCTGGTGCGCCGCGTCGAGCGCCGTGCGCTCGTGGGCGAAGTCGTCGTCCGTCCGTCCGCTCATTCGGCGGCTTCGAGCTGCTCGTAGAGCGACAGCTGCTTCGGCGCGCCGATCTCCTCGCCGTAGACGATGCGGCGCAGCTTTTCGAGCGCGTCGAAGTCGTCGGCGGCTGGCTTGACCGCGTCGTCGGCGTCGATGCCCGAGAAGGTCTTTGACGGCGGCAGCACCTCCAGCATCACCTCCAGCGCGACCTTGAACTCGTCGTCATTCAGCAGGCCGTTGGCCTCAAGCTGGTCGCGCGCCGCCTCGACGCTCTGCTTGCGCGCGGTGTTGGCCGCGTGATGCAGCGCGTCGATCATGCCGCGCGAGCCGTCCGCCGGTCCAAGCGCACCCTTGGCGACGCGGGTGGCGCTGTCCCACAGCTTGAGGTCGGAACCCTTCTTCTCGGCCAGGCGCCCCACGACCTGCGTCATGTCGAGGCCGACGGCGCGGGCGAGGCGAAGGCCCTCGTCATAGGCGAACTGGGGCGCGCGGAACGCGTCCCAGGCGAGCGCGACCCAGGCGGTGGCCGGGTCCATGTCGCGGCTGGCGCGGCGGTCGGCGAGCTGGGCGAGGCGCCACGCCTTCACCTCGCGGCGCGCGGCGTTGAGCGCGTCCTCGGGGCGGACGGCGTAGGGATCGAACTCTTCCAGCAGGTCGCCCTGAGACCCCCGCTTCGCGGGCGGCTGCGGCGCGGGCGTGCCCCGGGTCAGCGGCCAGTGGCGGGAGAACGCCTCAAGCGCCGGCCCGAAGCTCGCGAGATAGAGGTCGACGCCGGCGATGCCGGACGCCTGGAACTCGTCGATGCGCTCGCGCACCGCCTTGGCGACCAGCGGCTCGACCTCCTCCCAGTAACTCGCCTCGCCGCCCTGCTCCAGACGAGGACGGCAGACGAGGAAGATGGTGGAGTTCGCGGCGGCCTTGTCCTTGATGTGGAGCGATCCCGATGCCTCGGTGTTCACGGGCCACGAGGCGGTAATGACGAAGCCGGCGTCCATCAGCGACATGGCGAGCGCGTCCCACGCACCCGTGTCCTTGTGCGTGAACATGACGGTCATGATGCCGTCGTCCTTCAGCACCCGGCGGCATTCGGCGAAGATGCCGGCCATCTTGTCCTGGTAGTCGCGGTTGGCGAGCTTATCGGCGCCCTTCTGGCCCTTGAAGTGGGCCTTGTTGGCGACCGCCTCCGTCTCCTTGTCGGCGAGGCGGCGGGTGAACAGCTCCGGCACGACGAGGCCGGCGGTGCGCTTCAGCCAGACGTAGAAGAAGTCCGACAGCTCGGCATACATGACGTTGGCACCGTAGGGCGGGTCCATGACAACGGCGTCGACGGACTTGTCGGCGAGGTGCGGCATCGATGCGCCGGAGCCGTTGGTGACGGTAATTGTGCCGGTCGTCTTCTGGACCGCGTCCAGCATGTCGCCGCGCTTGTTCGCGCCGACCATGGTGATCAGCTCCTTCAACGCCTTGCCGGTCGCCTCGACGGCCCAGTCGAACCCCATGCCTTCGATCAGCAGGGCCATTTCCGCGTAGGACCACTTGAATGCGAAATCATGGCGGTCGAAGGTGTTGGCAAGAGTTTCACGATTGACGATCCAGCGCGTCATCCGCGAACCGTAGTCGCGCAGCTTGTCCATGCCGATCGCGAGATAGACGTAGGCGGCTGCGCGCGCTTCGCTCAGCAAGCCGTTTGCTCGATCGGCTTCGAGCAGTTCGCGGAATACCTCTACGCCGGTGCCATGGGCGAGCAGCTGTCGAGCAGAAAACATGTCGCGCCAGAGCGGCATGCCATACTGACGCGGACGGTCGTCGTTAGTATTCGCGGGATAGGCTTCACTCGGAACGACATCCATGACCTCCCACTCGGAGAGCTTGTCCGCAAGCGCTGTTGAGAGCATCTCGCTGTTGTCATCGTCTTCGGTCGGGGCACGATAACCACGGATCCACTTGATCCTGTTCTTGCCGGTTTTGGTCTTGGTGACGAGCTGCCGCTTGTAGACGACGGCAAAGAGTTGATCTCCCATTCCGCCGGCTTGCGCCTGTCGCTTGATGTCGTCGCCGTCGATCGGGCGACCGCAGTCTGGGTAGGGGCAGATTCCATCGCCACCGGCGACGGTGCCCTCTGATTGATCCTTGACGTTGTCGACGATTTCAAAGGAGCAGTGGCGAGCAGCGTCGCCGACACCGGACGCGAGATGCGGGATCAGCCGCACACCGGTTCCATCGGGCGCGAGCCGCCAGTTCGGCGACAACGGCACCTTGCCGGCGCAGTATGGGCAGACAACAGTGCGCGCCCAGAGGTAGCCGTCAGGACGGCAGTCTTCCTCCGGCTCAGGCGGAAACAAATCGGACAGGCGTTCACGGACCCGATCCGCCCAGACCGGGCCGATCGACTCGTACTCGCGCAATAGCTCTGCGCCGAACTTCGCCGGGTATTCCAGCGTTGCCTTCTCGATCAGGGTGGCGACCGGGTTCAGGTCGTTGGCGCTGGCCGAGAGTCCAAGGCGATATGCCTCGAACGGGATGGCGCCGCCGCCTGCGGTTGGGTCGACCACGACGAGGTCGGGATCGTCGATGAGGTCGTCGAGCTCTTCCTGGGTCGGGTTATGCGAGAACGCACGCGGGTAGCCGTAGGCATCAGCGCCGAGACGCTCGCCAAGTCGGTCAGCGCGAGCGATCCTGGCCCGTGCCGCAACGGGGTCTCCATGGATGCCGAGAGCATGCTTGAAAGCGTCGCGATCGGCGTTCTCGGGCAGGATGGAGGCGAGAACCGCCGCGCGCGAGGCGACGAGAGGCCGACGCGCCCACCAGACATGCAGACGGTTGGGCGCGGGGAACGGCGTCATCGGGGTGCGCTCGCGCACGCTCTCGATGCCGATCTCGGCGATGGGTAGGTAGCGCTCGATCAGGCGGGTGGTCATCGTTATCGTTCTTCCGGATCAGCGCTGGGTGGTGGTGAGCAGCACGCGCAGCGCGGTCAGAACGCGGCGCGGGTTCTTGCGGTGGACGGCCATGCCGAGCCAGTAGGCGGCCTCCTCGCGCGCCATGTCCTCGATGCCCTCGGCGACCTGCACCATTGCCGCGCGCGAGCGCATGGGCGCGAGCACGCGGAACATCAGCGCGATGCGCAGCGCCGCCGCCTCGTCGATGGGCGCGCGCATGCCCTCGACCGGCATGACGTCGAGGCGGATGCCGGCATCGCGCAGCCGCTTGAGGATGCGGATCTGGTTGATCTCGAGGTTGCGCCCGGCGAGCCCGGCGACCCGCACGGGGACAGTGACGTGGGGGCTGGCCGGCGAGGGCAGCTGCCAGATCTCGACCTGGAGCTCGTTGCCAACCCGGCGGGCGCGGACCTCGTAGGAGGGCTGGATGGTTTGGCGGGCCATGTATTCGGCTTTCCTGCGGGTCTGCATCACGAGTTCACCTTGGCGGAGGCTTCGACGAAGGCGGCGGCGGCGCCGAAGCGGGTTAGACGGTCGACGATGCGCTCGGGCGCGTCGCCGTCGAGGGCGAGACCGTTGGCGAAGTCGAGCCGGATGACGACCTCCAGCCGCTTCTCGCTCGCGGCGCGGAGCTGGGGCTCGACGAACTCGCGCAGCCCCTTCATCTCCGTCAGCGTGCCCTCGGCCCGGATGCTGAGCTCGCCGCCGGCCGCGGTGGCGAGGTCGCCCTCCATCTCGACGTGCTTGGTGGCGTCGGGCACGCCCTCGGCCACCGGCAGCAGCTTGAAGGCGTCGGCGTAGTCGAACGGCGAGATGGTCACCGACGCGAGACTGACCGCCTTGGCGCTGCGCGCCTTCTGGAACACGACGGTGAGCGCCTCCTTGAGCACGCCCTCGTGCACGAACACAGTGCCCGGGCTCGCGGCGTTGGCCTCGCCGGTGCCGCCCTGTGCCGTCGCGCCCGCGCCGCTGGTCGCGGTGCCGCCAGCTCCGGCCTGGTGACCGCCACTGGCGGCATCGCCGGACTGGGCACCGCCGTCGGGCGAGCGGGTTCCGCCCCCGTCGGCTCCGCCAGTGCCCGTGCCCGCGCCGGCGGTCGGCGCTGGCGCGGGCCGCGGCCAGATGCCGTGCTCCCTGGCGTAGTCGGCGGTGAAGATGACCGAGGACTCGTCGATGACGATGCTGGGCATCGGCTCGCCCTGGCCGGCGACGAGGTCCTCGCGCCGGTAGACGAACACGCCGTCCTCGATGCCCTTGCGCACGATCTTCTTGAACGGGTCGTCGCCGATCTGGATGGGCAGGCTGGGGTCGCGCCGGAACTCCTCGCGCAGCGCCGCCGCGGTCATCTGCCGCTTGCTCTTCAGCGGCGTGCGGTCGCGGATGTAGGCGGGAGCGTCGGGCGCGTCCTCGGGCGACTTGAGCTTGTTGCTCGCCGACAGCTGGCGGACGACCTGCACCTGGCCGGCGCCGGGCTTCTCAGCGGTCGAGGGATTGTCGATGGAGGCGTAGCCCAGGCTGACCGACCCGTCGCCCAGCGCCGCCTTAGACGGGTAGAGTAGGTGGCGGTAGCAGCCCTGAATGGCGACCGCGACGGCCTGCTCCGACCGCTGCTCCTGCCGCAGGATCTCCTGCTGCTGATGGTCGGCCAGGTCGACCAGGCGCTCGGGGCGCTTCAGCTCCGCGAGCGCGATCCGGCGGCTCATCGCCTCGCGCATCTGCGACACCGCGCGCTCGTCTGCGAGCAGGAACACGAGGTTGTTGCGCAGGAGGCGGATCTTGTCCTCCTCGGCGCCCTTGCGCGTGTACATGCGGGCGATGAACTCGGGCACCGCGTCGAGCTGCGACGAGACCTCCAGCGTCTCGTGCTTGACGACGACCAGGCGCGGCTTGCCGTCGCCGACATCGTCCGGCACGTCGAACGCGCCGGCCGGAAACAGGATCGGGTCGAAGGTCGGCCGGTCGCCGGAGAAGATGTCCTTGATCCGGCTATCGAGTTCGAGTCGGATGCGCTCGGCGTCGATGCCCTTCTCCTCGCGCGCGATGATCTGCGTGAGGTTGGCCTCCGCGTTGAAGCGGAGCGGGGCACCGGGGCGGTCGTCGAGATACGCGCTGTCGGTCTGGAAGCGCACCAGGCTGGCGTCGAGCAGGTCGAGGTCCGACGCGGGCGACGCGATCGAATAACGCAGCTGCGCGGGGGTGATGCCGCGCAGCTCGTTGTTGAAGGCCAGCGTGTGCACGAAGATCGTTCGCGCGGCGTAGGAGGCGTAGGGAAGGAGCCCTGCGTTCATGTCCGCGTCGACGACCTGGGCGAGTGCGGGCTTGCCCGCGGGGCCGGCGACGTCGTTGTTGATGGCAGGCACGAACGCCGACTGGCCGAGGCGGGTCGTGAACTCTCGCTGCACGTCCTCCTGCCCGAGGTCGATGTGGTGCGTGTGAATAGCGAACGCGTCGCCCGCCCGGCGGGCCCACAGGCCAGCGACCGTCTTGGCGAGGATGCGCAGCATGCCGCGCACGCGCTGGAAATCGGCCAGCGTCGCCGTCTTGTCGGTCAGCGTGTCGATGAGGTCGGGATGGAAGGGGTAGGTGTCGACCAGCCGTGACCCTCGCACCCCCTCGCGGCTCTCCACCCGTCTGTCCGCCTGCACCGTCGCGTACGCGGCAGCGACTTCGTCGGCGGCACCCGGGCGGATCGTCTCGAACAGGCGGCGGCGCAGCACGGCCACCGTCTCGTCGTCGCCGGTGGGATTGAGGATCGTCGCCTTGCGGCCGGACACGCTCTCGGCCTCGGCGATCAGCTTCGCCACCGCCTCGTTCTCGGCAGCGAAGGCGTCGGTTGCCTTGCCGTCGGCGCGCACCGCGAGCGTGAACACCACGGCGGCGCGGGGCGAGGACTCGACGGCCGAGAACAGCGCCTTGATGAAGGCGGCGAGCTGGTCGCGGCCCCCGGCGCCGGGGCTCTTGCGCAGATATTCGCCGATCTCGTCCAGCACGATGAGCGCCGGCTCGTCGCCCAGCAGCTCGGACAGCGTCTCGGAGCCGGGTGCCTTCCGCTCCACGTCGGACGCGCGGACGCGCTCGTAGCCGTCGCGGCCGCGCAGCTGGTAGGCCAGCTCGCCCCAGGGCGTGTAGGCGAGCACGCCGTCGCCCATGGCGCGCCCGTTGGTCGGATCGGACGCCTCGCCGTCGAAGGCGGAGACGCGCGCTGTCCCCGGCATCGTCACCGACGTGAACTCGGCCAGGTTGGGGATCGACGCTGCGCTGCGTGCCGCGTGGATTAGCGCGATGAGCCCGTGCGTCTTGCCGCCGCCGAAGCTGGTGTCGAGGCGGAACACCGAGGAGACCGCGCCGGGCGTTCCGGACAGGCGGCGCAGCACCTGGTCGAGCAGCTCCTTGAGGCCGGCCGTCGGATAGGTGTTGGTGAAGAAGCGGATCGGGTCGACGTAGTCGGGATGGCCGGTGCGGTTGACCACCGGCCCGAGGCGCGCCGCGAAGTCGCCCTCCGACATCGCGCCCGACAGCACGTCGGGGCGCGGGGCGCAGAGGTCGTAGATGGTCGGTGCGCTCATTGTCCCTCTCTAGCCTTTTCCTCTTGCGCCGTCGGGCGGTCGCCCTCCGCGCGCACGTGTTCCTCTATCCTCGCGGCCAGCCGCGCCATGCTGTCGCCCCGCTGCCGCAGGATCCTCAGCAGCTTGTCCGGCACGTCGGCGGGCACGTCATGGCGGCCCGCGGCCCAGTTCCGCATGGTGCGGTCGGTCACGCCCAGGTCGCGGGACAGCGGCGTCTGCCAGCGCTCCCCGTAAAGCGCCTCCCCCGCCTGCCTGAGTATGTCGGACCCCTTCATCGTTTCCGCATTATAGGAAGAAGCTGCTGGTGCACCAAGCACTTTCGTCTCGGAGCTACACGCTTGCAACAAAGCGTCGTTGGGGGCGGCCGATGTGGATGAGGCCTGAGCCGCTGGTGTGACGGCCCATGCAACCCAGCCTTGGCGAACCGCGATCACACGACCCGTGTCGCGCCGTCGATGATCCTCGCCAGGAAAGACATCAGCATGAGTGCGTGCATGGCATACTCGCGATCCGTCGGGCGTTCGCCATGGGCGTGAGGATTACGGATGAACGCTCTCCACCCCTGCATCAGCAGCATCGATCCCCGCTGAATGTTTCTCTCCGTCTCCGTCGCGAGCGCCGCCGGCACCCTGAGCACTGGGTTGTTCGGGCTAAAAATTCGCCCGATCTCCCCGTCGGAGTCGTCCGCAGCGCCGGATTTCTGTCGGAACAGAGTCGCGAGGTCGACGCTGCAGGTTAGTATAAGGGCGTGGAAGTCCGGCTGGTCCTGTTGAAGCGTCATCGCCAGTCGCGGGCGGAAGCGCGCATGAATGAACACATCCAGATCGCCCAGATCGTCCCGCGGCAGTTCGGTGGCGTATGCCTCAGCCTTCGCCATGATGTCAGGCACGTCGAAAAATACGATGTCGTTCCAGTCGCCGGGCTCACAAAAGTGAATATGCCTGGCAAGGTCCCCACGCCGTCCACCCGGGAAGTCGGCGGGCAAGACGGCCTCAAGTGCTTCCTGTTGCGCCTTCAGGGCCGTCTTGAGTGCGGCTCTCGCGGCCTGAGTAGCGTATTCTTTTTGATCACGAATCGCGAGCCCGGCCGTTTCAATCAGCTTACGACAGTGCCGGCTCACGTTCAGCATGAACTCTAGCGCCGCATTCGCCATGGTCGTATCCTATTCCGTGCCGCCACTTCATCGAAGTTTCGGCCTTTTCACGCAACCGCCGACGCGATCTGGTAGCCGTTGAACCAGACTGCTGCCGTGCGCAGGGCCTTGCTTGCCTCATGTGCTCATCGAGCAGCGAGAACATGCGATCGACGCGGGGAGCTGCCCTGCTAGGGTGCGCCGGAGAAAGATTCATATTCGGGGGGTGAGATGCTGACGAGGGGAGCCGAATGGCGGCGGTGGGAGCCGCACATCCACGCGCCGGGGACGGTGCTTAACGATCAGTTCGGCGGCCCCGACCCGTGGGCTGGATACTTGTCGGCATTGGAGTCGCGATCGCCCCGGATTGAGGCGATCGGGTTCACCGATTACTATGTGACCGATACCTACGAGCAGGCTGTCGCGCACAGGGCGGCCGGACGGCTATCGGACGTCAAGTGTGTCTTCCCGAACATCGAGGTGCGGCTGGACATCGCCGCGAAGTCCGGGTTCGTGAACCTGCACCTGTTGGTCAGCCCGGAGGACCCCGACCATGTCGCCGAGGCTCACAGGGTGCTGCGACGGCTTCAGTTCAACGTCCTTGGTGACACGTTCGATTGCACCCGCGAGGATCTGATCCGTCTGGGACGCAGGGCTGACCCGTCGCTGGTCGACGATCGACGCGCGCTCGCGCACGGGGCGACGCAGTTCAAGGTGAACTTCGACCAGCTCAAGAAGGTGCTCAAGGAAAACGAGTGGGCCAGGGAGAACATTCTCGTCGGCGTCGCTGGCGGCGCAGGTGACGGCACGTCTGGCCTGCGCCAAGCTGCCGATGCGACGATCCGTCAGGAGATCGAGCGATTTGCGCACATCATCTTCGCGAGCAGCCCATCCCAGCGCGAGTTCTGGCTGGGTGGACGCGCCCTGAGTATCGAGCAGCTGCGCGACGGTTATGACGGGTGCAAGCCCTGCCTGCACGGCAGCGACGCTCATGATGAGGCGACGGTCGGCATGCCCGACGGAGATCGATACTGCTGGATCAAGGGAGCGCTCAGCTTCGACGCGTTGCGCCAGGCATGCATAGACCCAGGGACGCGGGCCTTCGTCGGCACCGAACCGCCCGGGGCTGCGCTGTCATCGCAGGTCATCTCGCGAGTTGAGATTCGCGACGCACCCTGGGCGGCGACGCCTGACCTCCCGCTCAACCCCGGACTGGTCGCGATCATAGGCGCAAGAGGATCCGGGAAGACGGCGCTGGCTGACACGATCGCTGCGGGATGCGATGCGATCCCGGCGAAGGCTTGGGAGGCGGTCGGCGGCGTCAGCGCCTCGTTCCTCGCCAGGGCGCGTGACGTAATTGGCGATGCCAAGGTAGCGCTCGAGTGGGGCGGCGGCGATGCAAGCGTAACCAGGCTGGACGGCGGCGACCCGGTGGACCCGTTCGCCTTTCAGCGCGCCCGCTATCTGTCGCAGCAGTTCGTGGAGGAACTCTGCTCCGCGAGCGGCGCGTCGGAGGGGTTGGTTAGCGAGATTGAGCGCGTCATATTCGAGGCGCATCCGCGCGACGACCGCGACGGTGCTGTCAGCTTCGCGCAGCTCCGCGAGCGTAGAACCGAGCGCTTCCGGCAGGCGCGCAGGCGCGAGGTCGAAGCGATTGACGCCCTTTCGGAACGGATCGCGGACGAGTTCGAGAAGGAGGGCATGGTTGCGGCGCTCACCGCACAGGCAAGCCACAAGCGCACTTTGATCGCTGGCTACACGGTCGATCTCGGCAAGCTCGTGGTGAAGGGCACGGAGGCGCAGGCAGCCCGTCACGCGGAGCTGAACGTGGCCGTCCAGAGGAAGACCAGCCAAGTCCAAGCGTTCTCCAACCAGCGGCGATTGTTCGTGTCGCTGCAGGATGAGGTGAGGAGCACCCGCGCCAGCAAGGCACCGGAGATGCTCCGTCAGACGCAGGCGCGGCATCCGAACAGCGGATTGGACGCGGCGAAGTGGGATGACTTCCTGCTCGTCTACAAGGGTGACGTCGACAAGGCCCTGCTGGGCTATATCGAATGGGCCGATCGAGAGATCGCCGCGCTGTACGGCACGCCGCCGACACCGGCACCAGACGGGGTCGACCTTCCCTATGTCGCGGATGGCGCGGACCTCGCATCAGTTCCCCTAGCCGTGCTCAAGGCTGAGATGACGCGACTCGAGCGTCTGATCAGCGCCGACCAGGTCGTGCGCGGACGATATGCGGCACTCGCCGCCCGCATCACCCAAGAGAACAGCGAGTTGCAGGGCATCGAGGCGCGGCTGCTCGATGCTCAGGGCGCCGGTGAACGCCGCAAGCAGCTGCAAGGCGAGCGAGAAAACTCATACGGCCGAGTGTTCCAGGCGATCATCGGCGAGCAGTGCGCCTTGGCCGATCTCTACGCGCCCCTGATGACCCGCCTCGCGGCATCGGAGGGAACGCTCCGCAGGCTAGGTTTTTCGGTCGCTCGGGTGGTGGACGCCGCGGGTTGGGGCGGCGTTGCGGAGGACAGGCTCATCGACTGCCGCAGGGCCGGCCCGTTCTACGGGCGAGGGTCGCTGATCCGCGTAGCCGAGACCGAGCTACGACCGGCGTGGGAGGCCGGGGACGCGGCGTCTGTGCAGGCCGCCATGAGCGGCTTCGTGGCGAACTACGCGCAGGCGATCCTCGCCCACGCGCCTGTCGTCCCGACCCAGCCGGTTGAGTTTCGCGCGTGGTCGCGCGACTTCTCGCACTGGCTCTTCGGCACAGATCACATTTCGGTCCGCTATGAGATCACCTATGACGGGGTGGACATCCGCAAGCTGTCGCCGGGCACCAGGGGCATTGTTCTCCTGCTGCTTTACCTCGCGCTGGACGATGCCGATGACCGCCCGCTCATCATCGATCAGCCCGAGGAGAACCTTGATCCCAAGTCGGTCTTCGACGAGCTCGTCTCGTTGTTCATCGCCGCGAAGGCCAAGCGCCAGGTGATCATGGTCACCCACAACGCAAACCTGGTCATCAACACGGATGCCGATCAGGTGATCATTGCGGAGTGCGGGCATCACGCGGCGGGCGGGTTGCCGCCCATCACTTACCAGTCGGGCGGATTGGAAGATCAACCGATACGGGATGCGGTGTGCAGCATACTCGAGGGCGGTGCGGATGCGTTCAGGGAGCGCGCCCGGCGCCTGCGGGTGCGACTGTCCAGGTAGTTGTATCAACCTCTCGCAACGCCCGGGCTCGACTCTCCGCGTGCGCCGTCGTCAAGCCGCAGGATGCCAGTCGCAATTGGCATAGGCGTCCGACAGAGACGGTTGGGTCGCGAGCGATGGCCCGATCACGCAGCTTCGCCGGTAGGCTTTTTATAGCCTTGGGATCTACTGTTCGAACGTGCCGACTCGATCGATCGCCATCGACAGCTTTATTGGGGTGCCCGGCACCGCCGAGATCGTGGGCCTGGGCGGCGTGCGCCAGCCCCGGGGCGAGGCGCAGGAGGTGGAGGTTGAGGTGGTCGTCGCATCGGACATGGACGCGCCCGGCTTCGACCTAGTGAATGGCGTCACGTCGCACTGGCTCGGTTGTGGCCAGCTGGACCTGCTGGCGCCGGGGTCGTGCTGGGTGGGAGGCCAGTGGAAGCGGTGGGCGCCAGGGCTGGCCATCGAGGACAGCTTCGAGTGCAATGGCTGGAGGGAGGAGGTCGGGGTGGGGCTTCACCCGCAGCCGCGGGGTCGACCGTTCCCGTCGCAGCGCTTCGCGTCGGTTCCGGGCTTCCTGCTGCGTCGGGTGGCCGTGGAGGGGAATGCGCCGCGCGAGCGGAGGTGGAATGACCCCGACTGGGTCCTGCTGCCGCCGATGGAGCTGCTTCGCGCGCTGTTCGGCGTGAGCAGCGGGTTCCTGCTGGAGCTCTTCGACGGCTTACGCGATCCCGCCGTTTCCGGCGAGCGCGGCTTGGTCAGCCGCCAGCTCTCGCGGGTGCGCGATGACGGCACAGTCGTGCTGGAGGCTGGGCGCGACCTGTCGCGCGACGAGGCGGTCGCCGCCGCCGCGGTGATAGCGGACAAGGCGATCCGCGCGCTGCACGATGCGGCGTTTCAGCAGCTGAGCGTGGACCCCGAGGGGCGTGACGGCCGCTCCGTCAACCTGGATCTGGCGTGGCCGTGGCGAATGCCTCTTCGGATGCGACTGGTCGGACGATGGGTAACGAGGGTCGACGCCCAGCCGAGGTTCGTCGCGTTGCGCATCGAGGCGATCGCCCCGCCACTGCCATTCAAGCGCGTCGAGGTGCGTCATCCTGGTTCCGAGCGAGGCGCTGGACGCGACCTTCCGCCGCCTGACGGCAGGACCAGGCCCGCCAACGCCCGTCTGATCGTCCTGACCACCGGCCGCGCCGGCTCGACCGTCCGTCGGTCGGTGGAGGTGCCGACCGGAACGGTCGATCTCGTCAGCGCGAAGGATGTCGAGGTGGTCTCCGTCGCCTGCGGCGCAGGCGTTCGGCGCGACCGGTCTTTGATCGGCGAGGACCCGCGGGACGCCGCGCCGTTCGGCACCGGCGGTCGCCAGCCTGGAGCGGACCCGGACGTCGGCGCGGCGGCCCTGAGGCGCAGGGCGAGAGCGGGCGAAGTGGCGGCCCGTCTACCATTCAAGGCGCTGGCTGACACCTGGATCGCTCTTGAGACGGCATGCCGATCACGGGCCTGGCGGCTGGACGCGCAGCCAACCACGTCGGGCCGTAGGTCGCCGCACGGGGGCCTTGATCTCACGCGCGAGCCGCTGGTTGCCATCGTGCGAGTGGGGGGACGACGGCTCCTCGTCGTGGATCGAGGCTCGCCACTAGGCGACGAGCGCAGCCTGGGACTGCTGTTGCCGAAGAGAGGGGGCATGAGCGACCGCGACCTTGCCAATGCGGCCCGAAGGGCTTGCGTCTCGGTCGACGGGAGCTGGCGCTCGCCGAAGGTCGCCCAGCCCGGCTTCGCGCCGGAGTTCGTGGTTAGGGGCGTCGCGCGCCCCTTCGGCCTGTGGGACGACCGCGCGGCCTATGCCGACTTCATGCGTCGGCGTATCGCGTCAGCCCTGGCTCTCTAGGGCCGCCATGGCCTCGGTGCGCCAGCGCGAGGGAACCGCCTGCCGCCGTTCGTAGTCCATGTGCCGGTATATGGCGGCGCGGCTCTCGCCGCAGATCGCGCGCAGGTCGCGGTATGTCGCCTTGCCCCTGGTCCGGCGGAGCCAAGCCGCGGCGGCGGCGACCTCGGGCTCCGTGGCTTGGTATGGTGTGGCGTCCATGTAGGCGCGCATGACCCGCTCGTAGGCGAACGGTGGGTTCGGCATGTCCTTGATGGCATGGGAGCGGTGCATGCCCGCCTCCAGGCATGAGTGGACGAACCGGTGCGGCCAGCCCCTCATCAGCCGTTCGACCATGTCGAACAGGCGGTGCCGGTCGGCGACGTCGAGATACTCGAACGGCTGGCGCGCCGTCGGCTTCTCGTAGGGCGCGGGATCCCCGCCCCAGTCCCTCGCAACCACTTGGCGAAGGGCTTGCGCGTGGCGGCCGTTGACGAGCAGGGCAGCGACCTGCCGCACGATGGCGAACGCGACGTGGGCGCGGAGATGCTCGTCGCCGAGCGGCCCCCAGCCACGCTCCAGCGCCGCCTCAAGCATGCTCTGCCAGGCGATGTGGTCGTGCCGCGCGACCGTCGCAGCCTGTTCGCACAGCTCGCCGCCGCACTTGAAGCAGTGCACCGCAGATGCGGCGGCGTGCTGATGGACGGGTGCGTCGCATTGCGGGCATCGGTCGCGCAGCAGCTGGCCGTGGGTCGTGCAGGACGTGACGAATGCCAGTCGCCATCGCCGTCTGAAGTAGGGCTTCGCGTCGGTGGCGAGGCACGCGGGGCAGTATTGCAGCCCGGTCCTCAGGCGCACGTTGTTGTCGATCGTCGTCGGCAGCAGCCAGGGGTTACGGCCCTTCGGGTTGTGCGCGGTGATCAGCGTTCCGGCGTAGGCCCGCAGCGTGCAGGCGTGGATCTCTCCGGCGGGCCGCAGCGTGCCGAGTGCGATCCGCTCGACGATCCGGGGTGGCGCGAAGTTGTCGAGGTCCTGCGCCAGCAGGTTCTTCGCCGAGCCGAACACCGTGTTGAGGAAGGTGATGGGCTTCAGGTCCATGCCGACGGCGAGGCGGCACAGGTAGGACGATAGCAGTTCGTCCGGCAGCGGCTGCGGCCGGAACGGCCACGGCTGTATTGCAGGCTTCGGCCGCGGACGCGGCAGCAGCGTCTCAACCGGCATCAGGCCACGCGGCGACCGACCGACACGATGCTGCGGTCTCTGACGCGGTCGATGGTGGACAACGTGATCCGCTCCTCGCCGCTGTCGATGGCGACCTTGCAGGCGTCCTCCAGCAGGTAGTTGAGGCGGCCGATGTAGCCCTGCGTCAGCGTGTACGCGAGCTGGACCAGCCCCTCGTTCTCGCGGAACCGCGACTGCCGGCGCAGCGGGAGCATGCGCTCGAAGGCCAGCAGGATCATCGCGAACTCGGACAGCGTGAACGGCTTCAGCTTGACCACCGTGTTGAGCCTGCCGGCGATCTGGTCCTCGCTCGCGATCATGTCGAGGACGACCTGCGTGCCGCCGACGACGAACGGCCGCCCCGTGTCGTTGATGAGGCTCTTCATGAACACGAGGAAGCTGACGATCTTCGAGTTCATGCGGCTGTCGCGCGAGATGTCGTGGATCTCGTCGATCATGACGGTT
Organism: Sphingomonas corticis; assembly: GCF_012035195.1. Classification (GTDB taxonomy): domain Bacteria; phylum Pseudomonadota; class Alphaproteobacteria; order Sphingomonadales; family Sphingomonadaceae; genus Sphingomonas; species Sphingomonas corticis. The sequence goes on from NZ_JAAVJH010000006.1 coordinate 294,910, forward strand.
CCGACGCGGCAGGCCTTGAGCATGGTGACGGCGTGGCTGCGCAGGTCGGCGGGCGAGGGGTTGTAGCGCAGCGGATGTCCGAGCTCGGCGAGGATCTTCTTGAGCACGACGACCGGATCGGGATTGTCCGGCGCGGTCAGGTAGATGACGCGGTGCTCGGCGTATTCGCTTTCCGGGTCCATGCGCGGCTGGTGGAGGTCGCGGAACGCCTGCATCGTGCGGCTCTTGCCCGTGTCGGCCTCGCCCGTGATGATGAGGCCTCGCGGCTTCGTGGACTGCGCGGCGTTCATGCAGTCCTGCAGCTCGATGAACGCCTCCTTGGTCGAGGGCGTCGGCACCCAGACACGGTTCCAGCACTCGCCGAGACGCCCGCGGCCCTCGATGTCGAGGAACTCCTGCATTTCCGGCCGGAGCGTCGGGTTGTCGTAGGTGTCGCTCATTCGAACATCGCCTCCACGTCGTCGTCGCTGATGCCCGCTAGGATGGCGGCGATGCTGCCCTCGGCGGGTGCCTGTTGTGTCTTCCCGTTCCGCACGGGCTGCTCGTCGGATTGCGTCGATGCTGGCGTCGAGGTCGGCTGCACGAACCTCGGCACGGCTCCGCTCCTGGCGGCGGGGACCGGCGCCTCCTTTCTGATCCTGTTGTGGTGCTGCTGCCGTGCGGCCTCGCGCTGGGCACTCTTGGTCTTCTTGACCGCCTCCTCGATGTGGCGGTGCTGCTCGTCTATGATCTTGCTGAGCAGTTCGGGCGTGGGCTCGCGCTTGCGCCGCAGCGCCTCGCGCCGTGCCGCCTGCAGTTCGTGGATGCTGGCTTCGGGGAAGTTGAGCTGGCGGACGTGGACCGGGATCCACTCGTCCTGGTCCGTCGCGTCAGGGTCCTCGGCCTTCCTGTCCGGATGCTTGACGTAGATGACGCGCACGTCGAACGGGTGGCGGCGGATCTCGAGCTGGCCGTAGCTCTTGCGGTTCCTGACCAGCCACTCCAGCGACTCGCTGTAGTAGTCGAGGTGGTCGATCCTGATGCCGTAGCGCTGGATGCTGCGCTTCACGAGCGGGAACCAGTGGATGCGGAACTGGAGGTTGTCGACGAACACGTCCGGCAGTCGGTGCTTCTGCCCGTTCGGGCCGAAGTAGTAGCTCCTGAACCTCTCCAGCGGCGGCATGCCGATCCCAGTGTGGACGTCGTTGTGGTATTCGTCGACGATCATCCATGCGTGCTTGGTGACGTCCTCCAGGGTGAACGCCGCCGTCATCTCGGGGCGGAGCTCCCCTCGCTCGGTCGATGTAGCGCCTGTGGCACCCGGCAGGTCCTTGAAGCGGTCCGCCAGATTGCCGTTGAGCCTCTCGATGTGTGCGCCGTATTGGGGTTGGCCCAGGGGCCGCCACTTCAATCGAATGTTGAAGTGCGCCGCCGATGCGTTCGCCGACTCGCCGGTGAACTCGCGCGCGTTGTCGGCCTCGAGCCGCTCGGGCTTGCCGCACATCGGGTTGTCCCACTCGAGCCCATATCGCTCGGCGATCGCGTCCTTGCGCGTCATGCCGTTGATCATGGCCATGGCGAACGTGGTCGTGCTTGGCGCGTCGATGCCGACGTGCATGCCGAACACCATGCGCGAGTAGACGTCGATGGCGAGCGTGATCCAGACGCGGCCGATGACCTGCAGGCGGTCGTCGGACAGGATCTCGATGTCCGCCTTCCAGTGGTCGATCTGCACGACCTCCAGCGGGCGATGCACCTCGGGATAGTGATCCCTGATCGGGTCGTGCGTCTTGCGGGTCTCGTTGTAGCCCTTGCGCGTCTTGGTCCAGCGGTGCTCCGGGATCTTCGTCAGGCGGTCGGCGAGCGTCGCGTGCGCGACCTGCAGCCCTGCCTTCTCCAGCCGGCGCTTGACCTCGCGGAAGAACTTGCGGGGTTTGGCCCCGCCGCGCTTCAGCACGGTCGCCTCCAGCACCTCCTCGATGATCTTCTGCGCCTTGGGGTTGATGCGCGACTTGCCCCGTCCGCCCGGCCGTGTCGGCGGCGGCAGCTGGTCCGTCGTGCCCGTCTCCCTGAACCGCCTGATCGCGTCGTATGCGGCGGAGGTGGAGATGCCGAGCTTCTTCGCGGCTTCGGTCACCGCGGCCTTGGTGTTGCGGTCGTTTCCGAGCAGCGGTCCGAGCGCCTCGACATAGGCTGGCACCTTCGCGGCGCGCTTGGGGTCGACGGAGGTGCCGGAACGCACCTGTCCCACCGCCTCCGCCTCGAGATCCTTGATCGACGCGTCGAAGTACTCGCCCTCGGCGCTTACCACGACGAGCGTGTCGAGGTCGCGCGCGCCGACGACGCGCATCTGCGCGCCCCCGTATCGGACCTTGTCACCCTTCTTCGTGCCGATCTTCATCTTGGCCTCGGCGGCTAACTGGTCCGCCTAGCTTACATTATGTTCCCTGAATGTTCACGCGGAATCTGCGTCCCACAATGACATCATGATCGGATCGTCGACGGGCCTGGGAAGGTCGCCGGGCGCGCGGGCGCAGACCACGGTCGCGTCGTCGAACGGACGGGAGAGGTCGCACAGCAGCATGCGCCAGGCCACGGCCTGCTCGATGCCTGCGCGGATGTCGGGCTCGTCCATACCCAGGCTGCGCAGCAGCGCGATCGCCTCCGCCACGGTGACGCCATGCGCGCCAAGCTCCCGGCGAATGTGGTCGAACGCCGCGAGCTCCGGGTCGGCGTCGAGGTGGCGTCGGAGCAGGCGCGCGTTGGCGAGGTAGGGCGTGCGGATGCGATCCTCGCTCATGATGCGGAAGGCGGCCCCCACGTTCTCGGCGGCGACGCGCCCGGCCTCGAACTTGGGCGCGTATTGCGCCGCGTTGGCGATGAGGTCGGCCTGGCGCTTCACCTCAATGACATAGCGGCTTGGTGCGTCGTCCCCTGACGCGTGCAGCTGCACGATGATGTCGGGGGTGTATCGCCGCGCCCTGCCGTTCGTCGCGTACTCGATGATCGGCTGGGTGAGCAGGTCGTAGGTGCCGGGCGCGAAGGCCAGCTGCTCCAGCAGTTCGGCCTCCAGCTCCGATTCGACCTGCTGCGGTCCCGAAGGCGTGCGCAGCGGGACCATGCTTCGGAACGAACTGAACGTCGCCTCGATGGGGCGCTGCTGGAAGTGCTCTTTAAGGACCATAAGACCGACTTTAGAATAGGTTACGGCTCTCCCGCCACGCGAAACTGGTCGCATGTGCTTTTCCTCTCTTGCTAATTGGTCGCGCTGACTTGTCAGCTATTCCGACTGGCTTGTGCGATGTTCGGGGCTCGGGGCATGATCCGGTCCGACATGGTTTTCGGATTCACAGCCGACCTGTCGCTGCCGCCCCCGGCGGAGGGATCGCGCGAGGTCGCCGCGCGGGTCGCGGCGGCGCGGGCGGTGCAGCGCGCGCGGCAGGGCGGTACCAACGCGGAACTCGACGGCGAGCCGCTGGAGCGATGCGCCGCGCCGGACGAGGCGGGACGCGTGCTGCTGGCGGAGGCGGCGGCGACGATGCGGCTGTCGGCGCGCGGCTATACGCGCGTCCTGCGCGTCGCGCGCACGATCGCCGACCTCGCCGCGGTGGAACGGGTGTCCCGCCTCCACGTGGCGGAGGCGCTAAGCTACCGCCGGCGCGCGCCGGTGAACTGACGCAGAGCCGCCGCCACCGGCCCGGCACCACGTCGGCGTGGCGACGGGGGGATGCGCCGGCGCGGCGATCCGTCACACCTCCCGGAAGCTCTCCACGGCGCGCGCGGGGCCGTCGCCGCTCGGGGCGTGCGGCGGCTCGATCGCGACGGGTTCGGGCGGGTCGAAGCCGCCTTCCCACTTGGCGACCACCGCGCTCGCCACCGCGTTGCCGATCACGTTGGTGGCGGTGCGGCCCATGTCGAGGAAATGGTCGATGGCGAGGATCAGCAGCAGCCCCGCCTCGGGCAGGTTGAACATCGGCAGCGTCGCGGCGATCACGACCAGGCTGGCGCGCGGCACGCCCGCGATCCCCTTGCTGGTCACCATCAGCACCAGCAGCATCGTCACCATCTGCCCGATGGACATGTCGATGCCGTAGGCCTGCGCGATGAAGATCGACGCGAAGGTCATGTAGATCATCGACCCGTCCAGATTGAACGAATAGCCGAGCGGCAGCACGAAGCTGGCCACGCGCGGCGGCACGCCGAACCGGTCCAGCGCCTCCAGCATCCGCGGGTACGCCGCCTCGGACGAGGCGGTGGAGAAGGCGACCAGCAGCGGCTCGCGCACGTGGCGGATCAGGTCGACGATGCGTCGCCCGATGAAGACGAACCCCGCGCCCAGCAGCACGCACCACAAGAGCAGCAGCGAGGCGTAGAAGCTGCCCATGAAATAGGCGAGTTGGCCGATCACGCCCGCGCCGCGTTCCGTCAGCGTGCCGGCCACCGCGGCGAAGACCGCGACCGGCGCCACGCGCATGACGTAGTCGGTGATCTGCAGCATGACGTGGACCAGGGCGTCGATCGCCTTGACCAGCGGCGCCGCCTTCTCCCCCACCGCGGTGATGGCGACGCCGACGAACACGGAAAGGACGACGATCTGCAGAATTTCGTTCTTCGCCATCGCGTCGATCATCGATGCGGGGACGATATGCGTCACGAAGTCCTTCAGGTTGAACGCGCCCGTTTCCAGCCCCGCGGTCGCCGTGGCGGCGGGCAGGGCGAGGTTCAGGCCGACGCCGGGCTGAAGCAGGTTGACCATCAGCAGGCCGAGCGACAGCGACACCAGGCTGGCGGTGATGAACCAGGCGAGACTGCGCGCGCCGATGCGGCCCAGCGCCTTGGTGTCGCCCATCTGTGCGATGCCGCTGACCAGCGTGGCGAACACCAGCGGCGCGATGATCATCTTGATGAGGCGCAGGAACAGCGTGGTGACGATCGAGAAATAGCCCGCGATCGTGGTCAGCCGCTCGCCCGCCGCGGCGCTGCCGTCGTCGATCGCGGCGTGGATCGACAGCCCGACGATCAACCCCGCCACGAGGCCGATCAGGATATAGGTGGTCAGCCGCTTGGCCATTCGATGCTCCCGTCGCTCCTCGTCCGAACCGTCATGCCGGGCTTGTCCCGGCATCCACCGTGCGGCAGGAGCCTGTCAGGCTGTGTTTGCGTCACGGTGGACCCCGGGACAAGTCCGGGGTGACGAAGGAGGCTCGATGCATTTTGCCCCATCCCGACGCCGCGTCCTCGCCGCCGCCGCGCTGATGCCCCTCGCCGGCGTGCTTCGCGCCGCCGAGCCCGACCTCTCCGGCCTGTCGGACATCACCGCCGGCGCCGTGCCGATCGGCGTGGCCGAACGCACCGGCCGGCTGCGTCGCGCGCAGGCGCTGATGAAGGCGGCCGGGATCGGTGCGATCGTGATCGAGCCGGGGGCGAGCCTGATCTACTTCACCGGCGTCCGCTGGGGACGCAGCGAGCGGCTGACCTGCGCGGTGATCCCGATGGAGGGCGAGCCGTGCATCGTCACCCCCTTTTTCGAAGAGCCCTCCGTCCGCCTCAGCCTGGCCGTGCCGGCGCAGGTGCGGACCTGGAACGAGGACGAGGAGCCGACGCGCGTGATCGCCGGCTTTCTGAAGGATCGCGGCCTTTCGCGGCGGCCGGTGGGGATCGAGGAGACGGTGCGCTTCTTCGCCGTCGACCGCCTGCGCCGCGCCGCGCCCGACGCGCGGCTGGTGAGCGCCGACGCGGTGGTGCGCGGCTGCCGGATGCGCAAGACGCCGGCGGAGATCGCGCTGATGCAACTGGCCACGGACGTGACGGTCGCCGCCTACCGCTTCGTCCACCCGCGGGTGGAGCCGGGGATGACCGGCGCGGACGTCGGCGCGCTGATGTCCGCCGCGACGCGCCGGCTGGGCGGTGCGCCCGAGTTCAGCATGGCGCTGGTCGGTCCCGACGCGGCGCTGCCCCACGGCGGCACCGCGCCGCGCCGGATCGCGAAGGGCGACGTGGTGCTGATGGACTGCGGATGCACGGTCGAGGGCTATCAATCGGACGTGTCGCGCACCTTCGTCGTCGGCACGCCGCCCGCCGAGGTACGCCGCGTGTGGTCCGAGGTGGCGAGGGGGCAGCAGGTCGCGTTCGCCGCGGCACGGATCGGCACGCCCGCGGGGGCCGTCGACGATGCGGTGCGCCGCCATTACGAAACGCTCGGCTACGGCCCCGGCTATCGCCTGCCCGGCCTGTCGCACCGCACCGGTCACGGCATCGGCATGGAGGGCCACGAGCCCGTCAACCTGGTCCACGGCGAGGCGACCCCGCTGGCGGAGGGGATGTGCTTCTCCGACGAGCCCGGCCTCTACCTGCCGGGACGCTTCGGCGTGCGGCTGGAGGATTGCTTCCACATGACCGCCGCCGGACCCAAGTGGTTCAGCGAACCCCCGGCGAGCATCGAGCGGCCGGTGTGATGCGCCGCGCGGAGGCGGGTTGGGGGGCGGGCGCGTGATCCGGCGCGTGCTGGCGGTGTTCGAACCGTTCATCCTGATGCTGCTCGGCACCGTCGTGCTGGCGAGCGTGCTGCCGCCGCGCGGCGCCTTCGCGCCGGTCGCCTCCGCGGCGGCGACGGTCGGCATCGTCGTCCTGTTCTTCCTGCACGGCGCGAAGCTGTCGCGCGCGGCGCTGATCGACGGCGTGCGGCAGTGGCGGCTGCACGCGGCGGTGCTGGCGATCACCTTCCTCGTCTTCCCCCTGCTCGGCCTGCTGCTGGCCGGCGCGTTGAGCGGGCCGGTGGCGACGGGGCTGCTCTTCCTCACGCTGCTGCCCTCCACCGTGCAATCCTCGATCGCGTTCACCGCCATCGCGCGCGGCAACGTGGCGGCGGCGGTGTGCAGCGCGTCCTTCTCCAACCTGCTCGGCATCCTCGCCACGCCGCTGCTCGTCGCTCTGCTGATGGACCAGGCCGGCGCGGGCGTCTCCGCCGCGTCGGTGGAGGCGATCGTGCTGCACCTGCTGCTGCCGTTCGCCGCCGGGCACCTGCTGCGGCCCTGGATCGGCGCCTGGGTGACGCGGCAGCGGCGCCTGCTCTCGCTGGTCGACCGCGGGTCGATCCTGCTGGTCGTCTACACCGCTTTCGGCGCGGCGGTGGTGGAGGGGCTGTGGCGCCGCGTCTCGCCCGGCGACCTCGCCGTCATCACCGGCCTGTGCTGCCTCCTCCTCACACTCGTGCTGCTCATCACGCTGCTGGCCGGGCGGGCGATGCGGCTGCGGCGCGAGGACGCGGTGGTGCTGCTGTTCTGCGGTTCGAAGAAGAGCCTCGCCTCGGGCGTGCCGATGGCGGGGGTGCTCTTTCCGGCGGCGCAGGTCGGCATCGTGCTGCTGCCCGTCATGATCTTCCACCAGATCCAGCTGGTCGCCTGCGCCATGATCGCGCGGCGATGGGGCGCCGCGGCCGATTCCGGCACAGGTGGCGAAGCTCCCTAGTCACCGCGCGATCGCGCGATTAAGTCGCAGGCCATGACCTCGACCAACGATCTCCGCCGCTCGTTCCTCGACTATTTCGGCAGCGCCGGGCACACCATCGTGCCGTCCGCGCCGCTGGTGCCGCAGAACGATCCGACGCTGATGTTCGTCAACGCCGGCATGGTGCCGTTCAAGAACGTGTTCACCGGGCTGGAGACGCGGCCCTACAGCACCGCCACCTCGTCGCAGAAGTGCGTGCGCGCGGGCGGCAAGCACAACGACCTCGACAATGTCGGCTACACCGCGCGGCACCACACCTTCTTCGAAATGCTCGGCAATTTCTCGTTCGGCGACTATTTCAAGGAACAGGCTATCCTGCACGCCTGGACGCTGCTGACGAAGGAATGGGGGCTGCCGGCGGACCGGCTGACCGCGACGGTCTACCACACCGACGATCAGGCGTTCGCGCTGTGGCAGAAAATCGCGGGCCTGCCCGACCACCGCATCATCCGCATCGCCACCAAGGACAATTTCTGGGCGATGGGCAGCGACGGGCCGTGCGGGCCGTGCAGCGAGATCTTCTACGACCACGGCGATCATATCCCCGGCGGCCCTCCCGGCTCGCCGGACGAGGACGGCGACCGCTTCGTCGAAATCTGGAACCTCGTCTTCATGCAGCATCTGCAGGAGGCGGACGCCATCGTCGGCGACCTGCCGCGCCCGTCGATCGATACCGGCATGGGGCTGGAGCGCGTCGCCGCGGTGATGCAGGGCGTCCACGACAATTACGATACCGACGCCTTCAAGGCGCTGATCGCCGCGTCGGGCGCGCTGACGCACACCGCGACCACGGGCGACAACCAGGCGTCGCACCGCGTCATCGCCGATCACCTGCGCTGCTCGGGCTTCCTGGTCGCGGACGGCGTACTGCCCGCCAACGAGGGGCGCGGCTACGTCCTGCGCCGCATCATGCGCCGCGCGATGCGCCACGCGCATCTGCTGGGCGCAAAGGAGCCGCTGATGCACCGGCTGGTCCCCGCGCTGGTCGCGGAGATGGGGGCCGCCTATCCCGAGTTGGTCCGCGCGCAGCCGCTGATCGAGGCGACGCTGCAACAGGAGGAGACGCGCTTCCGCCAGACGCTCGACAAGGGGCTGAAGCTGCTGGACGAGGCAACCGCGGGAATGCAGCCGGGCGACGTGCTGGCCGGCGAGACCGCGTTCAAGCTCTACGACACGTACGGTTTCCCCTACGACCTGACCGAGGACGCGCTGCGCGCGCAGGAGTTCGGCGTCGACCGCGCCGGTTTCGACGCGGCGATGGCGGAGCAGAAGCGCGCCGCGCGCGCCGCGTGGAAGGGGTCGGGCGCGAAGGCGTCGGACGAATTGTGGTTCGACCTGGCCGACGAGGTCGGCGCGACCGAGTTCACCGGCTACGCCAGCGATACCGGCGAGGGCGTCGTCCTGGCGCTCGTGAAAGACGGCGCGCGTGTCGAGAGGGCGGCGGCGGGCGACAGCGTGGACGTGATCGTCAATCAGACGCCCTTCTACGCCGAGAGCGGCGGTCAGGTGGGAGACGCCGGCACGCTGTCGGGCGATGACCTGCGCGCGACGGTGACGGATACGTCGAAGCAGCTCGGCAAGTTGTGGATCCATCACGCGACGATCGAGGCGGGCGTGCTGAAGGTCGGCGACGGCGTGAAACTGGCGATCGACGTCGCCCGCCGCGCGGCGATCCGCGCCAACCACTCGGCGACGCACCTGCTGCACGAGGCGCTGCGCCAGCGGCTGGGCACGCACGTGGCGCAGAAGGGCAGCCTGGTGGCGCCCGAGCGTCTGCGTTTCGACGTGTCGCACCCGAGCGCCATGAGCGCGGCGGAACTGGCGGACGCGGAGACCGCGGTGAACGCGAAGATTCGGCAGAACGGCGCGGTCACGACGCGGCTGATGACGCCCGACGACGCGATCGCGATGGGCGCGATGGCGCTGTTCGGCGAGAAGTACGGCGACGAGGTTCGCGTCGTGTCCATGGGCAGCGACGACGACGGCGAGACCTATTCGATCGAGCTGTGCGGCGGCACCCACGTCAGCGCGCTGGGCGATATCGGGCTGATGAAGATCGTCGGCGAGGGCGCGGTCTCCTCCGGCGTGCGCCGCGTGGAGGCGCTGACCGGGGAAGCGGCTCGCGCCTACCTCTCGGCGCGCGACGACAAATTGCGTGAGGCCGCGGCGGCGCTGAAAACCTCGCCCGACGACGTGCCCGCGCGCGTCGCCGCGCTGGTGGAGGAGCGCCGCCGGCTGGAGCGCGAGCTGGCCGAGGCGAAGAAGGCGCTCGCTCTGTCCGGCGGCGGCGGTGGCGGGGCGCCGGCCGGGCCGGAGACGGTGGGCGGCGTCCCCTTCGTCGCGCAGGTGCTCGACGGCTTCGACGCCAAGGGGCTGCGCGGCGCGGTGGACGAGGCCAAGCAGCGCATCGGGTCGGGCGTCGCCATGCTGGTGGCGGTGAACGACGGCCGCGCCTCGGTCGCGGTCGGCGTCACCGCGGACTTGACCGGGCGCCTGAACGCGGTCGAGCTGACGAAGCGCGCGGTGGCGGCGCTCGGCGGGCAGGGCGGCGGGGGACGGCCCGACATGGCGCAGGGCGGCGGCCCGAACGGCGACAAGGCCGCGGACGCGGTAGCGGCGGTGCGGGCGGCGCTGGAGGGGGCGGCGGCTACGGCGTGAATGGCCGTGCGGTCCACGTCGACCTTCGTTCGCCCTGAAGGGCCGTTGAGCCTGTCGAAACGGCGTCTCGACGGGTGCTTCGAGATGGATCTTCGGCTCCGGCACATTGTGCCGAAGCCTGTCCTGAGCGCCTGCCTCGGCAGGCAGTGGAAGGGCTCAGCCCCTCAGCACGAACGGTAATGGCACTATTTGACCCATTCCTTCTTCGGCACGCCCTGCGCCCACAGCAGCGCGGTGAGATCGCCGTGGTCGATCCGCGCCATCGCGGCGGCGGCGACGATCGGCTTGGCGCGATAGGCGACGCCCAGCCCGGCACTCTCGATCATCGACAAGTCGTTCGCGCCGTCGCCCACCGCCAGCGTCGCCGTGTCGGCGAGGCCTAGCTCGGCGCGATAGTCGATCAGCGTCGCCTTCTTCGTCGCGGCCCCGACGATCGGCCGCGCGACCGTGCCGGTCAGCGCTCCTCCGTCGACCTCCAGCACGTTGGCGATGGCACGGTCGAAGCCGATCTCCGCCGCGACCGGTCCGGCGAAGCGGGTGAAGCCACCCGACACCAGCACCGCGGTCGCGCCCCAGCCGCGCATGGTCCGCACCAGCGTCGCGGCACCGGGCATCGTCCGCACGCGCTCGGCCAGGCAGCGATCGATCACGCCGGCGTCCAGCCCCTTGAGCAGCGCCACGCGCGCGTCGAGCGCCGCCTCGAAATCCAGCTCGCCGCGCATCGCCGCCTCGGTGATGGCGGCGATCTGCGGCTTGATGCCGGCATAGTCGGCCAGCTCGTCGATGCATTCGACCGTAATCATCGTCGAATCCATGTCGGCGATCAGCAGCATCCGGCGTCGGCCGTCGCGCGGCTGGACGACGACGTCGACGCCCTCGAACGCGCTTTCCAGCATGGTGCGCGCGTCGGCGGGGGCCAGTTCGAAATGAAGATCGGCGGCGTCGCCCTCGTCGATCCAGCCCAGCGTGGTGGGCACGCAGCCGGCGGCGGCGAGCCGGTCGTTCGCGTCCGCCACGATGTTGGGCGCCAGCCGCCCCGCTGCTATCAGCGTCGCCGTGAACATGTCGTCTTCCCGTTTGCCGAAGGTCGCGCTCATCGCAGGGCCGACCGCCAGCGGCAAGAGCGCGCTGGCGCTCGAGCTGGCCGAGCGCATCGACGGCACGGTGGTGAACGCGGACGCGAGCCAGGTGTATCGCGACCTGCGCATCCTCTCGGCGCGGCCAACGCGTGAGGAGGAGGCGCGGGTGCCGCACCGATTGTTCGGCCATGTCGACGGCGCGCGCGCCTGTTCCGCCGCCGACTGGGCCGCGGACGCGCGGACGGCGATCGATCAGGTTCACGGCGAGGGGCGGGTCCCGGTGCTGGTGGGCGGTACCGGCCTCTACCTGCGCACGCTGCTGGACGGGATCGCCCCGGTGCCCGCGATCGACCCGGGCGTGCGCGCGGCGGTGCGCGCGCTGCCGGTGGCGGCGGCGCACGAGGCGCTGACGCGCGAGGATCCGGCGGCGGCCGCGCGGCTGTCGTCCGGCGACACCGCGCGGGTCGCGCGCGCGCTAGAGGTGGTGCGATCGACCGGGCGCCCGCTCGCCGCGTGGCAGCAGGAGCGGCGGGGCGGGATCGCGCATCGTGTCGCGCTGTCCCCGGTGATCCTGCTGCCCGATCGCGCCACGCTGTTCGCGCGCTGCGACCGGCGGCTCGCCGCCATGTTCGACGCGGGCGCGGTGCAGGAGGTGGCCGGGTTGCTGTCGCGCGAGGACGTGCCCGCGGACGCGCCGGTCCGACGCGCCATCGGCGTGGCGGAGATCGCGGCGATGCTGGCGGGCGGCTTGTCGCGCGACGAGGCGCTGGCCGGTGCGCAGCTGGCCACGCGGCGCTATGCCAAGCGGCAATACACCTGGTTCCGACATCAGCCACCCGCGGACTGGCTGCGCTGCGATGCAGCAAATTCGCAATTTTATTTCTCTGAAAACGTTTGACGCGCAATTTTGCATAGCCTAGCGCACCGCCATCAACGAAGGAGACCTGACGTGACCGAGAAGAGCGGAGCCGATATCCTGGTCGAGGCGCTGTGCGATCTCGGCGTGGAGGTCGTGTTCGGCTATCCGGGCGGTGCCGTCCTGCCGATCTACGACGCGATGTTCCGCAGCAAGCGGATCAAGCACGTCCTCGTCCGGCACGAGCAGGCGGCGACCCACGCGGCGGAGGGCTATGCCCGCGCCACCGGCAAGCCCGGCGTGGTCCTGGTCACCTCCGGCCCCGGCGCGACCAACGCCGTCACCGGCATCACCGACGCGCTGATGGATTCGATCCCCATGGTCGTCATCACCGGCCAGGTGCCGACGACGCTGATCGGCTCCGACGCCTTCCAGGAGGCGGACACGGTCGGCATCACGCGCCACTGCACCAAGCACAATTACCTGGTGAAGGATCCCGCGCGGCTCGGCGCGGTGATCCACGAGGCGTTCCACATCGCCACGTCGGGCCGCCCCGGCCCGGTCGTCGTCGACATCCCCAAGGACGTGCAGGTCGCCAGCGCGCGCTACGCCAAACCGGGCCCGATCCAGCACAAGACCTATCGCCCCGCGCTGAAGGCGGACCGTGCCGCGATCGAGCAGGTGGTCGACCTGCTCGCCGCCGCCGAGCGTCCGGTCCTGTACACCGGGGGCGGGATCATCAACGCCGGACCGGGGGCGTCGCAGCTGCTGCGCGAGCTGGTTCGGCTTACCGGCGCGCCGGTCACGTCCACGCTGATGGGGCTCGGCGCCTTTCCCGCGTCCGCGCCGCAGTGGCTCGGCATGCTCGGGATGCATGGCACCTACGAGGCCAATCTCGCGATGAACGAGGCGGACCTGATCGTGAACATCGGAGCGCGCTTCGACGATCGCGTGACCGGCCGGCTGGACGCCTTTGCACCGAACAGCCGCAAGGTGCACATCGACATCGACCGGTCCAGCATCAACAAGACGGTGCGGATCGACCATGCCGTCGTCGCCGATGCGGGCCACGCGCTGGAGGACATGGTGCGGCTGTGGAAGGCGCGGCAGCACCCGAAACCCGATCTCGACGCCTGGTGGCGGCGGATCGAGGGGTGGCGCGCGCGGCAGTGCCTGTCCTTTCCCGAGGATGCGGCAAGCGACGTCATCATGCCGCAGCGCGCGATCCGCGCCCTGCACGAGGCGACCAAGGCGCGCCAGCCGATCATCACGACGGAGGTGGGCCAGCACCAGATGTGGGCGGCACAGCATTTCGGCTTCGAGCTGCCGAACAAGTGGCTGACCAGCGGAGGCCTGGGTACCATGGGCTACGGGCTGCCCGCGGCGATCGGCGCGCAGCTGGGCAATCCCAACGCGCTCGTCATCGATATCGCGGGCGAGGCGAGCATCCAGATGAACATCCAGGAGCTGGCCACCGCCACGCAATACCGGCTGCCGGTCAAGATCTTCATCCTCAACAACGAATATATGGGGATGGTCCGCCAGTGGCAGGAGCTGACGTACGAGAGCCGCTATGCGGAGAGCTATTCGGACAGCCTGCCCGACTTCGTGAAGCTGGCCGAGGCATATGACTGGAAGGGCATTCGGATCGACACCCGCGAGCAGCTGGACGGCGGCATCGCCGACATGCTGGCGCACGACGGCCCGGTGATGGTCGACTGCCGCGTGGCGAAGCTGGCGAACTGCTTCCCGATGATCCCCAGCGGGGCGGCGCACACGGACATGATCCTGCAGGCCAACGAGGTGTCGGGCACCATGGACGACGAGGCCAAGGCGCTGGTTTGAACGCAACCCTTGCCTCCCCGGCACGGGGAGGGGGACCATGCGGAGCATGGTGGAGGGGAATGCGGCACGCGACACGTTGGTGGCAGGCGACCCCTGCACCACCCGCGACGCGAGCGGCCCCCTCTCCGTTCCGGGGAGATATGATGCACATCAGAGAAGAGACCGCCGAACGCCACACGCTGGCGGTGATCGTGGACAACGAGCCGGGCATCCTTGCCCGCATCGCTGGGCTGTTCACCGCGCGCGGCTACAACATCGAATCGCTGACCGTCAGCGAGATCACGGCGGACAAGGCCGTCAGCCGCATCACCATCGTGACCAGCGCCGGCCCCGCCACGCTGGAGCAGATCGTGGCGCAGCTCGACCGATTGGTGCCGGTCCACCGCGTCCACGACCTGACCGCGGAGGGCGACCACGTCGAGCGCGAGCTGGCGATGGTGAAGGTGCGCGGCACCGGCGACCACCGGATCGAGGCGCTGCGGCTGGCCGACGTCTATCGCGCGCGCGTGGTCGATGCGACCACCAGCAGCTTCGTCTTCGAAGTCACCGGCGGGCGCGCGAAGATCGACAAGTTCGTCGAGCTGATGGCCGAGGTCGGCCTGATCGAGGTCGCGCGCACCGGCATCGTCGCGATCGCGCGGGGCAGCGAGGCGGCCTGAAATCACCCCTCTCCCATCGGGAGAGGGAGGGGCCCGTCGCGCAGCGATGGGAGGGGGAGGGCGACCGGCTCTCCTGCCCCGCACCACCCTCACCAACTCCGACTAGGCGGCAAGCCGCCAAGTCTTCGTATCCTCTCCCACCGGGAGAGGCAGAAAGGGACCTCATGAAAGTCTATTACGATCACGACGCCGACCTGAACCTGGTGACGGGCAAGAAGATCGCCATCGTCGGCTACGGCAGCCAGGGGCACGCGCACGCGCAGAACCTGCGCGATTCGGGTGTGAAGGACGTGGCGATCGCGCTGCGCGAGGGTTCGGCGACCGCGAAGAAGGCGCAAGGCGCCGGCTTCAAGGTGATGAGCAACCGCGAGGCGGCGGAATGGGCCGACATCATCATGATCCTGGCGCCCGACGAGCATCAGGCGGCGATCTGGAACGACGACCTGAAGGGCCGCGTGAAGCCCGGCGCCGCGCTCGCCTTCGCGCACGGGCTGAACGTGCACTTCGGCCTGATCGAAGCGCCCGCCGACATCGACGTCATCATGATCGCGCCCAAGGGCCCCGGCCACACCGTGCGCAGCGAGTACGTGCGGGGCGGCGGCGTGCCGTGCCTGATCGCCGTGCAGCAGGATGCCAGCGGCAACGCGCACGACGTCGCGCTCGCCTATGCCAGTGCGGTCGGCGGCGGCCGTTCGGGCATCATCGAGACCAATTTCAAGGAAGAGTGCGAGACCGACCTGTTCGGCGAGCAGGCGGTGCTGTGCGGCGGCATCACCCACCTGATCCAGGCGGGGTTCGAGACGCTGGTCGAGGCGGGCTACGCGCCGGAAATGGCCTATTTCGAGTGCCTGCACGAGACGAAGCTGATCGTCGACCTGCTGTACGAGGGCGGCATCGCGGATATGCGCTACTCGATCTCGAACACCGCCGAGTACGGCGACATCGTGACCGGTCCGCGGATCATCACCGACGAGACGAAGAAGGAGATGAAGCGCGTGCTGGCCGACATCCAGTCGGGCCGGTTCGTGAAGAACTTCGTCCTCGACAATCGCGCCGGCCAGCCCGAGCTGAAGGCGGCGCGCAAGGCGGCGGCGGCGCACCCGATCGAGCAGGTGGGCAGCAACCTGCGCGCGATGATGCCGTGGATCGGCGCGAACAAGCTGGTGGACAAGGAGAAGAATTGACGCGCAGCGCGGCAGCGGCGGCAAGGCCGCGCGCTGACTCGCACAATCGCGGACGGCACGGCAAGCCAGCCCATCGGGCACGGCTTTGCCGGGCCGGCGGGTGACGGTGACGAGAAGGAGTGCGGCTTCGGTCGACCTTCGGGCAAGACCTCACTCGTGCTCCCGCGAAGGCGGGAGCCCAGAGCCGCGAGGGATGCAAGGCGTTGTCCTGCCTTTCCCCGGGAAATTCCGCGTGCGCGGGAACGCCATGATACGTCACGACGACCTGCCCCTCTACGCCGACCAGCCGAGCTGGAGCGTTCAGCGGGGCGACAGGCGGGGGCGGGATAATCGTCGTTCCCTTGGCCCGACGTGGCGCCTCTCGCAGGGTCGGGAACCCGATCCGCCGCCGCCTCGTTGCTCAGGCGAACCAATCGCAGGAGATTCCCTCGTGAAGCGTATTGTTCTGACCGCCCTTCTTCTCGGCACCGCCGGCGTGCCCTCGCTGGCGTCCGCGCAGACTGCGCCCGCTCCGGCCGCCGGTGCGGCCCCCGCCACGGGCGCGGCGCCGACCGTCGGCGCCACCGTCTACGACACCAGCGGCGGCACCGTCGGCACGATTGCCAGCACCGACGGCACCAACGCCGTCATCGACACCGGTGCCGTGAAGGCGGCGGTGCCGGTCACCTCGCTGGGTGCGGGCGCCAAGGGGCCCGTGCTGGCGATGACCAAGGCGCAGCTCGACGCCGCCGCCGGCCAGCAGCAGGCGCAGGCCAGCGCCGACTTCAAGGCCAAGCTGGTCCCCGGCGCCTCGGTCTACGGCACGGGCGGCGCGCAGCTCGGCACGATCAAGACGGTCGACGCCAGCACGGTGACGGTGACGACCGCGCAGGGCGATGCCGCACTGCCGATCGCGGGTTTCGGCCCCGGTCCGCAAGGCGTGACGATCGGCATGACGGCGGCGCAGCTGTCCGCGGCGATGGGCAGCGCGGCCGGCGGCGCGGCGGCGACCACGGGTGCGGCGACGGGCGCCGCCACCGGCGCGACGTCGACCACCACCGAGACGTCCACCACCGCGACGACGCCGGCGGCGGGCGCGAGCGGCGAGGCCGCCACGACGACCACGACCACCACGGAAAAGAAGACGACCAAGCGCAAGCCGCGCTGATCGGACCCATTTTTCGGTGAAACGACCACGGCTCCGGGGTGCGAGCCCCGGGGCCGTTCGCCTGTTTGTGACGACTGACGCCAGCACGCGGTTCGTCGAGCCGGAACCTCCCGGGTTGCCGGTGTTTGCCCGGCACGTGCCACGACCGATGCCGCCCCTCTTGCGGCGCCTCGCTCGCGGGGCGCCGCGACCAGCTCAGTGGAGGGTCTGTCGCTCTACCGCACCACCACGCAGGCGCCGCCGGCACGACCGCACGCACGCTGCGCCTCCGCGCGGGTTCCGAAGCCGGCGACCTGCAGCTTGGTGAGGCCGTTCGCCGCGACGTAGGACGGCGAGCCGCCCACCCTGCCGCCGACCGACGACCACAGGCCCCGCGCGTTGCCGGCGTCGCGGAAGGCGCCGAGCTGGATCCGCCACGCGCCGCCCGAGGGGGCGGAAACGCGCGCCACTGCGGGCCGGGGTGCGGGCTTGGCCGCGGGCGGGGGAGGGGAAGCGGGCTCGGCGCGGACGACCTCGGGCTTCGGCGCCTTGGGCACCCTCGGCGGCTTCGGCGCGGCCGCGACGCGCGTCGGCCGCGTTTCCACCTCGCTCGGTGGCACGGGCACGGTGCCGACCGGCGATCCCGCGCCCGCCAGAGCGGTGCGACCGCCGGTCTCGATCCGCTTGGCCAGCGTGATCCCCTCGCGCCGCTGCGCCTCGGGAATGTAGCGGTCCATCTGCGCCAGTGTCTGCGAACCCTGCGGCAGGCCCTGCTGCGACGATCGCGTGACGAGCGCGTAGGCGCGGGTCCAGTCGCGCGTCACGCCGTCGCCGTTGAACAGCATGGTGCCGAGCACCAGCTCGCTGCGCTTCTCGTCGCGCGCCACCGATTTCTCCAGCCAGGGCAGCGCCTCGGCCTTCTTGCCGTCCTGGAACAGCGCCAGGCCGTAATTCTCCTCCGCCTTGGGATGGCCCTGCACCGCGGCCTTGCGGAACCACTCGGTCGCCTGCACCTGATCGGTCGGCACGCCGCGGCCCAGCTTGTAGGCCTGGCCCAGGTTGAACTGCGCGTCGGCGTCGCCGTCGCCCGCCGGGCCGCGCCACTCGGCGACCGCCCGGGCGAACTCGCCGCGGCCCCACGCCTCGACGCCCGCCTTCACGTCCGCGGTCGCGGGCAGCACGGCCAGCGCGGTGGCGAGTATTGCGGAATAGAACGTCCTCATCAGCCCACCCCTCGAAGCGACCCAGTCGAAATGTCGAGCCGTCGCGATAGTGCCGAAAGATTAACCATCCGTCATCCCGATCCGGGACAAAGTGAAGGTAAGCACCGCCGTTAACCTTTCCTCCATCCCGGTCTGCGATCTCCGTCGTGGAACAATCGCGGGGAGTGCGACGGAAACATGCGTGTGCTGGCCATGGCATCGCAGAAGGGCGGATCGGGCAAGACCACGCTGTCGGGGCACCTTGCGGTGCAGGCGCAGCTGGCGGGGGCCGGGCCGGTCGTTCTGATCGACATCGATCCGCAAGGGTCGCTGGCGGACTGGTGGAATGAGCGCGAGGACGAATATCCCGCCTTCGCGCAGACGACGGTCGCCCGGCTCGCCGCGGACCTGGAGGTGCTGCGCCAGCAGGGCTTCCGCATGGCGGTGATCGACACGCCGCCCGCCATCACCGTCGCCATCCAGAGCGTGATCCAGGTGGCCGAGCTGATCGTCATCCCCACGCGTCCCTCGCCGCACGACCTGCGCGCGGTGGGTGCCACCGTCGATCTGTGCGAGCGCGCGGGCAAGCCGCTGGTCTTCGTCGTCAACGCTGCCACGCCCAAGGCGCGGATCACCAGCGACGCCGCCGTGGCGCTGTCTCAGCACGGCACCGTCGCGCCGATCACGATCCACCAGCGCACCGACTTCGCCGCGTCGATGATCGACGGGCGTACCGTGATGGAGGTCGATCCGAAGGGGCGTTCCGCCGCGGAAGTGACGGCCCTCTGGGAATATCTGTCCGACCGGCTGGAAAAGAACTTCCGCCGCACCGTCTTCGCCGCGCCCAAGTCGCCGGCTGGCTACATTCCGACGCGGCCGCAGGGCAGCGGCTTCGGCCGCCGGGTGATCGGCTGATGCTGGGCGGAGCCAAGCCGCTGGCGTCGCTGTCGTCGACGCTGCTCGCGCGCAAGGGACAGGCGCGTCCGGCGATGCGCCGCCAGGCGACGCTCGCCTCGCTGTCGCAGGCCGGCGACGACCTGGGCTGGAACGACATGGGCGAGCCGCTTCCCCTGCCGGTGCTGCCACCCGTGCTGGAGGAGCGCGCGCAGCTGGAAGAGGCGATCGCGCCCGAGCCCGTCGCCGCACCCGCCCCTGCCCCCGTACCCGCGGCGGTCGTCGCGGCGGTGGCGGCGTCCGTGCCGCACGGCCGCAAGGCGGCCTTCACGCTGCGGCTGGACAGCGAGCGCCACCTGCGCCTGCGCCTCGCTTCCGCCGCGCGCGGCCGTTCGGCGCAGCAACTCGTCACCGACGCGCTCGACGCGCTGATCGCCACCATGCCCGAGGTCGAGGCGCTGCGCGGGCAGCTGCCGACGGGCGCCTGATCGATCCGAGGATTGTGAGATGAAGCTGCACCTGACCGGAGCCGGTATCGTCACGCTGCTGATCGCGGCGGCCGTGCCCTCCATCGCGCCCGTCATCGCCCCCGCCGTCGCCGACGCGCGCCACGACGCGCGTGCGCAGAAGAAGGCCGCGGAGGCCGCGGTGAAGGCGGGCAAGGCGATGAAGAAGCGCCAGTGGGAGAAGGCGATCGCCGGGGCCGAGGCCGCGGTGGCGCTGAACCCCGCCGACGCGGGCTATCGCACGCTGCTGGGCAGCGCGTATCTGAAGGGTGGCCGCTTCGCCTCCGCGGAGGCGGCGTATCGCGACGTCATGACGTTGCAGCCGGAGAATGCGACGGTGGCGTTGAACCTGGCGCTGGCGCAGGTCGGCGCCGGTCGCTGGGCCGAGGCGCGCGCCACGCTGGAGCGGCACGCCGCCGCCATCCCCGCGGCCGACCGCGGGCTGGCGCTGGCGCTGGCGGGCGATCCGGCCGGCGCGGTCGACGTGCTGACGGTGGCGACGCGCTCGCCCGAGGCCACGCCGAAGACGCGGCAGAACCTGGCGCTGGCGCTCGCGTTAGCCGGACGCTGGCAGGAGGCGCGCACGCTGGTCGGGCTGGACCTGGCGCCGGTGGAGGCGGACAAGCGCATCGTCGAGTGGGCGGCGTTCGCGCGGCCCGCATCCGCGTCCGATCAGGTCGCCTCGCTGCTCGGCATCCGCCCGGTCGCCGACCCCGGCCTGCCGGTGGCGCTGGCGCTGGCGGGCGCTGTGCCCGTGGCGGTCGCCGCGACGAACGAGGCGCCGATCGACAGCTTCATGCCCAAGGCCAATGTCGAGGCGGAGCAGCAGCTCGCCGCCGAGCCGCCGGCACCGGCACAAGGCCCCGTCGCCGCGCCGGCGCCCACGCCCGCCGCGACGATCGCACGGGCCATGATCGCGCAGCAGGCCGTGTCGCCGCCGCTGATCGCCGCGTCCGCATCGTACAAGACGGCGGTCGCCGCCCGCCGCTCGACCGCGAAGGCGGCAGTGGGCGCCGCGCGTGCGCCCGCCAAGGGCGACTGGGTCGTGCAGATCGGCGCGTTTGAGAATGCCGCGGTGGCGAAGGACGGCTGGACCCGCGCCACGCGACGCTTCCCCGCGCTGGGCGTCCACGCGCCCGGCGGCATGAACGCGGCGGTGAAGGGGGCGAGCTTCTATCGTCTGTCCGTCGGCGGTTTCGCGCGCGCCGACGCGGTGGCGCTGTGCCGCAGCTATCGCGTGCGCGGCGGATTGTGCTTCGTGCGCCAGCAGGCGGGCGATCGGCTGGCCGCCTGGGCCCGGCCCCGCGGGATCCAGCTGGCCTCGCGCTGAGGCTCAGCCGACGGCCCGGCCGGCCTTCCAAAGACCGGCGACCCGGCCCTGCACGGGCAGGCCGTCGAACGGCGTGTTGCCGGCGATGCCGGGCAGCGCGTCGGCGTCGATGCGCCACGGCGCGTCCGCGTCCACCAGCACCAGGTCGGCCGGCATCCCCGCCGCCAGCGTGCCCGCCTCCAGGCCGAGGAGGCGCGCGGGCGCGGTGGCGAGCAGCGCGAACAGCCGCTCAAGGGTGACAATACCGTCGCGCACCAGGCCAAGGCCCAGCGCCAGCAGCGTCGCCGCCCCCGCCGCGCCGACGCTCGAGTCGGCGAACGGCAGCCGCTTCTCCTCCGGCCCGCGCGGATCGTGGCCGGAGCACAGCACGTCGATCGTCCCGTCCGCCAGCGCGGCCAATGCCGCGCGCCGGTCGCCCTCGTCGCGAAGCGGCGGGGAGAGATGGGCGAAGGTGCGGAAGTCGCTCATCGCGATGTCGGAGAGGAGCAGGTGCGCCGGCGTGATGCCGCAGGTGACGCGCACGCCGCGCGCCTTGGCCGCGCGCACCAGCGCGAAGGCGGCGGCGGTGGTCACCTGGCGCAGGTGGAGCCGCGCGCCAGTCTCCTCCGCGAGCATCAGGTCGCGTGTGACCGCCAGCGCCTCGGCCAGCGCCGGGGCGGCGGGCAGGCCGAGCCGCGTGGCGGTCTCCCCCGCGGTCGCCACCGCGCCGCCGGTGAGGCCGGCATCCTCGGCATGGCTCATGACGACGACGTCGAGGTCGCGGGCGTAGGAGAGGACCCGGTGCATCACGCCGCTGTCGGCGATCCAATGCCGCCCGGTGCCGACCGCGCGCGCGCCGGCCGACAGGCACACCGCCATCTCGGCCAGGTCCGCGCCAGCGTTGCCGCGCGTAGCGGCGGCGATCGGGTGGATCCACAGGTCCGGCCGTCCGATCAGCGCCAGCCGCTGCACCGCGCCGGGCTCGTCCAGTGGCGGCGACTGGTCGGGCAGGGGGGCGACGCGCACGATCCCGCCCGCGCGGCACGCGGCGCGGTCGATCGCGCCGACGCCCAGGTCGACGATGGCGGGGGCCAGGATGCGGCCGCGGCAGTCGATGACGTGCGCGTCGGCGGGCGTCTCTCCCGGCGCGATCGCGCCGTCGACGACCAGCAGGTCGCCGCGCCGCTCCCCCGCCGCGGGGCAGACGATCCGCGCATCGCGGAAGAGGATCGCGCCGCTCATGCCCAGCCCTCCACGCCGCGACGCCGCCGCGTCAGCACGTCGAGGCAGGCCATGCGGACGGCGACGCCCATCGCCACCTGCTCGGTGATGGCGGAGCGCTCGACATGGTCGGCGACCGCCGAGTCGATCTCGACGCCGCGGTTCATCGGGCCGGGGTGCATGACCAGCGCGCCGGGCGCCCGCCGCTCCAGCCGGTCGAGCGTCAGTCCGTAGCGCAGATGGTATTCGCGCACCGACGGCACGTACCCGCCCGCCATCCGCTCGGTCTGCAAGCGCAGCATCATGACCACGTCGGCCCCCTCCATCGCGGCGTCGAAGTCGGTGAACGGCGTCACGCCGAAGCGCTCGATTGCGGGGGGCATCAGCGTGGAGGGCGCACACACGCGCACCTCGGCGGCGAGCGCGGTCAGGGCCAGAATGTTGGACCGTGCGACGCGGCTGTGCAGCAGGTCGCCGCAGATCACCACGCGCCGGTTGGCGACGCCGCCCAGTCGCCGCCGGATCGTCAGCGCGTCGAGCAGCGCCTGCGTCGGGTGCTCGTGCCGCCCGTCGCCCGCGTTCAGCACCGGGCAGTCGACCTTGTCCGCGATCAGCCGCACCGCGCCGGACGACATGTGGCGGATGACGATGACGTCCGCGCGCATCGCGTTCAGCGTCATCGCGGTGTCGATCAGCGTCTCGCCCTTCTTCACGCTGGACTGCGCGGCGTGCATGTTGACGACGTCGGCACCCAGCCGCTTGCCCGCGATCTCGAAGGACAGCAGCGTCCGCGTCGAATTCTCGAAGAAGGCGTTGATCTGCGTGAGGCCGGCCAGCCGCTTCTCCGGTCCCCCGGGCGCGGCGTCGACCCAGCGCTCCGCCTCGTCCAGCAGAAAGGTGATCTCGTGGGGCTCCAGCCCCTCGATCCCGGTGAGGTGACGATGGGGGAACACGGCGCCCCCCTCGATCAGCGTTCCGGGGCGGTGGTCCGACGGCGGCATCGGGATCGAGCGGTTAGTCGTCCGCGGCGGCGCGCGCAACCGCGTTCACCAGCGCGTCGATCGCACCCTGCAGGATGTGCGCGGCGGCGGCCGAATCGATCCGGTCGGCGCGCTTGCCGCGGCTCATGTCCTGCGCGATCAGCGCGCGCTCGGCCGCGACGGTGGACCAGCGCTCGTCGTAGAGGAGGATGGGTAGCGACAGGTCGGCGAGATTGCGCGCGAAGGCGCGGGTGGATTGGGTGCGCGGGCTGTCGCTGCCGTCCATGTTGAGCGGCAGCCCGACGACGAGGCCCTTCACACCCTGAGTCGCGACCATTGCGGCCAGCGCCTCCTTGTCCTTGGTGAACTTCGTGCGGCGGATCAGCGCGGCCGGGCTGGCGAAGGACCAGCCGGCGTCGCACAGCGCGGTGCCGATCGTCTTCGTGCCGACGTCTAGGCCAAGCAGCCGACCGCCGCCGGACAGCGCCGCGGCGAATGCCGCCGTGTCCGTCGTCGTCATCGCGCCGCCATCCGCCGCGCGGCATCGGCGCGCACGTCGCCCCAGAACAGGCTGTAGTCGTAGACGTGGTAGTTGTTGCCGGGCAGCGTGTACGGGCCGATCTGCGGTGGCTGCCCGATCAGCAGGATGCCGCGCCCGTCGCAGCGCGCGCCGACGCGTCCCGCCTCGATCCACGCGTCCGTCATGCCCTCGTTGGGCAACAGGGTGCCGCGATTGGCGCTCGCCGGGGCGGCGGCGTCCGGTGTGCCGGTGATCGGGTTGGTGCACAGGATGCGCGTGCCGCGGCGCGGCCGCCCATCGAAGCCGGTGGTGGCGTCGAACGTGTCGAGGATCAGCGACGGGTCGGCCGGCTCCGCGAAGCTCTGCCACGACAGAATGCAGCCGCGCTGGTCCGCGCCGGCGCAGGCGGGCAGCCCGAGGCGCGGCAGGTCGGTCTCGATCGAAGCCGGCCAGCCCACGACATAAGCGGCGACGATCCGGCGCGCGAGCGCGGCGTCGGTTGCCACCCGGTCGCGCAGCAGGTGCGTCAGGTGGCGCGCGCCCTGGCTGTGCCCGGCCAGGATGATCGGGCGATCCGCCGGGAGAGCGGCGAGGAAGGCGTCGAACGCGGCGGCGACGTCGCGATAGGCGGCGTCGAGCGCGCGCTCGGCATCCGCCTCGCTGGTCAAGAAGGCGCCGAACGTCGCCTGGCGGTAGCGCGGCGCCCATATCTCGCCCGCCTGGTTGAAGGCGCTGGCCTGCCCGCGCAGGAACAGCGCGGCGCGCGCGTTCGCCTCGGCATCGTCGAGCGGCGCGTTCCAATGTGCGCGGCTAAGGAAGGAGGTGGGATGGATGAAGAATATCGCCGCGCCGCCGGGCTCCTTTCGCGGGCGGTGTCCCGCGGGCGTCCACAGCGCCGGATTGCCCGGGATGTCGGGCCGGGCCAGCCACATCCGCGGCTCGCGATAGGCGGCGGCCTGCATCGCGGCGGCGGGGCGGAAGCGCTCGCCCGGCACCATCGCCATGCGCATCAGCTCGACGCCGAAGAAGCGATAGGCGAAGGCGGCGGCGATCGCGAGCACGATCAGCGCGGCGACGACGTAGAGGAACTTGCGGACCAAGCGGGCATCCATGCTGCGGTGCGGCAAGATCGCCGCACGCGCAATCGCAATCGCCGTGACGCATGATTGCGGACGGCGCAACAGGCAGGCGGTTGCGCCCCGCGCGGGTGGGATGGTAGCGGCGGGTCCACCATGTCCGTCGACACCGCCACCGTCCGCCGCATCGCCGGCCTCGCCCGCATCGCCATCTCCGACGAGGAAGCGGCGCGGCTCGCGCCCGAACTGGGCAACATCCTCGACTGGATCGAGCAATTGTCCGAGGTGGACACCGCCGACGTCGAACCCGTCACTGCGGTGATCGCAAACGCGCTGCGCCTTCGCGACGACGTCGTGACCGACGGCGGCATCCGCGATCGGGTGCTCGCGAACGCGCCGCAGGCGGAGCACGGCTTCTTCACCGTGCCGAAGGTGATCGAATGAGCGTTTCCGCGCAATCGATCATCCCGGCGAAGGCCGGGATCCAGCATCCCGCACGCTCCCGTTTCGGATTGATCCCATGACCGACCTGACCGACCTCGGCATCCGCGGCCTTCGCGACGGCTTTCATGCCGGGGACTTCTCCGCGCGCGAGGTGGCCGACGCGTTCAACGCCGCGGTCGCCGCGGCGAAGCCGCTCAACGCCTTCATCGTCGAGACGCCCGAGCATGCCCTCGCGGCGGCAGATGCCGCCGATGCGGCGCGTGCCGCGGGCGAGCCGGCGAAGCCACTGGCGGGCGTGCCGATCGGCATGAAGGACCTCTTCTGCACCAAGGGCGTGCAGAGCACGGCGGCGAGCCACATCCTCGAAGGCTTCACGCCCGAATATGAGAGCACGGTCTCGCAGCGGCTGTTCGACGCCGGCGCGGGGATGCTTGGCAAGCTGAACATGGACCAGTTCGCCATGGGCTCGTCCAACGAGACCAGCTACTTCGGCAACGTGGTCTCGCCGTGGCGGCGCAAGGACGGCGGCAACGCGGCGCTGGCGCCGGGCGGCTCGTCGGGCGGCAGCTCCGCCGCGGTCGCGGCGCGCATCGCGCCGGGGGCGACCGGCACCGACACCGGCGGCTCGATCCGCCAGCCCGCGGCATTCACCGGCATCTCCGGCATCAAGCCCACCTACGGCCGCTGCTCGCGATGGGGCACGATCGCCTTCGCCTCCTCCCTCGACCAGGCGGGACCGATGGCGCGCGACGTGCGCGACTGCGCGATCATGCTGGAGGCGATGAGCGGCTTCGACGCGAAAGACGCGACCTCGCTCGACCTGCCGGTGCCGCAGTGGGAAGCGGGGCTGAACGCCAGCCTGGCCGGCAAGCGCGTCGGCATCCCGCGCGAGTATCGCGTCGACAACATGCCCGCGGAGATCGACGCGCTGTGGCAGCAGGGCGTCGCCTGGGTGAAGGACGCCGGCGCCGAGGTGGTGGAGGTGTCGCTGCCGCACACCAGATACGCGCTGCCCGCCTATTACATCATCGCGCCCGCCGAGGCGTCGTCGAACCTCGCCCGCTACGACGGCGTCCGCTACGGGCTGCGGGATCTGCCCGATGGCGCGAACCTGCAGCAGATGTACGCGCAGACCCGCGCCGAAGGGTTCGGCGACGAGGTGAAGCGCCGCATCCTCATCGGAACCTACGTGCTCTCCGCGGGCTTCTACGACGCTTATTACACGCAGGCGCAGAAGGTCCGCGCGCTGATCGCGCGCGATTTCGATCGCGCGTGGGAGCAGTGCGACGTGCTGCTGACGCCGACCGCGCCGTCCGCGGCGTTCGCGCTGGGCGAAAAGTCGGCGGATCCGATCGCGATGTACCTCAACGACGTGTTCACCGTTCCTTCCTCGCTGGCCGGTCTGCCGGCGATGAGCGTGCCGGGCGGGCTTGACGCCGCGGGGCTGCCGCTGGGTCTGCAGATCATCGGCCGGGCGCTGGACGAGCAGGGCGTGCTGAACGCCGCGCTGGCGATCGAGGAGCGCGCCGGCTTCGTCGCGCGGCCGGCGAGATGGTGGTAGAAGGCGCGATGCGCGTCCTCGCCGTCCTCACCGTCGCCGCCCTGGTCGCCTGCACGGGCGCGGCGAGCGCCCCGACCGGTCCCGCAACGCCGGCGACGCTGATGGCGCGGCTGAAGTCGGCGAAGGGTGGGGAGACGATCCGCCTGGCGCCGGGCGACTACGGCATCGTCAATTTTCCGCGGGAGGTGCATTCTCCCGCGATCACCATCGACGCGTCCGGCGCTACCTTCACCGGGCTGGTGCTGAACAAGGTGGGCGGCGTGACGATCCGCGGCGGCCAGGTGGTGGGGCCGGGCGGGCGCAGCTACGGCATCTCGATCCGCGGCAGCGAGCGGGTGCGGATCGAGAACATGCGGATCAGCGGCGCCCATCGCGGTATCGTGACGAACGAGAGCCGCGACATCGCACTGGTCGGCAACGCGCTGACCGGGCTGGTCTCCGACGGGATCGACGTGGCCTCGTCGCAGAGGGTTCTTGTCCAGCGCAATTCCTGCCGCGACTTCTCGCCGAACCTCGCCGTCTTCGACGCGGCGGGGAAGAAGGTGCGCGACGGCGACCATCCGGACTGCATTCAGGGCTGGTCCAGGTCCACGCTGCCGCCGACCAGCGACGTGCAGGTGCTGGACAACGTCATCGAAGGGCGGATGCAGGGCATCTTCTTCGGCAACCACGTCCGCAACGGCGTGGACGACGGCGGCTTCGATCGCATCGTCATCCGCGGCAACAAGGTGACGGTGAACATGAACGGAATCGTGCTCAGCGGGGCACGGGGAGGGCATGTCCGCGACAACAAGGTGGAGCTGTGGCCCGAACTGCCTTTTCCCGAGCGGAAGAACTTCCGGTTGAGGCCCAGCATCCGACTTTTGGGAGAGGGCATCGTGGCCTGCGGGAACGTGGTGCTTCCGGTTCCCCGCGCTCCGGGTCAGGGACCCTGCGGAACGCCTTAGGATCTTCAACGGTCCGTAACCCGCGCCTGCGAAGCGCAGGTAAACGACGTTTCGCGTCCTGATGGAAGGCGTCTCAGTGCTTCAGTTGAACACGTTGATCAGCCTTCCGATGACGAATGGTGGGCCGAGTTATACCTGCGAGCGGGTGGTGGCGGCGATGGAGGGGCATGGGGTCCGCGCGCGGCTATACGCACCGGCGGACCGCCGGACGACGATCGGCACGTCGGTTGCGGTGGAAAGCGTCATCCCGCGCTGGGCACGCCGGTGGCCGTTCCGCGCCGGGCGGCCGGTCACCAACCGGCTGAGCGAGCGTCGCCTGCTGGCGGCGTGTCGCACGCGCGGTGGGAAGTCGGCGGCCTTTCTCTGGGGCAACGTGTCGGTCGGATTGATGCGCGGACTGGAGCAGACCGGGTGTTTGATCGCCCGGGAGAAGTTCAACTGCGCGCAGGCCGTGTCGCGGCGCATCGTGTATGACGCATATCGGTCGCTTGATGCGCTGAAGGCTTTTCCCACGTGGCAGTACAGCGATCGCTCGATCGCTGCGGAAATGGAAAGTCTCCGCCGCGCGCACCTGATCTTCTGCCCCTCTCCCATGGTGGCCGAGACGCTGCGCGTCGTGGGTATCGAGGAGGAGCGGCTGGCGCGGACCAGCTATGGTCTGGATCCCGCGCGCTTATCCGGCACGACCAGCGCGCTTCCACCTGTGGACGTGCCGACGTTCCTCTTCACCGGCTATATCTGTGTGCGAAAGGGCGCCCACATCCTGCTGGATGCCTGGCGCCGCATGGAGGGGGCAGGCCGCCTGGTCCTGCTGGGCAGGATGGAGCCGCTGATCGCGGCCCGCTTTGCCGATGTCCTGGCGAGACCGGATGTCGAGCATCACGCGTTCACCCAGGACGTCGGCGCCTTCTACCGTTCGGCCGACTTCTTCGTCTTCCCTACCTTGGAAGAAGGCAGCCCGCTTGTGACCTATGAAGCCGCCTTCTGCGGCTTGGCCTCGCTAGTGACGCCGATGGGCGCGGGCGACATCATCGCCGATGGCGTGGAAGGCGTGGTGCTGGACAGCGCGGACCCGGAGCGCTGGGCCGAGCTCCTGTCCCGCGCTGCGCAGAACGTCGGACAGGCAAGGGATATTGGCGCGCGTGCGCACGAGCGCGCCATGCAGTTCACCTGGGATCGCGTTGGTCGCCAGCGCCGCGAGATCCTGCTCGAACGGGTGGGGGCGTGACGATGCCCCGTATGCGCGATGTCGCGCGCATGGCGCGGCGGGCGGCACCCGGCACCCGGCTGCTCGCCATCGGTCCGGCGCTCCGCCAGAATCGCGATCCGATCGGCGCGATCCTGTTGAAACTTGGCGGCGCGTTCTTCAGCTTCCTGATCATCTTCATCGTGGCGCGGGCCAGCGGCCCGGCAATCACCGGCGACTATTCTATGGCGATCGCCAGCGCGATGATGGCGTCGCTGGTCGCCACGATGGGCCTTGACCAGATCGCCATACGTACGATCGGCGGCGACTTGCGCGAGGGGCGTCAGGATCTCGCCTGGGCGGCGTTGATGGCAGTGATCCGCTTGGTTCTTCCCCTGTCCATCGTCAGTGCGATTGTGCTGCTTGTCGGCTCGCGGTTTGCGCCGCTCATCGGCGCGTCGAGCGCCGCCATGGCGGCGGCCTCCGCGTCGGTGGTCGCGTTCCCGCTGTTGCGGGTGGCCGTGGTCACGATGCGCGCCGCCGGTTCGATGCTGATGAGCCAGTTTCTCGACGTCGCCCACTCGATCATCATCCTCGGCGCGGTGGCCGGGCTGATGCTGGTGGGGAGCGGTGGCATCCGGTCGAGCACGCTTGCCCTGCTCTATTCCGGGGCGATCTGCACCACC
Source organism: Sphingomonas corticis (assembly GCF_012035195.1). GTDB lineage: Bacteria > Pseudomonadota > Alphaproteobacteria > Sphingomonadales > Sphingomonadaceae > Sphingomonas > Sphingomonas corticis. The sequence goes on from NZ_JAAVJH010000006.1 coordinate 324,334, forward strand.
GCCACGTCAGCCTGGATCATCCTGCTTCTGCGCACGCGAAACTGGCCGCGGGGGGCGATCAGCACCGCGCCGTTGCTGAGTGCCAGCTGGCGAATCCTGGCAACGTCCTTCTGCCACTCTTTGACGCAATGGACCGTGCTGGCGCAGGTCGGTGCCGAACTCGGTGCGGACGACGTCGGCGCTTATCGAGTGGCCAATCAGTTCGTCATGATCCTCGCGCTCATGCTGACGACGATCGAAGCCTTCGTGAGCCCGCAGCTCGCCGGCGATTTCCGCATCGGCGACGTCGCCGGGGCGTGGCGTCGGCATCGTCAGGCCACATTGCTGATGCTCATGGCGGCGGCGGCGCCGTTGCTGCTGTGCATCCTCATACCCAAGCAGCTGCTGGCCCTGTTCGGTCCCGCGTTCGTCGGGGCCTCCACGGCACTGATGATCCTGAGCGCGGGGCAGACGATTAACGTGCTGACCGGGCCGATCGGCGGCGTGATGGTGATGTCTGGCAACGAGCGACTGTCGCTCAAGCTTTCGCTCATCGGCTTCTTCCTGACCGTCGCGCTTTCTCTCGTGCTGATCCCGCGTTTCGCCCTGGTCGGAGCGGCAATATCCGGAGCGTCATCGATGATTTTTCGGAACGTCGCTGCATTCATGCTGATGCGACGGAAACTCCGGCCGTCAGGGTCCTCTCAGCCAAGGGTGTAGGGTGGGCGCTGCACCATCCACCGACGGTAGCGCATCCGGGCCGTCAACAGCACGCCGCTCGGATCGGACAGCAATTTCGCCCAGCCCAGAACGCGCTTCCCGCCACGTCGCAGGTCGCGATATCGGTTGAGGCGATCGCCGACCATAAAACTGCGTCGACAGAGGCGGGCTTGCCGATCGGCCGCGCCCCGTATCGCCGATCCGTGACGCAGACGAAGGGCATCGATCCGATCGGCAATTCCCTGAAAATTCATCTTGGTCCGTGACGAGCTGTTGGCGCGCTTGGAAAACCCACCCACGCGGGTCGTGTAGATGTAAAGTGGTTCGGCAAGGACGATGGCAGATGCGCCGAGCGCCAGCGCCTCCCCATGATAGATGAGGTCTTGCCCGTTGCCGCATTCCTCGTCGTATCGTAGTCCGGTGCGTTCGACGAAGGATCGGCGAACAATCGGCTTGAGGATCGCATATTGCGGTCCGCCGAGACGACAGTTGCGGAAGTAGCGCTCCATTGTGAGCGGTAGTACCGACCAGGACGGCGCAATCATGCGACGATGTTCGCGCTTGGCAATGCTGTCGTACAGGACCATATTGTCCATAACGTAGTCCGCGCCGACGCGCTCAGCCGCTTCGATCAAGGTGGCGATGCGTTCGGGCTTCCACGCGTCATCGGCATCTAGGATCGCAAGCCAATCGCCGGTCGCGTGAGCGAAACCGAGATTGCGCGCGGCACTGACTCCGCCGTTACGCTCTCTGATCACGGGCTTGACGATCGAATGTCTCGCCGCGAGATCTGCGATCAGATCTTGAGTTCCATCGCTTGATCCATCGTCTACAATGATAATCTCATGGCAAGGATAGGTCTGCGATAGCACGCTGCCCACCGCGCGCTCCAGCACCTCGCGAGCATTATAGGCGGGAATGCTTACCGTGACCGTCGATCTGCTCACGTCCGTTCCCATTGCTGCCCTGGCCTGCCCGTTCATATGCGATTGGCCTGGTGCAGACAACCTGAGGGGAACCTTACGTCGCCGATCCCTTCCGACGCTCTTTCCTCCCGCGCTCCGACGCCGTAAGCGCCTCGTCATGAGCGACACGAACTATCGTATCCAGGGCGCCACCGGTGAGTGGGAGGTCGTCGTCGGCCTCGAAGTGCACGCGCAGGTGACGTCGAACGCCAAGCTCTTCTCCGGCGCGGCGACCGCCTTCGGTGCGGAGCCGAACACGCAGGTCAGCCTGGTCGACGCCGCCATGCCCGGGATGCTGCCCGTTCCCAATCGCGAGTGCATCCGCCAGGCGGTGCGCACCGGGATGGCGATCGACGCGCAGATCAACCGCTGGTCGCGCTTCGACCGCAAGAATTATTTCTACGCCGATCTGCCGCAGGGGTATCAGATCAGCCAGCTCTACCACCCGCTGGTGGGCGAGGGCGCGGTCGAGATCGAGGTGGAGGACGCGACGAAGACGATCGGCGTGGAGCGCATCCACGTCGAGCAGGACGCCGGCAAGCTGATGCACGATCAGCACCCCACGCGCTCCTACGTCGACCTCAACCGCTCGGGCGTGGCGCTGATGGAGATCGTGTCGAAGCCCGACATGCGCTCGCCGGCGGAGGCTGGCGCGTACCTCACGAAGCTGCGCGCGATCCTGCGCTACGTCGGCTCGTGCGACGGCAACATGGACCAGGGATCGATGCGCGCCGACGTGAACGTCAGCGTCCGCCGACCGGGCGACCCGTTCGGCACGCGCACGGAGACGAAGAACGTCAATTCCGTCCGCTTCGTCATGGCCGCGATCGAGCATGAGGCGAACCGCCAGGTCGAGGTGCTGGAGGCGGGCGGCGCCATCGTGCAGGAAACTCGGCTCTTCAATCCCGACACCGGCGCGACGCGGTCGATGCGGTCCAAGGAGGATGCGCACGATTATCGCTACTTCCCCGACCCGGACCTGCTGCCGCTGGTGCTGGACGACGCATTCCTCGACGAGTGCCGGGCCTCGCTGCCCGAATTGCCCGACGCCAAGCGCGCCCGCTACGAGGCGCTGGGCATCACGCGCTACAATGCCGAGGTGCTCACCGCCGAGGTGGAGACCGCGCGCTGGTTCGACACGCTGTTGCAGGCCGGCGCCGCGCCCGTGGCGGCGGCGAACTGGGTCACCGGCGAGTTGTTCGGCGCACTGAACCGGCTGGACAAGGACATCACGCAGTCGCCGGTGACGCCAGGACAGGCGGCGGAGCTGCTGGCGCTGGTGGCGGACGGCACGCTGTCGGGCAGCCTGGCCAAGCAGGTGTTCGAAGCGATGCTGGAGACGGGCGATGCGCCGGGCAAGATCGTGGAGGAGCGCGGGCTGAAGCAGACCAGCGACACCGGTGCGATCGAGGCGGTGATCGCCGAGGTGCTGGCGAAGAATCCGAACCAGCTGGCGCAGTATCGCGGCGGCAAGGAGGCGCTGTTCGGCTTCTTCGTCGGACAGACGATGAAGGCGATGCAGGGCAAGGCCAATCCGCAGGTCGTGAACGAGCTGCTGAAGAAGGCGCTCGCCTGACGGCGCCCGCTTGCGCTACGCTTGATCCATGTTGCATGGGGGCGGGGCGATGTGGCGGTATCTGGCGGGCGGCGCGGCGGCGCTGCTGATGGTGGCGGCGGGCTGGCTGATCTTCTCCGGCCAGGCGCGCCCCGACGCCGTGCTGCCGGCGAGCGCGCCCGCGGTCCGGCAGCCACAGGCCGGCGTAGCGGGTGACCCGGAGGCGGCGCTACCCGCCGCGCCGGAACGGTCGCGGGAACAGAAGCGCTTCGACCGCTACGACAAGGATCGCAACGCCACGATCACGCGCGACGAATATTTCGCGCCCCGGCGCAAGGCATTTGCGAAGCTGGACAAGGATCGCGACGGGCGGCTGTCGTTCGACGAGTGGGCGGTGAAGACGACCGACCGCTTCGCCGACGCCGACCGCGACCGCTCCGCCACGCTGACCGCGGCGGAGTTCGCGACGACGCGGCCGAAGCGGAGCGCGAAGCCGCGGTGCGTTTGCCCTGCTGCGGCGCCGGCGGAGACGGAAGAATAAGCACGTCGAACGGAGGCGCTCTCGTCCGTTCGGCTTGAGCGAAGTCGGAGGCTACGGGACCAGGCTGGCTGCGCATCGACTTCGCTCAGCGCGAACGGAGTTCATCGTTTGCCGCATGACCGTGGGGCCGCGTCGAGAATTTCGTGCCGGTGGCGCGCGAAGCGCCAGCGACCGAATCGAACGTTCAGGCCGCGATCCAGCCCGCCAGCGCCTCTCGCGCGCGGTCGGTGTACATCCGCTTGCGATCCGCCTTCTTCGAGCGGCCGGGGATGGGCGGGAACAGGCCGAAGTTGACGTTCATCGGCTGGTACGTCTCTGCTTCCGCCTCGCCGGTGATGTGCGACAGCAGCGCGCCCAATGCGGTCTCGCGTGGGGGCGGGGGCAGCGCCTTGCCAGCCAGTTCCGCGGCGGCGAAGCGGCCGGCGAGGAGGCCGATCGCGGCGCTCTCGACGTAGCCTTCGCACCCCGTCACTTGGCCGGCGAAGCGGATCGCCGGGCGCGACTTCAGCCGCAGCTCGCCGTCGAGCAGCTCGGGAGAGCGGAGGAAGGTGTTGCGGTGCAGGCCGCCCAACCGCGCGAACTCGGCCTTCTCCAGCCCCGGGATGGTGCGGAAGATGCGGACCTGCTCGGCATGCTTCAGCTTCGTCTGGAAGCCGACGATGTTCCACAGCGTGCCCTGCCGGTTGTCCTGCCGCAGCTGGACGCAGGCATAGGGCCAGCGCCCGGTGCGCGGGTCGTCGAGGCCGACGCCCTTCATTGGGCCGAATCGCAGCGTCTCCACGCCTCGCTCGGCCATCACCTCGATCGGCATGCAGCCTTCGAAATACGGCACATTCTCCCACTCGCGATACTCGGTCTTCTCCGCGGCGAGCAGCGCGGCGACGAAGGTGTGATACTCGTCCTTTGAGAGCGGGCAGTTGATGTAGTCGGTACCTTCGCCCTTGTTCCACCGCGACTGGAACCACGCGGTCTCCATGTCGATCGAATCGCGATGAACGATCGGTGCGATCGCGTCGAAGAAGGCGAGCGCGTCGCGCCCGGTCTCCGCGCCGATCGCCTCCGACAGCGCGGGCGCGGTCAGCGGGCCGGTGGCGATGATCGCCGGACCGTCCGGCAAGGCGTCGATCCGCTCGCGCACGATCGCGATGTTCGGATGCGCGGACAGCGCGGCGGTGACGCCCTCGGAGAAGCCGTCGCGATCCACCGCCAGCGCGGAGCCGGCGGGCACGCGATGCACGTCACCCTCGCGCAGGATCAGAGAGCCGAGCGCCCGCATCTCCTGATGAAGCAAACCGACCGCGTTCGAATCGGCGTCGTCGCTGCGGAAGCTGTTCGAGCAGACCAGCTCGGCGAGGCCGTCGGTGTGGTGCGCGGGGGTCGCATCGCCGCCATCCTTCAAATTGGCGCCGCGCATCTCGCTCAGCCGCACGCGGAAACCCGCGTCGGCCAGCTGCCACGCCGCCTCTGACCCCGCCAGACCGCCGCCGATCACGTGAATGTCATGCGTCATCGCCGCGCCTTACGCGGGGCGGGCGGCACAGGGCAACCGGTGGGCAGCGCCGCCTCGCGGTGATAGGTAGGCGCATGACGACGATCTACACGATCGGCTATGAAGCGACGACGATGGCCGACTTCCTTGCCGCGCTCCATGCCGCCGGGGTCAGGCGGGTGATCGACGTGCGCGCGCTGCCGCTGTCGCGCCGGCCCGGCTTCTCCAAGTCGATCCTCGCCGCCACGCTGGCGGAGGCGGGAATCGGCTACGTCCACCTGAAGGCGCTCGGCACGCCCAAGGCGGGGCGCGACGCGGCGAAGAAGGGCGACGTGGCGACGCTGGAGGCGGTGTACGAGCACCAGCTGGCGCTTCCCGAAGCGCAGGCGGCGGCGGCGCGGATGCGCGACCTGGCGGCGGAGATGCCGAGCGCGCTGCTGTGCTACGAACGCGATCCGTGCCACTGCCATCGCACGCTGCTGCTGGCGGCGGAGGGGGAGGGCGCCGAGGTGATCGACCTGTTCACCTGATCCTTACGGGCAGGCGAAGCGGAAGCTGTCGTCCAGCGCCTCCGGCAGCACCAGCGTGCGCAGCCCTTCCGCCGCGGAGGCGGCGCAGAGCCGGTCGCGCACGCCGCCTGCGTTGGTGCGGTAGCGCGCAGCATATTCGGCGTTCAGCACCGGCTTTCCCGCGGCGACGAAGGCCGCGTAGCCCCCGCACTCGCCATATTCGTGGCATTGTTCGTTGACGGCGAAGTCGAACGAGGGTGCGAGGGCGGAGACCTGCGCCAGATCGTTCTTCAGCGCCACCGCCAGCCCGCGGCGATGCGCCTCCTCGGCCAGGAAGCGGTTGTAGGCGAGCTGGTCGGCGGCGGTTAGCGGCAGGCCGGCGCGGTTGTCCGGTTCGAACCCGTCGACGTTGTCGGGCTCCACGCCGTCGCACCCCTTGCCGGCGGCAAGCTCGAGCCGGCGGGTCATGATCGCGCGGACGTTGGCGGAGCGGATATCGAGCCATCGCTCGCCCGGCCAGCCGTCGAGCGGGTTGCCCATGTCAGCCGGGGCAAACGCGGCATAGTCGCTGCGCCAGTTCTCCGCGCTACCCGCGGAGAAATAGCAGACCACGCGCCGTCCCGCGGCATGAAGCGAGGCAATGGTCGCTGGCCGTGTATCGAACAGGTCGATGTCGTAGATGGCGACATCATAGCCGGTGTTGACGGTGCCGGTCAGCTGCCAGTGCCAGCCGTCACCCGCGTGCGGTGTCCAACGCGCGACGGGCGTGCCGCTCGGCGTGGGGGAGGGTGAAGGCGCCGGCGCCGGCGTCGGCGTCGCCGTGGCGACCGGCGCCGGTTCCTCATCCTCGCCTCCGGCACCGCACGCCGCCAGCGCCAGCAGCGCCGCGCCCGCTACCACTCTCACTCGCGGATCAGCCCGTGACGGGAAGCGCGACGCTGCCGTCCGCGTCGCGGTGCAGCGGGCCGTAGGCGACGACCGTCTCCAGCAGCAGCGCGTCGTAGAGGTGGGGGAACAGCTGGCCGCCACGCGATTCCTCCCAGCGAACGCGATCGGCGTAGGCGGCGAGGTCCACCGCGGCGACGTGCAGGTCGTCCCGCCCGGCGAAGTGACGGTCCACCGTCTCCGTCAGCTGGGCGGCGGTGGACAGGTGGATGTAGCCGTCGGCGCGATCGACCGGTGCGCCGTCGAACCGTCCGTCACGCTCCAGCGTCGCCATCTCGTCTGCGGTCAGCACCTTGTAGGCGGTCAGCGCCCGGCTCATGCCTCGTCCTCCCCGTCGTCGCCGCCGTCGCCGTCCTCGTCGACGCGCTCGTCCATCGTGGCCGGCCCGGTGCCGTCGTCGACGACCAGCCGGTCCCCGGCGTCCACGGGCGCGGCGGCGCCTTCCTCGGCGATCAGCGCCTCGGCCTCGTTCTCCGGCGCCTCCTCCTCGTCGATCTTCGCGGCGGAAACGACGTGCTCGCCCTCGCCCACGCGGAAGATGGTGACGCCCTGCGTGTTGCGGCCGGCGACGCGGATGTCCCCCACGGTGGTGCGGATCAGCTTGGCCTGGTCGGTCACCAGCATCAGCTGCTGCCCGTTATGCGCCGGGAAGCTGGCCACCACCGGCCCGTTGCGGTCGGAGGTGACGATATTGGTGATGCCCTGTCCGCCGCGGTTGGTGCGTCGGTACTCATAGGCGGAGGTGCGCTTGCCATAGCCGTTGGCGGTGACAGTGAGGATGAACTCCTCCGCCGCCTCGAACTCCGCCATCCGCTCGGACGACAGCGTCACCTCGCGCTCCCCGTCCTTCCAGCGCGCCGCCTTCAGATACGCCTCGCGCTCCGCCGGCGTGGCGTCGAAGCCGCCCAGCACGGACAGCGAGATCACCTCGTCGCCGTCCGCCAGCCGCGCGCCGCGCACGCCCGCCGAATCGCGGCTCTGGAACTCGCGCACGTCGGTCGCCGCGAAGCGGATGGCGCGGCCCTGGCGCGTGGCGAGCAGGACGTCGTCACTCTCCGTCAGCAACGAGACGCCGATCAGCCGGTCGTCCGACCCCTCGTCGAAGCGCATCGCAATCTTGCCCGACTGGCGGATGTTGGCGAAGGCATCCATCGAGTTGCGGCGCACCGATCCCTTCGCCGTGGCGAACATCACGTGCAGGTCGCCCCATTTCGCCTCGTCCTCGGGCAGCGGCAGGACGGTGGAGATCGTCTCCCCCTGCGCCAGCGGCAGCAGGTTCACCATCGGCCGCCCGCGGGTCGCCGGGCCGCCCTCGGGCAGGCGCCACACCTTCAGCCGGTAGACCTTGCCCGCGGTGGAGAAGAACAGCACCGGCGTGTGCGTCGAGGTGACGAAGAGGCTGGTGATCGCATCCTCGTCCTTGGTCGCCATGCCCGCGCGCCCCTTGCCGCCGCGCTTCTGCGCGCGGAAGGTGTCGAGCGGGGTGCGCTTGATATACCCCTCCATGGTGACGGTGACGACCATCTCCTCGCGCTCGATCAGGTCCTCGTCCTCGATCCCGTCGGCGGCGGCGGCGATCTCCGTGCGGCGCGGCGTCGCGAACTGCGCGCGCACGTCGGCGAATTCCTGCCGCATCACGGCGTAGAGCTTCACCCGGTCGGCGAGGATCGCGAGCAGCTCCGCGATCGAATCGGCCAGCGCCTTCAGCTCGTCGCCGATCTCGTCGCGACCCAGCGCGGTGAGACGGTGGAGCCTGAGGTCGAGAATGGCGCGGACCTGTACCTCGCTGAGGCGATACGTGTCGCCGTCGACGTCGCTCTCCAGCGCCTCGACCAGCCGCAGGTAGCCCGCGATCTCGGCGATCGGCCACTCGCGCGCCAGCAGCTTCGCGCGCGCCTCCGCCGGGCTGGCGGAACCGCGGATGATGCGGACCACCTCGTCCAGGTTGGTGACGGCGATGACCAGGCCGAGCAGGATATGTGCCCGCTCTCGCGCCTTGTTCAGCTCGAACTTGGAGCGGCGGGTGATGACCTGCTCGCGGAACTGCACGAACGCGCTGATGATGTCGCGCAGGTTCAGCAGCTCGGGCCGTCCGCCGCGGATCGCCAGCATGTTGGCGGGGAAGCTGCCCTGCGCCGGCGTGTGCCGCCACAGCTGGTTCAGCACCACCTCGGGCGTCGCGTCGCGCTTCAGGTCGATGACGACGCGCACGCCCTGGCGGTTCGATTCGTCGCGCACGTCGGCGATGCCCTCGATCCGTTTGTCCTTGGCGGCCTCGGCGATCTTCTCGACCAGCGCGTTCTTGCCCTGCTGGAACGGGATTTCCGTCAATACGATCGACGTGCGACCCTCGCCCCGCGCGGCGCCGCGGCCCTGCTCGATCACGTGGCGGCTGCGCACGATGATCGACCCGCGCCCGCTCTCATAGGCGGAGCGCGCGCCGGCGCGGCCCAGGATGATCGCGCCGGTCGGGAAGTCCGGACCGGGGACGATCTGCATCAGCTCCTCGGTGGTGATCGCGCCGTTGTCGAGGTAGGCGACGCAGGCGTCGATCACCTCCCCCAGATTGTGCGGCGGGATGTTCGTCGCCATGCCGACGGCGATGCCGCCCGCGCCGTTGACCAGCAGGTTGGGGAAGCGCGCGGGCAGCACCTGCGGCTCGCGTTCCGACCCGTCGTAGTTCGGCTGGAAATCGACCGTGTCCTTGTCGAGATCCTCCATGAGGAAGTTCGCCGACTTCGCCAGCCGCGCCTCGGTGTAGCGCATCGCGGCGGGGGGATCGGGATCCATCGAGCCGAAGTTGCCCTGGCCGTCGATCAGCGGCAGCCGCATCGACCAGTCCTGCGTCATGCGCGCCAGGGCGTCGTAGATCGCGGTGTCGCCGTGCGGGTGGTACTTACCGATCACGTCGCCGACGATGCGCGCGGATTTGCGGAACGGGCGGTTGTAGAGGAACCCGCTCTCGTTCGCCGAGTAGAGGATGCGGCGATGCACCGGCTTCAGCCCGTCGCGCACGTCGGGCAGCGCGCGCGCCACGATCACGCTCATCGCGTAGTCGAGGTAGCTCGTCTTCATCTCCTCGACGATGGAGATCGGCGCGATGTCTGACGGGTCGGCGAGCAGGGTCTCGTCGGTCAAGGAAGCTCTTTCGTTCGAAGGTGTCGTTGCGGGGCCGATGTAGGCCCGCGCGACCGCAAAGTCACGCGCACGCGTACGCGCGCGAGGATGCGGGGCGGATGGCTACGGCGCGATCTCCGTGCCGTCCCACGCGAACAGCCTGCCGCTGTCGGCGGGACGCAGGCCGTCGATCACGTCGAGCAGCTGCACTGCGGCACGACCGGGCGAGAACAGGTCGCGCCCGGCCTGCTGGAACGGCTTCGACAGGCGCGTGTCCACCGTGCCGGGATGCAGCGCGACCACGATCCCGCGCTCGTTGCGGCGGCGATCCTCCACCGCCAGCGTGCGCACCAGCTGGTTCAGCGCCGCCTTGGCCGCGCGATAGCCGTACCAGCCGCCCAGCCGGTTGTCGGAGATGCTGCCCACCCGCGCGGACAGCACGGCGAAGACGGTGCGCCCCGTGCGCGGCATCACCGGCAGGAAATGCTTGGCGACCAGCGCGGGGCCGATCGCGTTCACCGCGAACTGCCGCGCCAGCCACGCCGGGTCGAGCTCGCGGATCGACTTTTCCGGCCCCAGTCCGTCCTCGTGAAGCAGCCCGGTGGCGACGATCACGCGCGATGGCGCGCCGACCCGCGCGGCGGCGGCGGCGATGCCGGCCTCGTCGGTCAGCTCCAGCTCCGCGCGGGTCAGGCGGTGGACGGTCTCGCCCTCCTCCGCGATCGCGTCGGCCAGCGCGGCGCCGATCCCGCCCCCGGCGCCGATGACGACGGTGGCGCTCATGCCCGCCGCCGGAAGGTCCAGCCGTCCGCCGTGCTGGCATCGGCATCATAGGCGTAGCCTGCGCTGTCGAAGCCGCGCATCGCATCGGCGTCGGTCACGTGATGCTCCGCCATCCAGCGTGCCATCATGCCCCGCGCCTTCTTCGCGTGGAAGCTGACGAAGCGGCCGTCCGCCTCCCGGAAGTCGACGGCGATCACGCGGACGGCGGCGGGCAGCCGGCCGTCCACCGCCGCCCAATATTCCTGGCTGGCGAGGTTCAGGACGGTGCCGGTGCCCTCCGTGCCGACATCCTCGGCCAGCGCCGATGCGATGCGGTCGCCCCACCAGTCCGTCAGTTTCCGCCGCCGCGGTGCCCATCGCGTGCCCATCTCCAGTCGATAGGGGCGCATCGCGTCGAGCGGGCGCAGCAGGCCGTAGAGCCCGGACAGCAGCCGCAGATGGCCTTGCGCGAAGCGCACCGCCTCCGCGTCCAGCGTCGCGGCCTCCAGCCCGGCATAGACGTCGCCGGCGAAGGTGTAGAGCGCTGGGCGCTCCGCCGCCGTATCGAAGTCGCGGAAGCGATCGGCGTTCAGCTTCGCCAGCGCGGGCGAGATGTGCATCAGCTCGGCGAGCTTCTTCTGCGTCAGGTGCGATGCCGCCTTCGCCAGCACCGCCGCCTCCGCGGCGAAGCGCGCCGGCGTGGCGGGAAAGGGCGGCGGAGTGGCGAGGTCCAGCGTCTTGGCTGGTGACAGGACGGCGATCATCGTACCCGCGTCGCTATCCGTGCCGGTGGCCAGCTTCAACCGCTACTTGGAACCCGACGCGTTCAATCCCGGTTCAGCGCGTGCGGGGCAGGGCCTGTCCACTTTCCTTGAACCTGCGCCGGGCCGCCCGTAGAGAGGCGGCTCCGGCGACCAACGCCCGCGAGATCGGAGAGACGTGTCGATGAAGAGGATCACCAACGCCTTCCTGGCCGCCGCGCTGATGGCCGGCGTCGCCCCGCTGGCGCTCCTGCCCGCGCCCGCGGCGGCGCAGAAGAAGGAGAAGGAGGCGAAGCCCGCCGACTTCAAGCTGTCCAAGGAGTTCCGCGAGATCGCGGTGAAGGCGCAGGCCGCCGTGTCGGCGAAGGACACCGCCACTGCCGACCCGCTGGTGGCGCAGATGGAAGCCGCGGCGAAGAGCGACGACGAGCGCTACATCGCCGCCTCCACCCGCCTGAACGTGGAAGTGTTGAAGTCGCAGGCCGCCGGCGGCGGCGCCACCGCGGGGCTGAAGGCGCCGCTGGAGGCGCTGATCGCCGCGCCGCGTACGCCGCAGGCCGACAAGGCGAAGTTCGCCTATCAGCTGGGCGTGATGGCCTCCAACGCGAAGGACAATGCCGGCGCCGCGACCTATTTCCAGCAGGCGCAGCAGCTGGGCTATCAGGATCCCAACCTGCCGCTCAACCTCGTGAAGCTGAAGATGGCGTCGGGCGACGTGGCCGGCGGCCAGGCCGACCTCGCCAAGCTGATCGACGCGCAGGTCGCCGCCGGGCAGAAGCCGGACGAGCAGCTGTACCGCTTCGCCATCTCCCAGACCCACCAGAAGCGCATGGCCGCGGACACGCAGGCATGGATCCGCCGCTACCTGTCCGCCTATCCGACCGTGAAGAACTGGCGCGACATGGTCGTGTTCTGGGGCATCCAGCCGCAGGCGGTGGTCGCCACGGACAAGCCGCAGAAGGTCGATCTCTATCGCCTGCTGCGCACCGGCAAGGCGCTGGCCGACGAATATGACTACGTGATCTACGCGCAATACGCGCTCGACCTCGGCATCCCGTGGGAGTCCAAGGCGGTGCTGAACGAGGGCAAGACCGCCGGCAAGATCGCCGCGGGCAACGCTACCGCGTCCGGCCTGCTCGCCGCGGCGAACACGTCGATCGGGAACGAGGGCGCGCTGACCGGGCTGGAGACGCGCGCGAAGGCCGCGGCCAACGGCAAGCTCGCCAACAGCACCGCGGACGCCTATCTCGGCTCGGGCAATTGGGCGAAGGCGGTGGAGTTGTACCGCGTCGCCTTGCAGAAGGGTTCGGTCGACGCCGACGCGGTGAACACGCGCATCGGCATCGCGCTCGCCAACTCGGGCGACAAGGCCGGCGCGAAGACCGCCTTCGAGACGGTGAAGACGCCGCCGCGCGACGGCATCGCGGCGATGTGGCTGCTGTTCCTCGATCACCCGCCGGTCGGCTGATCGCTCGCTTCTGCAACGGGGAACGCCCGGTGCCGGATCATCCGGCGCCGGGCGTTTCCTTTTGGACGACCGGCGCTACGCGATCGGTACGCCCGGCAGCGTCTTCGCGGTGCGGATCGTCAGCGAGGACTTGACGCTCGCCACGTTGGGTGCGGGGGTCAGGTGCGTCGTCAGGATGCGCTGGAAGCTCTCGAGATCGGACGCGACGATCTTGAGGATGAAGTCGATCTCGCCGTTCAGCATGTGGCACTCGCGCACTTCCGGAATGGAGGCGACGTGCTTCTCGAACGTGGCCAGGTCGTGCTCGGCCTGGCTCTTCAGGCTGACCATGGCGAAGACGGTGATCGGAAAGCCGAGCTTCGCCGCGTCGCATTCCGCGTGATAGCCGCGGATCACGCCCGCCTGCTCCAACGCACGCACGCGGCGCAGACACGGCGGCGCGGTGAGTCCGACCCGTTCCGCCAGTTCGACGTTGGTCATCCGTCCGTCCTGTTGCAGAAGGTTCAGGATGTCGCGGTCGATCCGGTCCAAGGTCATCACGCTACTCATCCCCTCCGCGCACGATCGCGATAGCTTCGCAAACCCGCGCTACAGGAAAGTTGCGCCCGCTGGCAATTGTGCCAAGCTGCGACAGATGCGATTTCCTCGCCGTTTCGCCGCAGCGACGCGTCCCCTATGCCCGACGTGACAGCGGTCCCGCCGGATCGCGGCGGGAGTGATGCCGGGTGCGCGTTCGGTTCGACGACAGCTTGAAGACCGTGCTCGCCGCCGACACCAGCACCGCCTTCGGTGCGCGCGCCGCCTATCGCCAGCTCGTCGACCTGATCGCGCGGGGCCGTGCCTCGCTGGACGATACCTTGCGCGAACGGCTCGCCGCGCTGCGCCCCACCATGCCGGCGGAGCAGCGCGCGGCGCTGGCGCGCGGGCTGGCGCTCGCCGACCCGCCCGTAACGCTGATCGCGTTCCTGGCCGACGACACGCCGGAAGTGACGGCGGCGGTACTGCGCGCGGCGCGGCTGTCGCCGGAGGATTGGGACTGGCTGCTGCCGCGCCTCGGCCCGCACGGGCGCAGCGTGCTGCGGCGGCGCGGCGACCTGCCGCCGACCGCGGTACGCGCGCTGGAGAGCTTCGGCAGCACCGACTTCGCACTGTCGCACGAGGCGCGGGAGTCGGTTGCAGCCGCACCGCCTGAGAAGGTCGCCGCCCCGAAAGCCGCGACCGATGCCTTCCGCGCGCTGGGCGACATCGCCGCCACGCTGCCCCCGGTCGCCGCCGCGCGCGACCACGGGCCGCACGAGCGGTTCGAGATCGCCGAGCTGGTCGATCGCATCGCCGCCTATCAGCGCCAGCGCGCCACCGGGCCGCTCGCCGCCGACACCGCCGTGACCGCCTTCCGGTTCGAGACGGACGCCGCGGGGGTGATCCGCTGGATCGACAGCGCGCCACGCGGCGCGGTGATCGGCCTGTCGCTGGATCATGCCGCGGATGCCGCGCCCAGCGTCGACGGCGTCGCCGCCGGCGCGTTCCGCAAGCGCGCCGCCTTCGGCGATGCCCGCCTGTCGGTGCGCGGGGAGTCCGCGCTGTCGGGCGACTGGCGCATTTCCGCCGTGCCGCTGTTCGATCCCGCCCGCGGTGCCTTCATCGGCTATCGCGGCAGCGCGCGCCGCCCCCGGCTGGAGGAGGACGCCGCCCGCTTGCGTCCGCGCGGCGCGGCGGTGGAGGGATTGCGCCGGCTGGTGCACGAGTTGCGCACGCCCACCACCGCGATCGCCGGCTTCGCCGAGCTGATCGACGAGCAGCTGCTGGGGCCGGTGCCGTCGATCTATCGCGATCGCGCGGCCACGATCCGGCGGCACGTCGGCGGCCTGGTCGGCGCGATCGACGACCTCGACACCGCCGCGCGGCTGGAGGCGGACGCGCTGGACCTGCGCGACGACGTGGTGGGCGCGGCGCCGCTACTGGAACGGATCGCCGCGGAGATGGCGCCGCTGGCGGCACGGCGGGGTGCCCGCCTGTCCGTCGCGGCGGACGAGGGCGCGGCCTGGGCGGCGGACGCGCCCGCGCTGGAGCGGCTGATCTCTCGCCTGCTCGCCAGCCTGCTGTCCACCGCCGCGGCCGGAGAGGTGGTGCGAACGCAGGCGGTGGCGGGCGATCCCGCGGGGATGATCCGCCTGACGATCGACCGGCCGCTGGCGCTGGCGAGCCGCAGCGAGGCGGAGCTGCTGGCGATGGACGACGAGCGCGCCGGCGACGTGGAAGGAGCGCCGCTGCTGGGCATCGGTTTCTCGCTTCGACTCGCGCGGCACCTCGCCGTGGAGCTCGGAGGCGGGCTGGCGTTCGAGCGGGATCGCTTGACACTGACGCTGCCGGCGGCTTCCACCACGATCATGGGGCAGGCTTCCACCAGCACGCCGTGACCGCCGACGCCGCGGTCACGCTTCACCGGATGCGGTTCGCGACGCCCGCGGCGGCGCGGGTGGCATGGCCGTCATCGTTCGGGCGCCGTTTCCTCGTCAGCGTGGACGTGGAGGAGGAGTTCGACTGGCGAAAGCCCTTCTCCCGTGCAGCGCGCGGCGTGACCGCGGTGGCGGCGCTGCCGGCGATGCACGCGCGGCTGGCGGACGCGGGGATCGGACCGCTCTACCTGGTCGACCACCCCGTCGCCGCCAATCCGCGCGCCATCGCCACCGTCGCCGCGCTGGCCGGCGCCGAGATCGGCGCGCAGCTTCACCCCTGGGTCAATCCGCCCGATCGCGAGCCGGCGGGGGAGGGGGCGTCCTTCGTCGGCAACCTGCCGCGCGAGGTGGAGGCGGCGAAGCTCGACACGCTGATCGCCACGATCGAGAGCGCCACCGGCGCGGCACCGCGCGCGTACCGGGCCGGGCGCTACGGCCTTGGTCCCGCATCGCTGGCGCTGCTCGCGGAACGCGGCATCCGCGTCGACACGTCGATGCGCGCGCGGCACGATTACCGTGCGGCGGGCGGAGCGGATTTCTCCCATGTCGGCAATGCCGCGTTCCGCACGCGCGAGGGGTTGCTGGAATTGCCGCTGTCGACCGTGGACGTCGGGCGCTGGCGCGGCGCGGGCGAGTGGCTGCCGCAAGCGGCGCGGCGGGTGCCGAAGGGGCGCGGGCTGCTGGCGCGCGCGGGCCTCCACTCGCGCGTGCCGCTGACGCCGGAGGGCGTGTGCGCGGCGGAGTCGGTGGCGGCGGTGCGCGCGGCGGCGCAGGATGGCGAGCGACTGCTGGTCCTCTCCTTCCACTCCCCCTCGCTGGTGCCGGGCAACACGCCCTACGTGCGCGACGACGCAGAGCTGGCGCGATTTCACGCCTGGTGGGATGCGGTGCTGCCTGCGCTGGCTCGGCACGGGTTCGAGCCCGCGTCGCTGGCGGAGGTGCTGGTCGCGGCGGACGAAGGCGGGATGGTGGGCCCGGCAGGACTCGAACCCGCAACCTAGCCGTTATGAGCGGCCAGCTCTAACCGTTGAGCTACAGGCCCGCCACCGCTGCTTTGGTCGGGGAGACAGGATTTTCCCGGCCCGCCAAGTCGTTGAACCCACGTCAACGAACAGCCCGCACATCTGCGAGTTGCACAGCGAGGGGTACAAAAAGGCGCGAAAAATGGCAAGCGGCCGATGATCGGTCGGTGGCATTTTTCAACCGCCGATCGATGGCAAATCCCGGTCATGAATCCTGCCCGGCAGCGTCACAGGACTGTGGACCGGCCTGGTCCTACTTCGCGTCGCCCATGCGCTCGCCGGACCGCGACACCAGTCGCGGATCGAGCGATCGTGGCGTCCGCCCGAGCCGCACGCTGCGAACACGATCCACCTCGATCTGCTGCGCGAAGCCTGCCGGGACGAGTTCAGCGTCCGGATCGCCAATCGTGACGCGAAGGGGCGGCGGACCGCGCGTGAGATCCTGCCGCTCGGCCTGTCCTACAGCCCGAAGACGCTGATGCTGGTGGGCTGGTGCGTGTTGCGCGAGGCGCACCGGACGTTCGAGGTGCCGCGGATCGAGGCGCTGGAACGCGGCGGGCGCAGCTTCCGCCCGCGCCGGGTGCAGCTTCTGCGCGACTATGTCACGCTGCGGACCGCGGAGTGGAAGCGGCAGGAGGAAGAGGCGCGCCTGCGATCGTAGCGCGGCCGACGCCGCTCAGTGCGGCGCGAGCCCCATCTCCACGCCGGTCTTGTCGTGGAGCGCGAAGCGGTCGATCAGGTCGGCGCTCGCCCGATTGTAGCCGATCACCTCGACCGCGCGCCCTTCGCGACGCAGCCGGGCGACGATCTTGTCCAGCGCGCCGACACCCGAAATGTCCCAGAAATGCGCCGCGGTCACGTCGATGACGATGCGGCTGGCGCTGTCTCCGGCCTGGAAGGCGCGGTTGAACCGGTCGACCGAGGCGAAGAAGATCTCGCCCTCCACGCGGTAGGTCGCGTGGGCGCCGTCCGGCGATATCGACTGCTCGACCGAGAACATCCGCTGCACCTTGCCCGCGAAGAAGATGCCCGACAGCAGCACGCCGGCCAGCACGCCCAGCGACAGGTCGCGCGTGGCGACGACCACCACCACCGTCGTCAGCATGACCACCGACGACGTGGGCGGATGCCGCCGCAGGTTCGGGATCGAGTTCCAGCTGAACGTGCCGATCGACACCATAATCATGACGGCGACCAGCGCCGGCATCGGCACTCGCCCGACGAACGGCCCCAGCACAGCCAGCAGAAACAGGAGGAATGCACCCGCGACGAAGGTCGAGAGTCGACCGCGCCCGCCGGAGGTCACGTTGATGACCGACTGGCCGATCATCGCGCAGCCGCCCATGCCCCCGAACAGCGCGGCGACGATGTTGGCGCCGCCCTGTCCGGCGCATTCGCGACGCTTGTCGCTGTCGGTGTCGGTCATGTCGTCGACGATCTGCGCGGTCAGCAGCGATTCGAGGAGGCCGACCGCGGCCATCGCCAGCGAATAGGGCAGGATGATCCGCAACGTGTCCAATGTCGGCGGCACCTGGGGCCAGGCGAGGCTCGGCAGGCCGTCGGGCAGTCGCCCCATGTCGCCGACCGTGTTCACCGGCAGCCCGAACCCGATGCTGATCGCGCTGAGCACCAGGATCGCCACCAGCGGCGACGGCACCGTCTTCGTCACGCGCGGCACGCCGTAGATGATCGCCAGCCCGCCCGCGACCATCGCATAGGTCTGCCAGCCGACGCCGGTCAGTTGCGGAAGCTGCGCCATGAAGATCAGGATCGCCAGCGCGTTGACGAAGCCGGTGATGACCGAGCGCGAGACGAACTGCATCAGCAGGTCGAGCCGCAGCAGCCCGGCGACGATCTGGATCAGCCCCATCAGGATCGTGGCGGCGAAGAGGTATTCGACGCCGTGATCGCGCACGAGCGGGCCGACGAGCACGGCGACGGCAGCGGTGGCGGCGGAGACCATGCCCGGCCGTCCGCCGATCAGCGCGATGGTGATCGCGATCGCGACCGAGGCGTAGAGGCCGACGCGCGGATCGACGCCGGCGATGATCGAGAAGCCGATCGCCTCCGGGATCAGCGCGAGCGCGACGACGATGCCGGCCAGGATGTCGCGGCGGGCGGCGGCGCCGTCAGTGAGCCACTGGCGGCGATAGGTAGCGAAGTCGAAGGTCATCGAATGTCCACAACAGGGCACGGGCGCCGGGCGGCGCATCTCATCGGGTGCGTGTTGTTGTCCGGCGGATCGGCGGCCGGAATAGCCACCCGGAATTTCACCGGGTCCTTGCGAATGGCCGCCCCATAGGCGAGCGGGGCTGGTCGGCGCAACCGCCTGAGGCTTGACCCGCGGGCGTGCGGAGCCGACCTGAAGGACTGAGCGATGCGCGCGCTGCGGTACTGGACCTTCTCGCCCGCCGCGCGGCAGGCGCGACGATCTGCCCGAGCGAGGTGGCGCGCGCACGGTCTCCAGAGGATTGGCGCAGTGCGATGCCGTCCGTGCACGCGGCGATCGACGGGCTGGTTCGCGACGGGGCGGTGCGGCTGAGCTGGAAGGGGGAGCGGTTGGCGGCGCGATCGGGACCCTATCGGATTGCGCTTCCCGGCAAGGATTGAAGCCGGTTCCCCTCCCACCCCGAACGGCCGTGCGCTATCGGGCGGAGATGGCGAGAAAGAAGCGCTACCTGACCGCGACGATGGCGGACGGCTACGTGAAGACGATCGGTCCCACCGCCGCGCCGTTCACGCATTACTGGCGCATCGTCGCGCATCTGCGCGACGGCAAGACAGAGGTGTTCTGGGGACACGCCACCTCCGCCCGCGAGGCGACGAGCAAGAAGGCGCTGACCGAACAGGCCGCGAGGCGCTACGGCTGGCGCAGCTTCGACTTCGAGGTCGCCGAGTTGACCGAACACTGATGCCCTGCATCCGGCGGCGGATCGCTGGTCGCCTCTCGCGCCGAGCGGCGTTAAAGCGTTCTGTTTGTCGGCGGCCGCTTGCCGATGCTCCCTGAAGGATGCCGATCATCTTCCTCGTCTTCCTGATCCCGGCGATCTACGTCGTGTCCCGCACCCTCTGGCCGCTGGCGCTGCCGTTGTGGAGCAAGGTCGTCGTCGCGCTGCTCCTGTTCGGTGTCTCGCAATATCACCTCTGGAGCCGGCTATCCTCGGGGTCGGTCTTCTCCCCTGAGTTCCCGCGCCCGGTCGTGATGCTCTTCAACTGGGCATTCGGCGCGCTGGTGCTGCTCATGCTCCTCCAGATCGTGCTCGATCTCGGCCTGCTGGTGACGGCGGTGGTCCGATGGCAGCGCGCCGCGTTACCCGGCGCCCTGCGCTACGGGGCGATGGGACTGGCGGCGCTGGCCAGCGCGATCGCGGTCGCCAATGCCGTGCGGGTTCCGCCGATCAGGGACGTCGAGGTGGCAATTGCGGGTCTGCCGCCGCGGTTCGAGGGATATCGGATCCTCCAACTGACCGATCTTCACATCAGCAAGCTGTTCCCGGCCGCCTGGGCAAGCGCGGTCGTGGCGCGCGCCAACGCCGCGGGCAGCGACGTGATCGTCGTCACAGGCGATTTCATCGATGGCTCGGTCGACATGCGACGCGACGATGTGGCGCCGCTTCAGGCGCTTGAAGCGCCCGACGGCGTCTGGGCCATACCGGGCAACCACGAATATTTCTTCGACTATGGCGCGTGGATGCGGCACCTGACCTCGCTCGGTGTCCGGATGCTGCCGAATGCGCATACCGTCATCCGGCGCGGCGGCGCGGAACTCGTCGTGGCCGGCGTGACGGATCTGTCCGCCCCGAGTGTCGGGGAGGCGGCCCCGGACGTGGGGCTGGCGCTGCGCGGTGCCCCTGCCGGGGCACCGATCGTCCTCCTCGATCATCAGCCGCGGCGGGCGCGGCACGCCGCGGCGAAGGGCGTGGCGCTCCAATTGTCGGGCCACACGCATGGCGGCATGATCGTCGGTCTGGATCGGCTCGTCGCCCGCGCGAACGCCGGTTTCGTCGCGGGCCGCTATCAGGTCGGCGGCATGACCCTCTACGTCAGCAACGGCACCGGCCTGTGGCCGGGCTTCGCGCTCCGCCTCGGCGTGCCATCGGAGATCACCCGCTTCACCTTGCGGTCGAAGATGTGAAGGGTCGATGCCGCCGCCACGATCGACGGTCGCGCCAGACCGCCACCACCGGCGTCCCATGACCATCTCGCTGGCAGATGCCCGACGCATAGATTTCACAGCACAGGGCTTCGGCTGACCCCGACCTCTGAGGGTCACGGCAGGGCGCCTCCGCACGGCCGCCGATCGCACCGGCTTGACGGCGTCGATGCCGTCGACCTTGCCCGCCGCGCTCTCGGCGACGGTATCGGGCGGTCAAGCGCTCGCTCGATACGCTGCTCGCAACGATCTGAATGCTCCCACCGTTCGGAAGAAAATGTGCAGCGTTCCAAATAAAACTAGAGATTACGGTTGCTTATAGTGAGTTTATGACGAGCATCTTTCGGGATACGAAGACAAAAAATATGGTAAGGGAGATCTTGTAGATAGGGTCGGCCAACGACGTCGGGGGACAATGGTGACGAATCAGCGGCGGGCTTCGATCATTACTTGGACACTGCGGCTGCTCGGCGCTGCAATCTGCCTGTTCGGCGTGCCGATGGCGATCGGCGGGGTGATGCTCGCAGGTGTCGGCGGCAGCTGGTATTTCCTGCTGATGGGCGCGGTGATGACCGCGTCGGGCGTGCTGATCGCGCGGCGCCGCGTCGCGGGTGCGTGGCTGTACGGCGCGGCCTTCGCCGCCACGATCGTCTGGGCGCTGGGCGATGCGGGGTTCGCATTCTGGCCGCTGGTCAGCCGGCTGGTCGCGCTGGCCGTGCTCGCGACAGCGGTCGCGGCGCTGTACCCGCTGCTTGCGCCGCGGGGACGCCGGGTGGCCTGGGGCGGCGCGGCGGTCCTCGTCGCCGCGCTGGTCGCGACCGGGATCTACGCCTTCATGCCGGTCCCGATCGTCGCGGCGCAAGGTCCGGCGCCGAGGCTGGCGGTGACGCAGAAAGGCCCCCAGGAGAACTGGACCGCCTGGGCGAACGACGACCGCGGCACGCGGTTCGCGCGGCTGACGCAGATCACCAAGGACAATGTGTCGCGGCTGACCCCGGCATGGACCGCGCATACCGGCGACGTGGCGGTCAGCGACGGGTTCGGCGCGGAGGACCAGAACACGCCGCTCCAGGTCGGCGACACGCTCTACGTCTGCACCCCGTTCAACCGGGTCATCGCGCTGGACGTGGATAGCGGACGGCGCAAGTGGCGCTTCGACCCGAACTCGACGGTCCCGGGGTGGCAGCGCTGCCGCTCGCTCGGTTATCATCAGGCGGCCGCCGCGCCCTCCGGTGAGGTGTGCCGGCAGCGGCTGTTCGTCACCACCGGCGATGCGCGGCTGATCGCCATCGACGCCGCCGACGGGCGGCCATGCCCCGGCTTCGGCAACAACGGCCAGGTCGACCTGAAGGTCGACATGGGGCTTATCGAGCCCGGCTACTATACCCAGACCGCCGCGCCGCTGGTGGCGGGCGACCTCGTCATCGTCGGCGGACGCATCGCCGACAACGTCTCGACCGGATTGGCGGGCGGGGTGGTGCGCGCGTACGACGTCGCGAGCGGCGACCTGCGCTGGGCGTGGGATCCCGGCAATCCCGCGATCACCCGCCGGCCGCCGCCCGGGCAGAGCTACACCCGCGCGACGCCCAACGTCTGGGCGGGCATGGCCTATGACGCGACGCTCGGCCTCGTCTACCTGCCGACCGGGAACACCACGCCCGACTTCTTCGGCGCCACCCGCACCGCGCGCGACAATATGTGGAATTCCTCGGTCGTGGCGCTCGACGTCGCTACCGGCCGGCCGCGCTGGCGCTTCCAGGCCGTGCACCGCGACCTGTGGGACTTCGACATGCCGGCGCAGCCGCTGCTGTACGACATCCCCGATGGGCGCGGCGGCACGCTGCCCGCGCTGGTGCAGGTGACGAAGCAGGGCCAGATCTTCCTGCTGAACCGCGCGACCGGTCGCCCGATCGCGCCGGTCGCGGAGCGGCGGGTACCGCGCGGCCTGATCCCCGAGGAGGTCTATTCGCCCACGCAGCCCTTCTCGTCGATGCCGTCGATCGGGACGGAGCGGCTGACCGAGGCGGACATGTGGGGCGCGACTCCGATCGACCAGATGCTGTGCCGCATCGCCTTTCGCCGGATGCGCTACGACGGCGCCTTTACCCCGCCGGGCGTGAAACGGACGCTGCAATTCCCCGGATCGCTGGGCGGCATGAACTGGGGCAGCGTGTCGATCGACATGACCACCGGCTACATGCTGGTCAACGACATGCGCATCGGCCTGTGGAACGAGCTGGTGCCACGCGCGAAGATGCCGGCGGGGCCGGCGTCGGGGACGGAGATGGGCGTCTCGACCATGACCGGTACGCCCTACGGCTCGCGCCGCGACCGCTTCGTCTCCGTCGCCGGCATACCCTGCCAGAAGCCGCCGTACGGCACGATGACCGCGATCGACCTCGCCGCGCGCAAGGTGGCGTGGCAGGTACCGCTCGGCACGGTGCGCGACACCGGGCCGTTCGGGATCAAGATGCACCTGCCGATCCCGATCGGGATGCCGACGCTGGGCGGTGCGCTGACCACGGAGAGCGGGCTCGTTTTCTTCGCCGGCACGCAGGACTATTACCTGCGCGCGCTCGACAGCGCGACGGGACGCGAATTGTGGAAGGGTCGGTTGCCCGTGGGTAGCGGCGGATCGCCGATGACCTATCGCTCGCCGCGTACCGGCAAGCAGTACGTCGTCGTCACCGCGGGCGGCGCGCGGCAGTCGCCCGACCGCGGGGATTACGTGATCGCCTACGCGCTGCCTTGAGCGACGACGCTTCACCTCGGCCGCGCGGGTGGCGGACGGCGCTGGCGTTCGACGTCGGCACCGCCATGCTGCCCCTGCCGGCCATGCTGCTGCTGCTCATCGGCGGCATCGCACTGGACCGCCCGGTCGCTGGCTCGATCGCGGCGGGCGCGGCCTTCTCGATCGGCATGGGTGCGACGCGCCGCATCGGGCGACGGCGCTGGAATGCGATGGCATGGACCGGGCTGGGCATGGTCGCCATGACCCTGCTCGGCACGCTATGCGGCCGCGATCTACTTGCGACGCTGGCGTTTACCGGTGCGGTGGCCGCTTCGTTCGGTGCGGCAGGGCTGCGGAGCGGCGAATTGTGGTGGGCATGGCTGCAATTCGTGGTGGCGGCGCTGATCGCCACCCACTACCCCTCCGGTCCGGCTGGCGCGGTAGACCGGGCCGCACTCGTCGCGCTCGGCATGGCCGTGCAGATCGCCTGCGTCGCGGCGCTGGTCGCTCTGTTCGGCGACCCACCGGTGCTCATGACGCCATCATCGGCGAAGGCCCGACCGGCGGAGATGGCCCTCCACGCCCTCCGCGCAGCGATCTGCGTCGTAGTGGCCCTGCTTGCCAGCGGCGCGCTGGGGCTGTCGCACGGCTATTGGGCCGCGATGACGGCCGCGATCGTGCTCAAGCCCGGCCTGCGCGACACCGGCTGGCGCGGGCTGGAGCGGGTCTGCGGCACGACGGCAGGGATCGTGGTGGCGACCCTCGCCGGCCTGTCGGTACACCGAACGCCGATGCTGCTGGCGATCCTGACGGCCGGCGCCGCAGCGGCGGCCAGCGGACTGCAACGCGCGCGCTATGCCGTGGTGAGCGGCGCGATCACCGCCACGGTGCTGCTGATGGCGACCGTGGCTGTCAATCGGCGTCCAAAAAGGACCCCCTATCGGCGTGCAAAAGGGACCCCCTTCGTCAAGCAGCGTGACGGGTATGGGGGTCGCACCGTTCGCGCTGGTTGCGGCGTAGGGCGGGCGTAGCCCG
>NZ_JAAVJH010000007.1 GCF_012035195.1 Sphingomonas corticis
TCGGGCTACGCCCGCCCTACGCCGCAACCAGCGCGAACGGTGCGACCCCCATACCCGTCACGCTGCTTGACGAAGGGGGTCCCTTTTGCACGCCGATAGGGGGTCCTTTTTGGACGCCGATTGACAGTGAAGGAGATCGGCGGACGGCTCTACTTCCGCCGCAAGGTCGCGGGGAAGGATTCCTATCACCGCCTGCCCGCGATCGACGATCCGGATTTCGCGGCCGAGTACGCACGGCTCTCCGCCCCTGAGATCGTGAAGCCCGGCCCCGCGCACGGGACACTCGGCTGGCTGGTCGCGAGCTATCGCGCCAGCGCGGAGTGGAAGGCGAAGAGCAGCCGAACCCGCGAGAACCAGGCTCGCTACCTTGATCTGATCGCCGAGAAGGACGGTCACCGCAGCACCTCGGGCGTGCGGCCGGTCCATGTCTACAAGCTGCGCGACCGCCTGCTGGACACGCCGGGCAAGGCCAACGTCTGGTTAAGCGTCTTCGGGTCGCTGATGCGTCATGCGGTCCGCCTGGGCGTGCGCGACGACAATCCCTGCGACAACGTGCCGATCCTGCGGACTGGCGAGCATGAGCCATGGCCGGCCGACCTTCTGCGCGTCTGCTTGGAGGTGGCCACGCCTATGACCCGGCTGGCGATCGTCAGCGCGCTCTGCTCCGGACAGCGCATCGGCGATCTCGTCCGGATGCAGTACGGCTGGATCTCCGGCGGCATCATGGAATTGGACCAGGAGAAGCGACGCCGCGGCGGGATCGTAAAGCACGTCGCCGTGCCGATGCACCCATTCTGGACCGAGGAGCTGGCCAAGCTGCCGCGGCGTTCCGTCACGCTGCTCTACGAGCGCAGCGGCGCACCGTTCAAGACGACCGGCGCTCTGCAGGAGCGCCTCCGTGCGCTGATGGACCACGAAGCCGTCCAGCAGGTCTCCGCGGACCTTGTCGCCCGCGAGGTCATCGCGGAGGGCGCGCGGTTCACATTCCACGGGCTGCGGAAGAACGCCTGCTGCTACCTGCTGGAGCGCGGCTTGAACGACAGCGAGGTGGGGGAGATCCTTGGCATGTCGCCGGAGATGGTCCGTCACTATGGCAAGCGCGCTCGCGCCCTGATGGTCGCTCGCGGCGCGGCCGACCGTATGACGAGCGGCCAGATTGTCGCGCTCGCTGGCCGCTAAGCCGGAACATCGTTTTTGCCGGCGTGCACGGCAGTAACCTTCATCGCGATCATATCTCTGATCGCTATCGATCCGTCGCTCTCGTCCGTCGGGATACCATGCACGAGCGCGTGCGAGGGATCATCGGGCAAGCCCTCGCCGCTCCGGGGATCTTCTTCTAGCCAGAACTTGGCCGCTGTATCAGCAAGCACCGCTCCGATCGAATCTGCGACAATCTGAAGCAACCTACCCGTGGCGCGAGTAGTCATCCATCTACCGACAACATCCCTTATCGTCGCAAGGTCATCGTCTGGATCGTTTGAGAAAACACCACAACGATTGACCGAAAGAGCGCCGTCATCAGCAGGCCGCGGCTTGAACGCACCTCCCGAGACCACGCCCCCTTGGACATGACCTCCACTAGCGTACCGCACGATATCGCAGCTCGTGTCGACTGCTTCACCCACAATACAATCAGCCTCGAACTAGCTTGCTCACACCGTGCGACACCAGCAATCCCGCGATCTTCGACAACGGAGCAACGCCACTGGCACGCGACACCACACCATTGGCTTCGGCAAAGAAGACGAACTGGATCTCCCCGACCGATCGGAAAATAAGTGCAGCTTGCTCGTTATCGCCCGACCGCCAAATAGCACGCAGATGACCACCATCCGTTAGAACTACGGCAGGCATGATCGTAGCGCTCGTTCTTACAAATCCTCGTAGGATCGCCATCGAAGCGGCGTTAAACGGAAGATCCTCGTCTTCCGCTAGTTCCTCAAGCTCGGCGCACCGGGCCTCCACCTCTTGCATGAGCTGCTGTCCAAGGTCGTCCTTGATGCTGGCAACAGAGTAGCTTTTGGACGAAGACGCGTTAGCTGGAGTGCTCGTCGTCATCGCGCCGACCGCTAGTGCCGCAACGTAGGACCCGAACGATCCCAAGGTTGCGGTTTCTCGGAAGATTGTAGCGCGACCGTTAGTGCGCACAGCACCCGTGTCGTAGCGAGGCAATGGCGAGAGGTTCAATTTAGTGTCTCTTGGCTAGAGTTTTCGAGGATCGTCATAAGATGCCTATGCAGATCTGCATATGCATCAGGTGCCGCATCCTTGATTGCCTGAACCAAGCCCACCGCTAGCTGACTGGCTGCGGCTGGAGCAATCCGCAAGGAAATGGTCTCGCGGTATGCGGTCTGATGATCGACGCGTTCTGGCCCGATAACGTTCCCAGCGTTGCTCATGTACATAGCCGTAAACCGCGGCACGGCAGCGAAGCAGGAGACGGTAAAGTCACGACCGAGGAAGCCAATGATGGACATGTCGACAGTCGCTATGTCCAAGGCCGGATCGCGTTCAACAACCACCGGCACGGTGCCGTCGGGCTGCGTGTCAGCGCGATCCTCAACCGTTCTGCGGACGCTCATCTCCACCGTATCAGCCATAACACTCCTACCCCCAGGAGGCCCCTATATAGTGCGGATAAGCTCGAAGGATACACCCACAAACGCGGCCTACCCCGTTTCAGGGGCGATCCCGCTCGAACAGGGAGCCTAGCTGTACCCCCAGCGTGGCAACCCATTGATATCGCTTCCGCCAGTTTTGCCCGGTCGAAGGGTACGGACCGTTGATTTTACACCAAAAATTGCCTCCACGGCTGAAACACGGGTTCGATTCCCGTAGGGGTCACCAGCCCCGCCCCAAGTGGCGGGATTTGGCGGAAAACCGACGAAATCCAACGCTGCCTTAGGCGCGCGATGCCGGGAATGGGCCGTGGATCGAGCCACTCGCACAAGCGCGCGAATTCGACGGATGCATGGTTTCGGATACAGCGCGCATCCCCTGATCGGTTGTCGATCTAGACTGCGGGGTGTTCATGCGAGCGGTCGAAGGCGCGCTTGTAGGCGTCGCGGCTCGTGGTGCGGGATAGATAGTCGGCTTCGGCGTCGCCGATGACGAACCCAGCATGGTTCGCGCCCAGGTTGAGCGCGTAGGATACCGAAATGTCGGCGGCTGTGAACCTTTCCCCTGCCATGTAGGGAGCGCGAGCGAGCTGCCGTCGAACGAGCAGCAGCCGCCGTTCCACGCATTCGCGCGCCCAACGTGCGCCCCAATTGTCGCGTTCTGCCTCTGGCGCGATGAAGCCGCTCACCAACGGAACCATCATCAAGGTCGCCAGCCCCGCCTCGCCCAGGTGGAGAAATTGCTGGTAGGTCGCGAAGGCTGGATCATCGGTCGAGGGCTGCATCGGCGTCGGCCCGTAACGACCCATCAGATATTCCATGATCGCAATGGACTCGACCATGGTGACGTCCCCGTCCTGGATTGCGGGCAGGAAGTCGCCGGGGTTGACGGCGAGCCACTCCGGTTCTCTTCGCGCGGCCAGCATGTCCACGTGCCGCAGGCGGTAGGGGATGCCCATTTCCTCCAGCACCCACGCGGCTCTGATCGAACGCGAGGTCTGTCCACCCCAAACCGTGATCATCTTCCCGAATCTCCGTGAGGGCTGATCTGATCGCACCATGACGTGAACGGCGTCGTCATCCTGCGGACGAGGTCCTCGCTTTACCGTCGATGAGGACAGCCTGCTGCCATCGGCTCGGCGCCTTGTCGGATCGGTGGATGCACCCCGCCCAGCAGCACGGCCGCTTCTTGCCTTGGAGCAGTTCCTCGCCAGTTCGCGCGATCCGCCGCTGGCGGGTTGCGGCCAACTTGGCGTCCTCGATCCAGCAGATGAATTCGTTGCGACCAAGCGACGTCAGGCCTTGCCACAGCGCCAGCACGTCGCCGTTCGATCGCAAGGCGGCTTCGAGATCTTCGGAAGCCTCGTGCACGGTACCATGAAGGAGCGCGTCGGCCACAAGGCCTCCCGATGTACGTGTGGAAGCGGTACCGCCGGCGGGCGGCGCGAAGCTGCCGGCCAGTATGACGTTCCGCGCGTGGGTTGTCGAATGCAGCTTCCACGACGCTTCGGGAAAACGCCGCTGTCCCTTCAGCGCGCGAAGGTCAGACCATCTTGGTGGAGGAGAGGAAAGCATCACGAAGCGGCGGTGACGCACAAGAAGGCGCGAACAGGCGAACCAACATTCGCGCGGGATCGAGCCGATCCGGTCGTGCGCGGAGCTACGTCATGTCGACGACCGCGCCCGTCGCGATCACCGCGCCCGTCGGCTTGCCGGTGGGTGAGCCACCTTGCGGTTCGATGGAGATCGCCAGCACCTCGTCCCGACCGGGGAGGCGAGCGTTCTTCAGCAGCGCAGGGGTGAGCGCCCCCGGGGCCAGCAGCCCGAGCGGACGCGGTACCTTGTCGCTGCCGATACGCCACAGTTCCGCCACGCGATCGGCAGGGACGACGATCGTGGCCGTCAGCCGGACGGACCCGCTGCGACGATCGACGAGTGCGGCGATGGGCGGCTGGTCGGCCCCCTCGGCGGGAACCAGAACCGCCACCAGCGGGCGGGCGGGCGGCGGCGCGACCGGGGGGGCGACCTGCGGAGCGGGAAAGGCCACCAGCGCGACCAGGGTCGCCGCGATCGCCCCCGCCGCGGTGCCGCCGGCGAACCACGGCCAGCGGGGGCGCACCTTCGCGACGGGCGTGCCGGCCGGGCGATGGTCGGCAAGCTCGATCCTGGCGAGCACGTCCGCCGGCGGCACGACCGCGTCATACCCTGCGATCAGCGCAGCCAGCTTCTCCCGCCACCAGGCGACTTCCATGGCGAAATCGCTGTCGGCCAGCATCCGCTCCAGGGCCGCCGCGCGATCGCCGCCTTCGAGCAGCCCCAGCGCCAGTTCGGCCGCCTCGATCTGATCGTCAGGCGTCATGTCGCATGCACTTTCGCAGCTCGAGAAGCGCGCGTCGCACGGTGCTCTTCATCGTCGCGAGCGGCACGCCCTCGCGCTGCGCGACCTCGCTGTAGGTAAGTCCGTCCAGGAATGCGGTGCTGATCGCGCGCCGGGGCCGCTCGCCGAGCAGCGTCAGGCAGCGGCGCAGCCGGTCCGCCTCCTCGTCCACGATCATCGCGTCGTCGGCGGCCGGCGCGGGGTCCGGACGATCGCCATCGAACGCGGCGTCATCTCCGACCGCAGCGGGGGGTGGACGATCGTGCGCGCGCCGCCAGTCGATCGCCCGGTTTCGCGCGATGGTGGCGAGCCAGGTGATCGGGCTGGACCGCAGCGGATCGAAGCTCGACGCGCGCCGCCACACGATCAGATACACTTCCTGCAGCACATCCTCCGCCGCCTGTCGCTCGCCGCAGATACGAAGACACACGCCGTAGAGCTTCGCCGAGCTCATGCGGTACACGCGCGCGAAGGCGGACTTGTCCGCCAGCCCGGTGGCGACGAGCGCGGCGGCCAGCCTCTGCCGGCGCGTCGATGCGTCTTCATCTGCGGCCTGTGGCGATTCTTCGGCCAATCCTCGTCCCTTTGGAATTTTTCCCGGTCTGCGTGCATCCCTGCCGCGTCGGCACTCGTAGCTGAATACGCCCGCATGAATGAAACCGTTCCGATCCCTCGCGGGCCATTGGGAGGTGCCGAGTGACGACGCAGCAGGATCTGGTCATCGACGCGTTTGACGCGCGGGTCGAGCGACGACACAATCGCAGGGCGCTGTTCACCGCGGCGCTCGGCGCGGCGGCGGTCGGATCGGCCTTCGCCTACAGCGATCCCGCGCTGGCGCAGTCGGCGGTGACGGACGCCGACGTCCTCAACTTCGCGCTCAACCTCGAGTATCTGGAGGCGCAATTCTACCTTTACGCCGTGAACGGCACCGGCCTGGCCGCGTCGCAGACCGCCAGCGGCGGCGGCGCAGCAGGCGGGACAGTGACCGGCGGTGCCCGCGTCGATTTCTCCGGCGATCCCATCGTCGGCGCCTATGCGCGGGAGATCGCCGCGGACGAGGCGGCACATGTCGCCTTCCTGCGCACCAATCTCGGCTCGGCGGCAGTGGCCATGCCGAACATCAACATTTCCGGCGCGTCGGACGGACCGTTCACCGCCGCCGCGCGAGCCGCCGGGGTGGTCGGGCCGACGGGGACGTTCAATCCCTATGCCTCGCCCAATGATTTCCTGCTCGGCGCCTTCATCTTCGAGGACGTCGGCGTCACCGCCTACAAAGGCGCCGCGCCGCTGCTCAGCAACAAGACCTTCCTGGAAGCGGCGGCAGGCATTCTCGCCGTGGAGGCGTACCACGCCGCCATCGTTCGCACGACACTGTACGCCAAGGGCGTGCAGGCGCTGGTCGATGCGACCGAGCTGATCTCCAACGCGCGTGATACGCTGGATGGAAGTCCGGCCGAAGACCGCATCCGCGGTATCGGGCCCGAGGCTGACCAGGGGATCGCGCCGTCGGGCAGCGGCAACACGCTGACGTCGAACATCGCGCCGCTCAACGTCAACGGCCTCGCGTACAGCCGCACCACGGGACAGGTGCTCAACATCGTCTACCTGAACGCGGGCACCACCACGATGGGCGGGTTCTTCCCGAACGGCGTCAACGGAAACATCCGCTCCACGACGTGATCGGGCCGGTCCGGTTCCTCACGCCCAGCGGCTTTTTCAAATTCAGGACGGTTCCCATGATCGACCATCGCCAAGCTCTCGATATCCTCGCTGCCGCGGACGCGCGGCGCAGCGCCCGACGACAGTTCCTGAAGGTGGCGGGCGGCGGCACGCTCGCGCTCGGCGGCGCCAGCCTGCTGTCGGGCTGCTTCGATTCCGAAGGCGACGACGCGCCCATGCCCACCCCCACGCCGACACCCACGCCGGCGGCCGTGACCGACAGCGACATCCTCAACCTGGCGCTCAACCTCGAGTATCTCGAAGCGCAATTCTACCTCTTCGCCGTGAACGGCACCGGGCTGCCCGCGTCGCAGATCGCCAGCGGCAGCGGAGCCGCCGGGGGCACCGTGACGGGCGGGGCACGGGTCGACTTCACGCGTGACCCGCTGGTCGGCGCCTACGCCCGCGAGATCGCGGCGGACGAGGCGGCGCACGTCGCGTTCCTGCGCACCGCGCTCGGCTCCGCGGCGGTGGCGATGCCCAACATCAACATCTCGGGCGATGCCAACGGTGCGTTCACCGCGGCGGCCCGGGCGGCCGGAGTGATCGGCGCGAACGAGACCTTCAATCCCTATTCGTCGCCGGAGAACTTCCTGCTCGGCGCGTACATCTTCGAGGACGTCGGCGTCACCGCGTACAAGGGCGCCGCCCCGCTGCTGAGCAGCAAGGTCTTTCTTGAGGCGGCGGCGGGGATCCTCGCGGCGGAGGCATATCACGCGGGGCTCGTGCGCACCGTCCTGTACGCCAAGGGCTTGACGACCGCGTCGCTCATCACCGCCAGTGGCCGCATCTCCGATGCCCGCGACGCGCTCGATCAGAACGGCGATTCCGACCAGGGCCTGACCGCGGCGGGCGGCGCCGCGAACATCGTGCCGGCGGACGGCGACGCGATCGCCTACAGCCGCAACAGCCGGCAGGTGCACAACATCGTGTACCTGAATGCGACCGGCGCCAACCTGAACGGCGGCGGCTTCTTCCCCAACGGGACCAACAATCCCAACCCCACGCTGCGGGTGGGTTTGCCGTGACGATGCCGACGACCGCCAGCCGACCTTGCCTCTCGCCGGCGGGTGCGTTCGACGCGCCCGCCGCCGTCTCGTCAGAAGGGAATATCGCATGAAGATCATCGCTCTGGCCGCGGGCGTCGCCATCGCCCTCACCACGTTTCCCGCCGCCGCGCAGGAGGATGCGGGGTTCAACGGACTCTATGTCGGCGCCGCGGGCGGCTACGACGTGCAGCCCAACGACACCGGCTCCGGCGTGCTGTTCGACCGCAACCTCGACGGCCGGTACGGCGATGTCGTGCGTACCGGATCGGGCGCGGACGCCTTCTCGCCGGGCTTCTGCAACGGCGCGGCACGCAATCAGCTCAGCCCCGGCGCGGGCGGGTCGTGCGCGAACGACAAGGACGACTGGGCCTATTACGGGCGGGTCGGCCTCGACGCGCAGCGCGGACGGATCGTCGTCGGCGTCGTCGGCGAGTTCGGCACGACGAACATCACCGACGCCGTCACCGCCTTCTCCAGCACCCCGGCGAGCTACGTGTTCAATCGCGGGATCGACTGGGAAGCGGGCATCCGCGCGCGAGCCGGCTTCACGCCCAACGACACGACGCTGTTCTACGGCACCTTCGGTCCCGGTTACGCCCGGATCGACCGGGCCTTCGGATCGACCAACACCACCAACACCTTCACCGGCAGCGGCAAGCGCAACCAGTTCGGCATCCAGGGCGGCGGCGGCGTGGAACAGCGGATCGGGCGCTTCTCCATCGGACTCGAGTACCTGTACCACCAATATCGCGACGACGATTACGTCGTGCGCGCCGCCGGGCCGGCGGGCACGCCCTTCACCAATGCCGCCAACGGCGGAAACGCCGCCGGCACCGACTTCATCCGCAGCGACGACAAGTTCCGCTGGCATTCGATGCGGGCGACGGTCGGCTTCCGCTTCTGATTGGCCTGTGCCGCTTGCCCGATCCGGTCGCGCCGGTCGGGCAGGCGGCTCTCGTCGGTCCGGGTTGCAGCATCCTGAAGTCCCGTTGCCATCACGGACCGATCTGGACCCACGCACTCGATCGCATCGCTGGACTGCTGGCCCGCCTGACGATCCTGTCGCCGCTCATGCCGCTCAGCGGCGGTGATGCACGGGGTGGCGGGCGATCCCTGCTGGCCGACCATGCCCGACGCACCCTATACGGAGAAGAACGGCAATTCGGGCGTCCGCGGCGGCGCTCTGTGGTGGCCGGCGGAGACCAACACCTCGATCCGTCCCGGCTGGTTCTACCACGCCGACGAGGACGGCCGGGTGAAGAGCCCGCAGCGGCTGATGCGCTTCTTCGACGAGAGCGTCGGGCGCGGCACCAACATGCACCTCAACATTCCGCCCGACCGGCGCGGTCGGGTCCATCCCCACGACGTCGAGGTGCTGGCGTCGTTCGGCCACGCTCTCCGCGCGAGCTTCGCGACCGACCTCGCGCAAGGCGCGATCGCGCACGCCAGCCACGAGCGCGGACCCGCCTTCGCCGCCGCCAAGGTGCTCGACGGCGACTGGCGCAGCTACTGGTCGACCGACGACGGGGTGAGCACGCCCGAGCTGATCCTCGACCTGCCGCCGGGCCGGCCGTTCGACCTGATCCGTCTGGAGGAGTATCTTCCGCTCGGCGTCCGCGTCTCCCGCTTCGCGCTCGACGTGCAGGAGGACGGCGATGCGTGGCGTCGGATCGCCGAGCACGAATGCATCGGCCAGTCGCGCATCGTGCGGCTGGAACAACCGGTCAGCGCAAGGCGACTGCGCCTGACCATCCTCGACGCGCCGGTGCCCCCCGCCATCAGCCGGATCGCGGTGTTCCGCTCGGTTGCACCCCGCGCGGTGGCACGAGTCCGGTCCAGCGATCCTACCGTCCTGTCCTCCGCCGGATGGCGCATCGTCTCGGCGAGCGCGCCGGGCGCGGAGCAGCTGATCGACGACGATCCCGGTACCAGCTGGGTCGCCCCCGCCCCGTCGTCCCGCGCCCCCGCCGTCGTCGTGATCGCGCTCGGCGCGCCCGTCCGTCTCGGCGGGCTCAGCATCGTGCCGAGCCGGGCGGTGATGAGCCGGGCGTCGCCTCCGCGCGGCTTCGTCGCTGAGACCAGCGTCGACGGTGCGACCTGGCAGCCGGCGGCGGGCGGCGTGCTGCCGAACATCGCCTATGCGCGCTCGGCCCAGCGCTTTCCGATCGCCCCGCCCCGCGAGGCCCGTTACGTCCGCCTCAGCTTCGCCGATCTGGCGGTCCCTGCCGACCGGCTCGCGCTGGCAGAGGTCGGCTTGTTCTCGAGCTTGGACCGATGACGGCCGTCCCCGGCGGCAGCGCCGATTTCCGCGCCCCGCCGCGCGGTGTGTAGCGGGAGCATGCTCTTCCTCGCTCCTCCCCCGCCTGAGATCGTCGCGTCGCCTACCGGACCCCGCCCGCCCGTCGCGGTGCGGCGCAGCCTCGATTCCACCGATCGTGCGATCGACATCCGCGTCGCCGACCAGAGCTGCCGCGATGCCCGCTTTCCCGTCGTGCCCCGTCGTGCCCCGTCGCCCGATGGAACGTTCCGCGCTCGGAACGATGCAAGCGGCCGCGAGCGTCCGCCATCGTCGCTCTTTCGAGCATGTGGCCGGCGGGCAACACCGACCCGGAAACTTCCGGACAATCGACTGAGAAACATCGCAAAGCCTTGCAGCCCTCCGGTCTGACGATCAGCATGGATCCATAAATGCGATGCATAGCATCCGAACCACGGGGGATCGTATGACACGTAGGTGGCTGGTGACGAGCGTCGGCGTGATGAGCATCGCGACTGCTTTGGCACCGTCTTCGGCGGGGGCACAGGCGGCTCCCGAGCAGGCGCCCGCCGATGTCGCGGCGGAGACCGGGACGGACATCGTCGTCACCGGCTCGCGCATCCGGCGCGATCCGCTCGACAATCCCTCCCCGGTGGTCACCGTGGACGAAGCGGCGATCGCCAAGACCGGCCTCTCCTCCATCGCCGACGTGTTGCAGCGCATTCCCGCCTCGTCGGGTGGTCTCAACACCAAATTCAACAATTCCGGCAACCTCGGCAATCCGCCCGACGGCGGCGGCGTGGGCGCGGGCTCGGCGGCGATCGACCTGCGGTATCTCGGCGCGAAGCGGACGCTCGTGCTGGTCGACGGGTTGCGCTACGTGAACGGTGCCAGCGCCAGCGGCATTCCGGGCACCGTCGACCTGAACTCCATCCCGGACGTGATGATCCAGCGGGTCGAGGTGCTGCAATCGGCGGCGTCGGCGCTCTACGGGTCGGACGCGATCGGTGGCGTCGTCAACATCATCACCCGGTCCGGCCAGAACGGCTTTCGCGCGTCGGCGCAATACGGCCAGTATCTGAAGTACGACGACGGTGCGACGCAGAATTATCAGCTCAGCTGGGGCGGCGGCTCCGACGGCGTTCATCTCGACGTCGGCGGCTTCTACACCAAGCAGGAGTCGGTCCGCGCCAGCAACCGCTCGATCTCGCAATTCCCCAATCCGGGCCAGACGACCTGCGACATCAATCCAAGCCCGTGCAGCAGCTTCACGCCGCTGGGCCGGTTCCTCGTCAACGGCCAGAACATCACGTTGCGCGCGCCGGTGATCGGTCGCCGCCCGGTGTACGATCCGACCCTGGCAACCGGGGACTTCAAGGCCTTCACCGCGGCGGACCGCTTCAACTTTGCACCGTTCAACTACTTTCTCACCCCGAACGAGCGCTACGGCGGCTTCGCCAACGCGCGCGCGGAATTCAGCGACGCGTTCAACGTCCGGGTGAAGGCGGTGTGGAACCACCGCCAGTCGCAGAACCAGGCCGCGTTCCTGCCGCTCGGGATCGGACCGGACGTCGGAAACGGCAATCTGCTGGACACGATCTCGGTCGACGCCACCAATCCGTTCAATCCGTTCGGCGTCACGCTGGTCCCGGGGCAGAACTACACCGCGATCTTCCGTCGCCTGATCGAGAACGGGCAGCGGACCTACAGCCAGACCGTGGATACCTGGTCGGTGACCGGCACGATCGACGGCAAGTTCGACCTGTTCGGGCGCAACTGGTATTACGACGCCAATGCCGTGCTCGCCACCAACGACGCGCACCAGCTGTTCACCGGCAACGTCAACGCGGCGCGGCTGCAACAGGCGCTCGGCCCGGTCAGCCAGTGCACGGGCGCTTGCGTCCCGTTCAACTTCTTCGGCGGCGTCGGTTCGATCACGCCAGAGATGCTGGGCTTCGTCGCCTTCGACGAACGCTCGCGCAGTCAGCAGCGGCTGAACGACTACACCGTCAACCTTTCCGGCGAGCTGTTCGACCTGCCCGGTGGCGCGGTGGGCGTCGCCCTCGGTTACGAACACCGGGACCAGCAGGG
This sequence comes from Sphingomonas corticis, assembly GCF_012035195.1. Taxonomy (GTDB): domain Bacteria; phylum Pseudomonadota; class Alphaproteobacteria; order Sphingomonadales; family Sphingomonadaceae; genus Sphingomonas; species Sphingomonas corticis. The sequence continues at coordinate 12,112 of NZ_JAAVJH010000007.1, forward strand.
CAGCTTCACGCCCGATCCGATCATCCAGGCGGGTTTGGGTGCGGACATCCCCGCGCAGGCGGCACGGGGACGGTTCAACGTCGACGAATTCTACGGCGAGCTTCGCCTGCCGCTCATCAGGGACGTACCGTTCCTCAACCTGGTCGAGCTGAACGGCGCCGTGCGTCATTCCGACTTCTCGACCTTCGGCAGCAACACGACGCTGACCGGTGGCGCGCTGTGGAAGCCGGTGGCCGACCTCCTGCTGCGCGGCCAATATGCCGAGAGCTATCGCGCCGCCTCGATCGGCGAGCTGTTCGGCGCGCAATCGCGGTTCGACCAGCCGCTGGCCGACCCGTGCAGCAACATCGCCGGTTCGCCCTACCAGGCATCGGCGACGGTGCGCGCGAACTGCACCGCCAATGGCGTGCCCGCGAACGGCAGCTATGCCGAGCCGACCGGCCAGCTGCCGGTGCTGACGGGAGGCAACCAGGCGCTGCAGCCGGAAACCGCCCGGACGTGGCTGTTCGGCGGTGTCTACAGCCCCGTCTGGGCACGACAGGGCTTCGCCAGCGCGCTCAGCCTGGAAGTGAACTATTACGACATCAAGGTGGACGGCGCGATCGCCTCGATCCCGGCGGACGTGCTGCTGAACCGCTGCGCGCAGACCGGCGACGCCCTGTCCTGCGCGGCGGTGGTGCGCAGCGGCAGCGGCTTCGTGTCATCGATCAACGGCGTGCTGCTGAACACCAACGGCATCCGCACCCGCGGCGTCGACGTGACGTTCAACCTGCGCTCGCGCGAGACCGGCGCGGGCACGTTCGGCCTATCGGTCAGCGGCAACTACCTGCTGAAGTACGAGGAGGAGGTGCCGGCCACCACCGGCACCACCGCCACCGACTACACCGGCACCGAGCGCGGTAGCCCGGATCAGGCCTATCCCCACTTCAAGGGGCAGGCGACCCTGGACTGGGATATCGGCCCGGTCGCGGCCGCCTTCACCGGGCGCTACATCGACGACGTGATCGAGCAGCAGGGCGGCAACAAGCTCAAGAGCCGCTTCTACGGCGATGTGCAATTGACGTTCCGGCCGACGTGGATCGGCGAGCGCGTCGGCCTGACGCTGGGCATCAACAACGTGTTCGACACCGATCCGCCGGCTTGCTTCTCGTGCAGCCTGAACAACTACGACCCGACTACCTATGACGTACCGGGCCGGTTCGGCTACGCCCGCCTGAGCTACGGTTTCTGAGGCGCCGAGCGTCCGGGCGTTCGCGCCCGGACGTCCGCTGTCCCGTCCCGCCGTTGCAGCGGCCGGAAAACGACGACACCACGACCAAGGGAGTCGACGAGGCTACGGGACTGCGCCTCGGCCGCGTGTCCGGCTCCGCCCGGCAGATCAACATCTTCATGTCCCCGCTCCTTTCCCGCAGGTTTCAACGGGCCGAAGACTTCTCACCCAAACCGATTGAAAACATAGGGAGGACGTCACTGCCTCCATGACCCGAATCAGCAACGGATCATCAGCATCCAACTCGGTCAATTCATTAACGACGCAAAGCGGATCCTGATGATCGCCAGGAGCTGCCGCTTCTCAAAACAAGCGTTTCCTTACGATTTACCAACATTCGCCGGCTCTGCCGATTGGCTAGACGGCAAGGATGCGTTAGCGGCCCCCGGCCATTGTGGCGAGCAGCGGGGGGCGCTGATATGTCGAAGCAACGGGTCGATTGGGTTGACACGGCGAAAGGTGTGTCGATCGTTCTGGTCACCTTTCTCCATGTGGTTCAGTTATCTGAAGCTTCGGGCCTGCCCGTCTATCGCCTCGTCCGGCTGAACTCGTATCTGTCGCAGATCCGCATGCCGCTGTTCTTCGCTGTCGCCGGCGTGTTCGCGGGCAAGGCGATCGCGGGCTCGTGGCCCTCCCTTCTCCGAACGAAGGTGGCGCTCTACGCGTGGCTGATCCTGATCTGGTCCATCGTGCGCTGGTCGATGATTACCTTCGTTGTGAACAATCCCGACAACCCGCTTGAGGGCGGCCAGATCACGGAACTCGCGTACCCGTTCTTCGCGCCGATCACGGGAATCTGGTTTCTCTGGTCTCTGGCCATTTTCTTCGTGCTGACGAAGGTGTTGCGCGCCCTTCCGACGATGACTGCGGTCGCAGTCGCGGGAGGCATATCAATCCTCTCGGTGACCTGGCAGTCACTGGACCGGTCCGCCATCGCGACATTCGTGTTCGACAACATAGCGTACCGCAACTCGATGCTATACTTCGTGTTCTTCGTTGCCGCGGCGTTGATGCCGCAGTTGATCTTCCGGATCGGCGTTCTGTCGGGAAGGTGGGTGTTGCCAGCCCTGGCTTCCTCCTTCGCGATCCTGGCGATCGCCCGTGCCGCTCCGATACCCATCTTCGATGGCACCGCGAGGCTTGCCTCGTCCGTGCTGGGGGTGAGCGGCGTCCTCATCGCGAGCCGGATCGTCACGTCGAACGTCGTTGGACAGGCATTCAACTATCTGGGGAAGAATACACTGGCGATCTATGTCGCCCAGATCCCCGTCATCTGCATCTTCATGGCGCTCATGCATCCATACGTCGGGCAGGCTGGAAAGCTGGTGACGGCGGCGGGAACGGTGTTCGTGACCGCCATGGTCGTCTTGCTTACGCTGGGCATACAGGCGCTTGCCAAAGCCGCGGGTGCGGGGTGGATGTATCGGTTGCCGAGGAGAGCCGGCGACCGCGACATCGTCGCCACCATGACCAAGGTTGTCTGAAGCGCCGCGCGGGAAACCTGCTGGCTCCTCTTCCGGCGTCGACACAAATCGACGCGCCCCTTTCCTCGGGCGAAGACCGGGCGCTGACCGGTGTCGCCGCGCGCCAGCGCGGGTGGGACAGGGGTGAGCGTTGACTTGCCGGTCGCACGTTCCCGCACACGCACGTTCGTGTTGATCGCGCTGACCTTTTCGGCTTTTCCCGACGATCACGGTGGGAGGGCGGCGACATGCATGCGGCGGCGGGGTTCGAGCTGATCATCGCGATGTTCCTCGTGATCGTGGGGCTGCACTACCTCGCCCGGCGCCTGTCGCTGCCGCCCGCCGCGGCGCTGATCGTCGGCGGCGGTGCCGTCGCGTTCTTGCCGGGGGCGCCGGGCATCGCGATCGATCCCGAGCTGGTGCTCGTCCTGTTCCTGCCGCCGCTGCTGATGGACGGCGCGTGGTTCACCGCGATCGCCCCCTTCCGGCGGCAGATGGCCGGCATCCTGTCGCTCGCGGTCGGCGCGGTCTTCTTCACCACCGCGGCGGTCGCCGTGGTCACGAAGCTGCTGCTGCCCTCGCTGCCCTGGGCCGCGTGCGTCGTCCTTGGCGCGATCCTGTCGCCGCCCGACGCGGTGTCGGCGCGCGCGGTGTTGCAGCGGGTCAGACTGCCGCGGCGCCTGTCGACGCTGCTGGAGGGCGAGAGCCTGCTGAACGATGCCGCCGGGCTGGTGCTGTTCCGCTTCGCCGTGGCCGCGGTGCTGACCGGCACCTTCAGCCTGGGGGCGGCGACGGGCACCTTCGTGCTGCTGGTGCTGGGCGGGGTGGCGGTCGGCGCGGCGATCGGCGGAACATGGGTGGCGCTGCTGCGCCGGCTGGGCGACGACACGCTGATGATCGCGGCGACGATACTCGTCTGCTGGAGCGCCTATATCGCGGGCGAGCTGCTCCACGTCTCCGGCGTGATCGCGGTGGTGACCGCCGGCCTGATCTGCGGCTGGTACCAGCACGTCGTGTTCAGTGCGAGTGTCCGCATCCGCGCGCTCGCCTTCTGGCAGGTGCTGGTGTTCCTGCTGGAAGCCGCGGTGTTCACGCTGATCGGGTTGTCGCTGCGCGGGCTGTTCGACCGGATCGGCGACCCCGCGCGCATCGTCGGCACGATGGCGGTCCCGGTGCTGCTGATCGTCGCGGCGGTGATCGTCGCGCGGTTCGTGTGGATCTTCGGCACCGATGCGATCGTCGCGCTGCTGGGCCGGGCCGGCTGGACAGCGGCCCGCCCGCTCGGCAGCCGCGCGGCGCTGGTGATGAGCTGGGCCGGGATGCGCGGGGTGGTGACGCTGGCGGTCGCGCTGTCGTTGCCGGAAGCGATGCCCGCGCGCGACCTGATGCTGGTCACGGCCTTCGCCGTCATCCTCGTCACGGTGCTGGTGCAAGGGACGTCGCTTGGCTGGATCATCCGCCGTGCCCGGCCGCGCGAGGACCCGGCCGCGCTGCCGCCGCTCGACCTCTCCGCCGCGGAGCGGGAGATGTTCCGCGCGCAACTCGCCGCGGTGGAGCGCGAGGCGCATGACGAGCGCGGGGAGCTGGTCCACCCGCAGCTGCTGCGCCGCTACCGCGCGCGCGCCACCGCCGGCGAGACGTTCGAGGGCACCGACGAGGAACGCCGCGACGCGATCGCGCGCCACTTCGACGTCATCATCGCCGCGGTGCAGGCGGGCCGTGCCGAACTGGTCCGGCTGCACCGCCACGGGCGCATCGACGACGCGACGCTCCACGATCTCGAGCACGACCTGGACCTGGAGGAACTGGGCGCCATCGCCGCCAAGGGATGACGCTCGCGCGAGGGCGAGCGCTCCCCCTCAGAAGGTGGCGCGGACCCCCAAAGCGTAGCGGGGCCCGTAGGTCTCGTAGGTGATCACCCGCTCCGGAAAGACCGAGTAGGTGAAGGTCTTCTCGTTGAAGATGTTCAACCCTTGCGCGAACACCGTCACGTTGGGCGTGATCGCGTAGTTGATGCTCGCGTCGGCGATGCCATAGGCGGCGACGTTCACCGGCTGGCCGCGGTTGCCCTGCGCCGTCTGCTCGTACGCCTCGCGATGGTTGTACGCGATCCGCATCTGCAGCGGCCCCTTCTCGTAGAAGCCGACCACGTTGAACGTGTTGCCGTCGTCGCCGACGAAGCTGGCATTGCCCTGCACGCCCAGTCCGTCGAACGGCGCCGGCAGCCCGGTGAAGGTGTACTGACCGCCGATCTCGATCCCGCGGATGCGATCGTCGCCGACGTTCTCCGGACGGGTGCGGCGGAAATCGAGGCCCAGGATCTCGATGTTGGTCGTCACCGATTCCGTCAGGTTCTTCAGGTCCTTCTGGAATGCCGCGACGCTGATGTAGCTTGCCCGGTCGATGTACCAGGTCAGCGCCGCGTCGTAGTTCCAGCCGATCAGCGGCAGCAGCCCCGGGTTGCCGTCGGTGATCGCGCGCTCGCGCGGGCGCGGGTTGATGTTGCGGATCAGCAGAAGGTCGCTGAGCGTCGCGCGGGTCAGCGTGCGCGCCACCGCGGCCTGGAAGATCACGTCGTCGACCACGTCGACCTTCAGGTTCGCGCTCGGCAGCCACTCGTCGTAGCGCCCCTTCTCCTCCAGCGCCTGCGGTGCGGACAGATTGACGACGGGGTCGAGGCCCGGCCCCGGCTGCGTGATGCTGAGGATTTCCTGACCGAAGCCGGTCGAGGTCACGTCGGTGCGCGTGTAGCGCAGGCCGACGTTACCCGACCAGTTCCGGGTCCCGAACGTCCCGCCGAAGGACGCCTGCGCGAAGGCGCTGATCGTCTCCTCCCGTGCGGTGCCGCTGTTGCTGGGCACCAGCACGACGTCCAGCGTGCCGCCGTTCGCCGCCAGCGCCGCGCGCGTCGCGTTGGGATCGCGCGTCGCATTGATCGCGGCATCGGTCAGCAGGTACGCGGCGACATCGCCCGCCGAATAGGCCGGGAAGCCGTTGGGGAACATGCCGATGCCCAGGAAATCCTTGGCGTCGGCGGGCCGGCCGAACAGGTCCTGCGGCACCGGGATGCCGCCGAACACGCTCTGCAAGGCGTCGGGAGTCTTCGTCGAGATGCGGCCCTTCTTGCGGTCCGAATAGTTGAGACCGACGCTGATCCCGCGCAGGAAATCGGCCGGCGCCTCGTACTTGGCCTGCGTGTTCACCTGGAAGATCTCGTCCTCCACGCTCACGCCCTCGTAGGTGATGTAGCCGAGCCGCGCGTTCGACGTGTCGAGGAAGTTGCCGAGATTGCTGTAGACCGGCTTGCCGTTGTCGCTCAGGCTGAACTGCGCCGTGGCGGGCGAGTAGCCGACCCCGGAGAGGTTCGATTCGAACCACGCCTGGTTCCCGCCGGTGTCGTCGGTCGCGCGCGACCACGACACGTCGACGAAGCCGGACAGTCCCTCCGCGGGCCGCCACTCCAGATTGCCGCCGACCTGATAGGTCTGCGCCAGGCGCGGGCGCACCTGATTGGTGATGAACGGGCCCGACGCGATGCCGGTGTAGCTGGTGATGCTGTTGTTCTCGTTCACCGTCGCGGCGGTGATGTCGCCGGGGCCGCCGTAGACGAAGAACACCTTGTTGTCGTCGTTGACGTCCAGCTTCGAATACAGGCCGTCGATCGTCAGCTGCAGCGTGTCCGCCGGCTTCCACTGGAGCGTGGCGAGGCCCGACAGGCGCTTTCGCGACGTGCTGTTGACGCCATATTCGACGTAGGTCGGCAGCGACACGCCGGTGAATTCGTTGGTGCCGTCGTCGTTCAGGTCGAGGTTCTGGTTGGCTTCCCAGCCGTCGGTGAAGATCCGCCGGCCCGCGATCTTGCGGTCGAGATAGGAGAAGGCGGCCAGGACGCCGAACGTATCGTCGGCGAAGGTGGTGCTGAACAGGCCCGACAGCTGCGGCGACACCTTGCCGCGCAGGTCGTCGTAATTGCCCTGCGCGGAGAGCACGGCGCGCGTCTCGCCGAAATCGAACGGGCGCGCGGTGTACATGTCGACCGTGGCGGCGATCCCGCCCTCGAACTGCGCGGCGGTCGGCGTCTTCGACACGTCCACGCGGTTGATGAGCTCGGCGGGCAGGATGTCGAACGAGAATTCGCGCCCCTGGTTCTCCGTCGCGAGGACGCGGCCGTTGTAGAGCGCGGTGCTGAACGCCGGCCCCAGCCCGCGCACCGTGATGAACTGCCCCTCGCCGTTGTCGCGCGAGATGGTGACGCCGGGGATGCGCTGGATCGCCTCCGCGATGTTCTGGTCGGGCAGCTTGCCGATATCGTCGGCGACGATGGAATCGACGATGTTGGGCGCCTGCCGCTTGATGTCCGTGGCGCGGCGAAGGCTCTCTCGCAGGCCGGTAACGACGATGTCGGCGCCTGCCTCCTCGTCGAGCGGCGTGCCCGTTTGCGCCGCGGCGGCGTCCGCGGGCTGATCCTTGATCTGCGCGTCCTCCGGTCCGGCACGACGCTCCTGCGCGCCCGCGGCGCCGGCGCCCGCCGCGACGAATATCGTCGCCAGACCGGTCATGCAGACCCGAGACCAACCCTTCGCCATGTCATCCTCTCCCTGCCCGTCGGTCCGCCCGTCTTCTGCGCAGGCGCTTGCGGTGACGTTTAACGATCAACCTTCACCGAATCAACGCTTTGCCGGAACGATCGAAGAGCAATGCGCGCGCCGGATCGGCGAAGAGCGGCACGACCCCGTCCACCGCCACGTGGTGATGCCCGTCCAGCTTCGCGCGGAACTCGCTCGCCCCCGGGATCGCACCGTACAGGAACGTCGAATGCCCGAGCGCCTCGACGGCCTCGACCGTCATCTCCAGCGCGATCGCCCCCCTCGCGGCGTCGCGGCGCAAGTGTTCCGGGCGCAGCCCGACGGTCAGCATGTCACCGGCGGCGAGCCCGCCGGCGGGCTTCGCGAAGCGCGCCCCTCCGGCCAGTTCGACCAGCGCCTCGGCCCCGTCCGTCGCGACGACACGCGCGTCGAGCAGGTTGATGCGCGGGCTGCCGATGAACCCTGCGGTGAAGACGTTGGCGGGATGGTCGTACACCTCCAGCGGCGTGCCGACCTGCGCGATCTGCCCGCGATCGAGCACGACCAGCCGGTCCGCAAGCGTCATCGCCTCGACCTGGTCGTGCGTGACGTAGATCATCGTCGCGCCCAACCGCTTGTGCAGGCTGGCGAGTTCCTGCCGCATCCGGACGCGCAGGTCGGCGTCCAGGTTCGACAGCGGCTCGTCGAACAGGAACAGCGACGGATCGCGCACGATCGCGCGGCCGATCGCGACCCGCTGGCGCTGCCCGCCCGACAGTTGCGCCGGCAGGCGGTCGAGCAGCGTGTCGAGCTCCAGGATCGCGGCAGCGTCGGCGACCTGACGCGCGATCTGTTCGCGCGGCGTGCGCATGTTCCTCAGGCCGAAGCTCAGATTCTCGCGCACCGTCATGTGGGGGTAGAGCGCGTAGGACTGGAACACCATGGCGATGCCGCGCGACGCGGCGGGGACGCGGGTGACGTCGCGGTCGCCGATCCGGATCGTGCCGGACGTCACCTCCTCCAGCCCCGCGATCATGCGCAGGACCGTGGACTTGCCGCACCCGGACGAGCCGACCAGCACCACGAACTCGCCGTCCGCCACCTCCAGGTCGATGCCGCGGATCGTCTCCGCGTCGCCGTAGGATTTCCGAAGATCGGTGAGGGACAGCGTGCTCATCGTCCGCGCGCGTCCCTGGCCGGTCCGGTCGTATCGCCGACGACGAACTCGGCCGGGATCACGACCGCGCCCGCGTCGACGTCGCGTGGGCGAAGGAGGATCTCCGCCGCGCGGCGCCCCTTCTCCCATGCGTTCTGCCGCACGGTGGTGAGCCGCAGCGCGGCGGGCGCGCCGCCCGGCAGCTCGACTCCGTCGAACCCGGTCACGGAAAGCGCGTCCGGCACCGCGAGGCCCAGCGCACCCGCCCCCGCGATCGCGCCGTGGGCCAGCCGGTCGGAGAAGCAGACCAGCGCGGTCAGATCGGGCCGGCGGTGCAGCAGCCACCCGGCGGTACGCCGACCGCCGTCCTCGCTGTTCGGCGTCTCGCACACCGGCACCGACGCCCGGGCGATGCCAGCCGCGTCGAGCGCGGCGCGACACCCCTCGATCCGCTCGTGCACGACATGGCTCTCGTCGGAGAAGTCGTCCGCCAGCGAGCGGACGTCCCCGGCGCCTTCCTCGCGCGGGAAGGTGACGATCGCGATGTGACGATGACCGAGCGCGAGCAGATGCGCGACCACGGCCTGCATCGACGCGCGATCGTTGGTAAGCACGCTGGAAAGCGCCGGCGCGTCGAAGTCGACGACCACGGTCGGCAATTCCCGCGCCAGTGCCTGGCGGATCGTCGGGTGGCTGCGATAGGGCGCGTTGAGGATGAAGCCGTCGACGATCGCGGCGAGCTGGTCGCGCTGCTGCGGCCGCTTGTTCTGCAACGGGATCAGGACGATGTTCGCGCCCTCGTCCTCGCAGACGGAAGAGATGCCGCGCAGAAACGCGATATCGTGCGGGTCGGTGAAAGCATAACTCAATGGATCGTTGAACAGCACGCCGATCGCGCCGCAGCGCCCGGTGCGCAGCGACCGTGCCGCCGGGTTCGGCCCTTCGTAGTTCACCGAGCGCGCGTGCGCGATGATGCGGTCGCGCAGTGCCTTCGACACCTTCGCCGGATTGTTGTAGGCGTTCGACACCGACGTGTGCGTGACGCCCAGATCGGACGCGATCGACTTCAATGTGGCCCGTTTGGTCCGCGCCATGGTCCCTCTCCCGCGGTTCGCCCGCCGTCCCGCCCCGCTTAGCGAGCGCGATTGACACGTACAACCGGCGATGTTTATCGTTAAACGAAGCCGGCGAGAGGCCGGTCTCGGGGAAGGTGAACCGCACGGAATGGTACGTCGGTACAACACCTTGCTCACAGCCCTGGCCGCCGCCGCGCTGGCCGGCTGCGCCGCCCCGCACGGCGCACGATCGGTGTCGCACGCGCCGCCGGCGGCCGACCGCCAGCGCGTCAACCTCGCCCATTTCGATCACCTGTTCGCAGAGGCGGTGGTCGGTGGGGAGCCGGTCGGCGTGCTGCGCATCTACAGCGAGGCGCCCGATTATCGCTTCGCGATCGAGCCGAACGAGGGCTATGCCTGCGTCGACGACGTTGCGCGCGGCATGGTGCTGCTGGCGGCGATGCCGACGCTGACGCCGGCGCGACAGCGGCAGCTGGACCTGATGACGCGCTTCGTCGTCGCCATGCAGGCGGACAATGGCTATTTCCACAATTTCATCTGGCACGACGGGCGCATCAATCGCGATTACCGCACCTCGCTCGCCGAGCTGAACTGGTGGTCGCTGCGCGCCTTGTGGGGGCTGGAGGCCGCGTTGCAGAAGCTGCCGCCGGCCTCGGACACGGCCCGGCGCGCGCGGCTCGCGGCGGACCGGCTGGTCGCGAACCTGGTGCGCGACCTGCCGCAGCGGACCGGGTCGACGACGGTCGACGGCGTCCCCGTGCCCGACTGGCTGCCGTTCGGATCGGGTGCGGACGCCGCCTCCACCGCGGTGCTGGGGCTCGCCGCGCATTACCGGCGCACGCGCGAGCCGGGCACGCGGGCGCTGATCGCGCGGCTGGGCGAAGGCATGGTCGCGATGCGCGCCGGCGACGCGGCGACGTTCCCGCACGGCGCGCATCTCAGTTGGCGCAATCGCTGGCACGCGTGGGGCAATGCGCAGGCCTACGCGCTGCTGCGCGCCGGTTCGCTGCTGGACCGCGCGGACTTCACGCGCAGTGCGCTCGCCGAGGTGGACGGCTTCTATCCGCACCTCCTTCGCACCGGCATGCTGTCGAGCTTCGCGCTGCACCGGGCCGGCGACCGCTGGCTCGCGTCGGATGCCGAGCGCTTTCCGCAGATCGCCTACGGCCTCAGCCCGATGGTGCTGGCCGCCGGCGAAGCCTATCGCGTGACGGGAGACCATCGCTACCACGCACTGGCCGAACGTCTGTTTGCCTGGTTCGAGGGGGACAATGCCGCGGCCCGGCCGATGTACGACCCGGCGACCGGACGCGCCTATGACGGGATCGTCGGCGCAGCGAAGATCAACGCGAATTCGGGCGCGGAATCCACCGTGGAGGCGCTGTTCGCGTCCATGGCGATGCAGGGCCACTCGCTGCCGTGACCCGGCGCCGCGACCTGCTTCGCTATGGCGCGGCCGCGCTGCTCGCGGGCTGCTCGCCGCGTGGGGGCGAGCGACGCGTCGACCGCATCCGCCTGTGGGTCGGTCCGAACGCCGCGGAGGAATCGTTCTGGAAGGTCGCCGTCGCGCGCTGGAACGAGGCGGGCCGCGGGTTGCCGGTCACCTTCACCACCATCCCCACTGCGGGCAATTCGGAGGACACGGTCCTCTCCGCGCTGATCGCGGGAACCGAGCCGGACCTGTCGACCAACATCTTCTCCGGCTTCGCGGTGCAGCTGGCGACGCTCGGGCAGGTCGAGGATCTGGCGGCCATGCCGGGCTATGACGCGCTGGTCGAACGGCGCCGGATGCGCGCGATCGTGCCCGGCTGGACGCAGGACGGCCGCGTCCATGCCCTGCCGATCTATTCCAGCCCGACGCTGCTGTGGTGGCGCGCGGACCTGCTGGAGGCGAACGGGCTGTCCGCGCCGCCGCGGACCTATGACGAGGTGTATGCCTTCTCGCAGCGCTACGGCGGCGCAAGGGGGCGGTCGCGCTACGGCATGCAGGTGATCGCCGGCCGCGCTTGGCAGGATCGCTGGTTCGACTTCATCTCCTTCTACTATGCCGCGGCGGACGGCCGTCCGTACCTGGACGGCGGCCACGCGCTCTACGCCAATGCGGCGGGGTTGCAGGTGGCGACGTTCATCGACCGCATGTTCCGTGCGCGCTGGACCGCGATGGATTTCGATGCGGAGGAACCCCTGGTCTCCGGCCTCGCCGCGGGGGCGGTGCGCGGGCCGTGGGACGTGGAGCGGTTCGCCAACCTCTATCCCGACACGCTGGCGCGGATCGCCGTGGGCCCGATGGTCGCCGCCACGCCCTCGCAGGAGCCGGCCGCCACCTTCTCCGACAGCAAGGGGGTCGTCATCTTCCGCAACAGCCGGGTCAAGCGGCAGGCGTTCGACTTTCTCGCCTGGGTCTTGGGCGACGAGGCGATGAACCTGCTGTGGCTGGAGAAGACGGGGCTCTCGCCCGCCCGCGCCGACCTGCTGGAGAACCCGCGTTTCGCCGGTTACTATCGCACCAGCGCGATCGGACGCGCCTATGCCGAGCATGTCGCGAGCGCGCGCCCGCCCGCGCTGTCCGAACACACGATCGACGTGCAGAAGATCATGAGCGCGCAACTGATCGAACCGCTGATGACCGGGCAGCGGAGCCCGCGCGCCGCGCTGGCGGACGCCGCCGCGCGAACGGACCGGATGCTGGAGGCGCAGGGTTGATGCGGTGGACGGGCAACGGCCGCGGCCTGTCGCGCGAGGCGATCGTCGGACTGGCGCTCGCCGGCGCCTACCTGCTCTTCACCGCGGTGTTCTGGGCATATCCCTTCTTCTGGCTGGCCAAGCTGTCCGTCACGCAGTGGCGCTTCTTCGACCAGCCGGTCTTCACCGGCGCGCGCAACCTCGTCCGCACCATGCAGGATCCGCAGTTCCTCGGTTCGTTGTGGAACGTGGTGCGCTTCCTCGCCTTCTACCTGCCCCTCGCGTTCGGCGGCGCGCTGCTGGTGGCGTTCGGCCTGCAGCAGGTCGGGCGCGGACGCGCGTTCGTGGCGCTGTGCTTCCTCCTGTCCAACGTGTCGTCGGGTGTCGCGCTGTCGCTCGTCTTCCTCAAGATCTTCAGCTCGACCGGGCCGCTCAACAACGCGCTGGACGCGGCGATCGGCGTGCGCATCCCGTGGACCAACCATCCGACGCTGGCGATGCTGGCGATCGCGCTGGTCGTCGCGTGGAAGTTCGTCGGCTATTACGGGCTGATCGTCTATTCGGGACTGCTGACGGTACCCAGGGAGTTGTACGATGCGGCGCGGCTGGACCATGCCGGGCCGCTGACGCGGCTGCTCCGTATCACGATGCCGATGCTCAATCCGCAGCTGATGATGGTGCTGACGTTTGCGATCCTCGTCGCGTTCGGGCTGTTCACCGAACCCTATCTCATCACCGGCGGCGGGCCGGCCGACAGCACCGCCACGCCGCAGATGATCATCTACGAGACCGCGTTCCGCCGCCTGCAGCCCAGCCACGCGGCGACGATGAGCATCGTCATCTCGCTGGCGTCGTATGTGCTCGTCGTGCTGGCGCGGCGATTGTTCGAGAAGAAGGTGGTGATCGCATGAGGACGCGTCTTTCCGCCCTGCTCCGATCGAAGACGCCCGGTGGATGGGCAGCGACGGTCGCGATCTACGCGCTCGCGCTCACCTGGCTCTATCCCTTCGCGTGGATGGTGGCGGCGTCGCTGAAGCCGACGCCACAGATCTACACCACCGCGCTGTTCGCGGGCGACTGGACGCTCGACAATTTCCGCTTCCTCTTCGCCACCGCGGACAAGCTGGATCGGCCGTTCCTCCAAGCGCTCGGTATCTCCGCTTTGGTCACGCTGTGCGTGACGGCGTCGGTGCTCGTCACCTCCGCCTTCATCGCCTTCGCGCTCGCGCGGCTGCGCTTTCCCGGGCGCAAGCTGTTCGGCGACTTCCTGCTGCTGCAGATGGTCATTCCCACCACCATGTTCATCCTGCCGCTGTTCGTGCTGGTGAAGGAACTGGGACTGCTCAACTCGCTCGCCGCGCTGATCCTGCCGTTCATGATGTCGGGGTGGGGCATCTACATGATGTCGCAGTCGTTCCGCGCGATGCCGGAGGAGTATTTCGACGCCGCGCGTCTCGACCGCGCCAGCCTGTGGCAGACGGTCGCCCGGGTGGTGATGCCGCTGAACACCTCCATCATCGCGATCGTCGCCCTGTTCACCTTCACCGGCACGTGGGACAATTTCCTGTGGCCGCTGATCGCCATATCCGAAGCGGACCGGATGCCGCTGTCCGTACTGCTGGCGACGTTCAGCAAGCAATATGGCGGCTATGCCGGGCCGGTGATGGCGGGCGCGGTGTTGCAGACGCTGCCGCTCGCACTGCTGTTCCTCGTGTTCCGCCGCCAGTTCCTCCAGGGCATGGCGTTGAGCCTCAAGTGAGCCCCGCGATCATTTCAGGAGATATCCGCTGACCCGCGAGAGCATCATCCGCGTGAAGACCATGGCCGACGCCTTCGCCGCAGACGTAATGGCGGAGCCAAAAGCCACGGGCAAGCTTCGCTTCGCCGGCGTCGGCGACCGCGACGTCTACAACATCTCCGCGCCCTTCCACTCGGCCGGGCGGCGCGTGATCGCGGGACGGGTGGAGCGGCGCGACAGCGAGGATTCGATCGCCGTCTTCTTCGAGGAGACGGACGGGATCTGGTCCCCCATCCCGGGCGCGCCGCAATTCCGCCTCCAGGACCCGTTCGTCGCGGAGATCGCGGGGGAACTGGTGTTCGGCGGGGTGGAAGTGGACTTGCGCCCGGCGCAGCCGATCTGGCACACGGTCTTCTACCGCGGCACCGACCTGTTCCATCTGCGCCCCTTCTTCGCCGGTCCGGTCGGCATGAAGGACATTCGGCTGTGCGAACTTGCCGACGGTCGCGTCGCGATCTTCACCCGGCCGCGCGGGAGCAAGGGCGGGCGGGGCACCATCGGCTACACCGAGGTCGAAGCGCTCGACGCCATGACGATCGAGGCGATCGAGGCGGCGCCGATGCTGGACGACATGTTCCATCCGCTCGACTGGGGCGGCGCGAACGAAGCGCATCTGCTGGCGTCGGGCGACATCGGGGTGATCGCACACGCCGCCTTCTTCGAGGACGACATCCTCTACGGCAAGCGACGCTACTACGCGGTTTCCTTCGTCTACGATCCCGCGGCGCACGCCTGGCGCGATTACCGCATCATCGCCTCTCGCGACCAGTTCCCGCCCGGTCCGGCCAAGCGCGCCGACCTCGTCGACGTGGTGTTCTCATCGGGGATCGAGCAGGTGGGCAGCGCGACCCGCCTCTTCGCCGGCACCTCTGACGCGGAGGCGCAATGGGTCCACATCGACTATCCCTTCGACGCGCCGCTGGCGAGGACGAGCCCGGTCGAGGCGATCGTGCCTGCGGAGCAGGTGCCGCACCGGATCCTGTCCTGATCGACACCGCACGATCCCGTCGACAGGCCGTGTCGACCGGGAACGGCGGGGACTTCAGTCGGTGGCGGCGATCACCGTCACCTTGCTCCCCTCGATGATCGAGACGCTCTGCCGCGATCGCGACATCCGGCGCAGGCTGTCGCAGATCCGCATCCGGTACAGGCGACGGCCCTCGTCCTTCAACACCGCCACGATCTGCCCCGCCGCCTCCAGGTACACGGCGACGACCAACGCCGCGCGGGGATCGGCGACCCCTTCCCTGCCGATTCCCCTGGCACGCGCGCTCCGCGCCTCGATATCGCCGGGAACGAACATCCTGACGGTAGGCGCGCCGCCCGCCCCTGCGCCGTGCAGCGGCGAGCGCGCGGGCGCGTAGACGATCGCCGCGGACGCGAGCGACGCCGGCGGAAAGGCCGCGCCGCGCAGCAGGATGGTCGCCTTGCCGGACACGTCACCGGGCGCGTTCCCGTCGATCACCGTGGCGGGCTGCCCCTGCCGCTCGCTCCAGGCGGCGACGGCGCGCACCTGGTCGCCGTCCGCCGGGTCGACCGTGCCGCAATCCACGCCGGCGGACCGCTCGTGCACGGCGAAGGTAGGGCGAGCCGCGTCCCCGCCCCGCCACGCCAGGTCGAGCAGCGCGTCGCCGCCGGCCTCCGTGGTGAACGCGAGATCGCGGCCGTAGAGACCACCCGATCGGCGAAGGTTCGCGCCCACCGCGTCCAGCTGCGCCATCAGCGCCCGCTGCGCCGGCTCGTCCAGCCCCGCCCCGGCGGTCACGATCCTGATCGTCACCCGGCGAGGCTCGACACCGGCGGTCGGCACCGCCGGAAGCGCGCGCAGATAGTCGGCCAGCGCCGCGATGTCGCGCCGGTCCATGCGGTAGGCCGGCATGGCGGCGGACAGGTGCCTGCCGTCCCGGCCGCGCGCTCGGGTCAGCGCTTCCGCCAGCCAGCCCGACGACTTACCGCCAAGGGCCGCTGCCGCCCCCGTCAGGTCCGGCGCGACGATCGTACCCTCGCTTCCCCCCGCCGCGCCGTCGCCGTGACACGCGCGGCAGGCGCTCGCCGGCCCGACCGGTAGCCAGGCGCCGCCCATGAAGCGCGTGGCGATCGCGGATCGTCCGGTGCCGAGTTCGTAGATGTCCCGTCCGGCCTCCACCTCCCGCGGCGACGCGGCGCCGAGCAGCGCCGGCGTCGCCAGGGCGCCCAGCGCCCGCGCGATCACGCGGGGACCAGCCACTTGCGTGCCTCGCCGGCGATCAGGTCCGGGGCCGGCGCGCCGTAGAGACGGCTCCAGCGGGGTGCGCCGGCGCGGCCGATCGCGATGACCGGCGGATGATCCTCGACGCGGGGAGCCAGGCTGTCGACGCCTTCCTGAAAGCGCTGCGTCTCGTCCAGTGCGCCGCGCAGGAAGTGCCATCCCCGCCCGGCACGTTGGGCGTCGGCGAAGCGGACCAGGGCCTCGGGCGTATCCGTCAGCGGCGCGATCGATACCGACGTGAAGACCACGCGCGCGTCCATCTCGCGCGCGAGCAGCCGCTGCGCAGCGGACAGCAGCGCGGCCTGCATCGGACAGATGGTGGAGCAGCCGGTGAACATGAAGTTCAGCACCGTCACGCGATCCCGCATGAAGTCGCGGATCAACAGGCCGCGCCGGCGCGATCGCGCATCGAGAACCGGCATTTCGTGCAGGCGGATCGGGAACCGCGCCGCCGGAACCGCGGCGCCGGCGATTGCCGATCCGCTCGTCAGCAGGAGCGAAGAGGTGCCCGCGACGAACGCACGTCGATCGATCGAAAAGGTCATAGTGCCAGATCCCGAGAGAGTGTGGCGACCGTGCCGTCCGCGGCGATGACCTCGACGAACAAGCGATAGGCCCCCGGTGCCGCGCGGTCGCGCGTCGCGAGCAGGAAGCCGTCGCCCTGCCTCACCGGATCGAGAAAGCTGCGCCAGCTGCCATCGGCCCGCATCAGCAGCGCACGGGCCGGCACCGTCGCATCGGAAAGCGTCAGGCGGATGCCGGTCTCGACCAGGCTGACCTGCATCTCCGTGGCGGCCACCGCCGCGACCGGGCGCGCCCTGGCCATCCGAGGCCGGCCGGTTCCGACAACGAAGCTGCGGCATTGCAGCAGGTCGGGGCTGTCGGTGCGGATCACCGCCCGATACGCGCCCTCGGCGGGTGCGGTGAAGCTCGCGACATAGCTGCCGCGGGCCTTGGCGGGAACCATGCCGCGTTGACGGATCGCGATGCCGGCGGTCTCGCCGGCACGCAGCGGCACCATCGCCATGGCGGCCTGGGCGCCGCTCTCCGACACGATATAGGCGCGGCGTTCGCGGCTGCTGGCGACCAGCACGCCGCCTGCCGGTATGCGCACCAGGTGCGGCAGCGGACCGGCCACCTGCGGAACGTCCGACGCCATCCCGGCGGCGATCGCGGCGAGGCCGGGCGCGGCGCCGTCCGCGTCGAAGGTCACGCGAGTGACGCCGCCCTGGCGGCGATGCATGAAGTACAGGAAGGCGTCGCTGAACGTCATCTCGATCACCGGGTCGGGCATGACCATGGACCAGCGGACGCTCGTCGTTCGCGTGTCGACGATCGCGATGGTGGTGCCGGCCGCGTCCGCAAGCGCCACCCAGCGGCCCGTCGGGTCGGCCGCGATGCGATCGGCCGCGAAGGCCAGCGGCAACCGGCGGACGTCGGACGGCTCGTCGAGGTCCGCGGCGTAGAGCGTGCGACCGTCCGCGGCCAGCGCGAACAGGCTGTTGGCAAGGGGTGCGAGCACGGCGGCGCCGACCGGTCCCGGCAGGCGGAACCCCGGAGCACCGGCCTGCAAACCGCGCCCCTGCCCATCGGCAGACAGCGCGATCAGCCGGTCGTCGCGATCGGCGAGGACGGTGACGGCGCCGCTGCCGACCGGCACGGTCGCGGCGATCCGCCCGGCGCCATCGACGGGCACCGCGCGCCCGTCGCGCAATCCCACCCAGAAGCCCTCTTCCACCGCGGTCAGCGAGTGCGCGGGGGCGGGCAGGGCCACCGGCGTCAGCCGGCGCAGCGCGGCGTCGGCGAGCGTCAGCGCGCCGTCCTGCCCCCCGATCATCCCCAGCGTGTCGCCGTCGCGCGTAATGGCCCAGGCGCTCGGCAGCGCGCGGATCGCCGTCACCGCGCGCAGGTTGGCACTGGCGAGGTCGAGCACCGGATCGACCAGCGCGACGTGGCGGTCGCGAGTCGCCTGGATGATGTCGAATCCGATCAGCGGGATCACCTGATCCGGCAATTGACTGGCGCGACCGACGCGCGCGTACCAGTCCTGGCAGCTGGTGCCGTCGTCGGGCACGATCCACGCGGCGATGCCCAGCCCGCCCAGCGCGAAGCCGCTCGCCGGATCGCGCACGGAAACGGAGAGGCGGGCCGGCCTGCCCGGTTCGACCCTGCCGGACGTCCTCGGCTCGCCCGCGACCGTCGCCGAGATGAACTGCGCCCCCTCCGCGCGCTTCTCCTCGGCGATCGTCGGCGCGGCCGCGACCAGCGCGATCAGCGCCAGTCCGGCGAAGCAGACGGCCGGAGCCCGCATCAGTCCGGCGACGGAGGCGGGCATAGCCGGTCCGCCGCGGTGGCGTCGCCCGGCGCGCGCGCCACGATCATGCCCCAGGCCCCGCCGCCGACGAACTGCGCCGGGCCGTCCCGCCACAGCCAGCATCCCTGCTCGACCCGGTCGATCACGGCAGTCACGTCCTTGCGCGGGGCCAGCAGCGCGGAGGCCGGCGAGCCGAACTTGGGAAGGTTGTGATCGAGGTAGCGGTGGCCGTAGGTGACCAGCGCGCGCTGGCGCGCCCGCCCGCCGGGGTGCACGGCATGGATGACGAGCGTCTCGCCCTCCACGACGGGGATCAGCGGCGTCTCAACCGCGAGCCCGTCGGGCGCGCCGCGCTTCGGATCCGACCAGATGTCGCGCGGGAACGTCACGGTGTTCAGGTCGACCAGCGCGGCCGCGCCCGTCTCGGGATGGGGTTTGGCGTCGCGCCAGCTGGTGCCGAGGCGCGCCCAGAAGGGTTCGGTGCGGTAGTTCACCGCGACGTCGCCGCTGTCGTAGCTGTCGTCGCAGACATGGCAGTCGGCGATCGATGCCTTGCCGCCGCGCTCCTCGGCGGTCAGCGGCCCGCCCGGGGCGGGATGGCGCGCGACCTCGGTCTTCAGGTTCAGGCCGTCCTGATAGACCAGCACCGCCTCGCGATGGACCTGCCCGTTCGCGCGCGTGACGCGCGCCAGCGTGGGATCGTCGGCGTCCGCCTGCCAGGTGGCGTCGGACGGCTCGATCACCAGTGCGCCGACCAGCCCCATGGCGGGATGCTTGATCGGATCGGCGAAGGAGGTCAGCGATGCCACCATGCCGCGCTCCGTGGCGAACGGCGTGAACGCCCGGAACTTCGACGGCGCCGATTTCTTGCGCAGCGTGGCGAAGGTGCCGGCGAACCAGACCTGCGACCGCGCCCTCCGGTTCGCGACCTCGGTGC
This sequence comes from Sphingomonas corticis, assembly GCF_012035195.1. Classification (GTDB taxonomy): domain Bacteria; phylum Pseudomonadota; class Alphaproteobacteria; order Sphingomonadales; family Sphingomonadaceae; genus Sphingomonas; species Sphingomonas corticis. Next base: position 31,621 of record NZ_JAAVJH010000007.1, read on the forward strand.
CGGCATAACCGGTGTGCAGCACGATGCCCGTGGGCTGCCCGCCCAGGTCGTTGGCCCCGGTCGCCGTGCCCGGCGAGCTGCGCATGTTGTGCGTCACCAGCTGCGGCACGATCGAGACGTTGGCGGACGCGGCCAGCCGGTCGGCGGCGGTATGGTCCGAAATCTCGCGGTCGCCGGACGATGACGGGACGATCGGCGGCAGCACGGCATTGCCGACCTTCGACGAGCGGACGAGCGCGGCCGGCAGATCGTTGCGCAGCTCCACGACGGCGAAATCCCCGGCGTTCATGCGCAACACCAGCGGCCTCGTCGCGGTGACTGGCGCGGCAGGCTCGCACTTCATCGTGCGCACCAGCTGCTCCATGGCCTGTTCGTTCGGTGCATCCCCGGGGGTGATCCAGGCTCCGCTGTCGCGGCCGGCGAGAGCGGGATCGGTGACGGCGACGTAGCGCAGCGCGTCGGGATCGCTGATCGCCTCGCGTCGATTGTAGACGATCGGTCGCTGATCGACGGCGACGCAGAACTTGCGCAGCCGGAACCGGTCCATGCCCGAGCCTTTGCTGAAATCGGGCAGCATCTCTCCCTGGAGGACCGACCAGGTGCCCAGCGGCGGCACCACGGCGGCGCCGTCGCGGACCGCGACGGGCGGATCGGCAGGGCCGCAGCCGCTCAGGCGCCGGCCGCGAACCGTGGCCAGCCGACAGCCCACGCGGGACGAACCCTGCGCCGAGGCGGGCGCGTCGAGCCGGCTCTTCCAGTAATCGGCGCCCGCCGGATCCTGCGCGCCCTTCGCATCGGGATAGGTGCGGATCAGGCCCCAGGCCCCGTTCCACAGCGCATCGACCGTGCCGGCGTCGTACCGGAAGTCCACCGGTTCGCCGTTGCGATAGGTGCTGGACGACAGGGGCGTGTCGAGGTCCATCTCGAAATGCTCGGAGATGCCGATTTCCTGCGATGCGACCAGCGGGCTGGCCGGATCGCCGGGCTGGCGACGCCACGACAGCCCGTTGATCTCGAACACGTGCTGGACCTCCTGTGCACCCTGGATCAGGCGGACCAGCGCCTTGTCGCCCACGTAGGCCTCGAAGATCTCCGTGGAGGGATCGCCATCGGCGTGGTTGCATCGCTGGTCGATCGCGTCGAGGTCGAGGGGGCGGGCGGCCGTGCCGCAGCGGCGGGTCGATCCCGCGAATACCGGCGCGATCGCGTTGCCGCCGCGGCGATGGACGAAGCTGGAGAAGGCGTAGGCCGGATCCCCGCGCTGGCCGGAATGCTGGGTCCATCGGCCGCTGTAGTCGCCCAGACGCAGCGGCAGCGGCTCGGTCTTGTAATTGAACAGATAGGGGTCGTGATGATCCACCGAGATCGCCTCGGGCCGCTGCGGCGCCGCGATCGGGCGCCCGTTGGCGGCGAAGGTGACGCGCTGTCCCGGGGGCGCATGATCGTCGTCGATCGGATGGGCGGGATTGGGGCCGCTGCCGTCGTAGAGGAGCGCGAAATCGGCAACCGCCAGCGCGAACTCGCGGCGGTCGCCGCGCAGGAACGGCGCGGCGCCGGAACCTGACGGGGTGGAGACGATCGCCTGGGTACCCACCGCCGCGCCGCTGCCGTCGGCGCCCAGCTTCGCCATCGACGTGCCGTCGGGATTCCGCCAGCGCGACTTCTTCGGCTCGACGATCAGCGCGCTGTAGAAGCCGTGCTGCTGGATGTTCGACGGGCCGAAGTGATCGTGGGTGAAGACGGTGCCCAGCGTCTGGTCCTTGCCGGACTGGTCGAGACGGGGATCGGCCCACCACCGCTGGTAGGTGGACTGGTAGCGCGCCTCGGCGTCGGCGGGGACGCCCAGCGTCGTCGGCTGGCCGTCCGCCGCCACCACCGCGCCGCCGGAGGCGGCGGACGCGTGGATCAGCTCGGCGATGATCTCCGACGCCAGCGTGCCGTCCTCATAGTTGAAGCCGTTCGCCGACCCGTCCGACGAGGTCACGTCGAACTTCACCAGGTGGATATGCTGGCCGATGATGTCGGTGGGCGCGGCCACCTGGAACGGGTCCCGCCCGGTCTTCGCGGCCGTGCGATTGGTGTGGCGGAAGGTGACGCAGTCGCCCGAATGCACGCGGAAGAAGAAGGGGTCCGCCGCCTGCGGCGTGCGGGCGCTGCGCTGCAGGTTCCACTGGAATCGCGGCAGGTCGGCGTCGAGCACGTTGATGCGCGCCTGCGGATCGTGCCAGCCGTAGCGGTTGACGAGCAGGTTGGTCTCGATCGCGGAGGCGTTGTAGCGGACCTGCGGGGCACCGGTGGGACAGGGGTTGCCGAACGGCGCGCCGGGCGCCGCCGGGCGCCCGTTCAGGCGGAATCCGTCGGGCGTGCGGGCCTGCGCGTGGAAGGCCATCGCCGCCTGTTCCAGCGCGGTGCCCTGCTGCGGCAGCAGCTGGAGCGAGACGCGATCGATCGTGAACGTCAGGTCGCCCTCGTCCAGCCCCTTGTTCAGCAGGCTTGCGGCGGTGGCGGGGTCGCCCAGCGGCTTGCCGAACGCGCTCCGCTTGCCCTCGCCGGTGAGGTGGCGTGGCAGGCCGCCGTCGCGCGCCATGTCCAGCGGCGGTTGGGGCGCACGGAAGCCGGGCCTCCCGGGGATGTAGAAGGGGTAGCCGGGCATGCCGTTGGCAGCGTAGCTGGGCCGCGGGGCCAGCGGCATGTTCGGCAGCGGCACCAGCGCGGGAATCGGCGTGCCCCCGGTCAGCATGCCGTTGGCGTGGCGCTGCCGCGGGGTCGTCCCCGTCACCGGATCCGTACCGGGCCCCTGCCACTCGGTCATCGCGGTGCCGGGTACGCGGTTCAGGCCGCCGCCGTCGGGCAACAGGCGCGTGCCGTCCTCGAACACGTCGTGCGTCCGCCATAATCCCCACATGCCCTGCGCGAAGTGCGGGTAGAGGTGGCAGTGGAAGATCGAATCCCCCGGCCCGAGATTGCGGTTGCCGCTCCCGCCATATTCGATCTGGTAGGTGAAGCTCTGGAATGGGCCGATCGTCTGGCTGTCGAGATAGTTGCTCGCGCTGTTCGCCTCCTGCGACAGCCACTGGTGCGCGTGCAGGTGGAAGACGTGCGTCTCCTTCGGCCCGGCATGGACGTTGTGGAACTCCACCGGGTCGCCCAGGTAGCTGTGGTACACGTTGCTGGGGTCGTCCGGATATTGCGGCAGCAGCGCGGGGTCGCCGTTCGCCCAGCTCTGCAGAAAGAACTCCTCATAGGCGCAGTCGACGCAATTGCGCGCCGGGCCGACGCCGGCGCGGTTGGAGATCATCACCGTGCCCATGCCGCTGGCGCCGTAGTTGATCGCGAAGCCGTCGCGCGCGCCGACGATCTGCTTGTGCCGCGCCTGCGCCTTGGCCCAGCTGTCGGCGGGATCGGTGCGGTCGAGCGTGGGGCCGTTCAGGATCGCATAATCGGGCGCATGGACCGTCTTCAGTTCGTCGTGGAAGACGATCGCGAACTCGCGGTAGGGGCAATGCGCCGGCCGGCGCCATGCCGCCATGGGCGTCTTGCCCACGTCCTTCCCCGCGTCATGCGGAGCGCAATCGGCCGCCCCGGCCGGGACCGGCGGCGCGACGATCGCGGTCAGATCGGAATGGACGATCCGCCAGCTGCCGTCCCCCTGCCGCTCGTGCATGGCGGCGACGGGGTGGCCGCCGCGGGTCGCGTCATAGTCCAGCGCACCCGGCGCTGCCCGCCGCTCGCATCCGGTGCCGCTCTCCGGTCCGCCGCGCAGGCAGGCCATGTCCTCGGCCGATACCTGGCTGCGGTAGACGCGCGCGTCGCGGGGCTCGACGACGATCATGCCGAACAGGCCGTGCGTCAGCGATCCGCCGTCCCCCTCCCCGCCCTGCACCGCGGCCAGGCTGGAGAAGAAGTGGCTGCCGCGCCGGTCGCCGACATAGCTGTACTCGATCGCCGCACCCGGGGCGACGCCGCGCAGGCCGGTGGCCGCCGGATCGTCGCCGTTCAGCGTCCGCAGCCCGACGACCGCGATGCCGGCCAGGCGGGTCGCAGGATCGTTGGCGGGGTCCGGCAGCGTGCGCGGATCGACCGTCTCCAACTCGGGCGCTTCGCCCGGCTCCGCGGGCTCGGCGACCTTCTGCACCGTCGTCAACGCGGGTGGGACGGCCACGCCGCCGACCGCGCCACGATCGAGCGGGCGTGACCGTCCCGGCATCGGCATCAGCAGGTTCTGGAACCGGATGACGAGCCGATCGCCTTCGTTGATGCGCAGCACCAGCGGACGCGGGCGGTATTGCGGCTTGAGCATGGCCAGACCCGGCCGGCACCGGGCCGCATCCTCGACGCCGCCCGGGCGGCCGGGAGCGCGCGCGCATCCCGCCACGTGATCGCGCAGGGCGTAGATCATGCCCCACGGATTGACCGAGCCGAAGCGATTGTAGACCAGCGGCTGATTGATCGCCACCACGTCGGCATGGACCGTCCGCCCCGCCCCTGCCGGCGACGGCTCCGGCGCGGCCTGTGCCGCGCGGGCCGGCTCCGCACGGGCGTGCCTCGCCGACACCCCCCCGGCGAGGCAGGCGGCCAATGCGACGCCCCGCAGGGCGTTGGTGATCCACATCACGGCGTTCGTGCCCCCTGTCAGGCGATGATGGAGATGAAGTCGATCGCGAGTCCCGATGGATGCAGGTCCGTGTCCGGGTGGACCATCGGATCGCCCCTGGCCCGGCGCTGACCGTTGGTGACCACCCATTGCAGCGTCCCGGCGAAACCGGCCGCGAACACGATCGGCGGATGCGCACGCCAGCGATAGAACCTGCCATGCTCGACCGGTCCCGCGTCCTTCGTCTGCGCAAAGCTGCTCCGTCGCACGATCTCGCCGGTCGGCCTGACGGCCAGGAACTGCGCGAAGGCGTTGAACGGATTGTTCTGCTGCCCGCGCAGGAAGATATAGTGGAACTGCAACTTGCCACCCGGCGCGATCGCGACGTCCGCCCAGTAGAGCCGCGCCCCCTTGTGGCCGTATGTCACGGTGCCGTCGCCGTGATCGCAGGTGAACTGGCTCATGTCGGCGCCGGGAAACGCGCGAACGCCGGCGCCATTGTGATGCGGATCGTCGATCAGGCAGAAATAGCCCGAGGTCTGCGGAAGGATTTCGATGCCGGGCTCGACGTTCGTCTTGTCCTGGGCGCGAAAGCCCCAGTCCATCGACTTAAGGAAGCGCACCCGGCCCTCGCTGCCGAAGCCCTGGGGCAAAGTGCTTTTCGCGAAAGTCTGCACGGCGACGGGCATCGTGCTTTCCTCAGAAGGACGAATCAGGTCCGCGATAGATTTCGATCTTGCCAGAAACGACGCACGACATGATCCTGAAAACTCGGGTCCTAGTTTACCGCATTGGCCACCACGCCTGCATCCTGTACCGGGCAGGCCGGCCCTTCATCGCCGCATCGTCGACCGCTACCACCCACGGGTGGCGATCCCGCGCTCGCCGCACCGTCACGATCCGCCCGGTGGCGAAGGTCACCGCCACGCCCCCGGTCCGCTCCAGCGTCGCGCGGTCCAGCGTCAGCCAGCGTGCGCGGCAGCGGCGCGGCAGGCGGCGCTCGCTGACCACCACGTCGGCGCGGCGGCACAGCGGCACCAGCCGCGCCGCGGGGACGAGGAACGCGCTCCTCGTCGCCAGCACTTCGCGCCCGCCGCGCGCGATGCGGCACAGGTCGCGGTTGCAGCGCGCGGCGGGCAGGTCGGAGAGGAGCGTGGGCGCGGCGTCGTCGCCCTCCACCCGCGCGCCCCCCGCCTCGCCCAGCGTGTCGCGCACGTAATCGCCCCCGCGGTCGCGCAGCATCGCCACCCGTCCGTCGTCAGTGCGCAGGCCCAGGTGCCGGCCGTCGCCGGTGACGATCAGGTCCGGCGGCGGCGTCGCGAGCGCCCAGGCCGCGCCGATCGCGAAGGGCAGTGCTCCCCAGCGGCGCCAGCGCGTGCGCCACAGCGCGAACCACAGCCCGCCCGAAACCATCAGCGCGAAGGCTCCCGCGGGCATCGCGGGCACCGCCGCCACCGCGCCCGGCGCCGCCGCGACGTGGCGGGCGATGGCGAGCAGCAGGGCGATCCCCTGCCCCGCCACCCACCAGAGCGGCGCGCCCAGCCCGACCGCATCGAGCGCCAGCGCCGCCGCCTCCGCCGGCATCACGACGAAGGTGGTGAGCGGGATCGCGACCAGGTTGGCCAACGCGCCGTACAGGCCGGCACGGTGGAAGTGAAAAGCGGCGATGGGCATCAGCGCCGCCTCCACGACCAACCCGGTGACGAGCAGGGAGACGAAGCCACGTCCCAGCCGTCGCGGCCATCGCTCCCCACGCGGCGACAGGAAGGCGCGCAGCGGCGCGTGCTCGTGGAGCGCCACGATCGCCGTCACCGCGGCGAACGACAGCTGGAAGCTCGGCCCCGCCAGCGCTTCCGGCCAGGCCGCAAGCACGATCAGCGCCCCCACCGCCACCAGCCGCATCGTGATCGCCTCGCGCCCCAGCGCGATGGCGGCCAGGATCATCAGCGCGGCGACGCAGCTGCGGATCGTCGGCACTTCGGCGCCCGCCAGCCAGGTGTAGCCGATCGCCGCCAGCGCCGCCGCCGACCCCGCCAGCAGCGGCACCCGCCCGGTCAGCGCGACGCGGACGGACAGCGCCAGCAGGCGCGACACCACCAGCATCACCAGCGCCACCACCGCGGTGATGTGCAGCCCGCTGACGGACAGGAGGTGGGCCAGTCCGGCCCGGCGCATCGCCTCCGCGTCGGGCTCGCCGATCGCGCCGGTGCTGCCGGTGGCCAGCGCCGCGGCGATGCCGCCGGCCGATCCGTCGAGCCGCGACTCGATGTGCCGCGTCAGCCGCGCGCGGGCATCGGCCCGGACCTCGCCCGGCCGGATCACCGCCACCGGTGCGAAGCCGCGCCCGGTCGCGCCCCATTTCTGGAACCAGGCGACGCGCGCGAAATCGTAGGCGCCGGGAACCGCGGGGGGCGCCGGCGGCATCAGCCGCGCGCGCAGCCGGATCGTCGCGCCCGGCGACAGCCCGGCGGGCACGTCCGCCGCGGCCAGGTTCACGCGGATGCGCCGCGGCGCCGGATCGGGCACGGGCGCCTGCCAGCGCAGCGCGACCAGCGTGACGCGCACCAGCGCCCGCGCGGGCAGCGGCTCCACCGCCGTCGCCTGTCCCTCCACCGCCACGATCGCGGCGCGCGCCAGCACCGGCGCCGCCACCCGATCCGCCCGCCACCAGATCAGCGCGACGCCCAGCGCCAGCACCGCGGCGCCGACCGCCACCGCGCGCCCCAGCCGTCCGCCGCCCCCGCCCGCCAGCGCCGCGCAGCCGACCGCCCCCGCCGCCAGCATCGCCGCCGCCCAGTGGCGCGGATCGGGCAGCAGCAGCCACGCCGCGATGCCGCCACCCAGCATCACGGGCAGGAAGAGGAACAGCTGGTCCCGCTCCGCCTCCAGACGCCGCTCCGCCGCGTCGCGCCAGCGCCCCACCGCGATTTGAAGCGGCCGGATTGCTTTGCTAGGGGCGGGCGCGGCGGAACTGGCCATCGTTTCACTCAGCCTGGGAGCAAGCGCGCGTGAGCGCAACCGAGATCAAGTCCACGTCGGACCAGGCGCCCGTCGTCACCCGCTTCGCGCCCTCGCCCACCGGCTTCCTGCACCTGGGCGGCGCGCGCACGGCGCTGTTCAACCTGCTCTTCGCGCGTCACCACGGCGGGCGTTTCCTGCTGCGGATCGAGGATACCGACCGCGCCCGCTCGACCCAGCCCGCGATCGACGCGATCCTCGACGGGATGCGCTGGCTGGGCCTCGACTGGGACGGCGACGCGGTGTTCCAGTTCTCACGCGCCGCGCGCCACGCCGAGGTGGCGCACCAGATGGTGGCGAGCGGGCACGCCTATCGCTGCTACCTGACCAACGAGGAACTCGCCGCCATGCGCGAGGAGGCGCAGGTGGCGAAGAAGCCGCTGCGCATTCGCTCAACCTGGCGCGAACGCAGCGACCATTCGGCGGACAAGCCCTATGTCGTCCGGCTGAAGGCGCCGACCGAGGGCGCGACGACGATTGCCGACCGCGTGCAGGGCGAGGTGACGGTGCAGAACGCCGAGCTCGACGATCTGGTCCTGCTTCGGTCGGACGGCACGCCGACGTACATGCTGGCCGTCGTGGTCGACGATCACGACATGGGCGTCACCCACGTCATCCGCGGCGACGACCATCTCAACAACGCCTTCCGCCAGCTGCCGATCTATCGTGCGAACGGCTGGCCCGAGCCGGTCTACGCGCACATCCCGCTGATCCACGGCGCGGACGGCGCCAAGCTGTCGAAGCGCCACGGGGCGGTCGGCATCGAGGCATATCGCGACGAGATGGGCATCCTGCCCGAAGCGCTCGGCAACTATCTGCTGCGGCTCGGCTGGGGCCACGGCGACGAGGAGTTCATCGCACGCGAGGACGCGGTCCGCTGGTTCGACCTCGACCATGTCGGCAAGTCGCCCAGCCGCTTCGACCTGAAGAAGCTGGAGAACCTCAACGGCCATTACATCCGCGCCGCCGACGACGCGCGGCTGGCCGATCAGGTCGCCGCGCGGCTGGAACTCGATCACGACGACACGCGTCGCGCGCTGCTGGCGCAGGCCATGCCGGTGCTGAAAGTGCGTGCCGCGAATCTGAACGACTTGGCCGAGGGCGCGCGTTTCCTGTTCGTGTCCCGCCCGTTGCCGGTGGATGACGATGCGGCCGCGCTGCTCTCCGGCGACGCGCCCGCGCTGCTCGCCCGCCTCCACGCCGCGCTTGACGCGGTGCACAACTGGGATACGGAGGCTCTCGAAGACGCGGTACGGCAGGTGGCCGAGGCGGCGGGCGTGAAGCTCGGCCAGGTCGCCCAGCCGCTCCGCGTCGCCCTAACCGGTCGCAGGACGTCGCCCGGCATCTTCGACGTGCTCGTCCTGCTGGGGCGCGAAGAGAGCCTGGCACGGATTGCCGACCACAGCGCCTGACGGGAGACCACCCATGACCGACAACGCCAATTTCTCGCTGTCCGGCAAGGATTTCCAATATCCGGTCCTGTCCGGCACCGTCGGGCCGGACGTGGTCGACATCCGCAAGCTGTACGGACAGACGGGCGCGTTCACCTACGATCCCGGCTTCACCTCCACCGCGTCGTGCCAGTCGAAGCTGACCTACATCGACGGTGACGAGGGCGTGCTGCTGCATCGCGGCTACGCCATCGGCGACCTGGCCGAACATTCCAGCTTCATGGAGGTCGCGTACCTGCTGCTGAACGGCGAGCTGCCCAGCGCGGACGAGCTGTCCGGTTTTGAGAACACGATCACGCGCCACACCATGCTGCACGAGCAGCTGGCGACCTTCTACCGCGGGTTCCGCCGCGACGCGCATCCGATGGCGATCATGTGCGGCGTCGTCGGCGCGCTCAGCGCCTTCTACCACGATTCGACCGACATCCACGACGCGCGCCAGCGCATGATCGCCAGCCACCGGCTGATCGCGAAGATGCCGACCATCGCGGCGATGGCGTACAAGTACAGCGTGGGACAGCCGTTCCTCTATCCCGACAATTCGCTGTCCTACACCGGCAACTTCCTGCGCATGACCTTCGGCGTGCCCGCCGAGCCCTACGAGGTGAACCCGGCGGTCGAGAAGGCGATGGACCGCATCTTCATCCTGCACGCCGATCACGAGCAGAATGCGTCCACCTCCACCGTCCGCCTCGCCGGATCGTCGGGCGCGAACCCCTTCGCCTGCATCGCGGCGGGCATCGCATGCCTGTGGGGGCCGGCGCACGGCGGCGCCAACGAGGCGGCGCTGAACATGCTGCACGAGATCGGCACGCCGGAGAAGATCCCGGAATATATCGCGCGCGCCAAGGACAAGAACGACCCGTTCCGCCTGATGGGCTTCGGCCACCGCGTCTACAAGAACTACGATCCGCGCGCCACGGTGATGCAGAAGACGGTGCGCGAGGTGTTCGAGGCGCTGAACGTGCAGGACCCGGTGTTCGAGACCGCGCTGCGGCTGGAGGAGATCGCGCTGAACGACGAGTATTTCGTCGAGAAGAAGCTGTTCCCCAACGTCGATTTCTACTCGGGCGTGATCCTGTCGGCGATCGGCTTCCCCACGTCGATGTTCACCGCGCTGTTCGCGCTCGCCCGCACCGTCGGATGGGTGGCGCAGTGGAACGAGATGATTACCGACCCGGACCAGAAGATCGGCCGCCCGCGCCAGCTGTACACCGGCCCGACGCAGCGCGAGTATCTGCCGGTCGGCAGCCGCTGAGGTGGTCAGGCTCCGACCCGTCCTGCTGGCGGTGGGCGTCGCGCTGACGCTCACCGGCCTGCTGTGGATCGGGCAGGGCCTGGGCTACGTCCGCTGGCCCGCGTCCAGCTTCATGATCGCTGAGCGGCAATGGGCGGACTACGGCGCGGGGCTGGCGGTGGCCGGCCTGCTGCTGGTACTGCTCGCACGGCGGATGCGGCGGCGCTGACGTAGAAGGCGTCAGGCGAGCGGCAGCGACAGTACGAAGCGCGCGCCCATGCCTGGCGCGCTGTCCACGGTCAGGTCCCCGTCCATCGCGCGCGCCAGACGCCGCGCGATGTAGAGGCCGAGGCCGCTGCCCCCCGGCTCGGTCACGTCGACCCGCTCGAACTTCTCGAAGATGCGCGCCTGGTCCGCCACGGCGATCCCCTTCCCCTGGTCGGCAACGATCAGCACGGCGCGCGCCTCCTCGCGCTGCAGCGTCAGCCACACCGTCCCGCCGCGCGGAGAATAGCGCACCGCATTGCCGACGAGGTTGACCAGGATCTGTAGGCAGCGGCGGAACTCGCCGATCGCGGGCAGCGGCTGGTCCAGGCCGCTGCGGTCGATCGTGACGCCCGCGTCGGCGGCGCGGACCGCCAGCAGCCCGGCAGCACGCCGCGCCACGTCGGCGAGGTCCACCGCCTCTCGTTCGATGCGGAAATCCGCGCGCTCGATCGCCTCCAGATCGACCAGGTCGTCGACGAGGCCGAGCAGGTGGCGCCCGGCGCTGGAGATATCGGCGGCATAGTCGGCGTAATGCGGCTCCAGCGGGCCGTCCGCGCCGGCGTGGATGCTGTCGGCGTGGGCGACGATCCGGCCCAGCGGTCCGCGCAGGATCCGCTCCAGCCGCGCGTTGAAGGTCGGAGTCGCCGCCGCCGGTGCCGCCTCGGCGGACGCTCGCGGCGCGGCGAAGGTGCCGCCGGCGAACCCGGCGAAGCGGCCGGCGGCGTCCAGCCGTGCGTGCCCCGCCAGCATCACCGGCGCCCCGGTCGCCGGGATGCTAGCCGGCTGCGCGTCGAAGTCGGCCGCCTCCGCCATGGCGTCGACCAGCGGCAGCCCGCCCTGGGGCGAGGTGGCCAGCGCGAACAGCCGCGTCACCGGCTGCCCCAGCGCGTCCGCGGGCGTCACCCCCGCCAGCAGCGCGCCGGCGGTGTCGATCCGGACGATGCGCAGGTCCGCATCGGTCTCCCACGTCCAGTCCGCGCCAGGCGGGGGCGGCACGCGGGCCGGCACGGCGGTGGCGACGGGCGCGCGCCACGCGGGACGCTCGCGCAGCAGGGACACGGACAGCGTCACGTCGCCGCGGTCGGGCGTGGCGGCGATCCAGCAGTCGAGGTCGGCCTCGCCGTCGGCGATCGTCGTCGCGCGGCCGATCCCGATGTCCAGCCGCCGCGCCAGCCGGGCGATCGCGGCGAGCTGCGGCACCGCCAGCGCGCGGCCGGTGGCGCCGCCCGCCCGCTCGTTGATCGCCGCCAGCAGCGGGTCGGCCGCCAGCAGGCGGTCCTCGCGATCCACGCGCAGGTCCAGCGGCGCGACCTCGCTCACGCCGCGCGCCCCAGCGCCCGCACGGCGGCGCGGAACGGCGCGGGCAGCGCCATCGTCGCCAGCGCCCGTCGTGCAGCCTGCGCGGTCATCGCCTCGCATCGATCGAGCGCGCCCGGCAGACGCTCCACGTCGCGCGCCATGTCCGCCTCGCCCAGCATCCAGCCTACGCGCGCGATGGTGGGGCGCGTGAAGCCCAGCGCACGCAGCGCGTAGCAGAGCCGGTCGCCCTCGGCGTCCAGCACCAGCGCGCGCGCTTCTCCCGCGTCCAGCGACAGGCCATGGGCGAGCAGCGCCACGAACAGATGGGTTCGCCCCTCCGCCAGCACGTCGGGAAGCAGGTGCGGCAGGTCCGCCGGCGCGGCGTCGATCGCCGCGGCCAGCGCCGCCGCCGCCTCGACCACGTCCGGCGTCTCCTCGCGCGCGGCGATGCTGCGCTCGGCCGCCTCGGCGAGCGCGCGGTCGGTGGCCGCGTCGGCCGGCAACCGCTCGCGCAGCGCCGCCGCCACCCACCAGATCGTGCGGCGGTGGAGGGCCGGCGGCAGGTCGCCGTCGCCCTGCGCGCGCGCATTCTCCGCGATCAGCCAGGCCAGCGTCGCCGCGCGGACCTTGCGGTCGTCGGATCGCGACAACCGCTGGATCAGGTCGACGCTCGTGCCCGGAGCCCGCTGCGCCACCAACGCCGCGTCGATCGCGGCGAGCCGCGCCTGCGCCACCGCCTCCTCGATCAGGGGCGGATCGCGCAGCAGCCCGCTGGCGGTCAATCGCTCCGCCACGGACAGGTTCGACGCGGCGCCCGCCGCCTCGCCCAGCAGGTGCCGCAGGTCGCGCTCCAGCCGCGCCACCGCCGCCTCGATCACCGCCAGCGCGGCGACGCGCGTCTGCTCGTGCAGGCGGTCGCGCGGGTCCAGGAACAGGTCCGTCATGGCCGCGGCCGCGCGCGCCGCCTGCCGCCGGTCGTCCGCCGCCGCCCATGTCTCGGGCGACGCCGGGCCGCGATCGGGCTCGGGCGGGAAGAGGCGATCCTCTGACATCCTCTCCCCCGTAGCGGCGGCTTCGTTAAGGCGGCGCTAAGCCTGCCGCCGCAGCGCCTCCACCGCGGCGCCCAGCGTCACGGCGGCGTAGGCGGCGGTGGCCGCGAGGCCCAGCCGCGGCAACCCGACCAGTGCGGCGAGCGACAGCAGCAGCAGGTAGGCGGGGCCGCCGCCCCACCACGCCCGCCGCCGCGTCGCCACCGCCGCGCGCTCGCCGATGCCCCCGGCGACCACCGTGGCGATGGCCAGCAACCCGCCGGTCAGCTCCCCCGTCGCGCCGTCGGACACGTGGCCCAGCACCAACACCGCCAGCGCAGGGAGCACCAGCGCGGCGATGCGCCCGGCGCGCTTCGCGTCGGGTTCGTCGCGGAACAGCGCCAGCGCGCCGCCGATCTCGATCGTCAGCACCCCGGCCATCGTCGCCAGCAGCCCGCTCGCGGTCCAGCCCGCCAGCGTGGCGAGGAGGCCCGCGACCGCCAGCGCGCCGCCCCCGCCCATCAGCGTCCCGGTTCCGATGCCGCGCCGGGCGACCGCGGGGATGGCGAGCCTGGCGAGCGGGCGCAGCACGATGCGGTCGAACCAGCCGGGCCGCAGCGCCATCGACGCGGCCAGCACCGCGCGCCCGCGCGCCTCCAGCGCGGCCCCCTGGCGCTCGACGCCGTGGCCCCGCTCCACCTCGCGCATCGACAGCGGCACGTGGCGCGCACCCGCGGCTTCCGCGGCGCGCAGCAGCGTCGATTGCAGGTCGTAGTCGGCGGGCATCGCGGCGGCCTCCGCCACGCGGCGCGCCTCGATCCGCGCGACGCCGGCCCAGGCACTGCCGCCGCCCACCTGCTCGAACGCCGGGTCGGCGCCGTCGCGCGGCACCACCAGCAGCGCGTCGCCGCCCTCTCCCGCACCCACGCCCGCCATCACCTCGACGATGCTGCCGGTGGTGACCAGGCCGTCGGCGATCATCACGACGCGCGCCAGCGGGTGCAGCTTGGCCTCCGCCTCGCGCGCGGAACGGACCGTATCCACCGCCACGCCGCGCTTGCCGATCCGCGCGATGGCACCGATCAGCTCGGGCGTCAGCCGCTGGACGACGACGACGATCTGCGCCGCGTCACACGCGATCAGCAGCCGCGCCTGATATTCGATCAGCGTCGCCGCGGCGAACGGCAGCGTCGCCGCCAGCGTCCCCGCGCGGTCCTCGGCCTCGTGCGTCGCGAAGATCAGCCCTGCCAGCATGGCGCGCGGTTAGTTTCTCGCCGCGGCGCCCGCAACCGCTCCCTCGCGCTTCACGTGACGCTCGAGGAAGTCGAGGATCGTGCGCCACAGGTGGACGCTGACGCCCGGCCCGCCGACACGGTGGGTCTGCCCGGGATAGAGCATCATCTCGAATGGCACGCCCTGCCGCTGCATCGCCGCCGCCATCTTCGTCGTGTTGTCGAGGAAGACGTTGTCGTCGGCCATGCCGTGGATGACGAGCAGCGGGTCGGCGATCTTCGCGGCGTCGACGATCGTGCCCGACGCGTCATAGGCATCCGCCACCTGCCGCGGGTCGCCCATGTAGCGTTCGGTGTAATGCGTGTCGTACAGCCGCCAGTCGGTGACGGGCGCGCCGGCGACGGCCGCGGCGTACACGCCGGGCGTCTTCTCCAGCATCTTGAGCGACAGATAGCCGCCGTAGGACCAGCCGTAGGTCGCCACCCTTCGCGCGTCGACGAACGGCAGCGACTTCAGGTATTGCGCCCCGGCCTGCTGGTCCGCCACCTCGACGGTTCCCATGGCGTGCCAAATCTGGTCCTCGAATGCCTTTCCGCGATTGTACGACCCGCGATTGTCGATGCGGAAGTAGATCCAGCCCTGCTGCACCAGATACTGCGCCAGCGCGCCCTGCCAGCCGCGCGTCACCATCTGCCCGGTGCCGGGGCCGCCGTAATGTTCGAAGAAGACGGGGTAACGCTTCCCCGGCTCGCGCACGGGCGAGATCATCTCCCAATACAGCGTCGTCCCGTCCTTCGCCTTCAGCGTGCCGAACTCGGGCGAGCGATGCGCGGCGAGATACGGCGCATAAGGGTGCGCGCCCGTCACCGCATTCTCGTTGATCCAGGCGACGCGCTTTCCGCTCGCGTCGGCCAGGTAGGTCTGCGCCGGCTGCGCGGAATTGGAGCGGGTGACGATGAAGCGCGTGCCCGTGCCGTCGCCCACCGCATTGTTCCACCAGCCGCGCTCCGTCAGCCGCGTCGTCGCGCCGGTCTTCAGGTCGACGGCGTAGAGATGCTGTTCCAGCACGTCGTCCTTGTTGCCGGTGACGAAGACGCGCCCGCCGGGCTCGTCCACCGCGACCAGGCCCTGCACCACCCACGGCCCCTTGGTCAGCTGGCTCCACGTGCCCGCCTTCCACCGCCACAGGTGCCCGAAGCCGTCGCGTTCCGACCGCCACAAGAAGCTGCCGTCCGCCATCCAGCGATAGGCGTCGGTCAGGTTGATCCAGCTCTTCGCGCCCGCCTTCTCCGTGAAGAGCAAGGTGGCCTTGCCGGTGGCAGGGTCGACGCGCAGCATGTCCAGCCGCGTCTGCGCGCGGTTCTGCCGCTGTACCAGCAGCGCGGAGCCGTCCGGCAGCCAGTCGACACGCGCGAGATAGATGTCCGTGTCCTGGCCAAGATCCACCTTCACCGGCTCGCGCCCGTCGAGCCCGGCGACATAGAGCGCGATCCGCACGTTGGGCGTGCCCGCCGCGGGATAGCGCTGCTCGTAGATCTTCGTGCCCGCGTCGCCGATGGCGGCGCGCACCGACACCTGCACGGGCGCCTCGTCGAAGCGCGCGACGGCGACGCGGGTCTCGTCGGGCGACCACCAATAGCCGGTGCGACGATCCATTTCCTCCTGCGCGACGAACTCGGCCTCGCCCCAGTGGACGGTGCCGCCACCGTCCCGCGACAGCGCGCGCGGGGCGCCACCGGCCAGCGGCTGGACGAACAGGTTCTGGTCGCGCACGAAGCTGACGAAGCGGCCGCGCGGGCTGATCGCCGGGTTCAGCGCGTCCTTGGTCCCCTCGATCCGCCGCGCGCCGCCGTCGCGCTGCGCCAGGTAGAGGTCGCCGTCGATCGGCACCAGCAGGGTGCGTCCGTCCGGCGACCAGTCGTAGGTGAGGATCCCGGTCTTGCCGGTCAGCGAGCGGTCGCGCTCGCGCTGCATCTTCTCCGCTTCGGACAGCGCGGCGCCGCTGCCGACCTTCTTCGAATCGACCAGCATCCGCGACTGGCCCGTGCGCGTGTCGAGCGCCCACAGGTCGAACCGCTCCTTCTCGTCCGTTCGGGGGCGGACCGAGGTCAGCAAGGTGCCGTCGGGCGACAGCCGCAGCGCCTGCGGCTGCGGTCCGGCGAGGTCGGGGCTGGCGAAGACGCGCTCCAGCGTCAGCGGCGCGCGATCAGCCGCCACGGCCGGCACGTTCACGATCGCCGCCGCCATCACCACCGCCACTCGCCACATGAAACTCTCCCCGCTGGTGCGCGGCTTATCGGCAGATGCACGGGCGAGGTAAAGGGCCACGCGCGCCCACTCGCCGCATACGCGAAAGGGCGCGGACGGCATCCCGTCCGCGCCCCCTGGCATTGCCCAAGCCGGATCGCTTACTCGGCCGCGGCGACATCCTTCGCCGACCGCGTGTCGCGGCGCTCGGCGATGCGCGCCGACTTGCCGGTGCGGCCGCGCAGGTAGTACAGCTTCGCGCGACGCACCGCGCCCTTGCGGACCACGGTGATCGACTCGATGTTGGGCGAGTAGAGCGGGAAGACGCGCTCCACGCCCTCGCCGAAGCTGATCTTGCGGACGGTGAACGAGGAGCCCATGCCCTTGTTCGCGCGGGCGATGCACACGCCCTCGTAATTCTGCACGCGGGTACGCTCGCCCTCGACCACCTTCACGCCGACCTTCAGCGTGTCGCCGGGGCGGAACTCCGGAATGGCGCGGGCGCCGGTCAGCTTGGCGATCTGCTCGGCCTCGAGCTGCTGGATGATGTTCACTTACGAACGTCCTTCTTCGTCGCTGCGCGCCAGAGGGCGACCGACCCGAGCGCCGACGTGGCGCTCCCAAAGGTCCGGCCGCCGTAGCCGTGTATCGTCCTCCGCCCGTCGTTTCCGCCAGGCGGCGACCTTCGCATGATCCCCCGATCGCAGCACGTCAGGGATCGTGCGCCCTTCCCATTCATTAGGTCGGGTATAATGCGGATATTCGAGGAGGCCGCTCTCGAAGCTCTCCTCGTCCCCGCTGGAAGCGGCGCCCATTACGCCGGGAAGCAGCCGAACGCAAGCGTCCAGCAGCACCAGCGCCGCCATCTCTCCGCCGGAGAGGACGTAGTCGCCGATCGCGACTTCCTCGATCGCGCGCGCCTCGAACAACCGCTCGTCGAACCCCTCGAACCGGCCGCACAGGACGATCGCGCCCGGCCCGGCGGCGAGGTCGCGCACGCGCCGCTGCGTCAGCGGGCGCCCCCGCGGTGTCATCGCCAACACCGGCCGCCCGTCCGCGATGGCATCCAGCGCGCGCGCGACCACGTCGGCGCGCAGCACCATCCCCGCCCCGCCCCCCGCAGGCGTATCGTCGACGGTGCGGTGGCGGTCGGTGGCCGAATCGCGGATGTTGATCGCGTCGAGGGTCCACTTCGCTTCCGCCAGGGCGCGGCCGGCCAGGCTGTGGCCGAGCGGACCGGGAAACATGTCGGGGTAGAGCGTGAGGATGGTGGCGCGGAAGGTCATGCCATCCAGTTCTCGACGCGGAGGTCCGGAATGTCGGCGAAGTGGCGTGAGTTGTCGGTGACGACCACAAGATCGTGCGACAGCGCATGCGCCGCGATCAGGCGATCGTAACTCGCACGGCGGAACGGCAGCGTCGTATAGGCGAGCGCCGCCTTGTAGTCGAACGCCAGTACGGGGACCTCTTCCAGGAAGGACGCCAGCTGCTCCATGGCCGGCGGCTTCTCCCGAGCGGAACCGTAGGCCACTTCCGCGATGGCGACCGCGCTGGTCACGATCTCATCCTCGTCGCACCGGGCGGCCCGCGCGACGACGCCCGGATGAGTGTTCATCACCAGCGCGATGATGATGTTGCTGTCCAGCAGGTACTTCATTCGGCGTCTTGTTCCGACCAGCGCAACGGACGGTCATCGAAGGAGCGATCGTCATCCGCGATCGGCTGAAGGCTCGTGGCGGAACCGCACACCTTGGCCACGTTGAACTTGCGCTTCGGACGCTCCACCGGTTCCAGCGTCAGCATGTGGCCATCCTCGACGTCCAGCTCCATTTCCATGCCAGCACGCAGATCGAGCCCCGCGGGTAATCGCACCGCGAGCGAGTTGCCGGATTTGAAGACCTTCACGCGATAGTGCTTCCGGTCCCGTACCCGCAACCAGGGCATCGATCCGACCACACGATCCCATCCTGCCTTGCGCCGGTGTTCATCGCTACGATCAGGGATGTCCATCCGAACCTCCGTATATACGGGCGGTATATACATGATGAGCAGGGATCCCTCAAGGGAACGCCGCCGGCCCCATCGTGTTGCGCGCCCATGGAAACCGACGACTGCATCATCATCGGCGCGGGGCCGGCGGGGTTGACCGCGGCGATCTATCTCGCGCGCTTCCACCTCTCGATCCGGCTGTTCGACTGCGGCTCCAGCCGCGCCGCGACGATCCCGTGCACGCACAACCATGCCGGGTACCCGGACGGCATCGCCGGTAAGGACCTGCTCGCGCTGATGCTGGCGCAGGCGGAACGCTACGGCGCGCGGCGCGAGGCGGTGGAGGTCACCGCCCTGGCGCGCGACGGCGACGACTTCGGCGTGCGCACCGATCATGGCGAGTGGCGCGCGCGCACCGTCCTGCTCGCCACCGGCGTCGTGAACCACCGGCCCGACATGGACGCCGCGCTGCACGACCGCGCACTGGCCGCCGGGCTGCTGCGCTATTGCCCCATCTGCGACGGCTATGAAGTGACCGACAAGCGCGTCGGCGTCGTCGGCACGGGCGATCACGGCATGCGCGAGGCGCTGTTCCTGCGCGGCTACACGCGCGACGTGACGCTGGTCTCCCCCGCCGCGGTCCACGACCTCGACGACGCCTGCGCACGCGCGCTCGATGCCGCCGGGATCGCGCGCGTCGAGGGGCCGTGCGGCGGCTTCGCGATCGAGGATGGCCGGCTGGCGCTGGATACCGCGGCGGGGCGGATGGCGTTCGACAGCGTCTACCCCGCGCTGGGCTCGCGCATCCGCTCCGAGCTCGCCGTCGCCGCCGGCGCGCGGGCGACGGCGGAAGGCTGCCTGGAGGTGGACGACCACCAGCGGACGTCTATACCGGGGCTGTTCGCGGCGGGGGACGTGGTGAAGGGGCTCGATCAGATCAGCCATGCGATGGGCGAGGCCGGCGTCGCCGCCACCACCATCCGCAACACGCTCGCCGACCGCGCACCGCTGCGGCGGTGAGGCGCACGCGCCCTCGCCGCCGCGCGGCCCGCGCCGGCGATCGGCTGCGGCTGCACCGGCGGGCGGGCATCCCGGTGTGGGTGGCGCTGCTGTGGCGCGCCGTGCTGGTCTTCGTCCTGATCGGCATCGCGCTGGCGGTGCATTGGTTCGACCGCGATGGCCTGCGCGACAATGTCGATGGCCATATCAGCTTCGTCGACGTGCTGTACTTCACCATGATCACGGTGACGACGGTCGGCTACGGCGACATCATCCCGGTGACGCCGCAGGCGCGGCTGTTCGACACCTTCGTCGTCACGCCGATCCGGCTGTTCGTGTGGCTGATCTTCCTCGGCACCGCGTACGATTTCCTGCTGAAGCGCATTTGGGAGAAGTGGCGCATGTCTCTGATCCAGGACCGGCTGCAAGACCACGTGGTCGTCGCCGGGTTCGGCCGCAGCGGCGCGGGCGCGGTGAAGGAGCTGATCCGTCGCGGCGCGGACCCCGCCTGCATCGTCGCGATCGACCTGAACGAGGACGACCTGCGCGAGGCGGAGGAGCTGGGCGTGGCGGTCCTCGCGGCCGACGCCACGCGCGACGCCACGCTGGAGGCGGTGAAGGCGCCGCGGGCGCGTGCCATCATCGTCGCGGCCGGTCGCGACGACACGTCGATCCTGATCGTGCTGACGGCGCGCCGCATGGCTCCGCACGTGCCGATCAGCGTCAGCATCCGATCGCACGACAACGAGCCGCTGGCGCACCAGGCGGGCGCCGACACCGTCATCAATCCGACCAGCTTCGCCGGGCTGCTGCTGGCGGGATCGACCCATGGTCCGGCGATCGCCGACTATCTCGCCGACCTGGCCGCCGCCAGCGGCCGGGTGGCGCTGCGCGAGCGGGAGGTGACGCCGGACGAGGTGGGTCGGCCGCTGTCCGGCATCGCCACCGGCAAGGGCCTGCGCGTGCAGCGCGGCGACCACGTCTACGGGTTCTGGGATGACGAGGCGGAGCGCCTCGCGCCCGGCGACCGGGTGGTGGAGGTGGTGCGCGGCCAGCCGGACTGACCGCCCCATCCATCACTCCCCGACGCCCGTCACTCTTCGACGAACGCCGCCTCCACGGTCAGCCGCCCGTCGCCCCAGTCCGGCACCGCGTGCATGGGCACCATCACGCGCTTGCCCGCCCGTCCATCGACCGGAGCGCGCTCGATCTCGACCACATCGCCGGCGCCGAAGTTCTCGACCGCGACAACGGTGCCGACCGCCTCGCCCGTCGTACTGACGGCGGCGAGGCCGATCAGGTCGGCATGGTAATATTCGCCCTCGTCGAGGGGGGGCAGCGCCTCGCGCGGTACCCACAGCAGGGTGCCGCGCAGGCCCTCCGCCGCGGACCGGTCGCGCACTTCGGCGAGGCGCGCGATCGTGCCGTCGCGCAGGCCGGCGAGCGTCAGCGCCCCGCCGTTGAGCACGCGGTGCGCGCCCAAGTCGTCGGCGAACACCTTCAGCCGCACCTCGCCGCCGACGCCGTGCGCGCCGGTCACCGCGGCGAGCACCGCGGCGCCGGCCGGCACGTCAGGCGTCGGGCGAGCCCGGTCCGCCGGCGGGGGCGTCGTCGCTCCCTTCGGCGGGTTCCTGGGTCGAGACCCCGCGGTTGTCGGCGGGGGGCTGGGTGGCGTCCTCGTCGTCATCGGGTGCGGTGCGGGGATCGGGATCAGGTACCATGGCGGTCATCGTGCGCTCCTTCACGTAAGCGAAGGGCAACGCACGATGGCCGCTCCGGTGCCTTACTCCGCGGTCTCGGTCGCGGGAGCCTCGGCCTCGGCTGCCGGCGCGTTCGCCGCCTCGGCCTCGGCCTCCTGCTGCGCCTTCAGCTTCTCGGCACGCTCCTCGGCGCGCTCCTTGGCCTTCTCGCCCGGCTCGGCCTTCTGCGGGTTGTTGCGCGCGGCGCGCTCCTTCACCCCGGCCTTGTCGAGGAAGCGGGCGACGCGATCCGTCGGCTGCGCACCCACGCTCAGCCAGTGCGACGCGCGCTCCGAATCCAGCACCACGCGCTTCTCGTCTTCCTTGCCCAGCAGCGGGTTGTAGCTGCCGATCCGCTCGATGAACTTGCCGTCGCGGGGGGAACGCGCGTCGGCGACGACGATGCGGTAATAGGGACGCTTCTTCGAGCCGCCACGCGACAGGCGAATGCTGAGTGCCATGGGTAACTTCCTTGCCTTCAATCCGTCGCCCCTGCGGAGGCAGGGGCCCATCTCTGCTTCAACGATCGGCGCCGCCCGTGGATGGGAGACATGGGCCCCTGCCTCCGCAGGGGCGACGATCACTTCTTGAACTTGAACCCCGGCGGACCGGGCAGGCCCGGCATCCCGCCGGGCAATCCCGGCATCCCGCCCAGGGAGCCGCCCGGCGCCGCCTTGCCCAGCATGTCGCCCAGTTCCGGCCCGCCCAGCGCGTTGCCGAGCCCGGCCA
The DNA here is from genome assembly GCF_012035195.1 of Sphingomonas corticis. Classification (GTDB taxonomy): domain Bacteria; phylum Pseudomonadota; class Alphaproteobacteria; order Sphingomonadales; family Sphingomonadaceae; genus Sphingomonas; species Sphingomonas corticis. The sequence goes on from NZ_JAAVJH010000007.1 coordinate 53,451, forward strand.
TGCCGCCGCCCTTGCCCAGCATCGCCATCATGCCCTTCAACCCGCCCATCTTCTTGATCTTCTTCATGGCGGTGGACATTTCGAGGTGCATCTTCATCAGCTTGTTCACGTCCTGCACGGTCGTGCCGCTGCCCTTGGCGATGCGGATCTTGCGCTTGGCGTTGATGAGCTCAGGCTTGGCGCGCTCCTTGGGCGTCATCGACGTAATCATGGCGTCCATGCGCAGCAGGATCTTCTCGTCCACCGCGCCCGACGCCATCGCCGCCTGCGCCTTCTTCATGCCCGGGATCATGCCGGCGAGCGCGCCCAGCCCGCCCATGCGGCGCATCTGCCCCAGCTGCGCGCGCAGGTCGTTCATGTCGAACTTCCCCTGCGCCAGGCGGGAGGCCATGCGCTCGGCATCCTCCTGCTGGATCGCCTCGGCCGCCTTCTCCACCAGGCTGACGACGTCGCCCATGCCCAGGATGCGGCCGGCGACGCGGCTCGGCTGAAACGCCTCCAGCGCGTCCAGCTTCTCGCCGACGCCCGCGAACTTGATCGGCTTGCCGGTGACGGCGCGCATCGACAGCGCGGCACCGCCGCGTGCGTCGCCGTCCATCCGCGTCAGCACGACGCCGGTCAGCGGCACCTGTTCGGAGAAATTGGTGGCGACGTTGACCGCGTCCTGCCCGGTCAGCGCGTCGACGACCAGCAGGATCTCCTGCGGCCGCGCCACGTCGGCCACGGCGCGCATCTCGTCCATCAGCGCGCTGTCGACGTGCAGCCGGCCCGCGGTGTCGAGCATCAGCACGTCGAAGCCCTGCAGCTTCGCGGCCTGCACTGCGCGCCGCGCGATATCGACCGGCTGCTGGCCGGCGACGATCGGCAGCGTCGCGACCTCCACCTGGGTGCCCAGCGTCGCCAGCTGCTCCTGCGCGGCCGGGCGATTGACGTCGAGCGAGGCCATCAGCACGCGGCGCGGCTTCTCGCCGGTCATGCCGCCGCCCTTGGACAGGCGGCGTGCGATCTTCGCGGTGGTCGTCGTCTTGCCCGAGCCCTGTAGGCCGACCATCATCACGATCGCGGGCGGCGCCACGTCCAGCTGGAGCGTCGCGCCCTCGGCATCGTCGCCGCCCAGCATCTCGACCAGCGCGTCGTTGACGATCTTGACGACCTGCTGCCCGGGCGTGACCGAGCGCAGGACGTTCTGCCCGATCGCCTTCTCCGTCGCCTTCTCGACGAAGTCGCGCGCGACCGGCAGCGCGACGTCGGCCTCCAGCAGTGCGACGCGCACCTCGCGCATCGCCTGGCGCACGTCCGCCTCGGTCAGCGCGCCACGGCCACGCAACCGGTCGAACACACCGCCAAGACGATCGCTCAGGCTATCGAACATCCACAATCCTTCCCATCCGCCGCCGAACGCAAGAAACGCCGGCGGGCGAAACCTCGCCGGCCAGCGTGCACCACATGGGCGCTTGTCACATGCGTTCAACGGAGGAACGTCGGCGGTCGGTTAGCGGATCAGGCGCAATTGGGCAAGTGTGGGTTCACCCGAAGGCGCGAAGCCGCGAAGAAGAAGTGTTGTTCACGCGGAGGCGCGGAGACGCGGAGACGCGGAGGGGGTAGCGCTCGCGGGATCGTCTCGCGTCAGCGAGACAGAATCGTGTCGGCACGGCGTCATGGAGCCGCCGATGGCGGCTCGGGACATCACCGCGAGCGCGAATCTCCGCGTCTCCGCGCCTCCGCGTGAACCGCAACCCGTTCGCGTCTTCGCGGCTTCGCGTGCACCTACCAGCCCCCACCCGCATCGAGGTACGCCCGCTCCTCCGCCGTTGTCTCCCGCCCCAGCGCCGCGTTGCGCGACGGAAAGCGGCCGAAGCGCGCGAACACCTCGGCATGATCCACGGCGAACTTGCGGTTCTCCTCCTCGCCCAGCGCGGTGAACAGTTCCACGCTGCGCCGCTGCGACTCGGCATCCTCGCCATGCATCATGGGCATGTAGAGGAACACGCGCTCCTCGTTGGTCAGCCCCGCGTCCCACCCCTTCGCCAGCGCCTCCGCGGTCAGCCGCCGCGCCAGCGGGTCGGCCGCGAACGCCGCCGCCTGCCCGCGGAACAAGTTGCGCGAGAACTGGTCGAGCAGGATGATCGCGGCCAGCAGCGTGCGCGGATCGTCACGCCAGCCCGCGGCGCCGGTCGCGGCCACGCGGTCGCGCAGCGCGGCGAAGCGCTCGCCGATCTCGCGATCCAGCGCCGCGTCCTTCGCGAACCGCTGCTCCGTCGACAGGGCGAACCAGAAGTCCAGCACCTCACCCGCGGCGGAGTCGACTTCGCCCTCTGTCGTAACTAGATCGCCCGCCATGCCGTCGCTTCCCCAGCCCGAGGTGGTCACCCTCGGCTGCCGCCTCAACATCGCCGAGAGCGAAACGATCCGCGCGCTCGCCGCGGGGCGCGACGTGGCGGTGGTGAACGGCTGCGGGGTCACCAACCGCGCGGTGAAGGACACGCGCGCCGCCATCCGCCGGCTGCGTCGCGCGCGGCCTGCGGCGGAGCTGATCGTCACCGGCTGCGCGTCCGACATGGATCGCGCCGCCTTCGCCGCGATGCCCGAGGTGGACCGGATCGTCCCCAATGCGGCGAAGCTGCTGCCGTCGAGCTGGGGCCGCCCCGGCAACATGGCGCAGCCGCGCGCGCATACCCGCGGCTTCGTGGCGGTGCAGACCGGGTGCGACCATGCCTGCACCTTTTGCGCCATCCCCGCCGGGCGCGGTGCGAGCCGGTCGGAGCCGATCGCGCAGGCGGTGCCGCGCATCGCGGCGCTGGTGGAGGCGGGCGCGCGCGAGGTGGTGTTGAGCGGGGTCGACCTGACAAGCTTTCGCGACGGTGACGCGCCGCTCGCCGCGCTGGTGGAGGCGCTGTTGGCGCAGGTGCCCGCGCTGGAGCGGCTGCGCCTGTCATCGATCGATCCGGCCGAGGTCGACGATCGTTTGTTCGCGCTGCTGACGCAGGAGCCGCGCGTGATGCCGCACGTCCACCTCTCGCTCCAGGCGGGGGACGACCTGATCCTGAAGCGAATGAAACGCCGCCACTCGCGCGCCGATGCGGTGCGGCTGGTCGCGCGGCTGAAGGCGGCGCGAGCGGACATCGCCATCGGCGCGGACCTGATCGCGGGCTTTCCGACCGAAAGCGAGGCGATGTTCGCCGAGACGCTGGCCGCGGTGGACACGTGCGACATCGTCCACGCCCACGTCTTTCCCTATTCCCCGCGCGCCGGCACCCCCGCCGCCCGGATGCCGCAGGTCGCGCCGCTGGTGGCGAAGGAGCGGGCCGAGCGGCTGCGGGACGCATCGGCCCGTCGCAAGGCGGCGTGGCTGGTGGGGCTGGTCGGCACGCGGCAGGCGGTGCTGATCGAGAAGCCCGGCGACCGCGGCCACGCGCCGGGGTTCGCGGAGGTGCGCTTCGACCGCGAGCCTTTTCCCGTCGTTCGCCCTGAGCGCCATCGAAGCCCGGGCGCCCCGGCTGCCCTTCGACTGCGCTCAGGGCGAGCGGAGGTCGGGGAGCTGATGACGCTCCACATCACCGCCGCCACCGACACCCATCTCATCGGACACGCATCATGAGCAACAGCTGGCACGAGAAGCTGCTCGGCGGCTTCCGCCGCACCTCCGACCGCCTGGTCGGCAACCTCGCCGGGCTGGGCGGCGCGCGGCTCGACGAGGGCACGCTGGACGAGATCGAGGAGGCGCTGATCGCGTCGGACCTGGGGCCGGAGACCGCCGGCCGCGTCCGCCATCGCCTGTCCGAGGGCACGTTCGAGCGCGACATGGAGGAGCTGGGCATCCGCCTGGTCGTCGCCGAGGAAGTGGAGTCGGTGCTGGCGCAGGTCGCGCGGCCGATCGAGATCGACGCCTTTCCGCGCCCGCAGGTGATCCTGGTCATCGGCGTCAACGGATCGGGCAAGACCACGACCATCGCCAAGCTGGCGCACCTGTTCCTCGAACAGGATTACGCCGTCATGCTGGCCGCCGGCGACACCTTCCGCGCCGCCGCGATCGGCCAGCTGAAGACCTGGGCGGAGCGGATCGGCGTGCCCATCGTCACCGGGCCGGAGGGCGGCGACGCGGCGGGCATCGTCTGGGATGCGGTGAAGCAGGCGACCGCGATCGGCACGGACGTGCTGATCGTCGACACCGCCGGACGATTGCAGAACAAGCGCGAGTTGATGGACGAACTGGCGAAGATCCGCCGCGTGCTCGGCCGGCTGAACCCCGCCGCGCCGCACGACGTGCTGCTGGTGCTGGATGCCACCACGGGGCAGAACGCGCTGTCGCAGATCGAGGTGTTCAAGGAGGTGGCAGGCGTCACCGGCCTCGTCATGACCAAGCTGGACGGCACGGCGCGCGGCGGCGTGCTGGTCGCGGCGGCGGAACGCTACGCACTGCCGATCCACGCGATCGGCGTCGGCGAGCAGATGGGCGACCTGCGCCCCTTCGATGCGCGCGAGGTCAGCCGGATCATCGCCGGCGTGGATACGGAGCGGAAGTAGGGCGCTGCCGTCCACCCCGGCGCCCACGGAGGTCCAGTTGCGGGAGCTTGCCGCATCTCGCGCTGACACCGATACTGGACCCGGCGTGCGCCGGGATGGAAGAACAATGCTTGAGAACGATCGCGCATGACGACCACCACCAAACACGACGGCCGCACCCGCGCCCTGGTCGACTACGGCCCGCTGGCGCTGTTCTTCGCCGTCAATTTCCTGCTGCCGGCGGAGATGGCGCGCCGGATCGTCGATGCCCTCACCTCCACCCTGTCGGGCATGGGTCGGCTGGAGGCGCTGCTGATGGCGCGGGTGATCGTCGCCACCGCCGTTTTCGTCCTGGCGAGCGGCGTGGCGATCGTCGTCGCCCGCGCGAAGCTGGATCGCGTGCCGCCGATGCTGCTGATCTCTGCCGGGCTGGTGATCGTCTTCGGCGGGCTGACCATGTATTTCCGCGATCCCCGCTTCATCCAGATGAAGCCGACGATCGTCTACGTGCTGATGTCCGCCACGCTCGCCTTCGGCCTGGCGACCGGGCGCCCGCTGCTGGAGCAGCTGCTTGGCACGGTCTATCCGGGGCTGTCCCCTGCCGGCTGGTGCAAGCTGACGGTGAACTGGGCCGCGTTCTTCGCGATCATGGCGGTGTTGAACGAGGCGGTGTGGCGCGGCGGGGCGGCGGCGTTCGGCGAGACGAAGGGCTGGGATCTGTGGGCGATCTACAAGGTATGGGTGGTCATCCCCGCCACCTTTCTCTTCGCCGTCGCGAACGTGCCGATGCTGATGCGGCATGGACTGAAGCTGGGTGACGACACGCCGCAGGTGCCGCCGGAGGGGTGATCCCCCTCAGTCCTCCCGACGTTCTTCCCCGTTGTCCTTCGCGGACCCGTCCTTCTCCTGCACCCCGGCGAGGATGTTGCCCGAGCCCGTGGCATCGCCGCCACCCTGCGCACCGCCAACCGTGTTGTCGGTATCGGCTGGCGGCCCATCCGCCTTGTTGCTGTCGTCGGCCACGCTCTTTCTCCTCGATCCGGGTTCAAGCGACGACAACGAGCGGCGCGCCATGCCGGGCGCAAGAAAATGGGGCCCGGTCTCCCAGGCCCCTCTCGCATCGGTCGGTCGGGTCAGGCCGCGTCGAAGCGGCGGCCGGCCTCGTCCCAGTTCACCACGTCCCACCACGCCTTCAGATAGCCGGGGCGGTCGTTCTTGTACGTCAGGTAATAGGCGTGTTCCCACACGTCGTTGCCCAGGATCGGCGTGCCCTTGTCCTTGGCGTCGTCCATCAGCGGATTGTCCTGGTTGGGCGTCGACGTCACCTTCAACGCGCCCGACGCATCCTTGATGACCCACGCCCAGCCCGAGCCGAACTGGCTCGCGCCCTTGGTGTTGAAATCCTCCTTCAGCTTGTCGAGCCCGCCATAGGCGTCGATCGCCTCCTTCAGGGCGCCGGACGGCTGGGTGGACCCCTTCGGCCCCATGATCTTCCAGAAGAAATCGTGGTTCCAATAGCCGCCGCCGTTGTTGCGGACGAGCGCAGGAAGCGAGGAGATCTGACCGAGGATCTCCTCGATCGACTTGCCCTCCAGCTTCGGATCGGCGGCGACGCCCTCGTTCAGCTTGGCGGTGTAGGCGGCGTGATGCTTGTCGTGGTGGAAGGTCATCGTCTCCTTGGAGATGACCGGCTCCAGCGCGTCGTAATCGTAAGGCAGCGGGGGCAGTTCGAACGCCATGGGATCCTCCGTTTTCGGGTTGATCGAGGTAACGCCGACCGCGCGTAATCGCTCCCGCCTCGTTACGCCACCGTTCCCGTCACGCCCCCGCTCCGGTCATGCCGTCGCGCCGATCAGGTCGTGGCGCCGCAGCGCGTGGCGCAACTGGTCGTAGGACAGGCCCAGCGCGTCGGCGGTGGCGCGCTGGTTGAAGCGGTTCTCCGCCAGCGCGGACGCCAGCAGCTCGCGCTCGAACCGGGCGACGCGCGCCTTGAAGTCGCTCGGCCCCTCCTCGCAAGCGACGACGGGCTCGTCGTCGCGATCCTCCTCCGCCAGCGGGGCGGTCGGGGCGGACGCGGCGACGCCCGCTCCCGTACCGGTGGGCGCCGACCGCGGTCGATAGGGCGACTGGAAGGGATCGAACTCGACCGCGTCGATCGCGCCGCCCTTCTCCCAGCGATAGACCGCGCGCTCGACGACGTTGCGCAGCTCGCGCACGTTGCCGGGCCAGCGATAGTCCTGCATCGATTGCGCCGCCGCAGGGCCGAAGCCGGGCCAGGCGTCCCACCCCATCTCCGCTGCCATGCGCCGACCGAAATGGTCCGCCAGCACCGCGATGTCGCTGCGCCGGGCGCGCAGCGGGGGCAGCGTGACCACCTCGAAGGACAGCCGGTCGAGCAGGTCGGCGCGGAACTCGTGCCGGTCGACCTTGTCGGGCAGATGCTCGTTCGTCGCCGCGACGATACGCACGTCGACTTGGATCGGGCGGGAGGCGCCGATGCGCGTGACCTCGCCATATTCCACCGCGCGCAGCAGCCGCTCCTGCGCCCCCATCGACAGCGTGCCCAGCTCGTCGAGGAACAGCGTGCCGCCGTCCGCCTCCTCGAACCGGCCCGCCCGCGCCTTGGTCGCGCCGGTGAAGGCGCCCGCCTCGTGCCCGAACAGCTCGGCCTCGATCAGCGTTTCCGGCAGCGCGGCGCAGTTCATGACGACCAGCGGCTGGTCCCAGCGCGGCGACAGATGGTGCAGCCGCTCCGCCACCAGCTCCTTGCCGGTACCGCGTTCGCCGATGACCAGCACCGGGCGGTCGAGCGCGGCGGCGCGACTCGCCCGCTCGAGTGCGTCGAGGAAGGCGCCGGATTGGCCGATGACCTGGGTCTTGCGCTGCATCGCCAATATCTGGCGCCATCCGCCAACCGATGGCAAGCGTTTATTCTTGTAATCGTACGCTCCGGGCCAAAAACCCCAGCTTTTCCGCCATTCTTCGAAATTGGCACGCCGGCTGCAAAGTCCTCGGCAACACCGCCAGACGGTGACCACAGGATCGAACGGAGACACGCCATGACCACCACCTTCACCAGCAAGATCGCCGCCGTCGCCCTCACCCTGCTCGCCAGCGCCACGCTGCTGCTCGGCACGGTCGGCCCGGCGACGCAGCTGGCCGATCGCACCCCCGCGGTTCAGGCGATCGCCTGATCCGCGAGCGACGGGGTGGGGGATCGACCCCTCCCCCGCCCCGTCGTAGAACGATAGAAAGGGCCCGCTTTTGGAGAGTTTCACGCAGATGGGCATTTTCTCCCGCACCCGCGACATCGTCGCCGCCAACATGGCCGAACTGCTCGACAAGGCGGACGACCCGGCGAAGACCGTGCGCATCATCATCATGGAAATGGAGGAGACGCTGGTCGAAGTCCGCGCCTCCGCCGCGCGGACGATCGCGGACCAGAAGGAAATGCGTCGCCACATCGCCAAGCTGGCCGAGCTGGAAGCGAGCTGGACGGAGAAGGCGGAGCTCGCCCTCTCCAAGGACCGCGAGGACCTGGCCAAGGCCGCGCTGATCGAGCGGGGCAAGGCCGCCGAGATGGGCACGCAGTTGCGCGAGGAAGTGGCGGTTCTGGACGACGCGCTGCGCGGGTCCGAGGAGGATATCGCCAAGCTGCAGAACAAGCTGCGCGAGGCCCGCGCGAAGCAGAACGCCATCGCCACGCGGATGGAGAGCGCGAACACCAAGGCCCGCCTGCGCGAGATGTGGAACGGCCCGCGCACCCACGACGCCTTCAGCCGGTTCGAGGCCCTGGAGCGCCGCGCCGACGAGGCGGAAGGCCGCGCCGAGGCGATGGGTCTCGCGCCGAAGAGTCTGGAGGACGAATTCAACGAGCTGCGCTCCGCCGACAAGATCGATGCCGAGCTGGAAGCGCTGCGCGCGCGCATGAAGAAGGATCAGTGAGCATGGAGGATGTTTTCGTACCGCTGATCGCCATCGTCTCCATCTTCATCGGCTTGCCGTGGCTGATCTTCCACTACGTCACCAAGTGGAAGACCGCACCGAAGATGACCAGCGAGGACGAGCGGCTGCTGGACGAGATGTACAATCTGGCCCGCCGGCTGGAGGAGCGGGTGAACACGGTGGAGCGCATCGTCGCCGCCGACAATCCCGACTTCCGCCCCGGCATCGCCGACTACCGGCAGCAGCCCGACTATCGTCTCGAAGATCCGCAGGGCGCGCGGCGCCCCTACCTCGACCGCCCGCTTTCCGACAGGAGGAACTGATGTCCGGCAGCCGTACCAAGTTCTACCTCGACAAGCAGAACGCCAAGTGGAAGGGCGTCTGCGCCGGAATCGCCGACTATACCGGGATCGAAGTCATCTGGGTTCGCATCGCGATGATCCTGCTGACGCTGGCCGGCGGGTTCCCGTGGACGCTGGTCGCCTATGCGCTGATCGCCTGGATGGCGGAAGCCAAGCCGATCGACCTGTACCAGGACCGCGAGGACCAGAAGTTCTGGCAGGGCGTGCGCTCCAACCCGACGCGCTCCACCGCCGAGGTGCGCAGCAAGTTCCGCGAGCTGGACCGTCGCCTCGCCGACATCGAGCTGCACTATACGAGCCGCAACACCGCGCTCGCCAACGAGATCGAGAGCCTGCGCTGAGCGGCGCAGTCGGTCGGAACGCAAGCACCATGCTCCGTTCGGGCCGAGCGAAGTCGAAGCCTAAGCACCTGCCCTTCGACTTCGCTCAGGGCGAACGGAGGTCGGAAGAAAGGGTCACTACCGATGCACGGTCCCAATTTCGTGATCGCGATCATCGCCATCTGCATGACCGCATGGATCATCAACAACTTCATCCGCGCCCGGCACGGCTATCCGATCAGCGACGATTGGGGCCGCAACCTGAAGAAGGACGATGCGGAGCACGACCGCCACGTCCGGCTGCTGTCCAGCGAGAACGAGCGGCTGTCCGGCCAGGTCAGCCGCCTGGAGGAGCGGATCGCGGTGCTGGAGCGGATCGCCACCGATCCCGCCACGCGCACTGCCCGAGAGATCGACGCGCTGCGCGATCGCTGACGAAAAGAAAAAAGGGGAGCAACGACATGGAACCCGGCGTCTTCGAACTTCTCCGCTTCATCCTGCCGATCGCCGCGCTGATCGTGGCGATGGGCGTGGGCGGATCGGTGTTCAGCACCTGGCTGCGCATCCGCAACGGCTACCCGCTGGAGAACAGCTGGGGCAAGGCGATCCACCCGCAGCGCAACGAGGAGCAGGCGCAGCGCATCACGCTGCTGAGCCAGGAGAATGCGCAGCTCCGCGCGGAGCTCGGCTCGGTCAAGGACCGGCTGCAGAACGTGGAGCGGATCGTCACCGACGGCTCGTTGCGCCTCAGCCACGAGATCGACGCGTTGCGCGGCCCGGCGAACTGAGGAGCACCAACGATGGAAAAGTCCACCTTCCTGCTGTTCTTCATGATCGTCGTGGGCCTGCCGGTGATCCTCGGCGTCGGCGGCGACATGTTCAAGCGCTGGCTCAAGCACAAGGAACGGATGGCCGAGGCCCTGAACGCCCAGACGGCGGAGAAGGCGGCGCAATATGCCGCGCATACCGAGCGGCTGGAGCAGCGGGTGCGCGTGCTGGAGCGGATCGCGACCGACAAGGGCGTGGCGCTGGCGGACGAGATCGAGAGCCTGCGCACCCTCCCCGCGGATAACGCGGCCACCCGGCCGCTCAACTGACGCCTTCGACAGGAGTAATCGACGTGCCGTGGTCCGTAGCCTTCATGGTGGTCATGATCGTGATGATCGTCACGATCGGGCGGGTAAGCCGCGAGAAGCATCGCGCGATCGGGCGCGCCGGCCATCCGCCCCAACCCGTCTTCGGCGCCGACAACCCGGCGCAGGGCGAGGAGATCAAGCAGCTGCGCGAGCGCATCCAGGTGCTCGAGCGCGTCATCACCGACCAACACGGCGGCAGCGCCGATCTGGAACGCCAGATCGAGCGGCTGCGCGACCGCTGACCCCGACGACAGGAGGCGATCCGATGTCCGATCCGAACGTCTATCTCACCACCGCGGTCGCGGCGCTCGCGGGTCTGGCGATGCTCACCTTCGCCGCGTTGAACGGCTGGCGCGGATGGCTTCAGCTCAAGCAGCAGCAGTTGCGGCTGGAAGGCGACCTGCACCACGCCGCCCCCGTCGCGCCCTCCGCCAGCGCGCGGATCGAGATCGCCGACCTGAAGGAGCGCATCCGCAAGCTGGAGGCGATCGCCAGCGGGGTGGACCTGTAGGCGAGACGTCACTCCGGGCCTGTCCCCGGGCCCACCGAGCCGCGCGTTCGCGGGCATTGCTCCAGCAGGTCGGTGGATGCCGGGACGAGCCCGGCATGACGAGGCAGGAAGTGGTGACGCTGGAGCCTCACCCTGCCCTCTGCTACCGCCCGCGGTCATGACGACCCTGGCCGACATCCGCGACGAATACGAGTTCCTCGAAGGCGACGACCGCTATCGCCTCCTCGTCGATCTAGGCCGCGGGCTGGAGCCGATGCCGGAGGCGCTGAAGACCGAGGCGACGCTGGTGCGCGGGTGCTCCGCGTCGGTGTGGGTGTATCCGACGATCCGCGACGACGGACGGCTCCACTTCCTCGCGGACAGCAATGCGCACATCACGAAGGGCATCATCGCGCTGGTGCTGCTGACCGTGCAGGACCGCACCGCCGCGCAGATCCTGGCGACCGATGTCGAGGCGGAACTCGCACCGTTCGCGCTGAAGGCGCAGCTCAGCTCCAATCGGACGCAGGGCATCCCCAACATGATCGCGCTGATCCGCGAAACGGCGGCGCGCTACGCCTGATTACGTCACGCCGGGATCGACGCGGCGTGACGAGAGGGAGCGCAGCGTCTCCGCCACCGCCTCGACGTTCGCGCCGGGCCGTACCAGACGCCAGCGTCCCGGCACCCTGGTGTCGACCAGCACCACCGCGTCGCGCGGACAGATGCCGAGGCAGCGGGTCTCGACCACGCCGATCGCAGCCTTGCGCCCCTTGCCGAAGCCAGGCTGGTCGCGCAGCGCCTTGGCCAGCGCGCGCTTGCCCTTCGCGCCGAAGCCGCCGTCGACCTTCTTCGAACATTTGCCGCAGACCAGCACCGCGCCCGACCATCGCGCCGCGACCGCATCCTTCACGCCGGATCGCTCCGCGGCTTCCACTGCCGCGCATCCTCGGCGGTGCGGATCACGTCCCACGCCGCCTGGATCGCGCGGAAACGGTCCGCCGCGGCGGCGTCGCCGGGGCGCACGTCGGGATGGTTCGCCTTGGCAAGGCGGCGCCACGCGATCTTCGCCTCGTCGAAGGTCGCGTCCGCCTCCAGCTCCAGCACCTCCAGCGCGCGCATCTCGTCCCGGCTGCGCGTACCGTCTCCGGGGCCCGCCCACGCCTGGTGACGCGACTGCGTGAAGCCCGACGCGTCGCGCCGCTCGTCCGCCTCGCGCTCCGCCGCCTCTTCCGCGGACAGGCCTTCGAAGTAGTTCCAGCCGCGGTTGTACTCGGCGGCGTGCGCCTGGCAGAAGTACCAGCGGTCGGGCGAGTTTGGCGACTTGGGCGCGGGACAGTCCCCGCGCTCGGTACAGCCGTGACGGTCGCACAGCCGCACCTTCACCGCCTCGCGCTCGGCGCCGTATGCGCGCCAGCGGGGAAAGCCCCAGTCGTTGGATCGGGTGGGTCGATGCGCCATGTGCCCTGCACATAGGGAAGCGTTGCCGCGCTGCAAACTCCCCCTCCCGCGCGCGGGGCGGAAGGGGAGCGGATGCCGGAAGGCCTGTAAGCCGGGTTCTGTCCACCGGCGCGAAGGCCGGATGGGCGACCATTCCTCTAGGCGCGCCGTTGCCGACGCGCTCAAGCGACCAACCCGGACGCCGGGTGGAAACACACCCATGCGGCGTCCCTATTCGGTCTTGCTCCCGGTGGGGTTTGCCGTGCCGCGACCGTTACCGGCCGCGCGGTGCGCTCTTGCCGCACCCTTTCACCCTTGCCTGGCCGAGGCCGTGGCGGTCTGCTCTCTGTGGCACTTTCCCTAACCGCGGCGCGAGGCCGCGGCCGGCGGGCGTTACCCGCCACCGTCGTTTCGTGGAGCCCGGACTTTCCTCGGCGTGACGAATCACGACGCGGCCGCCCGGCCTTCCGGCGAAGGCGGCTGTAGCGGGGAGCGGCGGCGAGCGGAAGGGCGGCTAGCGGATGCCGCGGCGGAGCGTCCGCGCGATCAGCCACAGGTGGAGGAGCTGGATCGCCACGAACAGAACGCCGGTGGCGATCAGGGCGGGAAGCACGAGATCCTCCTGCTCCGGTCGCGGCGCGACGTTGGCGGCGAGCACGACCTGGCTTCCCAGCACGATGCCGGCGAGCGCCGGGCAGAACGCCAGCGCGACCGGGCGCGGAGCGCTCCACGTCACCTCGCCCGTGAACCACCATTGCATGGGCAGCCGCGACTCGCCCGCGAGCCGGGCATTCGCGCGACAGGCAATGATGCCCATGATCGCGACGAAGACGGCGGCGACGACGGTCATGGCCGCGATCTAATCATCCCCCTGCGGTCGCGGCAAGAGCAGTGCCAGCAGGATCATTCGGCATTCCGCATCCATTTCGCCATCGATCATCTCGGGCCGGAAGCGCCGCTGAAAGGCCATAATCGCCGCCATCGGATCGGTCACGTCATAGCCGAACCGTTCCAGCGCCAGGCAGAAGGCCGCGTGTCCCCACATCGGATCCATCAGGTTCTTCGTCGGCCGCGGCAGCGCGAGGCGCAGGCGGGCGAGGCGTTGCCAGGGGAACAGCTCGCCGGGGTCGCGCTTGCGCGCGGGCGCCACGTCGGAATGGCCGACGACGTTACCGCGCGTGATCTCGTGCCGGTCCTTCACCTCCGCCACCAGCCGCACGACGGCGTCGACCTGCGCGTCGGGAAACGGGCGATAACCGTGCTCGTGGCCGGGATTCACGATCTCGATGCCGATGGACGCGCTGTTCACGTCCTCGCACTCGCGCCAGTGCGATCGGCCGGCGTGCCAGGCGCGCTTCTCCTCGTCGACCAGGCGATAGGTGGTGCCGTCCTCGTCGACGACATAGTGGCTCGACACCTCCGCCAGCGGATCGCGCAGCCGGTCGAGCGCGACCTGCGCGCTCTCCATGCCGGTATAGTGGAGCACGATCATCGTGACCGGCAGCGCGCGGTCGTTGAAATTGGGCGACGGCCAGTCGACGAACCTCATGCCGCCCGCCGCCCCGTGCCTTCCTGCGCCTTGGCCGTCCGTACCGTCACGATCGCCACCCCCAGCATCGCCACCGCGCCGCCCAGCAGCATGGGCCAGGTCGGCGGCGTGCCGAACCAATAGGCCGCGGCGAAGACGGATACCACCGGCGCCGCCAGCGTCAGCGGCGTCACCGTCGAGACCGGGTGCCGCTGCAGCAGCCACACCATCGCCCCCTGCCCCATCACCGTGCTGCCGATCGCGGAGAAGGCGATGGGGCCGAGGACCGACACCGGCAGCCGCGGCAGCGCGGCCAGCCCATGCGGCTCGAACACCGCCGCCACCGCGCCCATCACCAGCGTTCCCATCAAACCGACCCAGGCGTAGATGGTCAGCACGGGCACGCCGATCAGCCGCCGCTGGATCAGCGAGCAGATCGCCCAGATGAAGCTCGCCACCGCCGTCAGCGCCAGTCCCGGCCCCTCGCGCGCGGCGGCGGGATCGAAGGCGAGCAGGCCGACGCCGACGAAGGCGAGCAGGATGCCCATCATCCGCGGCCAGTGGATCCGCTCCCGCAGCACGACGATGGCGAGCAGCAGCGAGAAGGGCACGCCCAGCTGCCCGGCGATGGCCAGCGCACCGACATTGTCGGCGACGGCGAGGCTCAGGTTGATCGCGACGTAGAACAACCCGCCCGACAGGATGCCCAGCGCGATCAGCGCGCGCATCCGTCCCGGCACGATGCGCAGCGCCGCGGCGCAGACGAGGAACACGACCAGCTGGCGCAGCAGCCCCGCGGTCATCGGCGGCATCGCCTCCACCGCGGTCTTCACGGCGATGATGTTGAACCCCCACAACAGGTTCATCGCCAGCACGACCGCCAGGTCGCGCGCGCCGAAGGCGTGGGTGGGAGGGCGGTGGCTCACGCCTTCCCCGTTGGGGTGCTCAGGCGCGGCTGTAAACCCGTCGCGACGCGGCGGCGGCGCGGTCGACCCGCTCGTAGAAGCCGCGCGCGCGCATGCTGGGGACGAGGAGGTCCGACTGGCCGATCACTGTCTCCCCCGCGCCGAGGAGGAGCAGGCCGTCGGGCCGCAGCGCCTTGGCGAGCCGCGCCAGCACCTGCTCGCGCAGGTCGGGCGCGAGATAGAACAGGACGTTGCGGCACAGGATCAGGTCGAACCCGCCCCCCGGCATCGGGTCGGCGACCAGATTGTGGCGGTACCAGGCGATGGCGTCGGTCAGCTCGGTCGCCACGGTCCAGCGGTCGCCCTCCCCGGCGAACCAGCGCATCAGGCGGCGGATTGGCAGGCCGCGCTGCACCTCGAACTGCGAGTAGACGCCGGCGCGCGCGCGGGCGATGGCGCCGGCCGACACGTCGGTGGCGGTGATCTCCGGCATCGGCCCGCCCGCCTCGGCGAACAGCATGGCGAGCGACAGCGGCTCCTGCCCGGTGGCGCAGGCCGCGCTCCAGATGCGCGGGCGCCGCCCCGCGGTGGCGAGGCGCACCGCCTCCACCGCGCCCTCGATCACCCCCGCGTCGCGGAAGAAGGAGGTTTCCTGGTTCAGCAGCGCGTCGACCACCCGTTCCTCCAGCATGGTATCGCGCGTCTCCGTCAGTCGTGCGGCCAATTCGTCGGCGTGCGACAGCCCCATCCGCGCGAGCAGCGGGCGAATGGCGGTGTCGACGCGCCAGGCGCGATCCGCCGCCAGCCGCTGACCCGTGCGCGCCTCCAGCAGCCGCGCGAACGCCTGTCCGGCGCGATCCGGTCGGGCGCCGGGACGCGGCGGCAGGTGCATTGGCGCGCTCACGCGGCCGTTCCCGCCCAGGCCCCGATCTCCGCGGGCGACAGCACCGCATTGGCGAGCCCGGCGGCGGCGACCGCCCCCGGCATTCCCCACACGACCGAACTCTCGGCGTCCTGCACCACCACGGTGCCCCCCGCGGCGCGCACGGCGCGCGCGCCCTCCAGTCCGTCGCGGCCCATCCCGCTCAGCACGATCGCGAGCACGCGTGGGCCGTAGGCTGCGGCCAGACTGGCGAACATCGGATCGACGCTGGGCAGGTTGCCGGTGGGCGACGGCTCGCGCGACAGGCGCGTGGCGGCGGTGCCCTCGCCCAGCGACACCGTCACCATGTGCGAGTCGCCGGGCGCCACCAGCACGTGGCCGGGACGGACGCGAACGCGGTCCTGCGCCACCTCGCACGGGCGGCGCGCCGACAGCGCCACCTGCGCCGCGAAGAAGGGGGAGAAGGACGCGGGCAGATGCTGCGTAATGAGGATCGGCTGCGTCAGCGTCGCCGGGATCGCACCCAGCAAACCCGCCAGCGCGTGGATGCCGCCGGTGGAGGCGCCGATCGCGATCACGTCGAAGGTGGCGGCGGGCGCACGCGGGCGTGCGGCCGGCGCGCGGGCGTCCGCTCCCGGTGCCGTCAGAAGGTCGAGCCGCGCGATCAGGACGTCGCCGAAGCGCGAGGCGAAGGCGTTGGCGGCAGGCTTCACCAGCGTGTCCGCGGCGCCCAGCGCCAGCGCGCGCATCGTCACCGCGGCACCTTCCGCCGCCGAGCCGGAGACGACCAGCACGCGCGCGCCCTGTCCCGCGGCCAGCAGCGCGGGCAGCGCCTCGATCCCGCTGGTGCGCGGCAGTTCCAGGTCGAGCAGAACGACGTCGACCCGCTCGCGCGCCAGGAAGGCGAGCGCGGCGTCGGCGTCCGCCACCGCCGCGGCGATGGCGTAGCGCCCGCTGGCCGTGACGAAGCGGGCGAGCACGGCGCGTGCCACGGCCGAATCGTCGACGATCAGCACGCGCGGCGCCGGATCAGGCGTGGCGTGCAGCCGGCGCATGGGCGTTCAGGCGACGCCGACGATCTGCAACTTGCTCTGCAGCGTCTCGCGATCGAAGGGCTTCATCACATATTCGTCCGCACCCGCCTCGATCGCGGTGCGGATGTGCGCCATGCCGTTCTCCGTGGTGCAGAACACCACCTTGGGCCGGTGCGTCAGCGGCTCGGTGCCCAGCGCGCGCAGGAACTCGATCCCGCTCATCACCGGCATGTTCCAGTCGAGCAGGATGACGTCCGGCGTGCTGGCGCGGCATTGCGTCAGCGCGTCGCGACCGTCCACCGCCTCGCTGACGGTGAAGTCCAGCGTCTCGAGAATGTGGCGGGCGACCTTTCGGATCACCTTCGAATCATCGACGATCAGGCAGGTCTTCATGCGCTCACCCGTTGGTTGGTGCGGAGGTGTTTGCATCGCCAGGCGTAAGCTTGGCGTTAACGGGGCCGTCGATCGCGGCGATCAGGCGGTCGAGGTCGAGCGCCAGCAACGTCTCGCCCTCCCCCTCCGCCACGCCGCGCGCCACCTGCGACATCGCCGACAGGCCGGCGGGCATCGGCTCGATCTCGAACCGCGCCACGTCCTCCAGCGTGTCCACCGCGATGGCGTAGAGGTGCCCGTCCACGGCGGTGACGACGGCGCGGGTCCGCGCGTTCGGTCCAGGCGCGGGCGCGGCGCCCGGCGCGAGGCCCAGGACGCGGCGCGCATCGATCACCGTGGCGACCCGGCTGCGCATCGCCGCCAGCCCCAGCACCGCCGGCGCGGTGCCCGGGACGGGCACGAGGACGTCGACGTCGACCACCGAATCGACCCGCGCGGTCTCGATCAGCACGCCGCAGCCGCCGACGTGCGCGACCAGGTGCAGGCTCTCGCCGCTCATGCCCTCATCTCCTGCAGCGCGGCGACCAGCGCGGCGCGATCGTAGCGATAGACCCCCTCCCCGCGCGCACGGCCCAGGCGGATCACCGTTCCCACCGGGGGATCGGCGTCGTCCGCCATGGCCAGCGCCACGCGGGCCTGCTCGCCGGGTGCGAGCTGGCGGACCGCGCGATAGCCCGCAGCCTCGATCGTGGGGCGCAGGAACACTTCCATCCACGGCCCCTCGCCGCCGTGCAGCAGGCACAGCGGCCGCTCGCCGCCGACCGCCGCGCCCATCGCCTCCAGCAGCCGAAGCGGGTCGAGCAGCTCGACCGGGCGGCCGTCCACCAGGGCCACGCCCGAGGCGGCGCCGGCATCGGCAGGCGTCAGCTCGTCGGGCAGCGGCACGATCTCGATCGCGGTGCGCACCGGATAGGCGAGCTCGCGGTCGTCGAGCTGGAGCCGCAGGACGGTCGTCACGTCCTCGGCCCGGTGCGCGCCCGCGCCGTCGTACACGGGGACGGAGCGCCCGTCCGACGTGAGCCACAGCGTCCCGGCGGCAAGGTTCACATGGGTCGTGCCGACGCGCTCGATCCGGTCCACCGCGTCGGCGGGGATCATCCGGCGCACGCCGTCGACGTCGTCGAACAGCAGCGCGCGGACGGGCTCCACCGCTGTCGCCTCCACCGCCTTCTCCGACACCGCCTCGAACGACAGGCCGGCGCGCTCGGCGATGCCGGCGACGTCGAGCAACAACAGCGGCTGGCCGTCGTCGGGCAGCATCTGACCGGCGAAGATGCCGACCCGCATCACCGCGGGGGCGGCGGGCTTCACCACCAGCTCCTGCGTGTCGGTGACATCGTCCAGCGCCAGGGCGTAGCGCCCCGCGCGGACGGACACGACCGCCAGCAGCCGCAGCCGCTCGCTCTCCGGCCGGCCCAGCAGCCGCTCCAGATTGACCAGCGGCAACCGCTGGCCGCGCACCACCACCATCGCGCTGCTGCCGAACCGGTCGACCCGCACCTGCGACTGGTCGACGGCGACGATCTCCTCCACCACCTGGCGAGACAGCGCGAAGCGGCTGCCGGCGGCGTTGACCATCACCGCGTTGAGGATGGCCAGCGTCAGCGGCACCTCCAGCGACACCGTCAGGCCCTGCCCGGGCCGGTTCAGCAGCTGGATCCGCCCGCCGGTCTGCTCGACATTGGCCTTCACCACGTCCATGCCGACGCCGCGGCCGGATACCGACGTCGCCTCGTCGCGCGAGGACAGGCCGGGCTCGAAGACCAGGGCGGCACGATCGTGGTCGGACAGCTGCGCCAGCTGGCGCTGGCGATGCGGCTGCTCGCGCCCGATCTTCGCCACCAGACGGTCGGTGTCGATCCCGGCGCCGTCGTCGGCGATCTCGATCAGGATGAGGTTGCCGGCCTGGCGCGCGGAGACTTTCAGCACGCCGGCGGACGGCTTGCCGGCGGCGTGGCGCGCCTCCATCGTCTCGATCCCGTGGTCGATCGCGTTGCGCACCAGGTGGACCAGCGGATCGCGCAGCAGCTCGATCATCTCGCGGTCGAGCTCCACGTCGCCGCCCTCGATCGTCAGCGACACCTGCTTGCCGACCACCGCAGCGACGTCGCGCACCAGCCGCGGCAGCGGCGCGAAGAGCATCTCGATCCGCTGCATCCGCGTGCGCGTCACCGTGTCGCGCAGATTGTCGACCGTCATCGTCAGCCGCTCGAGCATCGCTTCCAGCCGCGGATCGCCCTGCTCGCGCAGGCCCCGCGCCAGCTGGTTGCGCGCCAGCACCATGTCCGACACGCCGCTCATCATGTCGTCCAGCAGGTCGACGGACAGGCGCACCGTCCGCTTGGCGGCGCGAAACGCAGGGGCGTTGTGATCCGGCGCGACGACGTCCGCCGCGTCGACGATCGCGATCAGGCCGGGCGGCGGCGCGCCGTCCAGGGCCGCGATCAGCATGTCCTCGCCGCTGTCGTCCAGCGCCGCCCCCGCGTCGATCGCCTCCACGACCTCGCCGATACGATCGATGATGGCGAGGATGGCGGTGACCAGTCGCGCGTCGGGGGCGCGGCGCCCGTCGCGCACCGCGGACAGCGCGTCCTCCGCGGCGTGGCTCAGCCGGGTGAGGCGCGGCAGGTCGAGGAAACCGCAGCTGCCCTTGATCGTGTGGACGAAACGGAAGATGGCATCGAGCCGCGCACGATCGTCGGGCGCGGCTTCCCAGCCGATGATCTCGCCCGATATCGCCTCCAGCGTCTCACGCGTTTCGGCGATGAATTCCTGCAGCAGGTCGTCCATGCGCCGCGCATCGCACGGCGAGGGTTAAAAGCGGCTTTACTGCGCCTTGCGCGGGATCAGCGCAGCGGCAGTGTGGCACCGAACAGCAGCGCGTTCTCCACCGGCGCGCTCACCATCACCGAGCCGCCCGCCTCCTGCGCCAGCGCGTGGACGAGGAAGGCGGCGGCGGCGCGCGGCGTGACGGCGGCGCCGGGCGCGCCGTCGACCAGCGTGTCGCGCAGCTCGGGATCAAGGATGATGCGCTGCCCCTCCGCCTGAAGCACGATCTCCACCGCCTCGCCCGTCTCCTCGGCGCCGATCGTCACCGTGCCGCCGCGCGGCAGCGTGTCGCCCGCGATCAGCGCCAGGTTCAGCAGCACCTTCACCGCCGCCTTGGGCAGCTCGTTCTCGCCGACCTGCCATTGCAGGTCGAGCCGCTTGTTGTCGCCCAGCAGCCCTTCCAGCGCGATCCGCGCCTCGCGCGTGTCCACCCGCTCGCCGAAGCCGCCCGCCGCGCCGAACGCCAGGCGGAAGAACTTCAGCTTGTTCGCCGACACGCGCGCACTCTCGTGCAGCAGCGTCATGCAGCGCGCGCGCATGTCCGGATCGGTCTCGTCGGCGAGCAGTTCCAGCCCGTTGTTGAGCGCGCCGATCGGCGAGAGCAGATCGTGGCACAGCCGCGAACACAGCAGGCTGGCGAAATCGACCGGGCTGATGGTCATGCAATCCCCTCGGGCTATCGGTCCCTCATACCGTTCGCGAATCGCGGCGCAACCGGCGTCATGCCGTCACGGTGAGGTCGACCGGGTCGAAGCGGCCGTGCAGGCTCCCTTTTTCCACGGCGCGCCACGCGGTCAGCCGTCCGCCCGCGATCACGATCCACAGCGATCCGTCGGGCGCAGCGTCCGCGGCGTCGCGCGGCGAGGGCCGGGCGCGACCCGAGGGATGCGAGTGGTAATGGCCGATCACCGCCGGGCCGCCGGCCCGCGCGTCGCGGTGCGCAGCGATCAGCGCGGCGGGATCGATCTCGAAGAAGCGCGCGGGATCGGCGGCGACGTTGGCGCAGGGAACGGCCCGCTCCACCCGCGCGCCCGCACCCAGCAGCAGCCCGCACGCCTCCACCGCCGTGGAGCGCGCGTGGGCGAGCATGGCGTCGCGATCGGCGATTGAAAGTTCCAGCGTCATCCCCATTTTCGATAGAACAATGAACCGGGGGGTTTCCATCATCGAGGCGCGGATCGCGCCGGCCGCCGACGGGTGGCGGCTGGATCGCGCGCTGGCGGACGCGGTGCCGACGCTGTCGCGGGAGCGGCTGAAGGTGCTGATCGCCGCCGGCCAGGTGACGCGCGACGGCGTCGCCGTGCGCGACCCGGCGAAGCGCGCGGCGGGCGGCGACGCCTTTGCCGTGGCGGTGCCCGATCCCGCCCCCGCGCACAACGAGGCGCAGGACATCCCGCTGGTGGTCGCGTTCGAGGACGAGCATCTGATCGTGGTCGACAAGCCCGCGGGCCTCGTCGTCCATCCCGCCTGCGGGAATCCCGACGGCACGCTCGTCAATGCGCTGCTGCACCATTGCGGCGGATCGCTGTCCGGCATCGGCGGCGTGGCGCGGCCCGGCATCGTGCACCGCATCGACAAGGACACCTCGGGCCTGATGGTGGCGGCAAAGACCGACCGCGCGCACGAGGGGCTGGCCAAGCAGTTCGCGGCGCACTCGATCGACCGGCGCTATCGGGCGATCGTGTCCGGCCAACCGGCCCCGCCCGCCGGCACGGTGGACGCGCCGCTGGCGCGATCGCCGCACAACCGCAAGAAGGTGGCGATCGTCGCCGGCGGCAAGCGCGCCGTGACGCATTTCCGCACGGTCGAGCGCCTGCGCGACGCCGCGCTGGTCGAATGCCGGCTGGAAACGGGACGCACCCACCAGGTGCGCGTCCACATGGCGTCGATCGGCCACGGGTTGCTCGGCGACCCGGCCTATGGTAGAACAAAACAGGCTCACAAGGGCGTATTGGAACGATTGTCGTTCCACCGGCAGGCACTTCATGCCGCGCGCCTCGGCTTCATCCACCCGGTGACGGGCATCGACGTGTCGCTGGAGAGCGCGATGCCGCAGGACATGCAGGAACTGTTCAGTCACCTTCACGTATAACCAGGGATCACGCGGATGCGCCGCTGGCGGGCGCCGCGTTCCCGGTCAGGAAAGGGAGTTTTCGATCATGGCAGGCCGCAGCAACGTCCCCGCGACGATCCCGGCGCTCGGCGGCGAGCAGAGCCTCAACCGCTATCTGTCGGAAATCAAAAAATTTCCCATCCTGGCGCCCGAGCAGGAATATATGCTCGCCAAGCGGTTCCAGGAGCATGGCGACACCGAGGCGGCGGCGCAGCTCGTCACCAGCCACCTGCGGCTCGTCGCGAAGATCGCGATGGGCTATCGCGGCTACGGCCTGCCGGTCAGCGAGCTGATCTCCGAGGGCAACATCGGGCTGATGCAGGGCGTGAAGAAGTTCGAGCCCGATCGCGGCTTCCGCCTGGCGACCTACGCGATGTGGTGGATCCGCGCCTCCATACAGGAGTTCATCCTGCGCTCCTGGAGCCTCGTGAAGATGGGCACCACCGCGGCGCAGAAGAAGCTGTTCTTCAACCTGCGCCGCATGAAGGCGCGGCTTGACGCGTTCGAGGACGGCGACCTCAGCCCTGAGAACGTGCAGAAGATCGCGACCGACCTGGGCGTGGCCGAGGCGGACGTCGTCAGCATGAATCGCCGCATGGCGATGGGGGGCGACACCTCGCTCAACGTCTCGATGCGCGAGGACGGCGAGGGCCAGTGGCAGGACTGGCTGCAGGACGATGCGCCGTTGCAGGACAAGGTGGTCGCCGACCAGCAGGAAGCGGACGTGCGCCATGGCATGCTGGTCGATGCGATGGACGACCTGAACGATCGCGAGAAGCACATCCTGACCGAGCGGCGGCTGACCGACGATCCCAAGACGCTGGAGGAATTGAGCCAGGTCTATGGTGTCAGCCGCGAGCGCGTGCGCCAGATCGAGGTGCGCGCGTTCGAGAAGCTGCAGCGCGCGATGATGCGGCTGGCGGGCGAGAAGCGGCTGCTGACGGCGTAATCCGTGCTCCCGCGAAGGCGGGAGCCCAGGCCGGGTCCCCTCCTTCGCGGGGACACGGGTGTCGGGGCGAGATGTCCGATCGCTTCTTTCCTCCGCGCTTGGACATCGTCTAGCGTCGACCCATGATCCGCGCCGTCCGCCTCCTGTCCAAAGCCCTGCTCTGGTTCGTGATCGTCACCGTGGCGTGGGTCGGCCTCTACCGCTTCGTGCCCGTGCCGTTCACCTTCACGATGGCGGGCGACCTGATGGGCGGCCACTCGGTGACGAAGGACTGGACGCCGCTGTCGCGGATCGATCCGGACATGCCGCGCGCGGCGATCGCGGGCGAGGACTCGCGCTTCTGCGAGCATCACGGGTTCGACTACCGCGCCATCGCCAACGCCGCCTGGCGCAACGCGCAGGGCGGGCGCATCCGCGGCGGTTCGACGATCAGCCAGCAGACGGCGAAGAACGCTTTCCTGTGGCAGGGCGGCGGCTACGTCCGCAAGGCGATGGAGGCCTATTTCACCGTCCTGATCGAGCTGCTGTGGCCGAAGAAGCGGATCATGGAGGTGTACCTCAACATCGCCGAGACCGGGATCGGCACCTACGGCGCGGAGGCGGGCGCGCAGCGCTATTTCGGCCACTCCGCCGCGCGGCTCTCGCCCACCGAGGCGGGGCGGATCGCCGCGGTGCTGCCGCTACCGAAGAAGCGCGAGGCGGTGGCGCCCAAGGGCTTCGTGCGGCGGCACGGCAACGCGATCGCGCGCTATGTCGGCGTGGTGCGGCGTGGCGGCCTGGACGCCTGCCTGAAGTGAGCAACAAGGCGGAAGACGAACGGCACTTCGACAAGCTCAGAGCGAACGAAGGACGGTGACAGCCCACCGTCACCAGTCATGCTGAGCTTGTCGAAGCTTCGTCAATCGATCTTCGCAGCGAGACCTACTTCGCCTCGCCGTCGATTGCCGATCCCGCCTTGTCGGCGGTCCGTTCCACGCTCTTCGCCGCGGACGTAACCGCGCTGTTCTTCGCGACCTCGCTGTCGTTGCGCACGAGCAGGAAGTACGCGGCCACCAGCACGACGATCAGCACGGCCACGCCAATCAGCAACCCACCGCCGCTGCTGCGGCGCTCGATCACGGTGGTGTGCGGGGTCTGCGTTACGCGATCATCGGACATGCCATCCTCCTCTCGTCTCTTCGACGCGCGACAAAGCGACGAGAGGAGGGGATTGTTCCCAAGCCGTTACAAAACCGTCAGAACGGCAGCTTGAACCCCGGCGGCAGCGGCAGGCCGCTGGTCATCTTCGCCATTTCCGCCGAGGACGCGGCGTCGGCCTTCGCGCGGGCGTCGTTGAAGGCGGCGACGACCAGATCCTCCAGCATCTGCTTCTCCGCGGGCACGAGCAGCGAATCGTCGATGCTGAGCGAGATGACGCGGCCCTTGGCGGACGCCTTCACCTTCACCAGCCCGCCGCCCGACGCGCCCTCCACCTCGATCGTGTCGAGCCCTTCCTGCGCCTTCGTCAGTTCCTCCTGGACGTTCTGCGCCATGGCCAGGATGTCGTTGATATCCTTCATTGGAAACTCCGTTGTGCTGCGGGCGGATCGATCAGTTCCGCCCCGGGAAAGGCATCCAGCGCCGCCGCCACCGTGGCGTCGGCGCGGGCTTCGTCGTGACGCGCCTGGACGGCGGCGAGTTCCGCCTCCACGAGGGTCGGCGCCCCGTCCACGTCGGCGAGCGACAGTCGCCACTGCCGCCCGGTCAGCGTGCGCAGCGCGGCGGCGAGGTCGCTCAGCGTGTCCGCCGCGATCGGGCGCGAGCCGCTGAACACGATCTCGCCGGCCGCGTAGGACACGACGCGCGCGCCCTGCTTCAGCTTGAAGGCGAGGATCGCCTGCTTCTCGTCGGATAGCAGGTCCACCAGCGCCGCGAAGGTGGCGGGCGAACGGTCGGCGGGCTCGGCCGGCGTCGGCGGCGTCGCGGCCGGCGCGGCCGCCGGCATCGCGCCGTTTGCCAGCCGTCGCGCCAGGTCGCCGGGATCGGGCAGCGTGGAGGCGTGGATCGCGCGCAGCACCGCCATCTCCGCGGTCTCGATCGGCAGCGCGGCGCGGGCCACCTCCTCGTGGCCCTTCAGCAGCAGCTGCCAGAGGCGATGGAGCAAGGGAAAGGACAGCTTGCCCGCCCAGTCGCGATAGGCGGCGCGCTCCTCCGCGGGCAGCGCGGCGTCGTCACCGCCGCCCACCTTCACCTGCGTCACGCCGTGCACCGCCTCCAGCAGCGCGCGCATCACGCCGGCGGGATCGACGCCCAAGTCGTACTGTCGCCGGATCGCGGCCAGCGCGCCCGGCGCGTCGGCGGCGAGGACCAGGCCGAGCAGGTCGCGCACCGCGTTGCGATCGGAAAGGCCAAGCATCTCGCGCACCGCGTCCGCCTGGACGCCGCCGCCGGCAAGGTCGGCGTGCGCGATCGCCTGATCGAGGATCGACAGCCCGTCGCGCGCCGATCCCTCCGCCGCGCGCGCCACCAGCGCCAGCGCCTCCGGCTCGGCGGCGACGCCTTCCGCCTCGGCGACGTGCGCGAAATGCGTCGCCAGCGTTTCCGCCGGGATGCGGCGCAGGTCGAAGCGCTGACAGCGCGACAGCACCGTCACCGGCACCTTGTTCACCTCCGTCGTGGCGAACAGGAACTTCACGTGCGCGGGCGGCTCCTCCAGCGTCTTCAGCAGCGCGTTGAACGCGTTCTTCGACAGCATGTGGACTTCGTCGACGATGTAGATCTTGTACCGCGCGGAGACGGCGGCATAGCGCGAGGCGTCGATGATCTCGCGCACGTCGTCGACGCCGGTATGGCTCGCCGCATCCATCTCGATCACGTCGATGTGGCGGCCCTCGGCGATGGCGCGGCACGGCTCGCACACGCCGCACGGGTCGATCGTCGGTCCGCCCTGCCCGTCCGGGCCGATGCAGTTCAGCGCCTTCGCGATCAGCCGCGCGGTGCTGGTCTTGCCCACGCCGCGCACGCCCGTCAGCAGGAAGGCGTGGGCGATGCGATCGCGCCTGATCGCATTCTCCAGCGTGCGGACCATCGCCTCCTGACCGATCAGCGCGTTGAAGGTCTGCGGTCGGTATTTGCGCGCCAGCACGCGATAGGGCTGCGCGGCGGCGGCCGGCTGCGGCGGCTCGCCAAGGTCCAGGAAGTCGGCCATCGCGCGCCAACATAGGCGCTCGCGCGGCATTCGTCAGCGGCTATTCGGCCCTTGCGTTTCGTGGCGGTCGCGCCCATCTCGCCCCGCTTCATGACCGTTCAAGATCTCCCGCCGCTTCTTGCCGAGGCGCTCGCCGCGCGCGGCTACGACTCGCTCACCGCCGTCCAGGCCGCCGTCGTGGCGCCGGAGGCGGAGGGGCGCGACCTCGTCGTGTCCGCGCAGACCGGGTCCGGCAAGACCGTTGCCTTCGGCCTCGCGATGTCGGGGGACCTGCTGGACGCCGGGCGCGCGCAGGCGCCGCTCGCGCTCGTCATCGCGCCGACGCGCGAGCTGGCGTTGCAGGTCAGCCGCGAGCTGATGTGGCTCTATGAGAAGGCGGGCGTGCGGATCGCGACCTGCGTCGGCGGCATGGACGCCAGCCGGGAGCGCCGCGCGCTGAACGCGGGCGCGCACGTCGTGGTCGGCACGCCGGGGCGGCTGCGCGATCACCTGGAGCGCGGCGCGCTGGAGCTCGGGTCCTTGCGCACGGCCGTCCTCGACGAGGCGGACGAGATGCTCGACATGGGCTTTCGCGAGGATCTCGAAGAGCTGCTCGACGCCACGCCGGGGGAGCGCCGTACGCTCCTGTTCTCCGCGACGATGCCCAAGCCGATCGTGGCGCTGGCCCGGCGGTACCAGCGCGACGCGCTGCGCATCTCGACCGTCGGCGAGGATCGCGGCCACGGCGACATCGCCTATCAGGCGATGGCGGTCGCGCCCGCGGACATCGAGCATGCCGCCATCAACCTGCTGCGGCTGCACGAGGCGGAGACGGCGATCCTGTTCTGCGCCACGCGCGACAACGTGCGGCACCTGCACGCCAGCCTGGTCGACCGCGGCTTCGCGGCGGTGGCGCTATCGGGCGAGCATTCGCAGAACGAGCGGAATTCCGCGCTCCAGGCGCTGCGCGACGGCCGCGCCCGCGTCTGCGTGGCCACCGACGTTGCGGCGCGTGGCATCGACCTGCCGACGCTGAGCCTGGTCATCCACGTCGAGCTGCCGCGCGACGCGGAGACGCTCCAGCACCGTTCCGGCCGGACCGGCCGCGCGGGCAAGAAGGGGACGGCGGTGCTGATCGTCCCGTACCCGCGCCGCCGCCGTGTCGACATGATGCTGAAGGGCGCGCGCATCGCCGCCGAATGGATCGACGTGCCCAGCGTGGAGGATATCCGCGCGCGCGACCGCGAGCGGCTGCTGGAGACGCTGCTGGCGCCGATCGAGGTGGACGAGGAGGATCGCGCGCTGGCGCAGCGGTTGCTGGCCGAGCGCTCGGCCGAGGACCTGGCCGCCGCGCTGGTCCGCGCGCATCGCGCCGCCCTGCCCGCACCCGAGGAACTGATCGCCGCCACGCCTCAGTCGCGCGAGGAGCGGCACCGGCCGGGCTTCGACGACACGGTCTGGTTCCGCATGAACGTCGGGCGGCGCCAGCGGGCGGAGGCGCGCTGGATCCTGCCGGTGCTGTGCCGCCGCGGGCACATCACGAAGAACGAGATCGGCGCGATCCGCATCGGCGGCGCGGAGACGTGGTTCCAGGTGCCGCGCGCGGTCGCGCCCAGGTTCGCCCAGGCCGTGGCACGCAGCGCCGACCCCCAGGGCGAGGACGAGAGCGGCATCCGCATCGAGCGCGCGCCCGAGGGCATGCCCCCGCCCGCGCAGGGCGGCGGCGGCGGCGCGCCGCGCGGCAGCGGTCCGCCGCGCCCGCGCAAGGGGCCGCCGCGGCACTGATCGCCGCCCGGCGCCGGCCCGCACGCTCCAGCGCACGACTCTCCGCTCAGAGGTAGCGCAGCCACCAGCGATGGCTGCGCTGCTTCACCTGCGCGAACCAGCGCGTCGCCCACCACAAGGGCGGCGCCGCGACCGCAGCGATCAGCCACACCCACGCTACCGAGGGCACCTCCCCTTCGCCACCCGCCAGCGCGACCCACGCGACCTTCGCGAGGTGAAGCACGTAAAGGTGCAGCAGGTAGAAGAACAGCGGCGCACCGCCCATCACCGCCAGCGCCCCGCCCGGCTGCGCATCCCACGCCGCCAACAGCAGCGCGCCGATTCCGAGCGTCAGCAGCAGGAAATCGAGCGAGGGCGGGTATTTGGTAAGGTTGACGAACGCCATGGCGGTTTGACCCATGCCGCCCTCCGCGCCCCAGGGCACCGAATCGCCGTACAGGTTCAACGCGCGCAGGGCGACGAACGCGCCCAGCATCGCCACGCCGGCGATCGCCAGCCGCCGTCGCCGCGCCCCGCGCTCCAGCACGAACCACGGGCCGACGGTGTAGCCGAGCGCGATCACGCCGATCCACGGCAGCACCGGATAGGAGGTCCGCGCCCGCAACCCGTCGCCGAGCGCGATGTAGCCGCGATCGTGCAGGACGGCCCAGACCGCATGCCCGGCTCCCCCCGGGGGCAGGCTGACCGGATCGAGGAGATTGTGCCCCGCCACGATCCCCACGCCGATCGCGGCGACGGCGGCGCGCGGCAGGTACACCAGCGCCGCCAGCGCGACCATCGACATGCCGATCGCGAAGATCACCTGAAGGTAGATGGTCGTCGGCGGCAGCGCGAAGCTCCAGGCGAAGCCGACCAGCGTGACCTCCAGCACGATCAGGAACGCACCCCGCTTCAGCAGGAAAGCGGCCGTGTCGGCGGTGGAGCGTCCCTGCCCGTAGAGCCAGGCGGCGAGTCCCGTCAGCGCCACGAACACCGGCGCGCACAGATGCGCCGCCAGTCGGGTGAGGAACAGCGCGGGCGAGGTCGCCGCGAGGTCCATCGGGTCCGCCACCTGGTGTCCGATGAAGAAGAACTCGCGCGCATGATCGACCAGCATCAGCAGCATGACGAGCCCGCGCAGCCGGTCGATCGATTCGATGCGCTGCGGCCGATGGGGCGGGTCGGGCGGCATGGCGGCGCCATGTAATAATATCACATCTGCGTCAACCACCCGGGCGTTCCGCTAGCTGGTTGCGATAACGGCCCGGCCGGCGTTTTCTATCGCCGCCGCCGATTTGTTATTGCAGCGCTTTTCGCAAGCCGTTAGGAATGGAGGACGAGTAGCGCACGCAAGCCGGGCTTGTGAATGATAGCGCTAACGTAGGGGAGGATAGAATGAAGACAGGGGTCGTCACTCGCGTGCCCGCGCTTCCGCGGTTCGTCGGCAGCACGTCGTTGATCGCGATCGCCAGCATGATGAGCGCCCAGCCCGCCGCGGCGCAGGCCACCGACGCTCCCGATACGCAGACCGAGGCAGCGACGACGCCGGCCACCGAGGGCAAGGTCGTGACCACCACCTCCTCCGCCCAGGCGCAGATTGGCGCCAGCGGCGGCGGCACCGACCAGGCGCAGTCGACGCCGACGCTCCAGGCCACCGACGCCAGCGGCAACGACCTGATCGTCACCGGCTATCGCCAGTCGCTGCAGAGCGCGCAGAGCCTGAAGCGCAACTCCGATTCGATCGTCGACTCGGTCACGGCCGAGGACATCGGCGCGCTGCCCGACCGCTCCGTGGTCGAGACGTTGCAGCGCATCCCGGGTGTATCGATCTCGCGCTTCGCGGCGGGCGTCGATCCGGACCACTTCTCCGTCGAGGGTTCGCAGGCGACCGTCCGCGGCCTCACCTACGTC
The DNA here is from genome assembly GCF_012035195.1 of Sphingomonas corticis. Taxonomy (GTDB): domain Bacteria; phylum Pseudomonadota; class Alphaproteobacteria; order Sphingomonadales; family Sphingomonadaceae; genus Sphingomonas; species Sphingomonas corticis. Next base: position 83,122 of record NZ_JAAVJH010000007.1, read on the forward strand.
CGTTCCGAGTTCAATGGCCGCGAGGCGTTCTCCGCGCTGAACGGCCGCTCGCTCGGCTTCCAGGACGTGCCGTCGGAGCTGCTGGGCGGCGTGGACGTGTTCAAGTCGCCGACCGCCGACCGGATCGAGGGCGGCATCTCCGGCATCGTCAACCTGCGCACGCGCAAGCCGTTCGACGCCAAGGGCACGTACATCGCCGGTTCCGCGGAGATGAACTACGGCGATTTCGTCGCCAAGTCCGCACCGACGCTGTCGATCCTCGGCAGCACGCGCTGGGACACGCCGATCGGCGAGATCGGTGTGCTGGGCAGCGTGGTCTATTCCAAGCTGTTCACCCGCAACGACCGGTTGCAGGTGTCCAGCTTCCGCACCCGCCCGGTCTATTCGGACGGCACCCGCACCGACGTCGTCCCCTTCACCGGCGCGACGCAGCGCGGCAGCGCGCTGTTCCCGCGCGGCGCCGTGGTCGGCTCGCAGCAGTTCGAGCGCGAGCGCGAGGGTTATTCGGGGGCGCTGCAATGGCGCTCGCCCGACCGGTCGATGGAGGCGACGTTCCAGTTCCTGCGCTCCGACGCGCGGCAGAACTGGATCGAGCACACGATCGAGATCGCGACGGACAACGTCACCTCGAACGGCGACAGCCGGGCGCGCGCGGGCACGTCGATCAGCTTCGACGGGGACGATCTGTTCGACCAGGGCCTCATCACCGGGCCGACCGGCTGGCGCGCGGACCAGAACACCCCGCCGACCGCGGCCACCCCGGCCGGGCTCCGCACGCCCGCCTTCGGCCTGCAATCGAACAACCAGTACCGCGAGCATCGCGAGCGCAGCGTCACCGAGGATTACGGCTTCAACTTCAAGTGGAACGTCAACGAGCGGATCGGCATCACGCTCGACTACGACCACGTGACGTCGACCGGCGAGATGCTGGACAACGGCATTTGGGGTACGACGTATCAGGACGCCTTCATCAAGCTGAACGGCAAGGACCTGCCCGTCGTGCAGTTCGTCGCACCGCAATCGTGCGAGGGCGCGTCGCTGAATGCGCAGGGTCAATGCGTGGGCACGCCGGGCGCGGTGAGCACCTATCCGACGTACACGACCGGGGCGAACAGCAATTTCGCCGATCCGTTCAACAACTTCTGGCGCGCGGCGATGGACCATGCGGAGGAATCGTCCGGCAATTCCGACGCCTTCCGCATCGACGGCGAGCTGACTTTCCCCGACAGCAACTTCCTGAAGGCGGTGCGGGCGGGCTACCGCTTCGCCGACCGCGACCAGATTGCGCGCAATTCCACCTACAATTGGGGCGTGCTGTCGGAGCAATGGGGCAACGGCGGCCCGGTGTGGATGGACGAGCAGATCGGCGGTGCCGGCGGCGACCAGACCGGCACTCTCTCGCAGGTCGGCCAGTATGAGGCCCATCCCTACGCCAACTTCTTCCGCGGGCAGGTGGCCGATCCCACCGGCAACCAGCCGCGGCTCTACTGGTCGGGCAACCCGGCGCGCGACTATGCGCAGTACATCGCCTTCGCCAAGTCGATCCGCGACGAGTGGCTGCCCGCCGGCACGGTGCCGACCGGCGGTTCGGGCGGGTGGCTGCCGCTGGCCGAGCGGCCCGGCATCGTCAACGGCAGCTACTATCTGCCGGGCGAGGTGAATCCGATCCAGGAGCGCAACAACGCCGGCTACGTCATGGCCCAGATCGACACGCGCTTCGACAACGACTGGCGCCTGTCGGGCAACCTGGGCGTCCGCTACAGCAGCACGCAGCGCACCAGCAGCGGCTTCCTGCAATTCCGGCAGACCGAGCCGCTGACACCCGACGACACCTGCCGCACCACGATCCAGCAGATCGTGAATCCGCAGGCGGGGCAGACGCCGCCGGCGACGCCGACGGTGCCCGCGGGCTGCGCCTTCCTGTACAGCAACCCCGGCCTGCGCGCGAACGTCCGTGCGTTCCAGAACGGCGCACTGGTGCCGAACGACTACAAGCTGACGTACGATTACTGGCTGCCGGCGATCAACCTGAAGCTGGAAGTCAACGACGAGCTCCAGTTCCGCGCCGCCTATTTCAAGGGCATCTCGCCGCCGAACACGACGCAGATCCGCAACTATTTCGACGTGGCGATCGGCGCGCAGACCGATCCCGGCACCGTGCTGACGGTGGTGCCGAACCTGGCCACCGCGGATCCCAACGACGGCATCATCCAGAATGAGGGCGCCGTCCGGTTCGAGGGCGCGAACCTGCGCGCCGGATCGCCCGACCTGCGACCGGTGACGGCGGACAATTTCGACCTGACCGCGGAATGGTATTTCAACAAGGTCGGCTCGCTGACCCTCTCCGCCTTCTACAAGGAGGTGAAGGGCGTCGTCGTGTTCGCCACGGACCGGCAGACCTTCACCAACAACGGCCAGTCGTTCGATGCCGTGGTGACGCGCGAGTTCAACTCGCCCGACACCGGCAAGGTGAAGGGGTTCGAACTCGCCTACCAGCAGACCTACGACTTCCTGCCCGGCCCCCTCGCCGGCCTCGGCCTCCAGGCGAACTACACCCACGTGCGCAGCAGCGGCGTGCCGCAACCCTCGCTCGATCCCGGCGATCCTGCGGTGGCCGAGGGGCTGACGTCCAACGTCAACGTCTCCGGCTTCGGCCTGCAGGGACTGTCGAAGCACAATTTCAACGTCACCCCCTTCTACGACTACAAGGGGCTGTCGCTGCGTGCTTCCTACGCCTGGCGCTCGCGCTACCTGCTGACGACGCGCGACGTCATCACGCCGTTCGACCCGGTGTTCCAGGAAGATTACGGCCAGCTCGACGCGTCCGTCTTCATCCAGGCGTCGAAGAACCTGCGGCTCGGCATTCAGGGCGTGAACCTGACGAACTCGATCACGAAGACGTCGGTGGCGGTGCAGGGGCCGGGCGGGGTGGACGACGTGCGTATCGTGCCGCGCGGCTGGTTCATGAACGACCGCCGTTTCAGCGCGATCGCGCGGTTCAACTTCTGATGCGCGTGGGGCCGCCGATGATCGTCGGCGGTCCCTCGTTTCGAAAGATGCTATCGCAGCGTCAGGAAGATGTTCGCCGTCAGCCGGCCGGTCCGCGGATCGTCGGTCAGCAGCGACGGCTCACGGATGATGCCCGAATGCAGCAGCCGGCTGCGATAGACGACCACGCGGTCGAACGCCGCCTCCACCGCGTCGATGCGCCGGAAGGCGGCGTCGTCACCCGCATATCCCTGCCCCACCGCCTCGGCGGCGCGGGCCGCCTCGTACGCGGGCAGCCGATCGGGCGTCAGCGCCTCGAAACCGGTGGCGCGATGGCGGAAGAAGGCGGTGCCGCCGAACGCAGGGTCGCACAGGTAGTGCAGGATCGCGAACTGGTGCGGATCGGCCGTGTCGACGTGCGGCGCGCGCTGCGTCGGCACGAGCCGGTCGGGCGGCAGCGTGACCAGCGAGAAGTTGCACTCGGCCCGGCGAGGTCGCGCAGCGGGATCGAGCGCGAAGGCCGCGACGATCCCCCGCGCCAGCACGCGCACCATGTCGCCGACATAGTCGAGCGGCGCGGCCGCACGCAGCCCGGGATAGCCCCCCGCGGGGCCGTAGGCCGGCTGGAAGTCCGAGGCGGCGGCCGCCTCCACCAGCGCCGCGGGCTGCGCCATCGCGCCATCGATCACGAGCAGCGGCTCGCGCTCGTGCCCGATCCGGCGCACGCCGGTGCGGGCGAGGTCGGAAAGTGGGAAACGGACCGGCATATCAACGATATACTTGGCGGCTGACGGCACCGGCAAGCGATCGCGACAGCGGAGATGGCAGTGACTTCGATACGGGACGACAAGACGATGGTCGATCGTCGCACGATGCTGGCGGGTGGTGCGGGCGTCGCGATCGGGGCGCTCGGTTCTTCCCCGGCGGCGGCGGCGGCGGGCGGGCTTCACGCCCTGGCGGCGACGCGCGGGCTGTCGTTCGGCACGTGCCTCGCCGCGCCGCGGCGGGACAACGGCTCGCTCGGCAATCCGCGCTTCGCCGCGCTGGTGGAGCGCGACTGCGGCATGGCGGTGCCGGAGAATGCGATGAAGTGGCAGGCGATCCGCCCGTCCGCCGACCGCTACGACTTCGCCGCCTTCGACGCGATCGTCGATGCCGCGATTAGGCGGGGCCTGCGGCTGCGCGGGCACACCCTGCTGTGGCATTACGACCGCTGGTTCCCCCGCTGGCTGGTCGACTACGACTTCGGCTCGCAGAAGCGCGCCACCGCCGAGCGCCTGCTGCAAACGCACATCCGCACCGTCGCGGCGCGTTACGGCCGGCGGATCGGCAGCTACGACGTGGTGAACGAGGCGGTGGACCCCGCAGACGGCTCGCTGCGCTCCACCGCGCTGTCGCGGGCGATGGGCGGGGCGGAGCCGGTGCTGGACCTCGCCTTCCACGCCGCCAGGGCGGCGGCGCCGCACGCCGAGCTGGTCTACAACGACTATATGAGCTGGGAGGACGGCAACCAGAAGCATCGCGACGGCGTGCTCCGGCTCCTGGAAGGCTTCCGCACGCGCGGCACGCCGGTCCATGCGCTGGGCGTGCAATCGCACATCGGCGTGTTCGAGCCGACGGACTCGATCGAGCGGCTGGTCGTGCGGCTGACCCCGGCGTGGCGCGGGTTCCTCGACCAGGTGACGGGCATGGGCTATCGCCTCGTCGTGACCGAGTTCGACGTGCGCGACCGCGGCCTGCCCGCCGACATCGCCCGCCGCGATCGCGACGTGGCGGCGTTCGCGCGCGGCTACCTCGACGTCATGCTGTCCTACCCGCAGCTTCGCGACGTGCTCGCCTGGGGCATCACCGACCGGTTCAGCTGGCTGCGCGGGTTCGAGCCGCGACCCGACGGCAAGATCACCCGCGGCCTGCCCTATGACGAGGAATACGCGCCCAAGCCGCTCTACGGTGCGATCCGTGATGCGCTGGCGGCGGCGACGCCGCGACGCTGACGTGGCCGCGGGGGCGACCATCGGCTCGGTCCTGATCGTCGGCGGCGGCACCGCCGGCTGGATGACCGCGGTCGCGCTGTCGCACAAGCTGCGCCACGCGCGGGTCGAGGTGACGCTGGTCGAGAGCGAGGCGATCGGCACGGTGGGCGTGGGCGAGGCGACGGTGCCGCCGATCCGCGCGTTCAACGCCGCGCTGGGGCTGGACGAGGCCGCGTTCATGCGCCCCACCCACGCGACCTACAAGCTGGGCATCGAATTCCGCGACTGGGCCCGCCGGGGCGACCGCTACTTCCACCCGTTCGGCCCCTTCGGCGAGCCGATCGGCGGCGTCCCCTTCCATCAGCATTGGCTCGCCGCCGGCGCGCTCGCCGGCGCGTTCGACGATTACTCGCTCGCCGCGCGCATGGCCCACCACGGCCGCTTCGCCGCACCGGGGCCGGCATCCCCCTACGGCTATGCCTATCAGTTCGACGCGGCGGGCTATGCCGCCTATCTGCGCGGCGTGGCAGAGGCACGCGGGGTCGTCCGCGTCGAGGGACGGATCGTCGACGTGGTGCGCGGCGCCGGCGACGATCTCGCCGCGGTGGTGACGGACGACGGGCGCCGGTTGGCCGCGGACCTGTTCGTCGACTGCTCCGGCTTTCGCGGCCTGCTGATCGCCGAGGCGCTCGGCGCGGGGTGGGACGACTGGCGGCACTGGCTGCCGTGCGACCGCGCCTGGGCGATGCCGACGGAGCGGACCGGTCCACCGGCACCCTATACGCGCGCGACCGCGCTCGACGCCGGCTGGGCGTGGCGCATCCCGCTGACGCATCGCACCGGTAACGGCCACGTCTTTGCCAGCGACTTCCTGTCGGAGGACGCAGCGCGCGACAGCCTGATCGCTCTGCTCGACGCCCCAGCCCTCGCCGAACCCCGCCTGCTTCGCTTCGCCGCGGGCAAGCGGCGGCGGCAGTGGATCGGCAATACCGTCGCGATCGGCCTTTCCGCCGGCTTCCTGGAACCGCTCGAATCCACGTCGATCCATCTGGCGCAGGTCGCGATCGAGCGGCTGCTCGACCTGTTCCCCACGGGCGACGGCGACCCCGCCGACGCCGCCGAGTTCGACCGCGTGATGGCGAACGAATATGAGCGCGTGCGCGACCTCATCATCCTGCACTACGCCGCGACCGAGCGCGACGACACGCCGTTCTTCCGCCATGTCCGCACCATGGCGCTGCCCGACAGCCTGGCGGAGAAGCTGGCGCTGTTCCGCGCGCGTGGCGTCGTGATGCCCTATCGCCACGGCCTGTTCGCAGAGCCGAGCTGGCTCGCCGTCTACCTCGGCCAGCGCGTGCGCCCCGCCGGGCACGATCCACGCGCGACCGGCGACGCGGCGGTGCTGGCGCAGATGCGCGCCGCGATCGAGGCGGAGGCGCTGGGGATGCCGCGTCACGAAGAGGTGTTGGCGCGATGAGGATCGCGGTGGCGGGAGACGGGATCGCGGCGCATTTGGCCGCACTGATGCTGGCGCGCGTGGCCAGCGTGGTGAGCGTGCCGGTCGGCGCCGGCGGGCACGGCCTGGGTCCCGTCGGCGAGACGGTGCTGGGCACGCCCGCGTGGATGGAGGGCGAGGTCGCCGCGGCGATCGGCGATCTGCCCGGCGCGGTGCCGGCGCTGGGCATCGCGTTCGCCGGCTGGAGCGCGGAGCCGTGGTTCCTTCCCTACGGCGACGTCGGCGCCCCGCTGGACGACGTGCCCTTCGCGCAGCTCGCGGCGCGGGTACGCGCGGAGGGCACGCCGGTGCGCGCGAGCGACTTCTCGCTCGCCGCCATGGCCGCGCAGGCCGGGCGGTTCGCGCCGCGCTCCGCCGACCCGCGCTCGCCCTTGTCGACCCTGCGCCCCGGCGCGATCTATCCCGCCGCGGCGCTCGCCGGCCGCCTCGCCGACATGGCCGCGCGTGCCGGGGTGGAGCGGGCCGCCCCGCTCGCCGCGCCCATGGGGTCGGACGATCGCCTGACGCTGACCAACGGGACGCAGCTCAGCGCCGACCTGTTCGTCGACGCCAGCGGCGGCGCCGCGGGGATCGCGGCGGCCGGGTGGGTGAGCTGGCGCGACTGGCTGCCGTGCTGCCGCGTCGCCTCGCGCCGGATCGCCGACGCGGGCGGTCCGGCCGCCTACCCGCTCCACGCCGCGACGCCGTCGGGCTGGCAGGCGACGGTCGCGCTTGGCGGCACGCGGGTGGAGACCCGCTACACCGCAGCTGGCGAGGGCGAGCCATACGAGAACGGTCGCCGCACCAAGACGTGGACGGGGCGCCGCGTCGCCATCGGCGCGGCGGCGGGGGTGATCGAGCCGAGCCTGGGCCACGCGCTCCAGCACGCGCACGACGCGGTCCTTCGGCTGATTGCGCTGCTGCCCGCGGCGGGGTCGGACGGCGGCGCGGAGGCGACGGAATACCACCGGCTGACCGCGCAGCAATACGACCGCGCCCGCGACGCGGCGGTGGCGCTGTGGCTGACCGCCGGACGCCCCGCCGCCGCCCCGTCGACGGAGCTGGCCCGCAAGCTGGCGCTGCACCGCCGGCGCGGCTACCTGCCGCTGGAGGACGGCGAGTGCCTGTCGCGCGACGAATGGGCCGTGCTGCTGGACGGACAGGGCGTGCGACAGGAGCGGCCGGACCCGCTCGCCGCCGCGCTGCCGCCTCCCGCCGTCGCCGCGCACCTGGCACGACTGCGCGAGCGGCTGGTCGCGACGGTCGCCGCGATGCCGCCGCTCGCAGGGGGAGGACGATGATCGAGACGAGTACCGCCGACCGCCGCATCCGCTCCATCGCCATCGTCGGCGGGGGCAGCGCGGGCTGGATGGCCGCCGCCACGCTCGCGCGGCTGCTCGGCCCGCATTACGCGCGCATCACGCTGGTCGAGAGCGAGGAGATCGGCACCGTCGGCGTCGGCGAGGCGACGATCCCGCAGATGGCCACCTTCAACCGGATGCTCGGCATCGACGAGGACGCCTTCGTCCGGGAGACGAAGGGCAGCTTCAAGCTGGGCATCCAGTTCGTCGATTGGGCGCGCGAGGGGCACACCTATTTCCACCCGTTCGGCGGGTACGGCGTCAACATGGCGGGCGTCAGCTTCCACGCCTTCTTCCTGCGGCTCCACGCGGCCGGCGAGGCGCCGGACATCGACGCCTTCTCGCTGCAGGCAATGGCGGCGCGGGCGGACAAGTTCATGCGCCCGATCGACGCGGGCAATTCGCCGCTTTCCGACATCGCCTACGCCTACCACTTCGACGCCGGGCTCTACGCGCGCTTCCTGCGCCGCTACGCCGAGGCGCGCGGCGTCGAGCGGCGCGAGGGACGGATCGTCGGCGTGGCGCGCGACGGCGAGAGCGGCCTCGTCTCGCACGTGACGCTCGCCGATGGGGGCGAGGTGGCGGCGGACCTGTTCGTCGACTGCTCGGGCTTCCGCTCGCTGCTGATCGGCGAGGCGATGGGGAACGGCTTCGTCGACTGGTCCCACTGGCTGCCGTGCGACCGCGCCGTGGCGGTGCCGTGCGAGGGGCAGGCGGAGATGACGCCCTACACGCGCTCCACCGCGCGCGAGGCCGGATGGCAGTGGCGCATCCCGCTCCAGCACCGCACCGGCAACGGCCATGTCTACGCCAGCGCCCACCTGTCCGACGACGCGGCGGTGGCCACGCTGCTGGCCAACCTGGACGGCGCGCCGACCGCCGACCCGCGGCTGATCCGCTTCCGTACCGGACATCGCGCCCGCTTTTGGGACGGCAACGTCGTCGCACTGGGGCTGGCCGCCGGGTTCATGGAGCCGCTGGAATCGACCAGCCTGTGGCTGGTGCAGAGCGGGCTCGCGCGGCTGATGGCGATGTTTCCGGACCGCGACTTCGATCCCGCCACGATCGCGCGCTACAACCGCATCCTGACGACCGAGTTCGAGGAGATCAGGGACTTTCTGATCCTCCACTATCACGCGACCCAGCGGCGCGACACGCCGTTCTGGCAATATTGCGCGGCGATGGAGGTGCCCGAGCGGTTGCAGGAGAAGATGCGCGTCTATGCCGCGCACGGCCGCGTCTTTCGCGAGAACGAGGAATTGTTCAACGACACCAGCTGGTTCGCCGTCATGCACGGCCAGCTGCTGCCGACCCGCGGTTACGATCCCGTGGCCGATGCGATGGATCTGCCGACCACGCGTGCGCGGCTGGCGGAAATCGCCGGCGCGGTCGCGGCGTCGGCGGACTACATGCCCGGCCACCGCGACTTCGTGAACCGCCACTGCCGGGCCGCGGCATGATCGCCGCGCTGCTGCTGGCCGCCGCGATCCGCATCGGCGGCGTCGGTGCGGCGCCTCTCGATCCGAAGATCGCGACGATCGAGACGGAGGATCGGGCGCCGCTCGTTTGGCGCGTCACCGACACGGGTGGGCGCGTGGTCCTGTCCGGTCGCAGCGTGCCGATGGGGCGCGACGAGGCCGCGGGCCGCGCAGTGCATCGCGCCGACCTGACCGCCCTTCGCGTGCCCGGCACCTATCGCCTGAACGCGGGAGGGGCGATCGGCGAGGTAACGATCGGCCGCGGTCTCACCCGCGCCCTCGCGCGCGATGCGCTGCGCTACTTCCATCACAACCGCGCGGGAGTCCCGATCGAGGCGCGCGTGGTCGGCGCGCGATGGGCGCGCCCCGCCGGCCATCCGCGGGAGAGCGCGACCTGCTTCGCCGGGATGGACGAGAAGGGCGTGCGCTGGCCCGGCTGCGGCTACGCGCTGGAGGTGACCGGCGGCTGGTACGACGCGGGCGACCACGGCAAGTACGTCGTCAACGGCGGCATCGCGCTGTGGACGCTGCTGAACATGGCCGAGCGGGGGCGAACGCTTCCGGGCCTGCTGGAGGAAGCGCGGTGGGAGATGGAGTTCCTGCTGCGGATGCAGGTTCCCGCCGGCACCCGCTATGCCTTCCCGAGCGGACCGGCCGTCGATGTCTCCGGCATGGCGCACCACAAGGTCGCCGACGCACGCTGGACCGCGCTGCCGATGCGGCCGGACCGCGATCCGGGGCCGCGCCTGCTCTATCCGCCGACCACCGCCGCGACGCTGAACCTCGCCGCCGTCGCGGCGCAGGGCGCGCGGGTGTGGCGCACGATCGACCCCGCCTTCGCGCGCCGCTGCGCCCACGCCTCGGCGCGGGCGTGGCGGGCCGCGCTGCGCAACCCGGCGGTGCTCGCGCCCGACGCCTTCACCGGCAGCGGAGCCTATGGCGACGCGGACGTGTCCGACGAGTTCTTCTGGGCGGCGGCGGAACGCCATGCGCTCACGCGGGATCGTGCGCTGCGCGCGCGCCTCACCGCCAGTCCGCACTACCGGGCGACGCCCGCCGAGCCGGGCTGGCCCGCCACCGCCGCGCTGGGCCTCGCGACGCTGGCGCAGCACGGCGACGGCGAAGCCCGGGCGCGGCTCGTGGCGGCGGCGGACGGCTATCGTGCGGCGGCGGCGCACAGCGGCTACGGCGTTCCCGTTGCGGGCAAGACCTTCGTGTGGGGGTCGAACGCGGTGCTGCTGAACCGCGCGATGATCCTCGCCCTCGCCGCCGACTGGAGCGGCGACCGCACCTACCGCGCGCCGGTGGTGGCCACGCTCGACTATCTCACCGGCCGCAATCCGCTCGGCCGCTCCTACGTGGCGGGCTACGGCCCCGATCCGATGCGCCACCCGCATCATCGCCACTGGGCAAACGGGATCGACCCGGCCTATCCCGCCGCCCCGCCCGGTGCGCTGTCCGGCGGGCCGAACGCGACGCCGGGGACGGAGGCCGCGGCGGTGCTGGGCCGGTGCGCGCCGATGACCTGCTGGCGCGACGATGCGCGGCTATTCTCGCTGAACGAGGTGGCGATCAACTGGAACGCGCCGCTGGTGTGGGTCGCCGCATGGCGCGACGCGACGGAAGTGCCGCGATGACCGCGCCGCCGGTCCGCGAGCTGGTGATCGTCGGCGGCGGCACCGCCGGCTGGATGATGGCCGCCGCCGCCGCTTTGTACCTCTCCGACGGCACGCGCCGCATCACGCTGGTCGAGAGCGAGACGATCGGCACCGTGGGCGTCGGCGAGGCGACGATCCCGCCGATCCGGGACTTCAACGCGATGCTGGGCATCGACGAGCGCGAGTTCCTGCGTGCGACCGGCGGCACGTACAAGCTCGGCATCGCCTTCGACGGCTGGGGCGCGGCGGGCGAGACGTATGTCCACCCGTTCGGCCGCGCCGGGCACGACCTGAACGGCGTGGACTTCCACATGGCGTGGCTGAAGCATCGCGCGGCGACGGGCGTGGGCCCGCTCGGCGACTATTGGATGGCGGCGGTGGCCGCTCGCGACGCCCGCTTCGCGCATCCCGCTGCCGATCCGCGCACGCCGCAGGGGCAGCTCGCCTACGCCTTCCACTTCGACGCGGGCCGCTACGCCGCCTTCCTGCGGGCGCGTGCCGAGGCGGGTGGCGTGGTGCGCGTCGAGGGCAAGGTTGCCGGCGTCGAGCGCGACGCGCGCGGCCATGTCGCGGCGCTGCTGCTGGAGGACGGACGCCGCGTCGCCGGCGACCTGTTCGTCGACTGTTCGGGCTTCCGCAGCCTGCTGCTGGGTGCGGAGATGGGCGTGCCCTTCGTCGACTGGAGCCACTGGCTGCCGTGCGACCGCGCGGTGGCCGTGGCGTCGGAGCGGCGCGACCCGCTGATGCCGCTGACGCGCGCCACGGCGCATGACGCGGGCTGGCGCTGGCGCATCCCGCTGCAGCACCGCACCGGCAACGGGCTGGTCTATGCCAGCGCGCACCTCTCCGACGACGCGGCCGCCGCGCGCCTGCTCGCCGGGCTGGACGCCCCCGCGACGGACGATCCGCGCGTCATCCGCTTCGCCACCGGCCGGCACGAACGCGCGTGGGAGGGGAATGTGGTGGCGCTGGGCCTTGCCGGCGGGTTCCTGGAGCCGTTGGAATCGACCAGCATCCACCTGATCCAGTCGGGCATCTCGAAGCTGCTGGCGCTTTTCCCCGACACCGGCTTCGCGCCGGTGCTGCGCGACGAGTACAACCGGCTGATGGCCGCGCAATACGACGCGGTGCGCGACTTCGTTATCCTGCACTATCACGCCAACGGGCGGGTGGGCGAGCCGTTTTGGGATGCGCTGCGCGACATGGCGCTGCCCGACACGCTCGCCACCCGCCTGGCGCTGTTCCGCGAGAAGGGACGCGTGCTACGCTACGACGACGACCTGTTCTCGATCGCCAGCTGGGTGGCGGTGCTGGTCGGCCAGGGCGTGCTGCCCAAGGGGTACGACCCGATGGTGGACGCGCTGGACGACGCCGCGGTGGCCGCGGCGCTGCGGCGCTGGCGCGCGGACTATGCCGGGGCCGCGGCGGCGATGCCCGACCATGCGGCCTATGTGGCGCGCATGGTGGGCTGAACCGCTACGCCGCGGCGGCGACGCGCGGCGCCGCCAGTTCCCCGGCGAACCATGCGCAGGTCCGCTCCAGCCCCTCGCGCAGGTCGACGCGCGGTTCCCAGCCGAGCAGCGCCGCCGCGCGGCTGATGTCGGGACGGCGGCGGCGCGGATCGTCGACGGGCAGCGGACGATATTCCACCCCGGCGCCGCTGCCGGTCAGCTCGACGATGTGGCCCAGCAGCTCGTTGACCGTCATCTCGTTGGGATTGCCGAGGTTGATCGGCTCCATCCCGTCGATGTCGCTCTCCATCAACCGCATCAGGCCGTCGACCAGGTCGGAGACGTAGCAGAAGCTGCGCGTCTGCGTGCCGTCGCCGTAGATGGTGATCGGCCGGCCCGACAGCGCCTGGCAGATCAGGTTGGAGACGACGCGCCCGTCGTCGGGATGCATCTGCGGCCCGTAGGTGTTGAAGATGCGCGCCACGCGCACGTCGGCCCGGCCGGTGCGCGCGAAGTCGAACGTCATCGCCTCCGCCGCGCGCTTGCCCTCGTCGTAGCAGGCACGCGGGCCGGTGCAGTTCACGAAGCCGCGGTAATCCTCGCGCTGTGGGTGGATCTCCGGATCGCCATAGACCTCGCTGGTCGACGTCAGCAGGAAGCGCGCGCCCGCCTGCTCGGCCAGGCGCAGCAGATGGTCGGTGCCGACGACGCAGGTCAGCATCGTATGCTCCGGATCCTCCTGATATTGCGGCGGCGACGCGGCGCAGGCGAGATTGTAGACGCGCGTGAACCGGCCGGCGCGCGAGGTGATCGACGCGGGCAGCGGATCGACCACGTCGGCCTTCACGAACTCGAAGCGCGGGTGGCCTTCCAGCAGCTTCAGGTTCGACGCGCGCGCGGTCTGCAGATTGTCGAGGCACACCACATGGTCGCCCCGCGCCAGGAGCGCCGCGCACAGGTGCGAGCCGATGAACCCGGCTCCCCCCGCGACCAGGGTGAGCGGTGCATTCTGGTTCTTCATGCGCTTCCCCTCCGTTCTCTCGTTCTGCATCGCCTCGGCGAGGTGCGCCTCCAGCTCCGCCGCGCGGTGGTGCGCGGTGTGCGCGGCCAGCACGCGCGCGCGCGCCGCCTCGCCCACCGCGGCAGCGTCGCGTGACAGCGCGGCGAGCGTGTCCTCGCTCGTATCCGCCAGCACGATCTCGCTCTCCGGCGTCAGCAGCGTCTCGATCCCGTCCCAACGGTCGGACAGGATCGGCGTCCCGCACGCCGCCGCCTCGAACAGGCGGACCGACGGCGACCAGCCCGCCGCGATCATGTCCGCCCGCGTGACGTTCAGCGTCCAGCGCGAGGCGGAATAGAAGGCGGCGTGTTCGGCGGGCGGCAGATGCTCGATCCGCTCGACGTTGGCCGGCCAGTCGATCGTGTCGGGATATTGCGGCCCCGCCACGGCGAAGCGCTTTTCCGGCGCGCGGCGTGCCGGCTCGATCAGCAACCGTTCCAGCGTCGGCTGGCGATCGTCGCTGTAGGTGCCGAGGTAGGTGAGATCCCACTTCTTCCCGACCGGCAGCGGGCGATACGCCTCGGCATCGACGGAGCAGTAGAGCGCCCGCGCGCGCGGCGCGCCGAACTGCCGCTCGATCCGCTCCAGCGTCGGCCCGCCGGTGAAGGAGAGATAGACGTCGAAGCCGGGGATCACCTCCGCCGACACATATCTGGTATCGCCGCGCTCCAGCCGTGCGAGCGTGACGGGAGTGTCGATATCGTAGAAGGCGGTCGCCCCGCGCGCGTGCGCCTGGACGTAGCGCGCCACTTCGACGCCGTCGGGCACGTAGGAACCGACGATCACCGCGTCCGCCGCCGCGATCTCGCCGCGCCAGTCGTCCAGCGCGGCGAGCGTGCGGTAATAGGCGAGCCGGCAATAGGCCGGGTCGGAGAGGTCGCGGTGCGCGCCCGCGTACCAGGGCACCTCGCGCTCGAGGAACAGGATGTCGTGCCCGCGCGCGGCGAAGGCCGACAGCAGTGCGCGGAACGTGGTGGCGTGCCCGTTCCCCCATGAGGACCCGAGGCTGAGGCCGAGGACGACGATCTTCATGCCGCTTCCCTCCCCTGCGCCGCCCGATCGCGAAGGATCGCGTCCACCTGCACCCCGCGCAGTTCATAGGTGTGCTCGGCCAGCACGCGCCGCAGCGCCGCCTCGCCGATCGCCTGTGCCCGCTCGCCCGTCAGCGCCGCGAGGTGGTCCGCCACGTCCTGCCCGTCGCGCGCGACCAGCACCTCCTCGTCGGGAACGAGGAACTGCTCGATCCCCTCCCACGCGTCGGTGATGAGGCACGCCGCCGCGCCTGCCGCCTCGAACACGCGGGTCGCGGGGGAGAAGCCGACATTCGCCATGCTGTCGCGCGCCACGTTGAGCACGGCGCGCGGCGTGCAGTTGAAGGCGTTGTGCTCGCGCGTGCCGACATGGCCGATGTCGCGCACGTTCGCGGGCATCGCCTTGTCGTGCCAGCCGTTGCCGCCGATCAGGAACGCGGCGTCGGGCGCGTCGGCGGCGGCGCGCAGGAAGAACTCCTCCACCCGCGCCTCGCGGTCCGGCAGGCGGTTGCCGAGGAAAGCGAGGTCGCAGGCGAAGCGCGGGTCGGGCGCGACCGGATGGTGAGTCTCCGGATCGAGCGCGTTGTAGACCGGCACGCACTCGCGCGCGCCGAACCCTTCGTAGGCGTTCACGACGGGCGGCCCGCCGCCGTAGGTGAGCACCATGTCGAGATCGGGCAACGCGCGGCGTACCGGATGGTCCGCGTCCCCCCGCATCTCGTCCAGCGTGGCGGCGGCGTCGACATCCCAGAACAGCTTCAGCGCCCCCGGCCGCGCCTGCGCGATCACGCCGTCCAGCAGCTCGGCATCGAACACGCCCACGCCGTTCGCCTTGACGACCACGTCCGCCGCGCGTGCCTCCGCCAGCACGCCGCGCATCGCCTCAACAGTGGCGGGATAGACGACGACCTTCGCCCATTCCGGCGGGTCAATGTCGCGATGCTGCTGTCTGTCGAAGGCGTCGGGTTCGTAAAAGGTGATCTGATGCCCGTGCGCCGCCAGCGCCTTCAGGATGCCGCGGTAATAGGTCGCGGCGCCGTTCCAGTAGGAGGAGAGGAGGCTCGATCCGTAGAAGGCGATCTTCATGCGGCATCCTTGGTCGCAAGGGGGAGGTCGAGCTGGCGCGCGATCGCTTCCAGCTCGTCGACGCGGTGGGCGCAGCTATGCCGCGCGCGAACGGTTTCGAGGCCGCTGGCGACCAGCGCGGCACGAAGGGCCGCATCGTCGCGCAGCGCGGCGAGGTGGCGGGCCATCTCCGCGCCGTCGCGCGCGACGAGATAGTCGGTGCCGGGGCGGAACAGCCCCTCGGCATCGTCCCACGGCGCGGAGACCAGCGGGATCCCGCAGGCCAGCGCCTCGAAGACGCGGATCGTTGGGATACCGGGGAGGATCGTCGAGTAATAGCGCCGCGGCACGTGGACGGTGGCGAGGTGGCGCGCGAAGATGTCCGGCGCACCGGCGTTGGGCGCCCAGCCGTGATAGCGCGCACCGTACCGCGCCAGCATGGCCTTCGCCTCGTCCGGGTAGCGCACGCCGTAGATGTCGAGCGGCAGCGCGGCGTCACGCGCGGGGGCGAGCAGGAAGCGCTCGATCTCCTCGGTCCGTTCGCCGTCGCCCCAATTGCCGATCCACACGATCCCCTCGCGCGGACCCTCGCGCTCCGGCGGGTGGAAGCGGGTGAGGTCCGCGGCCTCGTGCCAGGTCCACACGCGGTCGCCCCAGCCCCAGCCGCGGTACACCTCCGACAGCGTCTCGCCGAACGCCAGCACGCCGTCGTAGGCGGACAGGTCGTAGGCGCGCATCTCCTCCGGTGCGCTGACGGCGCGGTGGTGCGTGTCGTGGAACAGCAGGCGGAAGCGCCCGCCGCCGGCGCGCAGGCGGCCGATGCGCGCGACCAGATCGTGGTCGTTCCACTCGTGCACGATGACCAGCTCGGCGTCGCCGATCAGCGCGGCCACGTCCGCGTCCGCGGCGAAGGTGGTGGACGACAGGTCCGGATAGGCCCCGCGCCACGCCTCCAGCCCTGCCTCGCCGTGGTCGGTCAGCAGGTTCTGGAGGCTCCAGGCGCCTTCCGGCTCGTAGACGCGCACGTCGTGGCCGCGCCGCTGCAGTTCGCGCATCACCCCGCGCAGGAAGTGGGCGTTGCCGTGGTTCCAGCAGGACGCGAGACTGTGCGTGAAATAGGCGATCCTCATGCCGCCACCTCGCGCATCGCCGGCGCCGCGACGCGCGCGTACAGACGCGCCATCGCGCGCGCGGTGGCGGTGGGCGTGTAGCGCGCCGCCCGTGCGGCGGCGGCGTCGCCGAGCCGGCACGCCTCGGCGGGATCGTCCGCCAGCCGCGCGATCGCATCGGCCCAGTGCGCCGGATCCTCGCCGGCGACGAACAGCGCCGCATCCTGCCACAGCTCGCGGAACACCGGCATGTCGGCGAGCACCAGCGGGCATCCCGCCCCCGCGGCCTCGAGCACGGCGAGGCCGAACGGCTCGAACCGCGCCGCGGACACGAACATCGGCCGTGCGGACAACCGCTCGGCCAGCGCCGCGGCGCCGAGCGTACCGAGGTGCGCCAGATGCGCGGGCGCCACCGTCTCGCCGTGGGGCGCGATCAGCGGTCCGGCCGCCTCGAAGGCGAAGGGCAGCCGTGCCGCCACCGCATCGAGCAGCGGCGTCGCCTTTGCGGCATCCCACAGCCGTCCCGCGGTGAAGGCGCGGCGCGCGGGCGTCGCGCCAGATTTCGGCGGCACCGCGCGGCCGTTGTGCACGGCGACGGGATCGACCGGCAGACCGTAGCGCCGCCGCACCGCCGCGCCGTAGGCGGCGCTCGGCACCACCACCGCGTCGGCGCGGCGCAGGCCGTCGGCCGCCAGGGCGGCGTGCCAGGCGTATCGCGCGGGCAGCGGCTCGCCCGGGCGCGTCGCCTCCCACCAGGTCGCGATCGCGCCGTGATCCACCGCCACCACCGGCACGTCGAATGTGGCCGCGGCGGCCAGCGCGGGCGAGTTCAGCTGCACGACCTCGGCACGCCCGGATCGCGCCAGGTCAACGATCGCCGCGGCCGCGGCGCGGACCGCCGCGGCGTCCTCCGCCAGCCAGTCGAGCGGCAGCCCGGTGGCGATCACGCGCACGCCCGCCACCTCGTCGACCGATCCCGGCCCCATGTGCGCGATCGTGACGTCGTGGTCGCCCGACAGCGCAACGGCGAGGTCGGTGGCATATTGCCACACCCCGCCGACCGAATCCGCCGTCATCAGGACGCGGCGCTTCCTCATCGCGCCGCGGCCCGCACCGCCGTCGCGCCGGGCAACGACAGGCCGCGCTCCGCCGCCAGCCACTGCGCCAGCGCGGCCACGCCGTCGCGCCAGTCCACCGCGGTACCAAGGCCGAGCGCGCCGCGCACGGCGCGCGTGTCCGCGACGAAGTAGCGCTGGTCGCCCGCCCGCCAATCCTCGAACGCGATGTCGGGCGCCCCGCCCGTCAGCTCGCCGATATACGCCAGCAGCGTGCGCAGGCTGACGGCATTGCCCGCCCCGCCGCCCAGGTTCAGCGCGCGCCCCGCCACCCGATCGATCCGCCGCCACGCCGCGAGATACGCGTCGACCGCATCGGAGACGTCGAGGATGTCGCGCACCTGATGCCCGTCGCCGTACAGCGTGATGCGCTCGCCCGTCAGCGCGCGGATCAGGAAGTGCGCGACCCACCCCTGGTCCTCGGTCCCCATCTGCCGCTGGCCGTAGATGCAGCTCATCCGCAGCACCGCCGCGGGCACGCCGTAGCTGCGCGCGTAATCGAGCACATACTGGTCCGCCGCCCCCTTGGAGCAGCCGTAGGGCGTGTGGAAGTCGAGCGGCCGGTCCTCGCCGATGCCATGCGCGCGCAGGCCCGGGTCGGCGGGCAGATAGCCCGCGTCGGTCGCGACGAAGGCGACATCGGCGAGGTCGCCGTAGACCTTGTTGGTCGAGGCGAAGACGACGGGCGTGGTCGCGCCCTTCGCGCGGATCGCCTCCAGCAGGTTGAACGTGCCGAGGATGTTGATCGTCAGATCGTCGCGCGGATCGGCCAGGCTGGTCGTCACCGCCACCTGCGCCGCCATGTGGAACACCGCGTCGGTATCCGCCACCGCGCGCCGCAGCGCGTCCTCGTCGCGGATGTCGGCGACGACGTCGACGATGCGCGCGCCGTGCCGGTCCTTCAGCCACGCGAGGTTCCGCTCCACGCCGGCGCGGGACAGCGCGTCGTAGACGATGACGTCGTGCCCCTCCCCCGCCAGCCGGTCGGCGATGTTCGACCCGATGAAGCCGGCCCCGCCGGTGACGAGGACCGTGCTCACGCGACCAGGCCCCGGCGTTCCAGCTCGGCCCGCGCCTCGCCGACGCGATCCACCGCGGTCTGCTGGCCCACCCAGTCGGCGAGGACGGCGAGCCCCTCCTCGAAATCCTGCCGCGGCGCGAAGTCGATCGTCGCGCCCGCGCGGGCGATGTCGCCGAAGCAGTGGCGGATGTCGCCGATCCGCGCCTTGCCGACCACCTCGGGCGCGGCGTCGTTGCGCCCCATCGCGCGCGCCAGCGCCTCCGCCACCTCGGTCACGGAACGATCGCGGCCGGACCCGATGTTCAGCGTCTCGCCCACCGCACGCGGATCGACCAGCGCGTCGCAGAAGGCGCGCGCCACGTCGGACACGTGGACGAAGTCGCGACGCTGCTGCCCGTCCTCGAACACCATCGGCCGCTGACCGTTGAGCAGCCGCGAGGCGAAGATCGCGAGGACGCCGGTATAGGGATTGGAGAGCGCCTGCCCCGGCCCGTAGACGTTGAAGAGGCGCAGGCACGTCGTCTCGATGCCGTAGGGCGCGCCCATGATGTGCGTGGTGCGCTCCTGCACGTATTTGTTGAGCGCGTAGATCGAGGCGAGCGTCGGCCGCTTCGTCTCGGGGGTCGGCACCGGCACCAGCGGTCGGCCCGCCGTATCGACCGGATCCCACACCGCCTGCCCGTCGCGCACCGTGCCGCGCTCGGCATCCTCTACCAGATTGCCGTCGGCGTCCCGGTACAACCCCTCACCGTAGATGCTCATCGAAGACGCGGTGACGACGCGGCGCACCGGGCGGTCGATCAGGCGTTCGAAGAGCACGGCGGTGCCGACATCGTTGGTCGAGGTGTAGCGCTCCACCTCGTACATCGATTGGCCGACGCCCACTTCCGCGGCGAGGTGGACGACCGCATCGACACCTTCGAGCGCGCGCGCCACGGCGTCGCCGTCGCGCACGTCGCCGCGGATCAGCTCGACCTCGTCGTTCAGCATCGCCGATCCGTCCACGTGGCCATGCACCTGTTCGATCAGCGCATCGAGCGCGCGCACGCGATGGCCGCGGCGCAGCAGTTCCTGGCATACGGAACGACCGATGAAGCCG
Organism: Sphingomonas corticis; assembly: GCF_012035195.1. Lineage (GTDB taxonomy): Bacteria > Pseudomonadota > Alphaproteobacteria > Sphingomonadales > Sphingomonadaceae > Sphingomonas > Sphingomonas corticis. Next base: position 103,026 of record NZ_JAAVJH010000007.1, read on the forward strand.
GCCCCGCCGGTCACGAGAATATGTTCGGCCACGTCTCCCCTTCCCCACCTTGCGAGTTGATCCGCATCAAGAATTGATGAGGATCAATATCAATTTCTGACTTGGATCAGCTGCAGCTTTATACCTTGATCTTCATCGATCGTTTCGTTCACAACTCGATTGCCAATGCTTCTTCTTCATCTTTGTTCCCGTTGAACTTTCCGGCCGGATCGGACGAAATGACGAACACGATCCTGCTGGCGCGGCACGGCACGCACGATGAAGTCGGACGGGTATTGAGCGGCCGGTCAGAGATCGCGCTGAACGTCGCCGGCCGCGAAGAGGCGGAGGCGATGGCGCGCACACTGCGCGACGTGCCGCTCGGCTCGATCCACGCCAGCCCCCGCCGCCGCACGATGGAGACCGCACTGCCGGTGGCGCACGAACACGGACTTTCGGTGGTTCGGGCCGCGGCCCTGGACGAAATCGATTTCGGCCGCTTCACCGGCCTTGCCTTCGACGCGCTGGAGAGCGACGCCGACTGGCGCGCGTGGAACGAGCACCGGGGCACCGCGCGCTGCCCGGGAGGCGAGACGATGGCGGAGGTGATCGCGCGCGCGGGCGCCTACCTGCGCGCGTTGCCCGTTTCGGAGGCGCCGATCCTGTGCGTGACGCACTGCGACGTGATCCGCGGGCTGGTGGCGGACGCGCGCGGCGACGGGCTGGACCGCCTGTACGCGCTACCCTGCGATCCCGGCTCGCTGACCGAAGTGGTGGTGACCGGCGAGCGCCTGTGCGTCGTGGCGCTCAACCGGCGGCCAGGCTGATCGCGGGCGCCGTGTCCGCGTAGCTCTTCTCCTCGACAAGGTCCGATTCCAGCTCCTCGTTGATCGCACGCTTGATCGCGGCGCGCCGGTCGTTCTGTTGGTAGACGGCGCGCGCCAGCGCGACGAAGTCGGTGCCGAAGTCGGTCGCCGCCTCGCGCTCGCGGATGGCGTCCTCGATATCCCACAACCGCTCGTTCACCTGCTTCAGCGCGACGACCAGCGTGGCCACCGCATCCTGACGCATCACCTCGGCACCGATGCGGCGGAGCAGCCCGTACTCGCGCAGCACGTTCGCGCGAGCCTCCGCCTTCGCAATCCGGTCGCGCTTGATCTCGAGGATCGTGATCTTGTCGAGCAATTCACCCCAGGAGACGGGGACCGAGGGAGTCGCGATGCTGGCCATGGTTTGCCCTTTTGACGCAAGGAGAAGAAGCGTGCCCCGGCAGGTCGCGCCGAAGACGGGAGACGGCGCCCGCCCAGTCGCCGGGGCGCGGCTGCGCGTAGAGGCGGGCATGCGGGTACCAGGGCGTGTCGCGCGCGGCCGGATCCCAGCGCCAGTCGGGTTCGGCCTTCAGCAGCAGCCAGGTCGGCCGGCCCAACGCGCCGGCGAGATGCGCGATCATCGTGTCCACCGTGACGACCAGCGCGCACCCGGCGACCAGCGCCGCGGTCTGCTCCATGTCGAAGGGGCAGCCGCCCGGGTTCAGCACCGGAAGCGCGCTCGCCGCCGCGACCAGCGTGACGCACGGATACGCGCGCGCGACCGGTCCCAGCAGGGCGGGCGACAGCGACCGTGACGGATCCCATCCTCCAGCAGCATGGCACAGGCCGATCGCGCCCGACGGCAGCGGCACGGGGGGGACCGACAGATACGCCGCCGGTGCATCCTGCGGCCGCGCGCGCAGGACGAGCGGCAGGTCGCCGATCTCCACGTCGCAGCCGCGCGGCGGCAGCGGATGCGCCGGATCGAAGGGGTGGAAGGCGATCGACGGAAAGGCGCGCGACACCAGCGGCAGCAAGCTCTCCTGCACCTCCACCGCCACGCTCGCGGCGCGGGCGGCGAGCAGCGGCAGGAAGCGCGCGAACTGCAACGTGTCGCCCAGCCCGTGGTAGCAGCGCACCAGCACGTCGCGCCCGTCCACCGGCTCGCCGCTCCACACCCAGCGCAGGTGATAGGGAAGGGCCGGATCGTCGCGCGTCGCCGGATCGCGGGCGACGAGGCTGGCCAGTGCCATGTCCCACGCGCGCTCGTACGCGCCGCTGCGCATCGCCGCCGTCCAGTCGTCCACACCCGCCGCCATGATGGCGCCAAAGCCGCGAGGGCAGTGGCGGTTCCGTCGCCCGGTCAAGGAACGTAGCCCGGATCCGAACGTTCGCGAAACGATGATCCAGCTTCAATAAAGCTTGGATTGACCTGTATTAATTGCCAACGATCGCCGATCGGGCGAAACCCGGGGGACATGAGTGTGACCGCCGAACCCACGCCGCACGACGACGCGATGGTCCATGCGCTGCGCCAGCGCGTGGGCGCACTCGGCCCGTGGTTCCACAACATCGATCTCGGCGGGGTGAAGACTGCGCCCGACCATTTTCTGGGCGATTATCCCGCGGAGAAGTATGCGCGCTTCGCCGATGCGGTCCCGCGCGACCTGACGGGCAAGAGCGTGCTCGACATCGGCTGCAACGCCGGCTTCTACTCGGTGGAGATGAAGCGCCGCGGCGCCGCGCGGGTGGTCGGCATCGACAGCGACGACCGCTACCTCGCGCAGGCGCGGCTGGCGATCGACACGCTCGGCTTCGACGGCGTCGAGTTCCGCAACCTCTCCGTCTACGACGTGGGCGCGCTGGGCGAGCGGTTCGACCTCGTGATCTTCATGGGCGTGCTCTATCACCTGCGCCACCCGCTGCTGGCGATGGATCTGATCCGCGAGCACGTCGCGGGCGACCTGATGCTCTTCCAGACGATGCAGCAGGGATCGACCGAGGTGGAGGCGGTGCCGGAGGATCATCCCTTCTACGCGCCCGGCACCTTCGTGCCCCCGGCCTATTTCGACGCTCCCGGCTATCCGAAGATGCACTTCATCGAGCGGCGCTTCGCCGGCGACTGGACCAATTGGTGGGCGCCCAATGCCGCCTGCACCCAGGCGATGCTGCGCGCGGCCGGGTTCGCCGTGGAGCCCACGGCGGAAGCCGACGTCTACCTGTGCCGCACCGCGCCGGTTCCGTTCGCGAAATTCGGGCCGGCCGCGGTGTATCCTGCGAAAGGGAATCTTGCGTGATCGAAGCGGCGATGATCTGGAACGAGCCGAACAACAAGTCGCACTGGGACCCCGAACTCGATCCCGACTGGTCGATCTACGCCGACACCGTCATCCGCGCCGGCGCCGCCATTCGCGCGATGAACCCCGCGGTCACCCGCGTGCTCGGCGGCATGTCGCCGATCGACCCGCAATGGGTGAACCGGATGCGCGGGCACGGCGCGCTGAACGCGGTGGACGTGGTCGCCGTCCACGGCTTCCCGCTGGACTGGAACCTGTGGTCGATCCACGACTGGCCGGCGAAGATCGCGGAGATCGAGGCGGTGGTTCCCGACAAGCCGGTGTGGGTGACCGAGGTCGGCGTCGGCAGCTTCGGTGCGGAGGAGGTGCAGGTATTCGGCGTGGAGAAGACCGCCGAGCTGCTCGTCGGCCGCGTACCCAACATCTACTGGTATTCCCTCTTCGACCTGCCGCACGAATGGGGTGCGACGACGCGGCACCGCGAGGCGGAAGGATCGAGCTACTATCGCCACTTCTACATGGGGCTGATCCGCGCCGACGGCACGCCCAAGCCGTCGCTTGAAGCGTACGCCCGCCACGCCGCGGACATGGGGCTGATGCAGTGGTTCCATTTCGAGGATCCGCGGCTGGACGACGCCGTCGCGTGGATGCGGCGGCTCGGGGTGCGCAAGCTGCGCACGGGCCTCAGTTGGGCGGACCGCCTCCGGCCGGGCGCGCTCGACTGGTTCGACCGGATGATGGGCGCGCTGGAGGAGTTCGACGTCACCGTCACCTTCTGCTTCACGCCCGAGCATCTCGGCGTCCAGCCGCACCACACCAGTCCGGCGCGCGAGCCGCAGCTGTTCGCCGACTTCTGTGCTGAGATGATCGACCGCTACGCGCCGGCGCCCGCGCTTCCCCTCGTCGCCACCGCGTGATGCCCGCCTCATTCCTTGCGGCGCGCGTCCAGCGCATCCATCACCTGCGTCGGCTGCACGTCGCGCGTGACCTCGCGATAGTCGGGCGCATCGGCGTCGATCTCCAGCCGGCGCGCGATCCGCGCCACCATGTCGGCGACCTTGGTCAGCTCGTGCTCGGCCAGCAGGTTGATGTGGAGGTCCAGCTCCGCGCGGCGCCGCGCCTCGGCGGACTCGCGGTTCTGACTGATGAGGACAAAGGTGGAGAGGAAGATCGCCTCCACCGACGCCACCATCGCCAGCACGACGAACGTCGGATCGAAGCGTGGCAGCAGCGGCAGCCAGCCGAGGTTGACGAGGATCCACAAGCCGTAGAGCGACAGGTGAATCGCGACGAAGGTCATCGATCCGGTGAAGCCGGTGATGGCGTCCGCGATCCGCTGCGACCAGGGCGCGCGCGCCGCCTCGTTGCGCCGGCGCCGCGTCAGCGACTCGATATTGCCCCGCAGGGTTTCCTGCATTCCCGTTTCGATCGAAGGACTTGCCTGATGATCCGTCATGCCGTCGCCAATCGCTGGCGCGCGCCGAAGTTGCAGCATCCGTGATGCGCGCCGCCATTCTTTCCGCCCCCGGGCAGATCGATCTCGCCGATGCGCCGCTACCCGAGCCCGCCGCGGGCGAGGTGCGGCTGCGGCTGGAGGGCTGCGGCGTGTGCGCCTCCAACCTGGAACCGTGGCAGGGACTGGAATGGATGACCTACCCCGGCGAAGCCGGCGGGCTGGGGCACGAGGGCTGGGGCGTGGTCGACGCGCTCGGCGACGGCGTGGAGGGGCTGGCCCCCGGCGACCGCGTGGCGGCGCTGTCCACCCGCAGCCTCGCCGATTACGACGTGGCCGCCGCCGACATGGTGGCGAAGCTGCCCGCCGCGCTCGACGGGCACCCCTTCCCGGGCGAGCCGCTCGGCTGCGCCTTCAACATCTTCCGCCGCAGCGACGTGCAGCCAGGGCAGACCGTGGCGATCGTCGGCATCGGCTTCCTGGGTGCGGTCCTCACGCGGCTGTGCACCGCCGCGGGGGCGCGGGTGATCGCCATCTCGCGCCGGCGGGAATCGCTCGACCTCGCGCGCCACTACGGCGCGGCGGAGACGATCGCGATGCACGATCATTACGAGATCATCGATCGCGTGAAGGCGCTGACCGGCGAGGCGATGTGCGAGCGCGTGATCGAGGCGGTGGGCAAGCAATGGCCGCTCGACCTCGCCGGCGAGCTGGTGGCGTTCGGCGGCCGGCTCGTCATCGCCGGCTACCATCAGGACGGGCCGCGTCAGGTGTCGATGCAGATGTGGAACTGGAAGGGGATCGACGTCGCCAACGCGCACGAGCGCGATCCCGCGGTGCAGATGCGCGGCCTGCGCGAGGCGATCGAGTGGGTCGCCGACGGGCGGCTCGACCCCACGCCGCTCTACTCGCACCTTTATCCGCTGGAACGCCTCGGCGAGGCGCTGAACGCCACGCGCGACAAGCCGCAGGGCTTCGTCAAGGCCCTGGTGATGCTGTCGTGAAGCCCGCATCCGCCAAGCCGCGTGTGGGATTCCTCGGCACCGGCTGGATCGGGCGGCACCGCATGGCGGGGATGCTGGCGACCGGTGCGATCGAGGCGGCGGCGGTGTGCGATCCCTCGCCCGACGGCATTGCCGAGGCGCGCGCGCTCGCACCCGACGCCGCGGTCGTCTCCTCGCTGGACGAGATGCTCGCGCTGGAACTGGACGGTGTCGTCATCGCGACGCCCAGCGCGCTCCACGCCGAACAGGCGATCCGCGCGCTCGACGCGGGCGCAGCCGTGTTCTGTCAGAAGCCGGTGGGGCGCACCGCGGCGGAAGTGGCGGCGGTGATCGCGGCGGCGCGGCGCAGCGACCGGCGGCTCGGCGTCGACCTGTCCTACCGCCACACCGCCGGCATGGCGGCCATCGCGCCGCTGGTGCAGGGCGGCGCGCTGGGGCGGGTGTTCGCGGTCGATCTCACTTTCCACAACGCCTACGGCCCAGACAAGCCGTGGTTTTACGACGCGGCGCAGTCGGGTGGCGGGTGCGTGATCGACCTGGGCGTCCACCTCGTCGACCTCGCGCTGTGGACGCTCGGCTTCCCGCCGGCGGACGGGGCGCACGCCGCGCTGCGTGCAGGCGGCGCGCCGCTCGCACCGGGCCAGGTGGAGGATTACGCCACCGCCGCCTTCCGCGCGGGCGACGTCGACGTGCGGCTCGCCTGTTCGTGGCGGCTCCACGCCGGGCAGGAAGCGGTGATCGAGGCGGCGTTCTACGGCACCAACGGCGGCGCCGCGCTACGCAACGTCGGCGGCAGCTTCTACGATTTCACCGCGCACCGCTTCGACGGTACCGGCACGACCGTGCTGGCGGACGGTCCCGACGAATGGGGTGCGCGCGCCGCCGCCGAGTGGGCGACGAGCCTTGCCGCCGATCCGCGCTACGATGCCGCGGCGGACGATTATGTCCGCTCGGCGCAGGTGCTCGACCTGATCTACGGCCGCTGACGCGATGGCGTCCCATCCCCGGGTCGGCGTGCTGACCTTCCACCGCTCGATCAACTACGGCTCCTACTGGCAGGCGCGCTGCCTGGTGGAGGGGCTGCGCGCGCGTGGCTGCGATGCGGAACTGGTCGACCACCGCTCCGTCGCCGTGGAGCGGCGCGAGCTGCGCTGCGCGTTCCAGCCCGCGCTGCCGATCCGCACGCCGCGCGACCAGCATCCCGCGCTCGGCCGCAAGGCGCGCGCGCTGGAGGCGGCGGTCGATGCGCTGCCGCTGTCCGCCCCCTTCCCGCTCGACGATCCCGCCGTGATGCCGCGCTACGACACCGTCGTCGTCGGCAGCGACGAGGTGTGGAACTTCCGCCATCCCTGGTACGGTGGCCAGCCGCTGTTCTTCGGCGAGGGGTTGCGCGCCGACCGGCTCGTCTCCTACGCCGCCAGCTTCGGCAATCACGATGCCGCGGATGGGCTGGACCAGGTCTCCGTCGCGCGGCTGCGGCGGTTCGCCGCGCTGTCGGTGCGCGACGACAATGCGCGTGACCTGCTGTCGGAGGCGCTGGGCGAGGTGCCGCCGCTGGTGCTCGATCCGTGCCTGCAATTCGCCGATGTGATCCCCACGGATACCGCGCCGGGCCGCTACCTGCTGCTCTACGGTCACAGCTTTCCCACCGGTTTCGCCGCTGCGGTGCGCCGATACGCCGACAAGGCCGGGCTGCCGATCGTCAGCGTCGGCTACGGCAATTCCATCGCCGACCGGCAGCGGATCGACGCCGACCCCGCTGAGTTCGCGGCGCTGTTCGCCGGGGCGCACGCGGTGGCGACCAATTTCTTCCACGGTTGCGTCTTCGCGCTGCGCTTCGGCAAGCCGCTCGTCGCCGCCGCCATGCCCTACCGTCGCAACAAGCTGCGCGACCTCACGCGCAAGCTGGCCGTCGAGCACTGCCTCGTCGGTGAGGAGGCGGACGAAGCCACCGTCTCGGCGCGCCTGTCCGCCGCGCCGGAGGGCGTGGCGGAACGGCTGGTCGTGCTGCGCGCCGCCTCCACCCGCTACCTGGACGCCGCGCTTGGCTGACGCGCCGGCGCCCGCGGACATCGTCGCGTCCGGCCTGTGCATCGGCTGCGGCGGCTGCGCGACGGGGCCGACGCGGCGCATGGCATGGGACCGCTACGGCCAGCGCAAGCCGACCGGCGCCGACCTGACCCTCGCCGATGCCGCGTTCGCGCGCACCTGCCCCTTCTCGCCCGCGGCGGGTGACGAGGACGCCATCGCGGCGGCGCGCTTTCCCGCTGCGCCGCACGTCGACGCGCGGCTCGGCCGGTACGAGGCCAATTACGTCGGCCATGTCGCCGAGGGCGAGTTCCGCGCGATCGGCAGCTCGGGCGGGATGGTCAGCTGGGTCGCGGCGGAGCTGCTGCGCACCGGCGCGGTGGACGGCGTTGCGCACGTCGTCCCGTCGACGGACGACCGCCTGTTCCGCTATCGCATCTCCCGCGACGCGGCCGCGATCGCGGAGGGCGCGCGCTCGCGCTACTATCCGGTCGATCTCGCCGAGGTGCTGGCGGCAATCCGCTCGACGCCCGGCCGCTACGCGATCGTCGGCGTTCCCTGCTTCATGAAGGCGGTGGCGCTGCAACGCGCCGAGGACCCGGTGCTGGCGGAGCGGATCACCCACCTCCTCGGCCTGTTCTGCGGCCACATGAAGAGCGCCGCCTTCGTGGACAGCTTCGCCTGGCAGCTGGACGCGCCGCGCGAGGAGGTGCGGGCGGTGGAATATCGCCGCAAGGACCCGGGCCGGCCGGCCAACTGGTACACTGCGCACCTCGACCTGGCCGACGGCAGCTCGCGCTCGCAGGACTGGTGGCATCTCGCCGACGGCGACTGGGGTGCGGGCTTCTTTCAGAACGCCGCCTGCAACTTCTGCGACGACGTGGTCGGCGAGTGCGCCGACATCTCTTTCGGCGACGCGTGGGTGGAGCCCTATTCCTCCGACGGGCGCGGTACCAACGTGGTCGTCGTCCGCTCGGCGGCGATCGCCGGGATGGTGGCGGACGCGGCGGCCGCGGGACGGCTGGCGCTGGAGGGCGTCGACTCGGACTTCATCGCGAACACCCAGGCCGCGGGCTTCCGGCAGCGGCGCGAAGGGCTGGCCTATCGTTTGACGTGGGCGAAGCGTGGCATCCGCCCGCGCAAGCGGGTCGCGCCCGGCGCCGCCGGGCTGCCGTGGCGCCGCCGCGCGATCTACCGCATGCGCGCGGGCATCTCGCGCTGGAGCCACCGCATGGCGTGGGCGGCGAAGCGCCTCGGTGCGCCCGCATTGTACGTCCGCTGGGCACGCGCCAGCCTCTACCTCTACCAGGCGCTGGCCTATCATCGCGGTCGCCTGGGCGAATGGCTGCGGCGCTTCGACGGGCGCGAGTAACGCTCCGCCGCTATCGGCCTAACCTGCGATAATCACGTCTTCTTTTCGCGGAACGTCGATCCCGGCGACGCTTTCCTTCGCGGCAGAGGAGACGTGCGATGACCCAGCATCCCGAGCCGCCGCAGCCCGCCCAGCAACAGGACATGCCCGGCACGACCGAGGCGATGGACCCGCGGCCCGACCACGGCGAACACAGCTACGTCGGCCACGGCCGCCTGCTGGACAAAAAGGTCATCATCACCGGCGCGGACAGCGGCATCGGCCGCGCCGTGGCGCTGGCCTATGCGCGCGAGGGCGCGGACGTGTGCGTCGCCTACCTCAGCGAGGACGATGACGCGGCGGAGACGCAGCGGCTGATCGAGGAAGCCGGACGCCGCGCGCTCCTGATCCGCGGCGACATCGCCGATCCCGCGCACTGCCGCCAGCTGGTCGAGCAGGCGGTGGCCGCGTTCGGCCGCGTCGACGTGCTGGTCAACAACGCCGCGCACCAGGCGACCTTCGCCGCGGCGGAGGACATCAGCGACGAAGAATGGCAGACCACTTTCGCCGTGAACATCCACGCGATGTTCTACCTGACCAAGGCGGTGCTGCCGCACATGCGCGCGGGCTCGTCGATCATCAACACCACGTCCATCAACGCCGACAAGCCGAGCGAGCAGCTCCTCGCCTATGCGACGACGAAGGGCGCCATCCACAATTACACTGCCGGGCTGGCGCAGATGCTGGCGGAGCGGAAGATCCGCGTGAACGCGGTCGCGCCCGGCCCGGTGTGGACGCCGCTGATCCCCTCGACGATGCCCGAGGACAAGGTAGTCAGCTTCGGCAAGCAGACCCCGCTCGGCCGAGCCGCGCAGCCGGCGGAACTCGCCCCCGCCTACGTGCTGCTGGCCAGCGACGAGGCGAGCTACATCCTGGGCGCCACCATCCCCGTCACCGGCGGAACCCCCTTCCTCTGAACCCCTCACGCAAGGAGAAACGATCCATGGCCTCCCTTCCCAACGACGTCGTGTCCTCCGTCTTCATCACCGGTCTGAAGAACGCGCACGGCGTTGAGCACCAGGCGCTGGCGCTGATCGACCGCCAGCTCGATCACCTCGCCAACTATCCCGACGTCGCCGACCGCCTGCGCGCGCATCGCGGGGAGACCGAGCAGCAGATCGGGCGGCTGGAGGAAATCCTCGACGGCTTCAACGAGACGCGTTCGGTGCTGAAGGACGCCGCGCTGACGCTGTCGGGCAATCTCGCCGCGATCGCGCACGTCTTCGCGCCGGACGAGATCCTGAAGAACAGCTTCGCCAACTACGCCTTCGAGAATTTCGAGGCGGCCAGCTACAAGTCGCTGCTGACGCTGGCGGACGTCGGCGGCTTCGGCAGTGCCACGCCGCTGCTCACGCAGTCGCTGAACGAGGAGCTGGCGATGGCGGCCTGGGTGGACGAGAACAACGCGGACCTTACCCGCCGCTACTTGGAGCGCCGCGCCGCGGGTGAGACGGCCAGCCACTGATTTCTACCTATGTTATTCAGATAGCTGATATTTTTGTCCGTCATCGGTAAACTTCGGCGGGTCTCGCTGGTTGAAAGCGTGCAGCAATCAGCAGTGAGGCCCGCCATGTACTATCACGACAAGCGCCTTCAATATCCCGTCCGCGTGGAGACGCCCGACCCGCTCTTCGCTCGCATGCTCCAGCAGGCGATCGGCGGCGTGGAGGGCGAGATCCGCGTCTGCATGCAGTACTTCTTCCAGGCGTGGGGCAATCGCGCACCCAATCCGAAATATCGCGACATGCTGCTGAACACCGCCACGGAGGAGATCGGCCACATCGAGATGCTGGCCACCGCGGTCGCGCTTAACCTCGACAAGGCGCCCGCCTCGCTGCAGGAGGAAGGCGCCGCCGACGGCATCGTCGGCGCGGTGATGGGCGGCGAGAAGCCGCGTCATGCCATTGAGGGTCTGATCCACAAGAACCTGTTGTCCAGTGGCCTCGCCGCGATGCCGATCGACAGCGACGGCGTGCCGTTCAACATGTCGCACATCTACGCCAGCGGGAACGTGGCGGCGGACATGTACGCCAACGTCGCGGCGGAGAGCACCGGCCGCGTCCTCGCCGTGCGGCTCTACAATGCCGCGCACGACAAGGGCATGAAGGACATGCTCCACTACATGATCGCGCGCGACACGATGCACCAGAACCAATGGCTCGCCGCGATAGAGGACCTCGGCGGCAAGGAGGCGCAGGTGCCGATCCCCAATTCCTTCCCGCAGACCGAGGAAGACCAGAAGAACAACTACAATTACTATGTCACCTCGCTCGACGGCAGCTATCCGGAGGGGCGCTGGACGCAGGGTCCGAGCGTCGATGGCAAGGGCGAGTTCACCGTGTTCCGCAACGAGCCGCTGGGCGAGGAACCCATCCTCGGCCCCGCGCGGCCGGACAGCGGCGCGCAGAAGGAACAGATCGGCTGAGGCTCGCGTCCGTGGTTCCATGGCGGCTATAGCGCCGCCATGGAATCGCGCGCTACCGCCGGCACGGCCGGTCCCACCTACGGCAGCTATCTCGCGCTCGACGCGATCCTGTCGGCGCAGCACCCGCTGTCCGATACGCACGACGAGATGCTGTTCATCGTCATCCACCAGGCGTCCGAGCTGTGGATGAAATTGTGCCTCCACGAACTCGCCGCCGCGCGCGGGGCGATCGTGGAGGATCGCATGGACATGGCCTTCAAGATGATGGCCCGTGTCGCGCGCATCCAGGCGCAGCTGATCCAGAGCTGGGAAGTGCTCGCGACGATCACTCCCGCCGACTATAGCGCGATGCGCGCGAAGCTGGGCACCAGCTCGGGCTTCCAGTCGTATCAGTATCGCGCGCTCGAGTTCATCATGGGGAACAAGAATCCGGCGATGGTGGACGTCCACGGCGAGGCGCCGGCGGTGCAGGCCGCGCTGCGCGAGGAACTGGCGCGCCCCAGCCTCTACGACGAGGCGCTGCGCGCGATGGCGCGCGCGGGCCTGCCCGTTCCCGCCGATCGGCTGGAGCGCGACTTTACGAAAGGCTACGAGGCGTCGCCGCAGGTGGAGGCGTGCTGGCGCGCCGTCTACGCCGAGCCCGAGCGATACTGGGACCTCTACGAACTGGCGGAGAAACTGGTCGACCTGGAGTATCGCGTGCAATTGTGGCGTTTCGGGCACCTGAAGACGGTGGAGCGCGTGATCGGCTTCAAGCGCGGGACCGGTGGAACGGCGGGCGTGCCGTACCTCGCCAAAGTGATCGACCAGGTGTTCTTTCCCGAGCTGCTGACCGTGCGGGTGGCGCTGTGACGGCGATGACGCTGGAGGACGCGCGCGTGCTGGACGCGGCCGATCCACTGCGCGACCGCCGCGCGCTCTTCGCGTTGCCGGACGGCGTGATCTACCTCGACGGCAATTCGCTGGGCGCGATGCCCGCGGCGACGCCCGCGCGCGTGGCGGAGACGGTGGTGGCGGAATGGGGCCGCGACCTCATCACCAGCTGGAACGCGCACGGCTGGATCGACGCGCCGCGCCGGCTGGGCGCCGCCATCGCGCGGCTGGTCGGCGCGCGCGAGGACGAGGTGATCGTCGCCGACAGCACGTCGGCGAACCTGTTCAAGCTGCTCGCCGCCGCCTGCGCCGCCAGACCGGGGCGCACGACGATCCTGTCGGAGCCGGGCAATTTCCCCACCGACCTCTACGTCGCCGACGGCGTCGCGCGGATGCTGCCCGGCCGACGGGTCCGCACCGCCGCGGTCGACGACATCGCGAGCGCCATCGACGCGGACACCGCGGTCGTGATGCTCACCCACGTCCACTACAAGACGGGGCGCAGGCTCGACATGGCGGCGATCACTGCCGCGGCACATGCCCGCGGCGCGCTGATGCTGTGGGATCTCAGCCACAGCGTCGGCGCGGTGGAGCTGGACCTCGCCGGCTGCGACGTCGATCTCGCCGTCGGCTGCGGCTACAAATATCTGAACGGCGGGCCGGGCGCGCCCGCCTTCCTCCACGTCGCGCGGCGCCTGCACGGCGAGCTGCGCTCCCCGCTCAGCGGCTGGATGGGGCATGGCGAACCCTTCGCCTTCCGCGACGACTATGCCCCCGCGGAGGGGATGGCACGTTTCCTGTGCGGCACGCCGCCGATCCTGGCCATGGCGGCGCTGGAGCGCGGCATCGCCACTTTCGACGGCGTGACGATGCGCCAGGTGGCGGCGAAGTCGCGCGGGCTGATCGACCTGTTCGTCGCCGAGGTGGAGCGGCGCGGTCTCGATACCGAGCTGACCCTGCTGTCGCCTCGCGACGCCGGGTCGCGCGGCAGCCACGTGTCCTACGCGCATCGCGACGCCCACGCCGTCTGTCAGGCGCTGATCGCGCGCGGCGTGATCGGCGATTTTCGCGCGCCCGACGCGGTTCGCTTCGGCTTCACGCCGCTCTACCTCGGCTACGCGAACGTGTGGCGCGCGGTCGAGATCCTCGCCGACGTGCTCGCCACCGGCGCGTGGCGGGACGAGCGCTACCGCGTGCGCTCCGCGGTGACGTGAGCGGTCAGAACAGCTTCAGCTCGACCAGCCGCATCGCGCGGTTCGGTGCCAGGTCGAACGTCACCCGCACCCGCGACGTCGTCGTCGCCGGCCACCGTGCGTGGGTGATGCCGTTGGCCAGCGGCGCGTCGGCCCGCGCGCGCAGGTCCTGCCACGTGCCGTCGACCCACGCCTGCACGCGATAGCCCCGCGGCACCGCATACCGACCGCCGTCTGCGAAGAAGGCGAGTTCCGCGCGCGACAGCGACACCGGCTTGCCGAAATCGACCGCATACCATTGTGCCGCCGGGGCGGGAGCGGAGGACCAGCCGTTGCCGAGCTCGGGCATGAACCATACCCGCCCGTCGATCGCATCGTGCACCTTCTCCGCGTCGGTGCCGGTGGAGGCGCTGCCCTTCGGGAAGGCGCCGCGCACCAGTTGCACCGCGCGGTCGACCGGCCGCTCGATCGCGGGCAGCGCGGCGCGGCGCAGCGGCAGGACGATCCGTTCCAGCCCCGGCCGTCGCGCCACCTCGCGCCCGTCCACCTCGATCGCCAGACCACGCCGGCCGTAGTGCGATCCGTCCGCGTCCCACGTCACCGCCACGCGATGCCCGTGGTAGGGCACGTCCTGCACGCGGAACCACGCCAGCGCCTGCGGCTCGCCCGCGGCGGGAAGCAGCGGGTTCACTTCCAGCACGTCGTCCGCGCGCGGGCGGATGCCGACCAGCCCGGTCAGGATCAGGTCGACGTAGCCGGAGTGGAAATAATGGTGGCTGCGCGCCAGCCCGACGATCGGCAGCCCGGTGTCGGGCTCGTAATTCTCTTCTAGATCCAGCCGACCGCCCTGCTGGTGCAGTGCCGTATATTGGCGCAGCAAGCGCAGATAGTCGCCGCGCGTCACCGGCGAGTGGCGGTAATGGTCGAGCAGATTGGCCATGCCGGTCAGCACCTGCGTGGTCTGGTAGGGCCACACCGGGCCGTTCCATTGGCACTCGCGCCGCCCTCCGTCGTGCCCGCCGCCGTCGTAGCGATACTGGCGCATGTAATGTTCGTAGGACGGCTCCACCGTGCGCATCCCGAACCGGCCGCCCAGCTCCTCGGCGGACAGCAGGTGCCGCCACGCCGCTGCCAGCTGCGGATCGTCGCGCGCGACGTCGAAGGTCCACGGCAGGTAGCCGACCAGCTCGCGCCCGCGGATCGGCGCGAAGGCGCGGACATGGGCGTTGGTCGAGCGGTGGCGATCCGCGAAATGGCCGAGCGCGGGAATGAACAGCGCCTCCTCCATCCGCCCGGCCAGCGTGGCGGCCCTGCGGTCGTAATCGGCGGCGATGGCGGGCTCCTCCCCCGCCAGCCGGCTCAGCCGTGCGATCGCGCGGGCGTTGGCGACCATATAGGCGTTGATCGAGGGGCGAAACGCGTCGCCGCCGGTGAAGCCGTCCAACCCGCCCGACGCGTCGATCGAGCTGATCGTATATTCGGTCGCATCCAGCAGCGGCTCGACCCAGTAGAGCCCCCTCGCCGCGTCGAAATGGTCGTCCCACTGCGTGTAGAGCGTCCGCATGGCCGGCAGGTGGCGGATCGCGGCGGCGCGGTCGCCGTCGACGAGGTAGCGGTCGTAGACCGAGGCGGCGAGATAGTCGGTGAAGTGCCGGTCGTTGCCGCCGGTGTACATGAAGGCGATGTAATCGTCCGCGGGGCGGCGATCGTGCATCCACCGCGCCTCGCCCAGGTGGAAACCGGTGGCGTCGTTCAGGCTGGCCCAGGGTTCCAGCTGCCAGCCCACGTCGTCGAGGAACTCGGTGGTGATGAAGCCGCGCTCGCCGAGGTCGCGCTGGTGCGCGCGCACGATCATCCAGCGATAGTAATAGACGCGGTCGATCGCCGGATCGGCGCTCTCGAAGAAGGGGATGCGCGCCTCATACCAGGGCGCGTCGTTGCCGTAATGCGCGGTCGCGACCCGATGCGTGTCGATCGCGGCCGGGGCCGGCACGGGCGCGAGCGCGGCCAGCGCCGTCAGCAGCGCGGCGAGTGGACGTGGCATGGCATTCCCCTTCGTGCCGGCTCAGCCGGTGGCGTGCGCCGCCATCCGTCGCATCGCGGCGACGACCTCCGCGTGCAGGATCGGCTTGGCATAGAATTCGGCGCGGACCGGCAGGTCCAGGTCCGCCTTGGCGAAGCTCGCCGCGGTCAGCACGATCTCGATGGGCGGCCAGCGGTTGCGGATCGCGGCGGCGATCTCGATCCCGCGCACGCCGCGCGGCATGTCCAGGTCGATGAAGACGATGCGGATGTCGGTGCGCCGTTCGAGGATGCCGATCGCGTCCTCGACGCTGGTCGTCTCCACCGCTTCGAAGCCGGCGCGCTCGACCATGTCGATGGCGTCGAGGCGCAGGATCGGCTCGTCCTCGATGATGAGCACCGGCAGGCGCGCGGTCGGTGTCGACTGGCCCATAGTATCCCCTGCCACGGCCGCTCAGCCCTGACCGATCTGATCGATCGGCGCGCGCATCTCGACCGACAGCCCCGAAGTATCATAGCGAACCTGAACCCCACCCGACCCGGTCAGCCCCATGCGGATGATGCGCGATCCGAACCCGGTGCGGGTGGGCGGCGTCACCGGCGGCCCGCCCCGCTCGGTCCAGCGCAGCGTCAGCATCTCCACCCCACCCTCGCACGCGATCGCCCAGGCAAGCTCGACCTCCCCCTCGGGTACGCGCAGGGCGCCGTATTTCACCGCATTGGTCGCCAGTTCGTGCAGCAGCAGCGACAGCGACATCGCCGGGCGGGAGCCGATCATCAGCTCCGGTCCGGACAGCGTGACGCGGTTGCCCGCTACGGTCGACAGCGCGCCCTGTGCCACTTCGCGCAGCCCCGCCGCGGACCAGCTGCGCGTCAGCAGCACGTCGTGCGCGGAGGACAATGCCTTAAGGCGGCTGCCGAACTCCTCCACGCTGGTCGCGTCCGCCTTGCCGGCCAGCGTCTGCATCGCGATCGCCTGCACCACGCTCAGCGTGTTCTTGATGCGGTGCGCCAGTTCGCCGTTCAGCACCTCCTGCTGCTCCTCCGCGCGCGTGCGCCCGATGGCGAGGCGCAGCCGGTCCGCCACCTCGCCGACGAAATGCAGCTCCTCGCGGGTCCACGCACGCGGCCGGCGCGTGCCGAGATAGAGGATCGCTGCCGGCACACCACGCTCGATGATCGGCGCCAGCACCATGGCGCCCTCGCCGCACGCCTGGCGGACGCGCCCGCGCAGCGGTGCGTCGGCGCGGTCGAGAAGGCGCCCCTCCGCCAGTTCCTCCACCGACGTCGCGAAGTCGGCGATCGGCCAGGTGCCCGCCAGCGACACCTCGTCCCCAGCGGCCCATTCCTGCGCGATCGTCACGGTCCCTGCCACCGCATCCACCTCGCCGTAGCCGCCGCAGTCGGCGTGAAGCGCGGCGGCCAGGATCGCGCTGGCTGCGGACGCGATCGCGGCGACCGTGGTCTCCTCGTGAAGCCGATCGTTCAGGTCGATCAGCGCCGCCTGCCGCCGCTCCCGCAGCACGCGCTCGGTCACTTCGGTGAAGATGACGGTGAAGCGGTCGCCGCCGGCGCGCTGCGTCACGCCGTCGTACCACCGGCCCGACGATCCCAGCTGCCGGGTAAAACGGACCGAGCGATCGCGCTCGACCACCTGCGCCATTTCGCGCACCCACGCTTCCTCGATGCCGGGGAAGACCTGACGGATGGTGCGTCCCACGGCCTGCCCGCGGGGCACGCCCATCAGGTCGTACCACGCGTCGTTGACCTCGTCGTAGCGCCAGTCCACGACGTGGCCGTGCTCGTCGCGGACCAGTTCCCCCAGGACGAAGCCCTCCTGCAGCGTCTCGAAGACAGATCGCCACTTCGCCTCGCTGTCTCGCAGGTCGCGCGTCGCCGCGTCGCGCTCGCGCTCCACCAGCACGCGGCTCGTCGTCTCCAGCGTCACGTTCAGCAGGCCCGCCACCGCGCCCGTCTCGTCACGCACCGGCGAGTAGGAGAAGCTCCACCACGTCTCCTCCGGATAGCCGTTGCGCGTCATCATCAGCGGCATGTCGTCAAAGGTCGACGTCTCGCCCGCGAAGGTGCGGTCCACCAAAGGCTCGATCTCCGACCAGACCTCGGGCCACACGTCGACGAAGGGCGCGCCGAACACCCGCGGGTGGCGCCTTCCCAGGATCCCGGCATAGGCCTGATTGTAGAGGAAGGTCCGGTCGGGTCCCCAGGCGAGGCACATGGCGTAGCCCGACGCGATCATCAGGTCGACGGCGGTGCGCAGGCTCTGCGGCCAGTCCGCCACCGGGCCCAGCGGCGTGGCTGCCCAATCGCGCGTCCGCAGCAGATCCTTCACGTCCGTCGCCGGAGCGTGCTCGCTTCCCCCCTGCACCACGTCGTTCCCGCACCCGTGCTCGATTGCGCCCACCCCACCGCGATGCGGCCGTTGCGGCATCGAATAGAGCACGATCAGTCGCAAGCAAAGACCTGGAAGGTCTAAGCAAGATCAGGAAAGCTCACCATTGGCGGGGCGCCGCCCCGGGGTCTCGCCCGCCGCCCGGCGTAGCGCGCCCTACGCGCGCCGCAACTGCTTCACCGCATGATCCGCCGCGCGCGCGGTCAGCGCCATGAACGTCAGCGACGGGTTGACGCACGCGACCGATGCCATCTGCGCCCCGTCGGTGACGTACAGGTTCGCCGCGTCGTGCGCCTGGCTCCACCCGTTCAGCACGGAGGCACGCGGGTCGGCGCCCATGCGCGCGCCGCCCATCTCGTGGATCGCGTCCCCGGGCACGTGTTCGTCCTCCCACCCGGTGACGTTCGTCAGCCCGGCCTGGCGCAGCATCGCCTCGCCCTGCTCGCGCGCGTCGGCCATCATCTTCAGCTCGTTTTCGCGGAAGGTGACGTCGAAGCGCATCAGCGGAACACCGAAGCGGTCCACCTTGCTCGCGTGCAGCGAGACGCGATTGTCCTTGTACGGCAGGCACTCGCCGAACGCGCCCATGCTGAACTGCCACGGACCGTAGCGGCGCATGGCGTGCTTCATCGACGCACCGAAGCCTTCCGGCTTCACCGGATCGCGCCGCGCGCTGCCCTGGTAGCCGTAGCCGCGGCGGAAGCCGACGCCTTCCTCGTCCTTGCCGATGTTGCGGAAGCGCGGCACGTACACGCCGCCCGGCCGCCGCCCGTACTCGATCAGATCCTCCATGCCGGGGATGTCGCCGCGCACGCCGACGCGGAAGATGTGGTCCATCACGTAGCGGCCCAGCGTGCCGCTGTTGTCGAAGTGGCTGCGGCCGGTGCCCGCCGCACGGCTGTTCATCATGATCTGCACCGACGCCATCGCCGACGCGCAGAGGAAGACAAGGTCCGCCGCGACGACCTGCGCCTGGCCCGTCTTCGCATCGACGTAGCGCACGCCCGTCACCTTCTTCGCGCGCGGGTCGTATTCCAGATTGGTGACGACCGCGTCGGAGACGAGCGTCAGCTTGCCCGTCGCCCGCGCCGCGGGCAGCGTCACCGCCTGCGTCGAGAAATAGGCGCCGAACGAGCAGCCGTTGCTGCACTGGTTGCGGAACTGGCACTTGGTGCGGTTCTGGTCGGGCTTGTCCTCGGTCAGGTTGGATAGCCGCGTATTGATGAGCTTGCGCCCGGGGAATTGCGTCTCCAGCCGCTGCTTCAGCCACGTCTCCGCCGCGTTCATCGGGATCGGCGGCTGGAACTCGCTGTCGGGCAGGTAGGGCAGGTTCTCGCGGCTGCCGGACACACCGATGTACTTTTCGACGTAGCTGTACCAGGGCGCCACGTCGTCGTAGCCGATCGGCCACGCGCCATCCACGCCCTCGCGCTTGTTCGCCTCGAAGTCGCCAGGCGCCCAGCGAAAGCTCCAGCGCCCCCAGATCAGCGACTTGCCGCCCACCGTGGCGGGACGGATCCAGTAGAACTTCTCCCCCTCGTCATAGGCGTAGGGGTTCAGCCGGTCGTCGTTGTAGAAGGATTGATTGCTGGGCGCGACGTAGCCGTGCTTGGAGATGAAATAGTCGCTCTCCTTCAGCGGCTCGGGCATCACGTTGCGCGCGGGAACCTCGAACGCGGGCTTCCCGTCATAGGGATAGCCTTCGCCATGCTCGACCATGCGCCCGCGATCGAGCATCAGGACGCGCAGTCCCTTCTCCGTCAGCTCCTTCGCCGCGAAGCCGCCGCTGACGCCGGAGCCGACGACGATCGCGTCGAACCTGTTCGTTGCTGCCATCATCGTATCCGATCAGAACCGCAGGCCGCGGAGGGTGGTGAAGCTGGTGGTGATGTCCGGCAGGTAGGGCGCCGGCGCCCGATCGTTCTCGACGTAGAAGTGGCGGACGCCGGCGCTGCCCTTCAGCCTGAATAGCCGAGCGAAGTCGGTCTGTCCGGCGCCGACCGCCGCCATGTCGCGGTTCGCGCGCATGTCCTTCACGTGGAAGGCGTAGAGCCGCGCACCCAGCCGATCGATCAGCGCGGGCACGTCCTTGCCCGCGAACGCCGCCCAGTACAGGTCGAGCTCGATGCGGACCAGCGCGGGGTCGGTCTCCTTCAGCAGCCGCTCGAACAGGCTGACGCCCTCCGGCTTCGCCGTGAACTCGAAGTCGTGGTTGTGATAGGCAAAGCCGAGGCCTGCCCGGCGCAGCTCCGCGGCGAAGCGGTTCATGTTCGGCAGCGCCGCGGTCCATCCGGCCAGCGTGCGATGCTCGTCGGTCATGTACGGCAGCACGACCGTGTCCGCGCCCAGCGTCTTCGCCATCTGCACCGACTTGGCGAAATCGTTCAGCAGCGCGTCGTAGCCGATGTGGACCGAGGGCGCGCGCAGACGAAGCCGGTCCATCGTGCGGCGCAGCAGCGCGTGGTCCATCGCGTCATACCCGCCCCCGCCGAACTCGACCTCGCGATAGCCGATGCGCGCCACCTGCTCCAGCGTGCGCACGGGATCCTGCTGGAACAGCTCGCGTACCGTGTAGAGCTGGAGGCCGATCGGCCCCAGCTGCCTCGCCGCCGCCGCGCGCGGGATCAGCGCCAGCGCGCCGGCGCCGGCGAGCAGGATGCGGCGGTCCATCGTCGTGTCGATCATGCGCTATAGACCTTGTTGACCTTGGCATAGGGGAAGGCGCCGTCATACTCGCCCGGCACCGGCAGATATTCGCGCTCCTGCGTCATGCCGATCTCCGACGTGTAATAGCCGGTGACGACGAGCTGCCGGAACGCTTCGAAGAAATCGTCCGCGGTGCCCAGCTGCCGGTTCATCGCCAGCGTCAGCAGCGCGTCCTGCTGCGCCGGGGTCGCGCGTGCGGCGGAGACGCGATGGTCGGCCATGCTGCGCTTCTCGATCGCATCCAGCCCGGCCAGGATCGGCACGCGGTCCGCCGGCAGGGCCCAGTCGGCCAGCAGCTTCTCGATATAGGCGGGCACGCCCGCGGCGATCGCGCCGGGCGTGTCGGTGGTCGGCAGCACCCGTTCCGACAACGCGGCGACGAGCGCGCGCTGCGCCGGCGTGAAGACCGCCACGCTGGGCGGGCCGTCGCTGATGACCGGCACGCCCGCCGCCGCGGCGTTCCCCGCGGCGCGCGCGATCGGCGCATAGAGCGCGGCACCGAACATGGCGGCCACGCCGGCAAGGGCAGTACGGCGGTCGATCGTTCCTCTGACGCTCACTTGGCTTCTCCCGGCAGGTCCTGCGCCACCGCCGCGGCGGGCAGCGGACGGACCCAGATATTGCGATACGACACCGGCGAATCGTGATCCTGCAACTGGATCGGCGCGGCATCGCCGTGCGCCTCGTACGCCGCCACCTTGCGCCATACCGTGGTGCCCAGCATCGCCTGATGGTTCTGCACCAGCACCCCGTTCAGGAAGGCGGTGACATAGGCGGGTCGCAGCAGCTTGCCGTCCGCGCCGAAGCGGGGCCGCTCGAAGATGACATCGTAGCTCTGCCATTGCCCCGGCGCGCGCGCTGCGTTCGCCAGCGGCGGCTTCCAGCCGTAGACCGCGCCGACCGTGCCGTCGGCGTAGGTGGGGTTGCGATAGCCGTCCAGGATCTGCAGCTCGTAGCGCTGCATGAACCAGATCCCGCTGTTGCCGCGGTCCTGCGACGACTTCGTCGGCGGATTGGGCGAACGGAACTCCAGGTGCAGCTGCACGTCGCCAAAGCTCTGCCGGCTGACCAGCGCGCTCTCGCCGCCGCCAGGGGTTCGCGCGGGCACGGTGAAGGCACCGTCCTTCACTGGCCAGGGCGCCCCCTGCGGCTGCCACGCGTCGAGCGAGCGCCCGTCGAACAGCACCACGGCATCCGACGGCGCACCCCCGGTCGCGGCGGCGGGCGTCACCACCACGGGCGCGGGCCGGTCGGCGTCGTGGACGCGCCAGCGCCCGTCGGGCAGCAGCGGCGTGTCCTTGAACCCGGGCCTCTCCTGCGCCGACACCGCCGTGGCGAGACCCGCCGACAGCAGGATCAGCGAACGCGCGATCATCATGCCTCTCCTCCGCTGCGGTCGATGGCGCGATAGGCGGCGACGAGTCGCTCCTCCCCCGCGCGTCCGGCCACCGAATTGCCGTGCTCCATGCCGATCACCCCGTTATAGCGCTTAGCGCGCAACCAGCGGACGATGCTGGCATAGTTGATCTCGCCCGTCCCCGGCTCCTTGCGGCCGGGATTGTCGCCGAACTGGATGTAGCCGATCTCGTCCCAGCAGGTGTCGAGCGTGGGGATCAGGTTCCCCGACTGGATCTGCTCGTGGTACAGGTCCGCCAGCACCTTCACCGCCGCGCTGTTCGCGCCGCGCGCCACGGCATATCCCTGCGCCACCGTCTGCATGTAGACGCCGGGGTGATCGCGGCGGGTGTTCAGCGGCTCCATCACCATCGCGATGCCGTGGGGCGCGACGATGTCGCCTGCGCGGCGCATCACGTCGATGACGCGCGCGGTCTGGATGTCCACCGGCACGCGCGGGTCCATGAAGCCGGTGACGACGGTCATCCGGCGCGCGTCCAGCCGCTTCGCCACCTCGATCGCGCCGCGGATGTCTTTCAGGAACGCCTCGCGCTCCTCACCGTTCGCCGCGCCCAGCAGCGGGCGCGATTCGCGCCAGCGTGGCATGCTGGCGACGAATACGCCCATCGTCATGCCGCGGGACGACAGCGCGTTGGCCATGCGCGTCTGCTCGGCAATCGGGCGCGCCGCCGCCTCGTTGTCCTCCCAGGCGGTGAAGCCTTGGTCGGCGGCATAGGCGATCTGCTCGATCAGCCCGCCGCGACTGGCGAAGCTGCCTTCGTGCGGCGCGTATTTCAGGGAGAAACGCGCCGCATTCGACGTGCCGGCGACCTGCGCACTCGCCGCCAGCGGCGCGGCCGAGGCGGCCGCCAGAACGGTGCGGCGCGTCACGTCCATCGCTTACTTCGCCCCTTCGGCACGCAGATAGGCGATGATCTGCGCGCGCTTCGCCGGGTCGGCCATGCCGATCGGCATCCGCGTGCCCGGCACCTTCTTCATCGGCGCGGCGAGATACTGGTCCAGCGTGGCCGCGTCCCAGGTCAGCTTCGACGCCTTCATCGCCGCCGAATAGTTGAAGCCCGGCACGCTCGCCGCGGGGCGGCCGACCACCTTGTACAGGTTCGGCCCGATGCGGTTCGCGCCGCCCTTCTCCACCGTGTGGCACGCCTTGCACGCGGCGAAGGCGGGCGGGGCGGGCGTCTGCGCCGCGGAAGGTGTGCCGAGCGCGAAAGCGGCGGCGGTGGCGGCGGTCGCGCCGCCGGCGAGCAGGATAAGCTTCATTCGGTCTCTCCGATATCGATCGCGGTCCATTTGTCGTCGGACGCCGTACTGGCGACAACCGCCTCGACGAAGCGCATCGTGCGCAGTCCGTCGACGACGCCGGGATGCGCCGCATCCTCGCCCCGCAACGCGGCGGCGAAGGCGCGGTAGAGCGTCGCGAACGCCTCGATATAGCCCTCCGGATGACCCGCGGGTGTACGCAGGCGCGCGGCCGTCTCCGGCGCGAGGCCCGGCCCACCCGCGCGAAGCACCTCGGACGGCCGGTCGAGCCAGCGCAGCACCAGCGTGTTCGGCTCCATCTGCGACCATTCCAGCCCGCCACGCTCCCCGTGGATGCGCAGCCGCAGGCCGTTCTCCTCCCCGGCCGCCACCTGGCTCGCCGTCAGCGAGCCGCGCGCACCGCCGTCGAAGCGCAGCAGCGCGGCGACATCGTCGTCCAGCCGGCGACCGGGAACGTGCGTCGACAGTTCCGCCGACACCGCCGCGACGCGCAGGCCGGAGACATGCTCCGCCAGCTGAAAGGCATGGGTGCCGATATCGCCCAGGCAGCCGCCCAGACCTGCGCGGGCGGGATCGGTGCGCCACTCCGCCTGCTTGTTGCCTTCGCCGTCGATGGGCGCGCTCAGCCAGCCTTGCAGATATTCCACCTGCACCCGCCGGATCGCGCCAAGGTCGCCGCGCGCCACGCGCAGCCGTGCCTCGTCGATCAGCGGGTACCCGCTGTACGTGAAGGCCAGCGCGAACCGCTTGCCGCTCGCCCTCGCCGCGGCAGCGATGGCCTCCGCCTCCCTCACGTCCATCGCCATCGGCTTCTCGCAAAAGACGTGGAAGCCCGCGCGCAGCGCCGCGATGGCCATCGGCGCGTGGAGATGGTTGGGCGTCACGATCGCGACCGCGTCGATCCGCTCGCCCGCGGGCAGCGCCGCCTCGCCCGCCAGCATCGCGTCGATCGTCGGATAAACGCGCGCGGGGTCGAGGGCGAGCCGCTCACCGGTGCGCGCGTTGCGCCCCGCGTCCGTGCTGAACGCCCCCGCCACCAGCCGCCAGTCGCCGTCCAGCGCCGCGGCCATGCGGTGGACGGCGCCGATGAACGCCCCTTCCCCGCCGCCGACCATGCCGAGCCGCAGCGGCGTCATTCGGACAGCCCCATCAGCTTGCGGATCGAGGCGCGGTCCGCTCCGCTGGCGGCGAAATCGTCGAAGGCATGGTCGGTGACGCGAATCATGTGGTCGCGGATGAACGGCGCGCCTTCCCGCGCGCCGTCATCGGCCCGCTTCAGCGCGCATTCCCATTCCAGCACGGCCCAGCCGTCATAGCCATATTGCGCCAGCTTGCTGAACACCGCGGTGAAGTCGACCTGCCCGTCGCCCGTCGAGCGGAACCGCCCGGCACGATTCACCCAGCTCTCGTAGCCGCCGTACACGCCGGTGCGCCCGGTCGGGTTGAATTCCGCATCCTTCACGTGGAAGCAGGCGATGCGATCGTGATAGCGATCGATGAAGTCGAGATAGTCGAGCTGTTGCAGCACGTAGTGCGACGGATCGAACAGCAGGCGGGCGGCGGGGTGATGATCGACCGCGTCGAGGAAGCGCTCCCACGTGGCGCCGTCGTGCAGGTCCTCGCCCGGGTGCACCTCGAACGCGCAATGCACGCCCTGCTCGGCGAACACATCGAGGATCGGCGTCCAGCGGCGCGCCAGCTCGGCGAACGCCTCCTCCACCAGCCCGGCGGGACGCTGCGGCCAGGGATAGACATAGGGCCAGGCGAGCGCGCCGGAGAAGGTGGCGTGCGCGGTGAGGCCCAGCCGCGCGCTGGCGCGTGCCGCCGCCTTCACCTGCTCCACCGCCCAGGCCTGCCGCCGCGCCGGATCGCCGCGGACCTCGGGCGCGGCAAAGCCGTCGAACAGCGTGTCGTAGGCGGGATGCACCGCCACCAGCTGTCCTTGCAGGTGGGTCGACAATTCGGTCGGCTGGATGCCGAACCTGTCGAGCCGGGCGCGCAGGTCGTCGCAATAATCCTGGCTCTCCGCCGCCAGCGCGACGTCGATCAGCCGCGGATCGCAGGGGATCTGCACCCCGGCATAGCCCAAGCCCGCCGCCCACTCGGCGAGATGGTCGAGCGTGTCGAACGGCGCCGTATCCCCCAGGAACTGCGCCAGGAAGATGCCCGGCCCCTTCATGCCGGTCATGCCATGCGCCCTTTCGTCTCATCCTTGAAGGTCAGCTGGAACAGGATCGCGATCACCAGCGCGGCCGCGGCCGGGTACCACCACATCTGCTGCCAGTCGGCCACCGTCGGCGTCGCCGGCAGCTGCGCGTAGAGCAGCCCGCCGATCTGCGAGCCGAGCAGCATGCCGACGCCGTAGGTGAACAGCGTCAGCATTCCCTGCGCCTGCGCGTTCACGCCCTTCGGCGTGGCGATCGTGCCGGTGTAGATCGCGCCGGCGACGAAGAAGAAGTCGTAGCACACGCCGTGCAGTGCGACGCCCAGGTACACCGCCCACAGCGAATCGCCCCCGTCGCCGATCGCGAACAGCGCGTAGCGCACCGCCCAGGCGGCCATGCCGACCAGCAGCAGCGGCTTCACGCCGAAGCGGCGGTAGAGGAACGGCATCGAGAACATGAACGCCAGCTCGGACATCTGCCCGATCGACATCGTGCCGCCGACGTTCTCGATCCCCACCGTGCCGATGAAGGCGGAGGCGTAGGCATAGTACATCGCCAGCGGGATCGAGATCAGCGTGGCGCAGGCGATGAAGACGAGGAACGAGCGCTGCCGCATCAGCCCGAACGCCTCGACGCACAACACCTCGCGCACCACGCTGCCGCCGCGCGGCGCGTCGGGCGCCACGTCGGGCAGCGTCACGCTGTAGAGGCCGAGCGCCACGGAAACGACCGCGGCCACGCGGAAGATCTGCGGGTCGGCGGACAGGCCCGCCCAGCCGATGATGAGGCCCGACGCGATCCAGCCGATCGTGCCGAACGCGCGCACGAACGGGAAGCGGTCGACCCGCTCGCCGAAGCTCTTCAGCGCGATGGTGTTCGCCAGGCCCACCGTCGGCATGTACAGGATCGAATAAACCAGCAGCAGCAGCACGAACGTGTCGCCGCCCTCCGGCGTCAGCAGCGCGGGCAGATAGAAGAGCAGCGCCCCGCCGACCAGGTGGAGGACGACCATCAGCACCTTGGGGCTGAGATAGCGCACCGCCGCCATGCCGATCAGGAAGGATCCGACGATCGACGCGATCGGCCCCACGGAGAAGGCGTTGGCGATCAGCGAGCCGATGCCGCGCGTCTGCATGACGAGGCCCAGCGTCACCTGCCACGACCCCCAGACGAAGAACTGCATGAACATCAGCGCCGCGAGCCGCCCCGTCAGCATCCCCGGCAAGGCGCGCGCATCGCGCGGCAGAGCTCCTTCGGCAACGGCCATCCGATCCCCTCCCCGGCCCCGCGGTATCCGGCGGCCGTGGACACGAGCCTATGATACGATAATTGGCGTGTAAAGGATTACATCGCTGCCCCTCGACACGGCTCGCCGCAACGCACATGGAAGGCGCGGCATGCCGACGATCATCCAGGTTGCCGCACGGGCGGGCGTCTCCACCGCGACGGTCTCGCGCGTGCTGAGCCATCCCGACCGCGTCGCGCAATCCACGCGCGAGCGGGTGTTGGAGGTGGTGGCGGCGCTCGGCTACCGTCCCAACGTCGCCGCCCGATCGCTGCGCACCCTGCGCGCGGCGAAGATCCTGCTGACCGTGCCGGACATCTCCAACCCCTTCTTCGCCAGCGTCATCCGCGGCGCGGAGGAAGCGGCGCGCGACGCGGGCTATGCCGTGGTCGTCGGCGACACCCGCCACGATGCGGAAGTGGAGGACCAGTACGCCGACATGCTGTCGCGGCGCGAGGTGGACGGGCTGATCTTCCTCGGCCACCGCCTGCCGGACAGCCTGTCGCCGCTGCTGGCCGAGCGTGGGACGCTGGCGCCGATCGTCAACGGCTGCGAGTTCAGCGCGGATCTCGCCGTGCCTAGCGTCCATATCGACAATGCGGCGGCGAGCGCGGACGCGATGGCGCACCTGATCGCGCTGGGGCACCGCGACATCGGCATCGTCACCGGCCCGCCGGTCAGCCCGATCAGCCGCGACCGCCTGTCCGGCGCGCTGGCAGCGGCGGAGCGGCACGGCCTGTCCGATCGGCTGCACGTGCGCGACGGCGACTATTCCGCGCGCTGCGCCCATGCGCTGACCGCCGACCTCGTCGCGCGCGGCGTGACCGCGATCTTCTGCTTCAGCGACGAAATGGCGATGGGTGTGGTCAGCGCGTTGGGAGAGGCGGGCGTTCCCTGCCCCGCCGCGGTCTCCGTTGTCGGATTCGACGACCTGCCGCTGGCCCGCTTCTTCCGCCCCGCGCTGACCAGCGTCGCGCAGCCCAAGGGGATGATCGGACGGCGCACGGTGGAGCTGCTGGTCGAGATCCTGCGCGGCGCCGTCCCCCCGGTGCGCCAGGTCACGCTGGCGCACGAGCTGGTCGTGCGCGACAGCACCGCCCCCGCCCCGCGCTGAGCGCCTCGCTACCGCCCCGTCAGCAGCACCGTGGGCACGCGCAGCACGGTGCGCAGGTCGGTCGCGTCCTCGGTCGCGCCCAGCTCCACCGACCAGTTCAGGCTGGTGCGATCCGTCACGCGATAGGTGACGCCGAACAGCAGGCGCCCCACCTGGAGATCGCGCGAGACCGTCGTCATGTGCCCCGGCCAGGCGGGTGTCGGCTCGATCAGCCGCGTCCGCGTCTTCGTGCCGAACGCCCAGGTGTGGGCATAGCCCAGGTTGATCGTCGTGCGCTGGTTGAACGAGATCCCGATACCGGCCGAACCCGACACCGCGTCGGCGGGATCGACATAGTCGATGATGACCGGCGGAATCTGCGTGCTGACCGATTTGCCCAGGTTGAAGGTGTAGCCCAGCGTTCCGAACAGCACGACCGGATCGGACGGCAGGATCGCGGTGATACTGGGCGAGATGCCGAAGAAGCCCGCCCCCGTGGCCGCCTTCGTCGCGCGGCCGAGCGAGTCGCGCGGGATGGCGAAGGGATCGCTGCCGGTGGGGATCACCGCCTGCAGGTTGCCGATCAGGTACGGCACGCCCTCGCGCCCCTGCGTCAGCTGGTAGCGCGCGCTGACTTCGATGTCGCCGATGCCGGTGCCCTTGGTCGAGCTGTCGATCGTCGCGGCATTGTCGTCGGGCGTGCTGCCGGAGATGGGCGCCAGGATCGACGTGTCGGCGCGGTGCACGAACGGCACGCGAATGCCCAGTTCCAGCCGGTCGGTCAGGCCGTAGCGCAGCGCGGCGGAGGCGCTGACCACGTCCTGCCGGCTCTCGTTGATGTCGAAGACGCCGACCAGCACCGCCTCGACCAGCTCGATCCCGCGGAACACCGCGCGGTTGCGGTCGGCGCGGGCGTAGTCGACCTGCACCTCGCCGGTCAGTTGGCCGCGCCGGGTGATGACGCTGCCCCCGCCGTCCAGCACGGCGAGCTCGATCGGCCGGTCCTCGTCGGGCGCGGCCTGGCCGACGCGCTCTAGCGGCGGGGGGAGCGGGGGTTGCAGCGCGGCGCCGGGATCGCCCGGCAGGCTCGGCGCCGCGCCTTGCGCCGCGGCCACGGCGGGCTGGCGCGGCGCGGCAGCGGGCGGCAGCGACGGCAGCGCCTTTGCGCCCTCCACCTGCGTGCGCAGCGCCGCGATCTCGGCCGATTGCCGGTCCAGGCGCAGCCGCTGCGCCTCGATCAGCGCCATCGCGGCGTCCAGCTGCGATTGCAGCGAGGGGCGGCGCACGCGCTGCGCCTCCGCGGCGGGAACGACGATCATCGCCAGCGGCAGCGCCGCGCCGACCAGCCGCGTCACAGCCGTCCCGCCAGCGCTTGCGTCGCGATGTCCTGCACGCGCAGCATCGACGATCCGATCACGTCCGGCCCCGCGCCGGACAGGTCGATCGCGACGCTGGTCTGCGTGTCGATGGTCCGGTCGCTGCCCATGTTGGCGATGGCCGCGCCGAAGGCGCCGCCCGCGACGTGCGTGACGGACAGGTCGGCGCCGGTCAGCTCGACCAGCCGCAGCGCGCCCTGCGTCCGCTCGCTGACCGCGCCGGCGGCGGTCGCCGCGCCGCCGCTCACCTGCTCCAGTCCGGCGGGGATGGCGCCCGCCTGGGGCGCCAGCGACACGCCGGGTGCGGCGACGCCGCCGGAGACCCTGATCCCGCTCTGCCGATCGTAGCTGACCACCGGGATCGTCGCCGCCGGACGCGATGCCCCGGCGGACGCGCCCGCCACCGTCTCGCCCGCGCGCGGGACGTAGGTGGCCAGCGTCGGCGTCCCCTGGTCGGCGCGGAAGACCGTCCGCAGCACCACCGCGCCGTCCACCGCGGTCTGCGTATCGATCGTCATCGCCACGTCGATCCCGCCGGGCAGGCGGAAGCCGCCGCGATGCTCCGCCAGCTCCTCGTCGGCGACCGGCGTCGCGGCGAAGGGACCGAGCGCGAGCGGCAGCAGCAGCAGAAGCGGGTTCACGACAAGTCTCCGAAGAAGGGGGCGGTCAGCGACAGCGCCTGCTGGCTCACCGGATCGTGGAAGCGCCCGCCCACCGGCGCACGCGCGAAGGCGGCCCATTGCCGCTGGCGGTTGAAGTGCGACTTCGCGAGCGCCTGGTCCTCTTCCAGCACAAAGTAGATGCCGTTCCACGCCGCCTCGAACCGCGCGCGCGGCATCGCCTGCACGCCGGTGGACGGATCGCCCAGCAGCACCTCGTCCCGGCTGACGCCCTTCACCACGACGAAGTGGCGGTAGTTCTTCACCGCGATCAGCGCGATTCCCGGCACGCCCGTCTCGGCGATCTTCGCCAGCGACACCTTGTAGCCGTCGGCGGAAAGCCCGCGGCTCGCCAGCCAGCGCTTCATGTCGAGCAGCGAGAAGCCGAGCCGCCGGATCTGCGCCTGGTCGCCCCTCGTCCACATGCCGCGGAATGCCGTCGTCTCGTCGACATCGAGATCGTAATGGTGCCGCAGCAGCGTCGCCAGCGCCGCCGAGCCGCACGAGAAATCGTACTTCTGCCGCACGACCCCGACGTAGCGGCGCTCGATCACCGAGGCGACCGGAAGCCGGAAATCACCTACCGCCGCCCCGCCCGTGACGAAGCGCGACGGCCCGCCGGGGGAGGTCGCGCAGCCCGCCGCGGCGAGCAGTAGCAGGGGACACCCGCGCGCCATCGCCGCACCGTTCAAGGCGCCGGCGCCAGCGAGATGGTGACGTTCATCGCCGCGTTGATCGCGACGTTGTTGCCGGTGTTGACGTTCAGGATCGACAGGCCGGACAGGTTCTGAAACGCCTGTCCGTCGATCCGCGCCTCGCCCGTCGACACGTTGTCGCCGACGCTGTTGCGGCTGACGCCCGCGGTCTGCACCGCGCTCGCCTGCTGCCGCGTATCC
The DNA here is from genome assembly GCF_012035195.1 of Sphingomonas corticis. Classification (GTDB taxonomy): domain Bacteria; phylum Pseudomonadota; class Alphaproteobacteria; order Sphingomonadales; family Sphingomonadaceae; genus Sphingomonas; species Sphingomonas corticis. Next base: position 133,786 of record NZ_JAAVJH010000007.1, read on the forward strand.
TCCCGCCCGGCCACGGTACCGAGCGCCTCTTCCGTCAGCGCCGCGCCGAACGGGGCCTGCTGGGCATGAGCGGTGGCGGGAAAGGCGACGAGGAGGAGGAGGAGGAACCTGCGCATCGGGCATACTCCGGCACGAGAGAAAACGTGGGCCCGCGACGACCGGGGGCAGATCGCCGCGGGCCCGAAAGGTCGGCCGGAGAGGATCAGAGGCCGACGTCGCCGGTGGAGGCCGCGACGGACACGCTCGCGTTCTGCGAGGCGCCGGCGCCGGTGTTCTGGTTCAGTGCCTGCATCCCGGCGAAGTTCTGGAAGGCACTGCCGCCGACGGAGAGCGAATTGTCCGCCGTGGTGCCGCCGTCGCGACCGCTGAAGGTCACGGTCACGCCGGTTACGTAGCTCGACAGCGTGGAACTGGCGACCACCGCGCCATCGCCGAAGACGCCGCCGTTGCGCGCCCCGCCCGTGACGGACGAATTGTCGGTGGAGGAGCGATCCGCATTGTCGTTGTAGCTGTCCGCCACCTGCACCGACCGGTCCGAATTGTCGTTGTTGCTGTCGTTCACGGAACTGTCGTTGCCCGAATCGGCGACGGAGATCGTCGTATCCGTGGAATTGTCGTTGTTGCTGTCGCTGACGGAACTGTCGTTGCCGGAGTCCGCGGTATTGACCGAGCGATCCGAATTGTCGTTGCCGGAGTCGGCGGTGTTCACCGAGCGATCCGAATTGTCGTTGCCGCTGTCCGCGATGTTGGTCGACCGATCGGAATTGTCGTTGCCCGAATCCGCGACCGACGTGGTCGTGGTGGTGGTCGAATTGTCATTGCCGGAATCGGCGACCGACAGGTTCGTCGTGGTGTTCGTCGAGTTGTCGGAATTGTCGTTGCCGCTGTCGGCGATCGACGTGTTCGTCGTTGTCGAGTTGTCGGTGTTGCCGCTGTCGGCGACGTTCGTCGAATTGTCGTTGTAGCTGCCGTTCACCGAACTGTCGTTGCCGGAATCGGCGGTCGACGTGTTCGTCGAGTTGTCGGAACTGTCGTTGCCGCTGTCGGCGACGGACAGGTCCACCGAATTATCGGTGTTGTTGGTCGTCGTCGTCGTCCGGGTGGAATTGTCGTTGCCGCTGTCCGCGGTGGACGTGGTCGTCGAGTTGTCGGAGCTGTCGTTGCCGCTGTCCGCGATCGACGACGTGGTCGAATTGTCCGAACTGTCGTTGCCGCTGTCCGCGACGGCGGTGTTGCCGCTGTCGGCGATCGAGGTGTTGGTCGAATTGTCCGAACTGTCGGTGGTGCGGACCGAATTGTCGGTACTGGCATCGCCGAGCGCCGCGGTTTGGCCGGCGCCGGCGCTGTTCGTGGTGGTGGTGTCCTGCGCCACGGCCGGCACCGCGAACAGCAGCGCTGCGACCGAGCACGACGTGAAGAACTGGCTTTTCATCGAACGGCTTCCTCTCTGTTACGCCTCGCCTCCTTCTGGCCGCGTTGGGCCTGGACGATGCGGCGCCGGGGGCGGCACGTCTCGTTAATCGCTTGTTCACGTTTCGGTATCTGCCCCGATGTGAGGATTATCGACGCCCCCGCATGGGGGTAGTGGCCAGGCTCAGACGAGGGTGGCGGCCATGGCGCCGGCGGCGCCTGCGCCGCGCGTGCGCACCGTGCTCTTCAGCATCAGCCACACCAGCTCGGCCTGCCGGTTGGTGTCGGTCTTGAGGAAGATCTGCTTGAGGTACGACCGCGCGGTCATCTCGCGCACCCGCATCGCCGCGGCGGCGGCGGCCAGGCTGACCCCGTCCGCCAGCAGGCAGGTCAGCCGCGTTTCCACCGGCGACAGGCCATAGAGCTTGCACGCCGGTTCGATCAGCGCGGCGAGATCCTCCTCCGGATCGAAGAGATAGACGATCGCGGCCGGCGCATCCGCGTCGTCGGCAACACCCGCCGCCTGCGCCGCCACCACCGCCGCCATCAGCGGCCGTCGCGCGGTACGGGGCAGCGCCACCACGGGTGCGGCGGCATCGGGAACCTCGGCGCTGATGACGTGCTCCACCGCCGCGTGCAGTTTCAGCGTGTCGGCCAGCGTCGCACCGCCCAGCATGGCGCCGCGCATGCGCAAGCCGTCCCCTTGCGCGATCAGCGCGCGGGCCGCGGCGTTGGCGAAGGTCGGCATCCCGCGCGCGTCGACCAGCACCACGCCGATGTCGGCGCGGTCGATCGCGCGGGTCAGCGCGCGCACCCGCGCCTGCGCCCGGCGGCGCTGCCACCACGCGCGGGCGAACGGTTGCAGCAGCGGCTGGAGCCGGGCGGAGGCGACCCGCGCCTGCGCCCGCGTCGTCTCGCTGAAGCGCCGGAAAACGGTGCGCACCGTGATCGTCCCGCCGCTCGCCGGCACGCTGGTGGTCAGCATCGCCGCGCCCGCCTCGCCCGCCAGCGCGAGCCACTCCGGTCCGGCGCCCGCCTCGCCCAGGCTGGCATCGCGCGCCGCGTCGCAGGCGCCGTCGCTGAACAGCACCACCGCTTCTCCGCGCTCTCCCCGCTGCGTGATGAGGATGCCGTCGGCGGAGAAATCGCGCAGGATCTCCGACATCATGACGGACAGGTGATCGTCGTCGTCCTCGGCGGGGGGGGCGGGTGTTGACGCCATTGCGGACGGGGTCTCGGGCGCGGACGGGATCGGTCGAAACGCCGGCCGCGCGCTGCTGCTCCGCATCATCCCCCCCGTCCAACTTCTCAGGTCAGGCCGGCGAAACCCTTCGGTTATCGATAATGATCCCGCGCCATCGTGAATAAATCCGTCGACGGATGAAGATCAACGGAGCAAATCTACAAAAGCGGCAACATATAACCTGGGTTACGAACTCCGGATCATAGAATACGTCGCAATTGTATATTTCCGCCGCATTGGTCGTTTCCGGCGTCGGGTGGCCGTTGCGGAGCTCGGCTGATCGTAGATCGAGGTCGGGATCGTGCCACTCGACTCGCGATGCCAGAGAACGCCGCGTCGATGCGTCCGGCGGCCATCGTGGTGGGGGGATTTGACCGGCCGATGAAGCCAGCGGCCGTGGCCCGTCTGCTCGACGAAGACGGGGATACCTGCGGCCAAGCCGAGGCCGGCTGCTCCATGCTCCACGCGACTGGCGGCGACCAGCTTACGGTCTTCGACGAGGCAGCGTCATGTTCGGAAGGACGGGAAATGGTGGAGCCGAGGGGGATCGAACCCCTGACCTTCGCAATGCCATTGCTCAAATAACTCGCTCTTTTGTTGATTTTGCACGGTTTTCTGGTGCGATACCAGCAAGAACAGGTTAGGAACATCGCCGTTCTGCGATACCGCTGCGATACCAGGTTTGAACAAGAACGCCGTCATCTCCAGGGACGCTGCATTCCACGCGCTGGCCTTGAGCCCCCCTCCTCTCGGGCATCCTGCGGGCTCCTTGGCACCGGTTTGCAACTAGATCACGCCATCCGGCTCGAGGCGGCACGGCGTTCCCGCGTCGGTCTCGATTTGCACCGTTGCGTGATCGATCCCGAACTGGTCGTGCAGCGCCGTGGCAAGATCGGCGGTGTAGGCGTCCCCCGGATAATCGCCGGGCATGAGCAGATGTACCGTGAGCGCGGTTTCGGTCGTGCTCAGCGGCCAGATGTGCAGATCGTGGATCGCCGCGACGCCCGGCCGCTGGCGAAGGAAGTCGGCGACTTCCTCTGTATCGAGACCCGGCGGGGTCGCTTGCAGCGACATGTTCACCGAGTCCCGCAGCAGTCCCCAGGTGCCGATCGCGATGACGGCAACGATGACGAGGCTCGTTACCGGATCGATCCACGCCCAGCCCGTACGCGAGATGATGAAACCCGCCACCACCACGCCGGCCGACACTGCGGCGTCGGCCACCATGTGGAGGAAAGCACCACGCACATTGAGGTCGCCCTTGCGGCCGCTGGCAAACAGCCAGGCGGTGACGCCGTTGATGACGATCCCAATGGCAGCCACGATCATCACGGTCGTGCCCGCGACGGGCGCGGGTTCGCTGAACCGGCGGATCGCCTCAACTGCGATCACAGCGATCGCGACGAGGAGCAGCAGCGCATTGAGGAAGGCGGCCAGGATCGAGGAGCTGCGCAGGCCGTAGGTGTAGCGGGCGCTCGGTGACCGCTTCGCGAGTGTCGCCGCCCCCCAGGCGATCACCAGCCCGAGCACGTCGGACAGGTTGTGCGCGGCATCGGCGAGCAGCGCCATCGAGCCGGCGAGGATGCCGTACACCGCCTCGACGACGACGAAGCCGATGTTGAGCGCGGTACCGATCGCGAAGGCACGCCCGAAGCTCGCCGGGGCATGGCTATGGCCATGCCCCGCATGATCGTGATCGTGGCTCACGCGTGCGCTCCTGTAGGCACGATGCCCGGTTCGTCAGGGTCGATCGCCGCCGGGCGCCACCCGCCGAACCGGGCGTAGAGCGTCGGCAGAACGAACAGGGTCAGCAGGGTCGCCGAGATCAGCCCGCCGATCACCACCGTGGCGAGCGGCTTCTGGACCTCCGCGCCCGCGCCGTGCCCTAGCGCCATCGGCACGAAACCGAGGCTCGCCACCAATGCGGTCATCGCAACGGGCCGCAGCCGGAGCAGCGCCCCTTCGCGCGCGGCCCGGGCGCGGTCCATGCCCTCTCGCATCAAGTCGTGGATGGAGGAGACCATCACCAGTCCGTTCAGCACCGCCACGCCCGACAGCGCGATGAAGCCGACCGCGGCCGAGATCGAGAACGGCATGCCCCTCAGCAGCAGCGCCAGGATGCCGCCGACCAGCGCCAGCGGCACGCCGGTGAAGACCAGCGCGGCGTCGCGCACCGATCCGAGCGCCCCGTAGAGCAGCAGCATGATGACCGCGAAGCAGACCGGCACCACGATGGCGAGCCGCGACCGGGCGCTGGCCAGGTTCTCGAACTGGCCGCCCCAGGTCAGGTAGGTGCCGGCGGGCAACGCCACCTGTGCCGCGATCTTGGCCTGCGCCTCCTCGACGACACCGGCGACGTCGCGTCCGCGCACATTGGCTTGGACGACCACGCGGCGCTTGCCGTTCTCTCGGCTGATCTGATTCGGCCCGTCTCCCAACCCGATTTCGGCCACGGAGGACAGCGGCACGAACGATCCGCTCGCGGTCGGCACAGGAATCTGGCCGAGCGTCTGCAGATCGGCGCGCGCCGTCTCGCCGAGACGGATCACGACCGGGAAGCGGGCGTCGCCTTCGAAGATCACGCCCGCCTGTTTGCCGCCGACCGTCGCCGCGACGACGTCCTGGACGTCGCCGGCGGACACCCCGACCCGGGCCATCGCGTCCCGGTTGGGACGGATGTCGAGGAGCGGCAGACCCTCGGTCTGTTCGACCCGGACATCGGCCGCACCGGGCACCTTGCGCAGCACCTCGGCGATCTGGACCGCGGTCGCGTTCATGCTGCCGAAGTCGTCGCCGAATACCTTCACCGCGATGTCGCCGCGCACGCCGGCGATCAGCTCGTTGAAGCGCATCTGGATCGGCTGGGTGATCTCGTAGCCGTTCCCGGCGATGGTCGAGACCTTCTTCTCGATCCGCTCGACCAGCTCCTCCTTGGGCAGGCTCGGATCGGGCCACTGGTCGCGCGGCTTGAGCATCACGAAGGTGTCCGTGGCGTTGGGCGGCATCGGGTCGCTGGCGATCTCGGACGTGCCCGTCCGCGAGAAGGCATATTGCACCTCCGGCTCGCGGCTGATCGTCTTCTCGACGGCGAATTGCATGCGCTGGCTCTGCTCGACCGAGGTGCCGGGCGGACGCCACGCCTGGACGAGGATGTCGCCCTCATCGAGCTGCGGCAGGAACTCCTGGCCGAGCGTCGTGAAGGCGAGCGCGGCGAGCGCGACCGCCGCGAGCGCGCCGCCCATGGTGAGGCTCGGGCGCCGCATCGCGGCATCGAGCCCCGGTTCGTAGCGGCGCTTGAGCCATGCCACGATCCGGCTTTCCTTTTCCTCGACCTTGCCGGCCAGGAACGCGGCGATGGCGGCCGGCACGAAGGTCAGCGACAGCACAAAGGCGAAGATGAGCGCGATGATGACGGTAAGCGCCATCGGCTCGAACATCTTGCCCTCCACGCCGGCGAAGGTGAGCAACGGCGCATAGACGAGGATGATGATCGCCTGGCCATAGACAGACGGCCGGATCATCTCGCGCGCCGAGGCCGCCACGATCGCCAGCCGCTCCTTGAGCGGCAGGAGCCCTCCGGTCTCGTGCTGGCGAGCGCCGAGGTGACGGAGCGCATTCTCGACGATGATGACTGCGCCATCGACGATCAGGCCGAAGTCGAGCGCGCCGAGGCTCATCAGATTGGCCGAGACGCCGGCGCGCAGCATTCCCGTGGCGGTGAGCAGCATGGTGATCGGGATCACCATCGCCGCGATCAGTGCCGCCCGGAAATTGCCGAGCAGCGCGAACAGCACGACGATGACCAGCACAGCGCCTTCCGCGAGATTGCGCGCGACCGTCGCGATCGTGGAGTTCACGAGTTTGGTGCGGTCGAGCACCGGCTTGACCACGATGTCGGTGGGCAGCGAGCGCCCGATGGCCTGCAGCCTTTCACCGACGTTGGTCGCAACGGTGCGGCTGTTCTCGCCGATCCGCATGACCGCAGTGCCGACCACCACCTCATGGCCGTTCTCCGACGCCGAGCCGGTGCGGATCCCCTGCCCCGCCTTCACGCTGGCGACCTGGCTGAGAAGCACGGGCACGCCCTCGCGGGTTGCGACCACGGTGCGCGACAGCTCGTCTGCGGTCCGAACCCGCGCATCCGAGCGGACGAACAGACCCTCGCCGTTCCGGTCGACGGTGCCCGCGCCGATGCTGGTGTTGCTGCGCTCGAGCGCAGTGGCGAGGTCCTGAACAGTGAGCCGCATCGAGGCCAGGCGCTGGAGGTCCGGGATGACCAGATATTCGCGGTCGAAGCCGCCGAGCGAGTCCACGCCCGCGACCCCCTCGGTACCGCGGAGCTGCGGCGCGACGATCCACTCCTGGACAGTGTGGAGGAAGGTCGCCTTGTCGCGTTCGCTGACGAGGTGCTCGCCCTCGGGCGTGATGTAGCTGCCGTCGCGTTGGAGCCCGGGCTCGCCGTCACGGTGCTTCACGCGGTTGAGTTCCTGATACTCGACCGTCCACATGAAGATGTCGCCGAGGCCGGTGGCGATCGGCCCCATCTCGGGCATCACGCCCTGTGGCAGGCGCTCTTCGGCCATTCGCATCCGCTCCGCGACCTGCTGGCGCGCGAAATAGATGTCCGTCTTGTCCGTGAAGACGGCGGTGATCTGGGCGAAGCCGTTGCGGTTGAGCGACCGGGTATAGGCGAGGCCCGGAATGCCCTTGAGCGAGGTTTCGATGGTGAAGGAGACCTGTCGCTCGATCTGATCGGGCGACAGCGATGGCGCCAGTACATTCACCTGGACCTGGTTGTTGGTGATGTCGGGCACGGCATCGATGGGAAGGCGCTGGAGGGCGAAGATGCCTCCAAGCGCGGCGACGAGGGTGAGCAGCAGGACAAGCCAGCGCCGCTCGACCGAGAAGGTGACGAGGCGGGAGATCATGGGCTCAGTCCATGTCCATCTCGCCACCCTTGCCGAGTTCGGCCTTCAGGGTGAACGAGTTCGTGGTAGCGATCCGCTCCTGGCCGGTGAGGCCGGAGCTGATGATGACCTGGTCGCCGTTGCGTCGGCCTGCCGTGACGGGCACCGCGCGGAAGCCGTTCGACGTTCGGACGAAGACGACCGTGCGGTTCTCGACGCTCTGCACTGCCGTCGACGGCACCGCGATGCTGCGGTCACCGGTAGCGGGCAGCATGAAGCTCGCCGTCACCGGCTCACCCACGCGCCATGTGCCCCCGCCATTGTCGAGCGTGGCGATGACCTGGACGAGACGGGTGCTCTCGTCGAGCGCCGGCGACACGAACGACACCCGGCCTTCCTGCCGGCGACCGGCAGCGGTCACCTCGACGCGGATGCCCGGCCGGATCCGACCCGCATCCGCCGGCGACACCGAGGCTGCGATCGTGACGCGCGACAGGTTCGCCACCCGGTACAGCTCGGCATTCGCGTCGACGGTCTGGCCGAGCACCGCGGGACGCGCGATCACTTGGCCCGAAATCGGCGAGCGCATGGCGATGCGATTGAGCGCACCACCTCCGCCCCCCGTCGCGCCGAGCTGCTGCTGCGCCAAGCGCAGCGCGATGTTTGCTTCGGTCGCCGCAGTGCGGGCCGCCACCAGATCCTGCTCGGGCGACACGCGCTCGGCGAACAGCCGCTGCTCGCGCCGGAGGTTCGATTGCGCCAGGGCTGCGCGTGCGCGGGCGGCTTCCACCTCCGCTTTTAGCGAGGCGGCTTCGCGGCTCTCGATCACCGCGATGGGATCGCCCTGCCGGACGGACTGGCCGAGGTTGCGGGTGAGCGCGACCAGACGACCGCCGATCGTTGCCGAGACCACTTGGACGCCCTGCGGGTCACCCTGGACGAGCGCGGGCAGCTCGATCGCGCCCGCCACGCCGCCCACCGTCGGCCGGGCGACCTCGATGCCGGCATCGGCGATCTGCCGGGCGGAGAGGGTCACCGCGTCCTTGTCGGCCTTCTTCTCGGCGCCTTCGCCTTTCTCCATCCCTTCCATGCCGGCCATGTCGTCGGCCTTCTTCTCACCACCGCCGCAGGCGACGAGGGCGAGCGGGAGGAGAGCGGACAGCATCATCCGCGCGTGATTATTCTTCATCGTGCGTCCTTCGCGTCGGTAGGCGCCGGGGCGGCGAGCCGTTCCAGCCGGGCCTGTGCGTCATGATAGGCGGCGAGCGCGTCGATCGCGGCCGCGCGGGTATCGGCGAGCGTGCGCTCCGCCTCGAGGAGATCCAGCTGTCCGAACTTGCCTTCGCGATAGCCGATCCGAGCGATCCGGGCGGCTTCCTGCGCCGCGGCGAGCGTCGGCCCCGTGGCGTTGCGCGCAGTGGTCGCGGCATTGGCGACGTCGGCCTCAGCCAAAGCGATCGCCTGTTCGGCGTCGAGCAGCGCGACACGGCGCTGTGCATCAGCTTGTTGGCGCTGAGCCGAGGCGAGATCGACCGCGGCGCGGCCGTTGTTGAACAGCGGCAGCGGCACGGAGACACCGAACACGGCAGCCGTGTCGTTGGTCGCTTCCAGGCGCCGCGCCGATGCGCTGACCGTCACGTCGGGTACGCGCTGGCTCCTGGCGAGCCGGACCTGCGCCGTGGCCGTGGAGAGGTCCGCTTGTGCGGCCGCAGCGGCCAGCGTGCCTTCGCTGCGAACCGGCAGCCGTGGCCCTGCCCCCTCGATCCGCGCAAACCAGGCGGCGTCGAGCGTGCTCGCGCCGCGTCCGATCAGGCGGGCGAGATTGCCGAGCGCCACCTGTGCCGAGCGGTTCGCCCGCTCGGCCGCGCCATCGGCATTCAGCCGGGCGACGTCGGCGCGCTGCTCTTCGAGCGGCGAAGCGCGCCCTGCGGCGACGCGGACGCGGGCGGCGCGCAGTACCTCGGCTGCGATCCCGACCTGCTCGCGGGCATTGGCAGCCCGGCGCTGGGCGGCAACGGCATCGTTATAGGCTTGCGTCACCCGCAGCCGAAGATCGGCCCGGGTGATCGCCGCATCGAGCGAGGCGCGATCGAGCTGGGCGTTGGCGACTGCCACCCGCGCCGATCGCTTGCCACCGAGTTCGAGCGGCAGGGAGAGGCCGACCGTCGTTTCGGACGAGCGCAGGCCCCGGTACATGCCAGTCCCCGCGACGTTCTCGGTCATGGCATCGAGCGATGGATTGGGCCGCAGGCCCGCGACCGCGCGTTGCGCTTCGGCCGCCTTGATCCCGGACTGGGAGGCTTCAATTGCGGGTGATACGGCGCCTGCGGCGGCGAGCGCCTCATCGAGGCTCAGCGACGGTGCCGACGCCTCCGTGTCCTGTGCCTGTGCCGACGTGATCGCCGCACAGGCCGTTGCGGCCAGGACGGCCGCCATCATGCGTTTCATGTTCAATGCTCCTGACGAACGGTATCCGGGCGCGTGCGCGCCCGCGCCGCGTCAGGCCTGCGGTGGTCGCAGCGCCGGGTCGTCCTGGTGGGCGAGGCCGAGCGAGGTCGGCTCACTCTCGAATTCGACCCAAGCGCCCGTCATCGCGACGGTTATCGGGCTCTCGGCCGGGGCTGTCACGCAATGCCCGTGGCAGGCCGCGTGGTGGTGCCGGTACCCCTTGTCCGCGTCGGCCGGTACCTCGTCGCAGTCGCCAGCGGCATGCATGGCGGTCTGCGCCTGCGGGGCATCGAGACACGCGCCGTTCTCCGTCGCATGCGCAACGCCGGTCCAGCCGGTGAGCACCAGCATGAGGCAGAGGAAGAAGGGCAGCAGCTTGCGCATCCGACGTCTTCCTACCACGCTACCGCTCTTGCGTAACCCTGCGGGACGAGCGGCAGCGGCCCGACCTGTCCACGACAGGCTCGGCGCCCGGTTGACGGCGGTCATGCTGCCCGGCCCATTTCAGCCAAGGCACCACGCGTGATCTCCCAGGCCGAGTGCAGGAACAGCAACGCGATGACGCCGGCGACCGCGAGGTCGGGCCACGCCTTGCCCGTCCATGCGACCAAGCCTGCGGCTACGATCACAGCGACATTCGCGAGCGCGTCGTTGCGGCTGAACAGCCAGATCGCGCGCACGTTGGCATCGCCCTCACGGAAGCGGGCAAGGACGAGCGCGGCGCTGACATTGACGATCAGCGCCACGACTCCGATGCCACCCATCAGGTCGGCTTCGGGCGCCACGGCGTTGATCGCCCGCCAGATCGCGAAGCCGATCACACCCAGGCCGAGCGCGCCGAGAAAGAGGCCTTGTGCGAGCGCGATCCTCGACCGGGCCTGCGCGGTCCAACCGAGCGCGATCAGGCCGAACAGCGAGATCGTGCCGTCGCCGATGAAGTCGAGGGCATCGGCCTTGAGCGCCTGACTGTCGGCGACAAACCCGCCGACGATCTCGACCAGACCGAAACACAGGTTGAGCAGAACGACGATCCAGAGGGCGCGACGGTACGCGGGATCGTTGATCGCACTCCGATCCGGAACTGAGCAGCAATCGCTGCAAGCCATGCGTCGTCGCCCTTCGAGTATTCGATGCGACGCTCTATATGGACCCTGTAGTTGGTACAGGGTCAAGAGATGAATGCACTGACGATCGGCAAGCTCGCGGCCGCGACGGGCACGAAGGTGGAGACCGTTCGCTATTATGAGCGTGCTGGTCTCATCGCTCCCCCTGCGCGCACGGATGGAAACTATCGCTCTTACCGTCCGGAGGATCTGGAGCGACTGCGCTTCATCCGCCGCACGCGCGATCTCGGCTTCTCACTCGACGAGGTACGAGCGCTGTTGAACCTGGCTGTGGATCGGCGTGGAAAAGGGACCCCGGTAGCGGGGTGATCGGCGTCGAAAAAGGACCCCTCATCCCGGTGGTCTAGGCTGCTCGCTTGGCGGTGTGTCAGGCGGCGAGATCGGGATGCTGGTAT
>NZ_JAAVJH010000008.1 GCF_012035195.1 Sphingomonas corticis
ATACCAGCATCCCGATCTCGCCGCCTGACACACCGCCAAGCGAGCAGCCTAGACCACCGGGATGAGGGGTCCTTTTTCGACGCCGATCACCCCGCTACCGGGGTCCCTTTTCCACGCCGATCCACACTCTATACCATGACGTCCAAACTTGCCCTCGGGGCGTCGGGCCTGGTGCTCGCAGGCGGGCTCGGGCGCTCGCCAGTGTTCACCGCCACCGGCTTCGTGTTCTTCGCCATCGCCATCGCATCGACCTGCGCCTTCGCCGCCCTGCTGTGCTTGACATGCCGGCGCCGCCACGACCTTCATGCGACATGAACGGCATCAGCGCAGGCGACTTTCCTCCACGATTTCTGCGCGAAGACGGCAGGCGCACCGCGACCGCCAACGAGCGCGTGCTGCTCGACCTGCTTTCCCGTCTCGGTCCCGCGAGCCGTGCCGATCTCGCCCGTTTGACCGGGCTTGCGCCGCATTCGGTCACACGCCTCGTCGAACCTCTCCTCTCCCGTGGCTTGATCGCGGAAAGCGCGCCGGTTGTGCAGGGCCGCGGCAAGCCGAGTACCGCGCTGCATCTGGTCGGAAGCGCCGCCTTTTCCGTAGGCCTGTCGGTCATGACCGATGCGCTGTCCCTGGTCCTGCTCGATATCGCGGGCAACGTCCTCTCCGCACGAACCGCGCGCCTCCGCGACGAGCCGTTCGATCGGACGACACGTCGGATCGGAGCGATGATCGATGCCGCCATCGACGCGGCTGATCGCGATCCGCACACCTTGGTGGGCGTCGGCGTCGGGGTGACCGGCTACTTCATCGGTGACGGTGCCCGGCTCAACCCGCCGCGGCTACTCGACGGCTGGGCGCTGCTGCCGCTCGACACGCTTCTGGCCGAAGCGTTCGGACGCAAGGTCTGGATCGACAACGACGGCAACGTCGCCGCGCTCGGCGAAGCGCTGCTCGGGCATGGCCGCACGGTCGCGGACTTCGCTTACCTGTATTTCTCGGCCGGCTTCGGGGGTGGGGTGATCTCGCGCGGGGGGAGCCTGCGCGGGCATCACGGCAACGCGGGCGAATTCGCCTCCATCCTGCCGGCAGGGTGGCCGCAGCCCAATCTGGAGGAATTGCGCCTGTGCCTGGCAGAGGCGGGAGAAGCGTTCGACGACATACGGTCGATGCTTGAGCGCTTCGATGCCGGCCATCCCGCGGTTGACACATGGCTCGACCGCGTGAGTCCGTCGCTCGACCTCGTTGCCTCGGCGATCTGGGCCACGTTCGATCCGCCCATGATCGTTCTGGGCGGCCGTTTGCCGCCGTCGCTGGCGAGCCGGCTGGCAGAGCGCATCACGCTGACCAATCCGGTCCGGTGCGGCTATCAGCGGCCGGCCAGTCGCATCGTGACGTCGCGCGTTGAAGGAGACGCGGCCGCGATCGGTGCCGCGTGCCTTCCGCTGCGCGCAGCCTTCTTCGACCCTGACGAAGCGGTGCCCTGATCATCTGTTCGCCACGTCCGGTCGCGCGGCCTGCGCCAGCGCCGCGTCGATCAGCGAAGGGAGGCGTTCGGCGATGATGTCCTGATCGATCTGGTAGGATGCCGATGTCGCGGTCGCGGGAATGTGCTGGTCAATGCGAATGAGATGGTAGCCTTCATCGCCCCTCACGGGCGAAGTGACGAAACCTTCCTTGCGCCCTCGAACGGCGTCGAGGAAGGGCCGGGCCATGTAGGCGCCCAGCAGGACCGAAAGTTCCCCGCCCTGCGCAGCGGTAGCGGTGTCGTCAGAATATTGGCTGGCGAGCGCCTCGAACTGTTCACCACTGGCCAGTCTGGCTTTGATTTCTTCTGCGATCGTGCGTGCCTGTCCGTCCGACCGGTTCGAACCATCCCTCGCGCCGTTCGTGGCGATGTAGATATGCCGCAGTCGATATTGATCGTAACGACCGGGATGCGACGCGAGGTAAGCTTCCCGCGCAGTGTCGGAAATGGTGATCTGACGCTCCAGGTCCAGCCGTGCAAGTTCAGCAAGCGCTGCGTCGTCCAGCGCATTTCGCAAGCGCGTGTACCGCACGTCATCATCCAGGCTCCGGCTGCGCGCCAACTTCGCGATCCGACGGATCGCCCGCGCCTGCGACAGTTGGTCGGCAGTAACGACGGCGGTGCCGGCGTCCGGGTCCTTCAGCAGCCAGGTCCAGGGCACCTTGGCTCGCACCAGCCGCGCCACGTCGGCGGTCTCTACGGGAAGCGGCTCGGACGACGCCCGTTCCTGGCCAACGGCCATTCCACTCGCTCCCATGAGACAGCACAGCACGCCCGCGAGGAACATCTTCATGAACATCGACTTCACCGGCTCACATCCTGAAAGGCCGGTCATCCTGACGGATGACCGGCCCGGTTGTCGGAAAGGCGCGCCCCGTCAACGCGGCGTGGTAGGGGTGATGAAATATCCCTTGGGATGCCGCTGCCGCAGGCCCTTCCGATCGAGGAAACGGACCGCCGTGTCGGGATCGTCGGTCGTGATGAGGCCGAAGCGTTGCTGCGTGATGTAGTTCAGATCCCCGCGGAGATCCGCCGTGTCGCGGCTGGTCCCACCGGGAAATCTGTAAGTGTAGTACAGGTCGGAAAGCTTGTAGCAGCAGGCGCCGGTATTCTTGTAGAATTCACCCAAGCGCGGACCGTCGGGTATGGCCTGAAAAACACCGACACGGTCGCCCGATGCTAGGGAGTTTGCCACTTCAGGCGAAAGAAGACCTCGCGGCTGCTTCATGTTGATCTCAAGAGTATTCACCTGCATCGACCAGCCGAGAACGGACTCCGCCACGTTCGTCACGCCCAGCATGTTCGTCGTGAAGACGGGGATCGGGCTCATGTTCGACGAATCACGAAAGAACGCTCCCGGAGTAGGATAGAGGGTGGCGTTGACCTTAGCCGCGACGATGGTCTTACCATATCCCGCCATTCGTTGGTGGACATGAGCATCGACCGCGCGAACCGCGTCGGTGGTCTTGATATCGAAAACCAATGGGGCGTAGGTGCCGGCGATCCCCTCCACCCACTTGCGAAGCACGTCGTCCACCCTGGGCACCCGCTCCCGCGTGAGCCGGGAACGGTCCGGCGTCAGGAGGAACAACTGGCCGATCACGCTTGAATCCAGGCTGCTGACCGCGGGGTTCTGCCCGACGTTGCGGATCGGATCGTATTTGTCCCCGCGGGCGACCTGCCAGATGTTCGTGGTCCGGCCGAGATTGAAGTCGTGCATCAGCACCGGCTCGCCGTTCCTCGTCATCTTCACGTCGAGTTCGATGCCGTCGGCGCAGTTCACCGACGCGGCGTCGATCGCCCAATGGGAATTCTCCGGCAGATCCGCCGTCCTCGCGAACCGGCCCCACCAGCCGCGATGGGCCAACACCATCGTATCCGGATCGCGATCGTTGCCCAGGATCGTCCTCATCCGCTCTCAGGCCAGCTGACACAGCCCCTGTGCGCTGGCGGCGGCCGGCGCCATGAGCAGCATCGTCGCCAAACCCGTGACGCAAAGCCGCTGGATGCGTGTAGGTCCCGAAAGGTACATTTCCTGCTCCCCTGCCCGCCCGCCTACTCCAGCATTGTGGCGTAGCGCTGGGCAATGGCTTGAACGAGGACGATTCGTCGCCCTCGCGCATTCCCTATGCCAGCGGCATGACGCGCTGTCGTCACATTTAAGTACCTTTAGTGACATATTGCGTTGGTACATGAGGAAGGAGGGAGTAGCATCATGACGCCATCGCCTATGCCGACGCCTGCCCTGAAAATGTTGGCTGCGGGCCTCTTGGCGGTAATAATGCTCGGGATTGCAGCGATGTGGTCGAGTTCCCGTAGCGATCAGTCCGGCCCCCGTGCCGCGAGCGGATCCGTCCGCATCGTGGCTGCGGGGAGCGACATGATCGACGAAAGAAAAGCTCTGCCCCCTGCGTTGCCTACCGCGATGCCGGACGGTGATCCTGCGTTAGCGCTGCAGACGCTTGTAGCTTCCTCCTTTCCGGGATTGAGCAACGTCGCGACGCGGTGCTCCCAACAGGCGTGCGCGATTGAAGCGACTGCGACGGTGCCGGCAGGCGGGCAAGATCTCGCGGATTACGAAAAGATGATCCGGCTCGATATCCCTGCCATCTTACAGCAGCGCGGCCATGCGCTCACTGAGCAGCCGCAAGTCGAGGAGATTGGGGACAGAAGCGTACGGATCATATTGCATGCAAGCGGTGGCAGATAAGCGATCCGCCCGGATCGAGCACTGAGGTTCCTATGCTACGACAGCCTGTCGAGGCACCTTACCCGCGGTTCGTCTGCACAGGCTCGCGGCATGGATAAGGGGATTGCCGCTGATGGATCACGCCGCTGCGAGTAGCGGCTGGTCGAAGTGTATCTGGTCAGGGATGCGAGCGCCAAGCGTGGAATGCGGCCTGACGGCATTGCAGAACGCCATGTCGCGGTCGATGCCGGCGCGCGCTTCGGGGATCGACGCGTAGGCGTTGAGGTATACCTCCTCATATTTCACCAAGCGGCAGAGGCGCTCCACAAGCACGGCGTCACGCCAGCACTCCTTGCCGTCCATGCTGATGGCGATTTGCTCACGGTGGAGGACGGCAGTGAACGCTGGGCGCAAGGGGGGCGGGCGATCAGCAAGAGGATCAAGGCGGCGATCGCCAGGTTGGCAGCGCTCCTGCGCGCCCGCGATGAGGACGAGCACGGCGGCGCTGGTGCGACACGCTGGCATCCGGCGGGGCCGACCACACGCCGCGCTGGCAGCGCATGTACTGCTGCATTCTGCTGGGGTTCACCGCGACGCTGTTGCTGGCGTTCGGGCTGGTCCGGCAGACCAGCGCCGACCCGGCCGGCGTGATGCCTTCGGGTGAGGGGCCGTCGGTCGGCGAACGCGTCAAGCGGCTGCTGGTCCCGGTGTGCCGCGCAGATATCGTGCAACAGATCGCCCGCAACGGCGAACCGGCGCTGCAATCGGTGCAGCACGCGATGGAGCAGGAGGGCTGGACCGCGAGCAGGCTGGACAGCGACGAAGGGGCGATCTCACTCGCCATCACGGCGCCCGGCCTTCTCCCCTTCGTCTATCGCCTGGCGCCCCGATCGCGGCCGTTGGCGGCCTATATCGCGCGGGAGGCGCCCGAAGGCCGCCGCAGCCTGGCATGGTTGCTCGCCGCGCAGGTGGAGGGAGAAGGGCTTTCGCGACCTGACCGGCTTCACCGTCGCGCAGATCGCCAACGACGTGCTCGAGCGCTGGCGTCTCGGTGACGCGAAGGCGGCGCGTGCGGGCGCGGCCCCGGACGGATGAACGGGCAAGCGGGGTTGTGAACGCGCCGGCCGTCTGCGATATGACGCCCCGGGTGTTCGCGACAGGCTGTGCGGGCAGGTTCTAACGTTGGTCGGGCCGCCAACGCGTGAACGCTTGCGCCTGGAGCATCGGCTTGCCTGTGCCGCCCCCCTTCGTCCGTCATCGCCCGCGCCGCCCGGGCGCCCCGCGTTCGGCCGGGGAGTGCCGGCGTCATCGAACCCGGACCTTGGGCTAGGATAGCAGGCGTGTCGTTGCTGGCCTTGATCCTCCTGCCGTTCCTCACGGCTATCGTGTTGATGGCGGTGCGGCGGGCGTCGCGCGGCGTGCACATGGCGATCGCCGCGATCGGCAGCGCGGGTGGGCTCGGCGTCCTGCTGTCGCAGGCGAGCGCCGTGCTGTCGGGTCATATTCCCCGGACGACCGTCGCCTGGCTGCCGACCCTCGGCCTGGACTTCAGCCTGTGGCTCGATCCGCTGGCGCTGCTGTTCGCCGGACTGATCCTGGGCATCGGGCTGCTCGTCGTCGTGTATGCGCAGGGCTACCTCGCCAAGGACGAGTCGACGGCGCGGTTCCTGTCCTTCCTGATGCTGTTCCAGGGGGCGATGGTCGGCATCGCCTTGTCCAGCAACGTGCTGCTGATGCTGGTATTCTGGGAACTGACCAGCCTTGCCTCCTTCCTGCTGATCGGTTTCTGGCGCGATCGCGCGGAGGCGCGGCAGGGGGCACGGATGGCGCTGAGCATCACCGGTGGCGGCGGGCTTGCGCTGATCGCGGGAATGCTGCTGCTGGGCAAGGCGGCGGGCAGTTACGATCTGGTCACCATCCTGTCGCGCGGCGACCTCGTCCAGGCGTCGCCGCTGTACCCGGCGATCCTGGTCCTGATCCTGGCCGGCGCCTTCACCAAGTCGGCGCAATTCCCGTTCCACTTCTGGCTGCCGCACGCCATGGCCGCCCCCACCCCGGTCAGCGCCTATCTTCATTCGGCGACGATGGTGAAGGCGGGCGTATTCCTGCTCGCTCGGCTGTGGCCTGTGCTGGCGGGCACCGACTGGTGGTTCGGCATCGTGGCGCCGGTCGGGCTGGTGACGATGCTGTTCGGCGCCGGCGTTGCGCTGTTCCGCCACGACCTGAAGGCGATCCTCGCCTATTCGACGATCAGCCAATTGGGGCTCATGGTGATGCTGCTCGGCTTCGGCACGGGCGCAGCGGTGGCGGCGGCGATCTTCCACATCATGAACCATGCCGCGTTCAAGGCGGCGCTGTTCATGCACGCCGGCATCGTCAACCATGAGACCGGCACGCGCGACATCCGGCGGCTGGGCGGGCTGGCGGCGATCATGCCGCTGACCGCGACGCTGGGTGTGCTGGCCGCCGCGGCCATGGCCGGCCTGCCGCCGCTGGGCGGG
This sequence comes from Sphingomonas corticis, assembly GCF_012035195.1. GTDB lineage: Bacteria > Pseudomonadota > Alphaproteobacteria > Sphingomonadales > Sphingomonadaceae > Sphingomonas > Sphingomonas corticis. Next base: position 6,713 of record NZ_JAAVJH010000008.1, read on the forward strand.
TTCATCTCGAAGGAGATGATGCTGGAGCGGAGCGCCGAAACGGCGTGGGCGGGGCGCGCGCTGCTGGTGCCTGTGCTGGCGACGATCGCGGCGATGCTGTCGGCGGGCTATTCGCTACGCTACGCGGTGGCGCTGCATCTCGGTGCGCGCAAGACCGGAGAGGTCGCCACACCGCACGATCCCGGCGCGATCCTTCTCGGCCCGCCGGCGGTCCTGGTCGGCTTCGCGCTCGCGCTCGGCCTGTTGCCGATGACGCTCGCGGCGCCGCTGGTCGCGGCGGCTAGCGAAGCGGTGACGGGCGACGGGCGGCCGGACCTGCACCTGGCGCTGTGGCACGGTATCAATCCGGCGTTGGCGATGAGCCTGGGCGCGGTCGCGATCGCCATCCTGCTGTTGTGGCGCTACCCCGCCCTCGAGCGTGCCGTCGCCCGCCTGCCGTCGCCCGACGCCAAGCATCTGTTCGACGGCGGCATGACGGCGATCGTGGAGGGGCTGCGTCGGCTGTCGGACCTGCTCCACGTCGCGTCGCTGCAACGCTACCTGGCGGTCCTGTTCGTCGTCGTCATGACGCTGGGAATGGAGGCGGGGTGGCGCTTCGGCGTTGCTGCGGGATCGCGGCCGACGACGCCCGCCTCGCCGGTGGCGGTTGTCGCTTGGGCGGTGATGGTCGTCGCCACGGGCGCGGTGCTGGCGGCCGACCGGCGCCGGTATCTCGCGCTGATCTTCATCAGCGTCATCGGCCTCGTCATGGCGCTCGCCTTCGTTCACCTTTCCGCGCCGGACCTCGCGCTGACCCAGATCGCGGTGGAGGTCGTGACGATCCTGCTGATGCTGCTGGCGCTTCACCTGCTCCCCGGCCGTCCGCCCCGCCTGTCGGGTGCGACGCGCCGCCTGCGGGACGGTGCCATCGCGGTGGCCGGCGGGGCCGGCACCGGATGGCTCGCCTGGACGATCATGACCCGCCCGGAGCGCGAGGGCGTGTCGCGCTTCCATTGGGAGAACAGCTATGCCGGCGGGGGCGGCACCAACGTCGTCAACGTGACGCTGGTGGACTTCCGCGCGTTCGATACGCTGGGCGAGATCATCGTGCTGGGGATCGCCGGCCTCGCCATTTACGCGCTGCTCCAACCGGCGGCGCGCGGCGTGGCCGGCCGGCGGCTGCGCGCTTGGCGATCGGACGACCGGCATTCGCCCGAGCGGCACCCGATGATGTTCGTGATGGCGACCCGGCTGCTGTTGCCGCTGGCGCTGCTGGTGGGCAGCTACATCTTCCTGCGCGGGCACAACCAGCCCGGCGGCGGGTTCATCGCCGCGCTGGTATTCTCGATCGCCATCCTGCTGCAATATCTCGCCTCCGGCTTCGACTGGACCGACGAGCGGCGAAAGTTCGGGGAACATGGCCTGATCGGCGCGGGGGTGCTGATCGCCGTCGCGACGGGGGCGGGGGCGCTGCTGTTCGGCGCGCCGTTCCTGTCGAGCAGCTTCGACCATTTCCACCTGCCGCTGATCGGCGAATTCGAGCTGGCGACGGCAATGCTGTTCGACCTGGGCGTCGCCTGCGTCGTGGTGGGGGCGGTGATGATGGCGCTGGCGCAGCTGGCGCATGTCGCACAGCGTGCCGCCCGGCACGACGAGGAGGACGCGGCATGAGCCTGGAATTCCTCGTCGCCTCCGCCATCGCGACGCTGGTGGCGGGCGGCATCTATCTCGCGCTTCGGGCACGCACGTTCCAGGTGGTGCTGGGGCTGACGCTGCTGTCCTATGCGGTCAACCTGTTCCTTTTCGCGGTCGGCCGGTTGGTCGTCGATCGCCCGCCGCTGTGGTCGAAGGACGTGACGCACCATGCCGATCCGCTGCCCCAGGCGCTGGTCCTGACCGCGATCGTCATTACCTTCGGCATGACCGCGCTGACCGTCATCCTGTCGCTGCGCAGTTTTCTGGAGAGCGGGTCGGACCAGGTCGACGGCCGGGCCGGACGCGACGGGGACGAGGCCGCATGAGCGCGTCCGATCACCTGATGATCGCGCCGGTGATCGTGCCCGCGATCGTCGCGCCGGTCGCGATGCTGTCGATGCGGCGTCGCCGCGCGCTTGGCCTGTCCGTGTCGCTGGGCGGATGCGCCGCGACGCTGGCCGCGGCGATCGCGCTGTTCGGCATCGCGCAGGACGACGCGATCCGCAGCTACGCGCTGGGCGCGTGGTCGGCGCCGTTCGGCATCGTGCTCGTGCTCGACCGGCTGTCGGCGACGATGCTGCTGGTGGCGGCGATCCTGTCCACGGTGGTATGGGTGCACGCGATCGTCACGGGCGCGGACCGCAAGGGATGGCATTTCCATCCGCTGTTCCACTTCCAGCTTCTCGGCATCAACGGCGCGTTCCTGACCGGCGACCTGTTCAACCTCTTCGTGTTCTTCGAGGTGCTGCTGATCGCTTCCTACGGCCTGATGCTGCACGGACAGGGCGCGCTGCGGCTGAAGGCGGGCGTCGCCTATGTCGTCGTCAACATCGTCGGATCGGCGCTGTTCCTGGTCGCGCTGGGGCTGCTCTACGGCCTGACCGCGACGCTCAACATGGCGGATCTGGCCGTCCGGGTCGCCGCGCTGGGACGGGAGGACCAGGGGCTGCTGCGCATCGCCGGGCTGTTGCTGACGACGGTGTTCGCGCTGAAGGCGGCGGCGGTGCCGCTCCACCTGTGGCTGCCGCGCACCTATGCCGCGACAATGCCGGTCGTCGCCGCGCTGTTCGCGATCATGACGAAGGTGGGCGTCTATGCGATGATCCGCACCGTGCCGCTGGTCTTCGGCGCATCGGCGGGCGCCGCGGCGTGGGTGCCCGCACCCTGGCTGCTGCCCGCGGGGATCATGGGCGCCATCATCGGGTTCGTCGGCGTGCTGGTGGCGCGGGGGATGCGCGAACAGGCCGCGTTCGCGGTGCTGGCGTCGACCGGCACGCTGCTGATGCCGGTAGCGGTGTGGCGGGAGGGAGCGCTGGCTGCCGCGCTCTATTACATGGTGCAGGCGATCTTCGCGGGCGCGGCCCTGTTCCTGGTCGCCGACGCGACGATGCGGCGGCGCGGCCAATATGCCGACGCCGTCGTGCCGAGCCCGCGCTTCGCCGGGCAGGATGCGGCGGGCCTGCTGTACCTCGCCGCGGCGATCGCGGCGGTCGGGCTGCCGCCGCTCACGGGGTTCGTCGGCAAGCTGCTGATCCTGGACGCCAGCTTCGCCGTGCCCGGCTGGCCCGCGATCTGGGCCACCATCCTGGGCACCACGCTGATCGGCGTCGTGGGCTTTGCGCGCAGCGGATCCTCGCTGTTCTGGAAAACGGCGGCGCCAGATGCCGATCCGATCTCGGCGATGCCCCGGCCGCGCGCCGACTTCATCGCGCCGGCGACGCTGCTGATCCTGCTGGCGGCGCTGACCGTGTTCGCCGGCTGGGCGGCGGCGCAGGCCCACGCCGCCGCCGCCCAGGTGATGGCGCCCGGGCGCTACATCACCGCGGTCCTGGGTGCGGCGCGATGAAGCGGCTGCTGCCCCATCCCGGATTGTCGGCGATGCTGCTGATCGTCTGGCTGCTGATGGCCAACGACGTCACCATCGGCGGAGCCTTGCTCGGCGGCGTCTTCGCCTTGGTCCTGCCCAAATTCACCCAGCCCTTCTGGCCGGATCGCCCCCGGATGCGCTTCGGCCGCGCCTTCCTCGGCTATCTGGCGATCGTCGTGCTCGACATCGTCGTCGCCAACTTCCAGGTCGCGCGGCTGATCCTGTTCCGCCGCAACCGCGACCTGCGCGCGCGCTGGCTGGTAATCCCGATCCGGCTGACCACGCCGGAGGCGATCACGATGCTGGCCGGCACGATCAGCCTGACGCCCGGCACGATATCGTCGGACGTGTCGGCGGACGGCCGCTTCCTCCTGGTCCACGCGCTCGACGTCGGGGACGAGGCGGCGGAGATCGCGCGGATCAAGACCCGCTACGAGGCGCGGCTGCAACGGATCTTCGCATGATCGGCATCGCGCTCCACATCGCGGCGGGCTGCATCGCGCTGGCGCTGGTCCTGAACCTGTGGCGGCTGCTGCGCGGGCCGTCGCTGGGAGACCGGATCGTGGCGCTCGACACGATGGTCATCAACGCCATCGCGCTGATCGTCCTGATCGGCATGATCGGCGGCAACGACACCTATTTCGAGGCCGCGCTGCTGCTGGCGATGGTGGGGTTCGTGAGCACCATCGCCTATTGCAAGTTCATCCTGCGCGGAGACATCGTGGAATGAGTGTTCTCGCCGACATCGCGATCGTGGCGCTGCTGCTCCTGGGCGGCGGTTTCGCCCTGATCGGCAGCTGGGGTCTCGTGCGCCTTCCCTCGACGATGGAGCGACTGCACGGGCCGACCAAGGCGACGACGCTGGGACTCGGCGGGCTGCTGCTCGCCTCCGTCGTCTATTTCCAGCTGCGGCTCGGCATCTGGACCGCGCACGAGCTGCTGATCTCGCTGTTCCTGTTCATCACCGCGCCGATCTCGGCCAACATGATCGCCAAGGTCCACCTGCATCGCACGCGCGCCGGCGCCGCCACAGAGCGCGACAGCATCGCCGGCGCGCCGCCGAGACCCGGCGGCGAGGGTGACGAAGGCGCGGACTGGGCGACGTTCGCGGCACCGCAGCCAGGCACGCCCGCCTCGACCGCGAGCGACTGACCGGCCGTGGAAATCGACGGCGCCCGCCCCGATTACCACCTTTACCGCCGCAGCCGGACGCCGGTGTGGCTGGCGCTGTCGTGGCGGGCGCTGCTCGCGCTGGCGCTGATCGGCGTGGCGCTGGCGGTCCATTGGTTCGATCGCGCCGGTCGGGTATCAAACCAACACCATGGTCTATGCGGCGGCCGACTACCGCTTCTCCGATTTCGTGAAGATCGGTCTTCCCATGAACGTCATCGTCGGCATGTCCACCTGCGCCGCCATCGCGTGGCTGCGGTGAGGGGCAGGGGGGAGGTGGCCTCGGCTCCGCGTGACAGACACGAAACGAGACCGCTGTACGGCCGTGCGTGGAGCAGGCGGAGTTGACGAGGTTACGTCCGCCCGCCCTCCGCGAGCGGCATCGCGAACGTTCGGGACAGACCGTGATAGAGCTTGTCGCGGCAGATGAACTGGCTCACCGCGTCGGCGATGAAGGCAGCGGCGAACATCGGAAGCATCAGTCCGCGGCTTGCGGTCGTCTCCGACAGGATGATGACCGCGGTCAACGGCGCGCGGACGACGCCGGCGAAATAGGCGGCCATTCCCAGGATCACGATCGCGGATGCCGGGTAGTCGGGAAACAGCCACTGGAGGAGGTTGCCGATGCCTGCGCCCACCGCCAGCGAGGGGGCGAAGATGCCGCCGGGCAATCCCGCGACCGCCGTGGCGAGAGTTGCGGCGAACTTGGCGGGCCCAAACCACAACGGCGCATCGGTACCGACGATCATCGCCCGCGCCGCGCCATAGCCTGTTCCCCAGGTCAGCCCGGTCGCGACGCCCAGGCCGCCGACGACCAGCCCGCACAGCGCGGCGAAAGCGACCGGGCGGCGCTTGCTCCACCGCGTCACCCGGCCGGTGCCGGTCGCGAGGGCGAGCATCGCGCGCGCGAACAACCCGCCTGCCGCGCCGCCGGCGACCCCCGCGACCGGCACCGCAACCAGCGCCGCGGAGAGCGGCATGTGCGCGCCGATTACACCGAAATAGACGTAATCGCCTTGCACCGACTGCGCGACCATGCCCGCGATGACGATCGCCGCGATGACCAGCAGCGTCACTTTCTGCTCGTACGCCGACGCGAGCTCCTCGATGGCGAACAGCAGCCCGGCGAGCGGCGTGTTGAATGCCGCCGCCACGCCCGCCGCCCCACCCGCGATCAGCACCGCGCCGCGTAGCGGCACCCGCAGAAGCCGGTGGGTGACGCCCATGATCGACGCGGCGATCTGCACCGTCGGGCCATCGCGACCGACCGACGCGCCGCTCATCACTGCCGCCAGCGTCAGCATCGCCTTGCCAAGGACGGTGCGCACCGACACGAGCGACGCGGTCGCACGCTCGGGATCTTTCTGCGCCGCGATCACCTATGGAATGCCCGACCCTCGCGCCAGCGGTACGTAGCGACGCGTCAGCCAGACGAGGATGCCGAACAACAGCGGCGTCGTGACCAGCGGCGCCCAGCGGAAGCGCGCCGAGTAGCGGGTGAAGACCTCCGCCGCGGCGTCCGCAGCCGCGGCGAACGCCGTCGCGGCAAGGCCGATCGCTACGGCGCCGAGCAGGATCGCGATCCGCGTCCTGAACTGGACCGATCGCGGCCCGCGTGCACGCAGGAGGGCGCGGTAGCGCGCGGGCGTCCACAGACGTTCCGAACGTCGTGGCAATGGTGTGTCGGACATGGCAGCGGCTTTCCCATCATCATCACGCGAAAGCCAGCGCGCAGAGCGGTGACGCGGTGCGCATGATCGCGGGCGGCCTGTGCGGGTTGCCGGCGGGGATCGGCATGGCTGGCATCCCCGCCAGCACCGGTCCCCTGCTCGTCGACGCCTATCCGGACGGGCAGGACTGGGATGTCCGTCGCGTAGCCGACGAAGCGGAGACGCTGGCGCGCACCGCCGCGGTTCCGCCGCCGCCGCCGATTCGCTCGGCGGCGCCGCGACGTACCCCTTCCTGCCGGCAAGTTGGATCGATCACCTGGCAAGCATTTTGCCCCGCATGGAAGTTTTGCCGCCTCGGCCACATCCATCACGACGCCGGAATTGCCGCGGCGCGCCGGGCGCGATCACGCCAGCGTGCGCACCCCCGGCTCTCGCGCGTAGAAGCGCCTGCCGGCTGCCGCGATGAAGGCGCCGCCCAAGTCGGTGACGCCGTCGTCCGGCTCGACGCCTGCCTTGTCGAGCAGGGGCCGGGCCGCGTCGCTGGCGCCGATCGCCTTCAGGTGGCCGAAGGCATCCATCACGAACTGCACCGCAGCGGCCTCCTTCAGCAGCGCGGCGCAGCCGTCGGCGGACAGCACGATCGCCACCGCGTCGAAGATCTGGCTCGGCGATCCGGCGAGCTGCCCGTCCGCCTTGCGCCTCGACCCGTCCTTCAGCGTCGCGCCGCCCACCTTGGGCGCGACCAGCACGGCCTTGCCCTTCGCGGCTGCCACCGCGGCGACCAGCGCCTCGATCTCGGCGCCGTCGCTGTCGTCGGCATACAGGATGCCGACGCTGCGTCCCTCCAGCGTCGCCTTCATGTTCTTGTGGATCGACAGCGCGTCGGACGGCGCCATGTCGACCGGCTCGCGCGCCGCGGCGGCCTTCTCCGGCAGGGCGATGCCCAGCCCGTCGGCGACGCGGCGGGCGAGGTCCTCGTCGACGTTGCGCAGGTTCGCGACCATGCGTGGCGGCACCTGGTCGAGCACGCCGACCTTCGACAGCTCGAAGACGAAGGAGGAGGCGATATGCGCCTGCTCGCTTTCCGTCTGCGAGCGGTAGAAGAGCCGGGCCTGGCTGTAATGGTCGGCGAACAGCTCGGCGCGGATGCGCTGCTTGTCGCCCTGCTCGTCGCCGCCGGTCGCCGCGTTCACCGTCGCGAAGCCACGCTCCGCGCTCTCGCGCGGGCCGCCGTCCTCGCCGTGCGCGGCGAGGCTGTTGGGCTCGTAATTGGCGCGGCCCTTGGGCACCTGCGTCTGCATCTTGCCGTCGCGCTGGAAGTTGCCGAACGGGCAGCGCGGGGCGTTGATCGGGATCTGGTGAAAGTTCGTCGTGCCCAGCCGCGAGTTCTGCGTGTCGAGATAGCTGAACAGCCGCCCTTGCAGCAGCGGGTCGTTCGAGAAATCGATTCCCGGCACGATGTTGGTCGGCAGGAAGGCGACCTGCTCGGTCTCTGCGAAGAAATTGTCCGGATTGCGGTTCAGCGTCAGCGTGCCGATGATCCGCACGGGCACGTCGTCTTCCGGGATCAGCTTCGTCGCGTCGAGCACGTCGTAGGGCTGCGCCCGCGCGAACTCCTCGTCGAACACCTGGATGCCGAGGTCCCATTGCGGATACGCGCCGGTGTCGATCGCTTCCCACAGATCGCGGCGCTGATAGTCGTTGTCGGCCGCCTGCAGCTTCAGCGCCTCGTCCCAGATGGTCGATTGCAGCCCCAGCCGCGGCTTCCAATGGAATTTGACGAAACTGGCCCTCCCCTCGGCATTCACCAGCTTGAAGGTGTGGACGCCGAACCCTTCCATCGTGCGGAAGGAGCGCGGCAGCGTGCGGTCGCTCATCGCCCACATCAGCATGTGCGTGGTTTCGGGCATCAGCGACGCCCAGTCCCAGAAGGTATCGTGTGCGCTGCCCGCCTGCGGATAGGCGCGGTCCGCCTCCATCTTCACCGAGTGGACGAGGTCGGGAAACTTGATCGCGTCCTGGATGAAGAAGACGGGGATGTTGTTGCCGACGAGGTCCCAATTGCCCTCGCGCGTGTAGAATTTGACGGCGAAGCCGCGCACGTCGCGCGGCGTGTCGACGCTGCCGGCGCCGCCCGCGACGGTGGAGAAGCGGACGAAGACCTCGGTGTGCTCGCCCTTGGTGAAGACCGCCGCCTTCGACAGGTCGGAGATGTCCGCGGTGGCCTCGAACACGCCGTGCGCGCCGGAACCGCGGGCGTGGACGATGCGCTCGGGAATGCGTTCGTGGTCGAAGTGGAAGATCTTCTCGCGAAGAACAAAATCCTCCAGCAGCGTCGGGCCGCGCGCGCCCGATTTCAGGCTGTTCTGGTTGTCGCCGACGGGAACCCCGTGGTTGGTGGTCAGCACGGCGGCGTCGCCAGTCACGCGCTGGTGGGTCTCGCCACCGCTGCCGGTGGTGGTCGTCGTCTCGGTCATCGGTGGTCCTCGCTCGCCGGATCGGTTGATCCATGTAACGAAGCGGGGAGCGTAAGGTCCCACCCGCGCCGGGCGGGCGTTCAGAAGGCGACGGAGAGCCTGACGGTGGCGAGCGGCACCACCGCGCCGCGCTCCGCGACGTCGCTGCCCAGCCGCCGGAGCGTCGCGTCGCGCACCACGGCGAGCAACTCGGCCTCCAATTGCCAGTGCGCGCCCCCGGCGGCGAACGGCCGGGCGAACGCGATCCCGCCGCTGCCATAGGCCACGTCGCCCGTTCCGGCGCCGTAGAAGCCGGCCCAGCCGACGCCGACGAGCAGCGGGAACGCGAGCGTGGCGGCATCCTCGGCGCCGGACAGCGCGACCTGCGGCGCGATGCCCGCCTGCGTGAAGACGCCCCCGTCTCCCTTCGTCCGCACCGTCGCGGCGGCGTGGGGCTTCATTCCGGCAAGCACGCCCTCGCCGTCGAGCGCGGCGGTGACGCTCGCCTCGTGGGTGGTGGCGGAGATGCCGTTGGGGCTGGTCTTGATCGTGTAGGCGACGCCGACCGCCACGACGCCGCCCGGCCGCGCGACCAGGCCGACCAGGTTGTTGCTCTCGTACCAGGCGCGCGGTGCCGTGCGCTCCGCGGAGGAGGGCGCGTGGATGCCGTTGGACGAGGTCGCGACGACGAACAGGTCGCCCGCGCCGGCTTCGTCCCGGCGCAGCGCCCAGGCGAAGCCGAGCTGCGCGTGCACCGGCACGCGGTCGAGCGAGGCGGCATCGTCGTCGTAGCCGCCGCGTGCGAAGTCGCCGTTGCGCACGTCCAGCGCGACGATCGGGTGGAACGCGCCGGTACCGACCGCGGCGGTGCCGAGGCCGGCATCCTCCGTGTCGATCGTCGGCACGGTCTGCCCTGCCGCCGCGGGCGCGGACAGCAGCGCCACGCCGGCGAGCAGCGCCGCGGCGTAGCCGTCAGCCACGCGGGCGCGGACGCTCCGCGGCGGCCGTGGTCGCGGCGGGAGTGACCCGCCACACGGTGTTCGACAGGTCGTCGGCGACGTACAGCGCCTTGCGTCGCGGATCGAACAATACGCCTACCGGCCGTCCGCGTGCCTTGCCGTCGGGACCGATGAAACCGGTGACGAAGTCGCGCGGCTGGCCCGCGGGACGGCCGCGCGCGAACGGCACCCACGTCACCTTGTAGCCGGCCAGGTCCTGGCGGTTCCAGCTGCCGTGCTCGCCGACGAACGCGCCCTCGCCATATTGCGGCGCGATGCCGCCGTTCGAGGCGAAGGACAGGCCAAGCGCGGCGACGTGCGAGCCGAGCGCGTAGTCGGGTACCAGCGCGCGCGCGACCATGTCGGGCCGCTGCGGGTGGACGCGCGGATCGACGTTGCGCCCCCAATAGCTGTACGGCCAGCCGTAGAAGGCGCCGTCACGCACCTGCGTCAGATAGTCGGGCACCAGCCGCGCGCCCAGTTCGTCGCGCTCGTTCACGACGCTCCACAGCGCATTGGTGGCAGGGTCGATCGCCAGCGCGGTCGGATTGCGGATGCCGGTCGCGATTGCGCGGTGCGCGCCGGTGGCGCGGTCCACCTCCCAGACGACGGCGCGATCCTCCTCCACCTCCAGCCCGCGCTCGCCGACGTTGCTGTTCGATCCGATGCCGACGTACAGCTTCGTCCCGTCCGCGCTGGCCGCCAGCGACTTGGTCCAGTGATGGTTGATGCGCGACGGCAGCTTCGTCACCTGCCAGCCGGGTGTCGCGATCCGCGTCGCGCCCGGCGTATAGGCGAAGCGGGTCAGCGCGCCCTGCTCGGCGACGAACAGCTCGTTGCCGATCAGCGCGAGGCCATAGGGCGCGTCCAGCTTGTCGATGAAGGTGGTGCGCACTTCCGGCCGTCCGTCGCCGTCCGCGTCGCGCAGCAGCGTGATGCGGTCGCCACCCTTCACCGATGTGGTGCCCAAGCTCTTGATATAGCCGGCGATCACGTCCTTGGGCCGCAGCTTGGGTGCATGCCCGCCTTTGCCCTCCGCGACCAGCAGGTCGCCGTTGGGCAGGACCAGCATCTGCCGCGGCACCTTCAGGTCGGTGGCGAGCGCGGTGATCTGGAAGCCGGCGGGTACGGTCGGGCGCGCGTCGCCCCAGGCTTCCGGGCGCGCGATCTTCATGGGCGGGACCAGCGTCTGGTGCTGCGCGGGCAGCTGCGGATCGGGCCCGGTCTGCCGAACGTCGGTCGGCTGGCCGCCGCATCCGGCGAGGAGCGCGAGCGGGAGGAGCGGGAGCGCGCGGATCATCGTGCCAGCCCTCCGCGCACCGGTGCCGCGAAGGCGAGCCAGCCCGCCGCCAGGATCGCGACGGTCGAGACGACAGACAGCAGCAGCCCGGTGGTGCCGACCGAACTCCACGCGTCGCGGCTGTGCCCGAAGGCGTTCAGCAGCCCGGCCGCCCAGGCGACCGCCAGCAGCAGCGGCACGATCCAACGCCCGCGCGCCTTGCCGGGAAGCGCGCGCAGCACGCTCCACGCCAGCGCCGGCGCGCCGACGATCAGCGCGCCGGTGATCGCCCAGGAGGCGAAGTTCGACCACTGCATCTCGGCACTGTTCAGATAGGTGATGTCCGCCGCCAGCGCGGCCGGGAAGAACCCGACCGGGAAGGCGAGCAGCAAGGCGTGCAGCGGGTGCAGCCGGACGGGCGCGGCGGCGTCGAGGGCCATGGGAGCTCCAGCGCGCCGAGATGGCGCGACGGAATAATCCCCGCGCCCGTGGTAAGTTGCGTCAGTCGGCCACGTCGACGGGCGTGGTCGCGACGATCACCGGTCGCGCGCTGGCGAGATCGCGCGCGGCGAGGCCGAACGCCTTGAAATGGGCGGACGCCATGTGCGCCGCCACCGCCGCCTGATCGGCGTAGAGTTCGTTGAAGACGTAGCGCCGCTCGCCCTCCGCCTCGCGCCACAGGTCGTAGTGGTGGACGCCCGGTTCCGCGCGCGACGCGGCGACGCAGCGGCGCGCCGCTTCCTCGAACGCGGCTTCCTGGCCCTCTTTCACCGATACGAAGGCGATCACCTTCACCGTCATGGCATTTCTCCGTTCATGGCGGCGACCAGCGATGATGCCGCGGCGCCGGAATGGCAAGCGGCGGTGGAACCGCGGTGCCGCCCGGCGCGTCCGGCGGCGATGGAAGCGTCCGCATCGCAGAAGCCGCCGCAGGGATGGCGCGCGAACATCGTCCTGTTCGGCGCGCTCGCCGCCAATCTCGGCATCGCAGTGGCGAAGTTCGTGGCGGCGGCCTTCACCGGTTCGTCCTCGATGCTGACGGAGGGCGTCCACTCCGTGGTGGACAGCGGCAATCAGGTGCTGCTGCTCTACGGCCAGCGGCAGGCGCGCCGCCCGCCCGACGAGGTGCGGCCGTTCGGTTACGGGCGGGAGCTGTATTTCTGGGCGTTCGTCGTCGCCATCCTGATCTTCGCCGTCGGTGCGGGCGTGTCGATCTATGAGGGCTGGCGGCACATCGTCGACCCGGAACCGCTGAGTGACCCGACGGTGAACTACATCGTCCTCGGCATCGCTGCGCTGCTGGAAGGTTCGTCGTGGACGATCGCGATGCGCGCGTTCGATCGCACCCGGGGTGACGCGGGCTGGTGGCAGGCGATCCACCGATCGAAGGATCCTGCGGGCTTCATCGTCCTGTTCGAGGATTCGGCGGCGCTCGCCGGGCTGGTCGTCGCGGCGGTCGGCATCGCGTGCAGCCACTGGTGGGGCGACCCGCGCCTCGACGGCTACGCCTCCATCGCGATCGGGCTGATCCTGGCCGGGGTGGCGATCGTGCTGGCGCGCGAGTCCAAGGGACTGCTCATCGGCGAGCGCGCCGACCCGGCGGTGATCGCCCGCGTGCGCGCGATCGTGGCGGCGCATGGCGGAGTGACGCGAGTGAACCACGTGCGCACCATCCACACCGCGCCCGACAGCGTCTTCGTCGCGATCAGCGCCGACTTCGACGACGCGCTGCGGATGGGGGAGGGCGAGACGCTGATCGAGACGATCGAGCGCGAACTGCGCGCCACGCTGCCCGAGCTGAGCTCGATCTACATCCGGCCGGAGAAGAGCGCCGACGCCTATCGCGGGTCGGCGTAGGCCCCACCGTCGTCCAGCGCGGCGAGGAAGGCGTCGGCCTGCGCCCGCGTCGCGGCCCGTTCCTCGTCCGACTGCCGGTCCCACGTGCGGTACGGCATCGCCAGCCGGCGATTGTCGCCGAGCTTTGCGCGGTGGCGGTCGAGGAAGTGCCAGTAGAGCGCGTTGAAGGGGCAGGCATCCTCGCCGGTCCGCCGGTTCACGTCGTAGCGGCAATGGCGGCAGTAATCCGACATGCGGTTGATGTACGCGCCCGACGAGACGTAGGGCTTCGACCCGAGCAGCCCGCCGTCGCCAAACTGGCTCATCCCCAGCGTGTTGGGCAGCTCCACCCACTCGTAGGCGTCGAGATAGATCTCGAGATACCAAAGATGGACCTGTTTCGGGTCGGCGCCGATCAGCAGGGCGAAATTTCCCGTCACCATCAGCCGCTGGATATGGTGAGCGTGGGCGGTGGCCAGCGTCTGCGACAGGACCTCGGACAGGCAGTGCATGTCGGTCTCGCCGGTCCAGTAGAAGGCCGGCAGCGCGCGCCGATGGTCGAGGAAGTTGCGATCGACATAGCCCGGCCCCTCGCGCCAGTAGATGCCGCGCATATACTCGCGCCAGCCGATGATCTGCCGGATATACCCCTCGACCGAGTTGAGCGGCGCGCGGCCGGCGCGATATTCGGCCTCCGCGCGGCGGCAGAGGTCGAGCGGGTCGAGCAGGCCGGAGTTGATGTAGGGCGACAGGATCGAGTGCCAAAGGAAGCGCTCGCCCGTCAGCATCGCGTCCTCGTAGTCGCCGAAGCGCGGCAGCGCGTGGGCGAGGAAGGCCGCCGCCTGCCGCTCGGCGTCCGCCGCGGTCACGGCGTAGTCGAAGCCGTCCAGGCTGCCGGGATTGGCGGCGAAGCGCCGCTCCACCAGCGCGATCACCTCCGTCGTGATGGCGTCGGGCGCGAAGGACAACGGGCGCGGCATCAGCAGGTCGCGCTCGGCGGGCTTGCGGTTCTCCTTGTCGAAGTTCCAGCGCCCGCCCTCCGGCTTGCCGTCCGTCATCAGCAGCCCGGTCCTCGCACGCATCGCGCGGTAGAAATACTCCATCGTCAGCTGCTTGCGCCCGTCCGCCCAGCCTGCGAACTCCGCGTGGGTGGCGAGGAAGCGGGTGTCGGTGCGGATCTCCACCGGCACACCGAACAGCGTCTGCCAGCTGTCCAGCATCGCCGCGACGCGCCACTCGCCCGCCTCGGTCACGACGATCCGCTCCACCGCGTGCCGCGCCAGCGCGCGGGCGATCTCGCCGGTGAAGCTGCCGCTGTTCTGCGGATCGTCCAGCCGCACATAGTCCACGCGCCAGCCCCGCGCCGTCAGCGCGTCCGCGTGGTGGCGCATGGCGGACAGGATATAGGCGAGCTTCGTCCGGTGATGGCGGACGTAGGCGGTCTCCTCCGCCACCTCCATCATCAGGACGATCGTGTCGGCCGGATCGGCATCGGCCAGCGAGGCGAGATCGAGCGACAATTGGTCGCCGAGCACCGGGACGAGCGTGGCCATGCGCCGATCCTAGGAGCGCGACGCCGCCGTCGCCAGTGACGTTGTTTCCCGCTCGCGCATCAGCTCGGCCCAGGCGGTGGGGGTGAGCCACAGCGCGCGATAGCGCGGGTCGGATCGCAGCGGTGGGGGGAATTCGTGCGACCCGAAGGGGAGCGCCCAGGGAAGGTAGGTGGAGCCGGCGTCGTGCGCGCGGGTCAGCGCGTCGAGCGCGCGGTCGACCCGCCGGGCGTGGGCATATTCGTACGCCAGCGCGAACATCGTGTCGCCCGCCGTGCTGGCGGAGACGGGCTTGCGGTTCTCCAGCGTCGCGCGGAATTCCTGGTCGAGGAGGCGGTCGAACGCCGCCGCACGTCCGTCGCGATGCGCCGCTGCCGCTTCGGCGCGATCGACGACGGCCAGGATGCCGGGAGGCGGGTCGCCCTGCCACAGATCGTGGCGAAGGAACGTCGCGAGCTGCGCCAGCCGGCCCCGTCCGCCGGACAGAGCGACCAGATAGGTCTCGTAGGCGAGGACACCGTTCGCCCGATCGTCGCGCAGCAGGCGCGCATAGTCGCGCAGCGCGCCGGACGTGTCGCCGGCGCCTTGCATCAGCCGGGGGATGGCGCGCCGCCGCCAGGACGAGCCGGGATCCAGCTCCACGCCCTTGCGCGCATAGCGCAGGCCTTCGCGGCAGCGACCGACCAGCGCCAGGTGAAAGGCGTACCAGGTATTCGCGTCGGCCGAACTGGGTCCGAGCCGCACGGCGCGGCGCAGCAGCGCGCCCGCCGCAGCCCAGTCCGCGGCGCGGCCGAAGTCCCGCGCCGCGGCGACCAGCACGGCCGGATCGTCGGGATCGGCCGACAGCGCCCGGGTCAGCATCTCGTCGGCGCGCTGAAGCCGGTTCCGGAAGGCCGGAACGGTCTCGCCGGGGCGCGGATAGGCGGGGAGAAGGTCGATCTGGTAGCGCAGCATCAATGCCCGCGGCGATTCCGGATCGAGCGCCAGCGCCGCGTCCGCCTTCGCCGATGCCACGGCATAATGCTCCATCGCCAGCGAAGGCTTGCCCTGCTCGCGTTTCTCGCGGCCGGTCTGCCACTGCTGCAATCCGTCGGCGACCAGCGCCGACACGTCCGACCGCTCGGGCTCGCGCGCGGACGGCTCCCCACCGCCGCGGTCGCTGAGCCACACGGCGACGTAGCGGACCGCCGCGGCGACCGCGCGCTGCTGCTCGGGCAGCAGCAGGGGCGATCGGGCGAAGCGACCGCTCCAGATGGCGGAACCGTCCGATCCGTCCTTCAGCGTCAGCAGGATCGGGCGCTCGCGCGTGGATCCGAACGACCCGTCGATCGTCAGGTCGGGCGTTCCCGTCGCAGCGCCATCCAGCAGGCGCAACCCGCGCACCCGCAACAGACTCTGCCGCAGGTTCGACGTGAACGCCTGCACGCCCGCGCGGTCGCCCGGCCGGTCCGCGGTGACGTGGATCGCCAGCGACTTCGTGGCGCTACGCGCACCGAGGCTCGCCGAAAGTATCCACGCCGCGAGGCCGAGCAGCAGCAGGACCAGCGCGGCGGCGGCCGCCGCCGCCGGCCAGCGGCTGCGGCGCGCGGCCGGCAGCGGTGCGTTCGCCTCCGGCCTCGCCTCCTCCGCGGACGCAACGGGCGGGATCGCCACCAGGCGGTAACCCACCTTGCGCTGGGTCTGCAGCTCGAACGCGGCGGTTTCGACCGCGAGCTTGCGAAGCCGAGAGATGACGCGATTGATCGCGTCCTCGCTCACGCTGCGCCCGTCCCAGCACCGCGCCACCAACTCGTCGCGCGACACCACGGTTCCGGCATCGCGGGCGAGCATCGCCAGCACGCGCATCACCTGCGGCTCCAGCACCAGGCGTCTGGCGCCGACGATCACCTCGCAGGTCGCCGGCCGGATGGTCAGCGCGCCCAGCGATATCGTCGGATGGGGCGGAGCCGGCCCGGTCATGGCGCCTCCATACCGCAGTCATCAGGAAAAAGTCAGGTTGCGGTCCTGGCACCGCCCGGCCCGCCGCCGCAGGGCGATCCGCGCACCGGATGTCTCGGCAGATCCCCGCCGTCCGTCACCCGATGCTCCCGTTCCACGCCTTAACGCGATCACGCAGGGAGAGACGAGCAGCATGACCAAGGAAGCCAGCATTCCCCGGGCCTTTCTGCTGATCGGGGCGAGCGGCCTGGCGGCCGTCCTGGGCGGCGAGGCGCGGGCGCAGGCGTGCGCCGCGCAGTCCGACGGCTCGTACCTGTGTTCCGGTTCGATCACCGCGTTCCAGTTCATCGCCGCGCAGAACGGCGCCCCCGCCGTCGTCCGCACCGCTACCGGCCTGACGATCGACGTCGCCGACAACGACGCCCTGCTGATCCGTGGCGCGGCGACGGTGGAGGACCGCAACGCGGCGGCGATCAGCGGCGCGGCGAACGGCATCAGCGTGCAGAGCCTGGGTGCCGGGGCGATCAGCGTCACCACCAACGGGACGATCGTCGGGCGGGGGACGCAGCGGAACGGCGCCGGGCTGGGCGGGTACGGGATCCGCATCGATACCGGCACACAGGCGTCGGGCGGCATCACGGTCGACATCGCGCGCGGCGGCCGGGTCGGCGGGGCCAGGGGGGCGCTGTCCGTCAATGCCGCCGGCGCGGGGCCCGTGGACGTGACGGTCGGCGGCGATGCCACCCGCACGCAGGCCGCCGCGGCGAGCGACCTGGCGATCGTCGACGTCCGCTCGTCGAACGATCCCGTGACGATCGCGATCACCGGCACCGTGGCCGATCAGCCAGGGTCGACGGGATACGGCGTCTCGGGCGTGTCGAGCTCTCCGGACCGGGCGAAGGGGAACGTGACGATCGTGGTGGACGGCTCGATCTCGGCGGGGGCGGGCGTCACGGCGCAGGGGGTCGGGACCGTGGCCGTCACCGTCAACGGCCGGGTGACGGCGACGGGCGGCTCGCCCGCCATCGACGTACGGGTCGGCAGCGGTGCCGCCGCGCCGACCGCCAACACCCGGGCGCTGGTGACCGTCGGCAACGGGGGCACGGTGGAAGGAGGGATCCTCGTCAATACCGAACAGCCCGCGGGCATGGCGCCAACGACGGGCAATGTCGTGTCGAACGCCGGCACTGTGCGCGGCGGCATCCGCGCGGTGGGCGGCGCGACGCGGATCGTGAACACCGGAACGATCACTTCCGATCCGAACACCGGCTTCGCCGTCGCCATGGGGTCGTTCGGCAGCGCCATCGAATTGGCGGGCGGCGCCGTGACCGGGGACGTGTCGTTCGCGGGCGACATGACGGTGCTGTGGAACGGCGGCGAGTTGACGGGAGGGATCCGCCGGGTCTTCGATGTCGAGCCGTCCACGGTGACGATCGACGGCCGGACCCAGGCGCAGACTGCGACGCTCCGCTACCTGCAGGCGGGGTTCACCGACACGCTGAACCTGACGAACACCAGCATCCGCGGCGGCGCCTTGGGCTCCTACACCCTGCCGCCCGATCCGGCGCGGGGGACGAACATCGGGGATTGGGGCAATGTGAACCTGTCGCAGGGATCGCGCTGGCTGCTGACCGCGGACGCGCGCGTGGCCACGCTGAACATCGACGCGACATCGACGCTGCTGGTCGCGGTCGACGCCACCGTCGGCGGCAGCGGCACCGACCGGGTCGTGAACGCGGGCACGATCGACCTGCGCGGCGGTGGCGACGGGCGGCGGCTGACGCTGTCGGGAGGCTTCACCCAGGCCGCGACCGGCAATCTGATCGTGGGCGTCACGCCGACGCAGATCGACCTGCTGACGGTCGCGCGCCCCTCCGCCCTGGATGGGACGGTGACCTTCGCCTGGGCGCCGGGGACCTATGGCGCGGGCAGCCGGCCCTTTATCGCGAGCGAGGGGTCGCCCGGCGCCGCCTTGCTGACGGGCACGTTCGCGACCGTCGCCAACGCCGCGGGCACGACGCCGCCGGCCGGCCTGGACGTCAGCGTCGCCTACACCGACCGACAGGCGAGCCTGGTGCTCGGCGCCACGACACCGACGCCCACGCCCACGCCCACGCCCACGCCCACGCCTACACCGACGCCGACGCCGACCCCGACGCCAACGCCAACGCCAATGCCGACCCCGACGCCGATACCGACACCGACGCCCCCGGTCGTCGTCACGCCGACCAATGCCGCGCTGTTCGGCCGGCAGGTCGCGGCCTTCGCGATGGGCAACGAAGCGCGCTTGCTGGACCTGCTCGGCCGGCCGCGCGCGAACGGGGGCGGCAACAGCTTCTTCAATGCCGACGCGGGAGAGCCACACCCGGCGCGAATATGGATGGAGGGGATCGGCCGGACCCTGGGGGCGGGATTCCGCGCGAGCACCGTCGGCGTGCAGATCGGCGGCGACGCGACGCTCGCCACGTCGGGACGGATCGGCGCGGCGCTGGCCTATGAGGGATCGTGGCTCGACGACGACGCGCGGGGCACCGGGCGCGGCGACACCGTCCACGCCAGCCTCTACGCCTCGCAACCGGTCGGCCCCGCCGGGTTGACCGCGGCGCTGACCTACTCGCACGCGTGGACGCGCACCCGGCGCCCGACCGGCCTGGGCATCGCATCGGCCGACCGCGACCTGGGCGGCCTGACGGGGGGCGTGCAGCTCTCGCGCCCCGTGGCGCTGTCGGGTGCCGTGCTGACCCCGGCGATCGGCATCGTCGCCGGGCGGGTGCGGGCGGACCCCTTTCGGGAGGCGGGGGGCGGGGCGCCCGACTTCGTGGTGGCGGGGCGAAGGCAAACGAAGTCGTTCGTCTCGCCCTTCGCCACGCTGGGCGTCTCCTATGCCTACACCGGCAGCAGCGGGATCACCTGGGTTCCCGACGCGGAGGTCGGCTATCGCCGCAGCGGGGCCGCCGGGGGCATGGAGAGCGTGCTGGTCGCCGCCGATGGCACCGTCTTCTCCGGCAACCGCGTGGCGCTGGACCGCGACATCGTGAAGGCGGGCGCCAGCCTCAGCGTCAACAAGGCGGGATGGACCGGCTTCATCCGCTATCGGGCGGAGGCGGGCGGGGGCTGGACCGCGCACAATGGCACGCTCGGCTTGCGGAGGGCTTTCTAGATGACGGCGGTGCGATCCGATCGAGCGCCGCATCGCGAGCGCAAGGCGGCGATGTGGACGAGCCTGGCGCTGGCCGCGGCGGCGTTCGCGGCCGTGCCGGCGCTCGCCCAACCGGCGGCCGGCGTGACGATGCCCGCCGGCATCGGCGCCGCGTACGGGCGGCTCGGCAAGGCGATGATGGCGCATGACGCTGCCGGCGTCCGGACGGTGTGGGCGGACGATTTCGTCGTGAACGCGCCCAACAACGCCGTGCTGCGGCGCGAGCAGGTGATCGCGGTGATGGAGCGCGACTTCCTCGACTACAGGGATTTCCGCAAGCACGTCACCTTCGTCGAGCAGAAGCCCGAAGTGACCGTCGTGATGGGCTACGACACGATGGTGCCGACGAAGGGTCCTGGCGCGGGCCGGCAGGTGATGCGCCCCTTCACCGACGTGTGGGCGAAGCGGAGTGCGGGGTGGCAGCTCATCGCGCGTCAGGCGACGATCGCCGCCACGGCTCCGCCGGCGGTGCCGATCGGTCCCGATCGGCAGGGCCCGCGCTGATCGCCCGGTCCGACTACCGGCCGATCGCGTCGAGCTCGGCCACGGCGTCCTCCGGCAGCGTCAGCGATGCGGCGGCGAGGTTCTCGTGAAGATGCGCCACCGACGAGGTGCCGGGGATCAGCAGGATGTTGGGCGATCGCCGGAGCAGCCACGCGAGCGCCACCTGCATCGGCGTCGCATCGAGCCGCGCCGCCACGTCGGACAGCGCCGCCGATGGCAGCGGGCTGAAGCCGCCGAGCGGGAAGAACGGGACATAGGCGACACCCTCCGCCGCCAGTGCGTCGATGAAGGCGTCGTCGTCGCGATGGGCAAGATTGTACTGGTTCTGGACGCAGACGATCTCGGCGATGTCGCGGGCTTCCGCGAACTGCGTGGGCGTCACGTTGCTGAGGCCGATGTGGCGCACCAGCCCCTGCCGCTGCAGGTCGGCCACCAGTCCTTCTCCGGCCCGTTCCTCTATTATTCCGGCCGCCGTTTGGTGCCGCCGCCGCTACGCGCGTTCCTGGACTTCATCCGCGAGTAGCGCTCGGCACAACGATGGCCCGGTGGCGTTGAGGCCGCCGGAGGTATGGATGACCGAAGACGATGAACGCTGGATGCGCCGCGCGATCGAGATTGCCCGGTCCAAGGGTTCGGACCCGTCCACCTCGCCGCTCGGGTCGGTGATCGTCCTGGATGGCAGGGAGATCGCAGGCGAGCGCAACCAGACGGAGGAATTGCCCGACGCCACCGCCCATGCCGAGATGATGGCGATCCGCCGCGCGTGCGAGGGGATCGGCGAGCTCGAATTGCGCGGGGCGACGCTCTATTCGACGCTCCAGCCGTGCGGCATGTGCACGATGGCGTCGATCTGGTCGAAGGTCGGCCGCGTCGTCTACGGCGCGGGGCGCGACGACGTGCACGCCATGTATTTCGAGGCGCGCCACGTCGACACGCTGTCGTTCATCGCCGACGCCTATCGCGACGACATCGTGATCGAGGGCGGCGTCCTGCGGGACGAATGCGCCGTGCTCTACTACCCGCCGGACGCGGACCTGCCGGCGGAGGAACAGGCGAACCTGTAATGACGGAGCGAGGGATGATCGACATCAACACGGCCACGGCGGACGAGATTGACGCGGTGCCGCAGCTGAGCGGACATGGGTTCGAGGTGGTTCGCTACCGCCAAGAGCGTGGCCGGTTCGACGACGTGCGACAGCTGGAGGAGGTGCCGGGCCTCGCCGGCAAGATCGACGGGGTGAAGCAGGCGGTGCGCGCCGGCTGAACCGCGGGTGGGGCCTCGGCGACGCTCGTCACCACGGGCCGAACGCGGTGGCGCCCGTGCGGTATTCGGCGAGCCGGCGCCCGGTGGCGGGGCCGACGTCCGGTGTCGCTTCGGCCGCGAACCAGCGCGCCTCCGCGATCTCGAAGCCGTCGCCCCGCGGCGCCACGTTGCCGTCCGCCCGTGCGACATAGACCACCACCTGATCGTCCTTGAACTGCGACCGGTTGTGGAACACGCCGTGCAGCCGGACGATGGCGGCGTCGGCGCCGGTCTCCTCGCGGACCTCGCGCCGCGCGGCGGCCTCGGTCGCCTCCCATTTCCTCACGCCGCCGCCGGGCAGGTGCCACTGGTCGATATAGGTATGGCGTACCAGCAGGATGCGGCCCATGCCGTCCTCCACGATCGCGCGGACGCCCAGGGTGCGGGGGCGCCGGACGCGCCACCACAGCCGCGCGCCCCGGACCATCAGTCGATGCTGCCAACCCAACGCGATCACCTCCTCATCCGCCATAGGGCCGTTCCCGCTTCGGCGGAACCGGCTCGCTTCATCGTCGCCCGGGCTCGGTTCGCCGCAGGGTGCCGGCCGCATCATTGGCGGTTCAGCCGCGCTGGGGTTTAGCGGTCGCGCCGATGTCCCGCTTTCTCCTTTTCTCCGTGCCGCTGCTGCTGACCGGCACGGCGCTCGCCGCTCCCGCCGCAGCGCAGACCTACGCCGCGCCGACGCGCACCGACGCCGACCGCCTGGCCGATGCGGTGCGGCGCGTCGGTGCCTCGCCGCGCGACCTGTCCGCGCTGGTGGAGGCGGGCGAGCTGTCGATCAAGGTGGGCGATGCCACCGCCGCGGCCGCCTTCTTCAAGCGCGCGGAGCAGGTTGATCCGAACAACGGCCGCGTGAAGGCGGGCATCGCGCGCATCCTCGTCGCGGGCGAGCATCCCGGCGAGGCGCTGCGCTACTTCGACCAGGCGGCACGCACCGGGCTGTCGATGGCGCCCTACGCGGGCGACCGCGGCCTCGCCTACGACCTGACGGGCGAGCAGGAGCGGGCGCAGCGCGACTATCGCCTGGCGTTGAAGCAAGGCGACGATGACGAGATCCGGCGCCGCTACGCGCTGTCGCTCGGCATCGCCGGGCGCAAGGACGACGCGCTGAAGGAGATCGACGCGCTGCTGCGCCGCAGCGACCGCGGCGCGTGGCGCGCGCGTGCCTTTATCCTGGCGATGAACGGCGACGTGCCGGGCGCGAACAAGATCGCCACCAGCATGATGCCGGGAATGGCCAGCGGCCTCTCCGCCTTCTTCCAGCGTCTGCCCGCGCTGGCCCCGGTGGACCGCGCCTTCGCCGTGCACTTCGGCGAGGTCGCGCCCACACCGGCACGGCTGGCCGACGCGCGGCTGGCGCCCCCGTTGTCCGCGCTCGGGGCCGATCCGGACGCGCCGCGCCCGACGCAGGTGGCCACGGTCGCCTCCGCGCCCGCGCCGGTCCAGGTGGCGCGTAACGAGCGCCGCGATCCGCCCCGCACGACGACGCGTGAGAGCCGTCGCGACCGCGAGCGTGGCCGCGTGCTCGGCGGGCCCGTGGTGACGGGGCGGCCGCTGCCGGGCGGCGGCGTCGCGCCGGTCGCGACCCCGCCCGTCAGCGCTTCCGTGGCCGCTGTCGCGGCCACCTCCCCGGCCGTCGCGCCGACGGCGACCTCCGTGGCGGCGCCCGTTGCGACGACGACGCCCGCGCCCGCCATCACTCGGCCGACGACGTCGGTCGCCGCGGCCTCGCCGGTGTATCCGGCTCCGACATCGTCGACGCCTCGACCCGCCGCCGCCAACGTGCCCACCGGCGTCGCGGCGACGCCGCCCGCCACCGCGCCCGCCTCCTCCACGCCGGCGGCGCCGGCGACGGTCGCGAGCCGCCCGGTCGCGCCGATGGTGGCCAGCGCCACGCCGATCCCCGGCGTCGTGCCCGCGGTGACGACCCGCCCCGCCACGCCCGCACCCATCGTTGCCGCGACCCGTTCCGCGCCGCAGCCGGCCATCGCCGCCGCGCGTCCGGTGACGCAGCCGGCCAATGCCGCCCCCGCACCGCCCCGCGGCGACGCGGACGAGATCCTGGCGCGCATCGTCGCCGGCATCAGGATCCCCGAGTCGGAGCTTGCCAGGGCGCCCGCCCGGCCCGCCGCCCCGGGTTCCGCCGCCACGCTCGATCGCGCCGCGCGCCAGGCCGAGCGCAACGTCGCGGCGCAGCGCGGCACGCAACGGTCGCCGGTCCGCGCCGCCGAGGCGGAGGACACGCCCGCCCGGCCGACCGCCGCCGAGCGCCGCGCCAAGGCGGCGGCGGATCGCAAGGCGAAGCAGGAGGCCGCGGAGAAGAAGGCATTGGCCGACAAGGCAGCGGCGGAGAAGAAGGCGGCGAAGGCCGATCCGGTGCGCTACTGGGTGCAGGTGGCGGGCGGCGCGAACCAGGGCGACCTCGGCCGCGCCTGGGCCGACGCGAAGAAGAAGGCGCCGGCGCTCGCCGGCAAGACGGCCTACACGACGCCGCTGCGCGCCACCAACCGCGTCGTCACCGGCCCGTTCAAGAGCGAGGCGGAAGCGCGCGCGATGGTCAACACGCTGTCGAAGCAGGGTCTGTCCGCCTTCTCCTTCACCAGCGCCGCAGGGCAGAAGATGACCCGGCTCGGCGAGAAGTGAGCGCCGCCCCCTATGCGGCGGACCCGGCGCGAAGCCGCGGCCGGCTGCACGACGAGCCCGGCGGCGAGCAGCGCGGGCCGCGCGACTGTTTCCAGCGTGACCGCGACCGTATCGTCCATTCGATCAGCTTCCGTCGGCTGCGCCACAAGACTCAGGTCTTCCTGGCGCCCGACGGCGACCATTTCCGCGTCCGCCTGACCCACAGCCTGGAAGTGGCGCAGATCGGCCGCACGATCGCGCGCGCGCTGGGCCTGAACGAGGATCTGACCGAGGCGTTGTGCCTGGCGCACGACATCGGCCACCCGCCGTTCGGCCACGCGGGCGAGGACGCGCTGAAGGCGGCGATGGGCGAGCGGGGGGCGGACGCCGGCGGGTTCGACCACAACGGCCACACGCTGCGCACGCTGATGCGGATCGAGCGGCCCTACCCGCGCTGGCCGGGGCTGAACCTGACGTGGGAGACGCTGGAGGGACTGGCCAAGCACAACGGGCCGTGCGCCGCGCCGCCATGGGCGCTGGCGGCGGCGGACGCGGAAGCGGCGCTGGCGCTGCACAGCTGGCCCTCGCTGGAGGCGCAGGTCGCGGCGCTAGCGGACGACATCGCCTATGACAACCACGACATCGACGACGGCGTGCGCGCCGGGCTGCTGACGCTGGAGCAGATCCAGGCGGTGCCGCTGGTGGCGCGCGGCTGGGCCGACGTGCGCACGCGCTTCAGCGACTGTGCGCCGGCGATGCTGCGCGGCGAGCTGGTGCGCACGCAGATCGGCGCGATGGTGAACGACCTGATCGCCGATTCGCGCGCGCGGCTGGCGGCGTCGGGCGTCCGGAGCGTCGACGACGTGCGCGCCGCCGGCCGCGCGCTGATCGGTTTCTCCGATGCGATGGCGGGGGAGGAGCGCGTGCTGAAGCGCTTCATGTACGCCAACCTGTACCACCATCCGCGCCAGCTGGAGGCGGCGGCGGCGGCGCAGGAGGTGGTGGCCGGCCTCTTCGCCGCCTATCGCGCCGACCCCGCCCTCCTGCCCGAGGAGTGGCGTGCCCGCCTGCCCGCGGAGGAGCCGTGGGTGAGCCGCCACGTCGCCGACTTCATCGCCGGCATGACCGACCGTTATGCCGTAGCGCGCTATCGCGAGGTGGTGGGGCCGATCACGCTGCCCGACGGCTTCTGAACGACGGCGTCCGCCCTCCTAACCGCGAGGACCGAAGCGCGCGACCAGCTCGTAGGCGTCGGCGACGAACGCCTGCCGCACCAGCGTCACCAGCCGCCCGGCGCGCCACGTGCGGCGCGCGACGCACAGGAGCGGCGCTCCCTTCGCCACGCCCAGCGTCGTCGCCTCCGCGGCCGTGGCGGCGGCGGCGGTGATGCGGGTTTCCGCCTCGCTCCACGGCACGTGTGCCAGCAGCCACGCGCCGGGCGACTGCCGCGCGAAATCCGCCGTCTCGATTCCTGGCGCTACCGCGGCCGCGACCAGCCGGTGCTCCGCCGCCAGCGGCCGGCCGTCGGCCGTATGCACGCCGTCCAGCTCCAGCATGGCGCTCTGCGAAGCGTCGGCCGCGCGCAAGGTGCGGCCGAGCAGGCGATAGGCGTAGGCCTGCCCGCGCGCCGCGACTTCCGCGGCGAGGTCGGGAATGTCGAGCACCATCGAATGCGCGCGTGGCCGGGCGACGAAGGTGCCCGCCTTGCGCCGCCGCTCGATCAGCCCGGCGGCGGCGAGCGGCGACAGCGCCTTGTGCACGGTCATGCGCGCGCAGCCGTAATGCGCCATCAGCGCCTGCTCGGTCGGCAGCCGGTCGCCCGGCGCCAGCTCGCCGGACAGGATGCGCGTCTCGAAATCGGTGCGGATCCGGTCGTGGAGCGTCCCGTTCACGCCAGCAGCCGCCCGATGACGCGCGCGTAGCGCGCGCGGATCGCGTCGCGCGCGACGTGGCGGCCGCCGCTCACCCACTCGCGTCCGGCGCGCCACACGCGGTCGATCCCCGCGCGCCCGGCGGCGAAGACCAGCGCGTCGAGCAGCGCGTCGTCGCGCCGGCCGAGGAGCGAGGGGTGCGAGAGGTCGAGCGCCACCGCGTCGAACGCCGCCCCCTCCGCCAGTCCCGTGGCGACGCCCAGCGCCTGCGCCCCGCCCGCCACCGCCCCGGCATGGAGCGCCGCCCCGGTCGCGCCGCCTGCGCCGTCCGCCAGCACGTTGCGCGCGCGCAGCGACAGCCGCTGGCCATATTCCAGCAGCCGCAGCTCTTCCGTGGCGTCGATCAGCACATTCGAATCGCTTCCGACACCGAACCGCCCGCCGGCGGCGCGGAACGCAGCGGCGGGGAACAGGCCGTCGCCCAGGTTCGCCTCCGTCACCGGGCACAAGCCCACGACCGCGCCCGCGCGCACGATGCCGCCCGCCTCCGCGGGCGTGACGTGGGTGGCGTGGACCAGACACCAGTGCGAACCGACGTCGACATGGTCGAGCAGCCATTCCACCGGGCGCCGGCCCGACCAGGCGAGGCAGTCGTCCACCTCGCGCTGCTGTTCGGCGACGTGGATATGGATCGGCGCCTCGCCGGCAAGCGCGACCAGCGGCGGCAGGTCGTCCGGCGCAGCGGCGCGCAGGCTGTGCGGAGCGATGCCGACGACGGCATCGCGCAGCGGGGCGACGGCGGCGCGGCTGCCCTCCACCAGCCGGGCGAAGCCGTCGCGGTCGCTGACGAAGCGGCGCTGCTGCGGCAGCGGCGGGCGTGCGCCGAAGCCGGACCAGGCGTAGAACACCGGCAGCAGCGTCAGGCCGATCCCGCTCGTCTCCGCCGCCTGCGCGATCGCCGCCGCCATCTCCGCGGGCGCGTCGTAGCCGCGGCCGTCGGGCGCGTGGTGCAGATAGTGGAACTCGCCGACGCGGGTGAAGCCGGTCTCCAGCATCTCCATGTAGGCGAGCGCGGCGATGGCGGCGACGTCGTCGGGCGTCAGCCGGTCGAGGAAGCGGTACATCACCTCCCGCCACGTCCAGAAGCCGTCATCCCCGGCGCCGCGCCCCTCCGCCAGCCCTGCCATCGCGCGCTGGAAGGCGTGGCTGTGCAGGTTGGGCAGGCCGGGGATCAGGCAGGCGGCGTACCGGTCTCCAGGCTGTGCGGCGGCGCCCGTCGCGATCGCGGCGATGCGCCCGCCGCGCACCGCCACGCGCACGTCGCGGCGCCAGCCGCCGGGCAGCCGCGCCGCGCCGGCGAAGAGGGTGAGATCGGCCATCGCCTTTTGTCTAGACATGAGCGTCCGGCGGCACAACGCGCCGTCCGGCGCCGGACGCGAAACGAGGCCCCCGCCGGGTGGGCGAGGGCCCCGCTGCTCGTTCGACCTTGGCCGCTTACGGCTTGGGCAGGCGCACCGTCGGGCCGATATTGTCCACCACCGCGCGCGCGTTGAAGGCGCGGACGTTGCCGCGTTCCGGCGTGCCCTTGAACATCACCACCTCGGCCGACGCCTCGTATCGGTCGACAGTGCGGATGTCGGCGCCGCCGCCCCAGCCGCCCCACGGGCCGCCCCAGAACGGATCCCACGCGCGATAGCCGAAGCCGCGCCCGTAGAAGCCCCAGCGTGGACCCCAGAGGCCGCCGCCGAACCCGCCGAAACCAGGACCCCAGGCGCCAGGCGTCGAGTAGGTGCGCGCCTGGCGATCGGTGTCGCGGTCGGCCATGACGAAATAGTCGAAGCCGTTCTGCAGCGTCAGTTCCGCCGCGCGGAACAGCAGATAGCGTTCCACCACGTCGCGGTCGGTAACGGTGTTGCCCGCGAAGGTGACGCGGTAGCGGTTCGGCTCGATGCGAAGGTCGCTGTAGCCGGTGCGATAGAAGCCCGATCCGGTCGCCGGGCGATACGTCGTCTCCGTCGCGCAGGCCGCGACGAGCATCGTGCTGGCCGCCAAGGCTGCGACAACCGCCTTGCGACCCAAGTTCCTCAACATGCTGCCATTCTCCGAACATGCCGCGAACACGGCATGGCGTGCGCGTAGCTGACCCGAGTGGAACGTGCGATGAACGGAATGGGTCCGGCGACGACATGCGCGCGGGAAAGACGGTGGCTCCCTGAGTAGGATTCGAACCTACGGCCGCTCGATTAACAGTCGAGAGCTCTACCGCTGAGCTATCAGGGAATGCCGTCGCGGAAGCGCGCTCTATAAGGGTGTCGCCGCGCTGCGCAACCCCAAACTTCTACGCGAGAAACTGCTCCATCGTGATGCGGTCGTCCAGCGCGTGATCGGGATCGAACAGCAGCGTCAGCTCGCGCGAGCGGTCGACCGCGATCGAGACCTCCGCCACCTCGCGCACCTCGCGCTGGTCCGCCACGGCGGACACGGGGCGCTTGCCCGCGTCCAGCACGCGCAGCGTCACGCGCGCGCGATCGGGCAGGATCGCGCCGCGCCAGCGCCGCGGGCGGAACGCGCTGATCGGGGTCAGCGTGACCAGGTTGGAGGCGAGCGGCAGGATCGGCCCGTTGGCGGACAGATTGTAGGCGGTGGACCCCGCCGGCGTGGCGACCAGAATGCCGTCGCACGACAGCTCGTCCAGCACGATGCGGTCGTTGACCTTCACCTCCAGCTTGGCGGTCTGCCGCGTCTCGCGCAGCAGCGACACCTCGTTGATCGCGGGCAGCGTGTGGATGCGGCCGTCGGCGCCCGTCGCCGTCATCGTCAGCGGCGCGACCTTGAACGCCTTGGCGCGGCGCAGCCGCTCGTCCAGGCCATGGCGGCGCCACTCGTTCATCAGGAAGCCAACGGTGCCCAGGTTCATGCCGAACACCGGCACGATCGGCCCGCGCCGTTCCAGCAGCGTGTGCAGCGTCTGCAGCATGAAGCCGTCGCCGCCCAGCGCGATCACCAGGTCCGCCTCGTCCAGCGGGCACCATTCCCAGGCGTCGGCCAGCTCCGCCCGCGCCGCCTGCGCCGGCGGCGTGGGCGAGGCGACCAGCGCCCGCCGCGCGTACTCGGTCATCCGCCGGTGACGCTCATGTGGCGCGCCACCGCCGGCGCCGCGCCGGCCTCGATGCGGAAGTCGTGGCGCCGCGGCTTGGCCGCCAGCGCGTCCGCGATCGCGGCGTCCAGCGCGGGCACGCCGCCCTCGCGCAGCGCCGCCTTCAGGTCGCGGTGGTCGTCGTGGCCGAGGCAGGTGTACAGCCGCCCCTCGGTCGTCAACCGCACGCGATTGCAGCCGTCGCAGAAATTGGCGGTCAACGGCGAGATGAGGCCCAACCGCGTCGCGCCGCCGTCCACGCGCCAGTAGCGCGCCGGCCCGCCGGTGGTGGCGGCGTCGCGCGACAGGCGGTGGGTGCGCTCCAGCCGCTCCTTCACCGCGGTCAGCGGCAGGAAGCGGTCGGTACGATCCTCGTCGATCGCGCCCAGCGGCATCGTCTCGATCAGCGTCAGGTCGTGGCCTTCCGCCACGCACCAGTCGAGCATGGCGGCGATCTCGTCCTCGTTCAGGCCCTTCAGCGCGACCATGTTGATCTTGACGCGCAACCCCGCCGCCTTCGCCGCGGCGATGCCGCCCAGCACCTGCGCCACGTCGCCGTGGCGGGTGATGAAGCGGAAGCGGTCGGCGTCGCGGCTGTCCATGCTGACGTTCACGCGGCGCACGCCGGCATCGACCAGCGCGGGCGCGAACTGCGCCAGGCGCGTGCCGTTGGTGGTCAGCGTCAGCTCGTCCAGCCCGGCGCCGACGTGCCGGCCCAGTCGCTGCGTCAACTGCATTACGTCGCGCCGCACCAGCGGCTCGCCGCCAGACAGCCGCACCTTGCGGACGCCGCGCGCGACAAACCGCTCGGTGATGACGGCCAGCTCCTCCAGCGTCGCGATCCTGTCGCGCGGCAGGAAGGTCATGTGCTCGGCCATGCAATAGCGGCAGCGCAGGTCGCAGCGGTCCGTCACCGACACGCGCAGGTACCGGATGGTGCGACCGAAGCCGTCGACCAGGGGAGCGTCGGACGCCATCACGCGCGGAACGCTACGGCCCGGCGCCGGCGAGGGCAAGGCCCCGTGCCGAATGTGGACGAGCGGCTTCCTTGGCGCGGGGGGCGCATTCTCCTAGGAGATGCGGCGATGGGATCGAGCATGGACCAGGAACGCGCCACCGTGCGGATCGTGCCGGGCGCGCGCGACGACGTGGCGGAGGCGGTGGCGCTCGCGGGCTGGCACGCGGGCGAGGACGCCCGCGTCGTGCTGGCCGACGCGCGCGACGGCACCGCGGCGGTCGCGGCGGAGGACGCCCGCGCGATCGCGCGCCGGGCCGCGCTGGTCGCGCTGGTGGCCGATGCGGCCGGGGCGGCACGCGCGCACGACGCCGGCGCCACCCATGCCGCGGTGGGGCTGGACGCGCTGGCACCGACGCTGCGTTTCGCCGCGCGTTACGTCCGCCGGATGCGTGGCGAGGGGCGCCGCGCGGAGGAAGCGGAGGCGGAGGACGACGCGGCCGCCTTCGCGCTGGCGCATCACGGCGCCGGGGTGACGGCGATGATCGCGGCGCTCACCAGCTTCGAGATCGTCAACGCCGCGTTCGGCCGGGCCGCGGGCGACGCGCTGGTCAACGCGGCGCAGGCACGGCTGGCGCAGGCGCTGGCGGCCCATGCCGCCATCGTCACGCGCGACGGATCGGCCTTCACCATCCTGCTGGCGGGCGCACCGGTGGAAGCGGAGGCGGCGCTGGCCGCGGTGGAGCGCGCGCTGGCCGCGCCGTTCGACGTCGGCGGGGAGACCATCCAGGTCGGTGCGCGCATCGGCGTCGCGCGCGCCGCGGTGGACGAGCCGTCCGCGGACCTGCTGCGCCGTGCCGCGGAGGCGCTGGCGCGCGCGCGCGGCGGGGGCGGGGAGGGTGCGACGACGCAGGTCGCGCCCGATCACGACGGCGCGGCGCTCTCCGCACTGGCCGCCGACCTGCACCGCGCGATCGAGCGCGGCGAGATCGAGGTGCGTTTCCAGCCGCAGGTCGCCCTGTCCGACGGGCGGGTCGCCGGGGTCGAGGCGCTGGCGCGCTGGCAGCATCCGCGGCTGGGCCTGCTGGGCGCCGCCAGCCTGCTCGCCGCCGCTGACCGCGCCGGGCTGGGCGTGGCGCTGTCCGAGCATCTCCAGGCGCTGGCGCTGGCGCATGTCGCGGCGTGGCCGGCGACGCTCGCGCACCTGCGCGTGGCGGTGAACGTGACGGCGGCGGACGTGGCGCGCGCGGGCTTCGCCGACGGCTTCCTCGCGCGCGTCGGCTCCAGCGGGGTCGATCCGGCGCGGGTGACGGCGGAGATCACCGAGGGCGGGCTGATCGACGACCTCGAGGCGGTCGCCCCCGCGTTGCAGGTCCTGCGCGCCGCCGGCTGCCGCGTGGCGGTGGACGATTTCGGCACCGGCTATTCCAGCCTCGCCTATCTCGCCACGCTGCCGCTCGACTATCTGAAGATCGACCGCGCCCTGACGCAGGACGTGGTCGCCGAACGCCGCCGCCGCGCCGTGGTGGAGGGCGTGCTGGCGATCGCCGCCGCGCTGTCGCTGGAGACGATCGCCGAGGGCGTCGAGACAGAGGAGCAGCGCGCGCTGCTCGCGGCGCGCGGATGTACCTACTATCAGGGGTTCCTGTGTGCCGAGCCGCTGAACGACGCCGGCCTCGTCGCTCTGGTCGCCGGAAACGCGAGCAATTGATTCACCGATCGGCGCTATAGCGGTGGCGTCGGCGCATCCCGCGCCGCCCGACGGAGATCGCTTATCCGCCTGTCGCCCCGCCTTGACGGACCGTTGCCGCACGACGAACCCGCGCGTCAGCGTGAGGTCGATGGCCTGGCGCCGCCGGGCTATCGCGCCGCGGAACTGGACCGGATCGCCGCCGCGGCAGCGGATCTGATCGGCACGCCGATCGGCCTGGTGACGCTGATCGACCGCGACCGGCTGACCGCCCCCGGCTGGCACGGCATCGCCTTCGACGGATTGGCGCGGACGCAGAGCGTGTGCTCGCACGGTATCCTGACGCCGGACGAACTGCTGTGCGTGCCCGACCTGCAAGCCGACGCCCGTTTCGCCGGGCTGAGGATCGCGCAGGGGACGAACGCGCTGCGCTTCTACGCCGGCGCCCCGCTGGTGACGCCGGGCGGTCGGGCCTTCGGCATGTTGTGCGTGTTCGACAATGCACCGCGCCCGCGGCCCGACGCGGACCGGTGCGAAGCGCTCCGCCGCCTGGCCGCCGCCGCCGTGGCCCGCATGGAGAGAGCGGCGGCCGCCTGACGGCGGTTGAGTACGCGGCGCGGTGGCCCCCGGCCCGAGGCCGGGGTGACGCCGCGCCTGCCGACGCTCAGATGCGTGCGCGGATGCCGCCGTACACGCCGGTGCCGCTGGTGGCGGTGCCGAAGATCTCCTCGTAGCGCTCGTCGAACAGGTTTTCGACCCGGCCGAACAGCGAGAAGCGGTCGGACAGGCGATAGTCGGCGTTGAGGTTCACCAGCACATATTCCTGCATCGGCACCGTGACCGACGCGAAGCTGGGCGTGAAGGCGACGTCGGTCATCCGCCCGTTGTAGCGGACGGTCAGCGTGCCGGCGAAGCGGCGGTCCGGACTGGTCACCGTCGTGTTCAGGCTGGCGACGTGGCGCGGGCGGCGCACCTCCTCCACACCGTTCTCGCGCGCGCGCAGGTAGGTGTAGGCGAGATCGAAGCGGATCGGCTCGATCGGCCGGGCCGACACGAACGCCTCCACCCCGTGCTGCGTCGACCGCGTGGTGCGGTTGGCCGGGGTGGCGATGAAGTCCGGCGCGGGGAAGGTTGTGAAGATCTCGTTCTCCAGCCGGCTGTCGAAATACGTCGCACCGATCGACGCCTTGCCGCCGGCCAGGTCGTAGTCCGCGCCCGCTTCCCACCCCTTCGACTTTTCCGGCTTCAGGTCCGGATTGCCGATGTAGCGGCCGTCCGCGAAGCCGAAGAGCTCGTAATAGCCCGGGTTCTTGACGCCGGTGCCGTAGGCGCCGCGCACGCGCAGGCCGAAGGGCAGGCGATAGCCCGCCTGCGCGCGCCACGTGGTCGCGTCGTCGAAGCGGTCGTTGGCGTCGTGGCGCACGCTGGCACCGGCGGACAGCGCGTCGTCGACGGTCAGCTCGTACTGGCCGACGAAGCCCCAGTTGGTGGTGTCGCGCGTGCCGGAGAAGGCGAAGCCGCCGGGCGTCGTGTTGCGGAACTCCTCCCGCTCCCAGTCGACCGCGCCGGTCACGCGGCTCTTCACCCGGTCGCCACCCAGGCGCAGGCTGGTCTCGAACGTGCCCTTGTAGCGGCGCCCGTCGTTGCCGGCGTTGCGCCCGGTGGTGGTGTACCCCTCGCGCGTCAGGTCGGCGAACTGCGCCGTCAGCGCGTTGCTCCAGCGCCCGCCCGCCAGCGACAGCTCGGCCCTGGCGAGGCCGTAGATCGACGTGCTGGTCAGCCGTCCGCCGGGCGTGTCCACCGTCACATCGAAGCCGGGCAGCGCCGGGTTGGCGCCGGTCTGGTTCGATTGCGCGTCGGTGTAGGCGTAGCGGCCGACGCCGGTCAGCGTGAAGCCGCCGCCGGGCGTCCACGTCACCTTGGCGGTGCCGTTCGCGCTGGTCGCGCCGATGTCGCGCGCGCCGCCGCGCGCGGTCGGCGTGCCGTCGCTGCGCAGCATCGAGCCCGACACGGCATAGTCGATCGCGTCGCCGAACCCCGCGACACGGGCCCCGCCGGCGAAAGTGCCGAACGATCCGCCCTCCGCACGCAACGACACGCCCGGCGCCTCCCGCCCTGTCAGCGTGATGTACTGGATGACCCCGCCGATCGCGTCGGAGCCGTAGAGCGAGGATTGCTGGCCGCGCAGCACCTCGATCTTCGCTGCCTCGTCGGCGATCAGCGTGCCGAAGTCGAACTCCCCCTGGAACGGGTCCGACGCCTCGATCCCGTCGATGAGGACGAGGACGTGGTTCGCCTCGCTGCCGCGCACGCGCACCTGGGTCAGCGAGCCGGGGCCGCCGCTGCGATTAACGGCGAGGCCCGGCACATCGCGCAGCACGTCGGAGACGACGCGCGTCTGTCGCCGGTCGAGCGCCTCCGCGTCCAGCAGCGTCACGCTGGCGGGCAGGTTGCGGATCTCCGTCCCCTCGCCCGAGCGCGAGGCGGTGACGACGACGGCGTTGCCCGCCTCGTCGGTGGTCGGCAGCGTCGGGTTGCTCTGCGCCGCGGCCGGTGCGGCGGTGGCTGCGCTGGTCAGCAGCGCGATCAGGATGGTCTTCGTCACGTCTTCTCTTCCCCCCGCGTCGAACGATGAAGCGCGGGCGGGGGCTGTCCGGCGAGCGGACGGCGGCGCGGGCACGCGAGGGCGAACGCGGGGCCCGAGCGCACGCGCGCCGCCGCGGCCCCCGAAAGGCCGCGCGGCGTCAGTCGCTCGAACGGACGTATCCTTCCGTGCCCCGGCCATCCCCTGGACGCGAGACATGAGCGACACGCACCGGCAGGTCTCCTGGCTCGCGGGTCACGGCTCGAAGCGCACCTTCCCAGGTTTCCCCAGTGGTCGCGCGGGGAACGGCTTCCCCGCGCACGCGCCTCTCGCTCGCCGCTCACAGTTGCAGGGACAGCCGCGGAATTGGGAAGTCGCCTTCCCGCACCGCATTCCCTCTTAGGCCCCCTCGCGAGGGCACCGGCGCGATCGAACGGGCCGGGCGGACCCGGCTCGTGCGGCGGCGCTTACGCCGCCTTCGCGGGTGCAGCAAGGGGCTTCGACGTGACGGTCAGCGCACCCGCCCGGTCGGCACCACCAGCCCCTCACCGAACCACGCCGTGATGCCGTACACTTCCGCCAGCAGCGCCGGTGTCAGCACGTGGCGGGGCGCGCCGTCCGTCGCCAGCGCGCCGTCCGCCAGCACCAGCACCCGGTCGCAGAAGCGCGTCGCCAGCGTCAGGTCGTGCAGCACCGCGACGACCAGCGCGCCCGCGTCCGCCTCGGCGCGCAGCAGCTCCATCCCCTCGATCTGGTGCGCGGGGTCCAGGCTGGCGAGCGGCTCGTCGACGATCAGCGCGCCCGCCTCCACCGCCAGCGCACGCGCCAGCATGACGCGCGCGCGCTCCCCGCCCGACAGCGTGGTGGCATCGCGCTGCGCCAGCGCGGCGACGTCCGCCCGCGCCATCGCCCGGTCGATCGCGCGGCGGTCGGCGTCGGATAGTCGCGAGAAGGGGGCGAGGTGGGGCAGGCGGCCCAGCTCCACCAGCCGGCGGACCGACAGGGGCCAGTGCAGCACCTGCCCCTGTGGCAGGTAGGCGACGCGCCGCGCCCGCTCCGCGCGGGTCAGCGCGTCGCGCGGCTCTCCGTCGATCGTCACGCGTCCGGCATGGGGCACCAGCCCGAGCAGCGCGCGCACCAGCGTCGACTTGCCCGCCCCGTTCGGGCCGAGGACACCCACCAGGGTGCCGGGCGCGAGCGCGACCGTCACGTCGCGCACCACATCGCGCGCGTCCAGCGTCACGCCGACGCCCTCGGCGGCGATGCTCACCACAGCCGCCGCTCACGCATCAGATGGGCGAGGAACACCGGCACGCCGAGGAAGGCGGTGACGACGCCCAGTCGCAGCTCGCTGGTCGTCGGGATCACGCGCACTGCCACGTCGGCCAACACCAGCAGCGCCGCGCCCGCCAGCGCGCTAGGCCACAGCAGCGCGGACGGGCTGCGATCGGTCAGCGGGCGGATCAGGTGCGGCACGATCAGCCCCACGAAGCCGATCGCGCCCGACACCGCCACCGCCCCGCCGACGCCGATCGCGACGCCGAGCAGCAGGCGTCGCCGCGTCGCTGCGAGGTCCACGCCCAGCGCCGCGGCGCCGTCCTCGCCCAGCGTCAGCGCGTCGAGTGCGCGCCCCTGCCCGGCGAGCAACACGATTCCCACGCCGATGCAGGGGAGGGCGAGGAGGACGTGCCGGAACGACCGGTCCTCCAGGCTGCCGAGCAGCCACGTCATGATCTCCATCGCCGCGAACGGATTGGGCGAGAGGTTCAGCGCCAGGCTGATCCCCGCGCCGGCCAGCGTCGAGACGGCGATGCCGGCGAGGATCAGCGTCAGCGGGCTCTCCGACCGGCCCGCCAGCGTGAACAGCAGCGCCAGCGTCGCGAGCGCGCCCGCGATGGCGAGCAGCGGCAGCACCCACGGCCACGCCTGCGCGAGGCCGAAGTAGAGCGCGATCACCGCGCCCAGCGCCGCGCCGTTGGACGCGCCCAGCACCGACGGCTCCGCCAGCGGGTTGCGCAGATACCCTTGCAGCGCCGCCCCGCCGAGCCCCAGCATCGCGCCGACCGCCAGGCCGAGCAGCACGCGCGGCACTCGCAGTTCGACGAGGATCGCCCGCTCGATGTCGTCGCCGCGCCCCGCGAGCGCCGCGAGCACGCGCCCCGGCGGGATCGCCGCGCTGCCGACCGCGACGCCCAGCAGGGCGGCGAACAGGACGAGCAGCAGGAGGGCGGGGGCGAGGCGGGTCACGCCGCCCGGCAAGGCAGGAAGGAAGAGCGGGGCCTCGACAGGCTCAGCCCGAGTGGGGGTGATGGCGGCATTCATGCCGGTTAGGCCGTGCGATCGACTCCAACAAGCATCCCCGCTCTGCTTGCGCTACCTGTCTTCCCCGTTCGCGCCGAGCCGGTCGAAGCGCGGTTCTTCTCCCGCGCGGCTGGCAACCTGCGCCGGGACGAGGCATTGCCCCCCCGTGCGTCGCCTCCTCGCCCTCCCGCTCATCCTCGCGACCCTCGGCGCCGCATCGCCCCGGCCGCAGCGGATCGTGTCGTTGAACCTGTGCGCCGACCAGTATCTCCTCGCGCTCGCCGATCGGGGGCAGATCGCCGCGGTCACGCGGCTGTCGCGCGATCCGGCGATGTCGGCGGTGGCGGCGCAGGCGGCGTCCTATCCGGTGACGCGCGGCACGGGAGAGGACGTGCTGGCGCTGCGACCCGACCTGGTCATCGCCGATCCGTATTGGCGGCCGGAGACGATGGCGCGGCTGCGCGCACGCGGGATCGCGACGCTCGCGCTGCCCCCGGCGGACAGCTATGCCGCCATCCGGGACCAGGCGCGGCAGGTCGCCGCGGCGATCGGCCGACCCGCTCGCGGCGACCGGCTGGTCGCGGTGATGGACCGCGCGCTCGCCGCCGTGCCGCCGGGCGCCGGGCGGGGGAGAGTGGCCGCCTATTACCAACGGCGCGGGTTCCTGACGGGCGGGGGCACGCTGGTCGACGAGATGATGCGCCGCGTCGGCCTCGCCAACCTCGCCACGCGGCTGGGCAAGCCGCCGCTCGCGCGCGTGGGGCTGGAGGAGATGGCGCTCGCCCGGCCGGATTATCTGATCGTCGAGAGCGAGACCGATCGCGTGGCGGACCAGGGAACGGAGATGCTCCACCACCCCCTCCTCGCGCGCATGCCGCGACTGCGCGTGCCGGAGGCGTGGACCGTGTGCGGCGGCCCCGCCTACGTTCGCGCGGCGCAGTCGCTGGCGCGGCAGCTATCATCGCTCGCCATCCCGGCGACGGCCGGGATCCAGGGCCGCAGGCGACACGCGCGCCACTCTGGACCCCGGCCTTCGCCGGGGTGACGAATGCCGCTACGCCGTCGCCGCCGTCTTCTGCGGATGGTGCGGCGTCAGGATCAGCGTCCGCCCTTCCACCCGCCAGGATTTCAGCCGCGACAGGAAGTTCATGCCCAGCACGTCGACGTCGCCGAACGCAGGCGAGACGACGACCGTCAGGTCGCGCGCCACCACGTTGCCGAAGCGCAGCTCGGTCACTTCGCCCGTCTGCGCCTGCACCGTGCCGTTGGCGGTCTTCAGGAGGACGGGGAAGGGCGAGTTGCGCGGTTCCACCCCGGCCAGTTGCGCCGTGCGCGGCGACAGCGCAGTGATCGTCGCGCCGCTGTCGACCAGCAGCCGCCGCGTCACGCCGCCCATTCGCGCACGGACGTAGAAGTGGCCGTCGGTGCTCATGCGGATGCGCGTCTCCTCGCCCGCCACTTCCTGGCTCTCCAGGTTCAGCTTGCCCGCCACCTGCGCCAGCCACGGGTCCAGCCGCTCGCGCTCGGTGACGAGGAAGGCGACCGATCCGATCGCCGCGACCCAGAACAAGACGCTCACCACCAGCCGCAATCCCGGGACGCGCCGCGCCAGCAGCGAGGCGATCAGCAGCCCGCCGAGGACGAGAAGGAAAGGCGAGGGGACGCCGAGGTCGAAGGCCATGCGCCAGATATAGGAAGCGCGCGGCCCGCTGGAATGACTGGCGCGACGCGGTCGGGCGCTTTATATCGGCGAGCGATGACGGCCCGGCCCGCCCCCTCGACTACCACCGCCCCGGCGGGCGTCGCACGCGGCTGAGCGGCCGCGTGCCGCCCGCCCGGATCGGGCGGGCCGAGCGACCGGCGTTCCGATCCGTCTTTCTCCTTCCGGTTGCTCTTCTCCCGTGCGCGCGGATAAGCGGGCGCGACACTCGTTGCAGGATGGTTCCATGGAGATGCTCTCGATCACGCTGCCCGACGGCTCGGTCCGCGAGGTCGCGCGCGGGACCACCCCCGCCGATATCGCCGCCGCGATCGGACCCGGCCTCGCCAAGGCCGCCATCGCGGCGCGCGTCGACGGCGAGCTGCGCGACCTGTCGCGGCCGCTGGAGCGCGACGCCGCGCTGGCTTTGGTAACGCAGAAGGACGAGAAGGACGCGCTGGAGCTCGCCCGCCACGATTTCGCGCACGTGCTGGCGGAGGCGGTGCAGCACCTGTTCCCCGGCACGCAGATCACCTTCGGCCCCGCGACCGACGACGGCTTCTACTACGACTTCGCACCGAAGGATCGGCCGTTCACCGAGGAGGACTTGCCGGGGATCGAGGCGGAGATGCGCCGCATCATCGCGCGCAACGAGCCGTTCGTGCGCGAGGTGTGGACGCGCGAGCAGCTGATCGAGACGTGGCAGCGGCAGGGCGAGACGTTCAAGGCCGAGTGGGCGGCGGAGCTGCCCGGCGACGAGGAGTTGACGATCTACCGGCAGGGCCAGTGGCTCGACATGTGCCGCGGCCCCCATATGCCGACCACCGGGCGCCTCGATCCCGCCGCCTTCAAGCTGACGCGCGTGTCCGGCGCCTATTGGCGCGGCGACCAGAACAACGCGATGCTCAGCCGCATCTACGGCACCGGCTGGCTCAACCGGAAGCAGCTCGACGCGCACCTGACCATGCTGGAGGAAGCGGCGAAGCGCGACCACCGCAAGCTGGGGCAGGAGATGGACCTGTTCCACCTCCAGGCGGAGGCGCACGGCAGCGTCTTCTGGCATCCCAAGGGCTATATGATCTGGCGCGAGCTGGAGGCGTACATGCGTCGTGCCATCGACGGCGCGGGCTATCGCGAGGTGAAGACGCCGCAGGTGATGGACGCGCGCCAGTGGGAGCAATCGGGCCATTGGGGCAAGTATCGCGAGAACATGTTCGTCATCCCCGACGAGGTGCCGAATACCGAGGACGAGGGGCCGATCGTCAGCGACGACGCCGAGTGGATGGCGCTGAAGCCGATGAACTGCCCGGCGCACGTCCTGATCTTCCGCCAGGGCATCAAGTCCTACCGCGACCTGCCGCTGCGGCTGTACGAGAACGGCTGCTGTCACCGCAACGAGCCGCACGGCGCGCTGCACGGCCTGATGCGCGTGCGCCAGTTCACGCAGGACGACGCGCACATCTTCTGCACCGAGGACCAGATCGTCGACGAGGTCCGCGCCTTCTGCGCGCTCGCCGACCGCATCTACAAGGACCTGGGCTTCGCGGGCTATTCGATCAAGCTGGCGCTGCGGCCGGAGAAGCGCTTCGGCACCGAGGAGATGTGGGACAAGGCGGAGGCGGAGCTGCGCGACGCGGTGGCGCGTGCCGGGCTCGCCACGGAGGAATACGGCTGGGAGGAGCTGCCGGGCGAGGGCGCCTTCTACGCGCCGAAGCTGGAATGGCACCTGACCGACGCGATCGGGCGGACGTGGCAGGTCGGCACGATCCAGTCGGACCGCGTGCTGCCCGACCGGCTGGACGCCAGCTACGTCGGCGACGACGGCGAGCGGCACCGCCCCGTGATGCTCCACCGCGCCATCTTCGGCAGCTACGAACGGTTCATCGGCATCCTGATCGAGCATCACGCCGGCAAGCTGCCGCTGTGGCTGTCGCCGGTGCAGGCCGTCGTGGCGACGATCGTCAGCGACGCGGACGATTTCGCCGAGGAGGTCGCCGCCGAGTTGCGCCGCGCGGGCCTGCGCGTGGAGACCGACCGCCGCAACGAGAAGATCAACTACAAGGTGCGCGAGCATTCGCTGGCCAAGGTCCCGGCGCTGCTGGTGGTCGGCAAGCGCGAGGCGGAGGAGGGCAAGGTCGCCGTGCGCCGACTGGGCAGCCAGGCGCAGGAGGTGATGACGCTGGCCGATGCGATCGCCGCGCTGAAAGCCGAGGCGACGCCGCCGGATCTGCGTTAATCGGCGGTGCATCGCGGCGTCCGCATCCTTCCTGCGAACGACGGAGGCGTGCGATGATGATGGTGACGGCGATCCTGCTGCTGGCGGCGCAGGCCGGGCCTCCGGATACCGCGCGGGTGCCGCCGCCCGTCCGGGTGGAGGCGCGGCCCGCGCCCGCGGGAGCCGCCGCGCTGAACGACGTGGACGCCGCCGTCCGCCGCGCGGATCGCGACGACCGGCTGACCGGCCGCGACGTCCGCCGCGCGCGCAACGAGGCTTCGCAGCTGCGCGATCTGCGCGACCGCTATGCCGCCGGCGGGCTGTCCGACGCCGAAGCGCGCGAGATCGAGACGCGCGCGCAGGTGATGGAGAGCATCCTCAACGCGCCCGCCAGCTGCGCGCCGCGCTGAAATCGCGCGGCACGGCTTCATTCGGCGCGCGAGATCGCCTATATGGCGCGGATGAATCAACAGGAGAAGCTTCCATACGTCCGCCCATGATGCGCCGCCCCATGCAGGCGCCACCGATGAACGGCCCTCGTTTCAACGAGTGGATCCAGAGCCAGAAGGTCCGCGTGATCGATCACGAGGGCGAGAACCTCGGCGTCATGTACACGCGCGAGGCGATCGAGCAGGCCAAGGAAGTCGGCCTCGACCTGGTCGAGGTGTCGCCCAACGCCGATCCGCCCGTGGCCAAGTTCCTGGACGTGGGCAAGTACAAGTACGAGGCCCAGAAGAAGGCGAATCTCGCCCGCAAGTCGCAGAAGACGCAGGAGATCAAGGAGATCAAGATGCGTCCGAACATCGACGATCACGACTACGACACCAAGATGAAGAAGGTGGCGGAGTTCATCGGCGAAGGCGACAAGGTGAAGGTGACCATGCGCTTCCGCGGGCGCGAGCTGAGCCATGGCCAGCTCGGCATGAACGTGCTCCAGCGCGTGGCGGAGCAGGTGGCCGAGGTCGCCAAGGTCGAGGCCTATCCGCGCATGGAAGGCCGGCAGATGCTGATGGTGCTCGCGCCCAAGTGAGCCGTTGACACCGTCGGGCGCGCGGGGGGGGCGACGCTTTTCCCCTGCGTGCCGCCTTCGAGGCGCTACTGCCTGCCCCGGCGCTTTCCCGCACTGTCCCCATTCGTCACCCCCGGGTGAGATAGGACAGGCGACCGCGACCCCTACGCCGCCTCGTCGTAGGCCAGCCCCGACGCCGCTGCCAGCAGCCGCTTCTCCAGCGACCTGACGCGCGGCCCCGCCGCCAGTTTGTCCCCCGTCAGGTCGGTGAGGTAGAAGGTGTCCACCGCCCGCTCGCCATAGGTCGCGACGTGGGCGGAGTGGATCGTGACCTTCGACAGGAACAGCGCGTGGGCGAGCTGGTTCAGCAGCGCCGGGCGGTCGCGCGCATTCACCTCCACGACGGTGAAGCGGTTCGACGCCTTGTGGTCCACCAGCACGTTGGGTTCGATGCGGAAGGCGTCCGCGCGCATCCGCGGCGCGGGTTTCGCCTTCAGCCGGTCGCCCAGTTTCCACCGCTCCATCAGCGCATCGCGGATCGCCGCTTCCAGCCGCGCGAGCTGGCCCTCCTCGGCAAACATGCCGCCCAGCGGATCCTGCACGAGGAAATTGTCCAGCGCCATGCCGTCGCGCGTGGTGTGGATGCGCGCGTCGATGATGTTGCCGCCCGCGACGTGGATGGCGCCGGCGATGCGGCTGAACAGGCCCGGATGGTCGGCGGCGTAGACCGTGACCAGCGTCGCCCCGCGATCCGCATCCGCGTGCGCCTCGATCGACAATGGCGCCTCGCCCGCGCGCGTCACGAAGGCGGCGTTGCGCGCCAGCACGTCGGCGGGCTCCGCGATCCAATACGGTTCGGGCAGCCGGCGGACGTAGGCGGCGAGCGTGGCCGCGTCCCACCCCATCGCGGCGCCCAGCGCCTCCTGCTTGGCGGCCAGCCGCTCGGTCCGCCCCTTCTGCTTGTGGCCCAGGCGCAGCACTTCCTCGCCGGCCTCGTACAGGTCGGACAATAGCTGTCGCTTCCACCCGTTCCACGTGCCCGGCCCCACCGCGCGGATATCGACTACGGTGAGCACCAGCAGCATCCGCAGCCGCTCCGCCGACTGAACCACGTGGGCGAAGTCGAGGATCGTCTTGAAGTCGCTCAGGTCGCGCTTGAACGCGGTCGCGCTCATCAGCAGGTGGTGGCGTACCAGCCAGGCCACCGTCTCCGTCTCCGCCGCGGTCAGCCCGAAGCGCGGGCACAACCGCTCGGCGACGCCCGCGCCCAGGATCGAATGGTCGCCGCCGCGCCCCTTGGCGATGTCGTGCAGCAGCACCGCGACGTACAGCGCGCGGCGCGAGACGACGTTCGCCATCACCTCGGTCGCCAGCGGATGATCCGCCGCCAGCTCGCCCTTCTCCACGCGGGAGAGGAGGCCGATGGCGCGAATCGTGTGCTCGTCGACCGTGTAGTGGTGGTACATGTCGAATTGCATCTGCGCGACGACGCGGGCGAAATCGGGAATGAAGCGCCCCATCACCCCGGTCTCGTTCATCCAGCGCAGGACCAGCTCGGGATCGTTGCGGCTGGTCAGCACGTCGAGGAAGGAGGCATTGGCGCGCGGATCGCGGCGCACGCCGTCGGCCAGCTTCGCGTCGCGCGTCGCGCAGCGCAGCGTCAGCGGGTGGATCTCCACGGATTCCTGCGCGGCGATCGCGAACAGCTCGACCAGGCGGACGGGGTCGTCCTGAAAGAAGGCGTCGTCGGGGATGGAGAGGCGCCCGCCCTCCAGCACGAAGCCGGACAGCTTCTTGGGCCCACGCCGCAGCCGGGGCAGCGCGTAGCGGCGGCGGGTCTTGGCGAAGCTCTCCTCGAGATGCGCCAGGAACAGCCCGGTCAGCGAGCCCACCGACTTCGCCTGGAGGAAGTAGAATTGCATGAAGCGCTCGACTGCGCTCTTCCCCGGTCGCGCGGCATAGCGCATCCGCGCCGCGATCTCGCGCTGATAGTCGAAGGTCAGCCGATCCTCGGCCCGCCCGGCGATCAGG
This sequence comes from Sphingomonas corticis, assembly GCF_012035195.1. Lineage (GTDB taxonomy): Bacteria > Pseudomonadota > Alphaproteobacteria > Sphingomonadales > Sphingomonadaceae > Sphingomonas > Sphingomonas corticis. The sequence goes on from NZ_JAAVJH010000008.1 coordinate 50,270, forward strand.
TGCAGGTGGCATCGCACCGCCCACAGGAAATTGTCGGCGCGATGGAAGGCGCGATATTCGGTGCGGGTGAACAGCCCGACGCCGACCAGTTCGGCCGCGCGCTCCACGTCGTAGACGTACTTGCCGATCCAGAAGAGCGCGTGAAGATCGCGCAGGCCGCCCTTTCCCTCCTTGATATTGGGTTCGACGACATAGCGGGTGTCGCCCATGCGGACGTGGCGCGCGTTGCGCTCGGCCAGCTTGTCGGCGATGAACTGGCGCTCGCTGCCGTTCTGCACCTCGGCGCGGAAACGACGCGCGGCCTCCTCGTGCAGCTTTTCGTCCCCCCAGACGAAGCGCCCCTCCAGCAGCGCGGTGCGCACCGTCACGTCGGCCTTCGCCTGGCGCACCATCTCGTCCAGCGAGCGGCTGGAATGGCCGACCTTCAGGCCGAGGTCCCATAGCGAGTAGAGCATCGATTCGATCGCCTGCTCCGCCCAAGGCGTCTGCTTCCAGGGCGTAACGAAGCCGATGTCGACGTCGGAGAAGGGCGCCATCTCCCCCCGGCCGTAACCGCCGACGGCCAGCACGGTCAGCCGCTCCGCCGCGGTGGGATTCGACAGCGGATACAGGCAGTGGGTGGTGAATTCCGCGAGCGCGATCAGGATCTGATCGATCAGATACGCCTGCGCGTTCGCCGCCTCCAGCCCGCGCGACGGATGCGTCTCCAGTCTCCGCGCGATGGCGGCCCGGCCCTCGTCGAGCGCCTGCTTCAGGATGACGGTGGCGGCCCGGCGCAGCTCCGTCCCCGTCCCCTCGACCCGCTGCAGCGCCTCGGCGAGGAGGCGGCGGTCGACGATGGCGCGGCGATGGGGAAGGTGATCGAAACGGCCCGGCATGGAGCGCTATGTGGCGCGCGCGGCGCGAAAAGGACAGGGGGCAGGAGAGAAGGGCAGGGCGTCGACGGGTTCGGCCGCAACGGGAGGCGCCCGCCTTTCCCCCGTTCGCGCCGAGCCAGTCGAAGCGCCGTTCTTCCCTACCCCGCCGAGCGCGCCGCGCCGACGAAGCGCATGAGCTCGGGCGTCATCGGCAGGTTCGGTGCCGCCACCGGATCGGCCATCGCGTCCGACCATGCCGCGCCCAGCTTCGCGAAGGTCGCCGGATCGCCGCCGGTGAAGCGCTCCACCTGAGCGAACCACCGACGGGCCAGATCACGCGCCGCGGGCGTGGTCGGGTCGCCCTGCTCCATCAGCGCCGTCGCCTCGGCGATCAGCGCGTCCCACTCGCGCGCGACCTCTTCCTGGTCGAACGGTGGCGCCGTCTCCGCCAGCCGCGCGCGGTCCGCGTCGCTGAAATGCCGCTCCACGTGCGGTCGCATCGCCGCCGCCAGCGCCTCGTCGCGTTCCTTCGTCATCACCGTCTCCCGTGTCAGTCGTGCCAGATCGTCGGGCGAGAGCGAGGCGCCGCGGGCCAGCGTGGCGCGGGCGGCGGCGATCAGTGACAGGCCGTGCTTCGCCTCCGCCACCCGCGCCTCCAGCGCGCGCTGCTGCAATGCGAGCACCGCGTCGAGGCTGGCCAGCCGTGCGGCCAACAACGCGGCGATGTCCTTCAGCGACAGCCCCATCCGCTTGAGCACCAGCACCTGGTGCAGCCGCGCGGCGTGCGCGGGGCCGTAGAGGCGATAGCCCGCGCCGGTGCGGTCCGGCGCGACCAGCCCGGCATCCTCGTAGACGCGCAACGCCTTCACGCTGACGCCCAGCCGCCGCGCCATCGCGCCCGCCGTGTACCACTCGTTCCCGCCTGCCATGCGACTCGCGCTCCCTTCCGACGGGTGGGGCTATGCGGCCGGACCCAAGGGACGGGTCAAGCGAGGATCGTCATGCCTCGCGCGCGAGCGCCTTCAGCCGGTAGAGCGTGTCCAGCGCCTCCCGCGGGGTCAGCGCATCGACGTCCAGCGCCTCCACCTCGGCGCGGATCGCGTCGCACGCCTGCTCCTCCGCCTGCGCCGCGGCGGCGAACAGCGGCAGGTCGTCCAGCCCCGCGGCGAGACCCCCGGTCTTCGCGCGGCCAGCCTCCAGCTTCGCCAGCACCGCCTTGGCGCGGCCGACCGTGGCCGGCGGCATCCCGGCGAGCCGCGCGACGGCCAGCCCGTAGCTGCGGTCGGCAGGCCCGGCGGCGACTTCGTGCAGCAGCACCAGTTCACCCTTCCACTCGCGCGCGCGGACGTGGTGGAGCGACAGCGCGTCGCACCGTTCGGCCAGCCGCGTCAGCTCGTGATAGTGGGTCGCGAACAGGCAGCGGCAGCGATTGTCCTCGTGGATCGCCTCCACCACCGCCCAGGCGATGGCGAGGCCGTCGTAGGTGCTGGTGCCGCGCCCGACCTCGTCGAGGATCACGAAGCTGCGATGGGTCGCCTGCGCCAGGATGGCCGCGGTCTCCACCATCTCGACCATGAAGGTGGAGCGCCCGCGCGCGAGATTGTCCGACGCGCCCACGCGGCTGAACAGCCGGTCGACCAGGCCCAGCCGAGCCGCGGCGGCGGGAACGTAGCTGCCCGCCTGCGCCAGCACCGCGATCAGCGCATTCTGCCGGAGGAACGTGGACTTGCCGCCCATGTTGGGCCCGGTGACGAGCCACAGCCGCGACGTGGGGCTCAGCGTGCAATCGTTGGCGACGAAGCGCTCGCCGCTGCGCGACAAGGCGGTCTCCACCACCGGGTGCCGGCCGTCGCGCACGTCGAAACAGGCCTCGTCGGCGAAGGCGGGTCGGGTCCAGCCGCCTTCGACCGCACGCTCCGCCAGCGCCGCCGCCACGTCGATCCGTGCCAGCGCGTCGGCGGTGGCGGCGATCGACTCGCGCCCCGCCAGCGCCTGCGCCGTCAGATCTTCCAGGTGCGCCGCCTCCGCCGCCAGCGCGTGCGCGCCCGCCTGCGTCACCCGCGCGGCGACATCATGCAGATCGGGCGCGTTGAAGCGGACCACGCCCGCCAGCGTCTGCCGATGGGTGAAGCCCGAATCCGCCGCCATCAGCGGGTCGGCGGCCTTCGCCGGCACCTCGATATGATAGCCGAGCACGCCGTTGTGGCGGATCTTCAGCGTGGCGATGCCGGTGCGCTGGCGCATCTCGCCTTCCAGCGCCGCGATGGCGCGCCGCCCGCCCGCCCCGGTCTCGCGCAATGCATCGAGGGCGGCGTCGTAGCCGGCGGCGATATAGCCGCCGTCCGACGCCTCGATCGGCGGGGAGGGGACGAGCGCGCGCTTGAGCAGGTCGATCAGCGCGCCGTGCCCGCGCAGCCGCGGCAGCAGGTCGGCGAGCAGCGCGGGCCGCTCCGCCACCTGTTCCAGCCGCTGCGCCAGCGACCAGGCGCCGTCCAGTCCGTCGCGAAGCTGGCCCAGGTCGCGCGGCGAACCCCGCCCCGCGGCCAGCCGCCCCAGCGCGCGGCCGATGTCGGGCAGGGCCCGCAACGCGCCGCGCACGCCCTCGCGCAGGCCCGCGTCCGCCTCCATCGTCCGGACGAGGTCGAGCCGCGCGTCGATCGCCGCGCGGTCCATCAGCGGCGCGCCGAGATCGGCGGCGAGCAGCCGCGCGCCCGCGCCGGTGACGGTGCGATCGACCGCGTCGAGCAGGCTGCCGCGCCGCTCTCCGCCAGCCGTGCGGGTCAGCTCCAGGCTCTCGCGCGTGGCGGCGTCGATCGCCATCGTCCCGCTCGCCGCGACGACCGTGGGCGGGCGCAGGAACGGGAGGGCGCCCTTGGCGGCGTAATCGAGATAGGCGACCAGGCCCCCCGCCGCCGCGATGGCGGCGCGCCCGGTCAGTCCCAGCCCGTCCAGCGTCGCGACGTTCCACAACCGCCGCAGCCGCGCCTCCGCCGCGCCGCTGTCGAACTCGCCGCGCGGACGCCACGCCGTGGCGGGCCACGCGCTGCCCTCCGCCGCGACCACTTCGGCGGCGGCGAGTCGCGCCAGCTCGGCGGCGACCTGTGTGGGCGACAGTTCGACGATCTCGAACCGCCCGGTGGAGACGTCCGCCGCCGCGACCGCCACCTCGCCGCCTGCCTCGCCAACGGCGACGCACCAATTGGCGGAGCGCGCGTCGAGCAGCGCCTCCTCGGTCAGCGTGCCCGCCGTGACGACGCGCACGATGCCGCGATTGACCAGCGCCTTGGACCCGCGCGCCTTGCGCGCCGCCTCCGGCGTCTCCGTCTGCTCGGCGATGGCGACGCGGTGCCCCGCCTTGATGAGCCGCTGGAGATAGGCGGTGGCGGCGTGGACGGGCACGCCGCACATCGGCACCTTGTTGCCTTCATGCTCGCCCCGCGCGGTCAGCGCGATGTCCAGCACCTGCGCCGCGACGCGCGCGTCGTCGAAGAACAGTTCGAAGAAATCGCCCATGCGATAGAACAGCAGGCAATCGCCGGCTTCCGCCTTCAGCGCGAGATATTGCGCCATCATCGGCGTGGGGGCGGGAGTTGTCATCGCGGTCAGTCCGGGCGGCGGGCGCCGTGGCGGACGCCAAGGATGTAGACGATCCCGTCGTGCACGTCGTACCGCAGGATGTAGGGAGGAACGGTCACCATCTCGCGCGAACCCTCCCGCGAGGGTCGGCCGCGCTGCGGAAAGTACGCAAGGCTGTCCGCGACGGCGAGTAGCCGTTTGGCGATCCGATCGGCAGCCGCGGGATCGAACAACTCGATATAAGCGACGATCGCGTCGAGCTGGTCGGCCGCCTCGTCGAGCCAGACGACCCTATGCATCCCGCGCAGCGAGCCACTCCCTGAACGGCAGGCGGCCCGGTTTTCCCCACGTCTTGAGCCACTCCGCCACCACGGCATGGTCGTGGTAGCGTCCCGCCGCGATGTCCGCGCGTGCCCGCGCGATCGCCGCGGCTTCCACGTCCGGATCGGGTTGCTCGAAGATGCCGGGTTCGTGCTTCATCAGCGGCATTGTAGGCGCGGCCGCGGTCCTAGGCTAGGCCTGCGCCATGCTTCGCCGCACCACGTTCGCGTCCCCCGTCGGCACCCTGGCACTCGTCGTTGACGACGCAGGTCTCGTCGCATTGCTGTGGCCGGATGACGCGCCCGCGCGCGTGCCGCTGCCCGTGCCGGAGGAGGATGCGACGCACTCCGTCCTCGCCGCCGCGGCATCGCAGCTGCGCGAGTATTTCGCCGGTGCCCGCATCGCCTTCGACCTGCCGCTCGCCCCGCGCGGCACCCCGTTCCAGCGCGCGGTCTGGACCGCGCTCGGTCAGATCCCCTTCGGCGAGACGCGCAGCTATGCCGAGGTCGCACGCGCCATCGGCCGCCCCGCCGCCACGCGTGCGGTCGGTGCCGCGAACGGGCGCAACCCGCTGTCGATCGTGCTGCCGTGCCATCGCGTCATCGGCAGCGGCGGCGCGCTGACCGGCTTCGCCGGCGGCCTCGCCGCGAAGCGCTGGTTGCTGGCGCATGAGGGCGTTTGCAACCGCGACCTGTTTCCGTAAGGGCAGGGGCATGACCGACGACCGCACCCGCAGCGAGGAACGCAACCAATTCTCCGACCGGGAAGCGTTGCTGTTCCATTCCGAAGGACGCCCGGGCAAGATCGAGATCGTCGCGTCCAAACCGATGGCGACGCAGCGCGACCTGGCGCTCGCCTATTCCCCCGGTGTCGCCGTGCCGGTGCGCGCCATCGCCGACGATCCGGCGACCGCCTACGATTACACGGCCAAGGGCAACCTCGTCGCCGTCATCTCCAACGGCACCGCGATCCTCGGCCTCGGCAACCTCGGCGCGCTCGCGTCCAAGCCGGTGATGGAGGGCAAGGCGGTGCTCTTCAAGCGCTTCGCCGACGTCGATTCGATCGACATCGAGCTGAAGACCGAGGATGTCGATCGCCTGATCGACGCGATCGAGCTGATGGAGCCGACGTTCGGCGGCATCAACCTGGAGGACATCAAGGCGCCCGAATGCTTCATCATCGAGCAGACGTTGCGCGAGCGGATGAACATCCCCGTCTTCCACGACGACCAGCACGGCACCGCGATCATCACCGCCGCCGGCCTCATCAACGCCTGCCTGCTGACGGGGCGCGCGCTGGCGGACGTGAAGGTGGTGGTCAACGGCGCGGGTGCCGCCGCCATCGCCTGTACCGAGCTCATCAAGGCGATGGGCGTGCGCCACGACAACGTGCTGATCTGCGACCGCAAGGGTGTGATCTACCAGGGGCGGGAGGACGTGAACCAATGGCAGTCGGCGCACGCCGCCGCCACCGACCGCCGCACGCTGACGGACGCGCTGCACGGCGCCGACGTGTTCCTCGGCCTCTCCGCCGCGGGCGCGCTGAAGCCGGAGATGGTGAAGGACATGGCGAAGGCGCCGATCATCTTCGCCATGGCCAATCCCGAGCCGGAGATCCGGCCCGAACTGGCGAAGGCGGCGCGTCCGGACGCGATCGTCGCGACGGGTCGGTCGGACTATCCCAACCAGGTCAACAACGTCCTCGGCTTCCCCTTCATCTTCCGCGGCGCGCTGGACGTGCGCGCGACCGGCATCAACGACGAGATGAAGATCGCCGCGGCACAGGCGATCGCCGAACTGGCGCGCGAGCGCGTGCCCGAGGAAGTCGCCGCCGCCTACGGCGTGCGGCACGTCTTCGGCCCCGACTACATCATCCCGGCACCCTTCGACCCGCGCCTGATGGAGAACGTGTCGCTGGCGGTGGCGCGGGCCGCGATGGACTCGGGCGTCGCGACGAAGCCGATCCTCGATCTCGACGCCTATCGCCAGCAGCTGCGCGCCCGGCTCAACCCGACGACGGCGGTGCTCAGCCTCGCCTACGAGGGCGCGCGCGCGCATCCCAAGCGCGTGCTGTTCGCGGAGGGCGAGGAGGAGGTGGTCCTGCGCGCCGCCATCGCCTTCAAAGAAGGCGGCTACGGCGTGCCCGTGCTGGTGGGCCGCGACGACGTGCACGACCGTCTGCGCGCGCTCGGCATCGCCCATCCCGAGGAATATGAGGTCCACAACAGCCGCATCTCGCCGCTGGTGCCGCGCATGGCCGACTTCCTCTACCAGCGGCTTCAGCGCCGCGGCTTCCTGCGCCGCGATTGCGAGCGGATGATCAATCAGGACCGCAACATCTTCGGCGCGGTGCTGCTCCAGCTGGGCGAGGCGGATGCGATGATTACCGGCATCACCCGCACCTGGGCGCATTCGATGCGCGAGGTGAAGCGGGTGATCGATCCCGCGCCCGGCCGCACGCCGTTCGGCATCCACGTGCTGGTCGGCCAGTCGCACACCGTCTTCATCGCCGACACGACGGTGAACGAGCGTCCCACCGGCGAGGAACTGGCCGACATCGCGGAGCAGACCGCCGCGGTGGCGCGGCGCATGGGGCACGAGCCGCGCGTCGCCTTCCTCAGCTATTCGACCTTCGGCAATCCGGAAGGCCAGTGGCTCGACAACATCCGCGCCGCGGTGGAGGTGCTGGACGGCCGGCAGGTCGGCTTCGAATATGAGGGCGAGATGGCGCCCGACGTCGCGCTTAATCCGCGACAGCTGGCCAACTATCCCTTCGCGCGCCTGTCCGGCCCGGCCAACGTGCTGGTGATGCCGGGGCTGCAATCGGCCAACATCTCGGCGAAGCTGCTGCGCGAACTGGGCGGCGACCACATGATCGGGCCGATGCTGGTCGGCATGGAGAAGGCGGTCCAGATCGCGCCGATGACGTCGAGCGCCAGCGACCTCGTCACGCTGGCGGTGCTGGCGGCGGGCGGCATCGCGCGGTGACCTCCTTGCTTCCCTCCCGGTAAGGGGAGGGGAGTAAAGCTGAACGGACCCGCCGCGTCCGCGACACGCCGTTACACTTTCGCCGCTTGCCCGCGAAACATTCGCGACGATCGCCGCCTATCTCCTTCTCATCGGCCGGAAACGCCGGTGAAAGAGGAGTGTAGGACATGAACCGCATCAAGACCGCTTTCGTCGCCGCCCTGGGCATCGCCGCCGTCGCGGCGCCCTCGGTCGCCTCGGCCGCGCCGTGGCAGTCGATCAACCAGCGCCAGCAGCGGCTGGACCAGCGCATCGACCAGGGCATCCGGTCGGGCGCGCTGAACCGCAACGAGGCCTATCGCCTGCGCACCCAGTTCCGCGATCTCGCCAACCTCGAGCAGCGCTACCGCCGCTCGAACGGCCTCTCCAACTGGGAGCGGCAGGACCTGAACCGGCGCTTCGACCAGCTGAGCGCGCGGGTCTATAACCAGAAGCACGATCGCCAGGGTCACCGCGGCGGCCATCGCCGCTGAGCCAGCCCTCCACCCGCCCCGCCGGACACCTCCGGCGGGGCGAACGTTTCACATGCAACCGAAACCTGATGCCGATCATTCCCCAGCCGTGCAGGCGATGGGAGACGGGCGATGAAGGCGATAACGGCGGCGGTGATCGGCGCGGCGGCGATGGTGGCGGGATGCTCCAGCTACGGCAGCGGCTACGGCCCGCGCAGTGCAGGCTACAACGGCTGGGGCGCGTACGATTACGATCGCGTCGATCCCGCATACGGGGGCTATTACGCCGACCGCTACTATCGTGACGGACCGGGCTATCGCGAGCGCCGCCTCGGGAATCGCGACCGCGTCTACGCCGGCCAGGATGGCCGCTACTATTGCCGCCGCAGCGACGGCACGACCGGACTGATCGTCGGCGGCCTGGCGGGCGGCGCACTGGGCGCGGTCATCTCGCCGGGCGGGTCGGGTCTGCTGGGCGCGATCCTGGGCGGCGCGGGCGGCGCGGCGCTCGGCAAGTCGGTCGATCGCAACAACGTGCGCTGCCGCTAGCATCGATCCCGCTCAGCGCAGCGGCTTGCCCGTGTCCTTCCACCGATCGAGAATCGTCGATTCGGGTAAGGCCGGCACGGCGGCGGATGCGGACACGCGCTCCGGCGCGGGCGAGGCGATTGCTGCGAGGGCGGGGGGCGGCTCGACCTCCGCCGGCACGATGTCGACGTGCGGGCCGGGCAGCGGCTCGCCGCCGCGATAGCGCCGGGTGAAGGCCGCCGGCGTGCCGTAGAACCCCTTCCAGCGATGGAAGAAATGCGCGCCGATCGCGTCCGTCATCACCAACGTGCGGTTCCACGCCGGTGTCACCGCGAAGGTGTGATAGTGTGTCGCCCAGCCGACCGGCGCGAAGACCTGTCCGTTCAGCAGTGCCGCCGCGTTGCGCAGCGCCCGCGCCCAGCCGTCTCGCGACGGTGCGCGCGCCATCGCGCCGTCGCAAGCGAAGCTGAACTGGCAGCCGGCGCGTTCCGATCCCTGGTAGACGGTGCCGCACACGGTGCCCGGAAAGGCGGGATGGCGTACGCGGTTCAGCACCACCTGCGCCACCGCGCGCTGGCCGTCGTCGCTCTCGCTCGCCGCCTCGTAATAGACCGCGGTGGCGAGGCACTGGAGCGCGCGCCCGCGATCGACCGCGGCGATGCCGGCCAGCGAGAAGGCGCGCGCCGCGACGCCGGGCGTCGGCGCGACGGCGGGAAGCCGCGGCAGCGCGATCGTTCCCGTCGCGCCGCGCCCGGGCGAGGACAGCAGCGGAGCGGCTGGAGAGGGAACGATCCGGCTGACGACCGGAGCCGCGGCGACCGGCGCCGGTGCCAGCCAGCGCAGCGCCGCCTGCGCGGCGAACCATCCGCCCGCCAGCGCCACCGCACTCCACACGGCGGCCGCCAGCACGACCGCGGCCTGCGCAGCGGAGCGGGGGAGGGAAAGCGCCGTCACGCGCGCGGCTGTAGCCCGCGAAAGCCTTACATTTCGTCGATGCCGGCCCCGCGGAGGGCTCGGCTCAGTCCTTCTTGCCGCGATTGGCGAACAGCACCGCCGCGGCCACCGCGGCCGAGCCGATGCCGACGCCCAGGCCGATCTTGCCCAGCTGCCAGTTGCGCTCGCGCCGCTCCGCCGCGGCCTTGCCCGCGCCCGCTTCCTCGTGCGCCTTGGCGGCGGCGACGGCGGCCAGGATCTCGTTCGGTTCGTCGGTCATGCCTTCTCTCCCTTGGCGGCGTAGCGGGTGCGGAAGTCGGCGGCGAAGCTCGCCAGCCGTCCCTCCGCAATCGCGGCGCGCAGATCGGCCATCAGCGCCTGATAGAAGGCGATATTGTGTTCCGTCATCAACATCGCGCCCAGAATTTCCCCGCTGCGGACGAGGTGGTGGAGATAGGCGCGGCTCCACGTGGCGCATACCGCACACGCGCAGGCGGGGTCGAGCGGGCCGGTATCCTCGGCGAAGCGCGCGTTGCGGATGTTGATCGGCCCGGCGCGCGTGAACGCCTGCCCGGTGCGGCCCGACCGCGTCGGCAGCACGCAGTCGAACATGTCGACCCCGCGCTCCACCGCGCCGACGATGTCGTCGGGCTTGCCCACGCCCATCAGGTAGCGCGGGCGGTCCGCCGGCAGCTGTTGCGGGGCGTAGTCGAGGCAGGCGAACATCGCCTCCTGCCCCTCGCCCACCGCCAGCCCGCCGATGGCGTAGCCGTCGAAGCCGATGTCGATCAGCGCGTCGGCGCTGGCGCAGCGAAGCCCTTCGTCGAGCGCGCCCTGCTGGATGCCGAAGACGGCGTTGCGCGCGGCGTGATCGCCACCGGCGTCGAACGCGTCGCGGCTCCGGCGGGCCCAGCGCATCGACCGCTCCATCGCCGCCGCCTGCACCTCGCGCGTCGACGTGGTGGGCACCAGTTCGTCGAACGCCATCACGATGTTGCTTCCCAGCAGTCGCTGGATCTCGATCGACCGCTCGGGCGTGATGAGGTGGCGCCTGCCGTCGAGGTGGCTGGCGAAGGCGACGCCTTCCTCGCTGCGCTTCGTCAGTTCGGACAGGCTCATCACCTGATAGCCGCCCGAGTCGGTCAGGATCGGCCGGTCCCACGCCATGAAGGCGTGCAGCCCGCCCAGCCGCGCCACCCGCTCGGCGCCCGGACGCAGCATCAGGTGATAGGTGTTGCCCAGAATGATGTCGGCGCCCGCGGCGCGCACGTCGCCTGGCTTCATTGCCTTCACCGTGGCGGCGGTGCCGACCGGCATGAAGGCAGGCGTGCGGATCTCGCCGCGCGCCATCGCGATGGTGCCGGTGCGCGCCCGCCCGTCGATGGCGGCGATGGTGAAGGCGAAGCGCGTCATCGCCGCCGTGGCCGTCCCGCCGGCGGCGGTGCCTTGGGCTTGTCGCCGGGTCGCAGCCCCTGCGTCGGGCCGTTGGCGTCGATCGGCCCGGTGCGGAACGTCAGCAACTCGGCGCGGCTGATCGTCTTGCTGCCGTCGCGGTCGTAGCGCGCGAACAGACGGCTGAAATGGTCCTGCAACTCGTCCAGCGAGACCTGGTCGTCCTGGTTCTTGTCCACCTCGAACGGACTGGGCAGCGCGGCGCGGTCGCCCAGGTAGCGCAGCGCCCAGTCGGAGAAGGCGATGTAGCGCAGCGTGCCGGTCTTCGCCGTGTCGATCGCCTCGAACGAGGCCTTCACGCCGGCGATCAGCTCCGATCGGTCGACCAGCGCGTCGCCATCGCCGTCGAACGCGGCGATCATCATCGCCACCGGCTCGACCACCATCGTCGCCGGCGTCTGCGGCGTGGCGGGCAGGGGGCCGCTGACGACGATCGGCGGCGCGTCCTGCGGCGCGGCGGCGGCGAGCAGGAGGGGGAGGATCATGACGGCGACTACCTTGGGCGAACGCGAAACCGGCCAGCGCCGTAGCAGGCGCAACCTAGTCGGGAAAGGCGCGCGCCAGCCCGTCATACTCGCGTCGCGAGATCGCGATCATCGATCCGTGCCGCACGCCGGGGGGCAGCCCGAAGCGATCCCACGCGGGCATGCCGGTGTTGCCCGACGCCTGATACCACGGTCCCTGCAGCGTCCGCCCGCGTGTCAGCCCGTAGGCGGTGCCCGCATATTGCTCGTAGTAGAGCCACCACTCGCGGTCGTCGGGCGAGCGGATCAGCGTGGGCGCCTCGCGGAAATTCGGGCTGAGCGGCGGGCCGGGGAACGGGTAGGGGCCGGTCAGCCGCGGCGCGCAGCTGACGCGGATCGTCTTGCCCGTCGGCCACTCGAACGACGGATAGCGCTCGTCCTTCACGATCGCGCAATAGCCGCGGGCGCCGTCCGGCTGCACGATCGTGTCGATCGTCGCCATGTCCCATTCGAACAGCCGTCGCGGCGGTCCGGTGAACGCCTTCAGGTCGGGCGAGGTGACGTACAGCGTCCGCTGGCTGGCCCAGTAGCGCTCCGGATCGCGATCGTCGCCCGGCACCGTCGGCGTGTGCCACGTCAGCAGGAAGCGGCGCGAGGGCGCGTCGTACATCAGCTTGGGCGCGCCGATCCGGGGCAGCGCGTCGCGCATCCCCGCCTTCAGGTCGGGCCGGTAGGTGCCGAACGGCGTCCAGCGGATCAGGTCGTCGGAGACGGAGAAGCGGATCAGCGGGTCGTCGTCGCTGCGGTTGCCGACGAGGTACCAGCGCCCGTCCGGACCCTTTGCGATCGAGGCGTGGCCGCGATACTCGTTCGACACCGGTCGCCCGCCGTTCAGCGCGCGCCAGTGCAGCCCGTCCAGGCTGACCGAGTAGTGGAGGACGCCGTAGCGCGCCTTCGTCATGTGCGCGAAGAGATACGCCTTGGCCGGATGGACGTAAGGCGTCACCGGCGCGCCGGGCGGCGCCTCCTGCGCCACGACCGGGGCGGCGAGCGCGAGCAGGATGGCGAGTTGCCTCACGCGATGCCGAACGGCACGACGCGGTTCGTCTGCGTGTGCCCCACGTCCGCCCGGCCGAGATAGGGGACGCCCAGCTCCCGGCACCATCGCTCCATCATGAACTCCAGCGTCTCGCCCCAGGGCGGATCGTTCTCGCCCACGTCGGTGACGGCACCCAGCCGCACCCCGGCCAGCGTGCGCAGCTGCGTCGCGTTGCCCAGCGTGAACAGCATTCGGTCGATCGCGTACATCTGCTCCGACACCTCCTCCACGATCAGCACGTGGTCGGCGAGGTCGGGCAGCCACGGCGTCCCGACCAGCGCCGTCAGGATGGAAAGGTTCAGCGCCACCGAAGGCTGGCCGCGCAACCCCGGCTCCAGCGCGCTGCGGTCGGCGCGCGCCATCCAGCCGAGCGCGCGCGCGACGGTGGCGTCGCCCTGCCTGCGGCGGATGTCGCTCGCCATCGGGCCGTGCACCGGCCGCCCGATGCGGCGGGCGTAGAGCGCGGACAGGAGGAAGCCGACGTCGGAATAGCCGAGATACGTCTTGCGCCGCGCCGCCTCGTTCAGCTGCGGCATGACGGTGGAGAGCAGGCGGTTGGACCCGTAGCCGCCGCGCAGGAACCAGATCGCCTCGAACGCGGGATCGTTGGCATATTGCAGGAACGCGGCCGCACGCACCGCGTCAGACCCGGCGAAATGGCCATCATGCGCGTAGCATTGCGGGTGGAAGACCAGGTCGACCTCGGGGTAGGCGATCGCCGCGAAGGCGGACACGGGCGCGATCACGTCCGGGTTCGCCACGCTGCTCGCCGCCAGTACCCCGATCCGCATCGCCTGTTCCCTTCCGGCCCGCTCCGTCGTGCCGGATTCGTCCCGGCATTTCACCGAACCGCAGGAGCGGAGCGGGGTGCTTGTGCGGCACGGTGGATGCCGGGACAAGCCCGGCATGACGGCCTGCACGCTTGCCCGCGTGCGCCGAACCGCCGATAGCGCGCCCATGCAGGACGGCAATCTTCACGGGTGCTCCTTCTTCCTCGTCGGCATCGGCGGGTCGGGCATGATGCCGCTGGCGATGATCCTCGCCGGGCGCGGGGCGGTCGTCGCCGGGTCGGATCGCGGCCTCGACCAGGGGCGGGTGCCCGCCAAGTTCGACGCGCTGCGCGCGCTCGGCATCGCACTCCATCCGCAGGACGGCAGCGGCATCGTCTCGCCCGTGCAGACCGTCGTCGCCTCCGCCGCGGTGGAGGAGACGGTGGCGGACATGGTCGCCGCCCGGCGGCTCGGCTGCCCGCGGCTGTCGCGCGCGGAGCTGAACGCCGCGCTGTTCAACGCCAGCCGCCTGCCGATCGGCGTGGCGGGCACCAGCGGCAAGTCCAGCGTCACCGGCATGATCGCCGCGATCCTCCACGCCGCGGGACGCGATCCCACTGTGATGAACGGCGCGGTGATGAAGGATTTCGCGCGCGCCGACCGCCCCTTCGCCAGCGCGCTGGTGGGCGCGGGCGACGCCTATGTCAGCGAAGTGGACGAGAGCGACGGATCGATCGCGCTCTACGCGCCGCACGTGGCGGTGCTGAACAACGTCAGCCTCGACCACAAGTCGCTCGACGAGCTGAACCGGCTGTTCGGCGACTTCATCGCGCACGCGCGCCACGCGATCGTCAACGCCGACAATGCGGACGCGGCCACGCTGGCGATGCGGCTGCCGCGCGACCGCGTCACGTCCTTCTCGCTCGGCGGGCAGGGCGATCTCGTCGCGACCGACATCGTCGAGGAGCCGTTCGCCATCGCCTTCACCGTCGCCGGCGAGCGGGTGCGGCTCCAGGTGCCCGGCCGCCACAACGTCGCCAACGCACTCGCCGCGATCGGCGCGGCGGTGGCCGCGGGCGTGCCGCTGGCGCACGCCTGCGCCGCGATCGCGGGGTTCACCGGCCTGCGCCGTCGCTTCGACCGCGTCGGTGAAGCCGGCGGCGTCGCCGTGATCGACGATTTCGGGCACAATCCGGACAAGATCGCCGCCACGCTCGATACGCTCCACGCCTTTCCCGGCCGCGTGCTGGCGTTGTTCCAGCCGCACGGCTTCGGCCCGCTGAAGGTGATGCGCGCCGAACTGGTCGCGATGTTCGCCGGGCGGCTGGCGGCGGAGGACCGGCTGGTGCTGTGCGATCCCGTCTACCAGGGCGGGACCGTGGCGCGCGAGGTGACCAGCGCCGACATCGTGCGCGACCTCGCCGTCGCCGGCGCTCCCGCCCGCCACATCGCCGACCGCGCGGCCGCCGCCGCGTATCTGGTGGCGGAGGCGCGCGCGGGCGACCGCATCGTCGTGATGGGAGCGCGCGACGACACGCTGTCGCTGCTCGCGGCCGAGATGGTGCGGATGCTCGATGGAAAGCACGCTTGACGTAAGGCTGGCGCACTGATGGCCGCCGGCGCGCTCGCCCTTTCCATCGCGACCGCCCGGGACTCGCTCGAGCGCTCCGGCGTGGCGCTGCGGGTCGAGGTCTGTCACAACCCGGTGGCCCGGCTCGCCGGGCCGGGCCTCGGCGCCGGCGTGAACCGGGTGTAGGAGCGCCGGGCATGAGGAACGGGCTGAAGGACCTGCCAGCCGAGCGCGGGTAGAGCCAGCGGCACATCGCCGAGCTGTTCGACCGGCGGATCGAGGACGTCTTCGACAGCCTGTCCAAGGGCGGGTGACGCCGCCCGTCGCCGGCCCTATCTCCCGGCGCATGACCGACACGCTCCGCCCGCAACTCGCCTTCCACCACACGCCCGGCCGCGGCCCGACGATCGTCTTCCTGCCCGGTTACGCCAGCGACATGACCGGCACGAAGGCGATCGCGCTAGAGCAATGGGCCAAGGCGCGGGGCCGCGCCTTCCTGCGCTTCGACTATGCCGGCTGCGGGCAGAGCGAGGGTGCGTTCGAGGAGCAGGCGCTGGCCGACTGGCGCGACGACGCGTTGGCGATGATCGATCGTCTCGACGGGCCGGTGGTGCTGGTGGGCAGCTCGATGGGCGGGTGGATCATGCTGCTGGCCGCGCTCGCCCGGCCGGATCGCGTGGCCGCGCTGGTCGGTATCGCGCCCGCGCCCGATTTCACCGACTGGGGCTTCGGCCAGGACGAGAAGATGTACCTCCTCCAGCACGGCCGGCTGGAGCGCGCCAATCCCTACGGCCCGGCGCCCACGGTCTACACCCGCCGCTTCTGGCAGTCGGGCGAGGCCAACCGGCTGATGCACGGGCCCATCGCCTTCGACGGGCCGGTCCGCTTTCTGCAGGGACAGGCGGATCCGGACGTGCCGTGGCACCGCACCGTGGCGCTGGCGCAGCTGATCCGTTCGCCCCACGTTCAGACGTGGCTGGTCAAGGACGGCGACCACCGCCTGTCGCGCGAGGACGACCTCGCGCTGCTGATCCGCGCGGTCGAGGACGTCGTGCCATGATCCTTCTCGCGCTGCTGGCGCAAGCCGCCGCGCCGTCCTGTACCGCGCTGGCGCGCACCGATCCGGCGGCGGCCGAGCGTGCCGCCCGCGCGACCGTGGGCGGCGGGGCGACCGCGCGCCAGTGCCTGGGCCTCGCCCTCGCCGGGCAGGAGCGCTTCGCCGAGGCCGCCGCCGCCTTCACGGAAGCGGCGCGCGCTGGCGAGCTGGCGCGCGACGGCAAGGCGGCGGATTACTGGGCGCAGGCGGGGAACGCCTGGCTTGCCGCCGGGAGTGCGGCGAAGGCGCGCGCCGCGCTCGACGCCGCGCTGGCCGCGGGCACGCTGGAGGGGCTGGCGCGCGGCGAGGCGCATCTCGACCGCGCCCGCGCGCTCGTCGCCACAGGGCAGCCGGCGGCGGCGCGCACCGACCTCGATCAGGCGACCGCGCTGGCGGGGGACGATCCGCTCGCCTGGCTGCTGTCCGCCACGCTGGCGCGACGCGAGGGCGACCTGCCGCGCGCCCGCGCCGACATCGCGCAGGCGCTGCGCCGCTCCGCCGACGACGCGCAGGTCCAGCTGGAGGCCGGCAACATCGCCGCCGCCGCGGGGGAGGCGGACAAGGCGGAGGCGGCGTGGAAGGAGGCCGCTCGGCTGGCACCCGATGCCCCCGCCGGGCGTTCCGCCGCCAACGCCCTCGCACAATTCGCATCGAAGGAGCCGAAGTGAAATACCTGCACACCATGGTCCGCGTCGCCGATCCCGACGCCACGATCCGCTTCTTCGAGGTGCTCGGACTGAAGGAGGTCCGGCGCATGGAGAACCAGGCGGGCCGCTTCACGCTGATCTTCCTCGCCGCGCCCGAGGACATGAACAAGCCGGGCGAGCGCGCGCGGGCGGAAGTGGAACTGACGTACAATTGGCCCGCGGAGGACGGCAGCGCGCCGGAGGAATATGGCGGCGGGCGCAATTTCGGGCATCTCGCCTATCGCGTCGACAACATCTACGAGACCT
Source organism: Sphingomonas corticis (assembly GCF_012035195.1). Lineage (GTDB taxonomy): Bacteria > Pseudomonadota > Alphaproteobacteria > Sphingomonadales > Sphingomonadaceae > Sphingomonas > Sphingomonas corticis. The sequence goes on from NZ_JAAVJH010000008.1 coordinate 67,367, forward strand.
GCCAGCGCGTGCTCGACGCGGGCTACACCGTCCACCGCCCTCCGCGCGACGGCCACATGGCGTTCGTCAAGTCCCCCGACGGCATCTCCGTGGAGCTGTTGCAGGACGGCGTGCTCGCCCCCGCCGAGCCGTGGGCCTCGATGCCGAACACCGGGACCTGGTAGGCCGTGCTGGAGATCGTGCGCGTCCCCGTTCTCGGCGACAATTACAGCTGGCTCGTGCGCGATTCCGACAGCGGCGCGACGATGGTGGTCGACCCCGGCGAGGCGGCCCCCGTGCTGGCTGCCGCGCAGGAACGCGGCTGGTCGATCGGCGCGGTGTGGATCACCCACTGGCATCCCGACCACACCGGCGGCAACGAAGCGGTGGTCGCCGCCACCGGCGCGCGCGTGATCGGGCCGGAGGCGGAGCGGGCGAAGATCCCCGCGCTGGACGACGGCGTGAGGGAGGGCGACACCGCCACGCTGGGCGCGCACGTCGCCACCGTGATGGAGGTGCCCGGGCATACCGCGGGGCACATCGCCTTCCACTTCGCGCAGGACGGCGCGATCTTCACCGGCGACACGCTGTTCGCGATGGGGTGCGGCCGGCTGTTCGAGGGCGATGCGACGCAGATGTTCGGCAACATGCGCCGCTTCGCCGCGCTGGACGATACGACGCGCGTCTATTGCGGGCACGAATATACGCAGTCGAACGGCCGCTTCGCGCGCTCCGTCGACCCCGGCAACGCCGCGCTGGCCGCGCGGATGGAGGAGGTCGACCGGCTGCGCGCCGGGGGGCAGCCCACGGTGCCGACGACGATCGGCGAGGAGCGCGCCACCAATCCGTTCCTGCGCGCGACCGATGCCGCGGCGCTCGCCGAATTGCGCGCCGGCAAGGATGCTTTTCGCGGCTAGCGCGTTGGACGCGCGAAGGAGAAGGGTGATGCGTAAGTCGTTGATCTTCCTCATTGCTGCCGGTGCAGGCGCGGCCACGTTCGCGGCCGGTGCGGGCGTGTCGCAGGACCGGCCGAGCCGCGCGGAGGCGGACTATCGCAAATTGGTCGCGGGCAAGACGCCGGGCAAGCCGGTCAGCTGCATCGACACCCGCTTCACGCGCCCCTCGCTCAGCGCCTATGGCGACAAGCTGATCTATCGCGTCAGCCGCAAGCTGGTCTACGTCAGCGAGACCAACGGCGGGTGCCAGGGCGTGGGGCTGAACGACGTGCTCGTGACGCGCCAGTATCAGACCCGCCTGTGCCGCGGCGACATCGCGCAGACGGTGGACCGGCAGACCGGCATCGGCACGGGCGGCTGCGCGCTGGGGTCCTTCACGCCGTACACGGCGGCGCGCTGAGATGCTGCGCGCCATCGCGCTGCTCGCATTCGCCGGCACGGCGGTCGCGTCGGCCAAGTCGACCGATCCGCGCGCCGGCCGCGTCGCCGGGAAGCCCGCCAATTGCGTGCGGCTGGACCAGACGAACCGCGTCGTCATCGCCGACGCGAATACGCTGACGCTGCGCGACGGCCGGCGGCTGTGGATCACCCACCCGATCGGCCAGTGCACCCGGCTGAACCCCAACGACACGCTGGTGCTGGAGGTGTGGGGCAGCCAATTGTGCCGCAACGATCGCTTCCGTACGCTGCAACCCGGCACGACCATCCCGTCGGCCTTCTGCCGCTTCGGCGAGTTCGTGCCCTACGTTAAGAAATGAGGAAGATCAGATGGAAACCGAGGACGACCTGACCGGCGTCGCCGGGCGCGTATCGCCGAGGCCGGAGACGGAGGCGATCGGCGGTCGCAAGCTGAAGCCGGCCACGCTGATGATGGGCCACGGCTACGATCCGATGCTGTCCGAAGGCTCGCTGAAGCCCCCGGTCTTCCTCACCTCCACCTTCGTGTTCCCCAACGCCGCGGCGGGCAAGCGCCATTTCGAGGGCGTGACGGGCAAGCGGCCGGGCGGCGCGGAGGGCCTCGTCTACTCGCGCTTCAACGGCCCCAATCAGGAGATCCTCGAGGACCGGCTGGCGATTTGGGAAGGGGCCGAGGATGCGCTCGCCTTCTCCAGCGGCATGTCCGCGATCGCGACGCTGTTCCTCGCCATGGTGAAGCCGGGCGACACGATCGTCCATTCCGGTCCGCTGTACGCCGCGACGGAGACGCTGATCGCGCGCATCCTGGGCAAGTTCGGCGTGCAGTGGCTCGATTTTCCCGCCGGCGCCACGCGCGAGGAGATCGACGCGGTGCTGGCGAAGGCGAAGGGGCAGGGGCGGGTCGCGCTGATCTACCTGGAAAGCCCCGCCAACCCGACCAACGCGCTGGTCGACGTGGAGGCGGTGGCGGCGAGCCGCGACGCCACCTTCGACGGCGAGGCGGAGGCCCCGCCGATCGCGATCGACAACACGTTCCTCGGCCCGCTGTGGCACCAGCCGCTGCGGCACGGGGCGGACCTCGTCGTCTACTCACTGACCAAATATGCGGGCGGCCACTCGGACCTGGTCGCCGGCGGCGTGCTGGGGTCGAAGGCGCACATCGACGCGGTGCGGCTGATGCGCAACACGATCGGCACGATCTGCGACCCGAACACCGCCTGGATGCTGCTGCGCAGCCTGGAGACGTTGGAGCTGCGGATGAGCCGCGCGGGCGAGAATGCGGAGAAGGTCTGCACCTTCCTGCGCGACCACCCCAAGGTGGAGCGGGTCGGCTACCTCGGCTTCCTGAAGGAGGCGGAAGGACGACAGGCCGACATCTACCGCCGCCATTGCTCGGGCGGCGGCTCCACCTTCTCGCTCTACCTGAAGGGGGGCGAGGCGGAGGCGTTCCGCTTTCTTGATGCGCTGAAGATCGCGAAGCTGGCGGTGTCGCTGGGCGGCACGGAGACGCTGGCGTCGCACCCCGCGGGCATGACGCACCTGTCGGTGGCGGACGAGCGCAAGCAGGCGCTGGGCATCACCGACAACCTCGTGCGCATCTCGATCGGCGTGGAAGACGCGGACGATCTGGTCGCCGACATGGAACAGGCGCTGGCGGCGATCTGATCGGTGGGGGTCCTTGTCACCCCGGACCCTTCGGCGAAGCTCGGGAGAGCCTTGCCGGGGAGCCCGGAGCGGTTCGCGAGACGCTTGGAGGCCGAAACGAGTCCGGCATGACGACGAAATTTCGTGCACGAGGAGAGACTCCGTGAAACCTCTGATACTCGCCGCCGTCACCCTCCTCCCCGCCGCCGCCGCGGCGCAGCAGGTGCCGGCGGAGCGGACGATCCGCGTTACCGGCGTGGGTGTCGTCCGCACCCCGCCCGATCTCGCGCGGATCGATTACTGGATCCGCGGCGAGGGCGCGACGCCCGATGCCGCGTCGCAGGCGCTCGCCGCCCGGCAGCGCGCGGTGGCGGGTGCGCTCGCCCAGCTGCTCGGCGCGGGTACCGACGTGACGACCAGCAACGTGCTGGTCATCGAGGTGAAGGAGAAGGGCTGCGACGACAGCGGCTACAACGGCCAGCCGCGGCTCAGCCAGGGGGCGTGCGCCGTCACCGGCTATCTCGCCCGCGCGCAGGGGCTGGTGCGGACCCGCGCGGTCGAGAAGGCGGGCACCGCGGTTGGTCTCGCGGCGCGGCTGGGCGCCAGCGACGCGCGCCTGTCCGCCTTCGAACTGGCCGACCGCGCCGCGGCGCAGCGTGCCGCCACCGCCGCCGCGATCGCCGACGCGAAGGTGCGGGCGGAGGCGGTGGCGGCCGGCGCGGGTGCGCGGCTCGGCGCGCTCGTGTCGGTCAACGACCAGGCGAGCTACGCGCCCGCGGATCTCGGCGCCTTTCCCAACGCGCTCGCCGCGCCGCCCCCGCCGCCGCCCGAGCAGATGGCGGCTCCGGTCGCGATCGACGTGAAGCCCGCGCCGATCGAAACGCGCCAGCAGGTGTTCGTCAGCTACGGCATCGCCGACCGCTAAGCGGATCGACTTAAACTCTTCCCATCGCCGCCCGATCGCGCCATCGTGTCGTGGAAGGAGAGGCCGGAATGGCGAAGCGGATCGCGATCGTGGGCGCGGGCATGGGCGGGTTGTGCGCCGCCATCAAGGCGCGCGAGGCGGGGCATGAGGTGCTGCTGTACGAGCACGCCGACTCGGTGGGCGGCACCTGGCGCGCGAACCGCTACCCCGGCGTCGCCTGCGACGTGCCCGCCATCCTCTACCAATTCAGCTTCGCCCCCAATCCGCACTGGAGCCACCATTACGCGCGCGGGCCGGAGATCCACGCGTACACGCGCTCGCTGGTCGACCGGTTCGGCCTCGCCGACTGCCTCCACCTGAACGAGGGCGTCGCCAGCGCCGCGTGGAACGGCGCGGCGTGGGAGATCGTAACGGAGAAGGGCGCGCGCGAGACCGTCGACGCGATCGTGCCCGCGCTGGGCCAGCTCTCCCGTCCGCAGCTGCCGGACATCGCCGGGGTGCGCGACTTCGCCGGCACGATGTTCCACGCGGCGGATTGGCCCGAGGGGCTGGACCTTGCCGGCAAGCGCGTCGGCGTCGTGGGCTCCGCCGCCAGCGCGGTGCAGCTGATCCCCGAGGTCGCGAAACAGGCCGCGCACCTCACCGTGTTCCAGCGCACGCCCAATTGGGTGATCCCGCGCAACGACCACGCGGTGACCGACGAGACCAAGGCGCTGATGGCGACCAACATCGACATGGCGATGCGACTGGGCGCCGCCAGCCGCGCGATGATCTTCGACAACGCCGACGCCTTCTTCTGGCAGGCGTTCCAGTTCACGCCGGAGGGCCGCGCCGCCTTCACCCGTGCCGCGCTCGACCATCTGGAGGCGCAGGTGCCCGACGCCGGGCTGCGCGCGAAGCTGACGCCCGACTATCCGATCGGGTGCAAGCGCATCCTGATCTGCGACGACTTCTACCCCGCGCTGATGCGCGACAACGTGCATCTCGAAACCGCCGCGATCGAGCGGGTCGAGGCGGCGGGCGTGCGCACCGCGGCGGGCCTCGCCGACCTTGACGTGCTGATCTTCGCTACCGGGTTCGAGACGACCGAGTGGAACTGGTCGATGGACGTGACGGGCGAGGGCGGAGTGTCGCTGCGCGAGGCGTGGCGCGACGGGCCGGAGGCGTATCTGGGCATCATGGTCGCGGGCTTTCCCAACATGTTCATGCTGTATGGACCGAACACGAACCTCGGGCACAATTCGATCAGCTTCATGATCGAGCGGCAGGTCGACTATATGCTCGCCGCCCTGGCCGAGGTGGAGGCGGAGGGCGGCCGCGCCGCGGCGGTGACGCCCGCTGGCCAGCGTGCCTTCAACCAGCGCATCGCCGCGCTGCTGGAGCGGACGGTGTGGTCCGATCCGAACTGCCGCAGCTGGTACAAGGCAGCGAACGGGCGAGTCTACCAGAACTGGGCCGGCAGCTGCGGCGACTATGCCGCGGCGACCGCGTGCGTGGACCGGGAGGCGGTGGCGATCACGTAGGGAAAGCCTGCATCCGTTCGTGCTGACCGAAGTCGAAGGCCACGCGCGACGGTGGCTGCGCTCAGGCCCAACGGACGTCGACGGGACTGACGCAGGGGCGACGGCGGCGGAAAAGTGTGCCACCCGCCGCTCATGACCGAGTACGACGCCATCATCCTGGGCGCGGGCGGGGCGGGGCTGATGTGCGCCGCCGTTGCCGCGCAGCGCGGCCGCCGCGTCGTCGTGATCGACCACGCGGAGGAGCCGGGAAAGAAGATCCTCATCTCCGGCGGCGGGCGCTGCAACTTCACCAACACCGGCACCGTGGCCGAGCGCTACCTGTCCGCCAACCGGCATTTCGCGCGCTCCGCGCTCGACCGCTACACCCCGGCGGACTTCGTCGCGATGGTCGATCGCCACGGCATCGCCTGGCACGAGAAGACGCTGGGCCAGCTGTTCTGCGACGGCTCCGCGCGGCAGATCGTGCGGATGCTGCTGGACGCGAGCGCGGGCGCAGCGCTCCGCCTGTCGACGCCGGTCGGCGAGGTGGCGCACGCCGACGGCCGCTTCGCTGTGGCGGGCTGCACCGCGCCCGCGCTGGTGATCGCGACCGGAGGGCCGTCGATTCCCAAGCTGGGTGCGACCGGCATCGCCTACGACCTGGCGCGCCGCTTCGGCCTGAAGGTGGTGGAGCCGCGGCCCGCGCTGGTGCCCCTGACGCTGCCGGGGAAGGAGGCGCTGTTCCGCTCGCTCTCCGGCGTCGCCACGCCCGTCGTCGCGCGCGCGGGGAAGGCCGCCTTCGCGGAGGCGGCGCTGTTCACCCATCGCGGCCTGTCCGGCCCGGCGATCCTGCAGGCATCGAGCTACTGGCGGCGCGGCGAGGCGGTGGCGATCGATTTCGCGCCAGGCGAAGCTCCCGGCTGGCTCGCCGCCGCCAAGCGCGCGAAGCCGCGCTCGACCCTCGCCGCCGCGCTGCCGGTGCCCGCGCGGCTGGGCGAGGCGCTGGCGGAGCGGCTCGGCGTCTCGCTGCTCGGCGAGGCGACGGACAAGGCGCTGGCGGAGGCGGAGCGCCGCCTGGCCGACTGGCGCTTCCATCCCGATGGCACGGAGGGCTTCGCCAAGGCGGAGGTGACGGTCGGCGGCATCGCCACCGACGGCCTGTCGTCGAAGACGATGGAGGCGCGCCGGGTCCCCGGCCTGTACGCCATCGGCGAGGCGGTGGACGTCACCGGCTGGCTCGGCGGCTACAATTTCCAATGGGCCTGGGCGAGCGGCTGGGCGGCGGGGATGGCCATCCAGGCGCGGTGAAGGCTCCTCCGGCGGCGCGAATGTCGATCGCGCTAGAACTCGTCCGGCCCCGGCGGCTCGTCATCGGGCGGGCGGCGGTCGTCGCGGCGGTCGCGGGGCGGGGAGTCGCGGCGCGACGGGCCGATGTCGATCGAACCGTCGGGATTGACGCGCGTGCCGACGCCCAGCCGCTCCAGCCGCTCGTTCACCTGGTCGATCGCCTCGCCGCTGCGCTCCAGCAGCTCTTCGGGCAAGCCGAACTCCAGCGTGGCGTTGCCCGCGTCCTGGTCCTCGCCCGCCTCGATCAGCTCGGGCTCGGGTTCCGGATCGGGGATGTTGAGCGCGCTCGCCATGAACTGGCGCCACATCTGCGCCGGGATGCCGCCGCCGTGAAGGCCCGGGTTGGGGCTGTTGTCGTCGTTGCCGACCCACACGCCGACCACCAGGTCGCCCGCAAACCCGATGAACCACGCGTCGCGCCCCTGCTGCGACGTGCCCGTCTTGCCATAGGCCATCATCGGCAGGTTCGCCGCGCGCCCGGTGCCGCGGATGGAGGAATTGAGCAGCGACAGCATGTTCGTGCGCACGCCCTCCGCCATGCGCGTCTGCCCGCCCGACAGCGACTGGTACCAGCTCTTGTTCTTGGGACTGGCAAGGCCGCGCGGCTGCACCGGGTAGCTGCCGTTGGCGATCGCGGCGTAGGCGGCGGTCAGCTCCAGCAGCGTCACCTCCGACGTGCCGAGGCCGATCGTCGCCTCGTTTGCGATCGGCGTGGAGATGCCGAGGTCGCGCGCGGCGCGGATCACGTTGCGCACGCCCACCTGCTGCGTCAGCCGCGCCGCGGCGACGTTGGAGGAGCGGGCGAAGGCCGTCGCCAGGCTGATCTCGCCCTGGTAGCGGCCGTCGTCGTTCTTCGGCTTCCACCCGGCGATCTCGATCGGCGAATCATCCACGGTGGAGGCGGGCTCCATCCCCGCGCGCATCGCGGCGAGATAGACGAACAGCTTGAAGGTGGAGCCGGGCTGGCGCTTGGCCTGGGTCGCGCGGTTGAATGGCGACGCCTTGTAGTCGCGCCCGCCCACCATCGCGACCACCTCGCCGCTGGTCTTCATCGCGACGATCGCGGCCTGCGCCTTGCGCAGCCCCGCCTGCCGCACGATCCGCTCCGCCGTCGCCTGCAATCCGGCGTCCAGCGTCGTGCGAACGGTCGCCTCGTCGCGGATCTCGCCGGCCTGGTCGCGCGCTTCGGGCAGGACCCAGTCGGCGAAATAGGTGCCACTCGGCACCGCCTTGGCGGCGAGCGGCAGGACGCGCTGCGGCTGCACCGCGTCCGCCTCTCGCCGCGTCAGGAATCCCGCGTCCACCATCGCTGCGACCACCACGGCCTGCCGCGCCCGCGCACCCTTCAGGTTGCCGGTCGGCGCCAGCCGCGACGGCGCCTTGACGAGGCCCGCCAGCATCGCCGCCTGGCCGACGTTCAGCCGGTCCGGCGTGCGGCCGAAATAGTGCTTCGCCGCCGCGGTCATGCCGTAGACGTTGTCGCCGAAATAGACGTTGGAGAGGTAGCGCGAGAGGATCTCGTCCTTCGTCAGCCACGCCTCCAGCCAGAAGGCGATCAGCACCTCGCGCAGCTTGCGCGCCGCGGTGCGATCCGAATCGAGGAAGGCGTTCTTCGCCAGCTGCTGCGTGATCGTCGATCCGCCCTGCCGCACCCCGCCGCTGCCCACGTTCGCCCAGGCGGCGCGCGCGATGCCGCGCGGGTCGATGCCCCAGTGCGAGTAGAAGCGCCGGTCCTCGATGGCGAGGAACGCCTCGCGCACGTGCGGGGGCAGCGTGGCGGCGTCCACCGGCGCGCCGATCACCGCGCCGCGCCGCGCGATGGGCTTTCCCTGGCTGTCGGTCAGCGTGATCGACGGCGGCGTGGGCGGCTTCAGCGACTGCGACAGCGGCGCGGTGACCGCCAGCCACGCGACCGCCACGAAGAAGAGTACCAGCAGCGCGGCGAGGCCGCGGACGATCCACTTGCCGAAGGGAAAGCGCCGGCGCGGCGGCTCGCCGCCGCCGCCGAGCTCCTCCGGCGGCCGGTCGTAGCGCGGCGGCTCGGGCGCGGGCTCGCGCCATGGATCGAACGAGGGCAGCGGCGTCGCGGGAGGCGCGGGCGTCTGGCCGGCGGCGGGCTGGCCCGGGCCATGGTTGTACCTGACGCGGCCGGAATCATAGGGAGGGTTCATGGCGCGGCCGGTGTTTTACGGAAATACGACAGTTGCCGCAAGCCGCGACGACGTGGCATCAGCGTAGCGTGATGGAAGATGAAGCGAAAGACATGCCGCTGGTCGTCGGCATCGGCGGCACGATCGGCGGGATCTCCTCCACCGAGCGGGCACTGCGGATCGCGCTGGATGCGGCGGCGGCGGAAGGCTTTCGCACGCGCATGTTCGGCGGCGCCGACATGGCCCGGCTGCCGCTCTACGATCCGCGCGCCGCGACGCGCACCGCGGAGGAGGAAGCGTTCGTCGCCTGCGTCCGCCGCGCCTCCGCCGTCATCATCGCCTCGCCCGGCTATCACGGCAGCATTTCCGGCGTGGTGAAGAACGCGCTCGACCTGCTGGAGGAAACCGCCCGGGACGAGGGGCGGCCCTATCTCGCCGACATGCCCGTGGGGCTGATCGCCACCGCCTATGGCTGGCAGGCGACGGGATCGACCATCGCCGCGCTGCGCTCGATCGTCCACGCGCTGCGCGGCTGGCCGACGCCCTTCGCCGCGGCGATCAACACGCAGCTGACCCGCTTCGACGACGAGGGCGGGGCGAGCGACCAGGCGGTGATCGACCAGCTGCGGCTGGTGGGCCGCCAGGTGGCGCGCTTCGCCCCGCTGGCAGCTGCGTAACTTTTGTTATCGAGCGATTGACAGCCGGCGGGCGGCTGGTCCACCTCCATCCCGGGGCGCCGGCAGAGCGCCCGGTCGAGGAGAGCGGCGATGGTGCTGACGCGGGGCGACGACTATCCGATCCACCAGACGGCGGATCCGGTCGCCTATGCCGGCACCGACCGCAATTTCTACGACCGGTACTTCTTCAACGGCTATCCCGCCGAACCCGGCGAGTACGGCTTCTTCGCCGCCGCGCTGGGCGTCTATCCGCACCTCAACGTCATCGACGCCAGCTTCTGCTGGTTGAAGGACGGGCGGCAGGTGAACCTGCACGGCAGCCGCGGCCTCGGCATGGAGCGGATGGACACGCAGGTCGGCGGCATCGCCGTGGAGGTGATCGAGCCGCTGAAGTCGCTCCGCGTCACCGTCGAGGCGCCGGGGGAGGGCATCCGCGCCGACCTCGTCTTCACCGGCCGCGCTTTCCCGCTGGAGGAGCCGCGCTTCACCCGTCGCAACGGCCCGCGCGTGCTGATGGACGTGACGCGGCTGACGCAGAATGGGCGCTGGCAAGGCTGGATCGAGGTGGACGGCGTGCGCACCGACGTGGCCGACTGGGTAGGGACGCGCGACCGGTCGTGGGGCGTGCGCCCGGTCGGCGCGCGCGACGAGCAGCCGGCGAGCCCGCCGGTCGACCCGCAATTCTTCTGGTTGTGGAGCCCCTGCGTGGTCGAAGGCGGCGACCTCTACTTCCACACCAACGACGACGCGCACGGCCGCTTCTGGAACCGCCGCGCGGCGTGGCGGCCAGAGGGCGGCGGCGCCGACGACGAGACGCATTGGGACGGGGCGGACGCGAGCATCCGCTGGACGCCGGGCACGCGTCACGCCGCCGCCGCGTCGCTCGCGCTGACCGATGCGCGGGGCACGACGACGGTGGACTTCGCGCTGCGCGGCAATTTCATGATGCTCGGCCTCGGCTACGGCCATCCGACGTGGGCGCATGGCCGCCACCACGGCGAGAACGTGACCGTGGAACGCGAGGACTGGACGGTGGCAGACCTGTCGCCGATGCTGCCCCACCACCTGCACGTCCAGGCGCTGGCGGACGTGACGATGACCGCGCCCAACGGCAGCGTCCGGCGCGGGCGTGGCGTGCTGGAGCAGCTGGCGATCGGCCCGCACGCGCCGTCGGGTTTCGCCGGGCTGCTGGACCCGGCATGACCGGCACCCCGCTCCATGCCGACCAGGTCGAGGCGTATCTGTCGCGCCTGTGGCAGGCGCCGGTCGCCGTCACCGGGCTCGCCCGCATCCCCGGCGGGGCGAGCCGCGAGACGTGGCGGTTCGACGCGGAGGTGGCGGGGGAGGTCCGCCCGCTGATCCTGCGCCGCGATCCGGGCGGCAGCCTGATCGACACGGAGAGCGAGACCGAGTTCCGCGCCTATCAGAGCGCCTGGGGCGTGCTGCCCGTGCCGCGCGCGATTGCGCTGGAGCGCGACGGCGCCGAGCTGGAGCGCCCGTTCATCGTGATGGAGCGGATCGACGGCGGGGAGGTCGCCTCGCCCTTCGCCGCCGGCGCCTATGGCGATCACGGAGAGGCGCTGGGAGAGGCGTTCTTCACCGCGCTCGGCCGCCTCGCCGCGCACGACGCGCGCGGCACGCCGCTGGCCGCGCACCTGCCGATGCCCGCGGCGGACGAGGCGTGGCGCGGGCAGCTCGATTACTGGGAAGGCGTGATCGACGAGGACGAGATCGAGCCGCTGCCCGTCGTGCGCGCCGCGATCCGCCGCCTGCGCCGCACCCCCCCGCCACCGGCGCAGCGGGTCGGCATCGTCCACGGCGACTATCGCACCGGCAACGTCATGCACGACGGGCGGGGCGGGATGCTGGCGATGCTGGACTGGGAAATGGCGCACCTCGGCGACCCGCTGGAGGATCTGGGCTGGGCGCTCGACCCGATCTGGAACCACCACGCCGCCGGCACCGTCGCCGGCATGACCACGCGCGAGCGCGCGATCGGCTGGTGGGAGGCGGCGAGCGGGCTCGTCGCCGATCCGGTCGCGCTGCGCTGGTGGTCGCTGTTCAACGCGGTGAAGGGCCGCGCGATCTGGACGTCGTCGTTCCGCGAGTTCGTGGACGGCGGCCGGATCGATCCGGTGCTGGGCCTGTCGGGCTGGTACGTCGCGCGGCGGCAGGACGCGATCATCGCGCGCGCGCTGGAGAGCTGGGCATGAGTTCTCTCACCGATGTGCTGGTCGGCACCGGGCAGATTGCCGCGGGCGCCGGCATGCAGGCGGCGGAACAGGGCGGCGCCGCCGGCGCCTACGGCGGCGCGATGCTGACCGTCACCGGAATCCTGTCGCTGATGGCGGCGGCGGAGGCGGAGCGGGCGGCGGCGTGGCGCGTGGCCGACATCACTTCGATGCAGGCGCTGCTCGGCCGGCCGGAAGCGGTGCCCGCCGACCTCTCGCTCCCCGCGCTGGACGCCGCGTGGGACGCCCTGTCGCGCGACCTGATCGCGCATCACGCCGCGGTGGAGGAGGCGGGCGGCGACGCCGCCGCGATCCTCGCCTTCTATCGCGAGAGCACGGAGCGACGGGAACTGCCATGGCCGACGTGACGGACCTACCCCTCGCCGGCGTCCGCGTCGTCGATCGCACGACGGGTGCGATGGCCGCGGCGGCGCGGCTGCTCGGCGAGCTGGGCGCCGAGGTGATCCGCGTCGAACCCGCGGCCGGCAGTGCGGACCGGCGCGCCGGCCCGATGCTGCACGGTGTCAGCCTGTCCTTCGCCGCCGCCAACCTGGGCAAGCGCGCCACGGCGCCGCGCGACGCCGCGGCGCTGGACGCGCTGCTCGGCGATGCGCACCTGCTGATCGAGGATGCGGGGCCGGGCGGCGACGGCGCCGCGCTGGCGGCGCGGCACCCCCGGCTGGTGGTCGTGTCCGTCTCCCCGTTCGGCCTCGACGGGCCATGGGCGGCGTGGCAGGCCACGGACGGGGTGCTCCACGCGGTGACGGGCGGCCTCTCCCGATCCGGCCTGCCCGGTCGCGCGCCGCTGCTGCCGCCGGGCGAGCTGGTGCTGGAGACCGCGGCGGCGCAGGTGGCGGCACTGGCGCTCGCCTCCTTCATCCAGCGGCTGCGCGACGGCCGCGGCGACCACGTCGACGTCGCGCTGCTGGAGGCGGGCATGGCGGCGCTCGATCCCGGCTTCGGCGTGGCGGGAAGCGCGCAATCGGGCGTGCCGCTGTGGAAGATGTCGCGCGGGCGGATGGACGAGCGCTTCCGCTATCCGATCATCCCCTGCGCCGACGGCTTCGTCCGGCTGTGCGTGCTCGCCCCGCGGCAGTGGCGCGGCATGTTCGCGTGGATGGGCGAGCCGGCCGAGTTCGCCGGGCCGGAGTGGGAGAAGCTGCAGACCCGCTTCCGCTCCAAGGAGCTGATCCCCGCCATCACCCGCTTCTTCGCCTCGAAGACGCGCGGGGAGATCGAGCGCGAGGCGGAGGCCCACGGGGTCCCCGCCGCGGCGCTGCTCGACCTGCACGAGGCGGTGGAGACGCCGCAGATGGTGGCGCGCCACGCGGTGGCGAGGGTGGAGATCGCCCCGGGCATCGCCGCGCCCTTTCCCAACGGCACGATCGAGATCGACGGCGTGCGCGCCGGCATCCGCGGCCCGGCGCCGGTGCTGGCGGAGGCGGAGGGCTTCGGCGCCCCCGCGGCCGACTGGATTGCGCCCCCTGCCGCCGACCGTCCGCTCGCCGGGCTGAAGGTGCTCGACATGGGCATCATCGTCGTCGGCGCGGAAACGGGCCGCTTCCTCGCCGACATGGGGGCGGAGGTGGTGAAGGTGGAGAACGGCGCCTTCCCCGATGGCCAGCGTCAGTCGCGCGACGACGCGCCCGTCTCGATCACCTTCGCCGCCGGTCATCGCAACAAGCGCGGCCTGTCGATCGACCTGCGTTCCGACGCGGGCAAGGCGCTGTTCGAGCGGCTGGTCGCGGAGGCGGACGTGCTGTGTTCGAACTTCAAGCCCGGCACGCTCGCCTCGCTAGGCTTCGATGCGGCGCGGCTGGCGGCGATCAACCCGCGGCTGGTGACGGTGGACAGCGCCGCCTACGGCCCCACCGGGCCGTGGAGCCGGCGGCTCGGCTATGGGCCGCTGGTGCGTGCCTCGGCGGGGCTGGCGAAGCGCTGGACCTATCCGGGCGAGCCGGACAGCTTCTCCGACGGCGTCACCGTCTATCCCGACCATGTCGCCGCGCGCATCGGCATCGTCGGCGTGCTGGCGCTGCTGATCCGGCGGATGCGCACGGGCCGGGGCGGCAGTGCCAGCGTGTCGCAGGCGGAGGTGATGCTGGGTCACATGGCCGCGGACGTCGCCGCGCTGGGCGCCGCGGCGGAGGGTCGGTCGATCGACTGGCCGATCCCGCCGGTGCCCTGGGGCCTGTTCCCCGCGGCGGGGGAGGACGAGTGGGTGGTCGTCACCGCCCGCGACGATGCCGACTGGCGCGCCTTGTGCGAGACGATCGGGCACGAGGAATGGCTGGTCGATCCCACGCTGGGCGACGCCGCGGCGCGCGATGCCGAGCGCGGGCGGATCGAGCGCGGGGTGGCGGCGTGGACTGGGGAGCGGCCCGCGCTGGACGCTGCCGCGGCGTTGCAGGCCGCCGGCGTGCCTGCCGGGCCGATGCTCCGCGTGGTCGAGCTGCCGGCCGCACCGCAGCACCGCGCCCGCGGCACCTTTCGCGAAGCGCGCCACCCGCTGATCGACGTCGCGTTCGCCGTGGAGGCGGCTCCGGCGCTGAGCCGCTTGCCCGTGCCCGACCAGCGCCCGGCGCCGCGCGTGGGAGAGGATTCCGCCGCCGTCGTCGCCGAGTGGCTCGGGCTTCCCGGCGCGGAGGTCGACGCGCTCGTCGCCGCCCGCGTCATCGACACCGTCAAAGGAGAAGCCGCATGAGCCAGCTGGGGAACGAAGCCGTCACCGTCGAATGCCGCGGCCACGTGATGATCGTCACGATCAACCGGCCGGAAGCGCGCAACGCCGTGAACCGCCACGTCCACGAAGGCGTCGGCGACGCGCTGGCCGCGGCGGACGCCGACCCGCAGGTGCGCGCGGTGATCGTCACCGGCGCCGGCGACAAGTCGTTCTGCGCCGGGGCGGACCTGGTCGCGCTGTCGCGCGGCGAGAGCCTGGCGCCCGACGATCCCGCCAAGCAGGCGTGGGGCTTCGCCGGCATCGTCAGCCACGCCATCTCCAAGCCGGTCATCGCCGCGGTGAACGGCCACGCGCTGGGCGGCGGGCTGGAGATCACGCTCGCCTGCGACCTCGCCGTCGCGGTGGACACGGCGCAGTTCGGCCTGCCCGAGCCGAAGCGCGGGCTGTTCGCCGCGGCCGGCGGCGTCTTCCGCCTGCCCGAGCAATTGCCGAAGAAGATCGCGATGGAGATGATTCTGACGGGCGACCCGATCAGCGCCGAGCGCGCGCTTCAGCTGGGCCTCGTCAACGCGCTGGCGCCCGCCGGCGGCGTGGTGGACGCGGCGCTCGCGCTGGCCGAACGGATCGCGGTAAATGCGCCCTTGTCGGTGCAGGCATCGAAGCGGATGGCGCAGGGGATCAGCGACGGCAAGGTCGCGCGAGAGGAAAACGCGTGGGCGCAGAACCGCGTGGAAACGCGCGTCGTCTTCACCAGCAAGGATTCGCGCGAGGGGCCCAAGGCGTTCGCGGAGAAGCGCGCGCCGGTGTGGCAGGCGCAGTGATGGGCGACCCCGCCCGCATCGCCGTCATCGTCGGCGTCGGCCAGGTCAACGACCGGCCCGCCGACCCGGCGCAGGGCCTGGAGCCGCTCGACCTGATGCGCGCCGCGCTGGAAGCGGCGGATGCCGATGCGGGAGGCGGCTGGCTGTCCGACGTCGACAGCGTGGCGGTGGTGCAGCAGATCAGCTTTCGCGCGCAGAACCCGCTGGCGCAGAAGCTGGGCGCGGCGATCGGCGCCACGCCGGCGCTCGCCTACGAATCGGTCGGTCCCAACGGCGACAGCCCGATCCTGCTGCTGAACGAGGCGGCGAACCGTATCGCGCGCGGCGAGGTGCGCGTGGCGGCGGTGGCGGGGGCGGAGGCGCTGCGCACCGCCAGCCAGCGCGCGGCGGCGCGCGCGAAGACCGACGTCGCGGCGCAGAACCCGATCCGCAACCTGCAGAAGGGTGCCGCGCCCGGCTATCGCCAGCGCTACGGCCTCGCCGCGCCGGTAGACGTCTATCCTCTCTACGAGAACGCCGGCCGCGCCGCCTATGGACAGACGCTGGTGGAGGGGCAGCGCGAATCGGGCGAGATCTGGTCGCGGTTCAGCCAGGTGGCGGCGCAGACCCCCGCGGCGTGGATCCACGCCGCCCGCGCGGGGGGCGGGAGAGTCCGGACCACCCCGGACAATCGACCGATCGCCTTTCCCTACACCAAGCTGATGGTCGCCAATTCCAGCGTCAACCAGGGCGCGGGCTTCCTCGTCACCAGCCTGGCGCAGGCGCGCGCGCGCGGCGTGCCGGAGGCGCGGATCGTCTACGTCGGTCGCGGCGCGGCGGCGCACGAGGCGGACGATTTCCTCGCCCGCGACCGCTACGACGCGTCCCCGAGCATGGAGGTGTGCCTGCGTCGCACGCTGGAGTGGAACGGCGTGACCGCCGAGGACCTCGACCTCGCCGAACTCTATTCCTGCTTTCCCTGCGTCCCCAAGATGGCGCGCCGCGTCATCGGCTGGCCGGTGGAGAAGCCCGCTACGGTGTTCGGCGGGCTCACCTTCGGCGGCGGGCCGATCGGCAATTACATGAGTCACGCCGTGGCGGAGATGGTGGACGGCCTGCGGGCGGGCGAGGGGGAGCGGGGGCTCCTGTTCGCCAACGGCGGCTTCGCGACGCACAACCACGCCATCGTACTGGCCACCCACCCGCTGCCCGGTGCGGGCGAGTCGCACGACTTCGACGTGCAGGCGGAGGCGGATGCGGCGCGCGGGGAGGTGCCGGTGCTGGCCAAGGACTATGCCGGCCCGGCGACGATCGAGAGCTACACCGTGTTCTACGCCCGCGACGGCGCGCCGACGAAGGGCGTGGTGGTGGCGCGCACCCCGGCGGGGGAGCGCACGCTGGCGAAGGTGCCGGGGGAGGATGAGGCGATGATCGCCTTCCTGACCGACGGCGCGGCGGAGCCGGTCGGCACCACGGGCGAGATCGCGCCAGAGGGCGACGACATGGTGTGGCGCCGCGCGATCGCCTAGGACGTGATGTGCGCACCCCGCCCGTTCGTCCTGAGCCTTTCAAACCGAACTCCATGGCCAACAACATGACCCACCGCCCCCGCCGCTCCGCGCTCTTCCTGCCCGCGTCCAACGCCCGGGCGATCGAGAAAGCGCGCGCGCTGGACGCCGATGTCGTCATCCTCGACCTGGAGGACGCGGTCGCACCCGACCAAAAGGCGACCGCGCGCGAGGCCGCGGTGGCGGCGGTGCGATCGGGCGGGTTCGGCCATCGCGAACTGGTGGTGCGCGCCAATGCGATCGGCACCGCGGAGGCGGAGGCGGACCTGGCCGCGCTGGCGGGCAGCGGCGCGGCGGCGGTGCTGCTGCCCAAGGTGGACGATCCGCAGGCGCTGCACCGCGCGCGCGCGGTGCTGGGCAAGGGGCCGGCGCTGTGGGCGATGATCGAGACGCCGCGCGCGATCCTCGATCTGCCCGTCATCGTCGCCGCCGCGGCGGCGACGGGGCTGGCCGCGCTGATCGCCGGCACCAACGACCTCGCCAAGGAGCTGCGCTGCAGGCCCTTCCCCGACCGGGCGCCGCTCGTGCCCGTGCTGGTGCAGATCGTCGTCGCCGCGCGCGCGGCAGGGCTGGTGGCGCTCGATGGGGTCAGCAACGTGCTGGACGATCCCGCCGCGGTGGAGGCGGAATGCCGGCAGGGGCGGGCACTCGGCTACGACGGCAAGACGCTGATCCACCCTTCGCAGGTCGCGCCCGCCAATGCGGTGTTCGGTCCCGACGAGGAGGAGGTGCGCTGGGCGCGAGCGGTGGCGCGCGCGTTCGACGGGGCGGAGGCCGAGGACAAGGGCGCGATCCGCGTGGAGGGGAAGATGGTGGAGCGCCTGCACCTGGAAGAGGCACGACGCACCCTGGCGATCCACGAAGCCGTGACGACGCGATCCTGATGCGGCGGCCGTTCGGGTCGGGCCGGCGCTTCTACGCCCGGCAGTAACCCTCGCCCGGCTTTACCGTGAGGCAATCCTTCTTTCCCGCCAGCCACTTGAGCCCCGTCGCGTCGCCGTCGCCCGGCACCAGGATCTCGTCCTTGCCGTCGCGCCGGAACCGCAGTCCCTCGGCTGTCACCGAACCCGGGAACGTGCCGCGGTGGTCGAGGTCCCATTGCATCTCCAGCGTCACGCCGCCGCCATCGCGCTTCGTGACATCGAGGAACATGCCCTCCACGCCGATCCACTTGCCCAGATAGTCCGCCTCCAGCTTCGCCGTCGCCGCGGGCGCGGGCGCGGGCGTCATCGTGTTGGCGGCGGGCGCGGAGGTGGAGACCGGCTCGGCCTCGTTCTTGACGCCGTCATACTCGCCCGTACCGGTCAGCGCGGCATCGTTCGCGACCGGCGTGGGTGAGGAGCAGGCCGCCAGAACGGCGAGCAGCGCGACGGAGAGGGTGCGGATCGTCATGGCTGCGTAACGAACACGTCGGGGCGGACGTTCCCCCGGGTGTTCGGGGTGGCGTCCGCGGCGCTGCACCGCTAAAGGCGCGCGCACGCCTCCACGACAGGACCCACGCCCGTGCGCATCGCCATCGCGTCCGATCACGCCGCCGTCTCGCTGAAGCGCGAGCTGCGCGACTGGTTGCGGGAAGAGGGGCACGAGGTCGCGGACCTCGGCACCGATTCGGATGCCAGCGTCGACTATCCCGATTACGGCGCCGCGATCGGTCGTGCGCTGGCGGACGGCAGCGCGGATCGCGGCATCGCGCTGTGCGGTTCCGGCATCGGCATCATGATCGCGGCGAACCGCAACCCGGCGGTGCGGTGCGCGCTGGTCAGCGAGCCGCTGTCCGCGGAACTGGCGCGCAGCCACAACGACGCCAACGCCATCGCCCTGGGCGCGCGGCTGGTGGGGCCGGAGATGGCCCGCGCCTGCGTCCGCGCGTTCCTGTCCACCGATTTCCTGGGCGGCCGCCACGCCGCCCGCGTCGCCAAGCTGAAGGAGCCGGCATGAGCACCAACCCGCAGAGCATCGCCGACGTCCAGCCTGATGGCTTCTTCACCCGCGGTCTCGCCGATGCCGATCCGGCGGTGTTCGCGGGGGTCGAGCACGAGCTGGATCGCGAGCAGACGCAGATCGAGCTGATCGCCAGCGAGAACATCGTCAGCCGCGCGGTGCTCGAGGCGCAGGGCAGCGTCTTCACGAACAAATACGCCGAGGGCTATCCCGGCAAGCGCTACTACCAGGGCTGCCATCCCTCCGACGAGGTGGAGCAACTGGCGATCGACCGCGCCAAGCAGCTGTTCGGTTGCGGCTTCGCCAACGTCCAGCCGCACTCGGGCGCGCAGGCGAACGGCGCGGTGATGCTGGCGCTGGTGAAGCCGGGCGACACGATCATGGGATTGAGCCTCGACGCCGGCGGGCACCTGACCCACGGGGCGCGCGCGGCGATGAGCGGCAAATGGTTCGACGCGGTCCAGTACGGCGTCACGCCCGACACCCACCTGATCGACTATGACGCGGTCGAGCGGCTGGCGCTCGAGAAGAAGCCCAAGCTCATCATCACCGGGGGCAGCGCCTATCCGCGCCAGATCGACTTCGCCCGTTTCCGCGCCATTGCCGACAAGGCGGGCGCGCTGTTCATGGTCGACATGGCGCATTTCGCCGGGCTGGTCGCCGCGGGTGTCCACCCGTCGCCCTTCGGCCACGCGCACGTGGTGACGACGACCACGCACAAGACGCTGCGCGGCCCCCGCGGCGGCATGGTGCTGACCGACGACGAGGGAATCGCGAAGAAGATCAATTCTGCGGTCTTCCCCGGCCTGCAGGGCGGGCCGCTGATGCACGTCATCGCGGCGAAGGCGGTGGCCTTCGGCGAGGCGCTGCGGCCGGAGTTCCGGAGCTACGCCGCCGCGGTGGTGGAGAATGCCAAGGTGCTGGCGGCGACGCTGAAGGAGCGCGGCGCGGACCTCGTCTCCGGCGGCACCGACACGCACCTCGCGCTGGTCGATCTCACGCCGCTGGGCGTCACCGGCAAGGACGCCGACGAGGCGCTGGAGCGCGCCGGCATCACCTGCAACAAAAATGGCATCCCCAACGACCCGCTGCCGCCGGTGAAGACCAGCGGCATCCGCGTCGGCAGCCCGGCGGGTACCACCCGCGGCTTCGGCACGGCGGAGTTCCGCGAGATCGGCAACATGGTCGCCGACGTGCTCGACGGGCTCGCCAAAAAGGGCGAGGCGGGGGACCCAGCAGTCGAGGCGGACGTTCGGACCCGCGTGCGTGCCCTGTGCGCGCGCTTCCCCATCTATAGCTAAGAGGATCAGATGGCGCAGATCGACCAGAAGTTCGCCGAGGTGCAGTCCAACGTGAAGAGCCGCCCCGGCCTGGGCAAGAGCATGGCGAAGTGGAGCGCGCTGGGCGCCGTGGTCGCCATCCCGGTCCCGATCGTCGGCCCGATCTTCGGCGCGCTGGCGGGCGCGGCCTACGCCTATCACAAGGGGACCAAGCGGAGCTGATGCGCTGTCCCTTCTGCGGCCATGAGGCCAGCCAGGTAAAGGACAGCCGACCGACCGACGACGGCGCCGCGATCCGGCGCCGTCGCCAGTGCGAGGGCTGCGCGGCCCGCTTCACCACGTTCGAGCGCATCCAGCTGCGCGACCTGACCGTCGCGAAGAGCGAGGGGCGGCGCGAGCCCTTCGACCGCGAGAAGCTGCTCCGCTCGATCTCCGTCGCCGCGCGCAAGCGGCCGATCGACGCCATCGCGCTGGAGCGGCTGGTCAGCGGCATCCAGCGCCAGCTGGAAACCAGCGGCGAACCCGAGGTGGCGGCCAAGCGCATCGGCGAGATGGTGATGGAGGGGCTGAAGGGGCTTGATTCGGTCGCCTACATCCGCTTCGCCAGCGTCTACCGCGACTTCAGCGAGGCGCGCGACTTCGAGGAGTTCGCCGGCAGCGTGGAGGAGGCGGGGCGGGGGTGAGGGTAGCTGTGACGCCGACCGCCGACGCGCGACCTCCGTTCGGGCTGAGCGAAGTCGCAGCCCATGCGACGCGGCTGCCCTTCGACTGCGCTCAGGGCGAGCGGGGGCAGGCATGAGTTTCTACGCCTATATGCTGCGCTGCGCCGATGGCGGCATCTACACGGGCCACACCGACAATCTCGACGTGAGGATCGCACAGCATCGGACCGGCGAGATGCCCGGTGATACGCACGATCGCCGGCCGGTCGAGCTGGTCTGGTCGCAGGACTTTCCGTCGCGCGACGAAGCGCTCGCGGCGGAGCAACAGATCAAGGGCTGGTCACGCCGGAAGAAGGAAGCGTTGATTGCGGGTGACTGGTATGATCTGCATGAAGCCGCCATGCCGCCGTCGAAACGTGCCCTTCGACTTCGCTCAGGGCGAACGGGAGGTGAGGAGCGTGGCCGTCCTGTGACAACGGCCGGGGTTGACGATCACCTTCCGCAATCCGTTCGTCCGGAGCAAAGCCGAACCACCCCGTCCACCCCCGCCCCGCCCCCCGTCATCGTCCTCGTCCGACCGCAACTGGGCGAGAACATCGGCAAGGCCGCGCGGGCCATGCTGAACTTCGGCCTGGTCGAGATGCGGCTCGTCGCCCCGCGCGACGGCTGGCCCAACCCCGCCGCCGGGCCGGCGGCGTCGGGCGCGGACGTGGTGCTGTCGGGGGCGCAGGTCTTCGACACCGTGGCGGCTGCGGTGGCGGATTGCGCGCACGTCTACGCCACCACGGTGCGCAAGCGCGGGATCACCAAGCCGGTGGTGACGCCCGAGGAGGCCGCCGCCACGATCCACGCCGAGGCGGGGCGCTCCGCCATTCTCTTCGGTCCCGAGCGGTCGGGCCTCGAGACGGACGACGTCGCTCTCGCCCGCACGATCGTAACGGTGCCGATCAATCCGGAGTTCGGCAGCCTGAACCTGGCGCAGGCGGTGATCCTCGTCGCCTACGAATGGTCCAAGGGCGTGGCGCTCGCCTCACCGCCGGAGGTGGAGCTCGATCCACCCGCGCCGCAGGCGGAGCTGGACGGCATGATCGCGCAGCTGGACGCGATGCTCGACGCGTCGGGCTTCTACCACCCGCCCGATCGCACGCCGGCGACGCGCCGCACGCTGCGCACGCTGCTGACCAAGCCGGGCTGGTCGTCGCAGGAGGTACGCACGGTGCGCGGCGTGCTGTCCGCGCTGGGCGGAGCCAAGCGTCCTCGCTAGGCGGCGACGGCGCCGCGTCCTTCTGGCGGAGTGCGGCGGCGGCGCGTCAGGTCCAGCACCGGCTTCTCCACCCCGTGCCACGACAGCGCCGCCAGCGGCAGCGTGACCAGTGCGTTCAGCACCGCCAGCTGCCCATGGTGCCTCACCGGCAGCAGCGCGGCGATCGCCATCATCACCGGAAAGGCGTAGATGTACATGCCGTAGCTATAGTCGGGCCACCGACCGGAGATCGCGCCGCCGCGCGCGCTGAGGAACCCGGCGCACAGCACGGCATAGCCGACGAAGATGCCGGAAAGGTGCGGCACCGGCAGCAGCCACGCGCTGAGCACGACCAGCGCCAGCAGCCCCGCGCACGCCGCCCAAGACAGCCGGATCCTGTCGCGGAACAGGTACGCCGCGATCCCCAGCGCGAACATCGACCACAGCCGGTCGATCATCGTCAGGTTCCACAGCACGCCCTTGCCCGCCGCCGCGGCGATCGCCGCCTGCACCTGCGGCACGTCCATCGCCAGCGCGAAGGTGAGGGTGGCGGGGAGGACGAGCCGCTTCATCGCCGCGGGCGAGGAGAGGCCGGTCACGAACAGCAGCAGCAGGAGGAGGTAGCAGCGCACCTCCCACGGGATCGTCCACAGCGATCCGTTGACGTTGCACGGCACGCCGCCGCACAGGATGCCGGTCAGCAGGTAATGGCCCGACGACAGCGACAGGTTGCCGAGCACGAAGCGCGCCGTCGCGCCGCCGAAGTACGACAGGCCCGGCGCGGTCGTCACGAACGC
Organism: Sphingomonas corticis; assembly: GCF_012035195.1. Taxonomy (GTDB): domain Bacteria; phylum Pseudomonadota; class Alphaproteobacteria; order Sphingomonadales; family Sphingomonadaceae; genus Sphingomonas; species Sphingomonas corticis. Next base: position 90,169 of record NZ_JAAVJH010000008.1, read on the forward strand.
GCCCACGGCCACGGTGGCCAGCACGGACACCGCCAACGCCGGCCACAGCCGTGCCAACCGGGCTGTGGCGAAGGCCAGCGCGCTGCCGCGGCGAAGCAGGCTGGCGTAGACCAGCATTCCGCTGAGAAAGAAGAACCCGTCCACGGCGAATTGCGAGATCGGCGCGCCCAGCACGGCGGCGAACTCGTCCGTCCCCTGCCGCCCGCTGACCCGCCACACGCTGTGCGTCCAGATCACGGCGGAGGCGAGCACCAGTCGCACCAGCGTCAGGTTGTTGCGGTATGGCGACAGAAGCTGGTCATCGACGATCATGCGACGTACATCCCCCCGGAACGTCTGCTCGGCCCGCGATTACGCCAGCCGCCGTTTTTGGCGCAAGCTTCGCTTGCGACTTGGGAACGAAATAGTCATCCCTGATTGGCACGGTGGACGGGTCGGCATCGGGCACAGGCGCCCCTTTCGGCCGGTTCGCCTGCAGGGGGACAGGAAGAGCACGATGGAAACACCTTTCGACTGGCTGACGTTGATGGTCTTCACCGGCCTGGTCGTGCTCCTGCTGCAGCGCTCCTCCCAGGAGGATCCGGGCGACAAATTGTGGCAATATGCGCCGCCCGCGGTCGGCTGCGCGGTGGTGAACTGGCTGGGTAACGAGGGGTATGTGATTCCCGCCATCCTGGGCCTGGTGCTCGTCGTCGCCTATATCTTCTACGTGCTGCGCCCGCGCTTCAACTTCTGACGCGATCCGCGTCGCGTCCGTTCCTTCACGCGCGCGTGGCGCGTGTCCAAGCGAGAGAAATGATGGTCTGGTCCCGTTTCACCGATCTGCTGCTCGGCCGCAAGCCGCGCCCCCAGCCCATCGTCGCGCTGGACGTGCCGCAGCGGCCGTCGCGGATGCGCGCGGCCACCTCGCGCCTGCCCCGGTTCAAGGGGGAGGCGAGCGACCTGGAGCGGCCGCTGCGCGGTCGCGACGGACCGGTGGACCAGCAGCGCACGCGGCTCCAGCGCGCCTTCACCCCGTCGCAGCCGGTCAGCGACGTGCGCATGTTCGCTGGCCGACGCGAGATCCTGCTGTCGCTGATCCGCGCGATCGAGGACCAGCAGCTGCACGCCGTGGTCTTCGGCGACCGCGGCATCGGCAAGACCAGCCTGCTCCACGTCTTCGCGCAGCTGGCGCGCGAGGCGCGCTACATCGTGCGCTACACCTCCTGTACCGAGCGCAGCGAGTTCGACGCGACGTTCCGCGCGATCGCGGCGGACGTGCCGCTGCTCTACCACGCCGACTTCGATCCCACGTCGGAGCCGGCGGAGCGCGGCGCGGCGCTCGACACCCTGCTGCCCGAGCGCGAGCTGACGGTGGCGACGCTGACCGAGGTGTTCGCCAAGCTGTCCGGCACGCGCCTCCTCATCATCCTCGACGAGTTCGACCGCGCCACCTCGCCCGAGTTCAAGCGGTCGGTGGCGGAGCTCATCAAGAGCCTGTCCGACCGTTCGATCCGCGTGCAGATCGTCATCGCCGGCGTCGCCGCGAACCTGACCGAGCTGGTCGAGCACATCCCCTCCATCCGCCGCAACATCCTGGGCCTGCCGATGCCGGCGATGACCAGGGAGGAGATGGCGGAGATGATCGCCCTGGGCGAGGCCATCGGGCAGATGTCGTTCGAGCCCGGCGCGCTGGACGATATCGTCGCCGCGGCGCAGGGCTCGCCCTACGTCACCGGGCTGCTGGCGCAGCACGCCGCCGCCCGCGCGCTGGACCGCGAGGCGCGCGACGTCGCGCGCGAGGATGTGACGGAGGCGATCCGCCGCGCCATGCGCGACGTATGGGTGCGCCTGTCCCCGCGCTCGCAGCAGCAGGTGGAAACGGTCGAGGCGCGGTTGCCGATGCCCGAGATCGGCCGCATCGCGGCGGACGGGCTGGCGCATTTCGGCGTCATCCTCGATCCGGCGGACGCCACGTCGCAATTCGATCCCGCCGTCCGCGTCGCCGCCGAGCTGGGGATCCTGCGCCCCACCGTCGTCGGCGACCGCAAGGCGCATCAGTTCGCCGACGACAGCGTCGCGCTCTATCTGTGGCTGGCCAGCCGCGTGGGCGGCCGGGCGTCCGCCTGACGGCTGCGGACGTGCCGGAGCCGGTTCTCACGGTCGAATGAGGGGCCGCCCGCGACGCCGCGGGCGGCCCCATGCGGTGCGCGGCGGATGCCCGCGTCAGCGCGTCTCCATCCGGATGCCGAAGCGGAACGCGCGGCCCAGCAGGTCCGAATAGGTCGGGTTGGCGGCCAGCCCCGTCTCCGGCAGCAGCAGCGGCCAGCGGTCGAACACGTTGGTCACGTTGATGAAGAACTGCGCTTCGGCCCCGCCCATCTCGATCTTCTGCGTCAGGTTGAGGTCGGCGTAGAACACGCCGGACACCCGGTTGGTGTCGTAGGTGAAGAAGTTGGGATCGTTCGCCGGGCAGGCGGTGGAACATTCGATGCCGTTGGCGACGTACTTGCCCGCGCTCACCCCGCGTCCCACCGCGGTGATCGAGAAATCGGGCGCGTCATAGGCGATGCTGCCGCGGAAGATCCAGTCGGGCGTGCTCGCCTGCCCGCCGTTCACGCCGACCGAGTTGAGCACGACGGTGCCGGGCACGCCGCTGTCGAACTTGTTGTCGATGTAGCGCGTCGCGAGCCCGCGCAGCGTCACCGCTCCTTGCGAACCGGCGCCGAGCCGGTCCATGGGCAGGCGATAGCTGACGTCGAAGTCGACCCCGCGCACGGTCTGGCTGGCCGCGTTGAACGGCTGGTTGCGGATGATGAGGTACGGCTGCGACGGGTTCTGCGTCCGCGCCGCGTCGATCGTGATCGCATTGCAGAAATCATCCTGACCCTGGAAGCACAGGTTGACGATCTGCGCCGCGGTGAACGTGCTGATGCCCTGGTCCAGGTCGATGTCGAAATAGTCGACCGACAGGTTGAAACCCGGCAGGAACGTCGGCGTGAAGACCGCGCCCACGTTCCACTGGTTCGCGCGCTCCTCCTGCAGCAGCGGGTTGCCCGTGGAGAAGCCGGAGTAGCCGTAGCTCGCCACCGGGGGCTGGCCTGCCGGCACGAACGGCGGGCTGGCGCTGGGGAAGCCGGGGTTGGTGACGGCATCGCTGTTCGCGGTGCCGGCCTGGTACAACTCGTTCAGGTTGGGCGCGCGGATGTCGCGCGAGCGGGTGACGCGCAGGCGGAAATCGTCGATCGGCTGCCACGTGGCGCCCGCCTTCCACGTCGTGACGTAGCCCGCGGTGGAATAGTCCGTGGCGCGCACCGCGCCGTTGAACTCGAGGCCGAGGCCCAGCGGCACCACCGTCTCGAGATAGGCCTCCTTCACGTCGAAGCGCCCGCGCGAGGGCAGGTAATTGCCCACCGACCAGCGGTTGGTCGCGCCCGTCACCGCGCCGGCGGCGTTGCGGATCGGCACCGGCTGGAACTCATCCGGCACGAAGCCGCTGACCTTCTCCTCGCGATATTCCGCACCCACCGCGATGCTGACCTCGCCCGCCCAGGTGGAGAAGGGCGTGGCGGAGAAGTTCGCGCCCGCGACGATCTGCTCCAGCCGCTGCTCGCGATAGGGATCGCCCAGCACGTAGCCGAAGGCCGCGGGATTGGCGACGCCGATGCCCAGCCGGTTCAGCGGCACGCAGGCGGGATCGTTGTTGGTCGCGTCGGCATCGACGTTGATGCCGCACTGGATCGAGCCGGGGGCGTAGCCCGCCGCATTGCCGGCGGGCGCGAACACCGCATTGGTCGCGTTGTTCATCCGGGTGTTGTTCATGATGTTGCGCAGCTGCTCGCGCAGGTCGGCGCGGCCGTACTGGCCGTAGACGTTCCAGTTGGCGCGCTTGCCGAAGGCGTCGAACGCGCCCTCCGCGCCGATCGCATAGCGCTGCACCTCGCGCCGGTTGTCGACCGCGCGGAAGGGCAGGTCGACCGCGGTGGTCGCCAGCGTCACGCTGGTGATCCCGGCCAGCCGCTGCGGCCCCAGCGTGTTGTAGAGGAAGGCGTTGCACGTCGTCGGCGCCGCCGCCGCGGTCGCCGCCGCGCCGCACCCGGTGGCGTTCAGCACGATGCCGGTGGCCAGGTTCGGCCCGGCGTTGAAGAACACCTTCTGCCGGTTGTACGACGCCTCGGCGAACACCTCCACGCCGTCGGCCACCTCGTAGCTGACGCGACCGAACAGGCCGTAGCGGTCGTCCTCCGGATCGAGGCCGATGCGCCGTCCCGAATCGTTCACCTGCCACGACCCGCCCTGCGTCAGCGTGGGCGGGGCGGTGCCGGTGGGCGAGGGGAAGGTGAGCGCGCCATACTGATATTGCAGCACCTCGCCGCCCGGTCCGAAGTACAGGCCGCGCAGGCTGTTGGCGGTGCCGCCCGCCGAATTGGTAATGAGCCCGCCTGGCGTGGAGTTCGCCGCGCCGACCTGGCGACGGATCAGGTAGCGCGGCGTCGTGCTGGTCGCGGTCCAGTTCGGGTCCTGGATGCGGACGTAGCCGGTCGCGTTCCAGTCGCGATCGACCTCGAAGATGCCGTCGCGATGCGCCACCTCGCCCGACAGCAGGATGTGGCCGCGCCCCTCGCTGCCGAAGGACGTGCCACCGGCCACGCTGAACGAATAATTGAAGCCGTCGCCCTTGTCGGTGACGCCGCTGTCGACCAGCACCTTCAACCCCTTGTACTTCTTGTCGAGCACGAAGTTGACGACGCCCGCCACCGCGTCGGAGCCGTAGGCGGAGGAGGCGCCGCCGGTGACCACCTCCACGCTCTTCACCAGCGATTGCGGGATGGTGTTCACGTCGACCAGCCCGGTGATGGTGGAGGCGACCGAGCGGCGACCGTCGAGCAGGACCAGCGTGCGCGTCTCGCCCAGGTTGCGCAGGTTCAGCGCGTTGATGCCGGCCTGCCCGCTCGACAGGTTCAGGCGCGAGTTCGCCGGGCGGGTCGATCCCGCCAGCGAGGGCAGCTGGTTGACGAAGTCGGCGATGTTGTTCGACGGCGAGGAATTGAGGATCTCCTCCTGCGTCAGCACCGTCAGCGGGGTGGGCGCCTGGAAGCCGTCGCGCACGATCCGCGTGCCCGTGACGATGACGTCGCCCTGCGCGGGATCCTCCTGCGTTCCGGGTGCGGGATCGCCGATCTGCGCGGTGGCGGCGTTGCTCGGCTGCGTCTGCGCGGCGGCGGGCGCGGCGAGGGCGGTGGCGAGGGCGGCCAGCGCCGCTCCGGCGTAGCTGCTCCGACGAGCGTGGCGATCGATCATGCTCCGTATCCCCCGATAAAGCGCCCGTTGCGGCGTCAGGTGCCTCCTCCGTCACGCCGTTGTCGCGGATCGGCGGCTAGGGGGAAGGTGCCGGTTGTGCGCAAAGGGCGTCAAGGCATGAAGTGCTTTCCGTTCTGTGGCTTAGGCATAGCCGCAGGGCATGATCGCGCGCGTCGGCGCATAACCGCTTGCTATGAGGTGCGGCCCCGTTGAGATGGGCGGCGGCACGCGCCCGGCGGATAGCCTGCGGCAAGAAGGAGGCCCGCCGATGCTCGCCCGCCCCACGATAGACCGGCGCTCGTTCCTGCTGGGCTCGGCCGCCGGCGTCGCGCTGCTGCCGGTCGCCTGCCGTGCGCAGGTCGCGCCCGCGCCGCGCAGTACCGCCGTGGACGGGCTTTCCGCGCCGGTCGAGATCCTCGACGATCGCTGGGGCGTGCCGCACATCCGCGCCGCCACGAAGGCCGACGCCTTCTTCGGCCAGGGCTATGTGGTCGCGCGCGACCGGCTGTTCCAGATCGACCTTGCCCACCGGCGCGAGCTGGGGCGGATGGCGGAGGTCTACGGCGCCGCCTTCGCCGAGCATGACGCGGCGGCGCGGCTGTTCCACTATCGCGGCGACCTGGATGCGGAGCTGCGCGCGGTGCCGGCAGAGGTGCTGGCCTGCGTGCGCGGCTACGTCGCTGGCATCAACGCACGCGTGGCGGAGGTGGAGCGCGACCCCGCGCTGCTTCCCCTGGAGTACCGCATCCTCGGCGTCATGCCGATGCGCTGGGACGTGCGCGAGCTGGTGCTGGCGCGTGGCGGCGCCATCGGCAACGCGGACGACGAGATCCGCCGCGCGCGGCTCGCCGCGCTCGACCTGCTGGAGCTGGACGCGGTCGTCGCGCCGCTGCGCCCCGCCTGGACGCTGCGCGTGCCCGACGGGCTGGACCCGGCCAGGGTGTCGGAGGCGGACCTCGGCGTGCTCCAGCTGGGCGGTCTGCCGTTCGGCCCGGGCACGCCGACGCGCGATCCCGACGAGGCGCGGCTCGACCGCGGCAACGCCGGCTCCAACGCCTGGACCGTGGCGGGCAGCCGCACCGCCACCGGGCGGCCGATCCTGGCGAACGATCCGCACCTGGGCATCGGCGGCTTCGGCCCGCGTCACGTCGCGCACCTGACCGCGCCCGGGCTGGACGTGATCGGCGGCGGTGCGCCGGGGCTGCCCGGCATCATGCAGGGCCACACCGATCGCTTCGCCTTCGGCCGCACCAATTTCCACATCGACCAGCAGGACCTGTTCGTCCTCGAACTCGATTCCGCCGATCCGGAGCGATATCGCCACGCGGGCGGGTGGAAGCGATTCGAGCGGGTCGAGGTGGACGTGCCGGTGAAGGATGCCGCCCCGCGCCGCGTCGTGCTGCGCTACGCGATACAGGGTCCGGTGCTGTCGCACGATCCCGCGCGCGGGCGCGCCACCGCGCTCGCCTCGATCGGGATGCAGCCGGGCGGGGCGGGATCGTTCGCGATGGTCGCGATCAACCTGGCGCGCGACTGGACGTCGCTGAAGGAGGCGTTCCGGCTGCATCCGTCTCCCACCAACTTCCACTACGCCGACGTGGACGGCAATCATGGCTGGCAGGTGATCGGCTTCATGCCGCGGCGCAGGCGCGGCGACGGGCTGATGCCGGTGCCGGGCGACGGCCGCTACGACTGGACCGGCTTCTCCGATTTCCGCGCGCTGCCCAGCGAGTACAATCCGGCGAAGGGCTGGTTCGCGTCGGCCAATCAGAACAATCTGCCGCCGAACTGGCCGCGCGACCGCATCCCCGCCTTCTCCTTCCGCGATCCCTATCGCTACGATCGGATCGCCGACATATTGTCGAAGCAGGCGAAGCACAGCGTGGCGGACAGCGTGGCCCTCCAGCACGATACGCTGTCGACACCCGCGCGGCAGTTCCTGGCGCTGCTGCCGAAGCGGCCGGGCGAGGACGCGGCGGCGGCGACGCGGATGCTGGCCGGTTGGGACGCGCGGCTGGACAAGGGTAGCGGCGCGGCGGCGCTGTTCGAGATCGTCTGGCGCGACCTGACGCAGCGGATGCTGGCCGCGATCGTGCCCGAGCGCGCGCGCGGGCTGGTGGACGAGATCGCACCCTCCGTCCTGCTGGACCGGGCGAGGTCGCGGCCGGAGATGGTCGACGCCGCGCTGGCGAGCGGGTGGCAGCAGGCGCTGCGGCTGATGGGGCCGGACCCGGCGCAGTGGCGCTGGGGCGCGCTGCATCAGGTGCGCATCGCCCACCCGCTATCGCGCATTCCCGCGATCGCGGCGGCGTTTCCGGCGATCGAGGGGGACGGTTCGGGCGGCGACGGCTTCACCGTCATGGCGCGGTGGCTGGGCGGCGGGCCGGGCTGGCGCACCGGGGGCGGGGCGAGCTACCTTCAGGTCATCGACGTCGGCGACTGGGATCGCTCGGTGATGCTGAACCTGCCGGGCCAGTCGAACGATCCGGCGAGCCGGCACTATCGCGACCAATATGGCCCCTGGATCGCCGGGGCGATGCAGCCGATGCCGTTCAGCCGCGCCGCGGTGGACGCGGCGGCGGCCTCGCGCACGACGCTGTCGCCGCCATGAGGCCCGCCGTTCGTCCTGAGGTTCGCTCGATGCCTCCTCAGCACGAACGGGGGTTAGAGTGAGGAAGTAGAACGATGAAGCGCCTTCTTCTCGCCACCCTGCTCGCCGCCTGTTCCGGCCCCACCACCGCCGCCCCGGCGGTGGACGTGGTGATCCGCGGTGGCACGATCTACACCGGCGCGGAGGCTTCTCCGGTGACCGGGGACGTGGAGATCGCGGGCGACCGCATCGTCTACGTCGGTCCGTCGCGTGGCACCGCGGCGGCGAGCGTGGTCGATGCGCGGGGCATGATCGTCGCCCCCGGCTTCATCGATGCGCACACGCATCCGGATACGTACATCCGCTCCGCGGACGCGAAGGTGCGGCTCAACCTGCCATGGCTGGCGCAGGGCGTGTCGACCATCGTGACCGGCGTGGACGGCGGCGGCACGCCCGACGTGGCGGCGGACGCGCGCAAGCTGGAGGCGAGCGGGATCGGCACCAACATCGCGCCTTTCGTCGGCTTCGGCGCGATCCGCGCCCGCGTGATGGGCCAGGACGATCGCGTACCGAACGCGGCGGAACTGGCACAGGAGAAGGCGCTGGCGGCCGGCGCGATGTGCCAGGGCGCGCTGGGCCTCTCCACCGGGCTGTTCTACGCCCCGCAGAGCTTCGCCACCACGGACGAGGTCGCCGCCGTCGCCGCGGAAGCGGGAAAGCGCGGCGGCATGTACGACACGCACCAGCGCGACGAGTCGAGCTACAGCATCGGCCTGATCGCCTCGACGAAGGAGGCCATCGAGATCGGGCGCCGCGCCGGCACGCCGGTGCATTTCGCGCACCTGAAGGCGCTGGGAGTCGACCTGCAGGGGCAGGCGCCAGCGCTGATCGCGACGATCGAGGCGGCGCGCGCGCGCGGGCAGGACGTGACGGCGGATCAATATCCCTGGCTGGCATCGGGCAGCGCGGTGGCGGCGGCACTGGTACCCAAATGGGCGCTCGACGGCGGTGACGCGAGGATGGCGGCGCGCTTCGACGATCCGGCGACCGCGGCGAAGGTGCGCGCGGAGATGCGCGAGAACCTGCGCCGGCGCGGCGGCAAGGAAGCGATCCTGCTGACCGGCGAGGACCAGCCGTGGACCGGCCGGACGCTCGGGCAGATGGCGGCGCAGTGGCGGCTCGATCCGGTCGAGGCCGCGATCCGCATCCTCAAGACGCCGGGTGCAAAGACCGGGATCGCCAGCTTCAACATGGCGGACCGCGACGTCGACCTCATCATGAAGCAGCCGTGGGTCGTCACCTCGTCGGACGGGTCGGACGGCCACCCGCGGCAGTATGCGACCTTTCCGAAGCTGTACGACACCTACGTGAAGCAGCGCCGCGTCGTGACGCTGGCGCACTTCATCCGCCGCTCGACCGGCGCGACCGCGGACCTGTACCGTCTGAAGGACCGCGGCTACCTGCGCGCCGGCGCCTTCGCCGACGTGGTGGTGCTCGATCCCGCCCGCTACGCCCCGCGCGCCGACTACGTCCATCCCAAGAAGCCGACCGTCGGCGTCCGCGCATTGTTCGTGAACGGCAGGCCGGCATTGAAGGACGGTGCCGCCACCGGCGTCGCGGCAGGCCGCGCGCTGCTCCGCGCCAAGCCGGCGGGGTGCTGAACATCCTCCCCGTGCCGGGGAGGATAACCGTCGTTTATGGCGCCTCGCACGAGGACGACTAGCCGGGCGCCGCAGACCCGCTACGCTCCCCGCATGACGATCCCCGCGCCCTATCTCCTCTACCTCGGTCATTCCGACGACGAGGTCGGCCTCAAGACCTCGCGCGGGCTCGCGACCTTCCGGCGCGAGGATTGCGTGGGCGAGTGGCGGCACGACGACTGCCCCTTCTCCTTCGGCCTGCCGCGGATGGACGCGGGGGAGGCGCGGCTGGCCGGCGCGCGCACGCTGGTGCTGGGCATCGCCAATCCGGGCGGGCGCTTTCCCGAGTGGATGATCGACGACGCGCTCGTCGCCATCGCGGCGGGCATGAACCTGGCGTGCGGGCTCCACCAGCGGCTTCGCGACGAACCGCGGCTGGTCGCGGCGGCGGAGGCGTTCGGCGTGGAGCTGTTCGACGTGCGCGACGCGCCCGGCGACCTGCCGGTCGGCAACGGGAAGCGCCGCGCGGGCAACCGCCTGCTGACGGTTGGCACCGATTGCTCGGTCGGCAAGATGTACGCGACCTTGTGCCTGCGCGACGCGCTGCGCGCGCGCGGCGTGGCGGCGGATTTCCGCGCCACCGGGCAGACCGGCATCCTGATCGCGGGGCGGGGCGTGCCGCTGGACGCCGTGGTGGCCGACTTCATCGCCGGCGCGATCGAGACGCTGGCGCCCGCGCGCGACGACGACGGATGGGACCTGATCGAGGGACAGGGATCGCTGTTCCACCCCAGCTTCGCGGGCGTCTCCACCGGCCTGCTGCACGGCGCGCAGCCCGCCGCGCTGTTGCTGTGCCACGATCCGGTCCGCCCGCACATGCGCGGCCTGCCGCATTATCCCATGCCCGGCCTCGCCGAGTGTCTCGATGCGAACCTCCGCGTCGCGCGGCTGACCAGCCCGGACGTGCGCGGCGTGGGCGTCGCGCTCAACACCGCCAAGCTGGACGAGGCGGCGGCGCGGCGCCTGTGCGCGGAGACGCAGGACGCGATGGGCCTGCCCTGCACCGATCCCTGGCGCTTCGGCGCCGACGCCATCGCCGAGGAACTGCTCCGATGCTTCGCACCCTCGACGCCCGCGATGACCGCTTCGGCCTGAGCACCCCGTTCCGCATCTCGCGGGGGGTGAAGACCGCGGCGGACGTCGTCACCGTCACGATCCGGCAGGGCGATGCCGTCGGCCGCGGGGAGGGCGTGCCCTATTCGCGCTACGGCGAAACGGTGGCGGGCGCGCTCGCCGCGATCGAGGCGGCGCGCGGGCTGATCGAGCGTGGCGGCACGCGCGCCGATCTCGCCGCCGCCATGCCCGCAGGGGCCGCGCGCAACGCGGTGGACTGCGCGTTGTGGGACCTCGACGCCCGTCTCGGCCGCGCGGCGCCGGGCGCGGCGGAGAAGCTGCCCTCCGCGCTCACGATCGGCATCGACGCGCCGGAGGCGATGGCCGCGGTCGCCGCCCGGCACGCCCATGTCCCGCTGCTGAAGGTGAAGGTGGATCGCGACGGGGCGGAGGCGCAGCTCGCCGCCGTGCGCGCCGCCGCTCCCGCCCCGCGGCTGATCGTCGATCCCAACGAGAGCTGGCGCGTGGAGGACGTCGCGCGCCTGCAGGACCTGCTGGTGGCGCACCGCGTCGACCTGCTGGAACAGCCCGTGCCTGCCGAGGACGATGCCGGGCTGGCCGCTCTGGACAGCGTGGTTCCGATCTGCGCCGATGAATCGCTCCACACCCGCGCCGACCTGCCGCGGCTGCGCGACCGCTACGCCTTCGTGAACATCAAGCTCGACAAGACCGGCGGCTTGACGGAGGCGCTGGCGCTGGCGGAGGAAGCGCGGGCGGAGGGTTTCGGAATCATGGTCGGCTGCATGGTCTGCTCGTCGCTCGGCATCGCACCCGCGCTGCGCGTGGCGCGCAACGCCGCCTTCGTCGACCTCGACGGCCCGCTGTGGCTGGCGCAGGACCGCGACGGCGGCGTGCGCGACGAGGGTGGCTGGCTCCACCCGCCGGTGCCGGGCTTCTGGGGTGGGGCGGATTGACCCGCCATCATCTCGCGTCATGCCGGGCTTGTCCCGGCATCCAGAGCCACGAGCCTCGGCGTTGGCGACCCCGGATGCCGGGACAAGCCCGGCATGACGAAGAGGCAGCGGCATCATGACGCGCTGGTTCGCCATCCCCTTGTGGAAGCGTGTCGTCGGCGGCCTCGTGCTCGGCATCGCGCTGGGCGTCCTTTTTCCCGCCGCGGCGCCCGCGGTGAAGATCGTCGGCGACCTGTTCGTCCGCCTCATCAAGATGCTGGTCGTGCCGGTCGTGCTCGTCACCATCGCCGCGGGGATCGCCGCGCTGGGCGACCCGCGGCGGCTGGGACCGATCGGCGGGCGGACGGTCGGGCTGTTCGCGCTGACGACGCTGGTCGCCGTGTCGGTCGGCATGGCGGCGGGGCTGATCTTGCAGCCGGGGGCGGGTATCGCGCTCGCCGGGGTCGCGCCGCACGTCCTTGGTCCGCCCGTGTCGCCCGCGGACCAGCTGCTCGGCATCGTGCCCGCCAACATCGTCGAGGCGCTGGCGAAGGGCGACATGCTGGCGATCATCTTCACCGCCGTCCTTCTCGGCGTCGGCAGCGTGGTGGCGGGGGAGGCGGGAAAGCCCGTGGTCGCGCTGCTCCAGGGGCTCACCGCGGTGCTGCTCCACGTCGTGCGCATCGTGATGGAGGTGACGCCGTTCGGCGTCTTCGCGCTGATCGCCAATGCGGTGGCGGGCGGGGGCGCGGCGGTGTTCGTCAACGTCGGGTGGCTGGCGCTGTGCGTCGTCCTCGCCTCGCTGTTCCAGATGCTGGTCGTCCACGCCGCGCTGATCCGGCTGGTCGCGCGGCTGCCGGTGGCGCGCTTCTTCCGCGGCATCGTCGATGCGCTGGCGGTCGCCTTCTCCACCGCTTCCTCCTCGGCGACGCTGCCCGTCGCGCTGCGCGTGGCGCAGGACAATCTCGGCGTGGCGCGGCCCGTCGCCAGCACCGTCCTGCCGCTCGGCGCCGCAATCGGAAAGGACGGCACGGCGATGTACGTCGGCCTGCTCGGCCAGTTCGCGCTCCAGGCGCTGGGCGTCGTGCCCGACGCGTGGATGCTGGGCGTGATGCTGGCGACCGGGGCGCTCGCCGCCTTCGGCACCGCGCCGGTGCCCAGCGCGTCGCTGTTCATGCTCGCCGCGATGCTCTCCGCGGTGGGCGTGGGTGCGGAGCAGACCGCGCTGGTCGTCGGTCTGGTCCTGCCGTTCGACCGGCTGCTCGACATGACGCGCACGGTGCCCAGCGCGTCGGCGAACCTGACCGTGGCGACGCTGGTCGCACGGGGCGAAGGCGCGCTGGACGAACGGCGGTTCAGGGGCGACACGGCGCTATGAAATTGCGCCACATCGAGATTTTCCACGCCATCTACGTCAACGGCTCCGTCTCCGCCGCCGCGCGCGCGCTGAACGTGTCGCAGCCCTCCGTGTCGAAGACGCTGCGCCACGCGGAGGGGCTGCTCGGCTTCGACCTGTTCCATCGCACCGGTGGCCGGCTGGTGCCGACGGAGGACGCGCACGCGCTGTTCGCCGACGTCGCCGACATCCAGGAACGCGTGCGCGCGCTGAAGGAGGCCGGGCGCAACCTGCGCGCGGGCGCGGGCACCACCTTGCGCATCTCGGCGCTGCCCAGCCTCGCGTTGGGCGTGCTGCCCGCCGCCGTGTCGCGCTTCCTGGCGAAGCGACCGGAAGTGCGCTTCGACCTGCAGACCGTCCACCATGACGACCTGATGCGCAAATTGTACGAGCGCGAGACCGACGTCGCCATCGCCAGCGAGCCGCCCCACGGCGCTCCGCTGGCGCGCACCTGGCTGGGCGAGGGCGAGTTGGTGGTGCTCTATCGCGAGGAGGAGATGCCCGACGCGCCCGCGCGGGTGGAGCTGGCGCAGCTCGCCGGGCGGCCGTTCATCTCGCTGGCGGGCAGCGGCCCGATCGGCCAGGCGCTGGCCGACGAGCTGGAGCGGCTGGACGTCGCGCTGGACGAGGTGGCGGCGGCGCGCACTTTCTACATCGCCGCCGCGCTGGCGCGCGCGGGCGTGGGCATGACGGTGGTGGACAGCTTCACCGCGGAGGCGTGGATCGGTCCCGGACTGTCGTCGCGCCCGCTGAAACCCAGCATCGCGTTCGACGTCCACGCCATCCACCTGATCGACCGGCCGCCGACCGCGCTGGCGGCGGAGTTCCTGACGGTGCTGGGCGACGTGATCGAGGGGAGATAGGCATGGTGCTGGCAATTCTGCTGACGCTCGCGGCGCCGGACGCGGTGGAACAGGCACTGGCGAGCGCGGGACCGGGCACGCGCATCGGCCTGGTCGTCGCGGACGAGGACGGTCGCGAGATCGTCGCGATCCGCGCGGACGAGCGGTTCGTCCCCGCCTCGAACACGAAGCTCTACACCACCGCGCTCGCCTTTGCGACGCTGCCGGTGGCGGGACCGGACGATGCCGGCGCCACGGTGCGGCTGGAGGGGCGGCCCGCCCGTCCGGACGTGGTGCTGGCGGGGCACGGCGACGCGCGGCTCTCCAGCGCGGCCGACTGCACGGTCGACTGCCTGGCGACGCTGGCCGACGCGGTCGCGGCGCGCACCCGCCGCGTGGGCGACGTGATCGGCGACGACAGCGCCTTTCCCGACGAGCGCTGGTCCGCGGGCATGAGCTGGAACAACCAGGTCGGCCGCTACGGCACCGGCATCTCCGCGCTGACGATCGACGACAACGAGGTCGCGCTGACGGTGACGCCGGGTGCCCCCGGCGCCGCGCCCGCCATCGCGGCGGACGGCTATTACCGGATCGAGAATCGCGCCACGACCGCTCCCGGGCGCGAGACGCTGACGACCGCGCGGGTGCCGGGCAGCGACGTGCTGCGCGTGTCGGGCACGATCCCGGCGGGTGCGGCGGAGACGCTGCGCGTCGGCGTCGACGATCCCGCGCATCGCGCCGCCTGGCGGCTGGCGACGCTGCTGCGCGCGCGGGGCGTTTGGGTGGCGGGGCGGGTCGCCGTGCGCCACCGCCCGTCGTCCGCCGCCGACGATCCCGCGGCGCGCGGGAACAGCCCTGCCGCCCGCCCGCCCGAACCCGCGGCGCTGGCGCGGCTGATCCCGGCGCCGCTCGCCCAGGACCTCGTGCTGACGAACAAGGTCAGTCAGAACCTGCACGCCGAACTGCTGCTGCGCCGCGCCGGCGCGGTGACGGGCAGCGGATCGGTGGCGGACGGGCAGGCGGCGATGCGCGCGATGATGGACGCGGCGGGCGTGCCGCGCTGGCAGTACGAATTCGCTGACGGATCGGGCATGTCCAACTACAATCGCGTCACTCCGCGCGGCACGGTGGCGCTGCTGCGCTGGGGCGCGACGCAGCCTTGGGGCGCGTCGTGGCGCGCGACCTTTCCGATCGCGGGCGTGGACGGCACGCTGTCCGGACGGTTCAAGGGCACGCCGCTGGCAGGCCGGCTGTTTGCGAAGACCGGCTCGCTCAACGCCAGCAACGCGCTGGCCGGCTACATGACCGCCGCGTCGGGCCGCACGTTGACCTTCGCCATCTACGCCAACGACATGCCCGGCGACGCGAGCGCGCGGCCCGCGATGGACGCGGCGCTGCTGGCGGTGGCGGCGGCGAATTAGGCGGAGCGGCGCGATGTTCTTCGACAGCCGCGCCTGGCCGCCTCCCGCCGGAGGCGACGATCCGCCGCCCCCACCGCGACTGTCGCCGCGGCAGGAGCGGATGCTGATGCGGCTCGTCGCGCTGTTCCTGCTGCTGATGTTCGTGGGGCCGCTGGCGGGGTCGTCGGTGATCGCGGGCCTGGTGGCGCTGCTGTCCTGACGGGTCAGCCAGCGTCGAACGCCGCCACCACCGCATCCCCTGTCGCCGGGCGCAGGTCGAAGATCCCGCTGTCGAAGTGCCGCGTCGGGTGGACGCGATTGGTCAGCAGCGTCCAGGCCAGGCCGCGGTCGAAATCGACCCACAACCCTGTGCCGGTGAAGCCGGTATGTCCGATCGTGCCCGCCGAGCACGCCTGCCCGCCCGACCAGCCGGGAAAGCGGATCTCCCAGCCGCAGGTGCGATGCCCCTCCACCGGGGTGCGGATCGCCGCCAGCATCGCCGGCGACGCGCCGCTGCCGTCGAGCAGCCCGTGCGCGAAGTCGAGCACGCCGTCGACCGTGCCGAACAGCCCCGCGTGGCCCGTCCGCCCGCCCAGCGCGGAGCAATTCTCGTCGTGCACCTCGCCCTTCAGCACGCGCCTGCGCCACGCACAGCGCTCGGTCGCGACCGCGCGGCCGGGCGGCGGGCCCCACGACAGGCCGGCACCCAGCGGCAGCGCGTCCAGCCCCGCGCCGGTGATCCGCTCGACCGCGATGCCCAGCAGCAGGAAATTGATGTCGGAATAGACCGGCGGGCCGTGGCGCCACTCGCGCTGCAGGATGAAGGCGCGCAGGCGATCGGGATCGCCGCCGTAGGTGTAGATCGGCTCCACCGCGGGAAGGAAGGTGCGATGGACCAGGCAGTCGCGGAAGGTCAGCCGGCGTTCGGCGGCGTTGGCGACGTCGTACTGGCGCAGGTCGGGAATGGCGTCGGTCAGCGGCCGGTCCAGGTCGATCCGCCCCTCGTCGGCGAGGCGCAGCACGAAGCTGGTCGTGGCGATCACCTTGCTGACGCTGGCGAGGTCGAACCAATGCTCGCGCGTCAGCACCTCCGCTTCGGGCACCTTCTGCGCCAGCCCGGCGACGCGGACGTGGCGCTGCCCGTCGGCGGTGACGATGCCCAGCGTCGCACCGGGGATGCGGCCGGAGGCGAGCGCGGCGGCGGCGGGGGCGAAGGCCGTCTCGATCACGCGTCCCTCGCCCTGATCCGCGCCAGCGCCGGCAGGAAGACGATCGCGGCGAGGCTCAGCACGCCGGAGAGCAGGAAGAAGCCGTCGTACCCGATCGCATTCACCATCGTGCCCCCCGCGCCCGCCAGCAGCCGCGGCAGCAGGAAGGCGAAGCCGGTGAGGAAGGCATATTGCGCGCCCGGGTAGCGCGGGTTCACCAGCAGCGAGAGGTACACGACGAACACCGCGCCGGCGAAGCCGTTGCCGAACTGGTCGGCGCCGGTGGCCAGGTACAGCATCGTCTCGTCCACCCGCTGGTGCGCCAGCCACACGAAGCCGAGATTGCCGACAGCGGCGACCATCGCGCCCAGCGCCAGCGTCCACATCATCGGCCAGCGGGTGACGAGCCACCCGGCCAGCCCCACGCCCACCACGCTGGAGACGAGCGCCACGAAGCTGTCGGCGCGGCCGATCTGCGTCAGCGAGTAGCCCAGCTCCTTTATCATCGGCTTGGACAGGTTCAGCGCCAGCACGTCGCCCATGCGATAGAGCGAGACGAACGCCATCAGCACCAGCGCCGCGAAGCCGTAGCGCCAGAAGAAATCGACATAGGGTCCGATCGCCGCGGAGGCGCGGATCGGCGCATCCGCGGGGGCGCGGCGGATCTTCGGCAGCGCGGCGGCCATGGCGAGGAACGGCGCCATGCAGAGCGCGAGGACCCAGGGGGTGACGTTCGCCTTGGCGTCGATGCCGATCGCGGACGCCGAGGCGAGCAGGGCGGAGCCGATCAGCGCCGTCGCCGCCGCGGTCGCCAGCAGGATCCCCGCCGCGGCGGCGGTGCCGGTGACGAGGGCGGCCGCGCGCCCGCCGCCGCCCTCCGCCTCCGGCCGCATCATCGACAGGATGGGGAAGGGCAGGAAGGCGGCGACCGCGATGGCGAGATACGCGATCGTCCACCCGCCCCAGTCGGCCAGGATCAGCGCGCCCGATCCCGCCGCCACCATCGCGCTGCGATACCCCCACAGGTTGGCCGCCACGATCGGCCCCTGCTCGTCCTGCGTCGGGTACAGTTCGATACGCCAGGCGTCGGCCGCGACCTCCAGCGTGGTCGTCCAGAACGCGAGCAGCACGGCAAACAGCGCGGTCAGCGGCAGGCTGGCGTCCGACGCGGTCGCCGCCATCGCCACCATCGCGCTGATGATGCCCAGCTGCGCCAGCATGATCCACCCGCGCCGCTTGCCGAAGAAGCGCGCGAAGCCCGGCACGACGTAGCGGTCCAGCAGCGGCGCCCACACGAACTTCAGCGTGGGCAGGAGCTGAACCCACGCGAAGAACCCAATGACGGCGAGCGGCACCTGATGCGCCTGCAGCCTGAGCGCCAGCACGGTGGAGAACATGTAGAACGGCAGCCCCGCCGCGAAGCCGAGCAGGCCGTACAGCGCCATGCCGCGGCGGTCGGCGGCGGCGGCGCTCGGTTCGATGCTTGCGCCATGTTCCCGGCCGCCCTCCGTCATGCCGGGCTTGTCCCGGCATCCAGGGTCAGCCGATCGACGGTCCGCGGTCCATGGCGGCCCTCCACCCCGGGACAAGCCCGGGTCGACGGTTCGAGCCGGGCATCCGGTCGGGAAGGAAGCACGCGGCTCGACATCCGCGTCAACGTCCACGCCGCGCGCGGGCGCGTCAATCCCGCGGAAGCCGCGCGGTTATGCCTCGCCGACGATCGGATATGGACGCGGGCCCGGCGAAGGGGCCACATAGGGGCATGGCGACCTGGTACCTCGGCATCGATGCGGGCGGCAGCCACTGCCGCGCGCGGCTGTCCGACGCGCATGGACGCGTGGTGGGCGCGGGGCAGACCGGTCCGGCCAACACGCGAATCGGCCTGGGTCCGCTCACCGCCGCGCTGGAAGAGGCGATCGGGCAGGCGTTCGCCGCCGCCGGGCTGGACGCGGCGGCGCGGGCGGAGGCGCAGGCGGGGATGGGTATTGCCGGCCTCTCGCGTCCCGGCGCCACCGCGGCGCTGGAGGACGTGGACTTCGGCTTTGCCCGCGTGGCGCTCGCCACCGACGCGCAGATCGCGAACCTGGGCGCGCACCGCGGCGCGGATGGCGCGACCTTGATCCTGGGCACCGGCAGCATCGCGCAATTGCGCGTGGGCGGCACCGACTTCGCGATCGGCGGCTACGGCTTCCCCATCTCCGACGAGGGGAGCGGCGCCGCGCTCGGCCTGTCCGCCATGCGCCACGCGCTGCGCGCGCTGGACGGGCGGACGACGCGCACCCCGCTGGCGCTGGCCATCGCCGCACGCTTCGGCCACGCGGTGCCGCAGGCGGTGGCGTGGATGGATCGCGCGACCCCGGCGGACTATGCCGCGCTGGCACCGATCGTGATCCAGCACGCCGAGGCGAACGACGCCATCGCGCGCTCGATCGTCGAGGATGCGGCCACCCACGTCGAGCGCTTCATCGAGACGATCTTCGAGCGGGGCGCGCCGTCCTGCGCGCTGCTCGGCGGCCTCGCGCCGCGGCTGCGGCCGTGGCTGCGCGAGCGCACCGTCGCGCGCCTGTCCGAGGCCAAGGGCGACGCGCTGGACGGCGCGCTGCTGCTCGCCGGCCTTTCCGCGTGACGACGGAGGGCGCCGACCCGCGCTTCGTCGACATCGACGGCTGGCCCGTGGCGGACGCGGTCGCGGCCATGGCCGACGCGCAGGGCAGGGCGGTCGCCGCGCTCTCCCCCGCGCTGCCCGCGCTGTCGGCGGCGGCGGAGGCGGGGGCGGCGCGGCTCGCACGCGGCGGGCGCCTCGCCTATGCCGGCGCGGGCACGTCGGGGCGGCTCGCGGTGCAGGACGGGGTGGAGCTGACGCCGACCTACGACTGGCCGGACGATCGGCTCGTCTTCCTGCTGGCCGGCGGCGCGGCGGCGATGATGCGCGGGATCGAGGGGGCGGAGGACGATGCCGACGCCGCCCGCGCCGCGGTGGCGGGGGCCGGTCTCGGCGGGGACGACGTGCTGGTCGCGGTCGCCGCGTCGGGCCGCACGCCCTATACGCGCGCGGCGGTGGCGGCGGCGCGCGCGGCGGGGGCGCTGACGATCGCCATCGCGAACAACCCGGGCGCCCCGCTGCTGGACGATGCGGACCATGCCGTCGTGCTCGATACCGGGGCGGAGGTGGTGGCTGGATCGACGCGGATGCAGGCGGGCACGGCGCAGAAGGCCGCGCTCAACATCCTGTCGACGGCGATGATGCTGCGGCTCGGCCGGGTCTATCGCGGGCGGATGGTGGCGATGCGCGCCACCAACGCGAAGCTGCGCGCCCGCGCGGTGGCGATGGTGGCCGGGCTCGCGACCGTCGATCCTCCCGCGGCCGAGGCGGCACTTGTCGCCACCGGCTGGTCGGTACGGGCGGCGGTGCTGGTGGCGGGCGGGGCGACGCCCGACGAGGCACAGGCGCGGCTGGACCGCGCGGGCGGCGACCTGCGCCGCGCGCTCGGCTGAAGCGTCAGGCCGCGCGGGCGGCGGCGTCGTCCGCGGCGCAGAGCCACGTCTCGGCGCTCTCCGCATCGTCGAACACCCGCGCGGTGTCGCGCTCCAGCAGCCGCCGGATCTGCATCTTCACCGTGGAGGCACCCGTGACGAAGGCGAGGCGCCGGCCCTGTCCCGCGGGGTCCCGCAGGATGGCGCGGAACGCCTCCACCGTCTCCTGCGGCTGAAGCTTGCACGCCCGCACGTCGACCAGTGTCACGTGCTGTCCGCGCGGTGTCGTCATGCGCCGATAGGCCGCGGCCTGCGCAGCGACGAAATCGGCCATCTCCGTCGCGCCGAAGAAGCCGCCCAGCGTGATGCGCATCAGCCCGCGCGTGTGGTCGAAGGCAATGTCGAATACTGCTGCCATGTTTCTGAACGTAACTGATGTATGTTAAAAATCGGTTTTGCGTGTGGAAGCACTAGCGCGGGCGCAGGACGGGCGATGCCGCGCCCTCGGTCATGCGGATCGGCAGGATGCGGCCGTCCTTGGCGTAACGCACGCGGTCGATCGCCACCTGCCGCTCGCCCTTCAACGGCGCGGGGGCAGGGGGCTGTTCCCAGCGATGATAGACGATCAGCGTCCGGCCGTCGGGTGTCGTCACGAAGCTGTGGTGCCCGGGCCCCTGCCGCCGCGCGTCGCTGGTCAGGATCGCGCCGCGATAGCGCCACGGCCCCAGCGGGGAGCGCGCCGTCGCATAGTGGACCGAATAGTCCGGCCCGTTGAAGCGGCCGTGGCTGTAGCTGAGGTAATAGGTGCCGCGGCGCTCGTGCATGAAGGCGCCTTCGGTGAATTGCGGCGGCGTCGGCACGGCGACCTCGCGGCGGATCGTCACCATGTCCGGCGCCAGTTCCCACACGCGCAGCGTCGCCCCCGCGCTGCCGCCGGCGTAGAGGTAGATCTTGCCCGATCGCCTGTCGGTGAAGACCATCGGGTCGATCGCTTCGAACCCCCGCCCGGTCGGACCGGGGCCGCCCGTCACCAGCGGCTTGCCGCTGTCGACATAGGGGCCCTCGGGCCGGCTCGCGACGGCGACGCCGATGCGGCTCGGCGTCGGGTTCTGCGGGCCGACGGAGTAGTAGAGATACCATTTGCCGTTGCGCGTCGCGACGCCCGGCGCCCACAGGAAATGCTCCTTCGCGCCATCGTCGCCGATCCAGCGGATCTGGTCGCGGCGGATCAGCTCGCCGCGCGGGCGCCACGTCTTGAGGTCGCGCGAGGAGAAGGCGCCGAAGCGGTCGGCGGCCCAGCTGCCGCCCGGGCCGCCGGTGGGAAACACCCACAACTCCCCGTCGATCATTACCGCGTGCGGGTCGGCGCCCTGGAACTGCGGGTTCTCCGCCGGCGCCACCGCCGCGGTGGCGAGGAGCGCGAGCGCGACGAGGCGACGGATCATTCCGCTGCCGCCTGGCCGTAGTCGAGGACTAACACCGGTCCCACGTCCAGCACCTGCTTCGCCGCGTCGATGTGCAGCGCGGCGTTCAATTGGCCGGGCGCATAGTCGCGCGCCACCGTGCCGGCGAGTTGATACATCTTCCACTCCGGTCCGATCTCGAAGGATTTCTCGAACAGCGCCCGCACGACGGGCGTCTCCTCCAGCTGCACCCGCCCGATGCGGCCGGGCGCGCCCGCGTCGGTGCCGGTGGCGCGTGCCCAGAACGCGATCACCACCCGGTCGCCCTTGCGCACCGGCTTCAACGTCGGCGTCACCACGCCGATGCGCCAGAAATCGGCGTGGCCGGCCAGCTTGAAGCGCAGCGCCTTGCCGAACTGCACCGTCTTGTCGGCGCGCGGTGCGGGCGGAAGGGGCAGGCCGTAGGGGCGCAGCGCCTCCACCCGCGGATCGTTGACGAGGCGGTCCGCCATGCCTTGCTGCGCCGCCGCGCGGGGCGGCGCGGCGGCGAGCGTGGAAAGGCAGAGCGCGGCGGCGAGAAGAACGCCGCGCATCGTCAGAACCGGAACCGGACGCCGAGCGAGTAGACGCGCTCGAGGTAGATCTGCTGCCGGGCGTAGATGTCGCCGTCGTCGTTGAAGGCGCGCTCGCGCTTCAGCGGGTTGCCCAGCAGGTTCACGATGTCGAACGCGAAGGTGATGTTGGGGATGGGCGTGACGGTGGTGGAGAAATCGAGCTGCCCGCGCGCCTTCTCGACGATGGCGCCGGTGCGCGGCTGGCCGTTCGCGTCCACGTCCAGGTTCACCTGGCCGTATTCGGTCACGAAGTCCGAGCGGTAGTTGTAGGCGAGGCGCGCGGAGAAGAACGGCCGCTCGTACAGGCCGACCAGGTTGCCCGACCATTTCGACACGCCGGTGAAGCGCAGGCGGCTGCCGGCGACGTTCGGATTGGCGGCCAGGTTGCTGGCAAGATCGCCGCTCGAATCGACGTACGTCCCGTTCGCCTGGATGCCGAACCCCTTGGCCCAGTCCGGCAGCCCCTCGATGTCGAGGAAGCTGGTGAACTGCACCTCGGCGCCCTGGAAGCGCGTCTTGCCGGTGTTCTCCGGCAGGTTCAGCCGCGACGGGCCGTACCCGATGTCGACGCCTTCCAGGTTGACGCGCGAGATGAAGCCTTGCGCATCGCGGCGGAACAGCGCCGCCGTCAGCGAGCCGGCGCGCGAGAAGTACCATTCCAGGCTGACGTCGTAATTGTCGGACGTCAGCGGATCGAGGTTCGGGTTGCCGCCGCTGATGTTGCGCAGGTTGCTGTTCAGGCACTGCGGCAGCGACGGATCGGCCAGGCACTCGGGCGAGATGGTCGGGGGCGGGCCGACCGTCAGCGTCGGGTTCAGGTCGAAGAAGTTGGGGCGGGTGCGCGTCTGGTTGTAGTTCAGGCGCAGCTGCACCTCGGGCGTGAACTGGATCCGCGCGCTCGCATTGGGCAGATAGTCGACGTAGCTGTTGCGCGCCGTGATCGGGTTGAACGTCGGCGTGCCGGCGCCCGTGGTCTCGTCGCGCACGAAGCCGCTGATCGTCGTCTTCGTCCGCACCGCGCGAATGCCGATCAGGCCGTCGACGGTCATCGTGTCGCCGAGGTCGAACCCGTATTTCAGCTGCGCATAGGCGGCGAGCGCCTTCTCGTTGGCGGTGAAATTCTCCGTCGGGTTGAACGCGGGCAGCCCCTCGGGCGCGCCGAAATAGGTGCGCAGCTGGTCGATGTTGCCGCGGATGCTCTCCGCCGCGATGCCCGCGAAGGAATAGACGGGGAAGTTGTTGTTGTAGCTGAACGCCGGGCGCGTCGGGCGGATCGTCACCGGAAGCGCGCTGATGGGAATGTTGGCGTCGCGATACAGCGGGTTGGTGGCCACGTTGCCGACGCGGTCGATGTAGGGCGCGCCGCGGTCGCGCGTGGCGTCGCGGTCGTTGTAGCGCAGGCCCAGCTGGATACGCTTCAGGAAGCTGCCGTCGTCGAACTCATACTGCGTGTCGCCGCGCAGCTGGATGTCCTTGCCGCTGACTTCCAGATATTCCTGGAAGAAGCCGCGTACGTTGAAGTTGGCAGGGTTCGACACGTCGAAGTCGACGAAGTTGAACGTCGGGCCGCCATCCGGTCCGTCGAACACGACGTTGCGCGTCGGCGAGCTCGCGAACAGATAGTCGATGTTGTACAGTTTGAAGTTGTACTTCGAGTTCGTGTAGGCGCCGTCGACCGACCATTGCAGCCGGTCGCGCTTCCACACCATGCCGCCGCCGACCTGATAGGTGTCGGTGTGGCCGGACGCGGAGGTGTAATAGCCGTCGGGAGCGCTGGCCCCGACGACGGTCGCGCTCTGCGCCACGTTGGGCGCCCCCTCACGCGTGGTCAGGTTCTGCAGCTGGAACCCCGCGCCGCCGAAGATCGGCACGAACATCCACTGGTTCTCGTCGTCGCCGCGATAGCCCTGGTAGAGGCCGTCGACATAGACCTCCAGCTCGGGCGTCGGGCGCCACTGGAAGGCGGCGTTGGCGGACGGGCGGAAGCGGTCGCCGTTGCTGGTGAAGCGCCCCTGCGCGTCGGGATAGCGGATGTTGGCGCCCGCGCCGGGTGCCGTGTCGGCGTTGGTGGTGCCGATCACCAGCGACTGCTCGCGCGTGGCGTCGAGGTAGTTGAGGCCGACATAGCTGGCGTTCACCAGCAGGCCCATCTCGCCGATGCCCGTCTCCCACCGGTCGCTGACCAGCAGGTTGCCGTTCCACGTCAGGTTTCCGGAATGCTCCCAGTTGACGCCGTTCAGCGATCCGGAAAGCTCGAACCCGTTGAAGTCGAACGGCCGCCGGCCGCGGACGTTCACCTGGCCGCCGATGCCGCCCTCGATCAGATTGGCGGTGCCGTTCTTGTACACTTCCAGCGCCGCGACGGTGCCCGCGGGGAAGTCCTGGATCGCGACGAAGCGACCCTCGGCGGTGAAGATCTCGCGCCCGTTGTACGTGGTCGAGATGTCGGGAAGGCCGCGGATCTGCACGCCGGCGGCCTCGCCCGCGCCGCGCGTCACCTGCACGCCGGACACGCGCGCCAGCGCGGCGGAGGCGAAGGTGTCGGGCAGCTTGCCGATGTCCTCTGCGACGATCGCGTCGACGATACCGTCGGAATTGCGCTTCAGCGCCTGCGCGGACTCGAGGCTGCGGCGCAGGCCGGTGACGACGATCTCGCCATCCTCGGTCTCGCTGTTCTGCGCGTAGGGCGCGGGGGCGGAGGTGTTCGCGTTCTGGTCGGACGGGGTCAGCGGCTTGGGCGTTTCGGACGGAGAGCCGATGCCGGGGCGGCGGACGGGCGCCGGGGTGGCGGGAGCCTGCTCGGCCTGCGGCGCGGTCGCATCGGTCTGCGCCGACGCGGGGCTAACATACGCGAATGCCGCCGCCATCGAAACGGATGCACACAACAGCGCCTTGGTCTTCATGACTTCCTCCCCTGCACAGCCGCATTCTCCCGAACGGCTAAGCCATTCGGATATCTCGACGACGATGATCTTGCAATACGCATTTATCGGATAATTCGACAGGGTATTTTGCCACTTGTATGATAAATCGTTCACCCGCTAAGGTGCGCCGAAGCGGTCGCCGGATCGCTGCGGCCCCGTTGACGTTCCATGGTCGATGCGGTGGCAAGGAGGGGAATGATGATGAGCACGTCCGTCCAGCGCGAGAACCGCGCGTGAGCGACCCGACGACGCCACGCCTGCGCTCGCGCGCCTGGTTCGACAACCGCGACAATCCGGACATGACCGCGCTCTATCTCGAGCGCTACCTGAACTACGGCATCAGCCTGGAGGAGCTGCAATCGGGCAAGCCGATCATCGGCATCGCCCAGTCGGGCAGCGACCTGGTCCCGTGCAACCGCCACCACCTGGTCCTCGCCGAGCGGGTGAAAGCCGGCATCGTCGAAGCGGGGGGCATCCCCATCGAATTCCCCACGCACCCGTTGCAGGAAACGGGCAAGCGCCCGACCGCCGGGCTCGACCGCAACCTCGCTTATCTCGGTTTGGTCGAGGTGCTGTACGGCTATCCGCTCGATGGCGTGGTGCTGACGATCGGTTGCGACAAGACGACGCCCGCCGCGCTGATGGCCGCCGCGACGGTGAACATCCCCGCGATCGCGCTGTCGGTCGGCCCCATGCTGAACGGCTGGTTCAAGGGCGAGCGCACCGGATCGGGCACGATCGTGTGGCGCGCGCGCCAGATGCTGGCGGCGGGCGAGATCGACTATGCCGGCTTCATCAAGCTGGTCGCGTCCTCGGCGCCGTCCACCGGCTATTGCAACACCATGGGCACGGCCACGACGATGAACTCGCTGACCGAGGCGCTGGGCATGTCGCTTCCCGGGTCGGCCGCCATCCCGGCGCCGTACCGCGACCGGCAGGAGGTGGCCTGGCAATCGGGCAAGCAGATCGTCGAGATGGTGGCGGCGGACCGCAAGCCGTCCGACGTGCTGACGCGTGAGGCGTTCCTGAACGCGATCCGCGTCAATTCCGCCATCGGCGGGTCGACCAACGCGCCGATCCATCTGAACGCGATCGCGCGCCACATCGGCGTGGAGCTGTCGCTCGCCGATTGGGAATCGCACGGCGCGGACGTGCCGCTGCTGGTCAACCTGCAACCCGCGGGCGAGTATCTCGGCGAGGATTACTATCGCGCCGGCGGCGTGCCGGCGGTGATGGGCGAGCTGTATCGCGCGGGCATGCTCCACGGCGACGCGCTGACGGTCAACGGCCGCACCGTGGCGGACAATATCGCCGGGGCGCGGATCGAGGACGAGAAGGTGATCTTCCCGCTCGCCGCGCCGATCAAGGAGCGAGCCGGCCTCACCGTCCTCAGCGGCAATCTGTTCGACGGCGCGGTGATGAAGCTGTCGGTGATTTCCGACGAATTTCGCGACCGCTACCTCTCCGATCCCGCCAATCCCGGCGCGTTCGAGGGCAAGGTCGTCGTCTTCGACGGGCCGGAACATTACCACCACGCGATCGACGATCCCGCGCTCGGCATCGACGAGAACACGATCCTCGTCATCCGCGGCGCCGGCCCGGTCGGCTATCCCGGCGGCGCGGAGGTGGTGAACATGCGCCCGCCCGCCGCGCTGATCCGCGAGGGCGTCCACGCGCTGCCGTGCATCGGCGATGGCCGCCAGTCCGGCACCAGCGGCAGCCCGTCGATCCTGAACGCGGCGCCCGAGGCGTCCGTTGGCGGCGGCCTGGCGCTGCTGCGCACCGGCGACCGCGTCCGCATCGACCTGAATGCGCGCACCGCCGACATGCTGGTCGACGCGGGCGAGATCGAGCGTCGCCGCGGCGAGCTGGCCGACGTCGAGCGCGCGGTCACGCCCGAATCGCAGACGCCGTGGCAGGAGATCCAGCGCGGCATCGTCGGCCAGTTCGACACCGGCGCGGTGCTGGAGCCGGCGATCAAATACCAGCGGATCGCGCAGACCCGCGGGCTGCCGCGCGACAGCCATTGATGCCGTCCCCTCGCATCATCGCGCGCGACCGCCGCGACACGCTGGGCGAGGGGCCGATGTGGTCCGCGCGCGAGGAGGCGGTCTACTGGGTCGACATCCTCGGCCGCCGGCTGAACCGCCTGTCGCTACGCGATGACGCGGTGACGTCGTTCGAGATGCCGGACGTGATCGGCTGGGCGATCGAGCGCGAGGACGCGCTTGGCTTCGTCGCCGGCATCGGCCGCCGCTTCGTGCGGCTGACGCTCGATCCCGTCACGATCGAGACGATCGCCGCGCCCGAGGACGATCGCGACGGCAACCGCTTCAACGATGCGAAGGCGGATGCGAAGGGGCGCATCTGGGCCGGCTCGATGCCCTTCACCTGCGATCGTCCGACCGGCAGCTTGTACCGGCTGGATACGGACGGCAGCGCGACTCGCGCGGACGACGGCTACACGATCGCCAACGGCCCGGCGATCCCGCCCGGTGGCGACTTCCTGCTGCACACGGACACCGCCGAGGCGACGGTCTACCGCTACGCCGTGCGTGACGACGGCTCGCTGGCGGACCGCACGCCCTTCATCGTGTTCGACGCCGACTGGGGCAATCCGGACGGCATGACCTTCGACGCCGACGGCGGGCTCTGGGTGGCCTGCTGGGGCGGGTCGTGCGTGCGGCGGTTCGACGCGGACGGGCGCTTCGACCGCAGGATCGACCTGCCCGCGTCGCAGATCACCAGCTGCACCTTCGCCGGCACGAACCTGGACCGCATGTTCGTGACGTCGGCGGCGGACGGGGTGGACGAGCCGGCGGGCGGCTGCCTGTTCGAGGTGGACCCGGGCTGCCGCGGCCTGCCCACCCCGCGCTATCGCGGCTGACACAACAGAAGACGAGAGGGAGCAAGATGAAGCGCACGATGATCCTGGCGGCGGTCGCGACGATGGTGTCGGCCGGTGCCGCGGACGCGGCCACGGCGACGCGATCGACCTTCGGCAAGATGGCGGACGGCCGCGCGGTGGAGGCGGTGACGCTGACCAACGGGCGCGGCGTTTCGGCGCGCATCATCGCGCTGGGTGCCGCGATCCAGTCGGTGACCATGCCCGACAAGACCGGCAAGCGCGAGGACGTGCAGGGCGGCTACGACACGATCGACGGCTATCTGACGAAACCCGAATATTTCGGCGCCACCGTCGGCCGCGTCGCCAACCGCATCGACAAGGGCCGCTTCACGATCGACGGCCGGAGCTACTCCACCCCGGTCAACGACGGCGCCAATTCGCTCCACGGCGGGACCAAGGGGTTCGACAAGGTGCTGTGGCAGGTGGTCGACGTGAAGAACGGCCCCGCCGCCTCGGTCACGCTGCGCTACGTCAGCCCCGACGGCGACATGGGCTATCCCGGCACGCTGACCACCGACGCGACCTACTCGCTCGACGAGGAGAACCGGCTGCGCATCGAGTACAAGGCGACGACCGACCGGCCGACCGTCGTCAACCTGTCGAACCATTCCTACTGGAACCTCGCCGGCGTGGGCTCGCCGCGCGGGGCAATGGGGCACGTCCTGACGATCCCCGCAGAGCGCTACACGCCGGTCGATTCGGGGCTGATCCCCACCGGAGAGCGCAAGCCGGTGGCCGGCACCGTCTTCGACTTCCGCACGCCGCGCGCGATCGGCGACCGCGTGCGCGACGCGCGCGACGTGCAGATGAAGTACGGGCGCGGCTACGACCATAACTGGATCGTCACCGATCGCGTCACGCCCGACGAGCATCTGATGGTGCGCGCGGTCGATCCGGTGTCCGGCCGCGGCTTCGAATTGTGGTCGAACCAGCCCGGCCTGCAATTCTACTCCGGCAACTTCTTCGACGCGACGATCACCGGCAAGGGCGGCCAGATCTATCGCATGGGCGATTCGATCGCGGTCGAGCCGCAGCTGTTCCCCGATGCGCCGAACAAGCCCGATTTCCCGTCGGCGCGGCTGAACCCCGGGCAGACCTATCGCAACGTGATGACCTACCGGCTCTTCGTAGAGCGCTGAGGAGAGGATCGATGAAGGCAATTTTCGCGGGCCTGCTCGCCACCGCTTCGCTCGCCGCCGGCACGGCGGATGCCCGCGCCCGCTGGACGGAGGCGCAGGCGAAGGCGTGGTACGACAGGCAGCCGTGGCTGGTCGGCGCCAATTACGCCCCGGCCACGGCGATCAACCAGCTGGAGATGTGGCAGGCGGAAACCTGGGATCCCAAGCGGATCGACTACGAACTGGGCCTCGCGCAGGGGATCGGCATGAACACCATGCGCGTGTTCCTGCACGACCAGTTGTGGACGCAGGATCCGGAGGGCTTCAAGCGCCGCATCGACGAGTTCCTCTCGATCGCGCAACGCCACGGCATCCGCCCGCTGTTCGTGCTGTTCGACAGCTGCTGGGATCCCGATCCCAAGCCGGGGCCGCAGCACCCGCCGATCCCGGGCGTCCACAATTCGGGCTGGGTGCAGGGCCCCGGCCTGCCGGGCCTGCGCGACAGGAGCCGCTATCCCCAGTACAAGGCCTATGTGCAGGGCGTCGTTTCCGCCTTCGCCAAGGACGATCGCGTGCTCGGCTGGGATCTGTGGAACGAGCCCGACAACGGCGCCGACCAGTACAAGGGGCAGGAGGGCAAGGAGCCGCTGGTCCGCGCGCTGCTGGCGCAGGTGTTCGACTGGGCGCTGGACGCCGACCCGACCCAGCCCGTCACCAGCGGCGTGTGGTGGCACGACGACTGGACGCCGACCGGCGGCAAGCTGACGCCGATGGAGAAGCTGCAACTCGGCCGCTCCGACGTCATCACCTTCCACGACTATAGCTGGCCGGAGACGTTCGAGGGGCGCGTGCGGCAGTTGCTGCCGTACAACCGACCGATCATCTGCACCGAGTATATGGCGCGCGGCAACGGCTCCACGTTCGACGGCTCGCTGCCGATCGCCAAGCGCATGAACGTCGGCATGATGAACTGGGGCTTCGTCGACGGGAAGACGCAAACGCGCTTCCCGTGGGACAGCTGGAAGAAGCCCTATGTGCTCGAGGAGCCGACGATCTGGTTCCACGAGGTGTTCCGCAACGACGGCACGCCGTATCGCACCGCGGAGACGGACCTGATCCGCCGGCTGGCGGCGGCGCCCAAGGGCGTGGTTCCCGCCGCCGCCCCGGCACCCGCGCCGATGGAGCGGCGCCAGCGGCGGTAGCATCCGGCGATCACCCTCACCCTTCCGGCGCTGCGCGCCTCCCTCCCTCTCCCGCCGGGAGAGGAAAGGGGCCCGCTCGGCGCAGGCGGGTGGGAACGGTGAGGGCGACCACTTACCGCACCACCGGCACCCCGTCCGCGCCCCATCGCACCGCGCGCACGTGCGGCGCGCGTTTCTGCGTGCAGCCCATGCCTGCCGCGGGATTGGCGTGGAAGACGATCCAGTCGCGTCCACCCGCGCGGTAGAAGCCGTTGTGACCCGGCGCGAAGATGCGCTCCTTCGCCGAACTCGCCAGCGCCGGCCCGGGCAGCTTGGTCCAGCTCGCCGCCCTGGTCGGATCGCTCCCCTTGCGCGCCCGCAGCAGGCCCACGGCATAGCCGTCCGACCAGCAGGCGCTGCCCGAATAGGCGAGGAACAGGTCTCCCTTCGGTCCCTGAAGGAACGCCGGTCCTTCCAGGATCTGGCGCCCGCCCTGCCGCTCCCATGCCTGGTCCGGGCGCGCGACGATCGTCTCTTCGCCCGCCAGCGTCCACGGGTTCGCCATGCGGGCGACGGCGATCACGCTGTCCGGTCCTACATAGGGCGAGTAGGCGAAGTAGCGCTGGCCGCCGACGACGAAGGTGGTGCCGTCGATCCCCGCCCGCGCGGTGTTGACGCGCCCGCGGTCGATCCAGCGCCCCGCCAGCGGATCGTCGCCGTCGTTCTCCAGCACGAAGACGCCGCGGTGGGCGTCGTCGTCGTGATCCTTGTCGACCGCGGTATAATAGAGGAACCAGCGGCCATCGATGCGGTGCAGCTCCGGCGCCCAGATCGACCGGCTGTTCGGCCCGCTCGCCGGCGCGCGCCACACCGTCACCGCGGGCGCGTCCGCCAGCCGGGCGAGGTCGCGCGTGCGCCGGATCGACAGCCGGTCGCCCTCGGTGCCCATATAGTAATACCAGCCATCCGCCTGCGTCACCCACGGGTCGGGTCCGGACGGCAGCAGCGGGCCGGCGGGCGCCGACGCGGCGAGCAGCAGCGGCGCGACCACGCCCGCCAGCGCGCGCCTCACGCCCGCCACGCCGCGACGAACGCGCGCGCCGCGGCGCCGACCTCGGCGGCGGTCGCGCCGGGCTTGTAGAGCGCGGAACCAAGCCCGAAGCCGTCCGCCCCCGCGGCACGCCACGGCGCCATCGTGTCGGGCGAGACGCCGCCAACCGCCAGCACCGGCACGTCGCGCGGCAACACCGCGCGCTGCGCCTTCAGTACCGCGGGGCTGGCCGACTCCGCCGGGAACAGCTTCAGCGCGCTCGCCCCCGCCTTGATCGCCGCGAACGCCTCGGACGGCGTGAGATAGCCGGGCATCGAGATCATCCCTGCCGCCGCGCTCGCCGCGATCACGTCGGTGTCGGTGTTGGGCGAGATCACCAGCGTGCCCCCCGCGTCGCGCACCCGCGCCACGTCCTCGACGCGCAGCACCGTGCCCGCGCCCACCAGCGCGCGGTCGCCCACCGCGCGCGCGAGCGCCGCGACGCTGGCGAACGGGTCGGGCGAGTTCAGCGGCACCTCGACCAGCGTGAACCCCGCCTCGACCAGCGCCTCGCCGATCGGCACGACCTCGGCCGGAGTGACGCCGCGCAGGATGGCGACCAGCGGGAGGGCGGCGAACGCGCCGGTGAAATCGGGGGTCAAATCGGGGGCGACATCGGTCATGCGATAAGCTCCTCAAGCCGGACGATCCCGGCGACGAACGCGTCGTGGCTGTCGAGGGTAACGGGCACCGCGCCGATCGTGCGCAGCGCCGCGGCGTACAGCGCGCCGAGCGTGGGGTCGGCGAGCAGGTGGACCTGTTCGCCCGGCAACGCCTGCGCGCGGCAATCGGCACCGATCAGCAGGCCGCTGACGTAGGAGGCGGCGTCGGCATCGTCGCGCAGGCCTAGCAGGCTGGCGGGCCGCACGCCGAACAGCGCGGCGGCGAGGTCGCCTTCCGCCGACCGCGCCACGCCGTCGCGGAACGCCGTGCCATCGGCCACGCCGCCGGTCATCGCCGCGCCGATCAGCGCGTGGTCGCGCAGCAGCGCGAACAGTTCGCCCGTCATTGCGGTGGCGAAGCCGTCGATCGCGCCGCCCGCCATGCGCGCCCATTTGCAATGCGTGCCCGGTTGGCAGAGCAGGCCGTCCGCCGGCGCCATCCCGGTCGCCGTCGCGCCGAGCAGCTGCACCTCCTCGCCCCGCATCACGTCGGCGCGGCCTTGTTCCAGCGTCTTCACACCGGGCACGATCGCGATGCCAGGCGCAGGGCGCGCGACCGCGGCGGCCAGCGTCTCCAGCGTGGCGGGGCAGGGGACGTAGCCCGCGTCGATCCAGCCCCGATTGGATCCGACCATGCCCGCCAGCAGCATCGGCCCGCCGCCCATCCGCTCGCGCAAGGCGGCCGCTTCCGCCGCGAACCCGCCGGCGGGCACGGAAAGGATGCCTGTCGCGTCGCGATCGGTGTGCGTGACCACACCGTCCTCGATGACATAGGCGCGCCGGTTGGTCGTGCCCCAGTCGACGGCGATGAAGCGTCTCGTCACCGGCTCTCTCCCGCGCCGCCACTCGATATCTGCCCCGGTCGTTTATATGATGAATCGCACTTGTCGAGGGGGTGTCGATCTGCGACACCGCTGGCGCAGCGGCGATCAGCCGCGTCGGGGAGGGGCGGATGCACAGGTTGGGCGATGGCCGCTGACGATCCGCTGGTGCGCGGCGAACTGGGTCGCAATCTTACCTTCGGCCTTCAGGAACTGCTCGGTCGCGCCATCGTGATCGGCGACTATCGCGCGCGGCCGTTCCCGACCGAGGCGGAAATCGTCAAGATCCACGGCGTCAGCCGTTCCGTCACGCGAGAGGCGGTGAAGATGCTCGGCGCCAAGGGCCTGCTCGGCGCCCGGCCCAAGCAGGGCACGTTCGTCCGGCCGGAGGAGGCGTGGAACCTCTTCGACACCGACGTGCTGCGCTGGCTGCTCGAACGCAAGTCCAGCCTCGTCCTCCTGCGCCGCTTCAGCGAGCTGCGCAGCGCGGTGGAACCCGCCGCGGCGGCGCTGGCGGCGGTCCACGGCTCGCCCGATCAGAAGGCCGCGATCGGCGCGGGGCTGGAACGGATGCGCGCGGCCGACCGCGGCGACGACGACACGCTGGATGCGGACATCGCCTTCCACGTCGCCATCCTGCGCGCGTCGAACAACCCCTTCTTCGCGCAGTTCCGCGACGTCGTCGCCACCGCGCTGCGCACCTCGATCCGCTTCACCAACCGCCTGTCGGGCCGCTCCGCCAGCATCGGCGACCACGCCGCCGTGCACGAGGCGATCGTGGCCGGCGACGCGGCGGCGGCGCGGGCGGCGATGACCATCCTCATCGACAAGGTCCTCGTCCTCATCGAGCGCTTCGTCGAGCAGGAGGCGGACAGCCAATCCTCGGGAGTTTCTGCATGACCATTCCGATCGCCCTCGTCGGCGTCGGCAAGATCGCGCGCGACCAGCATCTGCCCACCATCGCGGCGAGCCCCCATTTCCACCTCGCCGGCGTCGTCTCGCGCCACGCCGACGATCTGGACGTCCCGGCCGCGGCCACCATCGCCGCGCTGAAGGAGCAGGTGCCGGACCTCGCGGCGGTGTCGCTGTGCACCCCGCCGATGGGCCGCGCCGCGCTGATCGGCGAGGCGCTGCACCTCGGCCTCCACGTCATGGTCGAGAAGCCGCCCGCGGCGACGATCAGCGAGGCGGAGCGCTTCGCCGGCATGGCGCGCGCGGCGGGGCAGGGGCTGTACCTCACCTGGCACTCGCGCGCGGCGAGCGGCGTCGAGCCGCTGCGCCAGTGGCTGTCCGGCAAGGCGATCCGCCGCATCGCGATCGAGTGGATGGAGGACGTGCGCGTCTGGCACCCGGGACAGGAGTGGATCTGGGAGCCGGGCATCGGCGTGTTCGATCCCGGCATCAACGCGCTCTCGATCCTGACCCACCTGCTGGCAAGCCCGGCGGAGGTGCGCGAGGCGGTGCTGCGCTACCCCGCGGACCGTGCCGCGCCGATCGCCGCGACGCTCGCGCTCGCCAGCGACGCGGCGGCGGAGATCGCGGTCGACTTCTCCTTCGACCAGCGTGGGCCGCAGACGTGGACGATCGCCGTCGAGACCGACGCCGGCCACGCCATGCTGCGCGATGGCGGCGGACGCCTGTTCGTCGACGATGCGGAAGTGGCGGTGCCCGAGGGGACAGAATACGGCCGCCTCTACGCCCGCTTCGCCGAGGTGGTGGCGCAAGGAGCCATCGACGCCGATCTCGCCCCCTTCCGGCTGGTCGCCGACGCCCATCTGATCGGCCGGCGCGAGACGGTCGCGCCGTTCCGCTGGAACGACTGACCCCATTCGAGAACACATAGGAGGATCGCCCGTGGCCCTTCCGAGCCAACATTCATCATCGGTCGCCTCGCCACCCGGCGGTACCGGCCGGAGCTACCGCCCCGCGCTGACGCTGCTGGCCAGCCTCTTCTTCATGTGGGGGTTCATCACCGTCATCAACGGCGTGCTGCTGCCGCACCTGCGATCGGTGTTCGAACTGGACTACACGCAGACCACGCTGATCGAATCGGTCTGGTTCATCGCCTATTTCTTCGCGTCGATCCCCTCGGCGAAGCTGATCGAGCGGGTGGGCTATCAGAAGTCGATCGTCATCGGCCTGCTCATCATGGCGGCGGGCGCGCTCGGCATGACGGTCGCGGCGAGCCTGCCGTCCTACGGCGTCACCCTGGTCATGCTGTTCGTCATCGCCAGCGGCATCACGCTGCTGCAGGTCGCGGCGAACCCCTATGTCGCCGTGATCGGCCCGCCGGAAACGGGATCGTCGCGGCTGAACCTGGTGCAGGCGTTCAATTCGCTGGGCACCATGCTGGCGCCGCTGTTCGCCGGCTACCTGATCCTGGGCCGCAGCCGCGGCGGCACCGCGGAGGCGGGTGCGCAGCTGACGCAGGCGCAGCGCTACGCCGATGCGCAGTCGGTGATCCTGCCTTACGTCCTC
This sequence comes from Sphingomonas corticis, assembly GCF_012035195.1. Taxonomy (GTDB): domain Bacteria; phylum Pseudomonadota; class Alphaproteobacteria; order Sphingomonadales; family Sphingomonadaceae; genus Sphingomonas; species Sphingomonas corticis. The sequence continues at coordinate 125,264 of NZ_JAAVJH010000008.1, forward strand.
GTCGCCGTGGTGCTGGTCGTGCTCGCGATCATCATCGCCCGCTTCCCGCTTCCGGCGCTGGGCGCCTCGACGCAGCGCGCCGCGAAGGCCGATCGACACCAGCATTCGCTGTGGAAGCATCGCAACCTGACGCTCGGCATCCCGACCATGATCGCCTATCTGCTGGCGGAGATCGGCGTCGCCAACCTGTTCGTGAACTTCGTGTCGCAGCCCGATATCGCCGCGGTCACCCACGAGCAGGCGTCGCGCTACCTCTCGCTGCTGTGGGGCGGGATGATGGTCGGGCGCTTCGTCGGCAGCCTCGTCATGCAGAAGGTCGCGCCGGAGCGGCTGCTGGGCCTGTTCGCGTTCGGCGCGCTGGTGGTCGTGGCCATCGCCACCTTCAGCACCGGGCCGCTGGCAATGTGGTCGCTGATCGCGGTGGGCCTGTTCCACTCGATCATGTTCCCGACCATCTTCACGCTCGCCATCCGCGGTCTCGGGCCGCTGACCGAAGAGGGATCGGGCCTGATGATCATGGCCATCGCGGGTGGCGCGCTGGTCGTGGTGCAGGGCTGGCTGGCCGACACCTACGGGCTTCAGAACTCGTTCTTCCTGACGATGGCGTGCGAGGTGATCGTGCTGGCCTACGCGCTGTTCGGCTCGCGTCCCACCCACGCGCTGCCCGAGCCGGAAGTCACGCCCGCCGCCTGAGCGCCGGCATCGGCGAGGAAACGGGGGCGTCGGCGACGGAAGGTCGCCGGCGCCCTTTCCTTGTCGCCGCGACGCACCAGATCGGCGTTGCCATCCGACACCTCGATAGATATGTCGGACAAATAAGGAGATTGGATCATGGACGCCGCCACGCTGGACCACACCGGCTTGCGCTCGATCGATGCCGCCACCGGCGAGTCCGTGGGTGAGCCGTTCGCCGGCCACGGCGTCGGCGACGTCGATGCGGTCTGCGCCGCCGCCGCTGCCGCCTTCCCGACTTATCGTGCCACCGATGCCGAGGCGCGCGCCACCTTTCTCGAGCGGATCGGCGAGGAAATACTCGCGCTCGGCGACGAGCTGATCGAGGCCGCCTGTCGCGAGAGCGGCCTGCCGCGCGCGCGGATCGAGGGCGAGCGCGGGCGCACCGTGGGTCAGCTGAAGCTGTTCGCGGGCGTCCTGCGCGAAGGCGGCTGGATGGGGCTGCGCGTCGATCCCGCCCAGCCGGACCGTGCGCCGCTGCCCCGGCCCGACCTGCGGCTGCGCAACGTGCCGCTCGGTCCGGTGGCGGTGTTCGGCGCGTCGAACTTCCCGCTCGCCTTCTCCACTGCGGGCGGCGACACCGCCTCCGCGCTGGCGGCGGGCTGCCCGGTGATCGTCAAGCAGCATCCCGCCCACCCGCACACCGGCGCACTCGTCGCGCGCGCCATCCGTGCGGCGGTGGCGGCAACGGGCATGCCGGAGGGCACCTTCGGCGATCTGGTCGGCGCCGGCAACGAACTGGGCGGCGCGCTGGTCGCCGATCCGCGCATCGCCGCGGTCGGCTTCACCGGCTCGCGCGGGGGCGGTCTCGCGCTGGTGAAGATCGCGCAGGCGCGCGCGGTGCCGATCCCGGTCTACGCGGAGATGTCCAGCATCAACCCCGTCGTGCTCTGCCCGGCCGCGCTCGCGTCGCGCGGCGCGGCGCTCGGCGCCGCCTTCGTCGCGTCGCTGACGATGGGTGCGGGGCAGTTCTGCACCAATCCGGGTCTCGTCCTGGCCGTGGAGGGCGAGGGGCTCGACGCCTTCGTCGACGCCGCCGCCGCGGCGCTGGGCGAGGCAGCGGCGCAGGTGATGCTGACGCAGGGCATCCATGCGGCGTACGAGAAGGGCATCGGTGCCCTGTCGTCCCACGCCGACGTGACCGAGGTCGCGCGCGGCAAGGTGGGCGAGGGCGTGGCGCGCGGACAGGCGGCGTTCTTCTCGACCGATGCCAAGGCGTTCCTCGCCGACGCGGCGCTGGGTCACGAGGTGTTCGGCGCGTCCTCGCTGCTGGTGCGATGCGCCGACGCGGCGGAGCTGGAGGCGGTGCTCGCCGCCGCCGAGGGTCAGTTGACCGCGACGCTGCAGATGGACGAGGCGGACACGGACTTCGCCGCCAGGCTGGTGCCGGTGTTGGAGCTGAAAGCGGGGCGCATCCTCGTCAACGGATGGCCGACCGGCGTGGAGGTGGCGCACGCCATGGTCCACGGCGGGCCGTTCCCGGCGACCTCGGACGGGCGAACCACCTCGGTCGGCAGCCTGGCGATTGATCGCTTCCTGCGGCCGGTGTCCTACCAGAACCTGCCGGACGCGCTGCTGCCCGCGGTGCTGCGCGACGGCGGTGCCGGGGGCGCGCCGGTGCTCCATGACGGTAAACGACGGTAACTGACGACGCCGCCACCGCGCGGCGCGACGAAGGGGAGAGGATCGATGGCGCTACGCCTGATGCAGCGGCGTGACGAAGAGGGTGCGCGCGCGGTGATCGCGGCGGACGAGACGGGAGCGTGGATCGTCCCCGGCGTCGCCCGCGTCTACGATCTCGCGGCCGGCGCGATCGCGGCGGGGCAGGACCTCGCCACCGCGGTCGCGCAGGCCGGCCGTGGCGCGGCGGTGGACCCGGCCGCCGAGCTGGCCGCCGGCCGCCTGATCGCGCCGATCGACCACGACGACCCCGCGCACCTGTCGATGACGGGCACCGGCCTCACGCACCTGGGCTCCGCCGAGGGTCGCGCGAAGATGCACGCCGCCGCCGCGGCGGCCGACCACCAGACCGATTCGATGCGGATGTTCCTGGAAGGGGTCGAGGGCGGAAAGCCCGCCGCCGGCCAGACCGGGCAGCAGCCCGAATGGTTCTACAAGGGCGACGGCGCCGCGCTGGTCGCTCCCGGCGCGCCGCTGGCGATGCCCGCGTTCGCGCAGGACGGCGGCGAGGAGCCGGAGCTCGCCGGCATCTACCTGATCGGTGCCGACGGCACGCCGCACCGCATCGGCCTCGCCCTCGCCAACGAGTTCAGCGACCACGTTACCGAGCGGCACAACTACCTGTGGCTCGCGCATTCCAAGTTGCGCCCGGCGGCGCTGGGGCCGGAACTGCTGGTCGGCCCGCCGCCCGCACACGTGGAGGGCACCAGCCGCATCCTGCGCGGCGGCGCGGTGCATTGGGAGAAGCCTTTCCTGTCGGGAGAAGCCAACATGTCGCACAGCCTGGCGAACCTGGAACACCACCATTTCAAATACGCGCAATTCCGCCGACCGGGCGACGTCCACGTCCACTTCTTCGGCACCGCCACGCTGTCGTTCAGCGACGGCGTGACGACGCAGGAGGGCGACGTGTTCGAGATCGCGGCGGCGCCGTTCACGCTTCCGCTGTCGAATCCGCTCGCGCGCGCGGACGCCGCCGCCGTGTCGGTGCGCGCGCTGTGAGGGCGCTCCTCGCCGCGCTGCTGCTGGCCGCCGCTCCCGCCGCCGCGCAGGACACGACGGTGACGGTCCACGCCGATCGCCCCGGTCCCACCTACGACCGGCGCATCTTCACGCAATTCGCCGAGCATCTGGGCAACGGCATCTACGGCGGGCTGTGGGTCGGCGAGAAGTCGAAGATCGCCAACGTCCGCGGCTATCGCAAGGACGTGATCGGCGCGCTGAAGGCGCTGGGCGTCCCCGTCATCCGCTGGCCCGGCGGCTGCTTCGCCGACGAATACCACTGGCGCGAGGGGGTGGGCCCGCGTGCCAAGCGCCCGGTGAAGATCAACACCCACTGGGGCGGCGTGACCGAGCCGAACACCGTCGGCACCCACGAGTTCTTCGACCTGGCCGAACAGATCGGTGCGGAAGCCTATGTCGCGGGCAACGTCGGCAACGGCACGCCGCAGGAAATGGCCGAGTGGGTCGAATATATGACCAGCCCCGCCGGCACGCTGGCGGAGGAGCGCGCGAAGAACGGCCGCAAGGCGCCGTGGAAGGTGCCCTATTTCGGCGTCGGCAACGAGCTGTGGGGGTGCGGGGGCAACATGCGCGCGGAATATGCCGCGGACGTGACGCGCCGCTACGCCACCTTCATCAAGGCGCCGGCTGGCACGCGCATCCTGAAGATCGCGGCGGGCGCGAACGTCGACGACTACAAGTGGACGGAGACGCTGATCCGCGAGGCGTCGGGGCAGATCGACGCACTGTCGCTCCACTACTACACCATCCCCGGCGGCGGCTGGCCGCCGCGCGCGTCCGCCACCGACTTCGACGAGGCGGGCTGGGCCGACACGCTGGCGCAGGCGTGGCGCATCGACGACCTCATCACCCGTCATACCGCGGTGATGGACAAGTACGATCCGCAGAAGCGCATCTGGCTGGCGGTGGACGAGTGGGGCACGTGGTTCGCGCAGGATCCGGGCACCACGCCCGGCTTCCTGCGGCAACAGAACACGCTGCGCGACGCGCTGGTCGCCGCGATCCACCTCAACGTCTTCGCCAAGCACGCCGATCGCGTGAAGCTCTCCGCCATCGCTCAGATGGTCAACGTGCTCCAGGCGATGGTGCTGACCGACGGCGCGAAGATGGTGCTGACGCCGACCTACCACGTCTTCATGATGTACAAGCCGTACATGGACGGCACCGTGCTGCCGATCGACGTGAAGGCGGGCTGGTACAACAAGGACCAGTTCGTCATGCCCGCGGTCAGCGCCTCGGCGGTGCGCGGCAAGGACGGCGTGGTGCGGGTGGCCCTGGCGAACATGGACCCGAACAGGCCCAACACCGTGTCGGCGACGCTGGCCGGTGTCACGGCGACCGCCGCGACGGGACAGGTGCTGACCGCCGATGCGATCAACGCACGCAACGACTTCGACGCCGGCGACCGCGTGGTACCGCGCGCCTTCACGGGCGCGCAGGTCGCGAACGGCACGCTGACGGTGACGCTGCCCGCGAAGTCCGTCGTGATGCTGGAACTGCGGTGAGGCGCCTCGCCGCCGCGCTGGCGCTGCTGTCGGCGACCGCCTCCGCGCAGGCGCCGACGCCGCCCGCGATCGATGACGCCTGGCCGCGCGGCGACGTGGTGCCGGTGCACGATCCGGTGCTGATCCGCGAGGGGAAGACGTGGCACGTCTTCTCCACCGGCATCGGCCGGGAAGGGCAGGGCCTCCTCGCGCACCGCACCTCGCCCGACCTGACGACGTGGACCGCGGCGACCCCGCCCTTCGCCACGCTGCCCGCCTGGGCGCTCGCCGCGGTGCCGGGGGCGAAGAACCTGTGGGCGCCCGACATCTCCTTCGTGAACGGGCGCTATCGGCTCTACTATTCCGTCTCCACCTTCGGCTCGAACCGCTCCGCGATCGGCCTAGCCACCAGCGCGACGCTCGATCCCGCTGCACCGGGCTACGGCTGGCGCGACGAGGGGCTGGTGGTGCAGTCGCGCCCCGGCGACGATTTCAACGCGATCGATCCGAACTTCGTCGCCGACGCGCAGGGCCGCCACTGGCTGTCGCTCGGCAGTTTCTGGACCGGCCTCAAGCTCTTCCGCCTCGACCCGACCACCGGCAAGCCGCTCGACCCGCGCGCGAAGCCGATCGCCATCGCCTCCCGCCCCGTGCCCGCGGGCGCGCCCTCTATCGTCGAGGCGCCCTTCATCTTCGAGCGCGGCGGCTTCTACTGGCTGATCGCCTCCTACGACTATTGCTGCAAGGGCGTGAACAGCACCTATTACACGGTGATCGCGCGCGCGACGTCGGTCGAGGGTCCGTTCCTTGGCAAGGACGGCAGTGCGATGCTGAAGGGCGGCGGCACCATCCTGCTGCGCGCCGACCTGCAGGAGAAGCAGCGCTTCCGCGGCCCCGGCCACGCCGGCCACTTCCGCGACGCGGACGGCACCGACTATCTCGTGTGGCACGCCTACGACCGACAAAAGAACGGCGCGCCGACGCTGCGCCTGGCGCAGCTGCGCTGGGGCGCGGACGGCTGGCCGACGGTCGCCGGGCAATAGGAGAGAGCATGATCGACCGCCGCCTGTTCCTCGCCGGCACCGCCGCCGCCGCCGCAACGCCGGCGTTCGCGCGCGCCGCCCCCCGCCTCGGCAACCCGCTGGTGCGCCAGCGCGCCGACGCGCAGGTCTTCCGCCACACCGACGGTCACTACTACCTGACCGGCTCGGTGCCCGAATACGACCGGCTCGTCCTGCGCCGCGCGCGCACCCTCGCCGGCCTCGCCACCGCACCCGAGCGCGTGCTGTGGCGGCACGAGGCCAAGGGGCCGATGTCGGGCTTCCTGTGGGCACCGGAGCTGCACCTGATCGACGGCAAGTGGATCATGTATTTCGCTGCCGGCCCCAGCGGCGGCGGGGAGGACGTGTTCCGCATCCGCACCTACGCGGTCGTCTGCGACGGCGACGATCCGATGACCGGCACGTGGACGGTGCTGGGCCAGCTGCAGACGCCATGGGACAGCTTCAACCTCGATTCGACCAGCTTCGTCCATCGCGGCACGCGCTATCTCGCCTGGGCGCAGCGCGAGCCGGGGATCGAGACGAACAGCAACCTCTACCTCGCCCCGCTGGCGACGCCGCTGACGCTGGCGGCCAGGCCCGCGCGGCTGACCGTGCCGACGCTGCCGTGGGAGGTGCAGGGGTTCAAGGTGGCGGAGGCGCCCGCGCTGCTGGCGCGCAACGGGCAGCTCTTCATGACCTATTCGGCCAGCGCCACCGACGCGCGCTACTGCATGGGAATGCTCAGCGCGCGCGACGACGCCGACATCATGGACCCGGCGAGCTGGACGAAGTCGCCGGTGCCGGTCTTCGCCACCTCCGCGGCGAACCGCGTCTACGGCCCCGGCCACAACAGCTTCACCGTGGACGGGAAGGGCCGCGACGTCCTCGTCTATCACGCCCGCGACTACGAGAAGATCAGCGGCGACCCGCTGTTCGATCCCAACCGCCACACCCGCGTACAATATTTCCGCTACCGCGCGGACGGCTCGCCCGACTTCGGCGTGCCCCGCGCCAACGGTCCGGTGGCGTAGCGCGCCCGTCCGGCGGCGATCACGTCTTGGCCGCCGCCATCAGCATGGCCAGCGCCGCCTCGCCGCGATCGTGCAGCGCGGCGACGACGCCGGTCACGTCCTTGGTCGCCTTGTGCTGGCCGAGCTTCGCCGAGCCGCGCCACGTGTCGACGACGATCGCGAAGCCGCCGATCGCGTCGATCATCGCGTCGAACCGGCGCGGGTCCATCTTGGCGCGCGTCCAGGCGGGCTTGGGCGCCAGCCGCGCCTCCTGCGCGTCGGACAGATCGTCCACCTGCGCCACCAGCGCGTCGCGCGTCAGCGGCTCGACACGGCCCTCGGCCTCCACCGCCAGATAGTTCCACGTCGGCACCTGCTGGGCCGAGGCGTACCAGTCGGGACTGACGTAGCCGTCGGCGACGACGACGCTGGCGATCGCGCGCGCGCCGTCCAGCAGCGCGAACGCGCGGTTGCGGCGCGCGACGTGGAAGGACAGGCGGTCCTCGCCGTCCAGCGTCACCGGTGCGTGGATCACCGCCGCGCCCGCGGGCCCGTGGACGAAGAGGTGCGCGAAGGCATGCTCCCGCACGATCGCGCGGCAGCGCCCGACCGGCAGCGCGAAGGCGGGTTCGGGATGCATCCTACCGTCGCGGCGTGTCCTTCGGCGCGCCCCGGCCGCGCCGCTCGCCCCGGCGTTCCTTGCGCACCGACTTGGCATGGGCGCGCGCCTTCGCCTTCTTCTCCTCGCGCGTGGGCGGCACGAAGGTGTCGAGCGGCAGCATGTCGCCCGCCATCGGCTCGAAGCCGAGACCCTTCAGCGACTCCGCGAAATGCGTCGGCAGTTCCGCGGTCACGTCGATCTCGCCGCCGTCGGGATGGTCGACGCGGATGCGGCGCGCGTGCAGGTGCATCTTCCGGCTGATCCCGCCGGTCAGGAACGCCGCCGGGCCGCCGTACTTGCCGTCGCCGACGATCGGGTGGCCGATCGCGGCCATGTGGACGCGCAGCTGATGGGTGCGTCCGGTGAAGGGTTGCAGCTCCACCCAGCAGGCGCGGTTGCCGGCGCGTTCGATCACGCGGTAGCGGCTGCGCGCGGGGCTGCCCTCCGCTTCGTCGACGTGCATCTTCTCGCCGCCGGTGCCCGGCTGCTTGGCGATCGGCAGGTCGATCGTGCCGTCGTCGATGCTGGGCACGCCGACGACCAGCGCCCAATACACCTTCTTCGCGCTGCGCGAGGAGAACGCCTTGGCGAAGAACGCCGCCGCCCGCGTGGTGCGCGCCACGAGCAGCGCGCCCGACGTGTCCTTGTCCAGCCGGTGGACCAGCTTGGGTCGCCCCTCCGCCTCGTATTGCAGCGCGTCGAGCAGGCCGTCGACGTGCGCGGTCGTCTTCGTGCCGCCCTGTGTGGCGAGGCCGGGCGGCTTGTTCAGCACCAGTGCCTGCGCATCCTTGTGGATCACCATCTCGCGCGCGAAGGCGGCCTCGTCCTCGCTCAGCGGCGCGCGCTCGCGCCTGGGCTTCACGTCGCCGCGGACAGGCTCGGCGGGGGGGACGCGCAGCACCTGCCCGGCGGCGACGCGGTCGCCCGGGCCGACGCGCGCGCCGTCGAGCCGGAGCTGGCCGGTGCGCGCCCATTTGGCGACCGTGGTGAAGCTGGTGGCATCCAGGTGCCGCTTGAACCAGCGGTCGACGCGGATGCCGTCGTCGTCGGGCGCCACGGTGAACTGGCGCACGCCCTCGTCCTGCCGGCTCATGCCCCCGCTCCGACCAGGGAGCGCGCGAGCGCGAGTCCCGCGACCAGCGCGACGATCGCCCCCGCGACGGAGGCGAGCACGTAGACGAGGGCCGCGGCGATCGCCCCGCGCTCCGCCATCAGCACCGCGTCGAGCGAGAAGGCGGAAAAGGTGGTGAAGCCGCCCAGCAATCCGGTGCCCAGCAGCAGGCGCCACGTCTCGGAGCCCTCGGTGCGCGCCAGCGTGCCCGCCAGAACGCCCATCGCCAGCCCGCCCAGCAGGTTCACGCACAAGGTGCCCCAGGGAAAGCCGGGGCCGAACGCGGCGAGCGCGGCGCGGCCGACCAGGTGCCGCGCTCCGGCACCGACCGCCCCGCCGGCCATCACGAGGAGAAGAGGTTGCATGGCCCTCGCTTAGGCGCTTTGCCGCGGGGGCGCCACCGTGGCCGTACCGGGGACGCGGTGCCGCTATCTCACTCGCCGTCGACCATCAGGTCCACGTCGGTCCCGCCGTCGCCGCGCGCGCGCGCCATCGTCAGGAAGGCGCCGCCGTCTGCACGCCGGCCGCCCAGCGCGTGCTCCGCCCCCTCCACGCCATGCCCGGCGGCGAAGCCCGCCGCTGACGTCCTCGTGAAGTAGAAGTCGAGCACGCGCTGCACCGGCGCGCGAGTGGAAAAGCTGACGATCCGCAGCGCGCAGCCGCCGCCGTCCGCCCCCGCCGCCTCGCCGACGCGCGCGTCGGGATAGAGCGGCACGCCGGAGGGAAGGCGGTTGGCCCAGGCGGCGGAATAGCTGACATTCGCCGCACATCGCGCCAGCGCCCGGCGCGCGGCGGCGCATTGCGGACAGTTGCGCGCGGGCGGCGGGGCGTCGCGCAAGGGACCGAGCGCCGGCTGAGGCGTCGCGGCGTCTGCGATGTCCTCCGCGGGAATGGCGCCGCTGGCGGGCGTCGTCGACGGGCGCACCGCATCGTCGTTGGCCTGCTGCACCAGCTGCGGATCGACCATGATCTGGTCGCGCAGGGCCGCGGTGAGCGCGGGGTCGGCGGCGTTGGCCATGGCATTGGCGGTCAGCTCGGCATCCAGCGCCGCGACCGCGTCCTGCGCGTCGTTCGCGGGGGCGTCGGCGGAGCAGCCGGCGAGCAGGAGCAGCAGGGCGGCGAGCGGTCTCATGGAACCCGCGTGCCACGCACCCGGTTAAGATTCGACCAGCTGCGTGTCTTGCATCAGTACGACACCGGCTCCATATCGAGAGGCGCCATGCTGAACATCGTCTCGATCCTCATCGGTCTCGTCGCCCTGGTGCTGGGCATCGTGCCCTTCCTGCCGTTCCTGGCCTGGGGCTATTGGTTCGTCATCCCCATCGCGGTGGTCGGCGCCGCAGTGGGCGCGCTGTCGTCGCGCAACGGGGGGCGCAACCTGAACCTCATCCTCATCGTGATCTTCGCGCTGCGCCTGATGCTGGGCGGCGGCTTCATCTGAGGAAGGGGCGCCGGATCGCTCCGGCGCCCCCGTCCCGTCAGCGGCAGACCACCTGACCGCGATCGACCGCCTGGCCCAGCAGCGCACCGCCGCCCGCGCCGATCACCGTGCCCAGCAGCCGCGAGCCGCCGCCCGCGATGATGTTGCCCAGCGCGCCGCCGGCCAGCCCGCCGACGATCAGCCCGGTCGTTCCGTCGTTGCGCCGGCAGTAATAGCGGCCGTTGTAGCCGCGGTAGGGTCAGGACCCATTGATGTGAGCGTTGCGATCTGATTCAGGCTCCGCAAGGAGACCGGAATGAGCGACCTGTTTTGGCTGACCGACGAGCAGATGGAGCGGCTGCGGCCGTTCTTTCCCAAGAG
>NZ_JAAVJH010000009.1 GCF_012035195.1 Sphingomonas corticis
CTCTTGGGAAAGAACGGCCGCAGCCGCTCCATCTGCTCGTCGGTCAGCCAAAACAGGTCGCTCATTCCGGTCTCCTTGCGGAGCCTGAATCAGATCGCAACGCTCACATCAATGGGTCCTGACCCTAGACTCCCGTGAATGTCCTCCTCCTCCCCATCGCGCGGATGAGCGCGAGCGCCGATGTCGGTCGCCGATGAACCTGATCCCGCGCTCGCGTTCCTGGCGGGCGGCGGCGAGATGGGCGCGCGGATCCGCGCGCATGACTGGTCCGAGTCGCTGGGCGAGCCGCGATCCTGGCCGCAGTCGCTGCGATCGGCGATGTCGATCTGCCTCCACTCCAGCTTCCCCACTGCGATCTACTGGGGAGCGGAGCTCCGCCTGCTCTACAACGACGCCTGGCGACCCGTGGCGGCGGAACGTCATCCCCGGGCGCTCGGGCGGCCGGGCGTGGAGGTGTGGAGCGACATCTGGAGCGTGATCGACGCGCAGTTCGCCCAGGTGCTGCGCACCGGCGAGGGCTTCTCGACCTACGACCAGCTGCTGCCGATGGTGCGCGGCGGCGTGGTTCAGGAGACCTACTGGAACTACAGCCTCACGCCGATCCGCGGGGAGGACGGCACGGTGGCCGGCGTCTTCAACCAGGGGCATGAGACGACCGAGCGGGTGCTGGGCGAGCGACGCTCGCTCGCCGAGCGGGACCGGCTGCGCTTCCTGGCCGCGCTGGACGACCAGCTGCGCACGTCGCGCGATCCGGCCGGGGTGATGCACGCCGCGGCGGCGCTGCTGGCGCGCCACCTGGGCACGTCGCGCACCGCCTATGCCGACGTGGACGACGACAACGACCGCTTCAGCATCCGCGACGATTACACCGCCGCCGGCGTCGATACGTCGATCGGCAGCTACAGCCTGGACCTGTTCGGCCCGCGCGCCGCCGCCGACATGCGCGGGGGCAGCACGCTGGTGATCCGCGACGTGGCGGCGGAACTCGCGCCCGGCGCGGGGCGCGACATGTTCCGCTCGATCGGGATCGAGGCGATCGTGTGCTGCCCGCTGCTGAAGGACGGCCGCCTGGCCGCGATGATGGCCGTGCACCAGGACGCCCCGCGCGACTGGCAGCCGGAGGAGATCGCGCTGGTCGAGGCGGCGGTGGAGCGCTGCTGGGCCTATATCGAGCGCGCCGGGGCGGAGGCGCGCCTGCGCGAGATGAACGAGACGCTGGAGGAGCGCGTGTCCGCGGCGCTCGCCGAGCGCAAGATCCTGTCCGACCTGTTCGAGACAACGACCGCGTTCGTGCAGATCCTCGACCGCGACTATCGCTTCCTCGCGGTCAACAAGGCGTCGGCCGACGAATATGGCCGGGTGTTCGGCTTCCGCCCCTCCGCCGGCGACAACCTCCTCGATCTGCTCCGCGACACGCCGCAGCGCGAGCCGGTCCACGCCCTGTGGCGCCGGGTGCTGGCGGGCGAGACGTTCAGCCACGTCGCGGAGATGGGCGAGGCGCGGTTGGGACGCGCCTGGTACGACATGAAGTTCGCCCCGGTCCTGAACGCCGCCAGCGACATCATCGGCGCCAGCCTGTTCGGCTACGACGTCACCGGGCGCGTCCACGAGCAGCAGCAGCTGGCGGCGACGGAGGCGGCGCGGCGCGAAGCGGACGCGCTGTACCGCGCCTATTTCGAGCATACGGCGGAGGCGCTGTTCGTCGTCGGAATCCGCGACGACGGCGGCTTCTCGATCGAGGAGCTCAATCCGACGCACGAGCGGCTGACCGGGCTGAGCACGGACGCGCTGAAGGGCAAGCCGATCGAGGAGCAGCTGCCCGCCGACGTGGTGGACGCGGTATCGGCCAACTTCCGCCGCGCGGTCGCGGAAGGGCAGCCGATCAGTTACCGCGAGGTGGTCGACCTGCCCAGCGGGCGGCGTCACTGGGACACGATCCTCGTGCCCGTCGACGGGCCGGAGCGGCGGGTGACGCGCATCATCGGCAGCTCGCGCGACGTGACCGCGCGGGTGCAGGCCGAGGAGCAGCTGCGACAGAGCCAGAAGCTGGAGGCGATGGGCAGCCTGACGGGCGGCGTCAGCCACGATTTCAACAACCTGCTGACCCCGATCATCGGCGCGCTCGACCTGTTGCAGCGCAAGGATGTGGGCGGGGACCGGGAAAAGCGGCTGATCGACGGCGCGCTGCAATCGGCGGAGCGTGCGCGCGTGCTGGTGCAGCGCCTGCTCGCCTTCGCCCGGCGCCAGCCGCTCCAGGCGGTGTCGGTCGACATTGCGGAGCTGGTGAACGGCATGGCCGGCCTGATCGGGTCGACGCTGGGACCGCAGATCAAGATCGTCGTGGAGGTGGGAGACGACCTGCCGGTCGCCTCGGCCGATCCGAACCAGCTGGAGATGGCGCTGCTGAACCTGGCGGTGAACGCGCGCGACGCGATGCCGGACGGCGGAACGCTGCGCATCACGGCGCGCGGCGAGGATGTCGTCACCGGGCGGTCCGACCACCTCGCTCCGGGCCGCTACGTCCGCCTGTCGGTGGCGGACACGGGCATCGGCATGGAGGCGGAGACGCTGAAGCGGGCGGTCGAGCCCTTTTTCTCGACGAAGGGCATCGGCAAGGGCACCGGGCTGGGGCTCAGCATGGTCCACGGCCTCGCCGCGCAGCTCGGCGGCGAGCTGACGATCGCCAGCCGCCCTGCGCTGGGCACCAACGTCGAACTGTGGCTGCCGGTCGGCAGCGCGCCCGCGGCGTCCTCGCCGACCGGGGGCAGGGACGCTGCCGCGCCGCGGCGGAACGGCACCGCGCTGCTGGTCGACGACGAGCCGCTGGTCCGCGCCACCACCGCCGACATGCTGGCGGAACTGGGCTTCACCGTGGTGGAGGCGGGGTCGGCCGAGGAGGCGCTGGACGCCATCGACCGCGGCCTCCGGCCCGACGTCATCGTCACCGATCACCTGATGACCGGCCGCTCGGGGAGCGAACTGGCGGCGGAGACGCGCGGGCGCTTCCCCGACCTGCCCGTCCTGCTCGTCTCCGGCTACGCCGACGTCGCCGGCGTCGATCCCGACCTGCCGCGGCTGGTGAAGCCGTTCCGGCAGGTCGATCTCGCCGCGCGCCTGGCGGAGCTGACCGGCCGCTAGACCAGGGCGGGCGACGCCCGACGGGACACCGCCGATCGCTCGCGCGTTGGCCGGCGATGGCGCATCGAAAGCCCCATCTGCCGACGAAGACATGCGCCGCCTGCGCCCGCCCGTTCGCGTGGCGCAAGAAGTGGGCGCGCGACTGGGACGCTGTGCGCTACTGCTCCGACCGGTGCCGCGGGGCCGGTGCGTCGAAGAACGGCGTCAGTGGCGGAAGTGACGCATCCCGGTGAAGACCATCGCCAGCCCGGCCTCGTTCGCCGCCGCGATCACCTCGTCATCGCGGATCGACCCGCCCGGCTGGATCACCGCCGTCGCGCCCGCCTCCACCGCGGCCAGCAGCCCGTCGGCGAACGGGAAGAAGGCGTCGGACGCCACCGCCGAGCCGATCGTCCGCGGTGCGCCCCAGCCCGCCTTGTCGGCCGCATCCTTCGCCTTCCACGCGGCGATGCGCGCCGATTCCAGCCGGTTCATCTGCCCCGCGCCGACGCCCGCGGTGGCGCCGTCCTTCGCGTAGACGATGGCGTTCGATTTCACGTGCTTGGCCACGGTCCAGGCGAACAGGCAGTCGGCCAGCTCCTGCTCGGTCGGCTGGCGCTCCGTCACCACCTTCAGCTCCGCCGCGGTGATGCGCCCGGCATCGCGCGACTGGACCAGCCAGCCGCCCGCGATCGACTTGGCCGACAGGCCCGCGCGGCCGGGATCGGGTAGCTCCCCCGTCAGCAGCAGGCGCAGGTTCTTGCGCGCGGCGAACAGCGCGAGGGCCTCCTCGTCGGCGTCGGGGGCAATCACCACCTCGGTGAAGATGCCGGTGATCGCCTTTGCCGTCTCGCCGTCGAGCGGGCGGTTGACCGCGATGATGCCGCCGAACGCGCTCACCGTGTCGCAGGCGAAGGCCTCGGCATAGGCTTCGCCCAGCGTCGCCGCGGTGGCGACGCCGCAGGGGTTGGCGTGCTTCACGATGACGCAGCTGGGCTGGGCGTCGCGGAACTCTGCGACCAGTTCCAGCGCCGCGTCCGCGTCGTTGTAGTTGTTGTAGCTCAGCGCCTTGCCCTGCACCTGGCGCGCCTGGCCGACGCCGCGCGCGCCAAGGTTCGTGCCCGCGCCGGTCGCGGCGTAGAAGGCGGCGGTCTGGTGCGGGTTCTCGCCGTAGCGAAGCTCCGGCCCCGCGCGCTTCAGCGTCAGCGGCAGCGTCTCGGGGAAGCGCTCGCCCTGGTCGGCGAAGCCGAACCAGCTGGCGATCGCCGAATCATATTCCGCGGTGCGCGCGAACGCCTTGGCGGCCAGCCGCTTGCGCGTCGCCAGCGTGGTCTCGCCGCTCTCGACCAGCGGATAGTCCGCGGGATCGGTGACGATCGCCACATAGGCATGGTTCTTCGCCGCCGAGCGCACCATCGACGGCCCGCCGATGTCGATGTTCTCGACGATCTCGTCCCGGTCCGCGCCCTTCGCCACCGTCTGCACGAAGGGGTAGAGATTGACGACGACGAGGTCGATCGCGCCGATGCCGTGCTCCTGCATCGACGCGGCGTGGGCGGCGTCGTCGCGCACCGCCAGCAGGCCCCCGTGGACCTTGGGATGCAGCGTCTTGACGCGACCGTCCATCATCTCCGGAAAGCCGGTCAGGTCGGAGATGTCCTGCACCGCCAGCCCCGCGTCGCGCAGCGCCCGGGCGGTGCCGCCGGTGGACACCAGCTCCACTCCCTTCTCGGACAGCGCGCGGGCGAGATCGACGACGCCCGTCTTGTCGGAAACGGAGAGGAGCGCGCGGCGAATGGGGATGCTGGTCATGCGCGGCGCGATAGGCGCGGGGGGCGGGGAGGGCAAGGTTGGCGGCCCGCCGCGCCCGACGTCGTGTCGGCCTCTCCCCGGGGCGACGGATCGAGCGACCCGGCATGCAAAGCGCTTCACCTGCCCGGCCCGTCCCTCTAGAAGGGTACGGGCATGATCTGGAACCGGCTCTTCGGCGGGGAGGCTCCCGCGGCCAGCGGCGTCGCCGTGGTGCGCGACATCACGATCGGGCGGCAGGTGCGGCTCGACCCGCTGGCCTGGCGGCGGCTGGCGGGCGCGGCATTCACGCTGGATCGCGACACGCTGGAGATCACCGCGCAGGGCGTCGTGAAGCTGGACGAGGGCGGCTACGTCCACCGCTTCTACACCGACGACGAGCTGATGCTGCAGGCCGTCAGCCAGAAGGCGGATGGGTCGGACGCGGACGATTTCACGCTGTTCCGTCCGTGGACCTCCACTTATCCCGCGGGGCCGTGGGACACGACCTTCGACGAGCGGCTGAGGAAGGCCGTGTGGGACGAGCCCGGGCTGCCGCGCTTCACCCGGTTCTGGTATCCCGGCGACGATCGCGAGCAGCCGCCGGTGCAATTGTGGGAAGCGGTGCACTGGGAGCGCGACGCCCCGCCGGTAAAGCACGTGCGCCAGCGCTGCATGCTCTACGCGCGCGAGGTGGACGGCGCCGGGCAGGAGCTGCTGCTCGCCATCGCGATGCAGACGGAGGGCGGCGACCTGACGCACGAGATCATGGTCGGCCTGCCGCTGCTGCCGGCCGAGTTCGGCGCCTGACGGGGAGAGGGCAATGGGGTTCGACGCGCGCTACTTCATCGACGGGGCGGGGCATTTCGTGCTCGCCTTCGGCGTCGCCTGCGTGCTGCTGGCGGTGTTCAAGCGGGTCTATCAATGGTCCACCCCCTATGACGAGCGCGCGCTGCTGGCCGCAGGCAACAATGCCGCCGCCGCCGCGCTGGGCGGCGCGATCGTCGGCTTCGCGCTGCCGCTCGCCTCGGCGCTGACGGTGACGGCGGATCCGGTCGAGTTCCTGGCCTGGGCAGTGCTGGCCGGCGTGGTGCAGGTGGTCGCCGCCTTCGTCATCCGTCGCTTCGTCGTGCGCGACCTGACGCGGCGGATCGAGGAGGGGAACGTCGCCACCGGGCTCTACGCCGGTGCCACCTCGATCGCGGTCGGCCTCATCAACGCCGCCAGCATGACCTATTGAGGCGGATGATGAGCGATCCCTTCCTTCCCCGCCGCCGCAAGCGCTCCGCCGCGCCCGCGCTGACCGCGGCAGGCGCGCTGGCGATGCTGGGCGGATGCGACCCCGCGCCGTCCGAGCAGCAGGTCTCGCGCGAGCGCTACGGCGCGCCGACCGAGGTCGCCGCGTTCGCCACGCCGGCCGAGTGCAAGGCGAGCGGCGATTTCGCCGCCGTCACCTGCGACGAGGCCGCGGCCGCGGCAGCCAAGGACGACGGCGCCACGGCGCCGCGCTTCGAATCGAAGCAATTGTGCGAGGAGCAGTTCGGCGAGGCGATGTGCTTCCAGCGCGACGGGCAGCAGGCGTCCGGCGGGGGCGGCAGCTTCTTCGTGCCGCTGCTAACCGGCTTCATGATCGGGAACGCGCTGAACGGCGGCGGCTATCGCTACCAACCCTTGTACCGCAACCGCGACGACGGCCGCTACTACACGCCGTCAGGCGCCTGGCTGTTCAACGGCGGCTACGGCGGACGAGCGCACGGCTATCAGGTGGGATCGCGGGCGATCAGCACGCCGGTGACGACGCAGCGCATCCAGACGCGCAGCTCGGTCGTGTCGCGCGGCGGCTTCGGCGGGCGCGTGTCGGCGCGGTCGAGCGGCGGCTGGGGCGGCGGGCGCTCGTTCGGCGGCTGAGGCCCGATACTTCCCCGGCGACGAGAAAGGCCGGCCGCCCCATCGGACGACCGGCCCCCGAACTCCCGGCACCTCGGGCGATCAGCCGTCGTAGTCGGCACCCAGGTTCTGGTTGCGCGGCGGCGCGACCGCGGTGAGGCGCAGCGCTTCGGCCGAGGCGGCGAGGCTGCCGACCGCGTCCGCCTCTTCCTCGTCGTCGACGCGCACGCGCTGGAGGCCGGTGATCGCGGATTCGTGCAGATCGCCCGGACGGATCGTCTCCTCCGCGATCTCGCGCAGCGCGACGACGGGGTTCTTGTCGCGGTCGCGATCGATCGTCAGTTCCGCACCGCCCGACACCTGGCGCGCGCGCTGGGCGGCGAGCAGGACGAGATCGAAGCGGTTCGGGATCTTGTCGACGCAATCCTCGACGGTGACGCGCGCCATCGACGCACTCCTTTGATTTGAGAAGCTGGCGGAAGAACGGACGCAGGTAGGCCGCGACCCCGCCAAAGTCAAGAAAAGCGCGCTTGCGCCGCCGCGCGACGGGCCGCACAGCGGGGCATGGATGCGCCCGCCGACCAGCCGACCTTCACCGTCGACGGCAACCGGCTGACGCTGCTGGACACCGGGCCGCGCCGGCTGGACGCGGTGCTGGCGCTGATCGAGCGGGCGCACACCTCGCTGCGGATGATCTTCTACATCTACGCCGACGACCACGCCGGGCGCCGGGTCAACGCCGCGCTGACGGCGGCGGCGCGGCGCGGGGTGAAGGTGGCGCTGATCGTCGACGGCTTCGGCGCGGACCGGGCCGATTTCTTCCGGCCGCTGGAGGCGGCGGGGGTGGGTGTCTGCCGTTTCTCGCCGCGGTTCGGCCGCCGCTACCTGTTGCGCAACCACCAGAAGCTGGCGCTGGCCGACGCGGAGACCGCGGACGCGCGCATCATCACCGGCGGCTTCAATATCGAGGACGATTATTTCGGCACCCCCGCGGATCAGGCGTGGCGCGATCTGGGCTTGCTGCTGGAGGGACCGGCGGCGGCGCGGATGGCGGGCTATTTCGACGCGCTGGAGGAGGGGATCCGCGGCGGCGGGCGGGTGCGGCGGCTGAACAAGGCGCTTGCGCAGTGGAGCGAGCGGACGGGACGCCTGCGCTGGACGATCGGCGGGCCGACGCGGCGGCTGTCGCCATGGGCGCGTGCGATCAAGCACGACATGCGCCGCGCTCGCCGTATCGACCTGATCGCCGGCTATTTCATGCCCAGTCCCATGCTGCTGCGCCGGATCGAGCGCGCCGGCGTCGGCCGCGGGCGGCGCCATCGTGCCGAGGTGCGGGTGGTGACGGCGGCGAAATCGGACAACAACGTGACGATCGCGGCGGCGCGCTTTACCTATGCCGGGCTGCTGCGCCGCGGCGTGCGCCTGTTCGAGTACCAGCCGACGAAGCTGCATACCAAGCTGTACGTGGTCGACCGCGCGACCTGGATCGGCAGCGCCAATTTCGACATGCGCAGCCTGTTCATCAATCTCGAGCTGATGCTCCGCATCGAGGACCGCGCCTTCGCGGACCATTGCCGCGCCTATATCGACGGCGAGGTGGCGCAATCGGTGGAGGTCACCCGCGACGCCTATCGTGCGGCGACCGGCTGGTGGCAGCGCGCAAAGCAGTTCGCCGCCTATCTGCTGACCGCGGTGGCGGACCCGGCGATCTCGCGGGGGTTGAACTTCGGTATCGACGAGGATGACGGTTGAGGTTCACGCGAAGGCGCGAGGACGCGAAGAAGAAAGATTGGTTCGCGCGGAGGCGCGGAGGCGCAGAGAGGGGGCGTTCGTGGCGATCGTCTCGCGTCAGCGAGACAGGGGATCTTGCGGCAGCCATAAGCTGAGCCGCCTGCCGCGGCTCGGAATATCACCGCAGGTGCGACACCTCCGCGTCCCCGCGCCTCCGCGCGAACAGATCTTCTTCTTTTCCCTCGCGTCTTCGCGTGAACCCGTTCTCTCACACCGACGCACGAACCCGCCTTTACTCCTTCCACCCCCAGTAGAGCTGCGCCGGCGGCACGTTCCACCATTCCATGTCGTGGTCGATCCGCTCGAAATGCGGCGCGATGAAGTCACGCACCTTGGGGCTGAACTGATAGACCAGGAAGGCGCCGCCGGACCGCAGCACGTCGTGCGTCGCCTGCGCGATCGCCGGCCCGACGCCGTCGGGCAGCGTGGAGAAGGGCAGGCCGGACAGGACGTAGTCCGCGCCGTCATGCCCGTGCTCGGCGACGATCCGCTCCACGTCGGCGGCCGATCCGTGCACGGCGGAGAAGCGCGAATCGGTGATCGTGTGGTCGAGGTAGCGGATGAAGTCCGCATTGGTGTCGATCGCGATCAGCGTCGCGTCGGGCGCCATCTTCTCCAGGATCGGGCGGCAGAAGGTGCCGACGCCGGGGCCGTATTCGACGAAGAGCTTGCACGAGGCCCAGTCCACCGGCCGCAGCATCTTCGCGATCAGCCGGTCCGACGACGGGATGATCGACCCCACCATCACCGGATGCTTCAGGAAGCCGGACAGGAACATCTGCCAGGGCGAGGGCACGCCGGCGGCCTTGGTGCGGTCGCGCCGCAGCGCGTTGATCTGGCTGGGCATGGAAAAGGCGAGACTCCCCGGTACGTGATCGCGGGCCTTCACGATGCGGCAGCCTCGCTGAAAAGGCTGAACGTCGCAAAAGCACGAGGGTTGCCATAGCGGCCTTGCGCCCCGCCCCCAAGCGCCTAATCGGGTGGCGATGCGGGACGAACCGGGCGAGAGGAGCGGGCAGTGACGCGCGGGTTCGACCGCAGCTTCGCGCTGATGTTCCTCGTCATGCTGACGATCGCGGCGGGCAATACGGCGCTGCAATCGGTCCTCCCCGCGCTCGGCCGCTCGCTCGGCGTCGCCGACAGCGCGGTGGCGGCGGCCTTCTCCGTGTCCGCGCTGCTGTGGGTGCTCGCCGCCCCGTTCTGGGCCAACCGGTCCGACCGGCACGGGCGGCGCGTGATGATCCTGCTGGGCATGGGCGGCTTCTGCGTCAGCCTCGCGCTGTGCGGCGTCTTCCTGGCCGCGGGCATCAACGGCGTGATCGGCGGCACCACGGCGTTCCTGCTCTTCATCCTCGGCCGGCTGATCTACGGCACGTTCGGTTCCGCCGCGCCGCCCGCAGTGCAGGCGCTGGTGGCGGGCAACACGACGCGCGAGGAGCGGACGCGCGCGCTGACGCTGCTGGCGAGCGCGTTCGGCCTCGGCACCATCCTCGGCCCCGCGATCGCGCCCTATCTGATCCTGGGCCAGTGGGGTGCGGTGGAGGTGGGGCTGGCCGGTCCCGCCTTCGTCTTCGCGGTGTTCGGCCTCGTCGTCTTCGTCACCGTGCGCCGCACGCTGCCCGACGACCGCGACATCGCCGCGGGCGTCGGCGGGGCGGCCAACGCCTATCCGTCGATCGGCGGGCAGTCGACCGGCGCCAGCGTCACCGCCGCCACCGAGCCCAAGGGGGGCGACGCGGTCGGCTACCTCGATCCGCGCATCCGCGCGTGGATGATCGCGGGGCTGGTGATGGGCCATGCGCAGGCGATGACGGGGCAGGCGATCGGCTTCCTCGTCATCGACCGGCTGGGCCTGCCGCCCGCGCTGGCGCTGGAGCCGACCGGCATCGTGCTGATGATGGGCGCGGGGGCGGCGCTGCTGGCGCAATGGGGATTGATCCCGCTGCTGAACCTGAAGCCGCGCGCGCTGGTGCTGGTGGGCCTCGTCCTCGCCGCCGCGGGAACGGCGCTGACCGGGCTGGCGACGTCGCTCTACGGCATCGCCACCGCCTATGCGCTGGCCAGCCTCGGCTTCGGCTTCACCCGGCCCGGCTTCACCGCGGGGTCGAGCCTGGCGGTCGGCCCGCGCGCGCAAGGGGCGGTCGCGGGCAAGGTGACGAGCGTGAACGGCGCCAGCTTCGTGCTCGGCCCGTCGATCGGCGTAGGCCTGTACGAGTGGCACCACCCGCTTCCGTATCTGGTCGCGGGTGCCGGGTGCGTGCTGCTGGCGATCTACTGCTGGCGCGCGCTGACCGAGCCCGCCGCGGCGGAGGTCGCCGCCTTCGACGATCCCGTCGTCTGATCTCAGCGGCGGGTGGCGGTGACGAAATAGTCGAGCGCGGTGGAGGCGCCGAGCGTGAAGCCCGTGGCACCCAGCGTCATCCCGGTGACGTCGTCGACGCGCATCCCCGCGTCCTCCAGCATCGCGGTCAGTTCCGCGGGCGTCAGGAAGCGGTCCCAGTCGTGCGTGCCGCGCGGGATCGCGCCCAGCCGCTCCGCCCCCTCGACCAGCGCGACGCGCGACCAGAAGGTGCGGTTGGGCGTCGACATCACCAGCAGCCCGCCCGGCGCCACCCCCGCCGCCAGCGCGGCGACGAAGGCGGCGGGATCGGCGACGTGCTCCACCACCTCCAGCGAGCAGACGAGGTCGAACGCCTCGCCCGCCACCGCGTCCGTCCCGCCGACGCGATAGTCGATCGACAGGCCGCGCCGCCCGGCGTGCGCGCGGGCCACCGCCACGCTCTCCTCCGCCGCGTCCACCGCGGTGACGGCGGCGCCCAGCCGCGCCAACGGCTCGGCCAGCAGCCCGGCGCCGCAGCCCATGTCCAGCGCGCGCCGGCCCGCCAGCGGCGCGAAGCCCGCGTCGTCGCCGTCCCAATGCCGGTCCGCCGCGGCACGGATGTAGCCGAGCCGCACGGGGTTCAGCCGGTGGAGCATCGCCGACGTGCCCGCCGGATCCCACCATTCCGCCGCCAGCCGGCCGAAATGCGTCGCCTCGCGCGCGATGATGGAGCGATCGCTGGTTGCGGCTGATACGGTTGCGTGCGCCATGACCGGTCCCTATCAGCACCCCCGTTTTCCCACCAGCGCGAAGGGCGGTCCGTGGCACGCATCGTGATGAAGTTCGGCGGCACCTCCATGGCCGGCATCGAACGCATCCGCAGCGTGGCCGCGCGCGTGAAGCGCGAGGCGGAAGCCGGGAACCAGGTCGCCGTCGTCGTCTCCGCCATGGCCGGGGAGACCGACCGGCTCGTCGGCTTCTGCCGCGAGGCGTCGCCGCTCTACGATCCCAGGGAATATGACGTCGTCGTCGCCGCGGGCGAGCAGGTGACGAGCGGCCTCCTGGCCATCGCGCTGCAGGCGATCGGCGTGCCGGCGCGCTCGTGGCTCGGGTGGCAGCTGCCGATCCACACCGACGACGCCTTCGCCAAGGCGCGCATCGGCACGATCGACACCGCCGCCCTGGACGAGAGCCTGGCGCGCGGCGAGGTGGCGGTGATCCCCGGCTTCCAGGGGAAGAGCGTTGACGGGCGTGTGACGACGCTGGGCCGCGGCGGATCGGACACGTCCGCGGTGGCGGTGGCCGCCGCGATGAAGGCGGACCGCTGCGACATCTACACCGACGTCGACGGCGTCTACACCACCGACCCGCGCATCGTGCCGCGCGCGCGCAAGCTCGCCAAGGTGACGTACGAGGAGATGCTGGAACTGGCGTCGGTGGGCGCCAAGGTGCTGCAGACCCGCTCGGTCGGCCTCGCCATGAAGGAGAAGGTGCGCGTCCAGGTGCTGTCCAGCTTCACCGACGCCGACGCGCCCATGGCCGACACATTGCCCGGCACGATGATCGTCGCCGAAGAGGAGATCACAGAGGTGGAACGCCAGCTCATCACCGGCATCGCGCACGACAAGAATGAGGCGAAGATCACGCTGACGGCGGTTCCCGACAAGCCGGGCGCGGTGGCCGCCATCTTCGAGCCGCTGGCCGCGGCGTCGATCAACGTGGACATGATCATCCAGAACATCGCGCACGGATCGGCGTCGACCGACGTCACCTTCACCGTGCCCTCGGCCGATCTCGCCCGCTCGATCGAGGCGCTGAACCAGGGGCGGGAGGCGATCGGCTTCGGCGAGCTGATCCACGACACCCGCGTCGCGAAGATCAGCGTCGTCGGCGTCGGCATGCGCAGCCACGCCGGCGTCGCCAGCACGATGTTCACCACGCTGGGCGCGCGCGGCATCAACATCCAGGCGATCTCGACCAGCGAGATCAAGGTCAGCGTCCTGATCCACGAGGACGAGACCGAACTGGCGGTTCGCGTGCTGCACACCGCCTATGGCCTGGATGCGGAAGAGGCGGCGTAAGTCGACGCCGCCCCTGCTCCGGCGCGGATGAGGCGCTACTCCCCCATCACCTGCACCGCCACCCGCCGCCGGTGCGGCGCCGTCCGGTGTTCGAACAGGTACACGCCCTGCCACGTGCCGAGCGCCATCGCGCCGGCGATGACGGGGATCGACAGCGACACGTCGGTCAGCGCGGTGCGCAGGTGGGCGGGCATGTCGTCCGGCCCCTCGTCGTCGTGCTCGTAGGCGCCGCTCTCCGGCGCGACGCCGGCGATCCAGCGTTGCAGGTCGCGCTTTACCGCGGGCGCGGCGTTCTCGTTGATCGTCAGCGAGGCGCTGGTGTGGCGGCAGAACAACGTCAGCAGCCCCGCGCCGATGCCCTGCGCCGCCAGCCAGTCCGCCACCTCTCGCGTGATCTCGTGCAGGCCCTGTCCGCGCGTCGCCACGGTCAGCTCCCCGGTTGCCTGTCTCATCGCGTCTCCCTACGGCAGGCATCATGACCGACACGACCGCCGGCTCCGCCCGTCTGTCCGCGCTGATGCAACGCGGCAACGACTTCCTTGGCTCCCGCTTCGCCGTGCTGGGCGGGGCGATGTCGTGGGTGAGCGAGCGGCACCTGGTCGCGGCCATCAGCGAGGCGGGCGGCTTCGGCGTGATCGCATGCGGCGCGATGACTCCCGAGCTGCTCGACGCGGAGATCGCGGCGACGAAGGCGCGCACGGGCACGCCCTTCGGCGTCAACCTCATCACCATGCACCCGCAACTGACCGAGCTGATCGCGGTATGCGCGCGCCACGGCGTCGGCCACGTCGTGCTGGCCGGCGGGCTGCCGCCCAAGGGCTCGCTGGAGGCGATCAAGCAGGGCGGCGCGAAGGTCATCTGCTTCGCGCCGACGCTGGCGCTGGCCAAGAAGCTGATCCGCAGCGGCGTCGACGCGCTGGTGATCGAGGGGATGGAAGCGGGCGGCCACATCGGCCCCGTGTCGACCAGCGTGCTGGCGCAGGAGATGCTGCCCGAGATCGCCACCGTGCTGCCCGTCTTCGTCGCGGGCGGGATCGGCCGGGGGGAGGCGATCGCCGGCTATCTCGAGATGGGCGCGGCGGGCGTGCAGCTGGGCACGCGGTTCGTTTGCGCAACCGAATCGATCGCCCATGCCAATTTCAAGAAGGCGTTCATCCGCGCCAGCGCGCGCGACGCGGTGGCCAGCGTGCAGATCGACCCGCGCCTGCCCGTCATCCCCGTGCGCGCGCTGAAGAATTCGGCGTCGGAGCTGTTCGCCGCGAAGCAGCGCGAGGTGGCGCAGTCGCTGGACGAGAGCCGCGTCGCCATGACGGAGGCGCAGTTGCAGATCGAGCACTACTGGGCGGGCGCGCTCCGCCGCGCGGTGATCGACGGCGACGTCGAGCATGGCAGCGTCATGGCGGGGCAGTCGGTCGGCATGGTGACGAAGGAGGAGCCGGTCGCCGACATTCTCGCCACGCTGATGGACGAGGCCGCCGCCGCGCTGACGCGCCGGGCGGCGTAGCGGCGGAGGCGACTGCTCGCGCGATCAGAATCCACGTTTCCGTTCGTGCTGAGAAGAGGCTGACAAGCCTCGTCTCCAAGCACGAGCGTGACGGTCGTCCCACGTGCTTCGAGGACGCCGGCCTAAGCCGCCGGCCTGGCCTCTGCAAACCTTGCCGCGATCCAGTCCGCCGCCTGTTCCCAGTCGTCGATCCGCGCGTGCGCTGCGGGGGAGGTGGGGACGCCGGGCGACAGCTCGGGTTCGCTCACCATGTGGAGCCGCCACACGCCGGGCGCGTGCTCCGCCACCGACTGGTGATGGTGCGGCAGGTCGTCGACGAAGACGGTGACGGGGTCGCCGTATTCCGCCACCAGTCGCGCCACGGGGCCGCCCTTGCCGCCCTGGTTGCACTCCACGCGATGCGCGATGCCGAACGCGGCCAGCTGCTCCACGCGATGCGCCTGGCAATGGTCCTGCAGGTTGGTGAGGATGACGACGTCCGCCACCTGCGCCAGCCGCGCCAGCGCCTCCCGGGCGCCGGGCACCAGCGTCTGCCGGTGCATCTCCGCCGGGAAGAAGCCGCCGAGGAAGCCGAACATCTCCTCCTGCGTCAGCGCGGGGCCGCCGCCGCGGCGCTTCATCGACTTGGCCAGCTCCCACGTGCCGATGGTGAAGTCCACCTCGTGCGCTTCGCCCAGCCACGTCGCGAAGTGGCGCACCATGTGCAGCAGCACCTCGTCGCAATCGGATATCAGGAGCGGGCGCGTCATGCGGTATCCTCCAGCGCGGCACGCGCGCGGACCAGGGCGAGGGGGGCGACGTCGAGCGCATCGGCGCAGGCGAGAAGATCGGGCTCGTGCGACTCGAGGAAACCCAGCGCCGCGGCCAGCACCGCCGGCTCGCCGATGCGCGCGCGCAGCCCCGCCCCGTCGAGCCCGGTCAGCGCCAGCAGCCGCGCGGCGCGATCCTCGTCGCTGAGCGTCCACGCGATCGCGCGCAGGGCCGTGGTCTCGGCGGCTTCTTCGTTTGAACTGGCTGGGTGCATGGCCTATCGTCGCGGACGGGGAAAAATGATGCCGGATCCCTTGGGAAAGTAGGGAGCAACCGCGGGTGGCAAAAAGGGTGCTCGTTGTCGAGGACAACGAACTGAACCTGAAGCTGTTCTGCGACCTGCTGCGGGCGCATGATTTCGCGGCCGAACCGGTGCGCGACGGCCGCGAGGCGGTGGATCGCGCCCGCGCCTTCCAGCCCGACCTGATCGTGATGGACATCCAGATGCCCCACGTGACCGGCTATGAGCTGATCCTGGAGATCAAGGCGGACGAGACGCTGCGCACGATCCCGATCATGGCCGTCACCGCCTATGCCGGGCGCGAGGACGAGGATCGCATCCGTGCCGCCGGCGCCGACGCCTATGTGTCCAAACCGATCAGCCTGGCGCGCTTCATCCAGGCGGTCGGCGCGCTGACGTGACGCTGGACGTGCGCGAGGCGGAACGGCGGGTTCTCCGGCTGTTCGCGCAGGGGCATAGCGCGAAAAGTGCGGCGGTCGAACTCGGCCTCTCCGTCAATGCGGTGAACGAACGGCTGCGCGACGCACGTCGCCGCACGGGCGTGGGCAGCAGCCGGGAATTGGCCCGGCTCCTGTGCGCACAGGAAAATCGTGACGATGTTTCTGGGCTTCCCGCGGCGGCCGGCCCGGCGCCATCCCCGCCGCTCAATCGCGGGAGGATGACGATGATGATGATCGCCGGAATGATCGGTGCGGGCGTAACGGCGGCGGCGATGCTGGCCGCCTCCGCGGGCGAGACACCGGCGGCGCCGCCGCGCGTGCTGCGTATCGTGCCCTCCAGCGGCGCGACCGTGCCGGCCGGACCGCTGGAGGTGACGGTGACGTTCGACCGGCCGATGCGCGGGGACGGCTGGTCCTTCACCACCAGCGACCGCGGCCGCTACCCGCGCTGCGCGGCCGTCCCGCGCCTCTCGCCCGATCGGCGCACCTTCACGCTCGCCTGTACGGTGGAGGCGGGCGGCCGCTACGCGATCGGCATCAACGGCGGGCGATACCGCAACTTCGTCGGCGAAAACGGGATGCCGGCGACGGCCGCGCAGACGATGTTCCGGGCGCGGTGAGACGGCCTGCCTCCGGTCGTGCTGAGCCCGTGGAATCACTGACGTTCTTCGCGCCGCCTTCACGATGGCAGAACGGCGCTTCGACAAGCTCGGCGCGAAGGGACGGGTCCGCTTTGCCGCCAACGGCAAAGGCCGCGGGGCGTCGCCGCCCGCGGCCCTGGATCCCGGCCCCAGGAGATGTGGGCCGGGATGACCGAACGGTCGCTTACGCAACCCGTACGGTCACTTGATCTTGGCTTCCTTGAACTCGACGTGCTTGCGCGCGACGGGGTCGTACTTGTTGAAGCTCAGCTTCTCCGTCTTCGTGCGCGGGTTCTTCTTCGTGACGTAGAAGAAGCCGGTGTCGGCGGAGCTGACGAGCTTGATCTTGACGGTGGTCGGCTTGGCCATGACCGGTTCCTGAAAAACGATGAATGAAAAGGGCGACGGAAACTGGCCCGTCGCCGCACAAGGTGGGGCGCATGGCGCAAGGCCGCGGCGGAGTCAAGCCGCCGGCGGTTTTACGCGGCCTTTACCCGGCGCTGCCATGGTCGTCCGGTGAGGAGGCTGCGGCGATGATGGACGGCACCGGAACGAGCACGCTGGCGACGGTGAGGGCGGACCTTTCCCGGCGGATCGGCGCGATCGAGTGGCGCGCGGGGCCGCGCGGCGTCGCCGTGGAGGTGGATGCGATCCGCGCCATCGCGCACCGCCACCACATGCTGCCCGCCGTCACCGTCGCGCACCTGCTGGAGGGCGCGCTCGCCCGCGGCGAGCATGGCGCGCTGGTCCACGGCTGGCTCGCCATGCTGCGCGACGCGGTGGCCAGCGACCGGCAGGACGAGGCCGCCTCGCGCGCCTTCGCTGCCGCCTGCTCGGTTCGCTTCGCCGCCTGACCCTTCCGTCATGGACGCGCTGATGGCCGCGCTCGTGCTGGCGGCACTGACGCAGGCGTCCGACCGCACGCCGTGGCTCGCCGCGATCCTGGCCGACCGGCTGGGGCGCGGCACGGTGGTCGTCGCCGGCCTCGTCGCGCTCGCGCTCAGCTACGCCATCGGCGTCGCCGGCGGACGGCTGCTCGCGCCGGTGATGACGCCCGCGGCGACGCTGCTGCTGCTCGCGCTCGCGCTCGTGCTGGCGGGCGTGGGCACCGGCTGGCGCGTGGCGCGGCCGGAGGCGCTGGAACGCTGGCGCCTGCCCGCCCCCGTCACCGCCGTGCTCGGCCTGTTCATCATGGCGTTCGGCGACCGGATGCAGTTCGTCGTCGTCGCGCTGGCGGCGCGCAGCGACCTGCCCTGGGCGGCGGCGGTCGGTGCGACGATCGGCGCGGGGCTGGTCGCGGGTGCGGCGGCCCTCGCGGGGGAGGCGGCGTGGCTCGCCCTGCCGCTCCGCGCCGTCCGCCTCGCCGCGGCGCTGCTGCTGACCGGCGCGGGGCTGGTGACGGGCGTGGCGGCGGTGGGGCTCGTCTGAGCGGGGAGCGTTTGCGCGCGACCGTCGTTGTCGTGGCGAAATCAAATCCGAAGGGAGCCGCCCCGTGGCCGACATCAATCCCGCGCTGAACACGCCGACCGACCTGGCGCGCAACGACACACGCACGGTCGCCGACGCGCTGAACGCCTCGCTGGCCGATTGCTACGCGCTGTACCTGAAGACGAAGAACTTCCACTGGCACGTCTCCGGCCCGCACTTCCGCGACTACCACCTGCTGCTGGACGATCAGGCCACGCAGATCCTGGGCGTGACGGACGCGATTGCCGAGCGGGTGCGCAAGACGGGCAACACCACGCTGCGCTCCATCGGCGACATCTCCCGCCGGCAGGGAATCGTCGACAACGACCGCGACTTCGTGTCGGCGGAGGACATGCTGTCCGAGCTTCGCGACGACAACCTGAAGCTGGTGGAACGGTTCAGGGAGGTGAAGGACGCCGCCGAGGAAGCGAAGGACAACGCCACCAGCGGCATCGTCGACGAGTGGACCGACCAGGCCGAGGAGCGCGCCTGGTTCCTGTTCGAGGCCAGCCGGAAGGGCTGACGCCGGCCCGTGCCGCGACCATATAGGCGGCGATGACACCTCTCACCGCGCGCATCGCCGCCGGCGTTGCGGACATCCCGGCCGCCGACTGGGATGCCTGCGCCGGCGGCGGCAATCCCTTCGTCGGTCACGCCTTCCTCGCCGCGCTGGAGGCGTCGGGCAGCGTCGGCGGGCAGAGCGGGTGGCAGCCGGTCCCCATCGTCGTCGACGGGGCGGACGGCCGCCCCGCCGCGGTCGCGCCCGCCTACGCCAAGTCGCACAGCCAGGGCGAGTACGTCTTCGACCACGCCTGGGCCGACGCGTGGGAGCGGGCCGGCGGCGCCTATTATCCCAAGCTCCAGGTCGCGGCGCCCTTCACCCCGGTCCCCGGCCCGCGCCTGCTGCTGCGCGCCGATGGCGAAGGGCAGGGGGCGGGGCCCGCGCTGATCGCCGCGCTGGAGGCGGTGGTGCGCCGGCACGATCTGTCCTCCGCCCACGCCACCTTCGTCGATCCCGCGCAGCTCCCGCTGTTCGAAGCCGCCGGCTGGCTGGTGCGCGAGGGCACGCAGTTCCACTGGACCAACCGCGGCTACGCCAGCTTCGACGATTTCCTCGGCGCGCTGGCCAGCCGCAAGCGCAAGGCGATCCGTAAGGAGCGCGCCGCCGCGGTGGAGGGGCTGACGATCCGCCACCTCCCCGGGCCGGCGATCGGCGCGCGCGAGTGGGACGCCTTCTGGTCCTTCTATCAGGACACCGGCAGCCGGAAGTGGGGTCGTCCCTACCTGACCCGCGCTTTCTTCCCGCTGCTGGGCGAGGTGCTGGGAGACCGCGTGCTGCTGATCCTGGCGGAGCGGGACGGCGTGCCGATCGCGGGCGCGCTGAACCTGGTCGGCGCCGACGCGCTGTACGGCCGCTACTGGGGCTGCGTGGAGGAGGTGCCGTTCCTCCACTTCGAGCTGTGCTACTATCAGGCGATCGACGCCGCCATCGCGCGCGGCCTGTCCCGGGTGGAGGCGGGGGCGCAGGGCGAGCACAAGCTGGCGCGCGGTTACGAGCCGGTGCCGACCTGGTCCGCGCACTTCCTGCCCGATCCCGGCTTCCGCCGCGCGGTCGCGGATTTTCTGGTGCGCGAGCGCGAGGCGGTGGCGATGGACCGCACGCTGCTGTCCGATATGGTGCCGTTCCGCCGCGGCGACACGCCGTAGCGGCCGCCCGCTTCAACCCGCGTTCAGCCGCGATCCGCTAGCCGCCTCCACCACTTGCATCGGACAGCCTGCCTGCCCTAGTCCGGTGACACACCCCTCCGCCGAGGAACATCGATGCGTCCCTTTTCCCTTGCCGCCGTTGCCGTCCTGATGACCTCCACTGCCGCCCCTTCAACTGCCGGCGCACAGACCCTGCCCGCCGCCAATCCCTTCGCGAAGCCGAGCACGCTGCCGTACCACGCGCCCGCGTTCGACCGGATCAAGGACACCGACTACCAGCCGGCGATCGAGGCGGGCATGGCGGAGCAGCGTCGCGAGATCGCCGCCATCGCCAACAACAGGGCGGCGCCGACGTTCGAGAACACGATCGTGGCCATGGAGCGCTCGGGCCAGCTGCTGGAGCGCGCGGGCAATGCCTTCAACGGCGTGACCGGTGCGAACACCAACGACACGCTCCAGGCAGCGGAGGCCGCGCTCGCGCCCAAGTACGCGGCGCACGGCGACGCCATCGCGCTCGATGCGAAGCTCTTCGCGCGGGTGAAAACGCTGTACGACAAGCGCGCCGCGCTGAATTTGACGCCGGAGCAGACCCGCGTCCTGGTCAAGACCTACGAGAACATGGTTCGCGCCGGCGCGCAGCTGACCCCGGCGCAGAAGACGCGGATGACCGCGCTGAACGCCGAGCTGGCGCAGCTGACGAACACCTTCAACCAGAAACTGCTCGCCGCGACCAAGGCCGGCGCGCTGGTGGTCGACGACAAGGCGAAGCTGGCGGGCCTGTCCGAGGCGGAGATCGCCGCCGCCGCGGATGCGGCCAAGGCGCGCGGGCTGGACGGCAAGTGGGCGATCCCGCTTCAGAACACGACGCAGCAGCCGCTGCTGGCGAAGATGACCGACCGGCCTACGCGCGAGGCGTTGTTCAAGGCGAGCTGGACCCGCACGACCAAGGGCGACGCCAACGACACCCGCGCCATCATCGCGCAGATCGCGCAACTGCGCGCGGAGAAGGCGAAGCTGCTCGGCTATCCCACCTACGCCGACCTGTCGCTGGCCGACAGCATGGCGAAGACGCCGAAGATCGCGAGCGACTTCATGCGCCAGCTCGCCACCCCGCTGGCCGTGGAGCAGAAGCGCGAGGCGGCGGAGCTGCAGGCGCTGGTGAAGCAGGAAGGCGGCGACTTCACGCTCCAGCCGTGGGACTGGGACTTCTACTCGGAGAAGCTGCGCAAGGCGCGCTACGACCTGAACCAGGACGAGCTGAAGCCGTATTTCGAGATCACGAAGGTGCTGGAGAACGGCGTCTTCGAGGCGGCCCGGCAGATGTACGGCCTCACCTTCAAGAAGCGCACCGACATCCCCGTCTACCATCCCGACGTGACGGTGTACGAGGTGTTCGAGGCGAACGGTCAGCCGCTGGGTCTCGCCTATTTCGATTACTGGAAGCGCGACAACAAGCGCGGCGGCGCCTGGATGTCGAACTACGTCAACCAGTCGAAGCTGTTCGGCACCAAGCCGGTGGTCTTCAACGTCGGCAATTTCACGAAGCCCGCCGCGGGGCAGCCCGCGCTGGTGACGTTCGACGACGTGTCGACCATGTTCCACGAATTCGGCCACGCGCTGCACGGGCTGTTCGCCAATCAGACCTATCCGTCGGTGTCGGGCACCGCGACGGCGCGCGACTTCGTGGAATTCCCGTCGCAGTTCAACGAACATTGGGCGCTCGATCCCGCTGTTCTGCCCAAGTACGCGGTCCACTATCAGACCGGGCAGGTGATCCCGCCCGCGCTGGTGGAGCGGATCAAGCGCGCGTCCACGTTCAACTCGGGCTATAGCGTCGGCGAGGCGCTGGCGGCGGCGCAGATGGACATGAGCTGGCACGCGCTGACCGCGGACCAGCCGCGGCAGGACGCCGACGCGTTCGAGACGAAGGCGCTGGCCGCCACCGGGCTGGACACGGCGAACGTGCCGCCGCGCTACCGTTCCAGCTATTTCCAGCACGTCTTCGGATCGGGCTATGCCGCGGGCTATTACGCGTACCAGTGGACGAAGATGCTCGACACCAATGCCTATGAGTGGTTCGAGCGCAACGGCGGCATGACCCGCGCCAACGGTCAGCGCTTTCGCGACATGGTGCTCTCGCAAGGCGACACGCAGGATTACGCGACCATGTTCCGCGCCTTCTACGGCCGCGATCCGGAGATCGCGCCGATGCTGAAGGACATGGGGCTGAACGCCGACGGCAGCCGGATCGGCGAGGCGAAGTAGCACCGCTCTCCGTTCGTGCCGAGCGAAGTCGAAGCACCGCCGCGGTCGAACCGTAGCCTTCGACTTCGCTCAGCCCGGACGCATGTTCGTGCGTGTCAATCCACCCAGTCGCGCACCAGGCGCCGGCTGGCCAGCGCCATCAGCACGCCCGCCACCACGTAGAGCAGCAGCGCCGCCGCGATGGCGTAGCGTAGCGCCTCGCCGGCGTAGGCCGGCGTCAGTGCGTCGGACAGGCGCCCGATCAACCAGCTGCCCAGCCCCAGTCCGATCAAATTGTTGACCAGCAGGAAGCTGGCGGAGGCGGTCGCGCGCATCCGCGCGGGCACCAGGTGCTGCACCGCGGTCAGCACCGGGCCGAGCCAGACGTAGACCAGCGCCTGCGGCACCAGGAACAGCGCGAAGGCCGCCGCCGCGCTGCCCGACAGCACGCCCGCGACGAACAGCGGCGTGCCCGCGACATAGGCGAGCGCGGGCAGCAGCGCGTACCAGCGCCGGTCCCGCGCGCCCAACCGGTCGCCCAGCACGCCGCCCAGCAGGATGCCCGCGACCCCGCCGGTCAGCAGCAGCGCGCCGATGAACTGCCCGGTCTCCACCAGCGACAGGCCGAAGCTGCGCTGCATGAGGCTCGGCAGCCAGAAGGCGACGCCGTAACCGCACATCGACCCCGCCGCCGCGCCGAAAGCGAGCAGCCAGAAAGCGGGCTTTCCGGCGAGGATCGCGAAGACGCGGCCCATCGGCTCCGCCACCGGCGCGGCGGCGCGCGGCGGATCCTTGACGAGCCAGCGGAACAGCGGTGCGATCAGCAGCCCGGCGACGCCCACGACGACGAAGGCCACGCGCCACTGCACGGCGGCGGCGATGTACCCGCCCAGCAGCACACCCGCCGCGGCGCCCAGCGGGATGCCCAGCGAGTAGATCGACAGCGCCCGCGCGCGCCGCTCCGCCGGAAAGGTGTCGGCGATCAGCGCGTAGGAGGGCGCGACGCCCCCCGCCTCGCCCACGCCCACGCCCAGGCGGAAGGCGAACATTTGCGCGAAGTTCTGCGCCGCGCCGCACAATGCGGTGAAGGCGGACCACACACCCAGGCTGATCGTGATGACCCACGTCCGGCTGGTCCGGTCCGCGATCAGCGCCAGCGGGATGGCCAGCGTGGAATAGAGGATCGCGAAGGCGAGCCCGCCCAGCATCCCCAGCTGCGCGTCGGACAGCCCCAGATCCGCCTTCACCGGCTGCGCCAGGATGGAGAGGATCTGCCGGTCGAGGAAGTTGAAGGTGTAGACCAGCAGCAGCATGGCCAGCACCACGCCCGGACGCGAGCGCCCCGGCGTGGGCGAGGACGGGTGGGTCAGAAACGTACCTCCACGGTGGCCGTCGCGGTGCGCGGCGGGCCGTAATAGCCGATGATCGAATTGCCGAAGAGCGCGCCCGGGAAGTTGTAGCCGCCGACGCGGTATCGCGCGTCGGTCAGGTTGCGCAGCGCCATGCCGACGCGGTAGCGCCCGTCCGGCGACAGCCAGTTGACCGACGCGTTGGCCAGGACGTAGCCGTCCTGGTCCAGCGCGGGCGTGGGGATCTCGAACAGCGTTACATCGCTGCGCAGCGCCACGTCGGGCGTGACGGACAGCGTCCCGCCGGCGAAGTCGGTCGAGGCGGTGACGCTAGCGTTGACGGTGAACTTCGGCGTGTTCTGGAACACGCGCTGGTCCGCCACGTCGACCGGCGTGGTGCCGCCGCCGATGACGGTCAGGAACTCCTTGTAGTCGGCGTTGGTGTAGCCGAACGACAGCTGCGCGGAGAAATCGCGCGACGGCACGATCCGCGTCTCCAGCTCCAGGCCGTAGATGTCCGCCTTGCCCGCATTGTCGACGAAGCTGGCAATGCCGCCGGCCACGTTGGGCACCTGCACCGTCACCTGCTGGTCGGTGTAGCGCGAGTAATAGCCGGCGAGGTTCACGAACAGCGTGCGGTCGAGGAACGCGCCCTTCATGCCCAGTTCGTAGCTGCTGATCTTCTCCGGCTCGTAGCCGTTGACGGTCGTCGGCGTGAACACCGCGTCGCCGCGCATGTCGAACCCGCCCGACTTGAAGCCCTTCCCCCACGAGGCGTAGAGGTTCAGGTCGTCGCGCGGCTCGAAGCTGATCGAGACGCGTGGCGTGAACTGGTCGAAGCTGCGGTCGTTGGTGTAATCCGTGCGGATCAGACCCGGCACCGCCGCCGCATTGCCGAACAGCGGGCTGCGGATGCCGGTGTAGTTGCGGCGGAACACCGTGCCGCGCTTGTCGTCCTTGGTATAGCGCAGCCCGCCCGACAGCTTCAGCTTGTCGGTCACGTCGAAGCTGACGTCGCCGAACGCGGCGTAGCTCTTCGTGCGCACCTCGCCCGAGGTCAGCGTGGTGGTGTTCAGCAGCCCGACCACGGTGTCGAACGCGCCCGATGCCTTCGCGTCGAGATAGTAGAGGCCGAGGACACCCTGCACCCGGTCCGCCTCCACCAGCAGCTGCACTTCCTGCGTGAATTGCCAGTCGTCATAC
The DNA here is from genome assembly GCF_012035195.1 of Sphingomonas corticis. GTDB lineage: Bacteria > Pseudomonadota > Alphaproteobacteria > Sphingomonadales > Sphingomonadaceae > Sphingomonas > Sphingomonas corticis. The sequence continues at coordinate 24,591 of NZ_JAAVJH010000009.1, forward strand.
TCCGCCGGCACGTCCAGCGTCGGCAGCGCGGTGTTGTCGAAGTCGATGACGGTGTTGGTCGATCCGTCGCGATAGGCGCTGATCGTCTTGAAGGTCAGCGCGTCGGACAGGCCGAACTCGCCCGTCAGCGACAGGCCCTGCGCGACTACCCGGTTGCGATCGCCGATCCCGGCGCGGGTGTCGTAGACGCTGCGGGTCGGCGCGTAGACCGGATCGGTGCCGTTGGGCAGCAGCCGCGTGCCGTGGCGCGGATTGGAGCGGTCGAGCGTGCGGTCGCCCGCCACGCGCACGAAGATGTCGTCGGTGGGCGACCATTCGGCGGAAACGCGCGCGGCGAGCACGTCCTTGTCATATTGCTCCGCACCCGTCGTCAGGTTGCGGCCATAGCCGTCGCGCCAGTATTTCGCGACCGCCGCGCCGACCGACAGCGTATCCGTCAGCGGGATGGTCAGCTGCCCGACGAGGTCGATCTGGTCGTACGAGCCGTAGCTGGCACGCGCCTGGCCCGCGAATTCGTTGCCCAGCCGCTTCGTCACGTACTTGATCGCGCCGCCGATAATGTTGCGGCCGTAGAGCGTCCCCTGCGGCCCGCGCAGCACCTCGACGCGCGACACGTCGAAGATGTCGAGAACGGCACCCTGCGGGCGCGCGACGTAGACGTCGTCGATGTAGAGGCCGATGCCCGGCTCGAACCCCCACAGCGGGTCCTGCTGCCCCACGCCGCGGCTGAAGGCGATCAGCGTGGAATTGGAGCCGCGCGCGATCTGCAGCGTCAGGTTGGGCGTGCGATCCTGCAGCGCGGTGATGTCCACCGCGCCGGTCTGTACCAGCGTGTCGCCGGACACCACCGACATGGCGATCGGCACGTCGATCAGCGTCTCCTCGCGCCGCCGGGCGGTGACGACGACGTCGCCCACCTCCTCCGCCGCGGTTTCCGCGGGCGTCGTCGCCTGCGGCTCGCCGACCGTGGCGGCGGCGTCCTGCGCCATCGCCGGCGTCGCGGCGATCGCCGCCAGGCTGGCGCCCAGGTGCAGCCACGTGCGTGTGATTCGCGCCATCGTCATCCTCCCCTTGCCACGTCTTTGCGACGCGCTTGCCCTTCGTGGCGCCGGTCTATACTGAAACCTGAACCGGGTTTCAACTTGGCTCGGCAAGGAAGCACGATGGACGTGACGGGGGAGGGGGCGGAGGAGGCCGAGCGCAAGGCGCCGCGCACCGACCGCGGACGGCGGACGCAGCGCGCGATCCTGGACGCGGCGCTGGCGGAGTTCGGCGAGCGCGGCTTCCACGAGGCATCGATCAGCGGGATCACGCGGCGCGCGGGCGTGGCGCTGGGCAGCTTCTACACCTATTTCGATTCGAAGGACGCGCTCTTCCGCGCGCTGGTGAACGACCTGTCGGCGCAGGTGCGCGACCATGTCGCCCCCGCGATCCGCGGCGCGCAGGACCAGGTGGCGGCGGAGCGCGCGGGCCTGGCCGCCTTCCTCGACTTCGTGCGCGCGCACCAGGAAATCTACCGCATCATCGACGAATCGGAATTCGTCGATCCCGACAGCTTCCGCCGCCATTATTCCTCTACCGCGGAGCGGATCGAGGCGCGACTGCGCGCCGCCGCGGCGCGGGGCGAGATCGTCGACACGGTGGACGAGGTCCACGCCTGGGCGATCATGGGGATGAACGTGTTTCTCGGCCTGCGCTACGGCGTGTGGAGCAACGACCGGCCGGTGGCGGATGTCGCCGACGTGGTGGCCGCGATGCTGGCGCGCGGCATCGGGCGGTAGCGGGACCGGGCCTGGGCGCAGTGCCCCCGATGCATCGTCATGCCGGCGCGTTCCGGCATCCACGCTGCACCAGGCGCCCAGCCGCTCGTTACGCGGCACGATGGACCCCGGCACAGGTCCGGGGTGACGGACGGGTGCGAGGCCGGCTCAGCTCTCCGCCAGAGCCCGCGCCAGCAGCTCGCGGATCGCGCGCAGGTCGTCGGGCGGCGCCGCCACCGCGGGTTTCGCCTTCAGCAGCTTCTGCACGCCGGCGAGCGTATAGCCCTCGTGCTGGAGCAGGCTGGCGATGCGCTGCACCAGCGCGACGTCTTCCGGCCGGTAGTAGCGGCGATTGCCCGCGCGCGTCACCGGCTTCAGCTGCGGGAACCGCGCCTCCCAATAACGCAGGACGTGCGGCGCGACGCCGGTCGCGGCCGAAACCTCGCCGATGGTGCGGAACGCGGCGGCGGATTTCTCGTCCGACGCCACGCGGACCGATCGCCCGGCGTCAGCCGGCGTCGATGATGCGCTCGCGCATCATCTGGCTGGCGCGGAAGGTGAGGACGCGCCGCGGTGCGATCGGCACCTCGACCCCGGTCTTGGGATTGCGCCCGACGCGCTCGCCCTTGTCGCGCAGCACGAAGGTGCCGAAGCCGGAGATCTTCACGTTCTCCCCACGGCCCAGTGCGTCGCACATGCAGCTCAGCACCTGCTCCACCATGCGCGACGAATCGGCGCGAGAAAGTCCGATGTTCTTGTGCAGCGATTCGGCGAGATCCGCCCGCGTCAGCGTCCCGGCTTCGGTCATGTCCTAGCTTCTCCCCTCAGAAGGTGGCCATTTTCACGCGGAGATCCGCGCTCCGCAACGAAATTCGTCGATCAGTAGCGCAGCACCGCGGCGCCCCAGGTGAAGCCGCCGCCCATCGCCTCCAGCACCACGATCTGTCCCGGCCGGATCCGCCCGTCGCGCACCGCGGTGTCGAGCGCCAGCGGGACCGATGCGGCGGAGGTGTTGGCGTGCTGGTCCACCGTGACGACGACGCGCTCGGCGGGCAGCGACAACTTGCGCGCGGTGGCATCGAGGATGCGCGCGTTCGCCTGGTGCGGCACGACCCAGTCGACGTCGGCGGGCGTCAGGTCGATGCCCTTCAGCGCCTCCTCCATGACGGAGGCGAGGTTGACGACGGCATGGCGGAACACCTCGCGGCCCTTCATGCGCAGCTTGCCCACGGTGCCGGTGGTCGAGGGGCCGCCGTCGACGTAGAGCAGTTCGTTGTGGCGCCCGTCGGCGTGCAGCTTGGCGGCCAGGATGCCGCGCCCCGCCTTCTCCTCGCTCTCCTGCGCCTCCAGCACGATCGCCCCCGCGCCGTCGCCGAAGAGGACGCAGGTGGTGCGGTCCTCCCAGTCGAGGATGCGGCTGAACGTCTCGGCACCGATCACCAGCGCGCGGCGGTGCGCGCCGGCGCGGATCATGCTGTCCGCCACCTGCACCGCGTAGAGGAAGCCGGAACAGACCGCCGCGACGTCGAAGGCGACGCAATCGTCGATGCCCAGCATCGCCTGCACCTTCGTCGCCGTCGCCGGAAAGGTCTGGTCGGGCGTGGCGGTGGCCAGCACGATCAGGTCGACCTCGGCCGCCGCGGTGCCGGCGGCGTCCAGCGCGCGGCGGCACGCCTCCGCCGCCAGCGTCGCCGTGGTCTCGCCCTCGCCCGCGATGTGGCGGAAGCGGATGCCGGTGCGCTCGACGATCCACTCGTCGGTGGTGTCCACCTGCTTCGCCAGTTCCGCATTCGACACGCGGCGCGCGGGCAGCGCAGAGCCGGTGCCGGTGACGACCGAACGGATCATGCCGCAGCCCTCGCGTCGAAATTGCCCAGGTCCTCGGCGATGCGGCGGGCGAGGTCGGCGCGGACCATCTTCACCGCATTGCCGATCGCCGTCGCCACGCCCAGCTCGTTGGCGCTGCCGTGGCTCTTCAGCACCAGCCCGTTGAGGCCGAGGAAGACCGCGCCGTTGTGATTGTTCGGATCGAGATGGTCGCGCAGCAGCTCGGTCGCCGGACGCGAGATCAGGAAGCCGAGCTTGGACCGGACCGAGCTGGTGAAGGCGCGCTTCAGCAGGTCGCCGACGAAGCGCGCCGTGCCTTCCGCGGTCTTCAGCGCGATGTTGCCGGAGAAGCCGTCGCACACGATCACGTCGTGCTCGCCGCGCGACAGCCGGTCGCCCTCGACGAAGCCGGTGAAGGTCATCGGCAGGTGGGTCGCCGCGCGCAGCGCGCCGGCCGCGTCGCGGATCTCCCCGGTGCCCTTCTGGTCCTCGCTGCCGATGTTCAGCAGCGCGACGCGCGGGGAGGCGAGGTCCAGCGTGGTGCGCGCATAGGCCGCGCCCATCACGGCGAACTGCATCAGGTTCTTCGCGTCGCACTCGGTGTTGGCGCCGAGGTCGAGCATGACGACGTCGTTGTCGCCCAGCGTGGGCAGCAGCGCGGCCAGCGCAGGCCGATCGATCCCCGGCATCGTGCGCAGCGACAGCTTGGCCATCGCCATCAGCGCGCCGGTGTTGCCCGACGACACCGCGGCACCGGCGCGGCCCTGTTTCACGCAGTCGATCGCGACGCCCATCGACGTCGTCCTCGCACGGCGGATCGCCTGGCTCGGCTTCTCGTCGCCCGCGATCACGTCGGGCGCGTGGACGATCTCCGAGTGACGCTCGAGATTGGGGTGCGCGGACAGGCCGGCGCGAATCGCCGCCTCGTCGCCGACCAGCAGGAAGCGGATTTCGCCGCCCTGCGCCTCGGCGGCGCGACGCCGCGCGCGCGCGACGCCGGCGAGCATCACCGCCAGCCCCTCGTCACCGCCCATCGCATCGACGGCGATGCGCGGAACGTTCCCGGGGCTGTCGGTCATGGCAAATCCTGCTCCTGTCGTGCCCGAAGGGTTCAGGCGTCGACGGAGATAACCTCGCGACCGTTATAATGGCCGCACGCGGTGCACAGATTGTGCGGGCGCTTCAGCTCGCCGCAGTTCGGGCATTCCTGGAACGCCTCGACCGACAGGGCGTCGTGCGCGCGGCGCATGCCACGGCGGGAGGGGGAAGTCTTTCGCTTGGGGACGGCCATCGCGGCACCTTGTCTTTCAACGTTATCGGTTGCGATGGGCCGGGCCGACGCCCGCGCGGCCGACACGAGAGCCGGCCGCGGCAGAGCAGCCGGGCATCGGCACGCATCGCGAAGCAGCCGCGCCTATACCGATTTCCGGGCACGTTGCAACCCGATGCGCGGGGTGGCACGCTCGCGCCATCGATGGGGAGGGGGATGGATGCCGTTACCGGTGACGCTGACGATCGCGGCCGCCTGCGCGATCGCCAACCTGTGGCTGGCCTCGCGCGTGGTGCCCGGGCGCCTGAGGGGCGTGGCGGTGGGCGACGGCGGCGATCCGGGCATGACGGCGCGGATGCGCGCGCACGCCAATTTCGCCGAGTACGCGCCGATCGTGCTGGTGCTCCTGGCCGCGATCGAGCTGTCGGGCGGGGCGCGGTGGTGGCTGTGGTGCGCGGGCGCGGTGTTCGTGGTCGGGCGACTGGCGCACGCGATCGGCATGACCCGCCCTTCGCCCAACCCCTTCCGCGCTGGCGGGATCCTGTCGACCTGGGCCGTGACGGCGGCGCTCGCCGGCTGGGCGCTGGTGCTGGCGTACGGTGCGTGACTGCTCCCTCTCCCCATTGGGAGGGAGCCGGGGAGCTACGCCGAAAGCGCCGAATCGCTGACGAACATGTTCCACTGCCGCTCGTGCGCGAAGGTGGAGGGCTTGCCGTGGCCGGGAATGAAGGCGGTCTCGTCGCCGAGCGGCCACAGCTTCGTGACGATCGATTCGATCAGCTGTTTGTGGTTGCCCTGCGGCAGGTCGGTGCGCCCCACCGATCCCTGGAACAGCACGTCGCCGACCTGCGCGAACCTCGACGGGGCGTGGTGGAAGATGACGTGGCCGGCGGTGTGGCCGGGCGTGTGGTAGACGTCCAGCGTCAGGTCCCCCACCGTCACCGTGTCGCCGTCGGACAGCCAGCGGTCGGGCTCGAACGGAACGCCGCGGATGCCCCAGTTCTTCCCGTCCTCCTCCAGCCGCGCCAGCCAGAAGCGGTCGTCCTCGTGCGGGCCCTCGATCGGGACGCCGAACGCGTCGGCGCACGGCTTCGCCTCGCCCGCGTGATCGATATGGCCGTGGGTGAGCAGCACCTTCTCCACGGTGAAGCCCGCCTGCGCCACCGCCGCCTGGATCTTCGGCAGGTCTCCGCCGGGATCGACGATCGCGCCGCGCATCGTCGCCGTGCACCAGATCAATGTGCAATTCTGCTCGATCGGCGTCACCGGCACGATGGCGGCGCGCAGCGGGGGCAAATCGGTCACTTCACTTCCTCTCCGAGCAGATGGCGCTGCCAGAACGCGAGTTCGGCGAGAAAGGCGTAATCGCGATTCGCTTTCTTCGCGAAGCCGTGGCCCTCGTCCGCGGCGACGATGTGCCACGCCTGTCCGCCGTTGGCGCGCACGGCCGCGACCATCTGGTCCGCCTCCGATTGCGGCACGCGCGGATCGTTGGCGCCGGTGACGACCATCAGCGGGATGGTCAGCTCCTTCGACCGCGTCATGGGCGAGATCGCGAGCAGCTTCGCGCGCTGCCGGGGGTCGCGCTCGTCCCCGTACTCGACCCGGCGCAGGTCGCGGCGGTAGCTCTGCGTGTTCTCGAGAAAGGTGACGAAATTGGAGATGGCGACGATGCAGTTCGCCCCCTTCAGCCGCGCGCCGTAGCGGATCGCGGCGGCGTAGCACATGTACCCGCCGTAGCTGCCGCCCTGCACGCCCACGCGCGCGGCGTCGATGCCTGGGTCCCTGTCCAGCCGGTCGAGGAAGGCGCCGATGTCCTTCAGCGGATCCTCGCGCTTGAACGGGCCGTTGTCCATCGCCACGAACCGCTTGCCGTAGCCGCTGGAGCCGCGGACGTTGGGGTAGAAGACGGCGATGCCCAGCTCGTTGGGATAGTAATTGCCGGCGCCCGAGTAATAGGGCCGCTCCTGCCCCTCCGGCCCGCCGTGGATGTCGATCAGCAGCGGGCGCTTGCCGGGGAATCTGGCGGGATCGGGCCGGTACAGGAAGCCGGAGACGGGCGTGCCGTCGAAGCTCCTCACCTCCACCAGCTCGGGCGCGCGATTGGTCGCCGGGTCCAGCCCCCCGGTCTCGCTCTGCGTCCAGCGCGTGACCGCGAGAGTGGCGGGATCGATCGCGAAGCTGTCGCCCGGCGTCGTCGCGCCGCTGACGCTGACCGCGATGGTGCCCCAGGGCGCGACGGTCAGCCCGCCGGCCACGCCCGCGGGCAGGCCGGACACCTCGCGCACCGCCCCCGTTTTCGGATCGAGCAGCCGGATGCGGCTCAGCCCCGCCTCGTTCACGTTGTAGACCACGAAGCTGCCGTCGTCGGCCACGTCGAACTCGTCGACGTCCCACTTCGTCTCCGCCGCTATCGGAGCGAACTTGCCCGTCTTCGGATCGAGCGTGCCGAGCCGCTGGAAATCCGAACCCTTGTCGCTGGTGACGAACAGCGTGCCGTCCGGTGCGTAGCGGGCATCGCCCCAGGCGACCGTGGCCTTGGGATCGGTGATCGCGGTCAGCTTCCCCGTCGACAGGTCGAGGTCGTAGAGCGTCGACTTCTGTATCGACTGGTAGTTGCCGACCACCGCGTGGGCGCCGTCCGGCGCGAAATCCAGGATCGACCAGCCGCCGCCCTGCACCTGCGCGACCAGCCGGTCCGTCTTCGGATCGCGCGGGTCCATGACGTACAGGTCGGTGTCCGCGCCGTTGCGGCGGGTGGAGCTGTAGCCGACGAGGCGCCCGTCCTTGCTCCACGCGCCGAAGGTGTTGCGGCTCTTCCCGTCGGTCAGCAGCGAGAGGCGGCCATCCTTGAGCGAATACAGCTGGAAGAACTCGCCCCCGCCGGTGTCCTTCTGCACGACCAGCACGTCGCCGCTCTTCGAGTAGCTGCCGCTCGAGACGCGGTCCGCCTCGAACGTGATCTGCCGCCGCATCGCCAGCGGCTGCGCCACCGTGTGCAGCTGCGCCACGTTGGCGAAGCGCGTGGTGACCAGCAGCGAGCGGTCGACCGGGTTCCAGTCCACCGGCGCGGCCGAGCGCGATTCGAGATAGGGGCGCACGCGATCGGCGAGCGCGACCGGCAGCGCGGGCACGCCGTCCGCGGTGATCGCGGCGGGCACCGGGACGGCCGGCGCGGCGGCGGGAGCGGGAGCCCGCGCGAGGGCGGGCGCGGCGAGCGCCAGGGCGAGAGCGTGCGCCAGCGGCGTCACGAGCGAGCGGTGCATCCTTGATCCCCCTGGTCGTCGTCGCGCGAAGGCTAGTCGCCGTGCCGCGCGCTGGCAATCGGCGCGAGCGTTCCGCGGCCGCGCCGCTTGCCGCGCCGGGGCGGGGCGGGCATCACCGCCCGCCATGCTGCCCCCGCCCCCCTTCGTGCTGCTCGACGACGCCCGCGACGGCGCCGCCCCCGCGCGGCTCTACGCGCGGCCCGTCGCCGTGCTGGAGGCCGATACGCCCGCGGCGGTGCACGGCGTGCTGGAGGAGATCCGGCGCTCGGTCGGCGAACCGGGCCGGCACGCCGCGGGCTTCCTGTCCTACGAGGCGGCGGGGGCGTTCGAGCCGCGAGCGGCGCTGGCGGGCCGCGCCGCGCCGCTCGCCTGGTTCGGCCTGTTCGACGGCTACGCGGAGGTGGACGCCGCCGCGCTGCTGCCCGATGCGGCGGGCGGCTGGGCCGGCGCGCCCGAGCCGCAGGTGTCGCGCGACGATTACGATGCGATGTTCGCCCGCGTGCAGGCGCTGATCGCGGCGGGCGACCTCTACCAGGCGAACCTCACCTTCCGCGCGCGGGTGCCGGTCGCGGGCGACCCGCTGGCGCTCTACGCCGGGCTGCGGCGGGCGACGGGCGCGGGCTGGGCCGCGGTGGTGCACACCGGGCGCGACCTGCTGCTGTCGCTGTCGCCCGAACTGTTCTTCGCGCTCGACGGCGACCGGCTGACGTGCCGGCCGATGAAGGGCACCGCGCGGCGGCAGGCGGACCCGCACGCGGACGCCGCGGCGGCGCGCGCGCTGGCGGCCGATCCGAAGCAGCGCGCGGAGAACCTGATGATCGTCGACCTGATGCGCAACGACCTGTCGAGGGTCTCGCGCCCGGGGACGGTCGCGGTGCCGAAGCTGTTCGACGTGGAGCGCTATCCCACGGTGCACCAGATGACCTCCACCGTCACCGCCCGGCTGGCCGGGGGGCGCGACGCGGTGGACGTGCTGGCCGCGCTGTTCCCGTGCGGCTCCATCACCGGCGCGCCCAAGCTGCGCGCGGTGGCGGCGCTGGACGCGATCGAGCACGACGCGCGCGGCGTCTACACCGGGGCGATCGGGCGGATCGATTCGCGCGATGATGCGATGTTCAACGTCGCCATCCGCACGCTGGCGATCCGCGGACAGGAGGCGACGATGGGTTTGGGAGGCGGCATCGTGGCGGATTCCACGGCGGACGCGGAGTGGGACGAGGCGCTGGCCAAGGGCGGCTTCGTCGCGCACGCGCAGCGCCCGCTCGACCTGATCGAGACGATGGCGTTCGACCCGATGGAGGGCGTGCTGCGGGTCGAGCCCCACCTCGAGCGGATGAAGGCCAGCGCGGCGGCGCTGGGCTTCGCGTTCGACCGCCACGGCGCGCGCAACGAATTGCAGGCGGCGACCTTCCGGCTGCGCACGGCCGCGCGCGTGCGGCTGGTGCTGTCGCGCGCCGGCACGGTGGCGATCGAGGTGTCGCCGCTGCCCGTCAGCCCCGCCGTGATGCGCGTCGCGCTGGCGCCCCTGCCGGTGCCGCCAACGGACCTGCGGCTGCACCACAAGACCAGCGACCGCGCCTTCTACGACGCGGCGCGGATCGCCGCGGGGACGGACGAGGTGGTGTTCGTCCGCTCCGACGGCGCGCTGACCGAGGGCAGCTTCACCAGCCTGTTCGTGGAGCGCGACGGCCTGCTGCTGACGCCGCCGCTGACGGACGGGCTGCTGCCCGGCGTCCTGCGCGGCGAGCTGATCGGCGCGGGGCGCGCGCGGGAGGAACGGCTGACGGCACGGGACCTTGGCGACGGCTTCCTGCTCGGCAACGCGCTGCGCGGCCTGGTGCCGGCACGCCTGATCTGACGGCGGCGGTTGCGAAACAAGCGTGCGCCGTCCATAGGCGCGCGCGCATTTTCCGAACAAGGACGCCCCCCGTGAAGCCTTCCGCCGCGCTCGACCGCATCAGCCCGTCGCCCACGCTCGCGATCACCAGCCGCGTGCTGGAGCTGAAGCGCGCCGGCGTCGACGTGATCGGGCTGGGCGCGGGCGAGCCCGATTTCGACACGCCCGACTTCGTCAAGGAGGCGGCGATCAAGGCGATCCGCGACGGCCAGACGAAGTATACCAACGTCGACGGTACCGCCGAGCTGAAGGACGCGATCGTCGCCAAGTTCGCGCGCGACAACCGCCTGACCTACACGCCGCCGCAGATCAGCGTGAACGTCGGCGGCAAGCACACTTTGTTCAACGCGCTGGTGGCGACGCTGGACGCGGGCGACGAGGTGATCGTGCCCGCGCCCTATTGGGTCAGCTATCCCGATGTCGTGCAGTTCGCCGGCGCCGTGCCGGTCATCGTCGCGGCGGGGGCGGACCAGGGCTACAAGCTGACGCCGGCGATGCTGGAGGCGGCGATCACGCCGCGGACCAAGTGGGTGATCCTCAACTCGCCCTCCAATCCAACGGGTGCGGCCTATACCGCGGACGAGCTGCGCGCGCTGGGCGCGGTGCTGGAGCGGCATCCGCAGGTGTGGATCTTCGCCGACGATATGTACGAGCATATCGTCTACGACGACTTCGCCTTCGCCACGATCGCGCAGGTCTGCCCCTCGCTCTACGACCGCACGCTGACGGTGAACGGCTGTTCCAAGGCCTATGCGATGACCGGCTGGCGCATCGGCTTCGCCGCGGGCGCGCCGTGGCTCATCAAGGCGATGGCGAAGCTGCAGTCGCAATCGACCAGCAATCCCTGCTCGATCGCGCAGGCCGCGGCGGTGGCGGCGCTGACCGGCGACCAGTCCTTCCTGAAGGAGCGCGCGCGCGCCTTTCAGGTGCGCCGCGACCTCGTCGTCGACATGCTGAACGCGGCCGAGGGCATCACTTGCCCGCGGCCCGAAGGCGCCTTCTACGTCTATCCCGACGTGTCCGGCGCGATCGGCAAGTCGACGCCCAAGGGCGCGCGGATCGAGAGCGACAGCGACTTCGTGACCTATCTGCTGGACGACGCGCGCGTGGCGGCGGTGCAGGGCGTCGCGTTCGGCGTGTCGCCCGCCATGCGGATCAGCTACGCCACGTCGGAGGCGCAGCTGACGGAGGCGTGCACCCGCATCCAGCAGGCGTGCGCCGCGCTGCGGTAACCACCGGGTTTCGCCACGGAAACGATCCTGTTCCCGCACTGACATGGCGCGGGAACCCGTGCGCCGCTATCTGGCGCGCCGATGAACGCCGCGACCAGCCGGCGTTCAGTCGCGCCCGCGTACATCCGGCCGCATCGTTCGTTGCCTGTAGGAAAGAGATCATGTCCCGTTTCGCCCGCTCCAGCTTCCTGTGGCAGTTCGCCGGCGGCTTTCTGCTCGGCACGATGGGCATGGGCGCGCTGTACGTCTCGCACGACGCGCCGCCGTCCACCCCCGCCGCGATCTACGCGCAGCGCTGATCGCGACGCGGGAGCGGACTGGCACGGCGCGCGGTGCGCCACCATATCGGCCGCATGACCCGCGCCATCCTCCTTCCCGCCCTGCTGCTCGCATCCTGCGGTCCCGCCGCGGCGGAGCGCGCCGTTCCCATTCCCGCCGCGCGCAGCGACGTGCCCGCCGCCGCCGGCACGCAGGTCGCCGTGCTGGCGGGGGGATGCTTCTGGGGAATGGAAGCGGTGTTCGAGCAGGTGCGCGGCGTGAGATCCGTCACGTCGGGCTATGCCGGCGGCACCCGCGGCACCGCCAATTACGATGCGGTCAGCACCGAGCGGACGCGCCACGCCGAGGCGATCCGCATCGTCTACGATCCCCGGGTCGTCAGCTATGCCACGCTGCTGCGCGTCTATTTCTCCGTCGCGCACGATCCGACCCAGGTGAACCGGCAGGGGCCGGACAGCGGCCCCAGCTACCGTTCCGCCATCTTCCCGCAATCGCCGCAGCAGCGCGCCGTCGCGACCGCCTATATCGCGCAGCTGAACGCGGCGAAGGCGTTCCCCGGCGCGATCGCGACGCGGATCGAGGGCGGCGCCTTCTACCCGGCGGAGGCCTATCACCAGGACTTCTACCGCCGGAACCCGACGCATCCGTACATCGTGCGCTGGGACAAGCCGAAGGTCGCCGCCTTCCGCGCCGGTTTCCCGAAGCTCGCGGCCTAGGCGCGCGACTTCTTCTCCAGCGCCTGCTTCAGCCCGGCGAGCGCGCCGAGCGGCCGGGCGTCCTCCTCGCTGAGCACGCCCGCCTCCCTCAGCGCCGCCGCCGCCGCAGGGCTGCGCGAATAGGGATCGAGCGCGAGCGCCACCGTCTCCGCCGCCGCCTCGCCCAGGTCGATGCCGCCGCCGGTAATCTCCACCGTGTCGAGCGCGTCGGCGGCCAGCTCCACCTCGTCCTCCCCGCCCGCGCCCGGCTCGACGAACAGCAGCGACACCGGCTCGTCGATCGCCTGCGTCAGCGGCTCGCCCGTCACCGCGCAGGCCTGCACCACCGCCGCCTCCACCCGGCCGCGCGCGGCGATGCCCGCAGCCTCGCGGCGGATCGCGAAGCTCGCCTCCAGCCGCTCGATCGCGACCAGGCCGAATCGCTGCGCCAGCGCCGCGCGCTCCTCCGGCGTGGCGGCGATGGCGACCGTCCGCTCCTCGCTGCCGATCGCGTCCAGCCGCTCGATGCGCGGGAACTCGGCCGGGGACACGGGCGACGTCACGGCAGCTTCCCTTCGTCCAGTGCGGCGCGCGGCCAGTCGGCCAGCGCGGTGTGGAGCGCCTTCAGCTCGTCGCGCACGTGCGCCAGCGCGGCGGCGTCGGGCGCCTCGCCGCGGTAGAGGTTGCGCACCAGCGCGGCATCCAGCGCCGCATCGTCCTGCGCCAGTCCGTCGCGATAGGCGCCCAGCCGCCCGCCCAGCATCCCCATCATGCGGCCGACATGCTTGCCCACCACCATGTCGCCGAACCCGATCTGCCGCACCTGCGCGTCCATGTCGTCGACGAACCGCTCGGTCAGCGGGATGGTCGCGGCGACCGCGTCCTCCTCCCGCTCCAGTCGCAGCAGCACGATCGACAGGATTGCGGCGACCATGTCGAACCGGCCGTCCAGCGTGTCGGGCACGTGCCCGTCGAGGTACCAGTGCGGCCGCCGCGCGCGGGCGATGACCGCGTCGTACAGCGGCAGTGCGGCGGTGGGGTCGTGCCGCCCGAACAGGCGGGGGAAGAGGCGGGCGAGGAAGGTCAAAGGGGCTCCGGCAGCGACGGGGAAGGTGATCGACGCGCGCGCCGCTTGTGTCGGCCGCGCGGCATCCATATTGGTGCGCGCGAGCGCCGCTGTCCATGACGGGCGTTTCCAGTCGCGTCTCGCGGAGTCCCCATGCGCCCCCTTCTCGCCTCCAGTCTCCTTCTCGCCGGCCTGCTCGCCGCCGGCTGCACGCCGCTTCGCTCGCACCAGGGCTATATCGTCGATGCGGACCTGGTGAACGCGATCCAGCCGGGGGTGGACAATCGCCAGTCGGTGCTGGCGACGCTGGGCACGCCCAGTTTCGCGAGCCAGTTCAACCAGGGCGACTGGTATTACGTGTCGCGCGACAGCCGCAACTTCGCGTTCAATCCGCCCTCGCCCAGCGACCAGCTGACCGTGCAGATCAGCTTCGACCAGAGCGGCAACGTGTCGGCGATCCGCCGCTCGGGCGTGGAGCAGGTGGCGAAGGTCGATCCGTACGGCAAGACGACGCCGACGCTGGGCCGCGAGCGCGGCTTCTTCGCCGAGCTGTTCGGCAACATCGGCGCGGTGGGCGCGCCCGGCATGGGCGGCGCGCAGGGCGGCGGCGGGCGCGATCGCCCCTGATTCCTGCGCGCCCCTGATTCCTGCGAGCCCCTGATCCCCGCAAGCATCGTGATCTGCCTGTCGTTTCGCTGACGATCGCATTCGCGGGCGGTTCAGCGCGCCCGGCATAATCCCGTCCCCAGGTGGGCGCCCGTCGGCGCCCGCATGGAGGACAAGGAAGATGCGTACCTTCTTCACCGCCGCACTGATCGCCGCCATGATGGCGCCCGTGTCGGCCGGCGCGCAGACGCGCGAGCTGCACCGCAACCGCCAGGACATCCGCCAGGAACAGCGCGAGTTGCGCGACGCCTGGCGCCGCGGCGACCGCCGCGACATCAGGGAGGAACGCCGCGACCTGCGCGAGGCGCGGCAGGAATATCGCGAGGACAGGCGCGATTATCGCCGCGACGTGCGCGACGATTGGCGCCGCGACCGGCGTGACGACTGGCGCGATGACCGGCGACGCAACTGGGGCCGCGACGATTGGCGCGGCTATCGCAACGATCACCGCGCCGTCTACGCCCGCGGCAACTGGCGTGCGCCGTTCCGCTACCAGTCGTTTCGTGCCGGCACGCGCATCGCCCCGGCCTATTACGGCGGGCGCTACGCCATCGTCAGCCCGGCGCGATACCGCCTGCCGCCCGCCTATGGCGCGACGCGGTGGGTACGCCACTACGACGACGTGCTGCTGGTCGACGCGCGTCGCGGCGTCGTGCTGGACGTGATCCGCAACTTCTTCTGGTGAGGGAACAAAGGGAAGCGGGCTCGCGCACCGCTTCCCTTCCCCTGTTGCACCTGCTCCCCAATCGACTCGCCGGGCTTCGGCCCATGCCGGTTCGGCCGCGTCGCGGAAAACGCCACGACGCGGCCAGTACCGGCTTGGGGTCGGCACCGGTCCCGAAAGGGGAAAAGGGACCGCTGCGCCCAACGAGCCGGGCCGGTTTTTGTTCGTCCTCTCCGACACTTTCGCGACCGATGTTGCGCGGGTGCCACACCTCGCGCACAAACCCGATCGCTGGGGGGCGCGGGAACGATGGGGTCGGTGGGTGATGGCTGGCTGATCGCGCTCGACGCGGGCCTCGGCGAGGCGCTGCTGTTCGCGGGCGTCCTGTTCCTCGTCGGCGGGCTGGACGATCTGGCGATCGATCTCGCCTGGGCGCGGATGCGCCGGCCGCCCGCGCGATTCGAGGACCTGCCGCCCGCACCGCCGTGCCGCCTCGCCGTGTTCGTGCCGGCGTGGGACGAGGGCGCGGTCATCGCGGCGATGCTGCGCGCGACGCTCTCCCGCTACCGCCACGACGATTATCGCCTGTTCGTCGGTTGCTATCCCAACGATCCCGCCACCATCGCCGCGGTCGCGACCGTGGCGCAGGAGGACGCCCGCGTCCGCCTGGTGATCGGCGAGGCCGACGGGCCCACGACGAAGGCGGCCAACCTCAACGACCTGTGGCGCGCGCTGCGCCGCGCGGACGCGCGCGACGGGCGCGCCACCGACGCGGTCGTGCTGCACGATGCCGAGGACGTGGTCGATCCGTTCGAGCTGGCGCTGGTGGAGCGGCTGCTGCCGCGCTTCGCGCTGGTCCAGCTGCCGGTGGTGCCGCTGCTGGACCGGGGTGCCACGCTCGTGGCGGGCACCTATGCGGACGAGTTCGCGGAGAGCCACGGCCGGACGCTGGTGGTGCGCGGCGCGCTGGGCGTGGCGCTGCCGCTTGCCGGCGTGGGCTGCGCGCTCCGCTGCGACGCGCTGGCGGCGATCGCGGGCGCGGGGGACGCGCCGTTCGATCCGCGCACGCTGACCGAGGATTACGAGCTGGGCCTGCGACTCGGCGCGCTCGGCCTGCCCGCCTGCTTCGCGCGCGTCACCGCGCCGGGGCGGGGCGCGCCGATCGCCACCCGCGCCTATTTCCCCGACCGCGTGCGCCCCGCGGTGGTGCAGAAGGCGCGCTGGATGGTGGGCATCGCCTTCGCCGGCTGGGACCGCACCGGCTGGGGCGCGGGGTGGCGGCCGGCGGAATGGTGGATGCGGCTGCGCGACCGGCGCGCGCCGCTGGCGGTGATCGCGCTGGCGGTCGCCTATGCCGCGCTGGCGGGGAGCGCGCTGTCCTGGGCGGCGCATGCGTGGCGCGGCACCGCCATGCCGTGGCCGCAGGGAGCGCTGCGCTGGCTGCTGGCGATCAACGCGCTGCTGCTGGCGTGGCGGCTGGCGATGCGCGCGGGGGCGACGGCGCGCGTCTACGGCTGGCGCGAGGGGATGCGCGCGGTGCCGCGCGCGGTGGTGGGCAACATCGTCGCGATGCTGGCGGCGCGGCGTGCGCTGGTCCGCTACTGCCGGATGCTGGCGGGGGACGAGGCGCGCTGGGACAAGACCGCGCATCGTTTCCCGGCGACGGTGCCGGGCGATGCGTGACGCCGCGCATTCCGCGCGGCGCGGACGCCCGCTGCGCGCGCTGGGGCTGGTGCTCGGCGGCTGGATCGCGATGCGCGTGGCCTGGCTGTGGCCGCACGCGTCGACGCCGCCCCGCCACGCCTCCATCCCGCCCCCGGCCTCGGCCCCGGCGACGCAGCCGGCACCGCCCCTTCGGCTCGCGCTGGGGATACCGGGTGAGGTGCCCGCGGTGCCGACCCGCCCGTTGCGCGAGCGGACGTTCGCGCCGACGCCCGTCGTGCCCCCTCCTCCGACCACGCTTTCCCCCGCTCCCGCGATCGCGTTGCCGCGCCCCCCGGTGGAGCACGTCCTCGCGCTGCTCGGCCTCGTGCGCTACGGCACGCCGGATCCGGCGCCGCCCGGCCCTTCGCGCTGGTCGGGCAGCGCCTGGGCGATCGTGCGCGGCGCGGGCGGGGCGGGCGGAGTGGCGACGCCGCAGCTGGGCGGTAGCCAGGCGGGTGCGCGGCTCGCCTACGCGCTGGACGACCGGTTCGCGCTCGCCGCGCGCGTGGCGGGCGCGCTGGGCACGCGGCAGCGCGAGGCGGCAATCGGCGTCGAGTGGCGCCCCACCGCCCTGCCGCTGCGCGTGGTGGCGGAGCAGCGGATCGGGCTGGCCGCCACCCGCGGCGGGCCGGCGCTGGGCCTGGTCGGCGGCGTCTCCGACCGGCCGCTGCCGCTCGGCCTCGCGCTCGACGGCTATGCGCAGGCGGGGGTGATCGCGCGCGACGGCGGCGAGGGCTATGCCGACGGCGCGATCCGTGTCGGCCGGGCGGTGGGCGCGCTCGACCTGTCGCTCGGTGCCTGGGGCGCGGCGCAGCGGGGCGCGGCGCGGCTGGACCTCGGCCCCTCGGCGGCGGTGGTCGTGCCGGTGGCGGCGGCGCGGGTGCGCGTGTCGCTCGACTGGCGCCAGCGGGTGGCGGGCAACGCGCGGCCGGCATCGGGCGTGGCGCTGTCGCTGGGAACCGATTTCTAGCCGACCGGTCGCCGCGGGGCGCTATGCCGCGCGGCGCGAAGCGGCTAATCCCCGTCGTCGCCATGGACCTCTACCTGCCGATCGCGAACCTGTCGGTGAACGCGCTGGTGATGATCGCGCTGGGCGCCGGCGTCGGATTGCTGTCGGGCATGTTCGGCGTCGGCGGCGGGTTCCTGACGACGCCGCTGCTGATCGTCTACGGCATCCCGCCCACGGTCGCCGCCGCCTCCGCCGCGACGCAGGTGACGGGCGCCAGCGTCTCCGGCGTGTTCGCGCACATGCGGCGCGGCGGCGTGGACGTGCGCATGGGCGGCGTGCTGGTGGCGGGCGGCATCCTCGGCTCGCTGTTCGGCGCGTGGCTGTTCCGGCTGCTGCAGCAATCGGGACAGATCGATACCGCTATCGCCGTCACCTATGTGCTGCTGCTCGGCTCCATCGGCCTGTCGATGCTGCGCGAGGCGGTGGCGGCGATCCTGGTGGCACGCGGGCGGCGCCCGGCGAAGCCGCGGCGGCGGCGCCACCACCCGCTGGTCGCGGCGCTGCCGTTCCGGATGCGCTTCTACGCCAGCGGCCTCTACATCTCGCCGCTGGCGCCGCTGCTGCTCGGCTTCGCCACCGGCATCCTCACCATCCTGCTCGGCATCGGTGGCGGCTTCGTGCTGGTGCCGGCGATGATCTACCTGCTTGGCATGGCGACCGGCGTGGTGGTGGGCACCAGCCTGTTCCAGATCCTGTTCGTCACCGCGGCGGCGACGATGGTCCACGCGACGACGACCAAGGCGGTGGACATCGTCCTTGCCGCGCTGCTGCTGGTCGGCTCGGTCGCGGGCGCGCAGCTGGGCGCGCGGCTGGCCAGCCGCGCCAAGCCCGAATACCTGCGCCTGGCGCTCGCGCTAATGGTGCTGGCGGTGGCGTTCCGCATCGGGCTCGGGCTCGGCTGGCGGCCCGACGAGATCTACACGGTCGAGCTGAATTGAGGCGCGCGCTGCTCCTCCTTGCCGCGCCGCTGCTGGCCGCGCAGGCCAAGCCCGTGCTGGTGCCCGACGTGTCGCAGCGCGAGGTCGAGATCGCCTACAGCTTCACCGGCGCGGAGCTGCTGCTGTTCGGCGCGATCCTCTATCCCGGCGGGCGCGTGCCCGCGGACGACCGGCGCACCGACGTGGTGGTCGTCGTCAAGGGGCCGACCGAATCGATCACGATCCGGGAAAAGGAGAAGGTGGCGGGCGTGTGGATCAACGCGCAGGCGCTGCGCTACCGCTCGGCGCCCAGCTTCTACGCCGCCGCCGCTTCCCGCCCGATCCGCGACATCGTCGACGCGCGCACCCGCGCCATCTACGAGATCGGGCTGGACAGCCTCCAGCTCTCCCCCGCCTCCAACGCGCCGGCGGAGGTGCAGGATCGCTTCACCCGCGGCCTCGTCGAGCAGCGCCGCCGCGCCGGGCTGTTCACCGAGACGCCGGGCGCGGTGGAGATCACCGGCGGCGTCCTCTATCGCGCGCGCATCCGGGTGCCCGCGCAGGTGACCGTCGGGCGCTTTACCGCGGAAACCTTCCTGATTCGCGACGGCCGCGTCCTGGCGGCGGCGGTACGCGACATCGACGTGCGCAAGTCGGGCTTCGAGCGCTTCGTCGCCGAGGCGGCGGACCGCCATGCCATCCTCTACGGCCTCGCTGCGGTGGCGCTGTCGGTGCTGCTCGGCTGGGCGGCGGGGCGCATCGCCCGGCGCGGCTGATCCGTCCACGCTTCCTTTACCGCGCGCGCCTAGGCTGGCGGGGAACGAGGGGGCGTGCTGCACGATGAACCATTTCTCTTCCGGCGCCTTCGTGCCGGCCGCGGACGTCAGCCGCGAACCGATCGGCTATGTTGCGGAAATCGCCGGATCGCGCAGCGAGATGGTGTTTGATCTCGCCGCCTTGCAGGCGCTGGTGGGACACGATGACCCGGTGATCGCGTCGGCGGGGCAGGTCGGCGGGCAGGTGAAGGTGCGCGTCGGCCAGTCGTGGCTGCTCGCCAACATCCGCTCGCTCGGGCTCGCGCCGGGACAGATGGACCGCGTGGTCGCCACCGTCGATTTCCTCGGCGAGGGGGACGAGGAGCGGCTGACCGGCAAGCTCTACAACTTCCGCCGCGGCGTCACCCGCTATCCCATGCCGGGGGCGGAGGCCTATGCCGCCACCGGGGCGGACCTCCAGCAGGTCTATGCCGCGTCGGACCGGCCCAGCGTGGAGATCGGCCTCGTCTATCCCACCCGCGACGTGCGCGCCTCGCTGTTCGTCGATTCGATGCTCGGCAAGCATTTCGCGCTGCTCGGCTCCACCGGCACCGGCAAGTCGACCAGTGCCGCGCTGATCCTGCACCGCATCTGCCAGCTGGCGCCGCAGGGCCATATCGTGATGGTCGATCCGCACGGCGAATATGCCGCCGCGTTCAAGGGGAACGGCGCGATCTACGACGTGTCGAACCTGCAGATGCCCTATTGGCTGATGAACCTGGAGGAGCATTGCGAGGTGCTGCTCACCTCCACCGGGTCGGACCGGCAGGTGGACGCCGACATCCTCGCCAAGTGCCTGCTCGCCGCGCGGTCGAAGAACCGCCTGGGGCAGGAGATCCCCAAGCTGACGGTCGACGCGCCGATCCCCTATCTGCTCAGCGACCTGACCCAGCTGATCCAGCTGGAGATGGGCAAGATGGATCGTGCCGGCGACACCGCGCCCTATCTGCGGCTGAAGAACAAGATCGACGAGGTGAAGGCCGATCCGCGCTTCGGCTTCATGTTCTCCGGCATGCTGGTCGCCGACACGATGGCCGGCTTCGTCAGCCGCGTCTTCCGCCTGCCGGGCGAGGGCAAGCCGATCTCGATCATCGACGTGTCGGGCGTGCCCAGCGAGATCACCAGCGTGGTGGTGGCGATGCTGAGCCGGATGGTGTTCGACTTCGCCATCTGGTCCCGCAACGAGCCGCAGCGCCCGATCCTGCTCGTGTGCGAGGAGGCGCACCGCTACATCCCGCGCGACGACACCGGTTCGTCGGTCGCGCGCATCCTCGGTCGCATCGCGAAGGAGGGACGCAAGTACGGCGTGTCGCTGGGCCTCATCACGCAGCGCCCGTCGGACCTGGCCGAAGGCGTGCTGTCGCAGTGCGGCACGATCATCTCGATGCGCCTCAACAACGATCGCGACCAGGCGTTCGTGCGCGCCGCGATGCCGGAGGGTGCGCGCGGCTTCCTCGATTCGATCCCCGCGCTGCGCAACCGCGAGTGCATCATCTGCGGCGAGGGCGTCGCGATCCCGATCCGCGTCGCCTTCGATCCGCTGGAGGCGGACAAGCGCCCGGCGTCGGACGATCCGCTGTTTTCCGAGCTGTGGAAGGAGAGCGGGGGCGAGGAGCAGATCATCGCCCGCACGATCCAGCGCTGGCGCAGCCAGGGGCGCTGAACGCACGCGGACGGTAGGCGAGCGGCCACGGCGCCGCTATGCGTTGATCGACATCAACTCCGTAGGGAGCCGACGTTTGACCCTGATCCTGCTCATCCTGATCGGTGCCGCGGTCTGGCTGTTCCTGTCGTACAACAAACTGCGCGCGCTGGCAGAGAACGTGAAGCGGCGGCAGGCCAACGTGGCCGCCAGCGTCAAGAAGCGGCTCGACATCGCGCAGCGGCTGGCGGACATCGCCGCGGGCTATGGCGAGCATGAGAAGCTGGCGCATTTCACCGTCGTGGAGGGCGAGGCGAACATCAGCGCCGCGAACGCGGCGGCGGCGGACGCCTCGCGCGTGATCGGCAACGTGCAGATGCTGGCGAACCGCTTTCCGGACCTGAAGGCGAATGCGACCTATCAGCAGCTGATGCGGCAGCTCGACGAGATCGAGACCGCGATCCTCGACCGGCGCGAGGCGTACAATGCCGCGGCGGAAGGCTATAACGCGACCCGCGGCAGCCTGCCGCACCTGTTCTACGCCGATGCGATGGGCTTTTCCGAGGCGACCTATTTCGCGGTCGACGACGACGGCGCGGAGCGGCTGGTCGAGTTCCGTACCGACGACGGGCGCATCCTGCGCGAGACGATGGGGCGGATGGCGACGGTGGCGACCGCCCATGCGCAAACCGCCGCCGGGCGCCTGCGCGCGGCCAACGAGCGGCCGAAACTGAACGACGCGGAGGCCGACGACGCGCGGGGCGAGGCACCATAGCGCGATCTGGCTTCGCTCCGGCTACCGCGCCGGCGTGGCCAGCAGGTTCGCGATCTTCGCCCGCATCGCGCGCAGCGTGTCCGCCGACAGCGTCTGCACGCTGGCGAGCGAGATCGAGCGCGGGTTCACCGGGCGGCCGTTCTTCCACACTTCCCAGTGCAGGTGCGGTCCGGTGGAGATGCCGGTCGAGCCGACGTAGCCGATCACCTGCCCGCGGCGCACGCGCTGTCCCGGGCGCACCGCGATGCGGCTCATGTGGCCGTAGCCGCTGGCGAGACCGGCGGGATGCGCCAGCTTCACGAAATTGCCGTAGCCGCCGGATCGGCCCGCGAACGCGACCACGCCATCGACCGCCGCCAGGATCGGCGCGCCATAGGGGGCGCCGATGTCCATCCCCTTGTGCATCCGCATGAAGCCGAGCAGCGGGTGCATCCGCATCCCGAACGTGGAGGTGACGCGGCCCGCGACGGGCATCCCCATCGTGCCGCGCGTCTCGTAGCGGCCGGCGGCATCGAAGAACGATCCGGCGCCGTCGCCCCAGCGCACGAGCTGGAGCTTCTTGCCGCCCTGGTCCAGCGAGGCGAGCTGGAGCTGGCCCACCTCCACCTCGCCGGTCGCGGCGCGGCGCTGGTCGGCGACCAGGTCGAACGTGTCGGACGCGGCGACGCTGCCGATCGGGATGCGGGTCGCCAGCGCCTTGATGTACGCTTCGACCACGCGCGCGGGCACGCCGGCGGCGCGCGCGGAGCGATACAGGCTGGGGCCGACCAGGCCGCGCACGCGCAGCGGCGTGCGGTCGATCGCGATCGGACGGCGATCCAGCGTCAGCCCCTCGCCGGAGCGGTTGACGGCCAGCTCCAGGTCGAAGGCGGCGCGGAACGCGAGCTTCTCCAGCGGCCGGGGCTGAAGCTTCGTGGGCCGGCGGCCGAGCGTCAGGGACAGGACGGTGCCGGGCTTCAGCGAATCGATGCGAACCGCGTCGGAGACGAGGTTCGCCACCGTCGCCGCCTCGCCGCGGCCGATGCCGGCGCGCTGGAGCGCGGCGGGCAGGGTGTCGCCGTCGGAGAGCGCGGCGGTCAGCTCGATCGTCGGGCGCTCCGGCGTCTCCTTCAGCTGGCGCACCAGCGCGGACGCGGCCATGCGCCGCCCGGTGGTGGCGCCATAGGCCAGCGGGGCGATCCCCTGCGTGCGCGTCTCCTCGAACGCCGCGCCTCCGACCGCGGGCGCGGCATAGCCCAGGATCGGCCGCCAGCCCGGCGACAGCATCCACGCGGCGCCGCACAAAGCGGTGCAGGTGGCGAGACCGCGCCACCAGTCGCGCGTGCCGATGCGCTGGCCCAGGTCCGGCACCCAGTCGGTCTGCAACGCGGCGACGCGCAGCCGCTCGATCCAGGGCTGCTCCACCACGGGCACCAGCGCGCGGCCGAAGCTGCGCGCCCCGGCGGCACCGGCGAGTTCCAATCCTTGCGGTTCGCGCAGGAACATGAGTGGCGAGGACCCCCGTACGCTCGCCGATCAACCCCCCGGCGATGGGTGGAAGCGTTGTGAGGCCAAGGTCCTAAAGTCAAATTAACCGCGGGGTTGCGCGATTCCCGCTGCGGTGGGGCGTTTGCCGCGCGCGGTGGGGTGAAGAGGGGGCTTACACAAGGGCACGAAGACACGAAGGAAGAAGGGCGTCACGCGGAGGCGCGGAACTTTGCCGCAGGCGGCGTCTCGCGCCAGCGAGACAGGATCGCCCCACGCCGGCCATGTCATGAGCCGCCGGTGGCGGCTCGGGTCTCGTCCGCCCAGCATCAATCCGCGTCTCCGCACCCCCCGCGCGAACCCACCTTCTCCTTTTCCTTCGTGTCTTCGTGCCTTCGTGTGAGCACCCCTTCTTCCGAAAACCGCATTGCAAACCCGCGTCCCCGCCCCGATGTTGCCCCCACCATGGGCGCACAGGACACGGCGCGGGTCACGGCGGTGTTGGGTCCCACCAACACGGGCAAGACCCATCTCGCGATCGAGCGGATGTGCGCGCATTCCAGCGGGATGATCGGCTTCCCGCTGCGCCTGCTGGCGCGCGAGGTCTATGACCGGGTCGTCGCGATCAAGGGCAAGGAGCGCGTGGCGCTCGTCACGGGCGAGGAACGCATCGTGCCCAGGGACGCGCGCTGGTTCCTGTGCACCGCGGAGAGCATGCCGCTGCACCGGGACTTCGCCTTCGTCGCGCTGGACGAGGCGCAGCTCGGCGCCGACCGGGAGCGCGGCCACGTCTTCACCGACCGGCTGCTCCACGCCCGCGGGCGCGAGGAGACGATGATCCTCGGCTCCGATGCCTTGCGCGGCGTCGTCCGCGCGCTGGTGCCCAAGGTGGAGATCGTCGAGCGGCCGCGCTTCTCCACGCTCTCCTACGTCGGCGCGAAGAAGCTCTCGCGCCTGCCGCGCCGCTCCGCCATCGTCGCCTTTTCCGCCGAGGAGGTGTACGCCACCGCGGAGATGCTCCGGCGACTGCGCGGCGGAGCGGCGGTGGTGATGGGCTCGCTCAGCCCGCGCACCCGCAACGCGCAGGTGGCGATGTTCCAGGCGGGCGAGGTCGACTATCTGGTCGCCACCGACGCGATCGGCATGGGGCTGAACCTGGACGTCGGCCACGTCGCCTTTGCCGGCCTCTCCAAGTTCGACGGCCAGCGCCGCCGTCGGCTGACGGTGGCGGAAATGGCGCAGATCGCGGGGCGCGCCGGGCGGCACCAGCGCGACGGGACCTTCGGCGCGCTGACCGAGGAAGGACCGGATGCCTTCGACGCGGAGGAGGTGGCGGCGATCGAGGGGCATCGCTTCCCGCCGCTGGAGACCCTGTTCTGGCGCGACGGCGCGCCCGACCTGTCGACGCTCGACGCGCTGGTCGCATCGCTGACGCGCCGGCCCGACCACGAGCGGCTGCGCCCCGCGCCCGAAGCGCTGGACCTGAAGGTGCTGAAGCGGCTGGCCGAGGACGCGCAGGTACGCGCGCGGGCGAAGGGGCAGGTCGACCGGCTGTGGTCCGCCTGCGGCGTTCCCGATTTCGAGAAGCTGGGCGTCGATCCGCACGCGCGCTTCGTCTCGCGCGTGTTCGGCTACCTCGCGGAGGGCCACGTGCCGCACCAATGGTTCGCCGACGAGGTCGCGCGGCTCGACAAGGTGGACGGCGACGTGGAGACGATCGCGGGGCGCATCGCGGCGATCCGCAAGTGGGCATACATCGCGCAGCGCCCCGACTGGCTTGCCGATCCCGCGCACTGGGCGGCGCGCACGCTGGCGGTGGAGGAGCGATTGTCGGAGGCGCTCCACGCCAGCCTGACGCAGCGCTTCGTCGACAAGCGGACCAGCGCGCTGATGAAGACGATCGGCGCCGGCGCGGGCGAGCTGCCGGTGGAGATCGATGCCGGGGGCGAGGTGACGATCGAGGGGCATCCGATCGGCCGCCTCGACGGCTTCCGCTTCAGCGTCGCGGCGGAGGCCCGCGCCACGGACAAGCGCCGCCTGCTCGCCGCGGCGGAAAAAAGGCTGGCGGGCGAGCGGCGGCGGCGCGGGCAGGCGCTGGTCGCCGCGGCGGACGAGACTCTTGCGCTGGGCGAGGACGGCGCGCTCGCATGGGACGGGCTGGCGGTGGCGCGGCTGGCGCGTGGGCCGTCGCTGGCGCGGCCCACGGTGGTGCTGGACGCTGCGCTCGACTGCCTCGATCCCGCGCTGCGCGAGAGCGTGGCGGCGCGGCTGCGGCGCTGGGTGGCGGACGCGATCGCGCGCGCTCTCCCCTCGCTGGCGGCACTGTCCGAGGCAACCCGCGCGGCGGCGGCGGGGCCGGCGCTGCGCAGCGTGGCGGGGGCGCTGGAGGCGGGGGCGGGGGTCGCAGCGCGCACGCCGCTGGTTGCCGCGCTGGCCGACCTGACGCCGGAGGCGCGGCGATGGCTGCGGCAGCGGCGGATCACGATCGGCGCGCTCGACCTGTTCGACGCGCGGCTGCTGAAGCCGGGTGCGCAGGCGTGGCGGCGCGCGCTGCTGGCGGCGGCCAACGGCGTCGCGCCGCCCGCGCCGCCCGCCGGCGCCACCACGCTGCCGCGCGGCGCGCCCGGCGCGGTGCCGCTGATGGGCTTTCGTCCGCTCGGCGCCCAGGCGATCCGCGTCGATCTGGTGGAGCGGATCGCACGCGCCGCGCACGACGCGCGCGAAGGGCGGCAGGCGTTCGTGCCCGACCCCGCGCTCGCCGTCTCGATGGGGCTGGAGCCGGGCACGATCGCGCGGCTGATGGCGGAACTGGGCTTCCGTCCCGCGGGGGAGGGCTATGCCTGGCGCGGGCGTGCCCGGCCCCGGCCTGCGCCGGCGGCACCCACCGGCGCCTTCGCCGCGCTGGCCGGGCTGGTCCGCCCGTGAGCGTGGCCGCCGACGCAATGCGGCTGGACGTCTTCCTGTGGTACGCGCGGCTGGCCAAGACGCGCAGCGCGGCGCAGGCGCTGGCGGTGGAGGGGCGGCTGCGGCTCGATGGGCGCGCGATCGATCGCGCGCACGCGCCGGTTCGCGTGGGCAACGTGCTGACCTTCGCGCAGGCGGGCCGCGTCCGCGTGCTGCGCGTCGAGGCGCTGCCGCACCGCCGCGGCCCGGCGCCCGAGGCGCAGGGCTGCTACCAGGAACTGGTCGCCGGATCGTGAGGAAGCGGGGTGAGAACGTCTCGCATCAGGGCCCGACAGGTTGACGCCCCTGTGCGGCAGGCATAGCAGCCGTGCCGTTCGTTCGCACAACAGGGCAGTTCCCGCCATGACCTACGTCGTCACCGATGCCTGCATCCGCTGCAAGTACATGGACTGCGTGGAAGTGTGTCCGGTCGACTGCTTCTACGAAGGGGAGACGATGCTGGTCATCAACCCCAGCGAGTGCATCGACTGCGGCGTGTGCGAGCCGGAATGCCCCGCCGAGGCGATCCTGCCCGACACGGAGAGCGGGCTGGAGCAGTGGCTGGAGCTGAACAACACCTTCTCCGCACAATGGCCCAACGTGACGCGAAAGGCGGACCAGACCCCCGCCGACGCCGACGAGCACAAGGGCGAAGAGGGCAAGTACGACAAGTATTTCACGCCCGAGCCCGGCGCGGGGGATTGAGGCGCAGGGCGCACGCCGGCAGCGCCGCTGCGGGCGAGGCGCCCAGGCCCGGCCCGCCTTGGCACCGCCGGGGAACGACGACGCGGCTTGGCCGCGGCGCGGCGCGCGATCCCGTCCGGCCTGACCGGTCGAAGGTCGCGTTTTGCGGCACTCCCCGGCCAGGCTCGGCACGAACGGGGTAGGCGCGGTGACGATCGGCGGGAGAGCGCGGCGCGGGATACGCCGGAACAGTCCGAACCGCCGCGACCTGCTGGTCGCCGCGGCGGCCGTACCGCTCGCCGCGGCGGCCCGCGCCAAGGGCCTGGCCGCCGTTCCGCCGCCCACCCGCGAGGCGATGGTGCCGGTGGAGGGCGGGCGCGTCTACGTCCGCGTGAACGGCCATCTGTCGGCGCCGCGGTTGCCGCTCATCCTGGCGCACGGCGGCCCCGGCGGCACGCACCTCCACAATCTCGAAGCCTTGCCGCTCGCCGACGAGCGGGCGGTGATCCTCTACGACCAGCTCGGCACCGGCCTGTCCGACCGGCCCGACGATCCGCGGTTGTGGACGGTGGCCCGCTTCACCGACGAGCTGGAGGCGATGCGCCGCGCACTGGGCATCGCGCGCTGGCACATGGGCGGGTTCAGCTGGGGCGGCACGCTCGCGCTGGAATATGGCGCGCGACGGCCGGCGGCACTCGCCGGGCTGGTGCTCGGCAGCCCGCTGGTCTCGACGCGGGCGTGGATCGCCGACACCGACGCCTGGCGCGCGCGTCTGCCCGCCGACGTTCAGGCGACGCTGTCGGCGTGCGAGCGGCCGGCTCCGCCCTCGCCCGACCGTTGTACCGTGGCGCAGGACGCCTTCTACGCGCGTCACATGGTGCGCACGCAGGGCAATCCGGTGACCGCGGCCTATGCCCGCGCCCGACGCATCCGCGGCAATCCGGCGATGTACCGCGCGATGTGGGGGCCGACCGAGTTCACCGCGACGGGCACGCTGCGCGCCTATGACGGCACGCCGCTGCTGCGCCGGCTGGACGGCGCCCGCGCGCTGTTCGTCACCGGGCAGTACGACGAGGCGCGCCCCGCCACCGTCGCTGCCTTCGCCGCGGCGGCAATGGCCGCGGAACTGGCCGTGATTCCCGGTTCGGGCCACGCGCTGTTCGAGGATCGGCCCGACGAGACGCTGGCGGTGCTGCGCGCGTTTCTCGGCCGGCAGGATAGCTTCACCGCACGGGGGTGAGACAGCGTTCCTGTCCAACATGGGCTGGTAATTTTGTTACCGTCGTGTTATTGCCCGCCCACCGACAGGATCGAGCTTCGTTCCGTCGGCCCGGAGACGTCTTAGAACCCCTTTCCCCGCCGAACCGATCCTGCGCGTCGTGGCGCCGGGTCTTCGATCGCGGGGATGATCTGAACGGAAAGGCCACCCATGGCTGCCAAGGCTCTGCATTTCGATGTCGGTGATTATGTCGTTTATCCCAAGCACGGCGTGGGCCGGGTCATCGAGCTGCAGAAACAGGAAATCGCGGGCATGCAGCTGGAGCTGTACGTGCTGCGCTTCGAGAAGGAGCGCATGACGCTGCGCGTGCCCACGAACAAGGCCGAGTCGGTCGGCATGCGCAAGCTGTCCAGCGACAAGACCATGCGTGAGGCGATGGAGACGCTGAAGGGCAAGCCCAAGGTGAAGCGCACCATGTGGTCGCGCCGCGCGCAGGAATATGAGGCCAAGATCAACTCGGGCGACCTCGTCTCGATCGCGGAGGTGGTGCGCGACCTGTTCCGTGCCGACGACCAACCTGAGCAGAGCTATTCCGAGCGCCAGATCTTCGAAGGGGCGACCAGCCGCCTGGCGCGCGAGCTGGCCGCGATGGAGCAGATCGACGAGCCCGCCGCGCAGGAGAAGATCCTGGATATCCTGCGCAAGGCCGCCGCGATCTACAACAAGGACAAGGTGCCCGCCTGAGCATCTGTTTACAACTGTAATCGAACGCGCTAGAAGGCGCATCGTCCCCGTTCGGAGAGTGACGATGCGCCTTCTTTCCTTCCTGCCGCTGCCCCTCGTGCTGGTCGCCACCCCCGCCGCCGGCGACCACGGACCCGGCCTCGTGCCGCAGCGGCAGGGCGACGCGTCCCTCTACACCGTCCGCGACTTCGATCGCGTGTCGTTCGGAACGCCGGGGACGGCGCAGGTCCGCGTCGGGCCGTCCTGGTCGCTCCGCGTCACCGGTCCGGCCGCCGCGCTGGAGAATGTGCGCGTCGTGGTGGAGCGCGGACGGCTGGAGATCGGACCGCGCTGGCGCGAGCGGAAGGTGTCCGACGCCGACCGCCGCGTGCGCATCGAGGTGACGATGCCCCGGCTGGCGGAGGTGGCGCTGGGCGGCTCCGGCCGGGTGGCGGTGGACGAGGTGACGGGCGACCGCTTCGCCGCCGCGCTGGGCGGCAGCGGAACGATCGCCTTGCGGAAGCTGGCCGTCGGGCAGGCCACATTCTCCATCGGGGGATCGGGCGAACTGGCCGCCGCGGGCACCGCGCGGTCGCTCGACGTCAATCTCGGCGGGTCGGGCAAGGTCGTCGCGCCCGAGCTGCGCGCCACCACCGCCACCGTTTCCGCGGCGGGATCGGGCAGCGTGCGTGCCACCGTGGACGGCACCGCCACCGTCTCGCTGGTGGGCAGCGGCGGCGTCGACCTGGGGCCGCAGGCGCGCTGCCGCGTCACCCGGATGGGCAGCGGCCGGGTACGCTGCGGCGGTTGATTCGACCGCGTCCAGCGTGTATTGCTGAAACAATACACAGGGGGAGGATGCCCGATGCGCAAGTTCCTGATCGCCGCGCTGCTGCCGCTGGCAGCGTGCGGCAACGGCGGAGATGAGGGCGAGGGCATCGTCGGCACCGGCAGCGGCAACGCGCGCAGCTACGCCGCGTCGGGCTTCACGCGCATCCTGGCGGCGGGCAGCGACGCGGTGGACGTGCGCGTCGGCCCCGCCTTCTCCGTCCGCGCGGAGGGCGACGAATCGGTGCTGGAGCGGTTGAAGATCGAGCGTGACGGCGACGCGCTGAAGATCGGGCGGCGCGGCTCGGGTTTCCTCTCTTCGGGCAACGCGCGCGTCTTCGTCACCATGCCGGCGCTGCGCGGCGCCAACCTGGCGGGATCGGGCGACATCGCGATCGACCGCGCGCAGGGCGAGAAGCTTGAGGCCAAGATCGCCGGATCGGGCAACATCACCTTCGCGCAGGTGGACGTGGACGCCGCCTCCTTCGCCATCGCCGGGTCGGGCGACATCGCGGTGGCCGGCACCGCGCGGTCGCTGAACGTCTCGATCGCGGGGTCGGGGGACGTGAAGGCGAAGGACCTCACCGCGTCGCAGGCGCAGGTCAAGGTCGCCGGATCGGGCAGCGTGCGCGCGACGGTGAACGGGCCGGCTACCGTGCGGGCGATGGGCTCGGGCGACGTCGACCTGGGTCCGGGCGCGCGCTGCGACTCGAAGGACATGGGCTCCGGCGAGGTGAAGTGCGGCGGCTGATCGCGCTCGCCGTCGTCGTCACGGCGGTGCCGACGGCGGCGGAGGAGCGGACGTGGCCGGTCGCATCGTTCGACCGGCTGCGCGTGGAAGGCCCGATCGACGTCGACGTGACGCGCGGCAGCCCCACCGCGCGCGCGGCCGGGGATCGCGCGACGCTGACGCGGCTGTCGATCGTGCGCGAGGGCATGACACTGGTGGTGCGGCTGGCGGGGGCGCCGCCCGCGGGCCTCGCCGCCGCGGATGCGACGCTCGCGCCCGTGCGCGTCGCACTGGCCACGCCGCGGCTGGCGGCGGTGACGCACCAGGGAACGGGGCGGGTGACGGTGGCGCGGCTCGACGGCGACCGGGTCGACGTGGCGGCGACCGGCGGCGGCGAGGTGGCGGTGGCGGCGGTGGAGACACGGCTGCTGGCGGCGACGATCGTCGGCGGCGGCGGCGCGACGCTGGCAGGGCGCGCCGCACGCGCGCGACTGACGCTGAACGGCGATGGCGCGGTCGACGCCGCCGCGCTGGTGGCGGACGAGGCGAGCGTCTCGCTGGTCGGCGCGGGCGAGATCCGCGCCGCCGCCCGCTTCGCCGCGCAGGTCGTCGCCGGGCCGGCCGAGGGGCGAGTGACCGTCACGGGCCGCGCGAGATGCGCGGTGCGCTCGACCGGCAAGGCGCAGGTGCGCTGCGGCGCCGGGTAGCGCGCGGCGTCAGTCCTCGTCGGGCCCCAGTGTCGCGTCCAGGTCGCGCGGGCGCACGAAGCGGACCAGCGTCGCGCCGCCGGGCGCCACGTCCGCCCAGCGCGCCACGTCGAACGTCATCTGCGCCAGCGTGGCGGTCGGATATTTCTCCTCCACGCTGTCGCGCAATCCGCCGGGCAGGTCGGGCACCAGATCCAGCACCAGTTCCTCCAGCCCCGGATTGTGCCCGACGAGCAGCAGCGAGGCATGCGCCGCGTCGGTCTCGCGCACCAGGTCGAGCAGCATCGCGCTGCTGGCGAGATAGGCGCGCTTGTCCCACGCCGGCGCCAGCGCGCGGCCGTAGCCGCCCTCCACCTCCGCCACCGTCTCCATGACGCGTACCGCGGGGGACGCGACGACATGGTCGAACGCCAGCGACAGGCCGCGCAGGTGGCGCCCCATCAGCGCGGCGGCGCGCCGCCCCTTGGCGTTGAGCGGCCGGTCGAAATCGCGAGCGACGGGATCGTCCCACCCCGATTTGGCATGGCGCAGCAGCGTCAGCGTCTTCACCGGGGTTGATCCTCGTCAGGAAGGGCGGGGCCTGCTGCGTAGGGGAGCGCGCGCGCCGCGGCAATGCCCGCGATGCCCGCCGTTCCCTGCCCAGCCATTTGGCGGGCCGTTCGCCCCGCCATGCGCGCGGCGATGCGCGCCGCCGCTTCCTCCAGCGGCACGCGCGCGATCGGCACCCCTGCGGGAAAGGCGTCGAGCAGGCGAGAGGGCATGGCCGCGGACAACAGCACGAAGGTGCCGCCATCGCCTTCGCGCCGCACCAGCCGTCCGAACGCCTGCGCCAGCCGCGCGCGCACGATACGGTCGTCGAAGGCGCTGCCGCCGCCCGCCAGCCGCCGCGCGGCGTGGAGCACGTTGGGCTTGGGCCAGGGCACCCCCTCCATCGCGACCAGCCGCAGCGAATCGCCCGGCACGTCGACGCCGTCGCGCAGCGCGTCGGTGCCGAACAGGCTAGCGTGCGGATCGTCGCGGAAGATGTCGACCAGCGTGCCGGTATCGACCGGGTCGACGTGCTGCGCGTGCAGCGGCAGGCCCGCGCGCGCCAGCCGGTCGGCGACGCGCGCGTGCACCGCGCGCAGCCGGCGGATCGCGGTGAACAGGCCGAGGACGCCGCCCCCCGCCGCCTCGACCAGCCGGGCGTAGGCGTTGGCCAGCGCGGGCACGTCGCCGCGCTTCACGTCGGTCACGATCAGCACCTCGGCGGAGGCGGCATAGTCGAACGGGCTGTCGACGGCGAACCGGTCAGGCGCGCGGGCCAGGTGCGGCGCGCCCACGCGCGCCTCTGCGGTGGACCAGTCGCCGCCACCAGTCAGCGTGGCGGAGGTGACGAGCGCGCCGTGCGCGGGCTTCAGCACGATCTCCGCGAAAGGCTTGGTCGGATCCAGCCAGCGCCGGTGCAGCCCGGCGTCGATCTCGCGCCCCTCGATCCGGTCCACCGCCAGCCAGTCGACGAAGGCGGGATCCGCCGGGCCGCCGATCCGCGCCAGCAGCGACAGCCACGCCGCCACCGTCTCCGCGCGCCAGCCCAGCGACGCGATGGCGCCCTCGACGCGGGCGCGCGCGGGCGCGTCGAGCCAGTCGGGCGCGTCCGCCAGCACCGCCTCCATCCGCTTGCCCAAGGCGACCATCGGGCGCAGCAGCCGATCGAGCCCCTGCGCACACGCCGCCGCCGCCTCGACCAGATCGGGCGAGGGTTCGGCCAGCTCTGTCTCCAGCCCGTAGCCGGCGTCCGCCTCCTGCTCGGCGCGGGCGAAGACGAGGCCGCGCACCGCCGCCAGCAGCTGCTCCACCGCGCCGAACGGCTGGTTCTCCGCCAGCCGCGCGAGCCACCCGTCGCTCGCCAGCGCCTGCGCCGCGGCGACGATCTCGCCGATCGCGACACCGCCCTGCTCGTCGTAGCTGGCGAGGTCGGACAGCCGCGCCTGCAATCCGCGCCGCCGCCCGCGCGATCCGCCCTCCGGCCCGACGATCCAGCGGCGCAGCTCGATCGTCTCCTGTCCGGTCAGCGCGGTGCCGAACATCGCGTCGGCGGCGTCGAACAGGTGGTGCCCCTCGTCGAAGACGTAGCGGGTGGGCCGCGTCGACAGCTCGCGCCCGCGCGCGGCGTTCACCATGACGAGCGCGTGGTTGGCGATCACGATGTCCGCCTCCGCGCTGGCCCGCGCCGCGCGCTCGATGAAGCATTTGCGATAGTGCGGGCAGCCCGCGTAGACGCACTCGCCGCGCCGGTCGGTCAGCGCGGCGGAGCCGTTGCGGCGGAACAAGGTGGTCAGCCAGCCGGGCAGGTCCCCGCCCACCATGTCGCCGTCCGCGGTATAGGCCGCCCAGCGTGCGACCAGATGCGCCAGGATCGCGGCACGGCCCGCGAACCCGCCCTGCAACGCGTCCTCCAGGTTGAGCAGGCACAGATAGTTCTCGCGCCCCTTGCGCGTCACCACGCGGGCGCGCCGCTCCGCCGCGTCGGGATGCAGCCGCCGCGTCTCGTGTCCCAGCTGGCGTTGCAGCGCCTTGGTATAGGTGGAAATCCACACCGCGCCGCCCGCACGCTCCGCCCACAGGCTGGCGGGGGCGAGATAGCCCAGCGTCTTGCCGATTCCCGTGCCCGCCTCCGCCAGCATCAGGTTCGGCGCGTCGCGTCCCATGCGCGGGGCGAAGGCGGCGGCGGCCGCCTCGGCATAGGCGCGCTGGCCCGCGCGCGGCTCGGCCCCCGCGCCGGTCAGCCGGTCGAGCCGGGCGAGCACGTCGGCGTCGGCCAGCGTGACGCTGCGCGGCGTAGGGCGGGGGGCGGCCTCCTCCCACTCGGGCAGGCGCGCGAACAGCCAGCGCTCGTTGCGCCCGGGCTTGGCGATCCGCAGCAGCGGCGCCCAGGGCCAGCGCAGCCGTGCCAGCGCCTGCGCCCCGCTCCACGCGCCCTCGCGCTCCGGCCAGTCGCTTTCCGCCACCGCCAGCAGCCGCGCCGTCGCCGCCAGCAGGAAGGCGGGAATGGCGGCGTCGTCGGCGGGCACGGCGAGCCCGGCGGCGGCGGCCAGCCCCTTGGGGGTCGGCACCATGAAGCGCGCCGGGTGCAGGAAGGCGAACAGCTCCAGCACGTCGAGACCCGACAGCTCGGCATAGCCCAGCCTCTGGCCCACCAGCGGCGCGTTCATCATCACCACCGGCGTATCCGCCGCGATGCGGATCGCTTCGCCCCGCGACACCGCGCGCGTCTCCCCGCCGTGCGCGATCCAGATGCCGGCGTGGCTGGCGTGCAGCGCGGGGTAGGGAAAGGATTGCGGCACGGGGGACAGGTGTGACGTCGCGAACAGATTGGCAACGGGGAAAGTGCGGCGTCCGGCCTCTTCCCTCCGGCACCCGTGGCTTGCCCACGGCAGCGATTCCGGCATGACGACGAATAATGCTACTGCGAACCGTTATCCTTACATGAAAACGCGGGGTGGATTCATCGGGCGGCCTGTGCTTAAGCGACGGCGATCTTTCCGCCGTCCGATCGAGAGGACCCGCTGCGATGAACATCCACGAATATCAGGCCAAGGAGCTGCTGGCCAAGTTCGGCGTCCCCGTCCCCGCCGGCTTCGCCGCGTTGAGCGTGGACGAGGCGGTCGACGCGTCGAAGAAGCTGCCCGGCCCGCTCTACGTCGTGAAGGCGCAGATCCACGCCGGCGGCCGCGGCAAGGGCAAGTTCAAGGAGCTGCCGCCCGAGGCGAAGGGCGGCGTGCGCCTCGCCCGCACCGAGGACGAGGTGCGCACCGCCGCGCAGGAGATGCTCGGCAACACGCTGGTGACGATCCAGACCGGCGACGCGGGCAAGCAGGTGAACCGTCTGTACGTCACCGACGGCGTCGACATCGCGAAGGAATTCTACCTCGCGCTGCTGGTCGATCGCGCGACCGGGCGCGTCGCCTTCGTCGTCTCGACCGAGGGCGGCATGGACATCGAGACCGTCGCGCACGACACGCCGGAGAAGATCCACACCTTCTCGGTCGACCCCGCCACCGGGTTCCAGCCGCACCACGGCCGCGCCGTCGCCAACGCGCTCGGCCTGACCGGTGATCTCGCCAAGCAGGCGCAGAGCCTGGCCTCAAAGGTCTACGACGCCTTTCTCGGCACCGACGCCTCGCAGATCGAGATCAACCCGCTGGCGATCACCGAGGACCAGAAGCTGATGGTGCTCGACGCCAAGGTCGGCTTCGACGGCAACGCCATGTTCCGCCACAAGGACCTGGCCGAGCTGCGCGACGAGACCGAAGAGGATCCCGCCGAGCTGGAGGCGTCGAAGTACGACCTGGCGTACATCAAGCTGGACGGCGACATCGGCTGCATGGTGAACGGCGCGGGCCTCGCCATGGCGACGATGGACATCATCAAGCTGAATGGCATGTTCCCCGCCAACTTCCTCGACGTCGGCGGCGGCGCGTCGAAGGAGAAGGTGACGGCGGCGTTCAAGATCATCCTCGCCGACCCGAACGTGAAGGGCATCCTCGTCAACATCTTCGGCGGAATCATGAAGTGCGACATCATCGCCGAGGGCATCGTCGCCGCGGCGAAGGAAGTGAACCTGTCCGTGCCGCTGGTCGTCCGGCTGGAGGGCACGAACGTGGACAAGGGCAAGGAGATCCTGGCCGGATCGGGCCTCGCCATCGTCCCCGCCAACGACCTGGGCGACGCGGCGAAGAAGATCGTGGCGGAGGTGCAGAAGGCGGCATGACCCGCGACGGCATCGACTGATTCGCAAGGGGGCCTGCACGCATCGCCGCGCGGGCCCCTTTTCTTTGCACCCGGCGCGCCCGCCGGACGTTACGGCATCGCGGGCACGGCATACCGCACTTGCGAAAAGCACGGCTTCCCGCCATGGGAACCGGCAAACGCGATCCTGCAAGGACGAACGAGAGGAAGGACCCTCGATGAAGGTTTTGGTCCCGGTCAAGCGCGTGCTTGACTATAACGTGAAGCCCCGCGTGAAGGCGGACGGCAGCGGGGTCGATCTCGCCAACGTCAAGATGAGCATGAATCCATTCGACGAGATCGCGGTCGAGGAGGCGATCCGGCTGAAGGAAAAGGGCACGGTCACGGAGATCGTCGCCGTCTCGATCGGCGAGGCGAAGGCGCAGGAGACTCTGCGCACCGCGCTCGCGATGGGCGCCGACCGCGCGATCCTGGTGACCGCGGAGGAGAAGGTGGAGCCGCTCGGCGTCGCCAAGATCCTGGCGAAGATCGTCGAGGAGGAGCAGCCGAGCCTGGTGATCCTGGGCAAGCAGGCGATCGACGACGACAACAACCAGACCGGGCAGATGCTCGCCGGGCTGCTCGGCTGGGGCCAGGGCACGTTCGCGTCCAAGGTGGAGCTCTCCGCCGATAGCGCGAAGGTGACGCGCGAGGTGGACGGCGGGCTCGAAACGGACACGTTCAGGCTGCCCGCGATCGTGACGACGGACCTGCGCCTCAACGAGCCGCGCTACGCCAGCCTGCCCAACATCATGAAGGCGAAGTCGAAGCCGCTCGCGCAGAAGACCGCGGCCGATTACGGCGTCGACGTCACCGCGCGCGTGAAGACGCTGAAGGTCGCCGAACCCGCCAAGCGCACCGCGGGCGTGAAGGTGGCCGACGTCGACGAACTGGTGAACCGGCTCAAGTCGATGGGCATCGCGAAGTAGGGCATCGTGCCCACCCTCCGTTCGGGCTGAGCGCAGTCGAAGCCCACGCACCACGTCCGCCGCTTGCCCTTCGACTTCGCTCAGGGCGAACGGAGGTGGGATTGAAGGAAGGCTGAGAAGATGAAGACTCTCGTTTGGGTCGAGCACGACGGCTCGGCCGTCAAGGACGCCACCCTCTCCGCGGTCACCGCCGCGGCGAAGCTGGGCGAGGTGCACCTGCTGGTCGCCGGCCAGGGCGTGGACGGCGTCGCGCAGGCGGCGGCGAAGATCGCCGGCGTCGGCAAGGTCCACGTCGCCGACGACGCGGCCTACGCCCACGCGCTGGCGGAGAATGTCGCGCCGCTGGTGGTCGAGCTGATGGGCCACCACGACGCCTTCGTCGCGCCCTCGACCACCAACGGCAAGGCCATCGCGCCGCGTGTCGCCGCGCTGCTGGACGTCATGCAGATCAGCGACGTGCTCTCCGTGGAGTCGGAGGACACGTTCACCCGCCCGATCTATGCCGGCAACGCCATCGCCACGGTGCAGACCTCGGACGCGAAGAAGGTCATCACCGTGCGCGGTACCGCCTTCGAGAAGGCCGCGGCCGAGGGCGGCAGCGGCACCGTCGAGGCGGTCGCCTCCACCGGCGACAAGGGCCTCGCCACCTTCGAGGGGCAGGAGATCGCCGCGTTGACCCGGCCGGAGCTGACCAGCGCGAAGATCATCGTCTCGGGCGGCCGCGCGCTCGGATCGGGCGAGAAGTTCGCCGAACTGATCGAACCGCTCGCCGACAAGCTGGGCGCGGGCGTCGGCGCCAGCCGCGCCGCGGTGGACGCGGGCTACGTGCCCAACGACTATCAGGTCGGACAGACCGGCAAGATCGTCGCACCGGAAGTCTACGTCGCAGTCGGCATCTCCGGCGCGATCCAGCACCTCGCCGGCATGA
The DNA here is from genome assembly GCF_012035195.1 of Sphingomonas corticis. GTDB lineage: Bacteria > Pseudomonadota > Alphaproteobacteria > Sphingomonadales > Sphingomonadaceae > Sphingomonas > Sphingomonas corticis. Next base: position 62,000 of record NZ_JAAVJH010000009.1, read on the forward strand.
AGGATTCCAAGACCATCATCGCCATCAACAAGGACGAGGACGCGCCGATCTTCCAGGTTGCCGACATCGGCCTGGTGGGCGACCTGTTCAAGATCGTGCCGGAGCTGACGGAGAAGCTCTAGGCGCACCTGCGCGCCGGTGCGAGCGCCGGCAGGCGCTCGCACGGATTCGTTCGGCGGCGGGTCGGCTTGTCCGAACCCGTCCGACGACGCGGGACTTGCTCCCGCGTCGGCCGCTCGGCAACGACGAAACCCGGCCATGGCGGTCTCGATCGCCGGCTCGTGCACCCGCGGCCAGTCGGCTTGCAGCGCGCGGACAGCCGGCCTTGTCCACGCCGTCACCCGCCGCTAGCCCGCGACGATGCGCCTTCTCCTCCCGCTTCTCGCCCTCCTCGCCCCCGCCGTCGCCCAGGCGCAGCGCGCCGACCGGGCCACGCCCGGCTGGGTCCGCGTGCGGCTGGAGACCGCCGATGGCCCGATCGTGCTGGCGCTCAACCAGCGCCGCGCGCCGATCACCACCGCCAATTTCCTGCGCTACGTCGATGACGGCCGCTTCGACGGCGTCAGCTTCTATCGCACCGCCCGCAACAAGCGGTCGCCGCAGTTCGGCTTCATCCAGTCGGGCATCCGCACCGACGCGCGCCGCTTCCTCGACATGATCCCGCACGAATCGACGCGGCAGACGGGCATGAAGCACCTCGACATGACCATCTCCATGGCACGCAAGGGGCCGCCCGGGTCCGCCAACGGCAATTGGTTCATCACCGTCGGCCCGATCGCGGCGATGGACTGGACGCCGCAGAACCCCGGCTATGCCGCGTTCGGCCGTGTCGTCGGCGGGCAGGCGACGGTGAAGCGCATCCTCGCCGAGCCGACGGGCCAGCAGATGAACGGCACGCTGATGCTGCGCCCCGTCCGCGTGAACCGCGCGGTGCGGCTGGACGGCGTCGCGAAGCCCACCGGCCGCCCGCGCCCCTGGCTGATCGAGCGGCGCAAGGACGGCTGAACTCTCGCCGTCACGCATCGTTCTGTTTCTTCCAAGGAGAACGAGCGATGCCCGATCAACCCAACAAGCCTGGCGGCGACTTCCGCGACGACGGCAAGGTGCGCGACGCCGGCGACGAGCAGGCGGTGAAGAACCAGGGTGGCACCACGCCCGACGCCTATCCGGACAAGTCGTCCGGCAAGAACGCCGGCGGCGACCTCTACGACAAGGATTCGTGACCGCCCGCTCCCCGGTCAGGGCCGGGGAGCGACGTCCATATCCGCCGCGACTGGCCTCCCGCGCGCTTCGCGCTTGCCCCGGCGCCCGGTTCGCGCATGATCCGCGCCATGCTCGCGCTCCTCCTCGCCGCCGCGCAGGCGGCCGCTTCCGCCCCCGCTCCAGCCCCGCCCCGCATCGAGCGGCTGCTGGAGCGCACGCCGATCATCGACGGTCACAACGATCTCGCGTGGGAATTGCGCGAGCGCTACGGCTCTCTCACCGATGCGGTCGCGGGCGACACGTCGAAGGCGGCGTGGCCGCTGCAAACCGATCTCGCGCGGTTGAAGCGGGGGCATGTCGGCGGGCAGTTCTGGTCGGTGTGGATCCCCGCGACCGCGCAGGGGCCGCGCGCGGTGGAGATGACGGTCGAGCAGATCGACCTCGTTCGCCGCATGGCCGCGGCTCACCCCGCCGCGCTGCGCCTGGCGACGACGGCGGCGGAGGTGCGCGCGGCGATGAAGGCGGGCCGCGTCGCCTCGCTGATCGGCGTGGAGGGCGGTCACCAGATCGACGCGAACCTGGCCGTCCTGCGCCAGTTCAAGGCGCTGGGGGTCGCGTACATGACGCTCACCCACTCGCAGTCGCTGGAGTGGGCGGACAGTTCCACCGGCACCGTGCGCGCCGGCGGCCTGTCGCCGTTCGGCCGGCAGGTGGTGGCGGAGATGAACCGGCTGGGCATGATCGTCGACGTCAGCCACGTCGCCGACACGACGATGGCGCAGGCGCTGGACGTGTCGAAGGCGCCCGTCATGGCCAGCCACTCCGGCGCGCGCGCGGTATCGGACGTGCCGCGCAACATTCCCGACGACCTGCTGCGCCGCATCGGTGCCGGCGGCGGCGTGGTGATGGTGAACTTCTACCCCGCCTTCGTCTCGCCGCGCTGGCGCGCCTGGGATCGTGAGCGGAGCGCCTATGCCCGCTCGGTCGGCGTGCCGGACGACGTCTACGACGACCGCGCGCCGGCGAAGCTGCTGGAATGGCAGCGCACCCATGCCGAGCCGGCGGTGACGGTGTCCGACGTCGCCGACCATGTCGACCATGTCGCGCAGGTCGCGGGCAAGGCGGCGGTGGGGCTGGGCGGCGACTTCGACGGGATCAGCGGGACCGGGCCGATCGGGCTGAAGGGCGTGGAGGGCTATCCCGCGCTGTTCGCCGAACTCGCGCGTCGCGGCTGGAGCGACGCGGACCTCGTCGCGCTGGCGCAGGGCAACGTGCTGCGCGTGATGGAGCGGGTGGAGGCGGTCGCGCGCGAGATGGCCGCGGTTCCCCCCGCGGTGGTGCCGACGACGCTGCGCTGACGGTGCGGCGCCCGGCCGCGGCCTCGCGGTCGGCGGCTCAGAACAGGCCGGGCGTCTCCCGCTGCGCCACCGTGGGCGCGCGCGGCGTCAGCGGCTCGCGCTCGCGGCCGAACGCCGTCCGCGCCGATGCCGCGCTGGCGCCGATTGGCGTACAGCCGCGCCCGGCGAGAAAGCTCAGCGCCGCCGCCACCGACGCCTCGGAGGCGTCGCCCAACGGGCGGGAGAGGTCGTCGCCCGCCTGGCACGTCGCCTCCATGCGGCTCGCCAGCCCGTTGTAATAGTCGCCGGTGCCCGCCGCGTTGGTCAGCGCGAAGGCGATCACGCGCAGCCGGTCGTCGCTGCACGACGGATTGTCGAGCGCGATCTGCCCCACCGGCTTGCCGAAGGTATTGGACCCCACCAGCGCGGCATTGGCGTGCAGGTACGGGACGAAGGCGTTGATGACATACTCGCTGGCCGATGCGGTGGCACCGGTGCCAATAAAGGCAATCTTCATCGCCGGGATCGCCTCCGTCTCGCGCTGGAAGTAGCGGAAGCGGTCGTTCGACGCCTTCGACGCGCGATATTTCGTGGTCGCCTGCAGATCGCTGGCCTGGCGGTTGCCGCCGAGCAGGTCGGCGAACACCTCCGCGGTGGAGAGCAGCCCGCCGCCGTTGTAGCGCAGGTCGACGATCACGTCCGTCACGCCCGCCGCGCGGAACGTGGCGAACGCCTGGCGCAGCTGCGCGTCGGCGGTGGAGATGAAGGTGCGCAGGTTGACGTAGCCGACGTTGCGCCCGCCGTCGGCGATGATGCGGCTGCCGTAGCGGGGGGAGACGGGTTGCAGCGCATAGTCCGCCTTCCTGACCGTCACGTCGCGCGTCCCCGCCGCGTCGGCGATCCGCAGCACGCGCGTGGTGCCCGCGGTGGTGGGGCCCAGCGCGTCCGCCACCGCGCCCTCGCCTCCACTCGCCAGCAGGTCGGACACGGAGCGCAGGTCGGCGGCGGAGGTGCCGATCGCCAGCAGCTGCGTGCCCCGGTCCAGCCCGGCGGCATAGCCGGGCGCGTTCTCGAACGCCTCCATCACCACCACGCGCTGCCCCGGCACGTCGTAGCTGAGGCGGATGCCGAAGCCCGCGGAGGAGCCCGCGTCGTAATAGGCGTCCTCCTCCGCGACGGAGGTGACGTAGGTGAAGTAGCGGTCCTTGTTCTGCGCGCGCGCCGTGGCGGTCAGCTGGTCGACATAGTCCTGCAATGCGTCGAGATCGCGCTGTCCCGCCGCCGCGACCGGCGCGGCGAAGGCGGCGGGCAGCGTTTCCGGAAACAGGTACCACTCGCTCATCCGGTCGTAGACCCAGCGCCCGCGCGCGGCGAGCGTGCAGCCGGCCGCGCCCGCGGTGGGGGAGGGCGACGGCGCGGACGCCACCGGCGTTCCGCCGCTCCCGCCGCCGTCACCCCCGCCGCATCCCGCCAGCACCGCCGCCAGCGCCAGCATTCCCGCCGTCCGATTCGTCCTCATGTCGCGCCCGCTCACGTCCTGGTATCGGCGTGGACCCTGCTCGCGACCGCGAGCCGTGCCGCAACAGGCTCGCAACCGCGCGGCGTCCGCGCCGTTGTCGATCTTAGCCGATCCACCGGGAGGTTCCATGCCGCGCCTATTTCTCTGTCCCGCCCTCGCCCTGTCGCTGCCGCTGTCGCTGATGGCCTGCGGCGAGGTGCGCCAGGGGAACGAGACCACCGCCGTTACCGTGCCCGACAACGGCTATAGCGCGCGCATGGCGGCGCTGAACGAGGGCGAGCGCAACGCGGTGCTGTTCCGCGCCATCCGCGACGCCGGCCGCGATTGCCAGGGCGTGGCGCGCTCGCAGACGGTGGATCCGGTACAGGGCAAGCCGGCGTGGCTGGCCAGCTGCGAGGACGACGGCCAGTGGCTGGTCGTGATGGGCAACGACGGAATCGCCACCGTCACCAACGCGCGCGAACTGGCGGGGGCGCGCCGGACCGGCGGCTGAGGCATGGCGTCGACGCTGTCCACGGCCGAGCCGCCCGCGCCCGCCACGCGCCGCCCGCCGCGCCTGCTGCTCGCCGCGGCCGCGGGCAGCGGGCTGATCGCGCTGCTGCTGTTCGCCTCCATGCTGACCGACGCGGCGCCGTTCGGCTGGGACCGTACGATCCTGCTCGCCGTGCGCGGTGCGGGCGGGGCGGCGTGGGTGCGCGCGGCGATGATCGATCTGACCGCGCTCGGCGACGGGCTGGTGCTGACGCTGGTGGTGCTGGTGGCCGCCGGCTGGCTGCTGGTGGCGCGCCGCCCGCTGACCGCGGGGCTGGTGGTGGCGGCCACGGCGAGTGGCGGGTGGCTGGCGGCGCAGGCCAAGCTGTTCGTTGCGCGGCCCCGGCCCGACCTCGTCGACCATCTCGTCCCCGTCAGCGGGCTCAGCTTCCCCAGCGGCCACGCGACCAACAGCGCGATCGTCTACCTGACGCTGGCCAGCCTGGTGACGCAGGTCGAGCGCGGGCGGGCGGAGCGGCGCTACATCCTGCTGGTGGCGCTGGTGCTGGTCGGCGCGATCGGCGTCAGTCGCGTGTACCTGGGCGTCCACTGGCCATCCGACGTGCTGTCGGGCTGGTGCGTGGGCACGCTCTACGCGCTGCTGTGGTGGTGGATCGGCGCGCGGCTGCGGCGGCGTTAATCGACCTGCTCCAGCAGCCGCTCCGCCGCCTTCAGGTGCGGCGCGTCCACCATCCGCCCGTCGAGCTGGAGCGCGCCCGCGCCGGGGTTCGCGGCGAACAGCGCCACCACCGCCCGGGCGTGCGCGACCTCCGCCTCGCCGGGCGTGAAGGCCGCGTTGATGATCGCGACCTGCGCGGGGTGGATCGCCATCATCCCGGTGAAGCCGTCGCGCCGCCCGCGCGCGGCATAGGCGGCGAGGCCGTCGGTGTCGCGGAAGTCGGGATAGACGGTCTCGATCGCCGGCACGCCCGCGGCGTGGGCGCCGAACAGCGTCAGCGCGCGCACCACCTTGTAGGGGTCGGTGTAGCCGCCGTCCGCCTCGCGCGCGCTGCTGGCGCCGATCGCGGCGGGCAGGTCCTCCGCCCCCCAGGTCAGTCCGGCGAGGCCATGGCCGTCATAGTCGCCGAGCGTGAACACCGCGCGCGGGGTCTCGCTGGCGACAGGCAGGATGCGGTAGCCGCCGGGCAGCAGCGCGCGCAGCCGCGCGACGGAGGCGCGCCCTTCCGCCTTGGGCAGCACCAGCCCGTCGAACCCCGCCCCGCGCAGGGCGGCAACATCGTCCGCCACCAGCGTTCCGTCGAGCGGGTTGACGCGCACGAACAGCGCCGGTCCGCCATCGCGCGGCGCGTCGAGGAAGGCGCGCACCGCGTCGCGGGCCTCCCCCTTGCGCGACGGGGCGACCGCATCCTCCAGGTCGAGGATCAGCGCGTCCGCGCCGAGACTCAGCGCCTTCTCCATCCGCTCGGGCCGGTCGCCCGGCACGAACAGGAGCGAGCGCAGCCGCCTCACCGCCCGCTTTCCGCCAGGTGCCGCTCCCACGCCAGCGCGTCGCGCACGATGCCGTCCAGGTCCGCGCGCTTCGGCGCCCAGTCGAAGGTCGAGAGGATCGCCGCATTGTCCGCCACCAGCTCGGCCGGGTCGCCGGCGCGGCGCCCCTCCATGCGGCGGTCGAGCGTGCGGTTGGTCACGCGGTCCACGGCGTCCAGCACCTCCAGCACGGAGAAGCCGCGGCCGTAGCCGCAGTTCAGCGTCACGCTCTCGCGCGGGTGCGCCACCAGCCAGTCGAGCGCCGCGACGTGCGCCTCGGCCAGGTCCGCGACGTGGATATAGTCGCGCACCCCGGTGCCGTCGCGCGTGTCGAAATCGGTGCCGTAGACGCCGACATGCGCGCGCTTGCCGATCGCGGCCTCCACCGCGATCTTGATGAGGTGGGTCGCGCCCAACGTCGATTGCCCGCTTCGCCCCTGCGGATCGGCGCCGGCCACGTTGAAGTAGCGCAGGCAGGCGTAGTTCAGCGGATGCGCGGCGGCGACGTCCTTCAGCATCGCCTCGCTCATCAGCTTCGACATGCCATAGGGATTGATCGGCTGCGTCGGATCGCCCTCCGCGATCGGCACCCTGGCCGGCGTGCCGTAGGTGGCGGCGGTGGAGGAGAAGATGAAGTGCGGCACGCCCGCGGCCACCGCGCTCTCGATCAGCGCACGCGTCGCGGCGGTGTTGTTGCGATAGTATTTCAGCGGGTCGCTGACCGATTCGGGGACCACCACCGATCCCGCAAAGTGCATGATCGCGGCGACACGGTGTTCAGCGACCACCTCGCCGATCCGCGGGTCCTCCACCGCCATCTCGACCAGCGTCGCGCGGGGGTCGACCGCCCAGGCGAAGCCGGTGACCAGATTGTCGACGACGACCACCTCGTATCCTGCGTCCAGCAGCGCCAGCACCGCGTGGCTGCCGATATAGCCCGCGCCGCCCGTCACCAGCACCTTTCCGTCCAACGCCATACGCCGTCCTCCTTTGCGGGCGCGGTAGCCGGTTCCTACATAAGGCGAAAGGAGATAGGTTGATGACCGACTATGCGACGCTGGCAGGCGGCTGCTTCTGGTGCACGGAGGCGGTGTTCAAGGACGTGATCGGCGTCGAGAGCGTGGAGAGCGGCTACATCGGCGGGCACGTCGCCAACCCGACGTACAGGCAGGTGTGCGGCGGCGATACCGGTCACGCGGAGGCGATCCGCATCGGCTTCGATCCCGCGCAGGTCAGCTATGCCGACCTCCTGGACATCTTCTTCGCCACGCACGATCCCACGCAGCTGAACCGGCAGGGCAACGACGTCGGCACGCAGTACCGCTCGGCCATCTTCCCCGCGTCCACCATGCAGGAGGAGCAGGCGAACCAGGCGATCGCGCGCGCGCAGGCGGAGCAGTCGAAGCCGATCGTCACGACGATCGAATATGCGGACGACTGGTATCCGGCGGAGGATTACCACCAGGAATATTGGGAAGGCGAGGGACAGCGGAACCCCTATTGCCTGGCCGTCATCCCGCCCAAATTGCAGAAGCTGCGCAAGAGCTTCGCCGCGCGCACGAAATCCGCCGCCGTGGCGTAACGGCGCCGGCGCAGTCGGAGCGCCGCCTTCCCCCTCCGGCGCCAGGGCGACCGGACACGAGGAAGAGCGGCCCTCCCGTCACGCCGCCCGCGCCTGCTTCCACGCCTGCGCGATCTCGTCCAGCTCGGCGGCCACGCGGCGGAAGGGCGCCCCGTCGGTGCCGATGGCGGCTTCCACCACCTGGCGGCGGCAGCCGGCGTAGAAGCGTTGCAGCGCGGCGCTGACGTCGCCGCCCTTGTCGTGGTCGAGGTTCGCTTCCAGCGCGAACAGGATCGCGGTGGCGCGGGTCACGCGCTCGCTGCGCGTCTGGTACTGGCGGTGCTCCGCTGCCCAGGCGGCGACGCGCAGCGCCTGTCCCAGCTCCTCGTAGAGCACCTGCACCAGCGCGGGTCCGTCCGCCGCGGCGGTGCGACCGGCCAGGTCGATCTCGCGATAGGTGCGCGCGGGGTCGCGCAACAGGGCGGAAGCGTAGGCCATCAGCTCGACTTCGTCCACATGTCGACCTGCTGCTGCAGGTAGGCCTGCGTCGCCTTGTAGGCGGACACGCGGCTGTTCATCGACGAGAATTGCTGCGTCATGCGCGTCGTCATCTTCTCCGCCGCCTCGGTCAGCTTCGCCTCCTGCTTCGCCAGGTCCGTCTTCGCCGCGGCATAGGAGCTGCCCGACGCGCCCAGGCCGTAGATCGTGCTGGAGGCGTTGAACTGGAGCGACTGCATCGCCGCGTAGAGGCCGGTGCCCGCCGTGGCGGACACGGCGAACATCTGCTCCACCGCGGCGGGCGACTTCTGCAACGCGGCCGTCAGCGCGGTCTCGTCCACCTCCAGCGTGCCGTCGCGCTTCGTGCGCACGCCGATCGCCGCCAGCGTCGCGGGTTCTCCGGGCGCGGCGGCGGGCATCAGCACCTTGCTGGCCAGCCCGCGCAGCATGTTGGTGAGCTGGCGTGCGGCGGGGTCGCCGCGCAGCGACCCGGTGACGGGATCGGTCTGCTCCTTCAGGATGCCGAGCACCTCGTTGTACGTGGCGGCGAAGTCCTTCACCGCGCTGGTCAGCGCCGGCGTGGGCGTGGCCGTCGTCAGCGTCACCGCGGTGGTGGAGGGCGCCACCAGGGTCAGCTTCATGCCGTCGATCGCGTCGGAAATCTCGTTCGACGCGCGCTGGATCGGTACGCCGTCGACCGTCAGCTCGGCGTTGCGCGCGGACTGGATCACGCTGGTGTTCGTGGCGGTCGGGCCGACGTCGATGCCGGACAGGTCGCCGCCGGCATCGCTGACGCTCGACAGCGTGAAGGCGCTGGCGGCGCCGGTCGCGCCGCGCAGCGACAGGTACGCCTTGCCGCTGGCGTCGGTGACGACGGAGGCGGTGACGCCCGTCTTGGCGCGGTTGATCGCGCCCGCCACGCCCGACAGCGTCTTGTCCGCCTCGTCGATGCGGATCGACACGGGCGTGCCGCTGCCCACCGTCAGCGACAGCGTGCCGGTGCCCAGCACCTGCGAGGCCGCGTCGAACGGCACGGTGGAGCGGGTGGTCTGCGCCAGCGCCAGCTTCTCGACGGTGACGGTTGCGGTCCGTCCGGCGATCGCGGCGCCGGACGTGGCGACGGCGGTGAGCGTCGACGGGGCGGAACTGACCGGCTGGGTCGACAGCGTGCCGCCCTTCACCAGGCTCTCCAGCGCCTTGTTGAACTCCGAAATGGTGTTCTTCAGCGTGGCCACGCCGGAGATCTGCGCCGTCAGCGTCTCCTGCTTCTTCGCCAGCTGCGCCTTCTTCGCCGCGAACTGCGCGTCGACCAGCGAGGGGACGAGGCTGCCGAGATCGACGTCGGAACCGGTGCCGAGCGACTTCAGCAGCGAGGCCGCCGCGCTCTGCGACGCGCTCCTGGTCGACGCGGCCGTGGCCGTGGTCGTCGTCGCGATGGTGCTGGTCGTCGTGGTGGCCATGTCGATCTCCTAAACGACCGCGCGCGGGCGGACTTTACGCCTGCTGGACGCCATTTTCGTCGAACCGCGCGGTGGCGGGCACGTCGATGCGCGGCGGGACGGCGCGTCCGCCCTGCTGCGCGTTGATGCCGAAGACGAAGGCGAGGACGGTGGCGATGGCGAGGTACAGGTCGTCGCGCACCTCCTGCCCTTCCTTGCTGGTATAGTAGACGGCGCGGGCGAGCGCGGGATATTCCAGCACCTGCTTGCCCATCTCCCCCGCGGCCTGGCGGATGGCGAGGGCGGTGGCGCCGCGGCCCTTGGCGACGACGACGGGCACCTGGTCGCGCCCGCGGTCGTAGCGCAGCGCGACGGCGAAGTGCGTCGGGTTGGTCAGCACCACGTCCGCCTCCGCCACCGCCTGGCGCATGCCCCCGGACAGCACCTCGCGCTGCTTCGCGCGCAGGTGGCCCTTCATTTCCGGATTGCCCTCGCTCTCCTTGTGCTCGTCGCGCACCTCCTGCTTGGTCATGCGCAGCTTCTTCAGCAGCTGCATGATCTGCGTCGGCACGTCGAACATCGCGATCGCGACCAGGCCCAGCGCCATCACGAGCAGCACACCCATCAGCGTCGAGCCGAGCGAGCCGAGTGCCACGCGCAGGTCGGTGGAGGCGAGGCCGAAGCTGAAATGCGCGGTCTTCCACAGCATGTACGCGCCGATCGAGCCGAGGAGGATCACCTTCAGCAGCGACTTGCCCAGCTCCATCCACCCGTTCAGGCCGAAGATGCGCTGGAGGCCGGAGGCCGGGTTCAGCCGGTTGCCCTTGGGCGCCAGCAGCGATCCGTTGAAGGAGAGGCTGCCGAGCGCCCCCTGGCTGACGATCGCGGCGACGACGGCGATGGCGAACAGCGTGCCCAGCGACGGCGCGAGCCGCCACCCTGCCTCGATCAACGGGTCCATCGGGCGGAAATCCTCCACCTCGCCGCGGCCGAAGGTGAAGCTGGCGCGCATCACCTCGCGACAGGCGGCCACCAGCTTCGGCCCGAACAGCATCATCCAGGCGACGCCCGCCAGCACGACCAGCGCGGTGGCGAGGTCGCGGCTCTTGAGGATATCGCCCTTCTTGCGCGAATCGTCCTTGCGCTTCTGTGTCGGGGCTTCCGTCCGATCGCCGCCCTCCGACATCAGCGCAGCACCAGCCGCTGCGTCATGTCGAGGCCCTCGCGCACGATCACCAGCATGAAGTCACCCATCGCCGGGAAGGCGATGGCGAGCGCGACGACGCCCGCGGCCAGGCTGGCGGGAAGGCCGATCGCGAACAGGTTCAGCGCCGGTGCGGAACGCGACAGCATGCCGAGCACCAGGTTGAGGCACAGCAGCAGGAAGCCGACCGGCAACGCCAGCAGCAGCCCGGCCAGGAAGGCGTAGCCGCCGAACAGCGCGATGTCGCGCAGCTGCCCCGCGGTCAGCCAGGCGGCCCCCGGCGGCAGCGCGCGATAGGAGCGCAGTACCATATCCACGAGGACGAGGTGCCCGTCGAGCGACAGGAACAGCAGCGTCAGCAGGATCGACAGGAACTGGCCGATCGCCGGGCTGGAACGGCCGGAATTGGGATCGATCATGTTGGCGAAGCCGATGCCCATCGACCCGCCGATGATCTCCCCCGCGATCAGCGGCGCGGCGAAGGCGATCTGCAACACGAAGCCGAGCGCCAGCCCCACCAGCGCCTCCGCGGCCACGGCGACGAAGGTGGCCAGCGCGAACACCTGGGCTGGCGGCGTCACCGGATTGGCGCCCAGCACCAGCACGCCGATCGCCCCCGACAATGCGACACGCACCGGCAGCGGCACGGAGACGTTGCCGAACACCGGCGCGAACACGAACGCCGCGCCCACGCGCACCATCACGAAGAGGAGCGCCCACAGCTGCGGCTCGATGGCTAATCCAAAACCGAGCACGTCAGCGCCCTACCTCCGTTCGCCCTGAGCGAAGTCGAAGGGCACGCGCCACAGATTGGGCATGGGCTTCGACTTTGCTCAGCCCGAACGGATGCTGCGCGTTGGTCACGATTAACGCACCAGATCCGGGATGCGCGCGAAGATCTCGTTGGTGAAGTCGCTCAACAGGCCGAGGATCATCGCGCCGAACACCATGATCGACACGGCGACGACGATCAGCTTGGGCACGAAGCTCAGCGTCTGTTCCTGGATCGACGTCGCCGCCTGCACCATGCCCAGGATCAACCCCGACAGCAGCGCCGGGATCAGGATCGGCGCGGCCGCCAGCGCCAGCACCCACATGGTCTGGTTCGCCAGCGTCAGGAAATAGTCGGCATCGACGAGCGGGTTCATCACGTTCCTCACAAATCCGTTCGTGGTGAGGAGGGGCTGAGCTGCGTCGAAGCCCCGTCTCGAACCACAGCCGTCCTTCGAAACGCCGCTGCGCGGCTCCTCAGGACGAGCGGCATGCTCCATCGCTACGTCGCGAACGAATTCGCCAGGCTGCCCATCGTCAGCGCCCATCCGTCGACCAGCACGAACAGCAGCAGCTTGAACGGCAGCGAGATGATCGTCGGCGACATCATCATCATGCCCAGCGCCATCAGCACCGTCGCCACCACCAGGTCGATGACGATGAAGGGCAGGAAGATCAGGAAACCGATCTGGAACGCGGTCTTCAGCTCGCTGGTGACGAACGCGGGCAGCAGCACCGAATAGGGGACGTCCGCGGTGCTGCGGTACGGACCGGACTTCGCCATGTCGGCGAACATCGTCAGGTCCTTCACGCGCGTCTGCTTCGCCATGAAGGCGTGGAGCGGCGCGCCCGCGGTCTGGATCAGCTGCGTGCCGTTCAGGCGACCGGCGGCGTAGGGCTGGATCGCCTGCGTGTTGATCTGGTTCACCGCCGGCGCCATCACGAAGAAGCTGAGGAACAGGCTGAGGCCGACCAGCACCTGGTTGGGCGGCGTCTGCTGCAGCCCCAGCGCCTGCCGCAGGATCGACAGCACGATGATGATCCGCGTGAAGCTGGTCATCATCAGCACGATGCCCGGCAGCACGCTGAGCAGGCCCATGATGATGAGCACTTGCAGCGACAGCGACAGCGATCCGCCGCCGGTCGTCGACGAGGCGTCGCCGCTGGACAGCTGACCCAGCGCGCGGTCGACCGCATCGCCCACGCCCGGTGCCGCAGGTGCGGCGGGTGCCGCCTGCGCGAAGGCGGGCATGGCGACGAACAGCGCGACGATGATGGCGAGGAGGGCGAAACCGATCTTCCCCGCGCTCGTCACCCCGGACCTGTTTCGAGATCCACGGCCGGAGGGTCCGGCATGACGGAAGAGGGGGGTGGCGCCCCGGGTCCGGGTCACGATCGTCACAGCTCGCTGCCCGCCTTCGTCTTGTCGACCAGCTGCACGCCGCCGCGCCCGACGGAGACCAGCAGGCGGCTGCCCTCGAAGTCCACCACCGCAAGGCGCAGGCCCGGCGAGATCATCATCGTCTCCTTGACCGCGATCATGCGCGTCTGCGCGCGGCCCGGCATCCGGCCTTCCAGCCGGCGCCACAGGTACAGCGATCCGATCATCAGGCCGCACACCAGCGGCAGCAGGACGATCAGCTTCAGGACGTAGGACCACATCATCTCAGATCAGCTCCGGATCAGCCGCGCTTCTCGGGGGCGACCAGCTCGGTCATCTTCACGCCGAAGCGCTCGCCCACCGTCACCACCTCGCCGCGGCCGATCAGCGTGCCGTTGACGAACACGTCCAGCAGCTCGCCCGCGTTGCGGTCCAGCTCGATCACGCTCGCCTCGCCCAGCGCCAGCAGCTCGCGCAGGGAGAGCGTGGTGGAGCCGATCTCGACGGTCAGCTTGACGTCGACGTCCTGCAGCAGCCGCAGGTTGGCGGCGACCGCGGCGTCGACCGGGAACCCGCCGGTCATGTCGTTCATGCTTCAAATCCTTCGAGCTTGGTAAGGCGGATCGCGGCCTTGCCGTTGGACGTGCCCACGGTGCCGCTGCCCAGCAGCGACGCGCCCACCTTCACGGGCACGTCGTTGCCGAAATCGATCGGGATGACGTCGCCGGGTTTCAGCGCCATCAGCCGCTGCAGGCTGACGACCGGCTCGGCCAGCACGGATCGCACCGGCATCCGCACCGTCATCGCGGCGCGGGTGAGGGCGGTGCGCCACTCGGGTTCGACCTCGACGGGCTTGGCCACCACCTTGCCGGTCAGCTCGGTGGCGTGCGGCTTCAGCGTGGCGACCGGGTACAGGACGTCGACGAACACCGGCTTCGCCTCGCCGCGCGCCACGCCGAAGCGGGTGACGACCACCACGTCCTCGGCATCCGCGCCGTTGACGTTGGCGGCGTTCGATTCGCAGCGGCCGACGGAGAAGGCGGCGCGGGCCAGCGGCTCCCACGCGGTCTCCAGCGCCTGCGCGATGCCGGTGCCGAACCGCTCCGCCAGCGCTTCGGCCGCGGGGGAGAATTCGCGCGGCAGCGTCGCGGGCTCGTCGCCGGAGCCGCCGAAGAACAGGTCCAGCAGCACCAGCAGCAGCGCGCCGTCGACCACGCACAACACCGGCCGCCCGTCCATGCCGAGCGACGTCCACGCCGTCAGCAGCTCGGCGCGGCCGGCGCGATAGTCGCCCAGTCGCACCACTTCCAGCGGCTCGGCCCAGGCGCGGCATTCCTTGCGCAGCAGCCCCTCGAACGTTGCGCGCACCCCGCGCGCGGCGCGCGCGCTGAGATGCTGGAGTGCGTGGAGGTCGCCGAACGGATGCAGCTTGGGCGCACCCAATACGCCCGACGCCGCCACGGCCTCGGCGCGCGCGGACGCGCGGCGCTCGGGCGCGGGTGATTCGGCGGTTTCGGGCGCGTTAACCATGCCCGGTCACTGAACAACGAAATTGGTAAAGTAGACGTTACTGATCCCGCCGAATCCCTCCTTTTCCTTCAGCACCTGGTTGATCGCCGCGACGAGCCGCTTCTGCAGCAGCTTCTTGCCGTCGGAGGAGAACACCTGGTCCTCGGTCGTGTCGCCCAGCGCCATCAGGATCGCCGATCGCACGGCGATGTCGTTGGTCTTCAGGTTGGTGATGACCTTGTCGTCATAGGGCGTGGACACCGCCACGCCGACCTGCACCACGTGCACCGATTCCTGAAGGTTGGAGGTGAAGTCCTTCTCCATCGCGTAGTAGTTGGAGGCGAACTTCTCCCCGCCGGATCCGGCCGGCGTCGGCGCGCCATGGTTCTCGGACGCGGCGGCCTCGCCTTCGCCCTCGCCGCCGCCGCCATGCTCGCCGCCGCCCTCGCCGCCTTCGCCGCCCTCGCCGGCGTGCTTCTGCTCCGACTTGGGCACCAGCTTGGGCTTGTTCGGATCCTCGGCCGGGCCGGCGTGCGCGCCGCCGCCGATCAGGCCGGAGCCTGCGGCGTACAGGCCGGCGCCCACGCCGCCGCCGATCAGGATGCCGGCGCCCAGCACGGCGACGAGGATCTTCTTCATCTTGCCCTTCTTCTTGGGGGCGGGCTCTTCGGGCTTGTCACTCATGGCGGGTCCTCTTCGACGGGTCAGGCGACGCGGTCGGCGTCGGATGGGGTGGCGGTGTCAGCGGCCCGGCGCCGCGCGGAGGGCGGGGCGGCGGGCTGCTGCTGCTGGGGCGCCTGCTGCTGCGGGCGCTGGTTGGACGTGCCGGTGCCGGCCGCGTCGCTGCCGGGCTGGTGCAGCCGCACGCCGCTCTTCTCCGCCAGCTCGGCCAGCTTGGGCGCGGCCTCGGCCAGCAGCTGGCGCGTCTGCGCGTGCTCGGCGGTGATCTGCACCTGCACCGTGTCGCCGTCGCGCTTCAGCGAGACGTCGACGGTGCCCAGCGCGTCGGGCACCAGGCGGATCGACAGGTCGTCGCGGGTCGCGCGGCTCTCCGCCACCATCTCGCGGAACGCCTCGATCCGCTCGACCAGCCGCGTCGGCCAGTGCGCGTCGCGCAGGTCGAGCGGCGCGGGTGGAGCCATCGCGGTCGGGGCGGCGGGGGCGAGCTGGACCGGCGCCGCCGGCGCGGCGACGGGCTGCGACGGAGCCTCGGCGGAGACGGCGCGGTGGATCGCCTGCGCGAAGGTGCGCGCCGCGATCTCGACGCGCGGGGCGACGGGAGCGGGTGTCGGCGCGGTCGCGGGCGCCGCGACGGCGGAGCGCCGCTCCGCCGCGTGCGGCTCCACGGTTTCCGGCGGCGCGGGCTCGGCATCGGCGATGGCGACCGAAGGCACGACACGCGTGCCGGCGGCGGGGCGCGGCGCGGAGGCGGTGGCAAGGGACGGCGCCGGGAGAGGCGCGGGAGCCGTCGCGACCGGACCGGCCGGAGCGGGAGTCGCCGGGACAGCCGTCACCGGGACAGCCGCCACCGGGACAGGCGCCACCGGCGCGGGAACGATCGGCACGGGAGCGGACAGCGCGATCGTCGCGGCGACCGTCGGCATCGGCGTGGCTGCGACCGGCAGCGGCGGGGTCGGCAAGGCCGCGGCGCCCGTCGACGGCGGGAGCGGGGCGTCCGCGGCCTCCCGCTTGGGCGCATCCGCGCGTGTCCGCTCGCGGCTCGCCGTCATGGCGGGCTGCGTCGGCACGCCGGACCACGACGCCGCCGCGGGGGCGGGGGCGGGGGTCGGCTGGGTCGCCGGCCGGTTCGTGCCGGGGACGGCACCGGGTGCGGCCGCGGCACGATCCGTCATCGCGGCCGTGGCCTCGTTGCCGGGCGCGGGCGGAGACCCCTCGCTCCGACCCGATGCGGGGCGTGGCCCCGCCGGCAGGGTTTCGAAGGGCAGGGTCTGGGCCGGTGCGGCGGCCGCAGGAGCCTCCCGGTCCGGCGCAACGGATACCGGCACGGGCGGGGACGGCACGACCGCCGCTGAAACCGCGACGGGCATGGGGGGCAGCGTCGATACCTCCGCCACGGCGACTGGCGCGGGTCCGGCCGGCTGCTCCTTCGTCGCGGGTGTGGCGGGGGCATCGGGCAGCGCGGCGACCGGCTGGGCGGCGGGAAGCGAGCGCGCGATCATCGCCGCGCGCAACTCGGCGCGCCTGGCCGCGCGCGCGGAAGGCGTGGGGGCGGGGGTCGCGGCTGCGGCGTCCTCGCCCGCCGGCACCGTGCCGTCCGGCAGGACGGGCGCGGGCGAAGGAGGCGGGTCGACCGGCTGGAGAAGCGAGGCGGCGAGCGGCGCGGGCAGCGGAGCGCGGCCGGTCGGCGTCGCGGCAGGCAGCGTCGCGGCAGGCAGCGCCGTCGCAGGCAGCGTCGCGGCGGGCAGCGGGTTGCCCGGCAGGGTCGTGGCGGGCAGCGTGATGGTCGGCGCGGACCCGGGCGCCGCGACGACCTCGGGCAGGCTGGCGGCGAGCCACGACAGCGGATCGTCCCCGGCCGGCCCGGCATCCGGCAAGGCCTTGCCGCTGGTGGCGCCATCCTGCCGCGCGACGGTGCCGGTCACGATCGAGAGCGCGGGCGGGGTGGCGGCCGGGAACTGACCCGGCATCGGATCGGGCATGGCGGCGAGGTCGAGGAACGAGGCGACCGGCGCGCCTTCCGCACCCGTCCGGAACCCGCTCGCCGCCGTGGTGCCCTCCGCACCCGGCACACCCGGCTGAAGCAGGCCGGGCAGCGCGACGGCGACCGCGGCAGGCGCGCCGGCAGACGGCATGCCGGGCGCGGTCAACGCGCTGGTGACGGACAAAGCGGCAATGTTGGTCACGGGGTAGGTTCGCCTCGCCGGTTGATACCGGCGGACCATCAGCAAGGATCGTGCCGAACCTTCCGAGCGGTCGCCGGCGCGTCCTGCATCGCGCGGATCTCCGCCGCGATTTCCGCCGTGGCGGCGCGCGCCATCAGCTTCTCGACCGCGCTCTGGTCGCGCATCGCGCCCTTGGTCGCCTCCGCGGTGCGGTCCGCGGCGGCCTGGGCCGTGCGGACGCGGTTGGCGGCGGCGTCGGCGGAACGGTGCAGCCGATCGCGGTAATGCGCCGCCGCGGCCAGCGCGGTCGCGTCGAAGCGCTCGGGCGTGGGGCCGACAGCGGCGGCCAGCCGCCCGATCCGCTCGGCCAGCGCGGCCTCGCTCGCCAGTCCGTCGCGCGCGCGCGCCTCCTCCGCCCGGGCGAGGCCCAGCTGGAGCGTGCGGACGCGGTGCAGCCGCGCCAGGCGCTTGGGGTCAGTCACCGAAGACGCCGATCAGCTCGGCGGCGGCCTCGTCCAGTGCGACGCTCTGGTGCGTGTCCTGCCGCACATATTCGATGATCGCCGGGTGATAGGCGATGGCATCGTCGATCCGCGCGTCGCTGCCGCTGCGATAGGCGCCCATCAGCACCAGGTCGCGGTTCTCCTCGTAGGTGGCGAGATGGCGGCGCAGCGCGCGCGCGGCGCGCTGGTGCTCCACCGGCACGATGTCGTTCATGACGCGGCTGACCGACTTCGACACGTCGATCGCGGGATAGACCGCCTGCTCGGCCAGCGCGCGGGACAGCACGATGTGCCCGTCCAGAATCGATCGTGCCGAATCGACCACGGGGTCGTTGCCGTCGTCGCCGTCGGCCAGCACGGTGTAGATCGCGGTGATCGAGCCGCCGCTGTGCACGTCGGTGCCCGCGCGCTCGATCAGGTTCGGCAGCATCGCGATGGCGGACGGGGGGTAGCCGCGCGCGGAGGCGGGCTCGCCCAGCGCCAGCCCGATCTCGCGCCCCGCATGCGCCACGCGCGTCAGCGAATCGATGATGAGCAGCACCTTCCTGCCCTCGTCGCGGAAGGCCTCCGCGATCGCGGTGGCGCGCAGTGCACCGCGGATGCGCAGCACCGGCGAATGGTTCGCGGGCACGGCCACCACCACCGATCGCGCGCGCGCCTCGCCCGCGACCTTGGTCTCGAGGAAATCGGCGACCTCGCGGCTGCGCTCGCCGATCAGGCCGATGACGATCACGTCCGCGGCGGCCGCCTTCACCATCATGCCCAGCAGCACGGACTTGCCGACGCCGGACCCGGCCATGATGCCGACGCGCTGGCCCTGGCCCACCGTCAGCAGGCCGTTGATCGCGCGCACGCCGACGTCCAGCGGGGCGAGCACGCGCCCGCGGTCCAGCGGCGACTGCATCCGCCCGGCGAGCGGCCAGCGGCCCGCGCCGCGGATCGGGCCCAGCCCGTCGATGGGCGCCCCCGCGCCGTCGACCACACGGCCCAGCATCGCCGCGCCCACCTCCGCCTCGCCCGGCTCGCCGAGCGGGCGGACGGGGGCGTGCGGCAGCAGCGCGGCGGGGCCGCCCAGGTTCATCATCAGCGTGCGGCCGTTGCGGAAGCCGATCACCTCCGCCTCCACCTGGTCGCCCACCGAGCATACGGTGCCGACCGGCAGCGTCAGGCCGACCGCCTCCATCAGCAGCCCGTCGTACGAGGCGAGACGGCCCGACACGCGCGGACGCGGCCGGAAGGCGGTGGTCTCCAGCGTGTGCAGGTAATCCTGCGCGAAGCGGTTCAGCATGCCGGCAGCGCGGCGCGCTCGATCGCGGCTTCCAGCTGCTCCAGCCACATCGCCGGCCCGTCCTCGACGATGGTCGAGGCGGCCTCCATCACGAAGCTGCCCCGCGCCACCGCGGCGTCGCCGACCGGAAAGACGGTGGCGGGCAGCCGGCCGTCCAGCAGCGCGACATCGTCGGGATGGACGCGCAGCATCGCCGATTCGCTGGCGTCCGCCAGGCAGTCGGTCGCCGCCTCGACGCGCGCGGCCAGCAACTCGCCCGACACGCCCGCCTCCCCGACGATGCGAGTCACCAGCGACAGAACCGTGCGGCGCAGCTGCTCGGCCAGCAGCGCGCGATCCACCGCGCCGCCGCCCACCGATGCGGCGACGCCGGCCAGCAGCGCGTCGTCGCGCGCCGCCGTCTCCTCGATCGCGGCGACCGCGGCGGCGTAGCCCTCGTCGTAGCCGGCCGCGCGCGCGGCCTCGACGGGATCGGGCGCCGGCTCCCGGCACGCCTCCAGCGGATCCCATCCCTCCGTCGGGTTCGCCTCGCGATCCTGCGGGTGGAAATGGCGCGGGCGCGGCATGCCGCCGCTCGCGCCGAACGCTTCCTCGATCCGCGCGATCAGGTCCGCCGGGCTGAAGCCGGCGACCGGCGCCTGCGCGCGGCGTTCCTCCAGCGCGGCCTCCGCGGCGGCGTCGCGCCGCGCGGGGAAGCCGACGACGAAGCCGCCGTCGCGACGGTCGTCTCCCGGCAGGCCGAACGCGCCCTGCGACATGGCGTCAGACATAATCGTCCTCGCCCCCGCCCATCTGGATCGTGCCGTCCTTCGCCAGGTTGCGCGCGATCTGGATCATGGCCTTCTGCGCGTCCAGCACCTCGGACAGCTTCATCGGCCCGCGCGCCTCCATGTCGTCGCGGATGCCGTCCGCGGCGCGCGCGGACATGCTGCCCAGGATGCGGTTGCGCGCCGCCTCGTCGCAGCCCTTCAACGCGCGGGTCAGGATGTCGCCGTCGACGTTGCGGATCAGCGTGGACAGGTTCTTGTCGTCCAGTTCCAGCAGGTTCTCGAAGACGAACATCGCCTCCTCGATCGCCTTCGCCACGTCCTTGTCCATCTTGAACAGCTTGGGCATCACGCGCAGCTCGGTCGCCTTGCGCGCGCCCTGCAGCAGCTTCGCCGCCTCGCGCGTGCCGCCCAGCTGAACGCCCGCGGCGGTCGGCGCACGCGTCGCGCTGCGCCGCTGGATCATCTGGCGTAGCGTCTCCACCGCCTCCGGCGTGATCGGCCCCAGCTTGGCGATGCGGTGCAGGATGTCGGGCTGCGACGCCTCGGGCAGCAGCTCCAGCACCTGGCTGCCCACCGCCGGATCCAGGTTCGCGATCAGCACGGCGGCGATCTGCGGATGCTCCTTGTTCAGCATCTGCGCGATCTCCTTGGCATCGAGCCACTCGAGCATCTCGATCTCGCACACCGCCTCGGTTGGCGTGATGCGGGCGAGCACGCTTTCCGCCTTCTCCGGACCCAGCGCGCGGTTCATCACCGTCGTCACGTGCGGGCGCGGGTCGAAGGTGATGCCGGTGCGCTCGCGCGCGCGGCCGACGAAATCGTCCAGCACGCTGCCGACCTCCTCCTCGCTCACGTCGGCGACGTCGAACATGGCGGCGCCCAGCTTGCGCACCTCCTCGGGATCCAGCTTCTGCAGGATGGCCGTGGCCTCGTCCTCGCCGACCAGCATCATCAGCACCGCGGCGCGCTCGACGCCGGTGAAGTGACGGGGGGCGGCGGCAGTCGCGGCGGTCACGACTTGTCGTCCGCGGCGATCATGTCGCGCACGGCAAGCGCGGCGCGCGCCGGATTGTCGCGGGTGAAGCCGCGCACCGCGCCGACCCGTCCTTCGAAGCTGCTGCTGGTCTCGATCTGGTCGAGCGCCACCGGATCGGCGACGGTGATGCCCGCGGGCAGCGGGCCCGCGCCGCCGGCCGGCGCCGCCGTCCCCATCGGCAGCGCCTCGGCGGCGCCGGCGGTCGCGGCGGGCGCGACGGCGTCCTCCCGCTTCTTCATCAGCGCCTTGGCGAGCGGGCGCACGCCGAGCAGCAGGACGAGGAGCGCGATGACGATCGCGGTCGCGTTGCGCGCCAGGACGGGCAGCCACGCATTGTCATACCATGCCGGGCCGTCCGCCGCGGCGCCCGCGGCGTCGGCGAACTTGCGGCTGATGACGGTGACGTTGTCGTTGCGCGCCTGGTCGAACCCGACCGCGCTCTTCACCAGATCGCTGATCTGGTTGATCTCCATCGCGGTGCGCCGGCCCTTGTCGGGGTCGCGCAGCAGCACGGCGACAGACAGCCGGCGCACGCCGCCGGGCGCGTTGCGCGTGACGGACACTTCCTTGTTGAGGTCGTAGGAGCGCGCGAACTGGTCCGACTGCTTGTTGGCGTCGGGCGCGGGGCCGCCGGCGACGGGCTGCGGCGTCGGCACGCCGGGGTTGCCGGTGGCGGGCTGCGGCGTCGACAGCTGGCTGGCGGGGGGCGGTGTGTTGCTCAGCGCGCCGGGAATGCCGCCGGGGGTCTGCTGCCCGCCGGCCATGTTGCCGGTCCAGTTGCCGGTCTCGGCGCGCAGGCGGCCGTCCTTGTCGAAGCTCTCGCGCGTGGCGCTGGTCTCGTCCAGATTGACGTCGGCCTGCACCTCGGCGGTGAAATTGCCCGCGCCGACCAGCGGCGTCAGCAGCTGGATCAGCTGTTGCCGGTACTTGTCCTCCACCTGACGCTGGAAGCGGATGCGGGTCTCCGACCCGTCGGTGTTCGCGCCGTCCTTGCTGAGCAGCCCGCCGAGCTGGTCGACCACGGTCACCGCGTCGGGCTTCATGCCGGGCACGCTGCTGGCGACCAGGTTGACGATCGAGGCGACCTGCGCGTCGCTCAGCGCGCGTCCCGCCTGCAGCTTCAGCACCACGGAAGCGGACGGCTGCGCATTGTCGCGCAGGAACACGCTGGCCTCGGGCGTGGCGAGATGCACGCGCGCCTCTGCCACCGCGTCGATCTCCTGGATCGATCGCGCCAGCTCGGTCTCGCGCGCCTGGCGCAGGCGCTCGCCCTCCACCGCGCGGCTGACGCCCATCGGCAGCTGGTCGAGGATCGCGTAGCCGCCCGGCGCGGCCTTGGGCAGGCCCTGCCCGGCGAGCAGCAGCCGCGCGCGGGAGTAATCCTCCTCCGCCACGGTCAGCGCGCCCGACGAATCGTCGATGTGGCTGTCGATGTTGCCGGCGGACAGCGCCTGCGTCACCGCCGCCTTGTCGGCATCGGCGAGACCGGAGAACAGCGTCTTCTGCGGCGGTGCCGACAGCGCGGACCAGGCGAGCGCCGCGGCGCCGACCAGGCCGACCATCAGCGCCATCGGCCCGGCGCGGCGCACCGCGGGCTGGGCGAGGACGCCCTGGATCTGCTTCAGCGGGTTGGCGAACCGCTCCGGCACCAGCGGTGAGGGGGCGGGGTTCATGGGGGCGAGGGCGTTGCTCATCGCATTACACCGGCATGCTCATGATGTCCTTGTAGGCGGACAGGATCTTGTTGCGGACCTGCAAGGTCGCCTCGAAGCCGACCGAGGCTTCCTGGCGGGCCAGCATCACCTTGGCGATGTCGATCGTCTCGCCGCGCTCATAGGCGTCGGACAGGGCGCTGGCGCGCTGCTGGCCGGCGTTCACCTTCTCCAGCGCGGTTTGCATCGTGTCGGCGAAGCTGGTGCCGCCCGCCTCCTTGGCCTCCACCGGCGCGGGCGTGCCCGCCGCGGCGTTGGCGCGGCCCAGCGCGGCGTTGCGCTCCAGGATCTGCTGGCGCAGCGCCATCACGCGGTCGATGCCGCCGACTCCGGCGATGCCGCTCATGCCGTCGCACTCCGCACCAGGTCGTCACCCTGCTCGCGCGCCTTGGCGAGGCGGTAGCGCAGCGTCCGCTCGGAGATGCCGAGCCGCTTCGCCGTCTCGATCCGGCTGCCGCCGCACGCCGCCAGCGTCTCTCTGATCGCGGCGAATTCCGACAATTGCACCACCTTGCCCAGCGTCTCGCCTGCGTCGTTCGCGACGGGGCGGGCCAGCGGCGCGAACGCGACGGGCGCGGCCGGACGGTCGAAGACGATGTGCGCCGCCTCGATCGTGTCGCCGCCGCAGAACAGCATTGCGCGCTGGATCACGTTCTCCAGCTCGCGCACGTTGCCCGGCCAGTCGTGCGCCAGCAGCGCCGCGATCGCGTCGTCGGACGGCCACGGCACTACGGGGCGCGCCCCGGCATGGCGCAGGATCATCGTCGCGGCCAGCGCGGGGATGTCCTGCGGGCGGTCGGCCAGCGGCTTGGTGGTCAGCGGGAAGACGGACAGGCGGTAGTAGAGGTCGGCGCGGAAGCGCCCGGCCGCCACCTCGGCCTGGAGATCGCGGTTGGCGCAGGCGACGACCCGCACGTCGACGGCCACCGGCTGAGTCGCGCCGATCGGCACCACCTCGCGCTCCTGGAGGACGCGCAGCAGCTTGGCCTGGAGGCCGAGCGGCATCTCCGCGATCTCGTCCAGCAGGATGGTGCCGCCGTCCGCGGCGCGGAAGAAGCCTTCGCCCGCGGCGGAGGCGCCGGTGAAGGCGCCCTTCTGGTGGCCGAACAGCATCGCCTCCAGCATCGTTTCCGGCAGCGCGGCGCAGTTGATCGCGATGAACGGGCCGTCGCGCCGCGGCGAATTCAGGTGGATGGTGCGCGCCAGCACCTCCTTGCCGGTGCCGGTGGGGCCGTTGACCAGCACGGTGATGTCCGCCTGCGCGACCCGATCGGCCAGTGCGAACAGCGCCAGCGTCTCCGGATCGGCGGCGGTCGGCAGCTCCGGCCCGCCGACCAGCGCGCGGGCGAAGGCGTTGCCCACCGCCGCGTCGGCGTGGCCGTAGGCGATGCGTGCCGGGTTGCCGTCGCGGTGCGGCATCACCGTGCGGCCGGCGGAGCCGACGATCACGGTGCGCGACGGCACCGCCATCGCCTCGCCCGCGGCGACGAGGTGCATCGCGCCGGGCGCGGCGCGCTCCCCCGCCTTGCCTACCGCGAAGCCCTGCGCGCGCAGCGACGAGACGAGCGTCAGATGCTCCTTCTCCACCACCGGCGACGGCACGATCGAACGCATGAGAGAATCCCCGTTAAGTGCGGGGACGGCAATGCGGCGCAAATGGTTAACGCCCGGTATAATCTGCCGGCAGCCGGCAACATTTTTCCGGGCGCGCGAGCGCCTGACGCGCGCCCGTACGTGTGCCGCGCGCGGGGCCGCGCGAGGCGGCGGCGGGCCGAAAAAACATCGCTAAAGCCCCCGCGCCACCGGCCGTTTCATGCCTCCGACGGCTCGGCCCTTCGCTCGGGGGGGCAGCGTGAGGTCGTCGATCAGTGGAGACACCGACATGACTGTTATCGGAACCAACATCTCGGCGCTGCGGTCGGCGAACGCTTCGGCGTCCGCGTCCTCGTCGCTGTCGCAGGCGATGGAGCGCCTGTCGACCGGCAAGCGCATCAACTCGGCCAAGGACGACGCCGCCGGCCTCGCCATCGCCAGCCGCATGACCAGCCAGGTCAAGTCGATGGCCGTCGCGATCCGCAACGCCAACGACGGCATCTCGATGACGCAGACCGCCGAAGGCGCGCTGGGCGAAGTCACCAACATGCTGCAGCGCATGAAGGAACTGGCGACGCAGTCGGCCAACGGCACGCTGGGCTCGTCGGAGCGCAAGGCGCTGCAGGCGGAGACCAACCAGCTGCTCTCGCAGATCAACGACATTTCGAAGACGACGAACTTCAACGGCCTCAACCTGCTCGACGGTTCGGTGAAGAACCTGAAGCTGCAGACCGGCACCAACGCCGGCGAGACCGTGGCGCTCAGCATGGACGCGATCTCGTCCGACAAGCTGGGCCTGTCCAACGCCAGCGGCCAGACCTCGGGCCGCATCACCGCCGACGCCGCCTTCGCGGTGGGGGGCATCACGCTGAACGGCATCAGCGGCTTCGCCGGCACCGGCACGGTCAACATCGCGTCGGCGGAGGACCTGGCCAAGGCGATCAACACGAACAGCGACCGCACGGGCGTCGTCGCCACGGCGTCGAACAGCGTCACCACGGCGAAGCTGACGGATCCGATCGCCGCCGGCGCGATCAAGATCGGCGGCAAGTCGGTCGGCGCCGCCGCTTCTGCCGAGGACCTCGTCAGCCAGATCAACAACAACGACTTCGGCGTCACCGCGACGCTGAACGAAGACAAGTCGATCACGCTGTCGAACACCACGGGTAAGGACATCGACCTGACGAACAGCGCCACCGCGACGGTGGGTACGGGCCAGGCCACCGCGATGAAGGGCTTCATCACCCTCAACAGCAAGGACGGGTCGAACTTCACCGTGGGCGGCACCAACCTGGGCGATGCCGGCCTGAACGTTTCCGACGGCGTCAGCATCTCAGGCACGGCGGTGACGGGCGCGGCATCGACCGACCTGTCGGGCGTCTCGATCAACGGGGTCGCCTTGGGAACAGTGACGGACGGCGGCGCCGCCGATGCGACCTCCACCGGCAACGCGATCCGCGACGCGATCAACGCTTTGTCCGAAAAGACCGGGGTGAAGGCTTCGGCCGCCGCGGGCGTCCTGACGCTGTATTCCACCAACGGTGGGCCGGTCCGACTGGAGGGCACCACGGCGAACGTCGCGAAGCTGGGCCTCAACGCGCAGGGCGGCATCGCCGGCATGCCGCAGAGCCTGGACATCTCGACCCAATCGTCCGCTTCGAGCGCGATGGCCAAGATCGACAAGGCGCTTGACTCGATCTCGGCGACCCGCGGCAATCTGGGCGCGGTGCAGAACCGCCTGGAGGTGACGGTCAACAACCTGACCACCACCACCGCCAACCTGTCCGAGGCGAAGAGCCGCATCGAGGACGCGGACTTCTCCGCCGAATCGACTGCCCTCGCCAAGGCGCAGATCCTGAGCCAGGCGTCGACCGCGATGCTGGCGCAGGCCAACCAGTCGCAGCAGGGCGTGCTGAAGCTGCTCTCGTAAGCGACCGTGCGCCCGCGCCGGCGCCGCCCCCCCGAGAAGGGTGACGGCGCGGCGCACACTTCGCCCGGTGTATGGGGCGAAGCTTCGAACCCCGTCGGCGAGAGCCGGCGGGGTTCTTCGCATGGCGATATACGGTGTCGCGTATGCGGAGATAAAATGCGCTTTTGCGTATGCGAGAAATATATACGGATTTCAGTATATAGTTGCTTCATACGAAGAATCGTATAACGAACGGTTCATGCAACACGTCGTGCGATCATCCCGTACCATGGGCGATGCCATCCGGCGATCACGTCGCATGGCGGGAATGACACAGGCCCAGCTCGCCACGCGAACGAACCTTCGGCAAGCCACCATCTCCCATCTCGAGAACGGGGAGGGTGGCACGCTGGAGACGCTCTTCGCCGTGATTACGGCCTTGCGCCTGGAACTGCATCTGACCGAGCGATCCACCAGCCTCCCGGCGCTCGACGACCTCTTCTGATGCGACGGCGCTCCTCCGCGCTGGCGGTGCTGCTGAACGGACGGCGGGTCGGACGATTGTCGCGCGCTGCGGATGGCGCCATCGACTTCCGCTACGCCGGCGAGTGGCTCGACTGGGAATATGCCCTACCGGTCTCGCTGTCGCTGCCGCTGGACACGCGGCGCTACACCGGCGCGGCCGTCACGGCGGTGTTCGACAATCTCCTTCCCGACAACGATGATATCCGACGCCGCATCGCCGGACGGGTGGCTGCCGACGGGATCGACGCCTACTCGCTGCTCGCCGCGGTGGGTCGCGACTGCGTCGGTGCGCTACAATTCCTGCCGGAAGGTCACGAGCCTGCCCCGCCGGGAACGATCGATGCCGAGCCGCTGGACGAGGATGACGTCGCCGCGATCATCCGCGATCTCGGTCGTGCGCCGCTGGGGCTGGATCCCGACGATGCCTTTCGCATCTCGATCGCCGGCGCGCAGGAGAAGACCGCGCTGCTGTGGTGGGAAGGCCGGTGGCACAAGCCGCTCGGCACCACCCCCACCACCCATATCCTGAAACCGCAGATCGGCACCCTTCCCAACGGCATCGACCTGTCGAACAGCGTCGAGAACGAGCATCTGTGCCTCACCTTCCTGGCCGAGCTGGGACTGGACGTCGCCTCGACCCGCATCGATCGTTTCGGCGGCCGGCCGGTGCTGGTGGTGGAACGGTTCGATCGATGGCTGTCCCGGGACGGGCGGTTGCTACGCCGCCCGCAGGAGGACCTCTGCCAGGCGCTGTCGGTGCCGCCGACGCGCAAGTACGAGGATCACGGTGGCCCCGGTGTCGGCGACATCATGCGGCTGTTCGCGGAAAGCGACCGGCCCGACGTGGACCGCCGCGCATTGATGAAGACGATCATCGCTTTCTGGCTGATCGGTGCAACGGACGGACACGCGAAGAACTTCAGCATCTTCCTGTCGCCGGGCGGCCGCTTCTCCGCCGCCCCCGCCTATGACGTGCTGTCGGCCGAGCCGAGCCTGGCGGCGCATCAGATCGAACGGCGGCAGATGAGGCTCGCAATGGCGATCGGCGACCGGCGCCGCCACCGTATCGACCAGATCGCGCCGCGACACTTCGTGCAGACAGCGGTCGCCGCCGGCTACGACGAGGAATCGACGCGAGCGGTGTTGGAGGAATTGCGCACCACGGCGGGTCCGGCGTTCGCGGCGGCGGCCGGTGCGATGCCGCCCGGCACCCCGGCCGCGCTGACCGATCCCGTCGCAGCCGCGATCGCCCGGCGCTGCCGGACGATCGAGCTGATGTAAGATCCCGCGGTCTAGCCGCGCGCCATCGCCTTCTTCAGCCGCGTGTGCGCCTGCGCCTTGATCTGGCAGACGCGCGCCGCGCCGACGCCCAGCACCTGGCCGATCTCCTCCAGGTTCAGCTCCTCCACGTGGTACAGCTGGATCACCATCTGCTCGCGCTCGGGCAGGCTGGCGATCGCCGCGATCAGCCGGTCGCGCGTCTGCGCTTCGGACAATTGCGCGAAGGCGTCGGGCGTGTCGTCGGCGAACCACGGCTGGTCGTCGGCATAGACCTCGTCCAGCGATTCGTAGCGGACCGCCTCGGCGCTGGCGTAGTCCTGCCGCAGCTTCTCGACGGAGAGCCCCATCTGCGCCGCCGTCTCCGCGTCGGTCGGCTGGCGGCCGAGCACGCCGGCGAGCGACGAACGCACGCGCGCATAGTCGCGGCGGCGGCGGATCGCACCGCGCGTCATCGCGGCGTGGCGCCGCAGCTCGTCGATCATCGCGCCGCGGATCCGCGTCGCGAGATACTGCTTCAGCGTCACCTGCCCGCGATCCTCGAACGCGGCGACCCCCTCGACCAGCGCGACCAGGCCGACCTGCACCAGGTCCTCCACGTCGATCGCGGTCGAGACCGAGCCGTGGACGTGCCACGCCAGGCGGCGGACCAGCGGCAGGTGCGTCTGCACCAGCGCGTTCTCGTCGCGCGCCCGCGTGGTGCGCGAATAGGTCAGCGCGCCGGTCATGCGGCCAGCGCCTGCGGCTGGGGCTGGCCGCCGATCACGGCGACGACCTCGACGGCCTTGTCCTCGGGAACCTCGAAGAAGCTCATGACGGGGGTATCCGGCAGGATGGAACGGACCAGCTTGCGGATCGCGACGCGGATCGCGGGCTGGACGACGAGCGCGAAGGGCTTGGCCTCCGCGATCAAAGGTTGCGCGGCGGCCTGCAGCGCGTCGACGATGCGGCGGCCCAGCTCGGGCTCGATCACCGCGCGCGACGGATCGGCGCGCATCGCCTGGCCCAGCAGCTGTTCCAGCCCGCCCTCCAGCGTCATGACGCGCAGCGGCTCGCGCACGCCGGCCAGCTTCTGGATGATGAGCGGGCCGAGCTCGGGACGGATCAGCTCGACGATCTCGTGCGCTTCCGCCGTGCGCTGCGCCGCATTGGCGACGGCGGCGGCGATGCGGCGGAACTCCTTCAGCGGCACGCCCTCGGACAGCAGGGCGCGCAGCACCGCCGTCAGGGTGGTCAGCGGCAGCGGCGCCAGCGCGGCGACCAGCTGCGGGTTGCGGTCCTTCAGCCCGTCGAGCAGCGCCTGCACCTCGTCCGCGCCGAGCAGGTCGGACGCGTGCGTGCCCAGCGCGTGGTTCAGGTGCGTCGCCATCACGGTGCCCGCGTCGACGACGAGATAGCCCTGGCCGGTCGCCGCATCCGCGTCGCCGGGCGCGATCCACGTCGCCTCCAGCCCGAAGGTCGGGTCGACCGCCTTCTTGCCGGTGAGCTGGCCGAAGCCCTGCCCGGTGTCGAGCGCCAGCATCTCGTCGGGCGAGACCTGGTCCTCGCCCACGCACACCCCGCCCAGCATCAGGCGATAGGTATAGGGCGCCAGGTTGATGTCGTCGCGCACGCGCACCTGCGGGACGACGAAGCCCAGTTCCTTCGACAGCTGGCGGCGCACGCCGGTGATCCGCGCCATCAGCGGGGCGCCGCGGCGCTCGTCCACCAGCGGCACCAGCCCGTAGCCGATGTCGAGATTGACCATCATCCCCTCCGTCACCTCGTCCCAGCCGATCTTCGACGGGTCGGCGGGCTCCGCGGCCTCGGCGGCGGGCGCCTCCTCGATCACGGGGCGGGCGGCGATCTGCTTCAGCTTCCACGCGGCGAAGCCGGCGGCGGCGGCCATCGGCAGGATGACCAGGTGCGGCATCCCCGGCATCACGCCCAGCAGGAACAGGATGACCGCGACGGGCGTCCACGTCCGCGCCGATCCGAACTGGCTGCCGATCTGGCCGGCAAGATCCTTGTCGGATTTCACGCGGGTGACGATGGAGGCGGCGGCGATCGACAGCAGCAGCGCGGGCACCTGCGCGACCAGCGCGTCGCCGATCGCCAGCATGGTGTATTTCTGCGCGGCGTCACCGATACCGAGACCGTGGCTGACCGGGCCCAGGATCAGCCCGCCGACGACGTTGGCGGCCAGGATCAGCAGGCCCGCGACCGCGTCGCCCTTCACGAACTTGGACGAACCGTCCATCGAGCCGTAGAATTCGGCCTCGGTGGCGACGTCGACGCGGCGCTTCTTCGCCTCGTCGGGGGTGATGAGACCGGCGTTCAGGTCGGCGTCGATCGCCATCTGCTTGCCGGGCAGCGCGTCCAGCGTGAAGCGCGCCGACACCTCGGACACGCGGCCCGCGCCCTTGGTGACGACGATCAGGTTGATGATGACGATGATCGCGAAGACGAACAGGCCGACGACATAGTCGCCGCCGATCACGAACGTGCCGAACGCCTCGATCACGTGGCCCGCCGCCGCCTCGCCCTCGTGCCCGTGCACCAGCACGACGCGGGTGGAGGCGACGTTCAGGCCCAGCCGGAACAGCGTGGCGAAGAGGAGGACGGTGGGAAAGGACGAGAAGTCGAGCGGCCTCTCCGCATTCAGCGCCACCATCAGCACGGCGAGGCTGATCGTGATGTTCATGATGAAGAAGATGTCGAGCAGGAAGGCCGGGATCGGCACCACCATCAGCACGACCAGCAGCAGGATCGCGAAGGGCAGGGCGCCGGCGCGCGCGTTGGCGAGCAGCTTCATCGGCTCAGCCCCCCATGCTCGCGAGCATCATATAGGCGAGCCGGGCATTGTCCGGCGACGGGCGCAGCAGCGAATCCTTGCGGGCGAGGGCATCCCTGGCCCAGCCCAGCGCGTCGCTCGCGCTCTCGCCGCTGCCGGTGACGACGGTCGCGTCGTCTCCCCCCTCCATCTTCAATGCCAGCGCCTGCGCAGCGAAGTCGAAGCGGTTGCGCACGGCGTTGCCGGCATCGCCCGCGCCCCCGGGACCTTCGGCGCCCAGCTTGCCGGCGAAGCGCTGGTACACCTCGCTCAGCGAGCGGGCGCTGCCGTCGCGCTCGAAGAAGACGCCGCGATTGGCGCGCGCGGCGGCGGGGAACAGCGACGCGGCGCTGCGCTCGGGCGTGCGCTGCATCGCCGACAGGAACTGCCGTGCGCCCCCCAGCCCCAGGAAATGCGCCATGTAGAGGTCGGTGCCGTTGGCCTCGCGCCCCAGCGATCCCTCCAGCGACGCCTTGTTGTCGCCGGCATGTTCCGCCGCCATCAGCGAGGCGACCTCGGGATTGTTGCGCAGCGCCAGGATCGCGGCGCGATTACCGCCGGAAACGGTGTAGCGCCCGCCCGCGGTCTTGCCGATGCTGTCCGCGGCCCAGCCGAGGCCGTGCTCGGCGCCATGCTTCTTCACCACGGCCAGCCAGCTGGATTCGATGAACTGGTAGAGGCCGGTGGCCGACGAGGTGCCGGCGCGCGCATTGGCGTTCAGCCCGCTCTCCAGCCTGGCCTGTCCCATCAGATAGTCGAAGTCGACGCCGGTGCGCGCCGCGGCGGTCTGGATCGCCGAAGTGACGCGCTGGGTGGCGGAGGTGATCGCGGAAACGGTCATGCCCCCGCATTCAGCAAGGGGCGTGCCACTTTGCCATGTGGCGAAGGTGACGGCGACCTCCGTTCGTGCTGAGCCTCAGGCCGAACGGCGGTTGGGAATGCGGCTGCGCAAGCTAGGCGAACGCCATCCCGCTCCGGCCATAGGCGTTGCCGCCCTCGCCGGTCAGGATTTGCAGGCGGCGGCGAACATTTGCCGCCATCAGGTTCACGTAGATGCGGCAGGTGTCGTTCAGCCGGTCGGCTTCTTCCGCCAGGCCGCGCAGTTCCTGATCGGCCGGGCCGTCGCCCAGCGATTGCAGCACGTCGATCGCGCGCAGCTTGCCCGCGGTGGCGCGTTCCAGCGCGGCGACGTCGTTCGCCTTCAGCGCGTCGATCTCCGCGTGCAGCGCGTCGATCACGCGGACCAGGGCGTCACGACGGGTCATTCGACATCCACTCGTACTTGGCGGCGATCAGGCGGTCCGCGACGGTCGCGGGGGACAGCGGGAACATGCCCTTGGCGATCGCGTCCTTGATGAGGCGGATGCGATCCGCGTCCTGCGGCGCGGACGCGGCGAGTTGCCGCGCCAGCGTGGGTGCCGGGGCCGGCGTCGCGGTCGTCGCCGGGTCGGCCGCGGGCGCGGCGGCACGCGGGGTACGCGCCACCATCCCGACCCGAAGGTCGGCGCTCGTTACGGTCGTTGATCGAACTGCATCTACCATGCCCGCACCTATGGAGGTTCGCTGACATCGGCTCAAACGACCGCTTGCAGGGCGGCTTTAGAACTTTTTTTCAGTCGTATCCGGGCAGCGTCGCGCGCCCGGTGTCCACCGCCACCGCCTGCACCGGCTTCGTGGCGCCGGCGACCTGCACGGGCAGGCGCGCGCCCGGGGCGGCATCCGCCATGGCGATGCCGTCGCGGGTGATGGAGAAGCCGTCGGAACCCGCCTCGATCGTCACCGGGTCGCCGCGCTTGATGACCGGCGCGGCCATGCGCGGCGCGGCGGCCATGGGGGCCGCGGGCGCCGGCGCGGGACGCGGCGCGGCGATGACGGGCACGAACAGGCGCCATGCCGGGCCGGCGCAGGCGACTACGACCGCGTCTTTCGCCTCCGTCCGCCACGACAGCGCGACGGTGGAACA
Source organism: Sphingomonas corticis (assembly GCF_012035195.1). Lineage (GTDB taxonomy): Bacteria > Pseudomonadota > Alphaproteobacteria > Sphingomonadales > Sphingomonadaceae > Sphingomonas > Sphingomonas corticis. Next base: position 94,673 of record NZ_JAAVJH010000009.1, read on the forward strand.
GGGCGCGAGCCGCAGCCGCGGGTCGATCGCGGCGCGCGCGCCTCCCTCGACGCCCTGGGGGCGGCCGGTGAAGGCGCCGACCGCACGGTCCAGGGCGGCGGTGTCCTGGAAGGCGGCGGCGGCCGCGAGAGCGAGAAACATCATGTCTTGGATTCCTTCTCGCCCGCGAACGCGAGCGTGACGAGGACGCGGCGGCCCGCGGGACGGGCAGCGGTGGCGAGGGAGATGCGCGCGACGGGCACGCCAGCGCGGGCGAGCGCCGCCAGCACGGCGCGCGCGCGGTCCGCCGCCAGGATCGCGGCGCTGCCGGTGATCGGGTCGACGTCGCCGGGCGACCCGTCCACCGCGCCGGTGACGGTCAGCGCCACGCGCGGGTCGCGTGTCGCCGCGATCGCCCAGGCGAGCACGTCGGCCGGCACCTCGGCCGGAGCCGCCGCGCCGGGCGCGAAGCCCGCCACGCCGTGCGCGTCCACCGCGATGACGGGATCGGGCGCGGGGGTCGCGATACCGAACCCGTCGGCGATGCCGCGCGCCAGGTCGCGCGACGGCGTCGTGTTCGCTTGCAGGAGGACGAAGAAGCCGACCAGCAGCAGCGCGAGGTCGGCCAGCGTCACCAGCCACGTCGGCCGCGCCGGCGCCACGTCGAAGGGGTCGTCGGTCGTCACGCGGCGATGCTCGCGGCGGGCATGCGCGCGCGCGCGGGCGCCTCGCGCAGGGCGAGCGCCAGCACCGGCGCGGCGAGGCGCGCGCGCCCTTCCGCTTCCGCCCGCGCGGCGTTGCGCAGCCGCGTCGCGATCGGCAGCGCGACCAGGTTCGCGACCAGCGCGCCGTACAGCGTGGCGAGCAGCGCCACCGCCATGGCGGCGCCGATCGCCTTCGCGTCGGTCATGCGCGCGAACATCGCGACCAGCCCGACCAGCGTGCCGATCATCCCCATCGCCGGCGCCGCGTCGGCGATCCCCGCCCAGCAATCCGCCGCGGCGCGATGGCGTGCGATGCGCTCCTGCCGTCGCAGCTCCAGCGCGGCGGCGATGTCCGCCGGCGGATCGCCGTCGACGATCGCGGCCATGGCGGCGGCGAGATCGGGATCGGCGACGATGCTGCGGTCCAGCGCCACCACGCCCAGCTTCTGCGCGATCCGCGCCTGCGCCGCGACCTGCAGCAGCAGTGGCTCCGCATCGAAGCGCCTGCGCCACAGCGTGGCGAGCGCCGCGACCGCGCGGGCGAGATCGCGCAGCGGCGTGCGCAGCACGGCCGCCGCGGCGGTGCCCCCCAGCACGATGGCGAGCGCGGCGGGATCGAGGAAGGTGCCCGGTGTCATGCGTGGCGGCATTGCAGGGGCCGTGCCAGTTGCCTCCGCTCTCGCGCGTGAGCCGGGCGGCAAGGCGGTTTGCCGGCAACCGGCAAGCCGTTGCCGCCCACGCTGCCGCCGCGCTGCCGCCGCGCATTTGGCACGCCCCTTGCTGGTCTTTTCCCGCATCTCGCACGAAAGGACCGGCACATGGCCGAGGGATTGTTCGGAGTACACGGCGCCGCGCTGCAGATCAGGGCGCAGCGCATGGGCGTGCTGGCGTCGAACATCGCCAACGCCTCCACGCCCGGCTTCAAGGCGCGGGACATCGACTTCAAGGGCGCGCTCGCCGCGTCCGAGGGGCAGGCGAGCGTGGACGCCGGGCTGAAGTACCGCGTGCCGACGCAGCCCAGCATGGACGGCAACACCGTGGAGCTCGCCACCGAGCAGACCGCCTTCGCCGAGAACGCCGTGCAGTACCAGACCACGCTGTCGTTCCTGAACGGCCGCATCGCGCAGATCACGCGCGCGCTGAAGGGAGAATAAGCCATGGCGGGCACGCCCCTGTCAGTGTTCCAGGTATCGGGCCGCGCCATGTCGGCGCAGCTGATCCGCATGAACACCACCGCGTCCAACCTCGCCAACGCGGGCGGCGTCGCCGGTTCCGCGGAAGCGGCGTACAAGACGCTGAAGCCGATCTTCCGCACCAGCTTCGACGCCGCCAGCGGCATGTCGACGGTGGACGTGCAGCAGATCGTCACCGCCGGGGAGGCGCCGACGAAGCGCTACGACCCGGCGAACCCGCTGGCAGACAAGGACGGCAACGTCTTCGACGCCGCGGTCGACGAGACGCGCGAGCTGGTCGACATGATGGAGACCGCGCGCACCTATCAGAACAACGTCGAGGTGATGCAGACCGCCAAGTCGCTCATCATCGACACCCTCAAGCTGGGACGCTGACCATGGCGACTTCGACGTTCGACGCGACCATGTCCAACTTGGGCATCACGCGCACCGCCGCCGGCACGAAGGTGGTGACCAAGGCCGAGGCGGAGACGCTCGACCAGTCCGACTTCCTGAAGCTGATGACGGCGCAGATGAAGAACCAGGACCCGTTCTCGCCGGTCGACAACACGCAGATGGTCGCGCAGATGGCGCAGTTCAGCCAGCTGTCCGGCATCAGCGAGATGTCGTCGACGCTGAAGGCCATTCAGGAGAAGCTGGCCGGCGGCACCGCGGCGGACGCGATGGCCTATGTCGGCCGCACCGTGCTGACCGCCGGCGCCACCGCCTATGGTCGCAGCGCGGGCGGCCTCGCCGGCGCGGTGGAGCTGCCGAGCGACGCCGGCAACGTCATCGTCACGATCAACGACGCCAACGGGCAGACGCTGAAGACGCTGTCGCTCGGCAAACAGGCCGCGGGCACCGTCACCTACGACTGGGACGGCAAGACCGACGCGGGCGAGGATGCCGGCAACGGGCCGTTCACCGTCGGCACCGTCGCGCAGAAGGACGGCAAGACCGTGCCGTCCACCGGTCTGGTGTGGGCGCCCGTCCACGCCGTGTCGAATGCCGGCGGAGAGACGAAGCTGGTCGTGCCGGGAATTGGCACGATCCCTGCTAGCTCGGTTCGTCAGATCGGTTGATCCGTCTTTTCAGGAGTAACGCCCCATGTCCTTCTACACCTCGCTGTCGGGCCTGCAGGCCGCGCAGACCGACCTGTCGACGATCAGCCACAACCTGGCCAACGTCTCGACCAACGGTTTCAAGAAGTCGCGCACCGAATTCGCCGACGTGATGGCCACCTCGGTCACGACGTCGCCGACGTCGCAGATCGGTTCGGGCACCGTCGTGCGCGCCAACCGGCAGCAGTTCGGCCAGGGTCCCTCGCAGCAGTCGACCAGCGGCCTCGACCTCGCCATCTCCGGCGACGGCTTCTTCGCCGTGAAGCCCAACGTCGACATCAACAAGGTGAACTACACCCGCAACGGCGGCTTCAGCGTGAACGACGATCATTACGTCGTCGACGCGAACGGTGGCCACCTTCAGGTGTATCCGGTCGACGGGTCGGGCGCGGTCGTCGCCAGCGATCTCGACAACGCCATCTCGCTGAAGCTGCCGGAGACCAGCGGCGTCGCGGTGCCGACCACCTCGGTCAAGTACACGACGAACTTCTCGTCGAACGCCGCGCTGCCGACCCAGTCGACGTTCAGCCGCTTCGACCCGAAGAGCTACAATCAGTCGACCTCCTCGACCATCTACGACAGCAGCGGCAACGCGATCACGATGACCAGCTACTTCGCGCGCGAGTCGATCAGCGACGGCACCACCGACAGCACGTGGCGCGTCTATTCCTTCATCGGCGACGATCAGCTGAAGTCGGGCAACGGCGCCAACAGCTACCAGACGATGACGTTCGACAAGGACGGCGTGCTGAAGAGCGGCGGGAGCGTGCTGTTCGACGACTTCACGCCGTCGGGCGCCACCATGCCGCAGGCGATCACGCTGGAATTCAGCAACAAGACGACGCAGGTCGCCGCTCCCTTCAGCGTCAGCGACAAGAGCCAGAACGGCATGTCGGTGGGCGCGCTGGAAGGCGTGACGGTCGACGGCGAGGGCATGGTAAAGGCCAGCTTCTCGAACGGCGACGTGCAGAACCTGGGCAAGGTGATGCTGGTGAAGTTCTCGAATCCCTCGGGCCTGCGCCAGCTGGGCAACAGCTACTGGACGCAGACCGGCATCTCGGGCGAGGCGCAGACCGGCGCCGCCGGCAGCCCGGGCTACGGCAACATCATGTCGAACATGGTGGAGCGGTCCAACGTCGACATCACCGAGGAACTGGTCGCACTGATCGCGGCGCAGCGGAACTTCCAGGCCAATTCCAAGGCGCTGGATACCGCCAGCCAGATCTCGCAGACCATCTTCAACATCCGCTCGTAAGCACGGGCAAGCGGGAGCGGATAGGTGGACAAGCTGGTCTACACCGCGGCGACGGGCCTGCGCGCGCATATGCAGGCGCAGGCCGCGATCGCCAACAACATGGCGAACGCCTCCACCACCGGCTTCCGCGCCGACCGCGTCGTCTTCGACCGCATCATGCTGTCGGACGGCACCACCGCCCTTTCCGCGCGCCAGCCGACGGGCGAGGAGATCCGCGACGCGGACCGCTCCGCCGGCACGATGCAGCACACCGGTCGCGCGCTGGACGTGGCGGTCGAGGGGCGTGACGCCTGGATCGCGGTGCAGGCGGGCAACGGCGAGGAGGCGTACACCCGCCGCGGCGACCTGTCGGTCAGCGAGAGCGGCACGTTGCAGACCGGCGACGGCTTCCTCGTGATGGGCCAGTCGGGCCCGATCACGCTGCCGCCGTACCGGTCGCTGACGATCGGCGCGGACGGCTCGATCTCGATCGTGCCGCAGGGCGACGCCACCGGCACGCCGCAGGTGATCGACAAGCTGAAGCTCGTCTCCGGCAAGGGCTCCGACACGGTGAAGGGCCTCGACAACCTGATGCGCGTGCGCGGCGGCGGGGTGCTTCCCGACGATCTCGACGCCAAGGTCGCGTCGGGCACGCTGGAAGGCAGCAACGTCAACATGACCCAGGCGCTGGTCGACATGATCGAGAACCAGCGCAGCTACGAGGTGCAGGCGAACCTGATGAAGGAAGCGCGCACCATGGACGAGGCGAGCGCGCAGCTGATGCGCGTGACGGGCTAGAAATGATCAACGAAACCGTTCGTGCTGAGCTTGTCGAAGCACGTGCCCGGAACACGCCCTTCGACAGGCTCAGGGCGAACGGGCTGGAAGGAGGCCAAGAATGACCACCGCCGCCATGCACATCGCGCGCACCGGGCTCGACGCCCAGGACACGCGGATGCGCGTCATCTCGAACAACCTGGCCAACGTGAACACCACGGGGTTCAAGCGCGATCGCGCCGCGTTCGAGACGCTGAGCTACCAGGTCGTCACCGCCGCCGGCGCCAATTCCACCGCGGAGACGCGCTACGCCACCGGGCTGAACCTGGGCACCGGCGTTCGCGTGCAGGGCACCGCTCGGATCGACACGCAGGGGTCGATGAACCAGACCGGCAACAGCCTGGACCTGGCGCTGGACGGCGACGGCTACTTCCAGGTGCAGCTGCCCGGCGGCCAGCTGGGCTACACCCGCGCCGGCAATTTCTCGCGCTCGCCCGAAGGCACGCTCATCACCAGCGAGGGCTATCAGGTGATGCCCGGCATCACCGTGCCGGAGGGTGCGACGCAGATCACGATCGGCGGCGACGGCACCGTCTCGGCCACGGTCGGCGGGCAGACCTCGCAGCTGGGGCAGATCCAGGTGGCGAGCTTCCCCAACGCCGCCGGGCTCCAGTCGGGTGGCGACAACTACCTGATGGAGACGGTCGCCAGCGGCGCCGCGAACCTGGGCGTCGCCGGCCAGGACGGCCGCGGCCAGGTGCGCCAGGGGATGCTGGAGGCCAGCAACGTGAACGTCGTCGAGGAGCTGGTCGACATGATCGAGACGCAGCGCGCGTACGAGGTCAATTCGAAGATGATCTCCGCCACCGACGACATGCTCAAGTACGTGAACCAGAACCTGTGACGCACGCGCGCCTCTTCCCCGGCCTCGTCGTCCTCGTCGCCACCGTGCTGGCGCCCGGCGCCGCCGGCGCCTGGCCGTTCAAGGCCAAGGCGAAGGAGGATTTCACCGCCGCGCGCGCGCCGCTCGCGCCGGTCGCCCCGCCGGTGGCCGACGGCGCGATCTTCCACGCCGCGGACGGCTATGCCGCGCTGCACGAGGGCTGGCGCGCGCGCCGCGTCGGCGACCCGCTGACGATCGTGCTGGTCGAGCGCACGGCGGCGTCCAAGTCGGCGTCGTCCAAGCTCAATTCGGACGGCAGCTTCGGCATCACGCCGCCCGCCACCGGTCCGTTCAACCTGTTCAACCCCAGCGATATCGGCGCCAGCGGCAACCGCGGCTTCAACGGCACCGGCGCGGCGGACCAGTCCAACTCGCTGTCGGGCGAGGTCAGCGTGACGGTGAAGGAGGTCTATCCCAACGGCACGATGCTGGTGCAGGGGCAGAAGCGCGTGACGCTGAACCGAGGCGACGAGTTCGTGCAGATCAAGGGGATCGTCCGCACCGCCGACGTCGATCGCGACAATCGCGTCGCCTCCACCCGCGTCGCGGACGCGCAGATCGCCTACACCGGCAAGGGCGACGTCGCCCGCGCCAGCCGCCAGGGCTGGCTCTCCCGCTTCTTCCAGGTCGTGAGTCCGTTCTGATGACGCACACGCTTCCCGTCCGCCTGCGCGCGATGATGTGGTTCCTCGCCGCGATGGCGATCGGCCTGGTCTTCATCCAGCCCGCCTACGCCGACCGGATCAAGGATCTGGGCGGGTTCCAGGGGGTGCGATCGAACCAGCTGACCGGCTACGGCGTGGTCGTCGGCCTGCCCGGCACGGGCGACGACAATCTCGAATATACGGTGCAGTCGGTGAAGGCGGTCGCCAGCCGTTTCGGCCTGCAACTGCCGCCGCAGGCGAACCCGGGGCTGAAGAACGCCGCTGTGGTGATGATTACGGCGGAACTGCCCGCCTTCGCCAAGCCCGGCCAGCGCATCGACATCACGGTCGCCAGCATGGGCAAGGCGAAGTCGCTGCGCGGCGGCAGCCTGGTGCTTGCCCCGCTGCTCGGCGCCGACGGACAGGTCTACGCGATGGCGCAGGGCAACCTTGCGGTGGGCGGGTTGGGCGCAGAGGGCGCGGACGGGTCGAAGATCGTCGTCAACATCCCCTCCACCGGCCGCATCCCGGAGGGCGCGACGGTGGAGCGTACGGTCGCGACCGGCTTCGCCGACACGCCGTTCCTGACGTACAACCTGCAACGCGCCGATTTCACGACCGCGCAGAACGTCGCCGCCGCGATCAACCGCCGGCTCGGCCTCGGCACCGCCCAGGCGGTGGACGCGGTGTCGGTCGCGGTGCGCGCGCCGGCGGGGGCGGACGTCCGCTCCGCGCTCATGTCGCAGATCGAGAATCTCAGCGTCGATTCGGCCGAGCCGTCGGCGAAGGTGATCGTCAACGCGCGCACCGGCACCGTCGTCATCAATTCCGCCGTGCGCGTCGGCCCCGCCGCCGTGACTCACGGCAAGCTGACGGTCCGCATCGACGAGAACCAGCGCGTCAGCCAGCCCGCGCCGCTCAGCGGCGGGCAGACCGCGCTGGAGCGCAAGTCGAACATCGACGTCGACGAGGAGAAGAAGCCGATGTTCGTCCTCGCCCCCGGTCCCAAGCTCGCCGACGTGGTGAAGGCGGTGAACGCGATCGGCGCCAGCCCCGCGGATCTCGTCGCGATCCTGGAGGCGCTGAAGGAAGCCGGCGCGCTCAAGGCGGAGCTCGTGGTCCTGTGACGGCCCCCGTCTCCATCACCGGCCAGACCGGCATCGCCTCCGGCCTCGACCGCACCCAGTCGAAGGACAGCCTGAAGAAGGCGGGCCAGCAGTTCGAGGCGGTCTTCACCGGCATGATGCTGAAGTCGATGCGGCAGGCCAAGCTCGCCGATCCGCTGTTCAGCAGCCAGGCGCTCGACACCTTCCGCGACATGTCCGACCAGAAGGTCGTGCAGCAGATGGCGGACCACACGCCGCTCGGCATCGGCAAGGCGATGACCGATTTCCTGTCGCGATCGATCCCGGCGCCTTCTCAACCCGATCTTAACCAAGGGTCGGCTACGCGAGTCGAATGAGCGACCTGCTCTCCATCGGCGCCTCGGGCGCGCGCGCGGCGCAGACCTCGCTGACGACGGTGTCGGAGAACATCGCCAACAGCGGGGTCGCCGGCTATTCGCGTCGCGCCGCGGTGAATGCTGAGCTCGCCACCACCAATTCGCTCGGCACCAACGGCTTCGGCGTCCGCGTATCGGGCATCCAGCGTTCGGGCGACATCTTCAAGACGCAGGCGGTGCGCACCGCGGGCACCGATCTCGCGCGCACCAACACCGCCTCCACGCTGATGACGGACATCCAGACCGCGCTGACCGGCGCGGAACTGGACAAGCGCGTCACCGACTTCTTCGGTCAGGCGACGAAGCTGGCCGCCGACCCGTCCTCGCTGACGCAGCGGGCGACGATGCTGGAAAGCGCGCGCGCCACCGCCATGTCGTTCAATCAGACCGGCCAGGCGCTGGTGCGGGCCACGGCGGACATCGACGCGCAGGCCGATGCGGAGACCGCACGGCTGAGCCGGCTGGCCGAAGGGCTGGCGAAGGTGAACACCGGCCTGGCGCGCGCACAGCCGGCCACCGCCACCGCGGCGGCGCTGATGGACCAGCGCGACCAGCTGCTGGAGGAGATGAGCGGCATCGCCGACGTGTCGACCAGCTACGACGGCTACGGCCGGGTCGCGGTGAAGCTGGGCGGTGCCACCGGGCCCACGCTGGTCGAAGGAAACCTGGCCGGCGACGTGGGCTATGCCCGCAACGACGAAGGCGCGGTCCAGTTCGTCGTCAACCGGCAGTTCACGACATCCTCCTTCGTGCCGACGGGCGGGAGCCTCGCCGGCCTCGCCGACGCCGTCGGCAAGGTCACCACCGCGCGCAAGGAAATCGACTCGCTGGCAGCGGCCTTCGCCGACGGCGTCAACGCCGCGCAGGCCGGCGGCCGCGACATGGACAATGTCGCGGGCGAGAAGATCTTCACCTTCGACCCGCTGCGTCCCTCGCAGATGACGATGACGCTGGAAGATCCCCGCGGCATTGCCGCCGCGGCGGCGGACACGGGGCCGCGCGACGGCAGCAACCTGGCCGCGTTCCAGACGCTGCGGACGACCAGCGGCGTCGAGGCGAAGCTGACCCGGCTGGTGTCCGACAACGCCGCCGCGATCGAGAGCCGCGCCACCGTGGCGGCGGCGCAGACCGCGATCCTGGACGGCGCGGTGGCCGCGCGCGATTCCGCCAGCGGCGTCAATCTCGACAACGAGGCGGTGGATCTCATCCGCTTCCAGCAGGCCTTTCAGGCGTCCAGCCGCGTGATCCAGGCCGCGCGCGACATCTTCCAGTCGATCCTGGAGATCCGGTGATGTCCTTCGGCGTCTCCACTCGCGGCTTCTACGACCGGTCGACCAGCGTGATGACCGGGCTGCAAAAGCAGGCCGACAAGGCGATGGTCCAGATCTCCACCGGCAAGCGCCTCCAGGTGCCGTCCGACGATCCGGTCGCCTATCAGCGCCTTCAGGTGCTGCGCCGCGCGAGCGCGGACGAGGCGGTGTACGGCGCGAACGTGAAGGTGGCGCAGGCGACCCTGCAACAGGCCGACACGCAGCTCGACGAGATCTCGACCCAGCTGCAACAGGTGACCGAGCGCGCGCTGCGCGCCGCCAACGGCACCATGTCGGCCAACGACCGCGCCTCCATCGCGATCGAGCTGCGCAGCATCCTGGAGACGATCGTCGCCGCCGCGAACGTGAAGGACGCGCGCGGCCTGCCGCTGTTCGGCGGGCAGGGGAACGAGCCGTCGGTGGCGTCGAAGCCGGACGGCAGCCTCGATTTCGCACCGGGCAGGCAGACCGCGATCCCGATCGGCGACGGTCAGGCGGTGGAGCCGGGCGTGAGCGCGGGCGAGGTGCTGAAGATCGGGAACGGGCGGGACATCGGTGCGGTGGTCACCGCGCTCATCACCTCGCTGGCGGCCGGTGAGGCGCCGGCCGACGCGGATCGCGCCGATCTCGCCGCACTTTCCGAGCAGGTGATCCAGGCGCAGACCAGCGTCGGCGCCCGCGCCGCGCGCGTCGATCTGCAGGCCGGCTATTTCGCCACCGCCGCGCTGGAGCGCGAGGACACGCGCTCTGGGCTGGAGGATGCGGATCCGGCGCAGGCGATCACCGACCTGAAGCGCGCCATGACGATCCTCGAAGCGACGCAGGCGAGCTTCGGCAAGCTGTCGCAGATGTCGCTCTTCGACTACATCCGATAGGCGAAATTCCTTTCGCCGATCCGCGCCCGCGCATCCGGGCGCCTCGCCGCCCGCCGACAGCTCGAACCGCGCCGCCGCGCCGATCCGCCCGGCACCTTGCGACCGGCAGGAAATCGCCGCCGCGGGTAACGGTTTCCCAACCCTCGCGCGGTTAACAGGGCGCGTACCACAAATGGGAATCGTCCATGTTTCCGGCCATCGGCATCGTCGTCCTCATCGCCATGGTGTTCGGCGGGTTCGCCATCACCGGCGGCGCCCTCGGCCCCGTCATGCACGCCATCCCGCACGAGATGCTCATCATCGGCGGCGCCGCCGCGGGTGCGCTCATCATCGGCAATTCGGGCAAGGAGCTGAAGGCGATGGGCGGCGGCCTCGCCAAGGTGTTCAAGGGGCCGAAGTACAAGAAGCAGGACTATCTCGACGTCATCTTCCTCGTGTCGAAGCTGATGAAGATGCTGCGCATGGAGGGCCCGATCGCGGTCGAGCCGCACGTGGAGGATCCCAAGTCCTCCGCCGTGTTCGCCGAATATCCGCGCCTGCTGGCCGACCACACGCTGGTGAACCTGATCGCCGACACGCTGCGCCTCGTCGTCGTCTCCTCCGGCACGCTGGACGTGCACGCGGTGGAGGAGGTGATGGATCATTCGATCAAGAACCATCACCACGACGTGGAGGGGCCGCAGCACACGCTGACCAGCCTCGCCGATTCGCTGCCCGCACTGGGCATCGTCGCCGCCGTGCTCGGCATCGTGAAGACCATGGGCTCGATCGACAAGCCGCCCAGCGTGCTCGGCGGGATGATCGGCTCCGCGCTGGTCGGCACGTTCATGGGCGTGCTGCTGGCCTATGGCGTCGTCAATCCGCTCGCCAACCGGCTGCAGCAGGTGATCGACGCCGACGCCGCGATCTACGACGTGGTGAAGCAGATCATCATCGCCTCCCTCCACGGCCATCCGCAGCCGCTGGTGATCGAGGCGGCGCGCGCCGGCATCGCGCACAAGAACCAGCCCGGCTTCGCCGAGGTCTTCGACGGATTGCGGGGCAAGTAACGTGGCGAAGGCGGCACCGCACGGGAAGAACGAACCGCCCAAGGTGGTGGTCGTCAAGAAGATCACCGTGGTCGCCGGCGGCCATCACGGCGGCGCGTGGAAGGTCGCCTATGCCGATTTCGTGACGGCGATGATGGCGTTCTTCCTGCTGCTGTGGCTGCTGGGCGCCACGACGGAGAAGCAGCGCAAGGGCATCGCCGACTATTTCGCGCCGACGCTGCTCGACAACCGCTCGCTCGGCATCGGCGGCAACGGCCCGTCGGGTGGCGAGTCGCTGGTGTCGGAGAACAAGATCGGCCCCCAGCCGGGACAGGCGATGCAGCAGGCGATCATGGTGAAGCCCGTGGCGGGCGGCGGCAGCATGAAGGGCTACGGCGACAAGGGCTCGCTGCGCTCCACCCTGCGCGAGGTGCAGGCGGAGGACCGCAAGAACTTCGCGAAGCTGAAGGCGGAGGTGATCCGCAAGATCGCCGAGACCAAGGCGCTGGCGAAGCTGGGCAAGCACATCCGCTTCACGATGACGCCGGACGGGATGCGGATCGACCTGATCGACGATGCCGATTACTCGATGTTCGCGCTGGGCACGACCGCGTTGGAGCGCGACGCGTCGAAGCTGATCGGCATGGTGGCGGAGGGGATCCGCGGCACCGCCAACCCGATCATGATCCGCGGCCACACGGACAGCGTCCCCTTCGGCGATCCGCGCGCGATGAACAACTGGATGCTCGCGTCCGGCCGTGCCGAGGCGACGCGGCGCCGGCTGGCCCTGGGCGGCATCCCCGAGGCGCGCTTCAACCGCATCGAGGGCGTCGCCGACCGCGAGCCGATGATCGCCAACGATCCGATGGACCCGCGCAACCGGCGCGTGGCGGTGACGCTGCTCTACCGGCCGGGGACGTTCGGGCAGTAGCGCTCGACCACGAACGCGGCTTGAACAAGCGACTTTTCGCATCTACGTTTATCGGCGTGGACATCACGTTCGACCCGGCCAAGGACGATGCCAACCGTCTGAAGCATGGCTTGTCGCTCGCCGATGCCGCGGCGTTCGAGCTGTCTCAGACGATCGTCGAAGCGGACAGGCGGCGTGACTATAGCGAGGCGCGGTTTCGTGCCTTTGGACGGGTCGAGGGCGGGGCCGGATGCCTGGTCTTCACCGTGCGCTCGGGCGAGGTCCGGGCGATCAGCTACCGTCGTGCCCACGCGAAGGAGATGCGGCGTTATGATCTATGATGAAGAGCGTCCCGTCGTGTTCGACGAGGACAATCCCGAGTGGACCGACGAGGATTTCGCTCGCGCGCGACCGGCGCACGAGGTTCTCCCGCCCGAGGTGATCGCCGCTTTCGGCAAGGGTCGTGTCGGCCGCCCCGTCGGCACCACCAAGGACCAGGTCTCGCTCCGCATCGATCGCGACGTGATCGCGCGATTCCGCGCCGGCGGGCCGGGATGGCAGTCGCGGATGAACGCTGCGCTGCGCGCCGCCGTCGGGCTGTAGGGCGGCGCGGGGCGCGATCCCCGCCCGCTACTTCTCGTCGCCGTAGATCGCGACCTTCCGCTCACCGGCCGCGGTTGCGACGCCGCGGTACATCCCCGGCGTGTTGAAGCTCCAGGCGACGTCGCCGTTCGGGCCGGTGACGATCACGCCGCCGGTGCCGCCCATCGCCTTCACGGTCGCCATCACGGTGTCGGCGGCCTGTTGCAGCCCTTCGCCGGCGAAGCGGACGCGGGCGCAGATCTCGTGCGCCACGCCCTCGCGGATGAAATATTCGCCCGATCCCGTGGCGGACACGGCGCAGGCGCGATCGTCGGCGTAGGTGCCGGCGCCGATCAGCGGCGAATCGCCCACCCGGCCCCAGCGCTTGCCGGTGACCCCGCCGGTGGAGGTGGCGGCGGCGACATGGCCTTTCGCGTCGCGCGCGACCGCGCCGACGGTGCCGTACTTCATGTCGACGTCGAACCAGCCGACGCGCCGCGCCTTCAGTTCGTCCAGCTGGCGTCGGCGCTCGGGCGTCGCGAACCAGCTGGGATCCACCTGCTCCAGCCCCTGTTCGCGGCTGAAGGTGTCGGCGCCCGCACCGATCAGGAACACGTGCGGGCTCGCTTCCTTCACCTTGCGCGCCAGGCTGATCGGGTGGCGTGTCCGCGTCACGCCCGCCACCGCCCCGGCGGAACGGTCGCGCCCGTCCATGATCGCGGCGTCCAGCTCGTTGGTGCCCTCGTAGGTGAACACGGCGCCGCGCCCGGCGTTGAAATGGGGATCGTCCTCCAGCACCTTCACCGCCGCTTCCACGGCGTCGACGGCGGGGCCGCCCTTCGCCAGCACGGCCCGGCCGGCGTCCAGCGCCTGCGCCAGTGCGGCACGAATCGCACGGTCCTGCTCGGGCGTCAGCCGCTCGCGCTCGATGACGCCGGCACCGCCGTGGATGACGAGCGACCAATGGGGGGCGGGATCGGCGGCGGCGGACATCAGCAGGGCTCCGAGGATCAGCGACATGGGGTTCTCATGGGGACGGCGCTCATACGATCGCGGGACGGGGATCGACATGGGTGCGCCGGGATGCGTGGCGGCGCAAGCCGATCAGCGGGCGCAGCCACGGCACCGCGCGGCCGCCGAAGTAGAAGGCGAGGCACGATGCGATCGTCGCCGCGACCAGCAGCAGGAAATCGGCCCACGCGGGCAGCCCCGCGCCCATCAGCCACCACGCGCCCAGAACGATCGCGGTCTGGTGGATGATGTAGAAGGGGAACACCGCCTCGGTCAGCATTGGGCGCCAGCGATGGTCGCGGTTCCAGTGGCGGTCGGCGAACCCGATCAGCGCGGCGACCGCGGTCCACCCCTCCACCGCGCGCGCGACGGAGAAGATCGTGCCGAACGGCCGCGGCATCGTGCCGCCGGGCCAGCGGAGCTCGATCCCGGCGACCACGGCATAGGCGAGGAGCGCGATACCCGCGCTCGCCGGCCACCAGCGGCGCAGGTCGGCCAGCGTGGCGGGGGCGGCGGCCATGCCGAAGCCGAACAGGAAGGCGGGCAGGTAGCTGAAATGCGCCACCCAGTCGCCCGCCAGCGCGTGCGTCTCCCGCCCGCCGGGGAACAAGATGAAATTGACCAGCACCATCCAGCCAAGCGGCACGACGAGCAGCGCCGGCCCCCGCGCCACGCGGTCGAACCCCCGCTGCACGCCGCGCCGCACCGCCGCCGGCAGCGCGCCGACCAGCAGCGCGAGCGCCATCGAATAGCACCACAGGTACCCGACGAACCACAGGTGGTTCCACGTCGGCAGCACGATCGGCCCCACCGCGCCGAAGCGGAAATAGTCGTGCACGTAGAAATGCGCGAAGCCGTGCGCGTAGCCGTACTTGCTGGTCAGCTCGACCCACGGCTGCGGCGGCACCACCAGCGCGACGCCGAAGGCGAGCGGCACCAGCAGCCGCAGCGAGCGCTGCCGCGCGAACTTGCCCGCGGTGGCGTTGCGCTTCAGCAGCGCGCGGCTGGCATAGCCGGACACGACGAACAGCAGGCTCAGCCGCCACGGGTTCGACGCCATCATCGGCACCGCCACCCACCACGCGCCGGGCAGCTTCGCGTGAAAGTCCCACGGCACGAACACCATGCCGACATGGTAGAGGATCAGGATCGCGAAGGCGCCGATCCGCAGCCAGTCCAGGCCGTAGTGACGTTGTACGGGATTACCCATCGTGGCCGCGCGCCTAGCAGCTTCGTCGCGGCCTGGCCAATCGTCACCCTGCCGGGCGCAGCCGCAGCCGCCCCAGGAAGTCGGCCTTGCCCAGCTTCACCCCCTCCTTGCGCAGGATCGCGTAGGCGGTGGTGGCGTGGAAGTAGAAATTGGGCTGCGAGAAGGACAGCAGGAACTGCCCCGCGGTGAAGGGCAGCCGCATCTCGCCCATCACGAAGTCGGTCGGCTGCTCCGCCGTGGCGTCGAATGCGGCGCGGTCGATCGCGGCGAGATGGGCGTCGGCCTCCTCCACCAGCGCGCGCAGCCCCGCGAAGTCGGTCGGCCACATCGACCGGCTGGGGCTGAAGCTGCCGGCCTGCACCCCCGCCCACGCGCCGGCGGAATGGTTGGCGCAGGATTTCACCTGATAGCCGAACGGCAGCATGTCGCTCGCCAGCCGTGCGTCGATCAGCGCCGCCTCGTCGCGGCCCTGCGCCTGCGCGAAGGCGGCGGCCTTGTCGATCAGGCCCGCCACCGCGCCCAGGATCTGCCGGTTCGACGGAATCACCGCGTCGTAGAGCGAAAGCGTCATCATCCTGCCCCTTCAGTTCCGTTTATGCGTGCGAGCCGCTATATCGCGCGCGAATAGATCGGGAAGTCCTTCATGTCCGTCCGTCCCTGGCGCGATATCCAGCGCCGCGCGAGCCGCCAGATCATGGTCGGCAACGTCCCCGTCGGCGGCGATGCGCCCGTCACCGTGCAGACGATGACGAACACGCCGACCAGCGACCCCGCGGCGACGATCGCGCAGATCCGCCGGTGCGAGGAAGCGGGCGTGGACATCGTCCGCGTCTCCTGCCCCGACGTGGAATCGACCGCCGCGCTGGGACAGATCGTGCGCGCCGCGAAGGTGCCGATCGTCGCCGACATCCACTTCCACTACAAGCGCGCGCTGGAGGCGGCGGACGCGGGCGCGGCGTGCCTGCGCATCAACCCCGGCAACATCGGCTCGTCGGAGCGGGTGGCGGAGGTGGTGCGCGCGGCAAAGGCGAACGGCTGCGCGATCCGCATCGGCGTCAACGCCGGCAGCCTCGAGCGCGACCTGCTGGAGAAATACGGCGAGCCCTGTCCCGAGGCGCTGGTCGAGAGCGCGCTAGACCATATCAAGCTGCTGCAGGACCACGACTTCCACGAGTACAAGGTCGCCGTGAAGGCGTCGGACGTCTTCCTCGCCGTCGCCGCCTATCAGCAGCTGGCGGAGGCGGTGGATTGCCCGCTGCACCTGGGCATCACCGAGGCGGGCGGGCTGATCGGCGGCACGGTGAAGTCGTCGATCGGCATGGGCTCGCTGCTGTGGTACGGCATCGGCGACACGATCCGCGTCTCGCTCTCCGCCGAGCCGGAGGAGGAGGTGCGCGTCGGCTTCGAGATCCTGAAGGCGCTCGGCATCCGCAATCGCGGCGTCCGCGTGGTCAGCTGCCCGTCCTGCGCGCGCCAGGGCTTCGACGTGATCCGCACGGTGCAGGCGCTGGAGGAGCGGCTCCAGCACATCCGCACGCCGATGAGCCTGTCGGTGCTGGGCTGCGTCGTCAACGGCCCGGGCGAGGCGCGCGAGACCGACATCGGCATCACCGGCGGCGGCAACGGCAAGCACATGGTCTACCTGTCCGGCGTCACCGACCACCACGTGCAGGACGCCGATATGATCGAGCATATCGTGCGACTGGTGGAGGCGAAGGCCGCGGAGATCGAGGCGGCCGATGTGGCGCGGGCCCACACGGCAGCAGCGCAGGAACTGGCGGCGGAGTAGGTCTTGTGCTAGCGTCCGGGTATAGGAGGCGCGCCCATGACCTACCATGCGAAGGTGATCGCCGGCGGCAAGATCGTCATCCCTGCGGATCTGCGTCGCGAACTCGGTATCAAGGACGGCGATTCGGTCGTGCTGGAGCGCGAGGAGGGTGCCATCACCCTGCGGCGCGACGATCCCGACGCGGCGCTCGCGCGGCTGCGCGGCGGCTTGAAGGACTATAGCGTCGATCGTTTCCTGCGCGAGCGGCGGCAGGATTGGGGGGAGTGAGGCAGGTCATCGACTCATCGGTGCTGGTCGCGTTCCTGCGCGACGAGCCCGGTGGCGACGTTCTAGTCCGCGACGATGGCCCGTTCCTTCTGTCCACCGTCAATCTCGCCGAGGTGCTGACCAAATTGATCGAGCTGGGGCTGAACATCGACGACGCTGATCTCGTCATGCGTCGCCTGCCGATCGTGCACGTCGAGCACACGCGCGAGGACGCGCGCCGCGCTGCCGAGCTGCGTCCTTTCACCATGTCGCTCGGTCGGTCGCTCGGCAACCGCATCTGCCTCGCGCTGGGCCAGCGCCTGAACGTGCCGGTCCTCACGGCCGACACGGCGTGGGCCGCGCTCGACATCGGCGTCGACGTCCGCCTGATCCGGTGAAGGCCTCCGCCCGCCATCTCTCCCCCGCCGCCGCCTTCGCCGTCGCGGCGGCGGGGATCGGGCTGTTCTCGATCATGGATGCGTTCATGAAGTCGCTGACGCTCGCGCTCGGCGTCTACAACGCGCTCACGTGGCGCACCGCGCTGTCGACGATCATCGGCGGCACCGCGTGGCGGGCCAGCGGCGGCGGGTGGCCGTCGCGCGCGGCGGCGCGGCTGCACGTCCTGCGCGGTGCGATCACCGCGGCCATGGCGCTGCTCTTCTTCTGGGGGCTCGCGCGCGTGCCGATGGCGCAGGCGATCGCGCTGTCGTACATCGCGCCGCTGCTCGCGCTCCTGCTCGGCGCGCTGCTGCTGAAGGAGCGGGTGGGCCCGCGCGTGATCGCCGCCTCGGTCGCCGCGCTCGCCGGCGTGGCGATCATCCTCGTAGGCCATCGCGCGGCGGCGCTGGGGCCGGAGGCGTTCGCGGGCGCTGCCGCCATCCTCGTCTCGGCCGTGCTCTACGCGCTGAATCTCGTCGTCGCGCGGGTGCAGAGCCAGGCCGCGCGCCCGGGCGAGATCGCCTTCTTCCAGTCCGCCATCGTCACCGCCATCCTGCTGCTCGCCGCGCCGTGGCTGCTGGTGCTGCCCCCTGCGGCGGAATGGCCGAAGATCGCCGCCGGCGCGCTGCTGGGCACGGGCTCGCTGTTCCTGCTCGCCTGGGCCTATGCCCATGGGGAGACGGGCTATCTCGCCACCACCGAATATACCTCGTTCGTCTACGCCGCGGTGCTCGGCTGGCTGGTGTTCGGCGAGCGTGTCGCGCCCACGACGCTGGCGGGGGCGGGGGTGATCGTCGCCGCCTGCCTCTTCGCCGCGCGCCGTCGCGTGCCCAAGGTGATAGAGGGCGCGGCATGATCGTTCGCCCCGCCACCTCCGCCGACGTTTCCGTCATCCTGCGCTTCGTGCGCGAACTCGCCGCCTATGAGCGCGAGCCCGACGCGGTGGAGGCGACGGAACCGATGCTGGCCGAGGCGCTGTTCGGGGCCGTCCCCGCGGCGGAGGCGGCGATCGCCGAAGTCGACGGCGAGCCGGCCGGCTTCGCGCTGTTCTTCCACAATTTCTCGACATGGACGGGGCGGCGCGGCCTCTATCTCGAGGATCTGTACGTCACCCCCGCGGCGCGCGGGCGGGGGGTGGGCAGGGCGCTGCTCGCCCATCTCGCCGGCATCGCGCTGGACCGCGGCTGCGCGCGGTTCGAATGGTCGGTGCTCGACTGGAACGAACCCGCGATCGGCTTCTACCGCGCGATCGGCGCGGTCGGCATGGAGGAATGGACGGTGCAGCGGCTGACGGGCGACGCGCTCGCGCGGCTGGCGGGGCGCGGTTGATGGGCTGGATCTGGCTGGTCCTGGGCGGGCTGTTCGAAATCGGCTTCACCACCTGCCTGCGCCATGCGGAAGGCTTCCGCAACGTGCCGTGGACGCTCGGCTTCCTCGTGTCGGTCACGCTGTCGATGGGGCTGCTGGAACTCGCCTCGCGCTCCATCCCGATGGGCACGGCCTATGCGGTCTGGACCGGCATCGGGGCGCTCGGCACCGTGCTGATCGGGATCGTCTGGTTCGGCGAGGCGGCGACGCTCGTCCGCCTCCTGCTGATCCTCGGCGCGGTGGCCTGCATCGCCGGGCTGAAGCTGACCGCGGGGCATTGAGGCTGGAGGCGCGATGAAGAAGCGGCCCGCGCAGAGGCGCGGAGCCGCAGAGAGGGCGCGCCGGCAGGACCGTCCCGCGTCTGCGGGACAAAGATCGCTGCCCGCCTCCGATCGTCAGCTGCCGGTGGCGGCTCGGGGGCTTCACGGCATCCTTCTTCTCCGCGTCTCCACGTGAACAAACCTTCCTTCTTCAACACGGCGGCAGAACGCAAAGGCGTTGCAGGCGAAGAGCCGGCTGCGCCAGGATCGCGAAACCCGCCGGCGCATGAAGCGGAAGGGGGCCGGGCGCGAAGGGGAAAGACATGCCGCTCGATACCGGCCTGATCGACTGGGTGGCGGAGGGGATAGCGCCGCTCGGCACCGTCACGCACCGGCGCATGATGGGCGGCGCGACGCTCTACTGCGACGGGACCGTCTTCGCGATCGTCGACGGCGACGGCAGCCTCTGGTTCAAGGGGGATGCGGTCAGCGACCCCGCCTGGGACGCGGCAGGCTGCGCGCGCTTCACCTACGAGCGCGGCGACGGGAGCGTGGCGAGCATGAACTACCGGCAGGCGCCCGACGACTGCCTCGACGATGCCGAGGCGCTGCGCCAATGGGCCGTCCTCGGCATCGAAGCGGGCAGGCGGGCGCCGGTGAAGAAGTGCGGCAAATAGCCCTCTCCCCTTCGATGATGGTTGGGTGAGGGGCCGCCACGAGCGCTGCGCTCGTGGCGGCCCCTCACCCCCACCCTCTCCCGAAAGGAGAGGGCGAGGATGACTACTCCCGGCCCGGCACGTCGTGGTCGTGCGGTTCCTCGCCCTGCGCCTTGGCGGCGTTGTAGCGGTCGATCGCCTCCAGCGTGATGCGGCGCGCTTCCTCGCGGTCGCCCCAGGTGCCGATGCGCACCCACTTGGTCTTCTCCAGATCCTTGTAGTGGGTGAAGAAATGCTCGATCTGCTCGAACACGATCTCGGGCAGGTCGTCCTTCTCGCCGACCTTGGAATAGTAAGGGAAGGTTTGGTCCACCGGCACGCAGACCAGCTTCTCGTCGCCGCCGGCCTCGTCCTCCAGGTTCAGCACCGCGATCGGCCGGGCGCGCACGACGCATCCCGGGATGAACGGCGAGCGCGCGACGACCAGCGCGTCGAGCGGATCGCCGTCCGGCGACAGCGTGTGCGGCACGAAGCCGTAGTTCGCCGGATAGCGCATCGGCGTGTGCAGGATGCGGTCGACGAACAGCGCGCCCGACGCCTTGTCGAACTCGTACTTCACCGGTTCGCCGCCGGTCGGCACCTCGATGATGACGTTCAGGTCGTCGGGCGGGTTCTGCCCGACCGGGATGAGGTCGATACGCATGGAATCTCCGTGTCGTGATCCTTGGGTGTCAGCGCGGGGCGAGCAGCCTGTCGAGGCCGCCGTCCGCCGTGCCGATCTTCTCGAGCCGCGGGTAGCGTAGCCCCCCGTGATAGTCGAGGGCGACGGTGCGATAGCGATCGCCCTCCTTCACCATCAGCGGGATGGGCGCCTTCGTGCCCTTCGCCGCCGCGATCGCGCCCTTCAGCGCGTCGGGCGTGAACGCCTCGCCGTCCACCGCCACGATCGTGTGGCCGACGGTCAGCCCGGCGGCGAAGGCGGGGCTGTCCCACGTCACGCCCGAGACCTCGCCCGCGGCGGTGCCGACGACGAAGCCGCCCGAGTAGGTCAGGTCGACGATCTTGCGCGTGCCCTCGTTCGCCTTGAACGACGGGGTGGGCGCGTCGGTGTAGATCAGACGATAGCCGTTGCGGGCGAATCCCTCGATCGGCGCGCCCTTGGCGTGCTCGGTCAGGCGGCGGGTGAGATAGCCCTTCCAGTCGTAGGGCTGGATCGCGTCCAGCGTCGCGGCGACGTCGTCCAGCGTGTACGTCACCTCGCCCCAGTCCCCGTCGCGGATGCCGAAGAAGGCGCGGGCGAAATCATCGATCGACCTGGTGCCGCCCGATTTCTCGCGCAGCAGCGAATCGACGTCCATCCACACGAGCAGCCCCTCGTTGTAATAGTCCTCGCTGCGCTGCCAGCTGGTCCAGCCCTTGGGCCGGCGGGCGGAGATGACGGGATCGTTGGTGGTGTCGACCAGGTCGCGCCACGCCCGCGCGGGCTGGCTGTCGTACAGCGCCATGATCGCGGCATATTGGTCCAGCGTGTCCTGCTTGCTGACCAGCCCTGACCGCGCCTGCAGCACGTAGCCCCAGAATTGCGTCTGCCCCTCGTACACCCACAATAGCGACCCGCGCATCGGCGTGCGATAGTCTGGCGTCCACAGGTCCGCGCCGCGGCGGAACTTGCCGTCCCAGCTGTGCGTGTATTCGTGCGGCAGCAGGTTGCGGCGGCCCGGCCCCTCGTTCCATTTGGTGAAATAGCCGGGCGTCACGCCGTTCTCGCTGGAGCGGTGATGTTCCAGGCCGATCCCGCCCAGCTCGTCCGTGATCGACAGCAGAAAGGTGTAGCGGTCGTAATGCTGCGCGCCGAACGTCTTCACCGCCTGATCGACCAGCCGCTTGTGCGCGTCGACCTGCTCGGGCGTGGCGTTGAGTTCGGCGGGGTCGTCCGCATACGTCGCCAGCTTCACCCGCGGCGACAGGTCCCACGTCCTGCCGTAGCGCCCGGCGAGGATCGGCGAATCGACCAGCACCTCGTAGTTGGTGGTGTCGTAGGTGTAGGTCGATCCCGTCACCTTCGCCGGGATCGCGCCCGACGCGGTCCAGCCGTCGGGGTAGCGGACCGTCATCTGCACCGGGATCTGCCGGGTGAAGTAGCCGGCGGGGTACAGGCTGACCGAATTGGGCTGGAGCGAGATCATCGTCGGCGTCGCGACGATGCGCCCCTGGTCGCCCTTCGTCGCGGAGATGAACTGGAACCGCGCCTCGATCGTCCGCGCGCCCTGGGGCACCTCGATGTGGAAGGCGTAGACGTCGACGGGATCGCGCGTCCACTCGACCCGCCGGTTGCCCGCGGTGATGACCAGCCCGGCCAGCTTCTCGATCTCGCCGCGCGGGCTGTGCGCGCCGGGCAGCCACTTGGGGAACAGCAGCACCATCTTGCCGGCCTTGGCGACCGGGATGGTCTCCACCACGCGGAAGATGCCGCGGCGGTTGTCGGTCGCGTCCACGTCCAACCGGATCGTGCCGGGATAGCGCGTGTCCTGCGGTGCCGGGATCGTGTCGACGAACGGCACCGGCTGCGGCGCGCTGTTGCCGGCGGGCACCTGGGCGGCGGCGGCGGTGGAGGCGAGGAGGCTGGCGGCGAGGAAGCGGCGGATCATGAGCGTCCCGATATCGTTGCGACGGCGAGGCTTACGCGGATGGCTCCACCGCCTTCAAGCCTCAACCGTCCGCATCGGCGCAAGCGGCCTCACCCCCCGCCGCCGAGCACGTTGATCGTGAACGCCAGCACGCCCAGGTTGAACACGAACGCCGCGACCGCCTGCCCCGTGACGACGCGCCGCATCGTCCGGCTGGTCACCGCCACGTCGCTGGTCTGGAACGTCATCCCCAGCGTCACCGCGAAATAGAGGAAGTCCGAATAATCGGGTTCGTCCTCCTGCGGGAAATCGAGTCCCCCAGCATCCCCGCCGTCGCCCGGCCGATAGTAGAGATGCGCGTAGTGCAGCGTGTAGACCATGTTCGCGAAGCCCCAGGCGAGCGCCAGCGTCGCGAGCACCAGCGCCGTGTCCGCGCGCCCCGGCCGCTCCAGTTCCGCCGCCACCGCGACGAGCACCGCCAGCGTCGCGATGACGGCGAGCGCGAGCATCTCGCCGCGGTTCGCGTCCGTCCGCCGCGCCGTCGCGCGCATCTCCGCCGCCGACCCCTGGCGGAACAGCGACGGCATCGACAGCAGGAAGGCGATCGCGGCGACGTCGAACGCCAGCATCGGCCCGCGCTGCCAACCGTGATGCAGGATCCCGATCGGCGCGGCGGCGGCGAAGACGAGCAGGAACAGCACGAAGCGCGGCGGCGCCACCCGCCCGATCGTCTGTCGCCACCACCCCATCCGCACCCGCTAGCGCGAGCCGGGCCGCTCTACTAGATACCCGCGCTCCATGGCCCGCAATCAGACACCCCAGCGCGTGCGCGGCACGCAGGACATCTTCCGCGCCGAGGAGCGCCGCTTCGCCCACGTCCTCGCCGCCTTCGACCGCGTCCGCCGGCTCTACGGGTTCGAGCGCGTCGAGGTGCCGGTGTTCGAGGACACGCAGGTCTTCGCCCGCTCGATCGGCGAGACCACCGACGTCGTGTCGAAGGAGATGTACAGCTTCCCGGACAAGGGCGGCGATTCGCTGACGCTGCGGCCCGAGTTCACCGCCGGGATCGCGCGGGCGTACATCACGGGGGGGTGGCAGCAATATGCGCCGCTGAAGCTCGCCACCTCCGGCGCGCTGTTCCGCTACGAACGTCCGCAGAAGGGCCGCTACCGCCAGTTCCACCAGATCGACGCCGAGGTGCTGGGCGCGCCTGAGCCGGCGGCGGAAGTGGAGCTGCTGACGCTCGCCGACCAGCTGCTGAAGGAGCTGGGCATCGGCGACGAGGTGACGCTGCAACTGAACACGCTGGGCGATGCCGAAACCCGCGAGGCGTGGCGCGCCGCGCTGGTCGCGCATTTCGAGGGCCATCGCGGCGATCTGTCCGAGGAGAGCCTCGCTCGGCTCGACAAGAACCCGCTCCGCATCTTGGACAGCAAGGACCCGCGCGACCGTCCGATCGCCGACGCCGCGCCGGACATCGACGCCTTCCTGACGGCGGAGGCGCGCGCCTTCTTCGACGCCGTGACCGCGGGGCTCGACGCCGCCGGGGTCGAGTGGACTCGCAACCCGCGCCTTGTCCGCGGGCTCGATTACTATCGCCACACCGCGTTCGAGTTCGTCACCGACCGGCTGGGCGCGCAGGGCACCGTGCTGGCGGGCGGGCGCTACGACGGACTGGTTGAATCGCTGGGCGGCCCGGCGACCGCGGGCGTCGGCTGGGCCGCGGGGGTCGAGCGGCTGGCGATGCTGATCGAGGAGCCGGCGGCGCCGCGGACCGACGTTGCCGTCGTCGTCGAGGACGATGCCGCGCTGGGCGAGGCGCAGGCCGCGCTCGCCACGCTGCGCCGCGCGGGCGTGTCGGCGGAGCTGGTGGCGACGGGATCGCCGAGGAAGCGCTACGACAAGGCGCTGAAGCTGGACCCGCGCGAGACGCTGACCTTCGCCGCCGACGGCCGCCGCAGCCGCGTGCTGGACGGCGCCGGCTCGCGCACGGAGGGGCTGCTGTGATCCTCCCGGCGCCGGGGAGGACCTTCCCGTGACCACGATCTCCCCCGAACGCATCGCGCAGATCGAGGCGCGCCGCGACGAACTCGCCGCGCAGATGTCGACGGGCAATCTCGACGGCGACCGCTTCGTCCAGGTGTCGAAGGAATATGCCGAGCTGGAACCCGTCGCGCAGGCGGCGGGCGAGGTGCGGCGGCTGCGCGCGGAGGCGGAGAGCCTCGCCTACATGACCGAGGACGCCGACGCGGACCTGCGCGCCATGGCAGAGGAGGAATTGCGCGAGAACAAGGTGGCGCTGGCGGAGGCGGACCGCCGCCTCGCGCTCGCGCTGCTGCCGCGCGACGCCGCCGACCAGCGCTCGGCGATGCTGGAGGTGCGCGCCGGCACCGGCGGGGACGAGGCCGCGCTGTTCGCCGGCGACCTCCTGCGCATGTACCAGCGCTACGCCGAGGGACGGGGCTGGCGCGTCGAGCTGATCTCCGCCTCGGAAGCGGAGCTGGGCGGCTACAAGGAGGCCGTGGTCGGCATCACCGGCGCGGGCGTCTTCGCGCAGCTGAAGTTCGAGAGCGGCGTCCACCGCGTCCAGCGCGTGCCCGTGACGGAGAGCGGCGGCCGCATCCACACCTCCGCCGCCACCGTCGCGGTGCTGCCGGAGGCGGAGGAGGTGGACGTGCAGATCGACGAGGCGCGCGACCTGCGCATCGACGTCTATCGCTCGTCCGGGCCCGGCGGCCAGTCGGTGAACACCACGGATAGCGCGGTGCGCATCACCCACCTGCCCACCGGGCTCGTCGTCATCCAGCAGGACGAGAAGTCGCAGCACAAGAACAAGGCCAAGGCGCTGAAGGTCCTGCGCACCCGCCTGTACGAGGCGGAGCGCGAGCGGCTGGCGGCCGAGCGATCGGGCACGCGGCGGGCGATGGTCGGCTCCGGGGACCGCTCGGAGCGGATCCGCACCTACAATTTCCCGCAGGGCCGCGTCACCGACCATCGCATCAACCTGACGCTGCACCGCCTGCCGGAAATATTGCAGGGCGAGATGGACGAACTGATCGGCGCGCTGATCGCCGAGGACGAGGCGGAACGGCTGGCGTCGCTGGAGGGCTGATCCGCGATCTTGCTTCCGCGCTCGCGGCCGGAACTCCGGCGTGCGCAGGGCCGCGGAAGCTGCGTTCACGCGGAGGCGCAGAGCAAAGAGGGCTAGTTCGCGCGGAGGCGCAGAGAAGGTCCCCGCCGACCCAACGCGCGCCAGCGATGCACCAACTCACCCGGCGGCCAATCACGGAGCGCCGCTGGCGGCTCGGACCCTGACCGCGAACGACACCTCTCTGCGCCTCCGCGTCTCTGCGCGAACCAACCTTCTTCGTGGCGTCGTGCCTTTGCGTGAGCCCATCCCCGGCCGGCGACACGCCGCACCGATCGACCGAAGCGCTGTCCTACGCCGCCCCCGCCAGCTATTTGCGCCGCATGATCCCCACACCCATCGCCAGTGTCGCGTCGGTGACGCGCGCCTGTCGCGTCCAAGTCGCCTCCCCGTCGCCACCCCGGCGCGTCGCCCGCGGAAACCGCGCCGGCACCTCAACATCCTCAACGTTCGCGACGCCATGACCACCGCCCGTCAGGCGCTCGCCGAGGCCGCCGCCCGCTTCGATTTCTCCGCCACTCCCCGGCTCGATGCCGAGCTGCTGCTCGCCCACGCGCTCGGCGTGCCGCGCGAGCGGCTGCTGCTGACGCTCGCCGACCACGCCGTGCCCGCCGCCTTCGCCGACCTCGTCGCCCGGCGCGCGCGGCAGGAGCCGGTCGCCTATCTCACCGGCACGCGCGCCTTCTGGACGATCGACCTCGCCGTCGGTCCCGGCGCGCTGGTGCCGCGCGCGGACAGCGAGACGCTGATCGAGGCGGCGGTGGATCATTTCGCCGGCACCGCGGGGCCGCGCCGCGTGCTCGATCTCGGCACCGGCCCGGGCACGCTGCTGCTCGCCGCGCTGGCGCAATGGCCGGAGGCGACCGGCTCGGGCGTTGACGCCTCGCCTGCCGCGCTCGACTGGGCACGGCGCAACGCGCGGGCGCTGGGGATGGAGGCGCGGACGACGCTGCGGCATGGCAACTGGGCGGAGGGGATCGACGCGCGCTTCGACCTGGTGCTGGCGAACCCGCCCTATATCGCCGCGGGCACCGCGCTGCCCGACGAGGTGGCGCGGCACGAGCCGGCGAGCGCGCTGTTCGCGGGCGCCGACGGGCTGGACGACTATCGCCGCATCGCCCCCGCGCTGCCGCGGCTGATCGCGCCGGGAGGCGTCGCGTGCGTGGAGATCGGACACGACCAGGGCGACAGCGCCGCCGCGCTGTTCCGCGCGCAGGGGCTGGCGGTGGCGCTGCGGCGCGACCTCGCCGGGAACGACCGCTGCCTCTCGATCCTGCCTCCGGTCGCAGGACCTTGAAAGCGGCGTGCCAGCGCACGATATTTCGCTTTGAGAACCGGGTTCGACCGTCTAGACGTGGCGGAGGGGCTCGCGACATCGACATCATCGCACGATGTGGGGCGTCAGGCCCGCTTTACGTCATCAACCGCCGACCGTCGGCGGCCATGGCAATCCGGCACGCGGGGCCAGCGCCCGTGCCGGCGTACAGGTGCAACCCGCTACAGGAGCGGACGCCGTTCATCGCGAACGGGCTTTGTATCAAGGACGGGAACGGGAATTTGATCAACAACCGGCAGAACGGCCGCCGTCGCGGTCGCGGTGGTGGCGGCGGACAGCGTCAGAACGGCGGTGGCGGCCAGGGACAGCGTGACAGCGGCAACCGGATCGACAGCCGCGCGCGCGGCAATGCGGCGCAGCTGCTGGAGAAATATCGCAACATGGCGCGAGACGCGCAGATGTCCGGCGACCGCGTGAACACCGAATATTACCTCCAGTTCGCCGATCATTATTTCCGCGTCCTGGCCGACCAGCGCGGCCGCTCCGACGAGCAGATGCCGCGCCGCCTGCGCGACGATTTCGACTCGTTCGACGGCGGCTTCGACGGTGCCGACGATTTCGGCGACGAGGGCGATCAGGTCCGCGCCGACGAGCAGCTGCGCGGCTCCGAGGGCGAGGGCCGCGGCTCCCGCGACCGCGACGACGCGCGCCAGCCGCGCAACCGCGAGGACGGCCGCCAGTCGCGCGATCGCGACGAGAACCGCCAGTCGCGCGATCGCGACGAGAACCGCCAGTCGCGCGACCGCGACGAGAACCGCCAGCCCCGCGACCGTGAGGACGGCTACCAGCCGCGCGAGCGCGAGGAGCGGCGTCCCCGCGTCGAGGCGCGCCGCGACGCCGCACCGGCCTTCCAGCCCGCGGCCGAGCCGGCGAACGACCTCGCCAATGTCCCGCCCGCCGCCGTGACCGACGCGGAGGAGGCGCCGCGCCGTCGCCGCGGACGCAAGCCGCGCGAGGAGCAGGTGGCGGAAGCGGGTGCGCCCGACGCCGCGGCCGACATGGCGCTTGGCATCGATCGCCTGCCGCCCGCGCTGGGCGTCCAGGCCGCCGCGCCCGCGGTCGACGACGAGGCCGGGGAGGAAGCGCCCAAGCCGCGCCGCCGCCGCGTCCGCACCGCCGCGGCGGAGGCGCCGCAGGTCGGCTGACCTCGCGCCCCGGCTCGACCACGCGGACGGCGTCGGCCCCCCGACCGGGCCGGCGCCGTTCGCGCGTCAGCGCCCGTCGCGGTCGGGCGTGAAGGCGTCCACCGCCTCGTCGTGCCCGGTGCCCGAGCTCATGAAGGCGAGCCCCATCAGCGCCCCCGCCATCGCCACCGACCCGACCACCCCGCCGAACAGCGCCAGCACCGCCACCCAGCCGAGCGGGCCGTAGGCGCGGCCCACCAGCACGATCGCCACGCCGGCCGCCACCACCCCCGCCGCCGTCGTCGCCGCCAGGATGCGCCGGAACCGCCGCCAGGCGAAGCGCGCGTAGTGCGGATCGTCGAGGCCCGTCATCCCGCTTGCATCTGCGACAGGACGTGCCACCTTTCCAGCCCATACGCGAAGGGAGAGGCCAAATGACCATCGCGGCGATACTCGCGCGCAAGGGTGCGCAGGTGTGCACCATCGATCCGGAAACCCGCGTCGCCGACGCGATCGCGCTGCTGGCGGAACGGCGCATCGGCGCGATGCCGGTGGTGGAGGGCGGCGTCGTGGCCGGGGTCTTCTCCGAGCGCGACGTGATCCAGGGGCTGGCCGGCGGCGACACCGCCGTCCTGGCGCGGCCGGTACGCGAGGCGATGACGGCGCCCGCGGTGACGGTGGCGTCCGACGACGCCGTGCTCGCCGCGCTGTCGCTGATGACGCGCCGCCGCATCCGCCACCTGCCGGTGGTCGACGGCGGCGCGCTGTCGGGCATCGTCTCGATCGGCGATCTCGTCGCCTATCGCATCGATCGGATCGAGGCGGAGGCGGCGGCGATGCGCGACTATATCCAGCAGTCCTGAGCGGCGTCACCGCCGCGCGAGCGAGACGATGTCGCGCAGCAGCGGGCGCGCGATCAGCAGCATCGCCGCGGCATAGGCGAGCACGCCGGTTCCGACCAGCAGCGCCAGCCGCGGGACGGCGTCGGCGACCGGCAGCGCGCGATCGACCAGCCGCACCGCCCCCGCCATGGCGACGGCGGCCGCGGCCGACGGGGCGACGGCGTGCAGCAGATCCCCCGCCCGCGCGCCGATCACCGGCAACGCCCGCCGGCTGCCCAGGGCGAGGTAGAGCGGATAGGCGCCGAGCCACGCGAGCGCGAGGCCGGTCATTCCCCATCGAACGCCGACCAGGAACGCGAGCGTCAGGATCGCCGCCCCCTCCATCCCGCTGCGCACGCCCACGTCGGGCCGCCCGATCGCGTCGCACGCGGGCGCGTACAGCACCTGCAGCGTCATGAACGGCATCGCCAGCGCCAGCAGCGCGACCACCGGCGCCGCCGCCGCCCATTTCGCCCCCAGCACCGCGGTGACCAGCGGGCCGGCGGTGACGGCGAGCCCCAGGTAGAAGGGCAGCGCCGCCGCCATCACCAGCCCCACCGCCCGCACGAACGCCGCCCCGCGTGCCGCCGGATCGTCCCGCAGTCGCGCATAGGCGGCAAAGGCCACCTCGTTCAGCGGCGGCACCACCTTCGCCACGAAGATCTGCGCCAGGAACAGCGCGGTCGTGTAGAGGCCCAGCTCGTGCGGCGACAGCGTGCGCCCGGCGATGAAGACGTCGCTCTGGCTTTGCAGGAACCAGAACAGCTGGCCCAGCGCCATCATCCCGCCGAACCGCGCCAGCGTGCCCGCGCCGCGGAAGTCGAACGCGGGACGCAGCGGCATCCGCGCCGCGCGCGTCAGCATCAGCGCGCGTACGCAGAACAGCATCGCCGGCGCCGCCACCAGCGTCCACACGCCCCAGCCGGCGAGCGCCCCTGCCAGCGCCGTGACTGCTCCGGCCACTGCCGCCGCCATGTTGGCACTCGCCTGCGCGCGGAAATCCAGCGCGCGACCCAGCAGAGCGGCGGGCAGGGCGATGAACGGCGTCGTGAGGTTCAGCAGCGCCTGCGCGCGCACCAGGCCGGCGATCTCGGGCTGCCGGTAATAGGCGGCGACCAGCGGCGCCATCAGCGCCTGCGCGATGGCCAGGCCGCCGTTCAGCAGGAGCAGCATGCCGAGGAGCTGGCGCACCTGCCGCCGGTCGACGGTGGGCGCGCGGACCAGCGCGCTGGCGAGGCCGTAGCCGTTCATCATGCTGAGGAACGACATCACCACCTGCGTCATCGCGAACAGGCCGTAGTCGCTGGGCGCGAGCAGACGGATGACGAGGAACGTGGCGCCCCATTGGACCAGCTGCGCCGCGATCTGCGATCCCGATCGCCAGATCACGGCGCGGCGGACCTGCCGGGTGAGCGATTCCGCTGCGATCGCAGGATGATTCGCGTCGGTCGCCATCGCCGCGGGGTAGCCCGCGGCCCGCTTACAACCGGTTAAAACGGCGGATTTCTGCGGGGTTCCGATCGAACTGCAAGAAAACTGCAAAAAGTGTTTGACCGAATCAAACGGCCTGCATAGAAGTCACCTCACCGCAGCGGCGGCCTTCACCGGCATCGCAGCGGTCACCGAGAGACTGGCGCAGCGGCCCACCTGAAAGGGATAGGGCTGGCGAGGCGTCGGTTTTTCTGGCTCTTTGACATTGTTGAATTGATGAAGGGACATGTGGGCGGCGGTTTGGCCGGTCTGTGTGGCGTTATCGAGGCGTCGTATGGATCGTTAAAGCCAGGCCGTTTCTCGCA